>NZ_JBSJQA010000006.1:0-727417 GCF_053663455.1 Bacillus sp. JK62
CTGACAAAGTGAGAATTACCCAAGGAAAGATTGGATTGAATGAATATTACTCTCAAGGGATTTTAAAGGCGTATCCACAGTTAACGACTAACTTTGTAAATAGACTGGACGCCAATGAAGAATTCAATCCAAGAGCAGAATTTGATGTTGAGCTGTTTGTAAAGAATGTAACCGAAGAAAAAGTAAAAGGTGAAGAAACGGGCAGAGTTAATTTAAATGGTTATATTCCTTTATATGGTGGGAAAGTAATTCCGTTTGAATTTGTAGTCACAAAAGAAGGGTCTCAATATGTTGAAAATAATTATGAAAAAGGGTCTACGGTTAATGTTTTTGGAAAGATTATTAACTTCAAAGAGCAAAAAGTAACGTCCAAAACAGCAGCATTTGGCGAAGACAAGAAAGAAATCACTACTAATTCGAAAAGAGAGTACCTAATTACAGGTGGCAATGATCCATATGACGAGGATAGCAAAAATGCTTTTAAGACAGATGCAATTAAAAAAGCGTTGACTGAAAGAGAGATTTACCTAGATGAGCTGAAGAAAGAAGGAAATAAAGAAAACGATAAAAAGTCTGGGTTTGGCGGAAGCGCTCCTAATAACAAGCCTTCAAAGCCGGTTGAAATTTCAGATGATGACCTCCCTTTTTAATAGATAAAAATAAAATAGTTTGAATGAAAATACATAACTGGGGGTGGGCTTTGACTCACCCATCAAATTCAAAAATAAAGGAGAGCTTAAATGGCAATCGATATTTTCAACCCTCAAATTTCTGTAGTAGCAAAAGGAACAGAAGGAAAAGTTATAACAGTCTATGGGCCGAATAATCTAGGTAAGACAAAACAGAGCACAAGAATGAAAAAACCCTTATATCTCCCATTCGAAAAAGGATTGAATGCTATTGCTGGTGTTCCATTCATGCCTGTCAATAGTTGGGCTGATTTTAAAAAGGTAAACAAGCAGTTAAACAAAAATGCTGAAAAGGCCAAAGAAAGGTATCAGTCAATCATTGTTGATGAAGTAGACGCATTCGCTAAATATGCAACAAGATATGTTTGTGAACAATATGATGTTGAACGGATTAAAGACGGAAATGACGGTTATGGACTTTGGAAAGAGTATGAAACTGAAGTATGGGAAGAAATTAACAAACTAATCAGTGTCGGATTTACCGTTATTTTTATAGCTCATGCTGCAGAAGACAAAAAAGGGAAGGTACAACCGAAAGGAGATAAGCGAGTTTTAGCTCCAGTACTTGATAACAGTGATATTGTCCTCTATCTAACTTCTAATGGAGTTGATGAAGATGGAAAGGTTATTAAATCAAGCGCCTGGCTGGCTGAAACAGATGAGTATTTCGCTCGAAGCCGATTCGATTACATTGACACATATCTTCCTGAATTCACTGCAGAGAACCTGGAGAAGGCCATTATCGAGGCAGTTGAAAGACAGGAAGAAGCAGAAGGTATTGTTGCTGTTACATATGAAGAGCAAAAACAAAACAATGCTTCAGAGGAGCTTGATTATGACTCTTTGATGGAGCAAATCAAAGAAGTTGGAATTAAGCTCAATGGAGAGGGACGATTGGAAGAGGTTAATGAGATTACAGAGAAGCATTTAGGCAAGGGAGTTAAAGTGACTGAATGCAGCCGCAAACAAGTAAACGTCATGTCTGTAATCTTGGATGACCTAAACGATCTTCTATCTAAATAAACTGGGGGGATTATTCCCTCCTCCTTATTAGGGGTGATTATTTGGGAAGACAAGTCAAATGTCCATATTGTGAGACTAAATTAGATAAGGATTTAGCGATTTCTTATAAAAAAAGATACTACCATGAACAGTGCTTCAACACGTGGAGACAAGAGGCAGACCATCGAAAAGATTTACTTCAATACATATGCAACTTATATGGTCTTGCATCTCCGACAGGTATGATGCTAAAACAGATCAAAGAGTTTCAAGAGGAATATGGGTATAAGCTAAAAGGAATCGAGCTTGCGCTTAAGTACTTTTATGAAACACTGGAGAATCATCCAAGAGAAGGTGACGGCATTGGAATCGTCCCTTTTGTATATGATGAGGCCAAGCGACATTACATTAAACAAAAGGCAATCCAAAAATCAGCTGAAGACCCTAAAAATCACAAAAGAGAAGAAATCACGTTAGTTATAAAAAAGGGATTGAGAAAGAAAAGGGGACTTGTTGACATCTCAACATTATAGGAAGGAGAGTCCATTTGCTACAAGACAAAAAAGCAATTATTCAGGTTTTAGGAAGCATACTCAAGGATCCCACAATCTTGTCTGAAAGCAACAAGTATAGGATTACTTCGGATGATTTCCCTTCAAGATTTCACTCAATACTGTTTTTTGCTATGAGTAACTTATTCCAGCAAGGGACGGAAGTATTGAATGAGGTTGAGATAGATGGATATCTAAAAGATTACGACATTCAATATAAGATTTTTCATGATAACAATGGCCTTGAATACATCGAGAGAATTCAAGAGTTGGCTGTAGTCGAAAACTTTGATTACCACTACAAAAGACTAAAAAAGTTTAGTTTGCTCAGAGAAATGAGCGGCTTAGGTTTCGATATCAAGGAGATTTATGATGAAACTATAATTGATCCAAAAGAACAAGAAAAAATGCAGGAACAGTTTGATAAGAAATCGATTGATGAAATTCTAGCAGCTTATGAAATGAAGATTGTAGATGTAAAAGAGAAGTTTCGAACCTCATCCGAAAGCGTGGGAATTCAAGGTGGAGAAGGCATTGATGAGTTATTAGATTCTTTTGAGGAGTCGCCAGATATTGGAGTACCACTAAATAGCGAAATGCTTACGTCAATTTTCCGTGGGTCTCGCAAGAAAAAGTTTTATATTCGCTCAAGTATTACAGGCGGAGGTAAAACAAGGAATATGGTTGCTGATGCTTGTAGATTAAGTGCAACTGAGTTGTACGACCTTAAAAAGAAGGAATGGGTTAAAAATCCTTGGAATGAAAGTTCCGCGGTCATCTCAACGGAAATGATGGCAGAGGAATTGCAAAGCTTGGCTCTTGCCTATATCAGTGGTGTAGAAGAGAAAAAAATACTAAGAAATACTATTAATGAGCAAGAAAAACAGCTTGTGCGCAAAGCTGCTAAAGTTCTTCAAGAGTCCAATATTTGGTTCGAGCATCTTCCAGATTTCAATATCCAGGAGATCGAGAGAACGATTGAAAAGAATGTAATTAAAAATAATGTTGAGTACATTTACTTTGATTATATTCACTCATCGGTGACAATTTTTTCGGAGATGAGTAAAAAAAGCGGCGTCAACCTAAGAGAGGATCAAATCCTTTTGCTTATGTCTGATAAGTTAAAGGGCTTATGCAACAAATACGATGTCTATATGATGAGTGCTACTCAATTAAATGGTGAATGGAAAGAGGCATGGCAAAAAGGACAAGCTATAGATGCATCTTACCTTAGAGGAAGTAAAGCTATTGCAGATAAGACTGATGCTGCAATGATTATTCTACCCTTAAGTAAAAAAGAGAAGGATGCTATTGATCCGATTTTAAAAGCAGGTTTTTACTCAGAGCCAAATTTTGTTACACACGTATTTAAGAACAGGGGAAATGAGTACGACAAAGTAAAAGTCTTCTCCCATATAAATATGGGAAATATGCGGATCAAGGATTGTTTCACAACAAATCTCGATAACGAATTAATTACAGTTGAAAAATTGAATGTTAAAGCAGGATAAGGGGTGTAGCACCCTTTGAAATATGATAAGGACAGAATAAAAGAAAGTCTTACGCTTGAGGATATACATAAAATATTAAAAGAATTGGGTAGCGAAAATAATCAATGGGATCAACAAGGAAACCCAATATACAGAACCGTTTGTCATAACGCTTCTAGTGGAAGCTACAAACTGTATTATTACCACGAAGCAAAGCAATTTCATTGCTATACAGAATGTGGAGACACATTCGATGTCTTTGAGCTTGTAATACGAGCAAAAAGACAAAAAGGGATCAATATATCTTTCAATCAAGCCATTGAGTATGTTGCAGGGCTAGCTGGGAGAACATTTGGTTTCGGTAATAGGGAGACATTCACGAATAATGATTTAATTGATGACTGGGAATGGATGGGGAAGTTCAAAAAGAGGAAAAAGATAGATATTGAACTTCCCAGCTTCAATGAGACTGTTTTAGATGTATTTATGCCTTATCCTCATCAAATGTGGTTAGACGAGGGGATAAGCACGCAAACATTAAATGACTTTGAAATTGGCTACTATTTTAGAAGCTACACAGAAGGTATAACCATTCCACATCGAGATTTAAATAATAGATTGATTGGCATACGTAGACGGTCTCTTATTAAAGAGGAAGTTGATGCCGGCTATAAATATATGCCTTTAAAAGTTGGGAACACCCTGTATAATCATCAGACCATGATGAATTTATATGGATTACATAAAACAAAAGATTCAATTGAAAGGTTTAAAAAAGCCTTAATTTTTGAATCAGAAAAGTCAGTATTAAAATGTCAGGACTTTTATGGAGAAGCAAATTTCACATGCGCAGTCTGTTCAAACAACATTTCAAATTTTCACCGTGATATCTTACTTTCTCTTGGAGTGGAAGAAGTATTTATTGCTTTAGATAAATATAGACCACCGAAAGAGCATGAGACAGAGGAGATGTATCAACGTAAACTGCTAGAGTATCAGAAAAAAATCTTGAAGCTTGCAGGAAAATTTACGCCGTATGTTCGTGTGTATGTTTTGTGGGATTTTGAAAACATGTTGGATTATAAAGACAGTCCAGCTGATAAGGGAAAAGACATTTTAGAGGAGCTGATGAGAAGAAAGATTGAAATCAATACAAACGAAGGAGGAATTTAGTGGCTTATAAGCTCATTGGCAACAATGATTATAATTTCAACCTATTATTTACAATCTTAAAGAACAGAGGAATTGAAAATCCTCAGAGCTTTATTGATGTGAACCAGAGCTCAGTCATTCATTTTTCAAAACTCGATAACATTGATAAAGCATCTAATTGTTTAATAAAGCATTTAGAGAATAAAAATAAAATATTTGTTCAAGTGGATAGCGATGTAGATGGGTACACATCCAGTTCAATCATTATCAATTACATAAAAGCAATTTATCCGAAAGCTGACATACGATACCGGATTCATGAGGATAAAGAGCACGGCATTTTCATTGATACAATTCCTGATGATGTCGACTTAGTTTTAATTCCGGATGCTGGATCAGGTCAATTTGATGAACATGAGGAGCTAAAAAAGAGTGGCGTAGATGTAATTGTTATTGACCATCATGAATGTGAAAGAGAATCTAAACACGCTATAGTCGTCAACAATCAGCTCTCGACTGAGTATTCAAACAAAACATTAACGGGTGCTGGAATGGCATATAAGCTTTGCCAGGCCATTGATTATAAGCTAGGCAAAACCAAAGCAGAACAATTTTTAGATCTTGTTTCTATTGGTAATATAGCCGATTCAGCTGATTCAAGAAATCTAGAGACCAGGTACTTTATGAATGAAGGCTTAAGGAACATTAAGCATCCATTAATCAAAAAGCTCTTTAAAAAACAAGAGTTTTCAACCAAGGGTTGCACAAACATACAGAACACACAGTTCTTTATTAATCCATTAATTAACGCAGCTATAAGGGTCGGTAGCAGTGAAGAAAAAGATCAATTGTTGAGATCGTTTCTGTTGTCTAAAGAAAAAGTTCCATATAAGAAACGTGGACAAGATGAAATCAATCTCGTGTCAATTCACGATGACACAGTCAGGATTTTGGGGAACCTTAAAGCTAAACAGAAACGCATTGTTGATGCAGCTACAGTGGAAATTAAAAACAGAATTGAAGAAAAGAATTTGGTAGCTAATAAAGTGCTTATAGTCTACACTGAGGGAATTTTGGATAAAAGCTTGACTGGGCTAGTAGCAAATGTACTTGCAGGTGAATATAAAAAGCCAGTTTTGCTGGCTAGAAAAAGCGATGAAGAAGAAGGGATGTTGAGCGGGTCTATTCGAGGGTATGAGACTGGCTACATCAAAGACTTTAAAAAAGAGCTAACAGATACAGGGCTGTTTGAATTTGTTGAAGGCCATCCAAATGCAGCCGGATTTGCAATCAAGCGTGAAAACTTAATTTTGGTTAATGAAGTTATAAATGAAAAATTTAAAGATGTAGAGACAGGTGAAGAAGTTCAAAATGTTGACTTTGAGATACCGGCTAATCAACTTAGAAAGGAATTTTTAATTAAGCTGTATAGCTATAAAGATTATTGGGGCTATAAGGTCGAAGAACCATTAGTAGCAATAACAGAACTAGAAGTTGATACTGATCAAATTGAACACATAGGGAAAAAGAACAAGACAACAATCAAGTTTAAACATGGAGATATTGAATACATACGCTTTAAAAGCGATACAGAATACTTTGAGAAACTTACTCAATCAAATGGAACTTTAATACTTAATGTTGTTGGTAAGGCAAAGGTAAATGAATATAAGGGCAGACAAACACCTCAAATTGAAATTTATGACTTGGAGGTGGTTCGTACAAAGAAAAAAGAACTTGTGTTTTAAGGGGGATGAAAATTGATTGGATGTCACTGTCACACTGATAAAAGTAACATAAGGCTTCTCGATTCAACAAATTCAGTAGGAGAATTGCTTAAAACAGCGGTTCAGATGCATTATAAAGGATTAGCTATTACTGACCATGAGGTTCTTTCAGCGCATTTGGAAGCGATTAAGACTGTCAGAGAAATGAAGAAGAAGGGGGATATGCCTGCAGATTTTAAACTCATACTTGGGAATGAAGCATATTTAGTCGATTCACTGGAAGAAGTTCGTGATAACTATAAGTCAGGACAGACAAAGTTTCCGCACTTTTTAATGTTGGCAATCGATCCTATAGGACATGAGCAGCTAAGAATACTGTCTTCACAAGCCTGGGGAAATTCATTTTACACAGGAACAATGGAAAGAGTGCCAACAGTTAAAAAGGATGTAGAAGAACTGCTTAGCAAAGATCCAGGTCACATTATCGCTACAACAGCTTGTCTCGGCTCTGAGGTGAATATCAATTTACTCAGAATCAAAGAATGCGAAGAAAGTGGAGACATTCAGTCAATCAAACAGCACAAATTAAAAATTCATGAGTTTATAACATGGTGTATTAAAGTCTTTGGGAAAGATAAGTTCTTTATTGAGCTTCAGCCAGCTTTAAGTGAAGAACAGATTTATTGTAATAAGAAACTTGTTGATATAGCTAACGGCTATGGATTGAAAATGATTGTCACAACTGATGCACACTTTCTTAGACCGGAAGACAGGGCAATTCATCAAGCCTTTTTAAACGCCAAGGATGGAGAGAGAGAAGTCGACTCTTTTTATGAGGCGTGTTTTGTTCAGAATGTTGATGAAATTCATGAGAGAATGGACTACATGGACAAAGAGATCATCAATGAGGCCATTGAAAACACATTGCTAATTGGAGAGATGATTGAAGACTATACGATTGAGCACGAACCAATTATTCCAAAAATGGAGCTACCACAGTTTAAATTAAGGCATTTATTTAAACCAGCATATAATGAATATGAGTACATAAAGAAGATGTCTGAATCAAAAGATGAGCAGGACAGATATCTCTTGAAATTAATTGAAGATGGCTTTGATGATAAGTTGAAAACAAATGAGCTAACAAAGGAAGCATTTCACAAAATATTAAATAGGATTAATGTTGAGCTTGGAGAGCTTTGGGAAATCAGCCAAAAGCTAAACCAGTCCATGCCTTCTTATTACATAACAGTCAGAGAAATAATTAATATTATTTGGGATGATGAGTGTGGTGGAGATAGTTTAGTTGGGGCAGCCAGGGGAAGTGCGGCAGGATATCTCGTTAACTATTTACTCGACAACACTCAATTTAACCCAATGCAATATGATTTACCACATTGGAGACATATACATAAATCTAGACCTGATCTTCCAGATATCGATATTGATACTGAAGGATCAAAAAGACAAAAAATTCTTAAGGCACTTAGAAAAAGATTTGGAGACAAACGTGTTCTTCAAATTGCTACTTTTGGAACTGAGGGCTCAAAATCAGCACTTAAGACAGCATGTAGAGGCTTAGGGATAGATAACGATATATCTGAATATTTAAGTGGGATGATTCCTTATGAAAGAGGGTCTAACTGGCCTTTAACGCATTGTTTTTATGGTGACAAAGAAACTAATAGAAAACCAATGAAAGAGTTTATTAGAGAGGTTGAACAATATCCCAATCTTAAAGAAACAGCTCTGAAAATTGAAGGGTTAACTAATAAACGGTCTTCTCACGCAGCTGGAGTTATCATCTTTAACAATGAATACACGAAGTCGAATGCAATGATGAAAACTCCTAAAGGAGCTTTTATTACACAGTTTAATATGGGTGATAGTGAAGCCATGGGCTCGGTAAAGTTTGATCTTCTTACCATTGAGGCTTTAGACAAGATTCGAGTAACCTTAGACCAATTAATCGAGAACAAAGAAATTGAATGGCAAGGGAACTTAAAGGAAACATACAAGAAGTACATACATCCAGACGTAATCGAATATGAAGATCCAAGGCTGTGGGAAATGGCTGGTAATGGAGAGGTAATGGATTTGTTCCAGTTTTCGACCGAGGTCGGCCACCAATCCGTGATTAAAGTTAAACCCAAAAACCTGCTTGAGGCGGCAGTCACAAACTCTTTAATGCGGTTAATGTCTGATAGCGAAGAGCAACCTGTTGACACATACGTAAAGTATAAGAACAATATGTCACTATGGTATGAAGAAATGCGCAATTATGGCCTAAGCAATGCTGGGATAAAGGTGGTTGAACGATATTTAAAAGACATTTATGGAGTTGCTGATACTCAAGAAGTTGTCATGCAAATGGTAATGGATAAAGATATAGCCGGCTTCGATATTAAGGAGTCAAATTATTTAAGAAAATCCATAGCAAAGAAAAAAGAAGATGTATTAAAAGAAGTTCAGAACTTGTTCTTCAAGAAAGGGAAAGAATGTGGTGCATCAGACGCTCTTTTGAATTATGTATGGAATGTTCAATTTAAAAGACAGTTTGGCTACAGTTTCAGTCTGCTTCATACTTTAGCGTATTCCATTATTGCGTTACAGGAATTGAACTTAAACTATCGATATAACCCCTTATACTGGAATACTGCCTGTTTGACAGTTAACAGTGGAGGTGTTGAAAATGAAGAACAAACAGAAGACAAAGACGGAAATAAAAAGACTCAGAAAACCGACTATGGGAAAGTTGCTTCGGCTATAGGAAGCATACGCCATCGAGGTATAAAGGTTGATTTGCCGGATGTTAATAAAGCAGGTTTTGGTTTTAAAGCAGATATTCAAAACAATTCAATTATCTTTGGAATGAAGGGCATGAATGGAATTGGAGATGAAATAGTTCACCGAATAATTTCAAATAGACCATACGAGTCCTTTGAAGAATTCCTTGATAAATTATTCTATACCGGAAAAATCAAAAAAGGCCAAGTAATACAATTGATTAAGGGAGGCTGCTTTGATACCTTTGATGACCGAAAAGAAATCATGAAAAAGTACATCACAATAATTGCCGAACCTAAAAAGAAATTAACCATGGCAAATATAGGTATGATGTTAGAAAACGATTTAATTCCTGAACAATTTGCTTTAGAAATTAGGTGCTTTAAATTTAAAGAATATATTTCAAAGAAAGTCTTTAAGACAATTGAATCACCTAATGATAAGCTTTATTTGTTAGATGATGCAGCGTCTGAGTTCTTTAATCAAAACTTTGATGAAAATTGTGTGGTGGATTTTCACAATGAACATCTTATAATCTCAGAGAATGCATTCAAAAAAGAATATGACAAAAAGATGATTGCATTAAAAAAATGGTTGGGAACTGATGAGGCTCTAAATCTTTTAAATCGAAGACTACTTAACAATGAGTGGATTAAATATGCTAGCGGCACATATGGCAAATGGGAAATGGATTCATTGAGCTATTATTATAACGATCATGAGCTTTCTGGTATTAACTTTGAAAAATATGGCATTGCTGATTTTTATGAGCTTCCTGAAGAACCGATTAAAGAGAAGCCATATCAATGGAGAGGGAGAACTCTCTACGAATATGGAACAACTCGGATTGCAGGAACCGTATTAGACAGGGATAAAAACAAACATACAATTACACTCCTTACACCTACAGGGGTGGTAACAGTTAAACAGTGGGCTGGTAGCTTTGGACATTATAATAAACAGATTTCTCGACCTGTTGCCGGCGGCAAGAAAGAGGTTGTTGAGAAGTCTTGGTATACCAGAGGAACTCTGCTGATGTTTACTGGATTCAGAAGAGGCAATAACTTTATTCCTAAAGTATATAAGAACAGCATCTATAGCCACACGGTCTGTAGGATTGATCATGTTGATAGTGAAGGCAATATTAGTTTAACAACCAAAAGAGCTGAGGTATAGGAGGCAGGATTATCAATAAAAATTTTATGGATAAAAATAAAATAAAAACGAACATTTTCAAATCCGTTTATGGTATGATGATTTTAATTCCGTTAACCACTTTTTCTTACATAAGTTATGAGCAACATTTACATAAAACAGAGGGAAATGAAGACTCAATAAAAGAATCATTTTATAAGAAGTCTGGACAGATTAGGATACCATCAAGTGAGAATATTGTCTTACGGCTATTTAAAAAAGCTCAAACGAACAAAGAACAACAATTAAAAAGGCATACAGAGAAGATTATCTCAGCAAAACTCATTAAACCTAAGCAAAGTAAGAAAAGGCACATGAGAGGAGGTGAGAAGGCAAAGCATAGAGTTATTAAGAATAAAAATAAAATTATTATTAAAGAAAAAGAAAACAAGCCACCGGCCGCAAAGAAAACCGTCCAGGTTAAGCTGAGTGCTTATATTGCACACTGCCAAGAAGGATGCACAGGAACAACTAGAACAGGTGTTGATGTTACTCAATCAATCTATTATAAAGGGTATCGTGTTATTGCAAGCGATCCAAGCGTTATTCCTTTGAATTCAATTGTTGAAGTAAGAATCGGTGGGGAAACGTTCAAAGCAATTGCAATTGATACTGGAGGCGCAATCGTTGGAAATAAAGTGGACTTGCTTGTAGCAACCGAGCGTGACGCAATTAATTTTGGTAAGCAAAGTGGAACAATCTCGATTATTAGTTAGGAGGCGGTTAATTGCCGAAGTTTTGGTCTTATCCAGAAGGGTTAAAAGTCATCATAAATGAGAATGCAAAGAACGCTTGCCCACATCATGTTGGAAGAGAAGGGAAGATTGTTGAGTTGATGCATTCTGCCACATATGATTACGCGGTCAGTGATGAAACAGGTGATATTACATTCTTCAAGGAGCATGAAATAAATCCAGCTAAAGGAGGTTAATTGAATGTTTAAACAGGGAGAGAAGGTGATTGCAGGTTTCACGGGTGAGATTGGTGTTGTTGCGCAAGTTGATAAAGGACATGAGCAATTAGAAGTTGAGTTTCCAGACGGCTCATATAGGGTGATAGGCTTCAGCAATGTAAGAAGGGTGGAAGATAAATGACGATGATTATTTTAGAAGGCACTGACTGCTGCTACAAATCAACAGTAGCAGATAAGCTTAGCAAAGAACTCGGATATCCGGTAATAAAGGGATCCAGCTTTGAATTGGCTAAGAGCGGTAATGAGAAGCTGTTTGAACACTTTAACAAGCTGGCTGATGAGGACAATGTAATTATTGACCGATACATATATTCAAATTTAGTCTATGCGAAGAAGTTCAAGGATTACTCAATCTTAACGGAAGAGCAGCAAAGAACAATCGAGGAAAAGATTAGAGATAAAGCAAAAGTGATCTACTTACACGCTGATCCAAAAGTTATTAAGCAGCGCTTACTTGAACGTGGTGATGAATACATAAATGATCGTGATATTGAGCCGGTATTAGAGTTATATAGAGAAGTGATGAGCGATGTAGGGTTACATACATATTCGTGGGATACAGGACAGTGGAACAGTGATGAGATTGCTGAAGGCATTATTCATTTGATTGGATAACTCAAGACAAATGGCTATAAAACAATGCTTTAGAAAGGGGATTAATGAAGATGATTACAGTGAATAGCAAGAAAGTTGAATTTACAGAGTTCCCAAATGGAGAATTAAACTTAAATCACAAAAGCATTGATGTACTGGCGAATTCGGATTCAGCTACTAATGTAGGTTTTAAATTTGAAAATAATACTGACTTGATAAAACTGATGTTTGTTAAAAGATACTTAGACCAACTAAAAATTAAAACTACCAGGTTGAGTATTTCATATATGCCGTACAGCAGAATGGATAGGAGTGAGAACGGTTCACCATTTACTTTGAAATACGTTGCCCAGTTTATTAATGAATTAGAATTTTCAGAGATCGAAGTATACGAACCACATTCTGATGTAACGACTGCACTTTTAAACAGAGTGAAACCAAATTTCATTAATTTTAATTTGATTAATTTAGTTAAAAGAATTGTGAGGTTTGATGAGAACAAAGATTATTTGATGTTTCCAGATGCAGGTGCAAGTAAAAGATACAGTAGGATGAAAGCTAAAAATGTCCTTGTAGGACACAAGCATAGAGATTTTGAAACAGGTGAAATAAAAGGGCTAGAGCTTGTTGGAGACATTAGTGGAGCGAATGGACGCCAAGTAATAATTGTAGATGACCTTTCATCCAGAGGCGGTACGTTTGTCCATAGCTCAAAGAAATTACGTGAACATGGTTTTTCTAATGTGTTCTTATTAGTAGCTCATGCAGAGAACACAATCTTCAAAGGTGAACTATTTAATCACATTGACACTGTCTTCACTACAGATAGCATTTTAACCGAACAAAACAATTGGGAAAATAAAAAATATGAGTCAAAGCTAAAAGTATACAATATTTGAACAAATAAAAACCAAACCTAATAACATGATAGAGAGGATCGATTCGATGAAAAAAACACCTGCAACATTATTAGCTGACTTTTATAAATTGAGCCATCGTGAACAATACCCTGAGAAAACAGAAAGTGTGTATTCAACTCTAACTCCACGTAGTAATAAATTTTTTCCGAGAGCTGATAAAATTATTGTTTTTGGTGTTCAGGGGTTTGTGAAAAAATATCTGATTGAGTACTTTAATAACCATTTCTTCAGAAGACCTAAACAGGAAATTGTAAATGAGTATATGAGAATTGTTAAAAATGCACTGGGGAAAGAAAGTCCTGATACAAATCATATTGAAGAACTACATGATTTAGGCTACTTGCCAATTAAGATTAGAGCACTTAAAGAAGGTTCTCGGGTACCCATGAGAGTTCCAGTTTTAACAATTGAAAACACAGATAAAAGGTTCTTTTGGCTAACAAATTATTTGGAGACAATCCTCTCAACAGAGACTTGGCAACCTATGACTTCTGCAACTGTTGCATATCAGTATAGAAAGATATTAGAGAAGTATGCTTTGCAAACAGTGGGAGATACGGAAGCTGTAGGATTTCAGGGACATGATTTTTCAATGCGTGGAATGTCTTCTTTAGAATCCTCCCAAACAAGTGGAGCAGGTCATTTACTAAGCTTTAATGGAACAGACACTATTCCTGCTATTGCATATTTAGAAGAATATTATGATGCAAATGTAGAGAAAGAGCTAGTGGGCTCATCAATAAGTGCAACTGAGCATTCAGTCATGTGCTCCTATGGAGATAAAAATGAGTTTGATTTATTCAAACATCTTATGACCAGCGTATATCCAAGCGGATTCTTTAGTGTGGTATCTGACACCTGGGATTTTTGGAAAGTAATTGGAGAATATCTCCCTAAACTAAAAAAAGAGGTAATGAGTCGAGAGGGGAAAGTTGTAATTCGCCCTGATAGTGGAGACCCAGTTTTAATTTTGATTGGTGATCCTAATGGAGAAACAGAACTTGAACGTAAGGGATTAATCGAATGTCTATGGGATATATTTGGAGGGACTGTGACCAGGAAAGGTTACAAACTCTTAGATTCGCACATTGGAGCAATATACGGAGACTCAATTACGTTAGATCGTTGTGAGCGAATTGTGGAAGGGTTGGAATCCAAGGGCTTTGCAAGTACAAATGTTGTGTTTGGAATTGGCAGCTATACGTACCAATACAACACTAGAGATACATTTGGTTTTGCCGTAAAGGCTACTCATGCCATTGTTGACGGGGAAGAAAGAATGTTGTTTAAGAATCCAAAGACTGATGACGGGACAAAACGAAGTCAGCGGGGGAGAGTTGCAGTTATCAATGAAAACGATGAACTTACTCTCATTGACGGGTTAACAATCCAAGCTTATAACTCTGAATTTAAAAATCAAGATCAAATGGAGGACGTATTTATCGACGGTAAGCTAGTGAGAGATCAATCTCTACAAGATATTAGAAAAAGAATCAACAACTAATTAAAAGATCAATTTTATTTAGAATAAAAATAAAATATATGGAGGTTGTTTGTTGAGAAAACTACGAGTAATGAGCCTGTTTAGTGGAATCGGTGCATTTGAAGCTGCACTAAGAAACATTGGGGTTGACTATGAACTAGTTGGCTTTAGTGAAATTGATAAATATGCAATTAAATCATATTGTGCAATTCACAACGTTGATAAGCAATTAAATTTTGGTGATGTAAGTAAGATTGATAAGAAAAAACTGCCTAAATTTGATCTTTTAGTTGGAGGGTCTCCTTGTCAAAGCTTTAGTGTAGCCGGCCATCGAAAGGGATTTGAAGATACAAGAGGGACATTGTTTTTTCAATACGTTGAGACTCTTAAGGAAAAGCAACCAAAGTTCTTTGTTTTTGAAAATGTTAAAGGGTTAATAAATCACAATAAAGGCAATACGATGAATGTAATGACAGAAGCTTTTAGTGAAGTGGGGTACAGAATTGACTTAGAACTGCTTAACTCCAAGTTTTTCAATGTCCCACAAAATCGTGAACGTTTATACATAATTGGAGTGAGAGAAGATTTAATTGAAAATGACGAATGGGTTATAGAAAATGGAAGGAACGATGTTTTAGCCAAGGGGAAAAATAGATTAAAAGAATTATATATAAAGAGTTTTAATTTTAAATGGCCTTTACAAGCCATAATTAATAAGAGGCTTAGAGAAATTCTTGAGGATGTTGTCGATGAAAAGTATTACTTAAACGAAGAAAAGACAAGGAAACTTGTTGAACAGCTTGCAGCTTCACCACAGCAAAAACATGAAACAAGGGAACCGTTAATGGTGGGACATGTAGATTTAAAAGGTCACGATGCCATCAAAAGAGTTTACTCGCCAGAAGGAGTTTCTCCAACATTGACAACTATGGGAGGAGGTCATAGAGAGCCTAAGATAGCAGTTAAATGTGCCGGGAACTTAAATCCATCCGGTAACGGAATGAACGGGAAAGTATACGATTCAAACGGATTAAGTCCTACTGTTACCACCAGTAAAGGAGAAGGTCATAAAATTATTGAGGAACAACCTAAATATAAAATTAGAAAATTGACCCCTTTAGAATGCTTTCGACTGCAGGCATTTGATGATGAAGATTTTGAAAAAGTTTTTGCTGAAGGCATCAGTAACACACAATTGTATAAGCAAGCCGGCAACTCAATTACAGTGACAGTACTTGAGTCAATATTTAAAGAATTAATACATACATACGTTAATGAAGAATGTGAATAAAATTTGTCTTTTAAAGAGTAAAAATAAAATATAAGAGGTGGAGTCTGTAGTGAACTACCCAGAAAGCTTAAAAGAGGAAGCCGAAAAAATTAAAGATGAAGTAAGAAGCGGCAAATTAGACGAGGGGAAAATAAAAGACATTGCTAAGTCTGCAGTTGAGTTTTTAAGATCTCAAGAAAAGAGTCATGCTCATTGTGCAGAAGTTGCTGGAGCGATTGCTGCAAACCTAGATGAGTTCTTCAAGTCTTATCTAAAAGAAGATTAATACAACAGGATAACAAGAAAGGATAAAGGGATGTTTATTGAAAAGGTACTATGTTAGATGTAAAGATCACAAAGGCGAAAACGCGTCTTTGGTAATTGAAGCAATGTCTACAGAAGAGGCTAAACGGAAGGCATTAGACATACATAAGGTAAAGACTGTTTATAACGTGAGCATTGGGGAAGGCAGAGGGGCAAATTACCTTCAGAGAAAACATTCGCCGTACATAAAGAATGACAACGGGAAAACTATAATCATATTCTCGTAGAGGAGGTTTCGTGTAATTAGGGATATTGCCAGGGATATCATTAATAATGACGTTGATCAGATTGAGGAGATATTAGATAAGCTTTGGGTATATTTAGAGAACAATTTAAGGCCAGAGGATAACCACATATGGAAAAGGTGTGACTCGGATATTTTGGCTGCAACAGTAAAGCTAAGAAATTTAAAAGAAACTTTTTAAGAATAAAAATAAAATGGTTGTTGATTTTTTGAGAGAATGCGAGTATATTAGAAATATAAGAATCGAGGTGATGCATTGGAGTGTGTTAAATGCAAGGATCACATTGGAGACATCGTATATTACATAAGAATATCCGACAACAAAGAATACAGGGAATTCCCGGTACATAAAGAATGTGGAGAAGCAATCAAGAAAGAATGCATTGAGAAATGTAAAGACATGAAATTAGAAAAGACATTGGATTACTTGCAATTACTTTAAGAGTAAAAATAAAATATTCCTTTTTTCGAGAATGGAGAGATGTTGTATGAGTAAGTATGTAGTAGAGATTTGGGCTGGAAAAGAGTATGTGGGAAAAATGCTAGACAGTGATGGAAAAGTTACTGAATTTTCATTTAGAGATGTAGCTGGCGTAGCTGCTTTAAATTTAAAAAAAGACAGTTCACTAAGAACTTGGTGTGAAGTGGTGGAATTGAAATAGTGAAAGGAAATATAAATGATTTCCTGGGAAAGCGCAGTATGCGACAAATTGGAACAAATGATGAGGGGTGAGGAGTATGCAAACCTTAAATGCACCGATTTATGAAGTTAAACAGGAGAGCGACTGGTATAAAGCAGAGAAGAAACGAAAAGAGGGTATTAACACCTTCTTCGACAAGTTTAAAGAAAAGTATGGCGTCGAGGAAGGTTTCTCGTTTTATCACTCTGAGTATTTCGGAGTCTATGAAGGAACTGAAGCGTATGAAGTATTTAAAAATGACATTGTTAAAAATCCAAAAGACGGATTTTACGCTTTTAAAAAACGATCTAAGCATTTTAACGAGATAAAATCTATGATTGAGCAAATTGAAAAGGTAAGTCCTTTCAGGTCTCATGATGAACTTGGTTTAAATAACATGACTGGTCGTCAGTGGATAGACGACAGGTGGTTCTTTGGAGTTAAAAGTGAGCAACTTGTCAAAGGAGACAATGTGGTTGCTATTGACTATAAGGATTATCTAAAAATTGTAATGGAGCATTTAGATTAAAATTCAATTTTTATAAAGAAAGGAGAAAAACATGAGAGACATTACATCCGAATTCACATTGAGAGGAGTAAACAGAAAAACTCTGAAACTCCTGGCAACTAAGAGTATTGATTATCCAGATACATGGGTAAAGGTTCAAATTGGAGATCAAATAGCAGAAGTTGAGGCAAAGCAACTGTTGGTGGCAATAACGGCATTTAATGAAATGTGAGAAGGGAGAAACTAACATGGAGAAGTGTAGAGCAGTATTTAAAGGCAAGAAAATAGAAAAGATTTACCTTTTCAGGGCATATCCATCGTGTTTTCATGGCGTCCATGCGAAACGAAAGCCACCAGCTATTGACCACGAGTATTTAGATATATCTACAGAAACTTTTTATGAGGATGAAATTAATTTTGAAGTTAACTGTGGTGACACTCTTTACATAAATGAACTTGATGAAAATGTTCATATAGAAAAAAAGGTCAAAATGCTTGATGGGGGATGGATTTACTTCACTGATTATGTCATTAGCACAGTCGAGAATAAGGAGAGTAAAATTCAAGCTGAAAAACAATTAAGGGAGTATTTAGACGAAAGTAAAGTAAAAGAAAAGCATGATAATCAGCTAGGAAATAAAAGGATATCATTTTGGAAACATTTGAAACATGCTTTTAAGAAAGAGATGCAACAGTAGGAGGTGAATAAGTGGGACGACATAAAGCAACATTTGAAGGGAAGGTAATTAAGAAAAGTTGGACATTAGGCTTGTGTGATGCCCTTGTCCCAATCGAGCAGCAATGTGAGTATCAGACATTTTTTGAAGGGAACATCGACTTAGACCCAATTGAAGTCGGAGGGAAAGTGTATATCCCAGGGTTTAACGAATACGTAGTCGTAACAGACAGGCAACGCAACACAAAAAATGAATGGACATATCAGACTGACAAGGTCATTAAAACAATTGAGGATAAAGAGAGCCTTGAAAAAGCAATTCAAAAACAAGAAAAAATAGAGAAATGGAATCAGCAAGTTAAACAAGACTATGAACGCTTTAAAGAGCAAGAAAAGAAACGTAAAACTTCCTGGTGGAAGAGGCTAATCACTAAAAAAGACTAAAGGAGAGATATTTATTGAATAAGGATACAAAAAATATTTGGAACGGTTTCTTTATCGGATCAGGTTCTCTGATTGTAGTGGGGTTACTCATTTTTGTTGAAGCAGTGACTATGTCACTAGTTGTCTATTATGGATTGAATCATGTGTTAAACCCATTGCTTATTGATACATACAACATTCAAAATACCCATATCACTTTACCTCATGCATTTGTGATTGGTGTTTTACTCAACGTATTTGTCAAAGGTGTAAAACGGTCAGATCAGGAAAAAGATGAGAACATTTTCAAGAAAGCCGGTAAGTCTTTACTTCATTCAGCTTTTGCATTGATTGTTCTGTATGTCAGTACATTGTTTATTTAACGAAGGAGGAATCTGAATATGATTAAATCGCAGCAAGTTAAAGTTTTTAGAGAGACGTTACATTGTGATGAATGCGAAGAGGCTCCAGAGCTTGTGTTTTCAAATATGATGCTCACATCAAGCCCACCGAAATATCCGTTTCAATGCCCATTGTGCATGAAAAAAGTTTATATGAAAACAACCTATCCAAAGGTTAGATACGAATCAGTTGATTGAAGTCTAAATAAAAGTTTTATTTTATCTAAACAGAGGGGGAACTAAATATAGAGACTAAAACAAATTTTAACCAGGGGGTATTTTTTAACCCAGAGGAACGAACAGATGTCTGGGCAACCCCAATTGACTTTTTTAATAAAATCAATGAAAGGTATAAATTAAATCTTGATGTGTGTGCCAAGCCATCAAACGCTAAGTGTAAAAACTTCTTTACTCCTGAAATTGATGGATTGAAACAAAAATGGGTTGGTAGGGTATGGATGAATCCCCCATATGGAAGGGAAATTAAAAAGTGGATTAAAAAAGCTTATGAAGAAGTTGAAAATGGGAATTCAGAAATTGCAGTTTGTCTTGTTCCTGCAAGAACTTGTTCTGCTTGGTGGCATGAATACTGTATGAAAGGTGAAATCTTATTCATTAGACACAGACTAAAGTTTGGAGGGAGTAAAATTAATGCTCCATTCCCTAATGCACTAGTCATCTTCAGTAATGAGCATGTGAATACATATAAAGCTATTGATAGAGAGGGCAACTTAGTATTTTAAATAAAAAAATGTGGCTTTAAACCAATTTTGCAAAAGGAGAGTCAGATATGATCTTAAAAGAAATTGCTTTATATGAAGAAACACTAAATAAACATTTGCCAAATGAAACAAAAATGGTTCTTCATTACAGAAATGTAGAGGCAACTGAAAACGAAGATAAAATCACATTAAGGTTTGGTGTTGATTCATTGGTGTATAAATGGGTTGAACTAGGCGGGGTATTTAAGGGTTCTTATAAAATGAAAATGACTAGCCTTGAGGATGAAACAAACGAGGTTTACGTGAAAATCGAAAAAATCCAAACGAACTCAGACAGAGATTTGGCGGTGGAAATAGAATTTAATGTACTCAGTCCATTTCGGAGCATTGAGGGCGTACCGGGCATTCATTCGCTCTCCATAAAAGGATGATTTTAAGGAGTTGATTAGACATTAGTATAAGTCAAAGGCAGTCTCAACGTATTCGAGAAGCTCTGATAAATTCAAACACAACTGCTGAGGAAATTGGAATGGATAAGGTATTATCAGAAGTTCTCCATCTACTCAAGAGAAGAATTTTGGAGCTGGAAACTTTGTATTATCCAGAGTGGGAATATGAAAATGCAAAAGTGAAGCTTGAAGAGCTTAGAGAAATGGTGAATAGAATTAATGCACTTCGAGGAACCGGGAAGGATGAACAAAGTGAATTTGAAAATGCAGGAAGCGGTTTTACATCTCAACAAATATGACAGCAGTTCAAAAAGTGCTCAAGATGCACAGAAGTTGTTGAATGCTTTGAAGGATACATACGATGTAGTCGGTTGTCGGTTTAGACATTATAAAGGCGGTCTTTATAAGGTTATTGGAGAGGTCATCCACACTGAAACAGAAGAAAAGCTGGTTACATATGAAGACCAAGACGGTGTTCTTTGGGCAAGACCTAAAGACATGTTCTTTGGAAGAGTGGTTATTGATGGCGAAGAGATTATGAGATTCACAAAAATAGATTAGGAGTTGACGAAATATGATGAAATTGTTTGAGGTAAGTGATCCATATTACGCATTAATCAAGGCAAATACAAAAGAAAAGGCAATGAAGTTGTATACAGAAGGAGTTGCCGATGATGAAGAGAATCTTAGCAAAGAAATGCAGGAAGTTTCATTAGAACATGCAGTAAAAGCCTACATTCATAGAACTGGATTTGAACAAGGATTCTTCTTTAAAGATGAGATTACAAACAATTTAAAAGGCAGAGAAGAAGGTATAGTTGTAATGGATGGACATTTATTGTAAGAGAAATAACTCTATAAAATCACAGTTTCAAAGGAAGGGGAAGCAAAATGAGTGCAGCAAGAAAGTGGAGAGATTTGAGAAGCAAGTTAATTGGATATAAGGCATTCGGTAAGTTCAGTGATGTTGTTATTAACCATATTCTCAATGATATGGATGAGTTGGACGTAAGACACGAAAAAGATAAAAACAAAAAATAGAGAAAAGGGAGTTGTGGAATGGGAGCTGCTAAACAGTTATACGTGAAGCGTAGTGACTTGGTGATTTTAGATGATGCGAAAGATAATACGAAAATACATATGCAAAATGGTGAGTCGTTTACGGTTTTTAAAGGAGAGCTTATTGCAACTGACTTAGATGGAAACCAAATGGTTATCCCGCAGAGTCAAAAGCATAAATATGTACCAGTTGATTTGGAGATGGAGGACTTATCCCCTCTTAGAGTTAAGATGGCTAAAGGCTACAAGGAAATGGGAGACATTAATTTAGAAATGTCTGAAGCTTTTCATCATGCTGAAAATGAAGCAGAAACAACCACCACCAGTTTGGTTAACGGAGAATATAAAGAATATTGATTATTACATATGAAAGCAAGACAGGTAATGTGAAAAGGTTTGCTCAAGCTTTACAAAGGGAGTTAAACTTCGATGTCATTGAAATTACAGATGACTTAATCATTGAAGAAGAATTTATACATATTACATATACGATAGGCTTTGGGGAAGTACCTGAAAGGACTTTGAATTTTATTATCAAGAATAAAAGTAAAATAAAAGGGGTTGTTGTGAGTGGTAACAAGGTTTGGGGTGATAACTATGGTTTAGCTGGGGAGAAGCTTTCAGCAATGTTCCACGTACCATTGTTATTAAAGTTTGAACTAAGTGGAACAAAACAAGATTTGCAGAAGATTAATCGGGAGGTACAACTTATTGACAAACACAATACCAAAGTGGATCAAGCTCAATAATGAGATCATGATTCAGAAAGACGGTAAGTTTCAATTTGAGAAGGATAAGGAGGCCGTACACAGTTACTTTGTTGATTACATTAATCAAAACACAGTCTTTTTCCATGACTTAAAAGAGAAACTGGATTATCTGATTAAAAATGATTATTACGAAGAAGAATTCTTAAGCGAATACACATTTGAGCAGATTAAATCAATTTATAAGATTGCTTACAGTTACAAATTCAGATTCCCTTCTTTCATGAGTGCTTTCAAGTTCTACAATGACTATGCATTGAAGACAAACGATAAAACAAAGATCCTAGAGAGATATGAGGATCGTGTCTCAATTGTAGCTTTGTATTGTGCAGATGGTGATTATGATAAGGCTATTGAGGAAGTACACGCCATGATGAAACAAGAGTATCAGCCGGCAACGCCTACTTTCCTTAATGCAGGACGTAAGCGAAGAGGTGAAATGGTAAGCTGTTTCTTGCTTGAAGTGGGAGACAGTTTGAATGATATTTCACGGGCGATCGATATTTCCATGCAGCTGTCTAAATTGGGCGGCGGCGTTGCATTAAACCTAAGCAAATTACGAGCCAAGGGTGAAGCGATTAAAGACGTAGAGAATGCAACTAAAGGCGTCGTAGGTGTTATGAAACTATTGGATAATGCTTTTAGATATGCAGATCAAATGGGACAAAGGCAAGGGTCTGGAGCAGCTTATCTAAATGTATTCCATCCAGATATTACAGATTTCCTGGATACCAAAAAAATCTCAGCAGATGAAGATGTCCGAGTTAAAACACTGTCTATTGGTGTAGTGCTTCCTGATAAATTTATTGAATTGGCAAGAGAAGATAAGGATTTTTACATGTTCTATCCTCATTCAGTTTACAAAGAATATGGGCAGTATCTTGATGAGATGGATATCAACAAAATGTATGATGAGCTTGTTGAAAACCCTAAAGTTAGAAAAGCAAAAGGGAATGCTCGAAAGCTGTTAGAGCAATTGGCCATTCTAAGAAGTGAATCTGGCTATCCTTATATCATGTTTGCTGACAATGTAAATACAGTCCATCCAAATGAACATATTTCAAAAGTGAAGTTTTCTAATTTGTGCGTTACTGGAGAAACACTTCTTTTAACTGAGAATGGATATGAAAAAGCAGCTGATCTTTACAAAAAGCAGAATGAGCTTAAAGTGGTCATTGATAATAGAACAAAAGATTTTGCAGTTGGCAGCAAAGGTACTTCAATAGTAGATGCAATTCCAATGCAATTGACTAAAAAAGATGCGGGAATATTTAAAGTCAAAACGAAGCAAGGATATGAAATAAGGACAACTGAGTGGCACAAATTCTATGTGAAAAGGGACGGTGAAATTCAAAAGCTCCAATTGAATCAGCTAAAAACGGGCGATAAATTATTAGTTCAATCAGGTGAGGGAGCATACGGCGACATTCATGAGCCAGATCTTGCTTACATCATGGGCATTATAGCTGGGGATGGAACCATTACTGAAAAAACTGCCAAGATTTATTTATACGATAACAAAAAAGTTCTTGAGCAGAAAGTTACTGATGCAGTTCACCGTATTATTCAAAAACACAAGCTCGATCGTGCTTATAAACACAATACTTCACTGGCTCCAACATTTAATATGGCTAATCCAGAAAAACAAGATTTACTCTACATGAATAGTACAGTCTTATTCGACATCTTGAAGAAGTTCGGTATGGACAAAGAAACTAAAACAAGAGTCCCAGAATTCATTTTTCAAGCTAATAAGGAAACGCAAGCAGCTTATTTATCAGGTTTATTCCAGACTGATGGGTGTGTAAATGCAAATCATAAAGCCAAAGCATTAACAATTGAGTTAACATCCATTCACTATGAGAGCCTTCAGGACGTTCAGAAGCTATTACTAAACATGGGTGTTTATACAACGATCTATTCTAACAATAAGCGTTCACAAGAACTCCTTCCTGACGGGAAAGGTGGTTCTAAGCTGTACAATGTAAAGCCAACTCACAAAATCAGTATTCAAGATAGAAACTCAAGAGAGTTGTTTATGAGCATTGTTGAAATGAAAGAATACGATATTTATAAATTCAATTTGCTAACTGAGACATTGCAACCTTCTTCAAGAAAGCCAAAGCATGATTTTACGGCTGAAATTATTAGTATTGAAGAAGATGGTGTTGAGGATGTTTATGATACAACACAAGAAGACTATCACTCTCTGATTTTCAATGGGATTGTTACTGGCAACTGTTCAGAGGTGCTCCAAGCATCACAAGTCTCAGTTTATACAGATTACGATCAGGAAGACGAAATTGGTTTAGATATCTCATGTAATCTTGGATCCATGAACATTGTAAACGTAATGAGCAATCAATCAATTGCTTCCACGGTTAGAATAGCAATTGACTCACTAACGACTGTTACAAGGAAAACAAACATTGTAAATGCCCCAGCTGTTGCGAGAGCAAATACACTAATGCGATCAATTGGTCTTGGGCAGATGAATCTACATGGTTTTTTAGCTCAAAATAAAATTGCTTATGAAAGTGAAGAAGCTAAGGACTTTGCAAATACATACTTTATGATGGTTAACTTCTACTCCCTGCAACGTTCAATGGAAATTGCAAAAGAAACAGGGGAGACGTACTACAAGTTTCACGGATCAACTTACAAATCAGGCGAGTATTTTGATAAGTACGTGACAATTGATTATAGCCCTAAATATGAAAAGATTAAAAGCCTGTTTGGAGATCAACATATTCCTAACATTGAAGATTGGATGAAGCTTAAAGAGGATGTTATGAAATATGGGTTGTATCATTCGTATAGGCAAGCTGTTGCACCTACTGGAAGCATCTCATATGTTCAATCATCTACAGCCGGTGTAATGCCGATTATGGAGAGAATCGAGGAACGTACATACGGAAACAGTAAGACATATTATCCAATGCCAGGTTTATCGGCTCAGAATTGGTTCTTTTATAAGGAAGCATACGACATGGATATGTTTAAGGTAGTTGATCTTATTGCCACTATTCAGCAGCACGTCGATCAAGGGATTTCATTTACGCTGTTCTTGAAAGATACGATGACGACAAGAGATTTAAACCGGATCGACTTATATGCGCATCATAAAGGAATTAAGACGCTGTATTATGCTCGAACGAAGGATACAGGGCAGGATTCGTGCTTGAGTTGCGTGGTTTAAGCGAGGAGGCGCTGAAAGATGTTAAGTTCATTGGCAGTTTGGTATTTGAGAAAAAGAAAAAAGTCAGTACTGATTGGGTGTCACCTAAAGGGCGGATGTATTAAAACCCTTAATAAACACGCACTAACTTACGACAACGTATTATTTGATGTTAATTATAGGTCTGCTGATGATAGACCTATTATATTGCCTGAAGGGAAATTCACAATTGAACAAGAGTTTATATCTAAGAAGGAGGACTAATAATTGACGCAATATACAGCAGCAAACTGGTCAAAGCATGAAGATGATTTCACCCAAATGTTTTACAACCAAAACGTAAAGCAGTTTTGGCTTCCGGAAGAGATCGCATTAAACGGCGATCTTCTCACTTGGAAGTATCTTGGAACAAAGGAACAAGATACTTATATGAAAGTTTTAGCTGGGCTTACATTATTGGACACAGAGCAGGGGAACACAGGCATGCCGATTGTGGCCGAGCACGTCGAAGGCCATCAGCGAAAAGCGGTTCTTAATTTCATGGCGATGATGGAAAACGCGGTGCACGCAAAATCTTACAGCAACATCTTTCTAACTTTGGCTCCAACCGAGAAGATCAATGAAGTCTTCGAATGGGTGAAAAACAATAGGTTTCTTCAAAAGAAAGCAAAAACAATTGTTTCGATTTATGAAGCGGTTCAGAAAAACGATGATATTTCCTTATTCAAAGCAATGGTTGCATCTGTGTTTCTGGAGAGTTTCCTTTTCTACTCAGGGTTTTATTATCCACTTTACTTTTATGGACAAGGGAAGCTCATGCAGAGCGGAGAGATTATTAACCTGATTATTTAATAGTCCCTTTTGTCGGCAACGGCAAATGTGAACCTCTCTAATTGCTGGAAAATCCTTTTAGGACAATCAGCAGCGAAGCTATGCGAACCCAAAGGAGGTGAAAATGATAAGGAAAGAAGTCGAAGAAGCACCTTGGTGGATAACGGAAACGGGAGTTATCATATCAAAAAAATTAAAGAAACCAAGAAAGACATTTATTACTCCACATGGCTATGAAATGATAGGATACACGCATCCGAATAAAGGAACACAGAACTTTTTAGTACATAGGTTAGTCGCAAAATATTTTATTCATGAAATACCAAAAGGAATGTTTGTAAACCACATAGATGGAAATAAACTAAACAATCACGTTCGGAATTTAGAGATAGTTACACCTAAAGAAAATACTCTACACGCAATGAAAATTGGATTAATGTCAGGACAACCTGGAGAAAGTAATTCAATGTCAAAGCTCACAGACTCAGAGGCAACAAATTTAATCTATGATTTGCTTGCTGGAATGAACAATGTTGAAGCTGGTGAAAAATACAGCCTTCATCCTCGTTACGTTAGTCTGGTTCGACATAAAAGAAGATGGAAGACTTTATGGGATCGCATAGAACGTTCAACGACTATCGCATAGGCGGCGAAATTCCGCAAAACGAGTAGGGCGCAAGCTATTGGCGTGGGTGAGAACCCCTTAAATCGAAACGGGAGGCATCCTACAGGGATGATGATATAGTCTGCTCCTTACGGTAACGTAAGGCGGTTGCAACAGGGCAACGAGCCGAGAGTAGCGAACTCGGTTGAACTAGGGGTATTAGAGACGAGGCGATACACGGCGTTTACGTCGGTCTATTAGCTCAAGAGATATACAAGAAACAAACTCCTAACAAGCAAAAAGAACTGTATGCATGGGCTTTAAGATTTCTACAGGAGCTTTATGAAAATGAATTAGAGTATACAGAAGATGTTTATGATCAGGTTGGCTTAGCTCCAGATGTAAAGAAATTCATCAGATACAACGCAAATAAAGCATTAAACAATCTTGGATTTGATCATTGGTTTGAAGAAGAGGATGTTAATCCAATTGTTATTAATGGATTGAGCACAAAGACTAAATCACATGACTTCTTTTCAATGAAGGGCGTTGGCTATAAAAAAGCAACAGTAGAATCATTAAGGGACACGGATTTCATTTTCGATAGCAAAGGAGTTATTTCATGAGACTGATTAAATTAGAACAACCGAATTGCAATCCTTGCAAAATGGTATCCAATTATTTAAACGAAGCAGGAGTCGAATATGAGACATTTGATGTAACACAGAAGCCAGAAGTGGCAGCGCAATTTGAGGTAATGAGTGTACCGGTGACTATACTGCTGAATGAGCAAGAAGAAGTAAAGCGTAGTGTTGGATTTAAGCCTGAAGAACTTGATGAACTACTAAAGGGATTACAATAAAAGATAATTTCCTTAGGGGAGGGCTAACCATATTCGGTTGGAATATTAACGAGATTTCATGGTGGAAGTACATACTGCTTTTAATTTTTTTAATTACTGTAATACCTTTGTTGATAATGGATTGGATAACCTTCTGTAAGATTAAGCATATTGACTGGATTATTCAACGATATTCATGTTGGGCGGCCTATTTAATTTTTGGATAGATTTTTCACATAATAAAACAAAAGGAGAATGTTAAATGGGGAAAATGGATGAAGTAATTGTTGTAGCACCTAGAGATAAAGTATTTGATAATGAAGAACTAGTCTTTCAAGGAATTGAATCTGATCTAGGCAAGGTTGATCAAATAATCGAAAATCTCGCTGAAAGCATGATCACTATGAATAGGGGAGATGCTGAGAGGGATCAAAGCTGTAAGCAACCAATTCCCTATGCCATTTTACAAAAAGGAGACCGAGTATTTGCATACGAGCGGTTAAGAAAAAGCGGGGAAAAGAGGCTTCATGATCAATTATCAATTGGTGTTGGCGGGCACATGAATTTAACTGAAGCAACAAATTTTTGGGAAGCTATTGATGAGAACTTAAGGAGAGAGCTTTCAGAAGAGGTGTTTATCTCAACTTCCAATTTAAATTTAGAAGTTGTGGGGTTGATAAACGATGACTTAAATGAAGTGGGGAAAGTTCATTTAGGCATAATGATTATTGTTAAACTGCCTGAAAATGCAGAGGTATCTGTAAGAGAAACAGATCAATTAAAAGGCTTTTGGTTAAATAAACAAGATTTTGATAATCCATTAGTATTTAATCGTTTAGAATCTTGGTCTAAATACGTGGCAGATATTATTTATTAGTTTAAACCCCTGGCTTTGATCATGATGTTTGTCAGTGGAGGGTCTCAGCCAGGGTACAACTTAAAATACTCAAAAAACTCAACAATTATGCCTACAAAGGAGATGCTGGATGAAAAAAAGATTACGCAAAAAGGCGTGGATGACAGGGAATATAAAACAGGGCGAATTCATGTTTAATGTAATTGATAAGGTAAATGCAGATGGACATGTATATTATCCAAAAGGACACTATCATGTAGACAGGAAAGGGAATATGTACAAGTTCAAAATTTAGAAACAAGCGAAATTGTGATGACTAAAGTTGATAAAGATCTTAGGGATACCAAAGGGTGTCGATTGAACGAACATCTCTATAAAAGAAGACTTTTATAGAAAAGTGAGGTGAGATTCAGTGAACAATTATGTAGATAAAATTAAAGAACATCTTCATAAAATTGCTGAGCTTGAAAAAGGATTGGCATTATTCAGTGAAGATGAAGAAGAATACATAAGCTTATTAGCTAAGATTCAACATCAGTTTGATTTAATTTCAGATGAATCAATGGAAGGGTTTAAAGAATTAACTTTACATATAAGAAATACAGGTCAGAAAAGAATACAACGGGGAATTGATCAGTTACCTCACGCAATCAAAGAAAGTGTAAGTGAGGAAATCAATGACATGAAGAGGGCGGGAGAGTTGTTTGATTGATATTTAAACTTTAAACAAGCCTATATAAACAGTGACAAGTATCGGTTGGGTGTGAGCTTAAATACAATACATTGAATACTTTGAACAACTGGAGGTCTTAATGTGTTTAGACAATATCCAATATGGTACACACCGTCGCTGTATACTTTGAATTACTTGCCACAATTTTCACCATACATTGCTTACTTGAATAGTGCTGAACGATGTTTTCAACAATGTATGTACCAAACTCATGGTAATGCTGAATGGTGTCATAGAAACTGCTACGGCCCAATCTATCGATAAACTTAACCAGAGCAGTTGGATTTAATTCCTCTGCTCTAAAAAATAAAATAAGGAGATGTATTGTAATTACATACTTTACGTTAATACTTGCAGCATACTTATTTGCATTAAATATTAATGAAATTATACTCATTTCACGAGGAGAACAGAACGTATACGCTAAAGTTAAGCATATGCTTTCTAAATCACCGTATAAGGATCTGAAGAAAAATAAGAACTTAGTGTATGTTATAACATTGTTCAAGGGGATTTCGTTCATTATCCCCTTGGCTACTATTGGACTGATCACGCATGGTAACTTGCTAATGTTAGCTTGGACAGCCTTTGCTTTAATTTATACCGGTTTAACAATGTTTAAAATTCTTGAAGTTTTGGACGGTGACTCAAACAATAAGCAAAACAAGTTCGTGTACATGTTGTTTGTTTGCGGTAATATTATCTTCGTAGTTAACTTTATTATCAGTTGGTTTAGATAAAGGAGAATAGAATTATGACTCAGTTTGATAAGCAGTACAACACAATCATAAATGACATAATAAATAATGGGGCATCTGACGAAGAATTCGATGTCAGAACCAAGTGGGATACAGATGGAACACCAGCACATACATTAAGTGTAATCAGTAAGCAAATGCGCTTTGATAATTCCGAAGTACCGATTTTAACGACTAAAAAAGTTGCCTGGAAAACGGCAATCAAGGAATTACTTTGGATATGGCAGTTTAAATCAAACAATGTTAACGAATTAAACAAGATGGACGTGCATATTTGGGATCAATGGAAACAAGAAGACGGTACGATCGGCAATGCCTATGGCTATCAGCTTGGTAAGAAGAACAGAATGCTAAACGGTGAAAAGGTTGATCAGGTTGACTATCTTCTCCATCAGTTAAAAAACAACCCATCTTCACGCAGACATATTACTACGCTTTGGAATCCTGATGAATTAGACTCGATGGCATTGACGCCCTGTGTCTATGGTACTCAATGGCTTGTAAAAGGCGGGAAGTTGCATTTAGAAGTTTTCTGTCGCAGTAGTGATCTTGCGCTCGGGAATCCGTTTAATGTATTCCAGTACAATGTATTGCAGCGTATGATTGCTCAAATTACTGGATATGAGCTAGGTGAGTATATCTTCAATATCGGAGACTGTCACGTGTACACTCGTCATATAGACAATTTGAAAATTCAAATGGACAGAGAGCAATATGAAGCACCTGAGCTATGGATTAATCCAGATGTAAAGGACTTTTATGATTTCACAATTGATGATTTCAGATTGGTTAATTATAAGCATGGAGACAAGCTTTACTTCGAGGTAGCAGTATAATGCTATCTCTTATTGCTTGCTGCGACAAATCAATGGCCATTGGATATGAAAATAATTTGCTTTACCATATTCCAGAAGACATGAAACGTTTTAAAGAACTTACTACAGGAAAGCTGTGTATTCAGGGAAGGCTTACATATGAATCGATCGTAAACATTACAGGAGAACCACTTCAGAATCGAAGGAATATCATATTAACTAAAAACAAGGATTACAAACCTGATCATTCTTCATTTGTTTATCATTCGATTGATGATGTATTAAAGCTCATACGAGGACAATTGGATACAGATGAAGAGGTAATGGTCATTGGTGGAGGTGCTATATACGAGGCATTCTTACCACATGCTGATAAGGTTTATTTGACGATTGTTGATTCAGTTGCTGAAAAGGCAGATTCATATTTTCCAAGGTTAAATGATGACTGGAGAGTAATTGAAAAGGTTCACAGAAAAGCAGAAAACAATACCACATATAATTATTCATTTGTAACTTACTCAAAATAATTAAGAGTAAAAATAAAATAGTTATAGACTTTTGAGAGGCTGAATGATAAGATAAAGACAAGTTAAGAGCTTGTCTTTTTTTTACATACTTTTAGAATAAAAATAAAATAATAAATAGGAGTGGCGTTATGAAAACTGCAAAAGATTATCTTGTTTCCATTTCCAAACCTCTTGTTGCAATTGAGGAGACTAAACAACGACTTCAAAATGAAATTGATAACCTTTATAAAGAGCTGGGGAAAGTTGATAAAGAGCTCAATGAATTTTATCACAAGCTAGAAGAGGACAAATTTAATGCATCAGAGGGATATCATCTTTCGTTAAAAGGTCAAAAGATATTGAGAAAGAGAAGAAACTTAAAACAAGAGCTCCAATTAATGAACACACTTTTCGGGAGTTTAAACAATAACGGATTGACTCTTGAATCACTGAAGATTGCGGAATATAAAATTAGCAAAAAGAAAAACAAGCATTTACAGTATGAATCAGTTTAAAACCATAATCCACATTCACATTGTAAATACATATTTAATCCTTATAAGGAGGTGACGGATTGCAACAAAAAGAGCGAGAATTGTTGTCAAAGAAAGAACAGCTTGAAGTTGATGTTTTAGAAAAGGAAGTAGCTTTACTCCGGCTAGAAGTGGAACAAGAAGATTCCAATCTCCACAAAATTGGGGAGATCGGTGTACTCAAAGATTTTCTTTTATACATAAAGAAATACAGAGCAATGTTTACTGTGCAGCAAGCAGAAGAAATTAGAAATATGGATGACCGAATGAAAGAAATTATCAAAGTCCATGATGAACGAGTTATGGTTGATGAAGCAGCTTTAGAGGGGTTTATTGAAGAAATTGAGGATCAAATTAATTTAATTGTAAGTGGAGGAGATAAGGAATGGAAAACGTAAATCAAACGGTGATCAATAATGCGAATACGGTATTTGAAAAGAAGGACGATAAATATTTCGGTTATAAATCTCGTTTTGGAGATATTGTTATTGGCGGCGCGTATTCTTATAGATTCGTTGTTCACTATGCAAAAACGAATCAAGATGTTGTTATTATATCTGGCGATGTAAATACGGTAACGACTCCGGTATGTACAACACTAGAGGAACGTTTATGGAAGCCGGAGAAAAGCGCTCAAGCCCGCCGTGATGAAATCGTTGAGCAGGCGAAGGCGGACGTTGAGAAACTGATTGAGGATGCTGGCTCGATATGCCCGGTCTATTACGGTAATTATACGATGCGGGAATGTACAAATCGTGTAGAGTTCGTTGTTAACCGAGAGAAGCGTACCGTTGTCGCTCTGGTCTTCGGAAAAAGTCAGCGTGTTCGTAGTGAATTACGAGAAAAAGGAATCGCCAAAGCCGCACCGGACGACTGTTTCAACGTTCACATCGGAAAGGCGATTGCGCTAAGACGTGCTTTGGGGCTGACGGTACTGGACGAATACTTGAACGCTCCGCAGCCGACTGAAGTTCGTGTGGGCGATGTTATAGAAGTTACATTAGATAGCGGAGAAATAGAGAAAAAGCCCGTTATTTCTTTAAAAGCAGGAAGTCTAAATGCGCATTTGCCGGGAAGGATTATACAGTACCCATCGCATTATGCAAAAATCATCAACGACTCACGTGAAGAGGTGGGCGTATGAAAGGGTTTGAGTTTAATAATGAACGCATTAAGGAGAGTGCCCAGAAACTTGCGATTAAAATGCGACATGATGATCCTGGTGCAAAGGGCGGTCTTTACATCATAAACGAGGATGGAGCTGACAGAGAAATCTCTGCAGAGGATTTATTTACGGAACCAATGACTGAGGAAGTCAAACAACTACGTTGTACAGTGGCGAATTTGATTGGCGAGAATGAACGCTTGAAGGCGTCTTTTCAGGAAATCACGGAGCTCGCTGATAACTTTTACGTTGAGGATAATTCGGTTGCTAACGGTACTTATATTATAAAACCAGATATCATGCAGTATTCAAATACGGTATATCTTATTCAAACAATCGCAAAGGAGGCGTTAAAATGAAGCCGACAATCACGAAGGAACAGGCAGAGGCTATAGAAGAACTCCGATTAAGATTGAGCGATGAAGGAATATTACTATCATATACAAATGATAGCTTAACAGTTGGCGATAATAGAAGTGGTTGTTTATATAATCTTGATCTATTAACATTAGCTGCTGCATTAATTAACGGTTATGAATCTGAACCGACGCCTGAGGAAAAACTACGGGACTATTATGAGCATATAAAAAGATCGCGGGATGAGAGGTATGTAGCAGGGGATATTGAAGCTAAACGCCATAATGCTGGAGTATTAACCGGAATATGCAATACACTTGACCTTCTCGGAATCGAAATCGAAGGGGTGAATGGTTAGTGAAACGACCAACACCGTACGAATTAAACGAATCAATATCGGTGCTAAAACTCGGCGTACCCGAACACCTTTATCATCACGTTTGGAGCCTTATTTACGAAATTGAAGCATTACGTGAGGAGGTCGGAAGATGAGCGGTAAACTAGCGAAAGGTCAACTCGAAGAAATCCGTCAGCGTGCGACAAAAGCGACAGGCGGTAAATGGGTCGCAGAGGAAAACGACGGACTGATGGATCACCGAACTTACTATCGCATATTTTCAGATATTGAAACGGAATATAGCGAGGTTACATTCCTCATTCATAAATTGGAGAACAAAGAGGACGCAGACTTCATCGCAAACGCACATCAAGACATTCCTAAACTTCTTGATCAAATTTCTTTTCTAAACGAAGTAATATCGAGCTGCCGATGCGCTGAGTGTGGCGATGAATTGGGGGAAGATTGGGCAACTAACAACGGAATAGCGTTTTGCAATTACTGTGCTGGACATAATTCTTTATGAAATCTGTATTTTAAAGAGAAGGTGATGCAGTGAAAGAGTCGTTGAAGAATGATTTTCAAGAGTTTATGAGTATTGCAAAAAGCTTTCTTGCTGTTTCTGGAGCAGTCTTTTGGTTATTGATAATTTCACTCGTTTTTGCTGGGGGCTATTAAAATGAATCAATCATATAAAGTTAGTCTAGAAAAATTACCAATTGAAAGCTTAGAGAGACTGAAAACAGACATACAAAATAGAATTAATGATGGATTGCGTACCGATAACAATGCATACATAAAAGACCAAAGAAGAAAACTTCAAATCGTTTTAGACGAGCTGGTTAGACGAAGTACATTTGTTCACTAAAGGAGGTGAATACAATGCCAGTAGTACTTTATGGATTTGGAAGAGGAGCATAAAAAGAGAGGGGAGTAATCCCCTCATACATTAATGAAATTGGCCATTCATGCTTTGTTGGGCTAGGCGAACTAAACGTTTTGTGATTTCTCCACCTACTGAACCGTTTGCTCGGCTAGTTGTCTCAGGCCCTAAGTTCACACCGAACTCAGAAGCAATTTCATACTTCATTTGTTCAAGGGCACCAGCAGCTTGAGGCACAAGTAATTCATTGCTGTTGTTTGATCTGTTTTGTTGAGCCATATGATCATCTCCTAAAGTTGTATGTAAACAAGCTTGTTCAATTGTATTGTGTGGAGATGTTTTGTAAATATACACATTAATTTAAAGTGAGGGGATTTAAATGTCAATTGGTCATGGAGCATGAATTAACACGTACTTAAACAAAGAAGGGGGATAAAATGAAAATCGATTATGTTTCAGATCTGCATATTAATCACTGGATACCTTGGAACAATAACCAGATAAAATGGGAAAAGCGAACAAGGGAGATTATTAGAAGGTTAATATCGAATGGAAATGGTGAGGTATTAATTATTGCCGGTGACTTTACTGAGTGGAATCAACAGACACTGTGGGTACTTGATGAAGTAGCAAAGCAGTATGAAAAGGTTTACTTCACATATGGTAATCATGATCTTTATTTACTCAGTAAGAATCAGCGCCGAAAATATTCCGATTCTTTAGGGAGGGTGAATGATTTAATTCAGAAGGCTGCCGACATCAATAATGTCACTCCATTAATAAAGTCTACGGATACATACAAAGGAAAAGTCTTTGCTGGAGATGTCATGTGGTATCTTCCAAAAGGAAATGAAGGATGGGATTTCTTCAAAGGTGTCTCTAATGATTCAAACTACATCAGCCTTAATGGATACAGCAAAGAAGATGGAGTAAGAGCAATGTGGAAAAAATCAATGGACTGGTATGACACTCTTGAAAACTCTGATATTGATGTATTTGTATCTCATGTCCCACCTGTTCACAATCCTTATTCTCCGTTTGAGCCTAACAGCTGCTATATGGTCGATTTGCCATTTATTAATGCTGAACATTGGGTTTGTGGACACGATCATTTGCAAGCTGAGTTTTATAAAGAAGGAACGAGCTTTCACATGAACTGCATTGGATATCCATATGACTATGATATGTATCCTAGAGTAAATGAGATACCAGGTAAGCAAGTCGATACGTATAAAATGTTTGAGCTGAAGACATTTGAAATCAAATGAAATTCTAATTTTATTCAGAAAGGAGGATTGCTATTGTGATTGGAAAAGCATTATACAATAATTCATGGTTTGAAGTAGCAACTATCAACTTTGACACAGGGCATATCATAATTAAAAACGACAGTGAAAACTCGTTGGGTTTGAGAATAGGTAAAACACTAACACTTGATCTTGATTACGTCGATGATGTAAAAATTGGACTTCTGCTGTAAATGAATAAAATGTTGATTTTATCGGAAGGGAGAGAATTTAATAATGAGTACCCAAAGAGGGGCAAATACACCGGAGGAATTGGCTAAATCAATTTCAGAAACTAGGAAGGGAAATGCAAGAATTTAGTGACTGCAGCAATGGTATTCGTGAAATTGTTATTACTCTAGATGAAGATAATGGTTCATTTACGATTACAACAGATTAAAATTTGATTTCATTTACAAGGGATAAGCTTCAATGAAAGAAATTGAATTTGAAGAAATTAAGCAAGGTCTCGACAAGTTAAATCGACCAAGGTGATGAAAATTCACATAAGTTGCTGCAGAATGGTTGGTTGCCGAAGTCGAGCGTTTAAGGAGGATAACCAGTCATGCATAATGGATCAACAAAGGTAAATATTCATTTTAATAACGGTTCTCTAATTGAGGGTTTCAAAGTGTCTAGTGAACTAACTGAACCTTTGACTATATATGAACAAATAATGAATCATCCGGAAAGCAAAAAGGCAGCGTTAATTAAGTTTGGCTTTGGGCAATTGTCACCGATTAAAGTTGAAAAATGGTTTAAGTTATATAATCCACCCAAATACTACGAATTTAGAAAAGCAGCAAACAACAATAAAATTACTGACTTACATACTCAAGCAATGACTAAGGAACAGCGGACACGACTATTAAATCTGGAAGAGGTCTTTAATGACGAAAAGTCTAGAAAGGCATTATTAAAATTAGAAAATCAAAACACGAAAAGAAGCATTGACGGTATAACAGTCATTGAAAAACATGATTTTTGGAGGGATTAAATGAATAATGAAAACTCTTCAAAATGGTTTGATATAAACTTCAAGACTAAAACAGACAATAAAATTGATGAAGTCCTATTGAGATTATTTGATCTCATGAAGAAGAGTCTTCACATTTATTTCAATATTGGGAACTCTTCTGATGTTCATGAGTTTTTAAAAATCGCTGCAACAAAGAACAATGTTGATCATTCCTTTATTGAATGGATTAAGGTAAAGGGCATTCCAAGATTAAAGAGCATTGATTTTGAAAATTTACCAAGCAATGATCAATTTCTTGCAATGATTGAGATCGATGAATACTGTCTTAAAAGTGAGATGGATTTTAAAGAACCGGAAGAGGTGAGGGGTTGGATCATCACGATCATTAATAGCATTCAAGAATATGCTAACATTTGCAAACAGTTGGAGGTTGTCCAATGAGTCTAAATGCAATGCATCGTAATATCATGATTTATTCAGATACTAAAGAAAAAGCCGTCAATAAGTTGCAATCAATTGTTTCAGAATTGAATGAAGAAATCCTCATCAATAGATCGGGATTCATTCAGACACCCACGAAAACAATTGAAGCAAGAAAATTCAGTGATTATTGTCGAGGATACAGATACACAAGGGTTTATGTGGACATTTCTTTAACGAATGATCCCGAAACTATGGGATGGATATTAATGAAGCTAGTTCCTCCGTTTTATTATAAAGACGGTCAATATGATGATGACTATAACTGGGAAGACCATGTGATTTATTTTAAATAAAGAAGGTTGGGCAACAATCTTCACAATGAATTAGCAGGGAGGAATTCGATGAAGAATACAGAGTTTAAGGTAACAAGTTTATTAGAGGAGTATAAACGAAGAGATGAGGAACGTAGGGAATTCATCATTCATGAAGGCTACACAGCTATCGAAGAGATCATTAAAGAAGTTAATCAAAGGGGATCTCTAAATGAAGCAGATATTTATTACGGAACACCTAAACCTCAACTAAGTTTCTCGGACGTTGAATTAGGCTACATGCTTACTTCAATGATGGAATATGCGACAAATCATGTAGGAAATCCAGTTGATGAGGAATGTGAACTTGAAAATAAGCTGGCTTACTTTGAGTATAAGGACGAAATTGTTCAAATTTTTGAAGTGTATGGACAAGGTACTGATAGCTGGTTTTTGAAACCAAGTGACGATACCGTTTATAAACTGAGTAACACAGCTTACGGAGTGTATTTAAACCAGTTCGATGATTTCATTAATTACACAATAAATAAAGAGAATGAGAGTAAAAAGGTTTCTTATGGTACCACGATCTTAAATGACATTGCCGGCGGATATACAGTTGGAAGAGGTTCTAAGTAGATGATCGTTACAGCTTGGATTTTGTTTGTTGCATTTGGGCTTGTTTTGTTAGCAAGAATGGATTCTCAAGGGGATATCAAATTTGCTGTTTATATTGGTGTAATAAAATTTGTTTCAGTATTCATTGTTGCTATTGCAGCAGGAGTGATTTGGGGAGGGTTATTTCAATGAAACTCACAAAAGAAAATTTTGATCATTTAGTTGATGAATGGCATAAGAGCAATAGTGATTTAAAATTACATCAGTACTTGGAAATTACATGGGAGCAATTTAAGCTCTTGGTAATGAAGATACTGAAGACATCAAATGAAGATTATAAAGAGCATTTCAAGGGTAGGTGAGATATTTAAATAAAATCGGTCATTTATTTAGAGTGAAAATAAAATAAGTGTATTGGAGGTGGAGGGTAATAACTGAGCACTTTAAGAACATTCAAATACTGTTCAACAAAATGGAAAGACAAATGGGTACGGTGAAAGAAGCTCTCGAGAACAAAGAATACGAAAGAGCCCACCGTAACCTAATCAACCTTACAGATAATAATGAAGAATTGATGCAGGAAATCAGATGGGCTCGAAAAGGGATTAAGATTTAACTTTTCTTCTTTCTTCGTGGTTCCATTCGTACAGCTCTTCAATTGAGCAACCAATGGCATCAGCAAAAGTCATGCCAGTAGCTAAGTTCATATTTGCTTTAGCTCCACTTATATAATCGTGGATACGTTGTCTCGGATATCCTGTGCGTTTGAAAAGGTCATCAACTGTGAGGTCATATTCAAACATTAATTCATTTAAACGAGGGCGGAGGGGTGTCCATTGCTTCATTTCGTACACTTCTTTCAATATTAATTAACATAAAACAGTGTAGCAAAGGTTTATTCTAATTTCAATTTTAGTTTCAATATTTTAGGAGAGTGATTGATTGGGAGGTACAAACCAAGGTAAGGTTTTTGAAGCAAATATAGAAAAATCAGCTGCAGATCAAAAGCTGTTCTTCTATAGAATTAAAGATGTTAACCCAATGTTTTTGAAAAGGGGAGCAGCTGTATCAAAAAACAAATACGATTGCTTCCTGCACTTTAAAGGATATTTATTTCCTTTTGAACTTAAATCAACAAAGAACAAGTCTGTATCTTTCAGTGAAAAGATCATCAAGCCACAACAGATTAAACACTTAAAAGAGGCAACGCAGTATCCAAACATAATTCCTGGTTTTCTGTTTCAATTTAGAGAGCCACAAAACAAAGTTTATTTCGTACATATTAATGATTTCCTTACATATAAGAACATAGCTGAAAATCAGTTAGCAAATACATATAGGAATAAAGTAAACAAATCCAGCATTCCAATTGCAATTTGCGAAGAGATCGGCACAGAAGTCCGTTCGATGAAGAAAAAAGTTAACTATACATATTACTTGAACAAGCTTTGCGATGATTTGATTAAAAAAGAACAGCAGAGTGTGAGCGCTGTATGAGTGAATTCGTTAAATCATCGTCAAAGGAATCGTTTGAAATAGAAAAATATCGTATAACGATTGAAAGCATGAATCAACCATCGGCTGATGCAATTAAGAAAGTGAATCTAAAAGTGAATGAAGTAATGTCTAATTTATTAGCAAAAGAAAAGAGCCATTAAGCCGGCTCTTTTTTGTTGTACTTAAACTATAATGCTTGTGACGATTATCGGGATGACCTTAATGCCGGTCGCGATGAATCATATTGCCGGCGGGGAAGGCAGCAAGGATTTCGGTGATCCGGCTAACCTTGCCCTCGGATTTACGGTGCTTGTCATCATCGTGCTGCTTTATCGGTTTACAAAAGGATTTTTGAAATCCATTTCGATTTTAATCGGCATTGTCATCGGGACGGCCATCGCTTATTTTATGGGAAAAGTGCAATTTGACAATGTGGCGAATGCTGACGCCATTCAAATGATTAAACCGTTTTACTTCGGGACGCCGACATTTCATGCGGCACCGATTATTACGATGTCCATCGTTGCCATTGTCAGCCTTGTTGAGTCAACCGGCGTCTATTTCGCTCTCGGTGACTTGACAAATCGGCGCCTGTCTGAACGTGATTTAGCAAAAGGCTACCGCGCGGAAGGTCTGGCGGTATTCATCAGCGGCATTTTCAATGCTTTTCCGTATACGGCCTATTCCCAAAACGTCGGCCTCGTGCAGCTGACGGGGATTAAGAAAAACGCGGTCATCGGTGTCACGGGCGCACTTTTAATGCTCTTCGGCCTTTTTCCGAAAATCGCAGCCTTCACGACCATCATCCCGTCTTCAGTACTGGGCGGCGCGATGGTGGCCATGTTCGGCATGGTCATTTCCTACGGCATTAAAATGCTCAGTCAAATTGACTTTAAAAAGCAGGAAAACCTTCTGATCGTCGCGTGTTCGGTCGGATTGGGACTCGGTGTAACTGTCGTTCCCGATATGTTTAAGCACCTGCCGTCTTACTTAAATTTGCTGACCACAAACGGAATCGTCGCCGGAAGCTTTACCGCCGTGCTTTTGAATATAGTTTATAATATGATTCCTAAAACGAAAAAAACCCTTGATGTGACAAGGGTTCAAGAGGGTTAGTGATCCGTTTTCTTTAAAATAACATCTTATTTTATCCAGATCGAGGATGCTTCCGAAAGTTGCTGAACTTTTTGCGAGGCATCCTCTTTTTTTTAGTAGTTTCATTGTTTGAAAAAAAACAAATTGAGTGATGCGGCATCCGTCTTATCTCATCGAAAACCGTCCCGAACTATATGTACGTGAACATATGACCAAATGTAAGAGAAAAAAGGAGAATGGAGGGATTATATCGTAAACGAATATCATTGTTCGGACGGTGATGACTCGAAACTTGGTTTAGACATGCAATGAAATGCCTGATGCCGAAGTGCAACTGCAGAATGGGCGCTGAGGGGGAGTGTCTTGTGCACCGATCCTTACAAAAGAGAGTAAAAGAAGGGAAAGCCCCTTCTTCTAATTAATCCATCCTTCAAAAGTTGCGCGATAGAACCCTTCGATTATCTCTACTTTCTTAAGGTAATAAGTAACACCATTTTTAACAGTTGTATTTGGGATATCCCATCTATGAAGGTAATCCATTGTAAAAGAATCTTTGGTCGCTTGTGTCGAAAATTTTGTTTGAGTTGAGTCGCTATTTGTATTGCCAGGGCTGGATGCAAAAGCAGGGGCAGCGGAAACGAGTAAAGTGAGAGACAAGGCAGAACCAGTTAAAACTTTTTTTAATTTCATTTTAAACACTCCTTTGTTTTTAATACACTTGTATTATTACATGAAATACAAAAATAACCAAGGGGTTTTTTGTTAATATTTTGTGAGCGTAGCGTGAATTTTGTTAGGGGAGTGGATGGCAAAAGGGATACTGATAAGTATATAGAGAAAAAGAGTTGATTATTGCTGGCCTCTGGTGAACTGCAGCCTTTGAGTGAGTGTTTGCTTTAGCTATTCCAGCGCTTTTCCAACGGGAAAGGTGTGATATGAAATTTAAAACTGAAACAATTGTACAAAAGTAAAAACTTTATTTAAAATGTTATAAATACTAATTTTCAATATAGGAGGTTATCTGGTGGCAGAAAAGAAAAAAGCGTTAATCATTGTGGATGTACAAATAGCTTTCGATGATAAAAAATGGGGAGAACGAAATAACGTAAAAGCGGAAGAAAATATTAGTAAAATACTGAAATTATGGAGAGAAAAAGGATGGACAGTCATATACATACAACATATTTCTGATAAACCTGGTTCTTTATTTTATCCAAAAAATGAGGGGGTTGCTATAAAGGAAATCGTTAAACCTATGGATAAAGAAGTCATTATAACCAAGAAAGTAAACAGCAGCTTTATCGGGACTAATCTAGAAGAGATTTTAAAATCAAATGATATAACAACTGTCGTAATAACTGGTTTGACTACGCCCCATTGTGTTTCAACAACTACAAGAATGAGCGGTAATTTAGGATTTGATACCTACCTGATTTCAGATGCAACAGCAGCCTTCGGGATGAGAGACCAAAATGATACATATTATGATGCAGAGACTATTCACAATATATCTCTGGCTACATTGCATGATGAATTTGCCACAATATTAACGACTGATCAATTAATCAATGATTTTATAAAAACAAACTGATTAACATTATGGCTAAGGCCGACGGTGGGTATAGGCGGCTGAAAAGCATATTCAGGCGCATACAAGGACCTCGTCGGAAAAAAGGCATCTGCTTCAGATGCTTTTTTTGTTTCTTATAAACCGATTTCGGTAAAAAATGATCGGCGGTTAACGGTCTGGATCCGGCTTCGGTTTTGAATAACAAAAGGTTTTACTAATCAGCGAATTATTCAAGATTTTTTGGCTTGTGCTGAGTCTGATGTCTTTTGATTTCCTCAAATAGATTGGCTTGACCCTCTGTTTGAGATGGAGACTCATTGTTAAGGAATTTTGGATCGATCACATTTTTAAGATCTTTGATGGTTAAAGGCTTACAGTCATCTTTTAATTCGTAGCCTAATTGTCCATTAGCTTCTAAAGTGGCATATTTAATTGTGTTTATTTTTGAAATGCCAAGAAGCCTTAAACGCATTTCGAGTTGATCTGCTGTCAGTCTCAGCTTCTTTAAGTTTTCTATATTGAGTTGGCCGTCTTCTATAACGAATTTAGATTTTTCGGTAAAAAAAAATTCAATCCAGCTTACTTTTACTTGAAACCATTCCATCAAAATCAAAGCACTAAAAAGGATAGACGCAGCGATTAATGTTTTCAATAAACCAGTTTCTAAAATGGGGTGAACGATAATCGTACCGATTGAAATCATCACCATTGTCTGTGCGATGGTCATTTGTGCAATGGATTTTCTCCCTGAAATTCTCAGTAAAATCATTCCGAATGCAATTATAATTAATTCTTCCCAAGCAAATCTCATGTTATCACCCTGGATGGTGTTTTATCAAAAATAAAAGAGCAAGTAAGAGGTTTCTTAACGTTAGCTGGGGAACTCAGGCGTCGATAAAATGTTCCGGATTGATAGAGTTGAGACTCGGCTTTTGGATAGACACGCGGGAGAGAATTTTAGATTATGTGTTTTTGCGTCTAAAAGCAGAAAACAGTACGACTGATAATGATCATCGGGTGAAATGAAATTACGCACCTAGGTGCTATATGCTGGATCAATTATAAAAGGCAGTGAAACTAAAAAAAGGGGCAAAGCCCCCTTATATTAGCAGCTTTTTAGTTGTTACTTAAGACAATCATTCCGCCGTCATGAAAAATCAGCTTTTGTAGACGGCTGTCCAAGTGCCATCAGCACCATGGAAGGTGATGTTGTCTAAATAATAGGTGATTCCATTCTGGTAAATTGAAGTAGGATAATCAGGGCCAGAACCATTAAGTATGAACGTCGCCAAAGCAGATACTTCCTTCGTTTTGCTTTCTGCAGAAGGTGTATCAGCAGGACCTGCGGCAAAAGCAGGGGCGGCAGAACAGAGTAAAGCGAGTGATAGGGCTGAGCCGGCTAAAGCTTTTTTCATTTTCATTGCAAACACTCCTTTTCTTTTTTAATACAATTGTATTATTACATATTATGTTAAACATGTACATACCTATCTTTGTTAATTTTTTGTGAACAAAGAGATAATCTATTTAAACGCAGAGATGTAATAAGTATGATGATGAAGCAATTATCATCTATAAAAATAAGATCAGGAAGTGGCTGATTTTCTCGAAAATCATCTGCTTCTTGCGAAATGAGGAGTTACATGACATTTACGGAACGGGCGGTAGCCATTATCAAACAGATTCCTGAAGGAAAAGTGATGACGTACGGTCAAATTGCCGGTCTTGCGGGAAGTCCGCGGGGAGCAAGGCAGGTTGTGCGGATTCTTCACTCCATGAGTAAAAAGCATCGTCTTCCTTGGCACAGGGTCATCAATGCAAAGGGTGAAATCGGATTAAGAGATGAAGAGATGTTTTCTGTACAGAAGCTGTCTCTTGAAGCTGAGGGGGTAGCGGTCACGTCAGACGGACGGATCGATCTCAATTTATACGTCCATGATCCGAATATGTAAAAAACCTGCCGTATATATCGGCAGGTTTTTCAGTTATATGCTGCGAGCCGGCCAGAAAGGTTTTGCCGGATATAAGGCCATTCCTCCCGAAGGATGGAGTAGTAGGCGGTATCTCTGAGGCCGCCGTCGACAGCCGGAATATGCGCGCGGCGGATTCCTTCAAATTGGGCACCGATCCGCAAAATCGCAGTTCGTGAGCGCTGGTTGCGAACATCGGTTTTCAGCGTCACCCTGACAGCTTGCCACGCGTCAAACGCATGGGTCAGCAACAGAAGTTTACATTCCGTATTGACACCGGTCCGCTGTACGGCAGAGGCATACCATGTGCTGCCGATCTCACACACTTCCGGGGCTGCGTCCGCCGGCCGCGTAAACACTTCCGCATCCATAAACCGCGTGCTTCCGACGATTCGCTCTGTTTCAAGACTCCGTACTGCAAATGGCAATGCAAGTCCTTTTTCATAATCGGAAAGCGCACGTTCAATATAACGCTTTGTTTCTTCGATTCCGTCAGGAACATGGGTGTAAGCGTAAGTCGTCCTATTTCCTGAAGCAGCTTCACAAAGTGCCTGAGTGTGATCAATCGTCATCGGCTCTAACTGAACGAGTGACCCTTTAAGAATGACGGGTTTCAGCATGCTTATCACAACCTTTTTTTATGAATGGGTCAAGTATAGTCGAACGGTTTATCATTCAAAAGGGCCAATTTTAAATTAAAATGGCATGTCAGTGAAATCCTCGATTCAAACTTATGCATACATTCAGGAAAAAAGCGGAAACCTTTATGTGAAGAGGTGATGGGCATGGCATATGTGTTGTCGGTCGGAACGAGCATTCCGAAGTATCATGTCTCGCAAGAAACGGCGGCGGATTTTGCGAGAGGGATGTTTGCCGATTCATTTAAGGATATTGATCGGCTGTTAAAAGCCTTTCAAAACGGCGAAATTGAATCAAGGCAGTTTGTCCGGCCGATTGAATGGTATAAAACGGCGCGGGGTTTTTCAGAAAAGAACCGGCTGTATACGGAAGAAACCGTTAAGCATAGTGCGGATGCGGCGCTTGATTGTTTAACAAACCCGGATTGTTTAACAAATCCCTTCCCATATGAAAAAGTGGATGCGATCTTTTTTATTTCCAGCACCGGGCTTTCGACACCCAGCATTGAAGCGAAAGTGATGAATCAGCTGCCGTTTTCTGCGAAAACAAAACGGATACCGATCTGGGGCTTAGGATGCGCGGGCGGAGCGGCCGGCCTGTCCAGGGCGTACGAATACTGCCGCGCATATCCTGAAGCATACGTGCTTGTCATCGCGGCTGAACTCTGCAGCTTAACGTTTCAGCCGAACGACAAGTCAAAAAGCAACTTAATCGGAACTTCCCTGTTTGCGGACGGAATTGCCGCAGTACTAATCGGAGGGGAAAAGGCGAACCGAAACGACGTCAAACAGCCGCTTCTTCCGCGGATATTTGCCACTCAATCGGTGATGATGCCGGATGCGGAAGATGTGATGGGCTGGGAATTCACCGACAGCGGTTTTCAAGTCATTTTTTCAAGAGATATTCCCACCCTGGTTTCACAGTGGCTGAAGGACAATGTTGATGAATTTTTATTAGAATATGGTGTCGATCCTCACGACATTAAAACCTTTCTTGCCCATCCAGGCGGGAAAAAGGTCATTGACGCCTATTTAACGAGTCTTTCAATGGACACCGGTCAGCTTGCGGCATCTCGGAAGGTGCTGCAAAAACACGGCAACATGTCTTCCGCAACTATTTTTCACGTGATAAAAGAACAGTTGCTCCGCGGCCGGCAGAAAGAAAACGAAAAAGGGCTGATCGGCGCTCTCGGGCCGGGATTTTCGTCTGAGCTTTTGCTGTTCAGCTGGGAAAAGGGGGCTTCTTAATGTTTTGGCTGTTTATCATGCTGCTTGCGGCCCAGCGGATTGCGGAGATGATCGTGGCCCGGCGCAATGAGCAGAAGGTGAAAAAGCAAGGCGCAGTCGAATACGGAGAAGGACATTATCCCTTTCTCGTCCTGATGCACGTGCTCTTTTTTGTCTCTCTTACAGCTGAGGTGGCGGCGTTTCAAAAAACGCTTTCTCCAAGGTGGGCCGCCATTATATGTATTATTTTATTTGTACAGGGGATCAGGTATTGGGCTCTATTATCATTAGGGCGGTATTGGAATACGAAAATTCTTGTCGTGCCGGATGCGGAGCTTGTCAGAAAGGGGCCGTACAGGTGGATGAAGCACCCGAACTACGCGGTCGTCATCTTAGAATTTATTTTTCTGCCGCTGTTATACGGAGCATATTGGACACTGTTTCTCTTTTCGATTCTCAATGCCTGCATGCTCACTGTGAGGATTCGCGCCGAAGAGAAAGCGCTAGAAGAAAACACCGCAAAATAGAGATTGAAAATCATTCTCACTCATGATAAGATGTAAATATGAAAATGATTCTCATTCAAGGTGGTGCCGAAAATGACAATGTTATTTTTATTTGCAGCCGTTTGTACATACAGTGTTTTAATTGGTTTCGTATTGAAAAAAGTTTCGAATAAATCGATGTCTTCTTAAACATCTGCGGTTTTTAATGCCGCGGGTGTTTTTTTTATCAGCTGCCGATATCGGCGGCTTTTTTACGTTTCCTGAAGAAAAGTGGGCCATTCTTGTGTAAAATGGGGGAGAGGTTTTTTTCAGAGCTTTCTAAAAATGAAAACGTCATTTGATGCGACAGACACAAAGGGGTAAAGACACATGACAGAAGAAGAACGCCATAACAGGGAGATTTTCAGCAGAACGGGTGCCTTATACGCACAATTTTTGGATCACCAGGATGAAAAACGGGCCGATCAGCTCGCGGCCATTATGAAAAAAGCGGCTGATGAAGAGGTTTATATCGCGTTTACCGGGCATTATTCGGCCGGAAAGTCCTCTTTATTAAACACATTGCTTGGTGAAGACATACTGCCGACAAGCCCGATTCCCACAAGCGCCAACCTCGTTGTCATCCGGCACGGTGAAGATAAAGTCGTGCTTCATACGACGGACGGGGCTTATGCAGAAATTAAAGGAAGTTACGATAAAGAACAAGTGCAGCAATTCTGTAAAGACGGTGAGCAAATTGAAACGGTGGAAGTCTATGCCGGCTTTAAGGAGTCAGAGCCTTATGCGGCCTACATTGACACACCGGGAATTGATTCGACGGACGAAGCGCATTTTTTATCTGCCGCTTCGGTTCTCCATCAGGCTGACGCTTTATTTTACGTCGTTCATTATAATCACGTTCATTCAGAAGAAAATATGCTGTTTCTCAGCTCCATCAAAGACCGTATTCCGAATTTGTTTCTGATCGTCAACCAAATTGACAGGCATGATGAAACCGAAACGAAGTTTGAAGAGTACCGCAGGCAGGTGGAAGATATGCTTGAAGGCGCGGGAATACCGAAAGAATCGCTTTTCTTTACGTCTGTCACTGATCCTGACCATCCTTTAAACGGCATGGAACAGCTGAAAAAACATCTGCAGAAGCTGAAACAGCAGGCAAAATCAAATTTATGGTCCTTAACGGAGAGAAAAGTCGCACACTTAGTCAAAGAGCATACAGAGATGCTCGTAAAAGAAGATAAAAACGGCAGCGGAGAGCAGTTTGACAAACAAGAAGCACTTGTCCGTTCTGTTGAAGATGAGCTTAAAAAAGCCGTTCAACAGGCTGAAACAGCAGAGAAAGACATCAGAAAAGACGTGCAGAACATATTGCAGAACGCTAATCTGACACCCTTTGAGATGAGGGAGCTTGCATCTGCTTATATTGAATCACAGCAGCCCTCATTTAAAACCGGATTATTCTTTTCAAAAGCGAAAACGACTCAGGAGAAAGAGAGAAGGCATGCTGAATTTTTTGCCGATATTAAAAAAAGAACGGAAGGGGAAGCGGATTGGCATATTATCGACACATTTACGAAAGCGGCCAAGCGGTATGAAGCGGATTCGGACGAACTGATCAAGAAAATCCAGGCGTACCGCACACCGCTTTCTGATGATATCACCGCTCAGGCCATTAAGCAGGGAGCGGCCTTTTCATCTGAATACGTATTAACTTATACGAAAGACCTCGCTGAGATGATCAGAAGGGAAGCCAAAAGACAAACAGCGGAACTCATTGAGGAGCTGACCGCTTATGTTCAGGCAAAAAACGGACCGCTCATTGACAACTTGAAAAACCGGCTCGAAAAAGAAAAGAAGATAAGGGATGAGCTCGCGCAATCGGCAAAAGAAGAACGCAATGCCTTGGAAAAAGCAGCCCGAGTCCGCGCTTTGTGGGAAGAAGAATTGACCTGTGATACGGGAAGCGGCGACTGGTATACGCGAAAAAAACGCCTTGCAAAAGCGCCCGTCCAAATAGAGAAACCAAAAGAGACTGTACAGTATGAAGTAAACAAGCCCGAAAAAAATGCGATGAAGGAACTTCCTATAAAAGAGCAGACTGATCGGTTCTATGAGCTTGCCGGGATTCTTGAATCCTCGAGCATATTAGAAAAACAGGCAGAAGCCTTTCGAAGCAGGATTGAGCGGCTTGAAAACCGCCAGTTTACCTTGGCGTTATTCGGCGGATTCAGTTCCGGTAAATCATCATTTGCAAATGCGCTTGTCGGTGAATACGTGCTTCCGTCATCACCGACGCCCACAACGGCTACGATCAACAAAATAACGAAACCGCAAGACGGCAAACCGCATAAATCTGCGGAGATCGTTTTTAAAACGGAGGAGGAGCTGGACGCTGAAATGCTTCAGCTCACTGAGCTGAAAGACGCTGATGTAAAGGGACGTTCACTGAAAGAGAGATGGAATTATGCCATTAAAAAGGGAAAAGTTCCGGATGAACTTATCCCGGTGATTCAGACGATGCTGCAGGCGTTTGATACGTATGAAGAACAGATCCGTCAAAGGCTGACACTGACGGTGCCGGTTGAAGATTTAAAACCGTATGCAGCGGAAGAAAAAACGGCCTGCTGCGTAAAAGAAGTCACCGTGTATTATGATTCGCCTCTCACGCAAAAAGGCATCACCATTGTTGATACGCCGGGAGCAAGCAGTATAAACAAGCGCCATACGGAACTTGCCTTTCAATATATAAAAGATGCTGACGCGTTCTTTTATATGACGTACTATCAGCATTCTTTTTCAAAAGGAGACAGGTCTTTTCTGAAGAAACTCGGCCTCGTCAAAGAATCATTCGGCATGGATAAAATGTTTTTTGTCATTAACGCCGCAGATCTGGCCAAAACCGAAAGCGAGCTGGAAACCGTCAAAGACTATGTCCGCTCAGAACTCTCAAAAGAGGGAATTAACCGGCCGAAATTATATCATGTCTCAAGTAAAGAAGAGCTTGCGGGTAAAAAAGCAGCTTTTTATAACAGGTTCTCTGATGTAAGAACCGGGCTTGAGCACTTTATTGAGGAAGATGTAATGAGGGCAAGCTGCCACCAGCTGAAAACAGAGGCCGACAAATTGTGCGATATGGTGGAACAGCTTCACGAATCTCTTCACCAGTCGGCAGAAGAAAAAGAGAAAAAGAAACAGCGTCTGGAGTCTTCCTATGAAAAAGCTCTCGCTGACATTTCAAAGCGCCGTACGTCTGAGGTCATCATTCGAAAAGTGATGAAAGATACGGAAGAGCAGCTCTATCACATTAAACATCGCCTGACGTTTTATGCGAATGATATGCTGAAAACCGCCTTCCATCCGGGTCTTCAAAACGGTGATTGGAAACAAAATATATCAGCGGCGCTGAATGAAGCGCTCAAAGAATTCCGTTTTGAATATATTCAAGAGCTGAAAACGCTCGATATCCGGATGACCGGTTTTATTGAGCGCCATATGACTGAGGAATGGATGGAAAACTGTCAGAAGAAGCTTATGGAAGACGGAGATTTCTCTATTTATGTGAGCGCCGAAAACGAATTTGCCGTTCAGCTGAAAGAGGTCGCTCCGGTCATTGACGTCTCGGCATTCACACATCACATAAAAGAAGTTAAATCGCCGAAGCAGTTTTTTGAACAGAACGGAAAAAGAGCGTTTGTGGAAGGGCTCAGGCTCAGCCTGCAAAAAGTGACAGAAAAGTGGCTTGAGCAGGAGAAAGAAAGCCTTTCAGAGCGATATACTGAGCAGGTGCGCCGTCTGCAAGAAGACATGGCGGATAAAAGCCTGTCCCAGATCCGCGAGCAGCGGGACACTTATTTACAAGGTCTTGCGGAAAATACGAGTGCAAGGGAAATTGAACACCTTTACGAAGCCGAAAAAGCATGGAAAAAGAAAGATGAAATGCTGAAAATTTAAAAATCCGGTTGGCGGGCAGATAACAGTCGTGGTAGACTAAAATGAAAAAAGCGAGATGAAACCTTTTATGTCAGAAGTCCATAAAGCAATTTCAGCACATTCCGCAAAACAGCATCAGCACGTCAAAACATTTGTACAGCTTGACTATGAGCGTGAACAGGCCATTGAAGAAGCCATTGTAAAATGCAGACAGAATGAACAGTTCACGACAGATGCCATTAATGGCATCACCGCAAAAATGAACCAGCTGGCGAAAAAGGGCATCGTGCCGCAAAGACGATTCGTAAGTGAAGAGATGGTGAAAGAATTCGTCGGCAGACAGTAATGGATGAACCTGCCGCGTGTGTCATCAGCGCTTGCTGTACATACTATCCGTATCTTCTCTAAAGGGGGATATGACCATGGGCAGAACAAAACTGGGAAACAGAAATGCTCAGCAGAATAACAATGCCAAAAAGAAAAACGGCTTCGGACAGAAATTTGATTCTTATGCCGGCCGTGAAGCTGAAAAGCTGATGGCAAGCAATAAAAGACACGGTGAGTAACGTGACGGCAGCATCTTCCAAATGGGGGGATGCTGTTTTTTTACCGCCTTCTTTGGTAAAATAGGAACATTGAATAAAAAAAGGAGTTTCGATATATGAATAACAAATTACTGCTCGTTGACGGCATGGCGCTTTTGTTCCGCTCGTTTTTCGCGACGGCCGTTCATCGCAATTTTATGATAAATGAAAACGGAATCCCGACAAACGGCGTCAACGGTTTTTTAAAGCATCTCATCACAGCGGTTGATACGTTTCAGCCCACACATGTCGTCTGCTGCTGGGATATGGGAAGCAAAACGTACCGCAATGATTTGTTTCAAGATTATAAGGCCAACAGAAGCGAACCGCCGCTTGAGCTGATTCCGCAATTTGATTTAGCGAAAGAAGCAGCGCGAGAGCTCGGGTTTTTAAACATCGGCATAAAAGGCTATGAGGCGGATGACTGTATCGGTACGCTTTCTGCCCTATTTGCCGGGGAAGCGGAAATTACGATTGTAACGGGTGATAAAGATCTGCTTCAATTGCTGAATGAACAAGTTCAAGTAGCGCTGCTGCAAAAGGGTATCGGCAATTATAAGGTATATACAGATGAGATATTCAGAGAAGAAACGGGAGTTCCGCCAAAAGCGCTGATTGACATTAAGGCGCTGATGGGAGACACAAGCGATAACTATCCCGGCGTTAAAGGGATCGGGGAAAAAACGGCGTACAAGCTGATCCGTGAATACGAAAACATAGAACGGTTATTAGAAAGCCTCGCTCTCTTGCCGAAGGGCCAGCAAACGAAAATTCAGCAAAGCTTGAAAGAATTGGAGCTGTCAAGGCAGCTTGCTGAAATACATTGCGAGGTGCCGTTAGTCTGTACGCTTGAAGAAGCACTTTTTTCATTGAAGATGGAGGAAGCATCCTTAATGCTCAGACGCCATCAGATAAAAGGAATTGAAAGAATGCTCGAAAAGCTGAACGCCAGAGAGATCAGCTGATCCCTCTAGCGTTTTGTATTGCTTTTTTTTGCGTTGTTTTCAAGGGCTGATTTCGGGTCTTTATGCGCATTTCCTTCCATATTTCCCTGAGGATTCACGCCCCCGGTCAGCCGGCCTTTATTTTCTTTTCTCACAGCTGTTCACCTCATTTGTAGGATGAACAGTGAGACGCAATTTCATTCCGGTTATTTATTCAGCCGAATCGCTTTTTTTGCGAGCTGATCGGCTGTTTGGTTTTGTCTGCCGGGAATCCACTTAATAAAAAACAATGGAAACCCGGCCTTTAATCGGACGATTTCATCCACAAACGGCTGGAAAGCCTTGTTTTTAACCGCTTCAAGATCCGCGGCCCGCTCCACGATATCCGAATCCGTCCGGAATGACACGGACTCAAATCCGCGGGCGGCACACAGCTTCATTCCTTCAATTAAAGCGAGAAATTCAGCTTCCTGATTTGAATGGTCGCCGATCGGAATTGAGAAAGATTCTGTTTTCCCGTCATGTTTAATAAAAATACCGATACCGGAGGGGCCCGGGTTTCCGGCGCTTGCACCGTCCACGTAAATTTCAGCAGGCATCATCCGTCACTCTCCCTTCGGTGTCATTCGTTTTGCCGCATACGCATAAGGGACAGAAATGAGTGATACCGCAAATTTAATCAGGTAAGTCGAAATAAAGATGCTGAACCATACGCCCGCGGAATAAACGCCGATAAAGGCCACGGCAGTGAAGATAAATGTATCCAGCAGCTGGCTGAGCGCCGTGCTTCCGCTGTTTCTGAGCCAGAGAAGCCTGTCTGAAGGAAAGATTCTCCGAATGGCTGAATATACATAAACATCTATCGTTTGGCTGAAAATAAAAGCCAAGAGGCTTCCGAGCGCAACACGCGGCAGAAAACCGAAAATCGTCTCAAGGGCAGGCTGTGCGATATCTGACGCAGCCGGTTTATATAAAAGAGCCCCCTGCATGGCGCATGTTAAAGCGAGCAGAGTGGAAAAGCCGAGCCAGACGGCTTTGCGCGCTTCCCGGGGACCGTATTTTTCGTTCAGCACATCCGTTGCGAAGAAAACGGTGCCGTACATGATATTTCCCAGTGTTGCCGTGAGCCCGAACAGCTCAACTGTTTTGACAACCTGCAAGTTGGCGCACACCGTGGCGAAACCGATCCATACGAATAGGCCCGTTTTGCCAAATCCTTTATAAAACAGAAGAACAATGATAAAATGAATGACCGCAAATAAGATCCATAACACATCGTTAAACAAAACCTGCTGACTTCCTTTCAATTTGAGAATGGTTTGATTATAGCACACGCCCGTCAACTAATGAATGGTAAGGTGATTTCAATGAATCTTAAGCCGTATATCGAAATAGAAGCAAAAGGAACAGGCCCTGTCGCGTTTTTTTCCGAAGATTGGCTGACCGTTCCGAAAGCGCGCATGCTTGCAAGAGAAGTCAGCCGCTTTCCTTATATAAAAGACATTTATTTTGAGGATGAAAAAGGCGCGAGCTGGACGCTTAAAGAATTAGAAAAGCTTACTGAAGAACTTGCGTACGAACCTGACGACATTACAGTGTATTTCGACGGCGGCTTTGACAAAACAAGCGGACGCGCAGGACTCGGAATTGTCGTGTATTATTCTCTCGGCGGCAAGCGGCATCGCATACGGAAAAATAAAAGCTTAACGCTTCAGACGAACAATGAGGCGGAATATGCCGCTTTGTACGAAGCACTTAAGGAAGTGCAGGAACTTGGCGCAAGCAGAAATTCAATCACGATAAGAGGGGATTCCCTCGTCGTTTTGCATCAGCTTGACGGCAGCTGGCCGTGTTATGATGAAACGCAAAACGAATGGCTGGATAAAATTGAAGCGCTGCTCGAATCCTTAAAGCTGACACCGACATATGAAGCCGTAAACCGAAAGGAAAATCAAGAAGCGGATGACCTTGCCAGAAAAATTCTCTCGGACCGGCAGATTGAAAGCCGCATAACATTAGAAGGTAACGGAGATGACTGATATTGGATAAAAAAAGCATTTATAAAGAATTGACAGAGCTTCAGGATGAATATTGTAAAGACTGTTTCGTAAAAAAGCATTTCCGCAAAGAGTTTGGAAAAACGCACGCTCATTCTTTCTGTATCAACCAATGCACGGTGGGGGAGAAGCTGAAAGCCTACGGCAAGGTGCTGACAAATCAATAAAAAATAAAACCGCAGCTTCTGCGGTTTTATTTTTCGAATTCATCAAGCTGATGCTGGCAATCGTCGAGAAGCATTCGCTGCTTTTGCAGAAAATCCTGGTCGAGAGCTTGCAGTTCACTGGATTGTGACATCGTTCTGGCATCCTGAATCGCTTGGTAAGCAGATTCCACCAAAGTTGAATTTTGGCCCCGGGTAGCCGCTCCCGTTGTTTTCTGGGCAGTTTCCACCGCTAATTCAAGCTGGCGTTTATCCGTCAGTCCGTTTGGAAAAAATTCAGAGTCCATTAAAAAACACCTCCGCAAATAGTTTGGAGATTTTTTTTAGAAATATGTACGGAAAATAGAAAAAAATATAGAAAATAAGCCGATATAACTATTGAACCTGATTAATTAGGGCTTATTTACTATTATTCAGGGTATCTTGGGAGAGAAGGGAAAAACCAGCCGTGAATGATAATGATTTAAAAACAATCCTTCAGCAGACATTTAAAGAAATATACGGTGATTTGGGAAGTTTAGCGGAAATGGCAAAAAAAGGTATTCCGTCAAAGGAGAAGCAAATTGAAGAAATCGAGCAGCGCTGTAAGCAGAATCTTGTCGCAATTGAGATTCAGACGGCAATCAAATAGGAGAGGCATACGCCTCTCCTCTATTTGTCATCTGATCAACATGTATTGAGTTTAGAGTTTTACAACATTAGAAGCTTGAGGTCCACGATTACCTTCGACAATTTCAAAAGAAACTTCTTGTCCTTCTTCTAATGATTTGTATCCTTCTCCTTCGATAGCAGTGAAGTGAACAAATACGTCGTCTCCGCCTTCAACTTCGATGAAGCCGAATCCTTTTTCGTTATTGAACCATTTTACTTTACCGTTTTGCATATTGCTTAATTCCTCCTAGTACTGTAGCACCTTCGTGCTAAAAAAAATTTTGTCATCATCCAACCGTACGTATGTAAACGTTGTTAAATGATGGTTCAACTATACACCATATGGGAGCGGGCGTCAAGCGGCCGCTCCCTATTTTTTATCTTTATTTTTCCAGTAACAAAGCTTAACCGGAAAAAAACAAAAAGCACACGAATCGTTCGTGTGCTTTTCTTTTACGATAATGCCATATCCGCCTTCCCGGCCATCATTTCAGATTCTTTTATAATGTCCTGCAAAATGACTTCAGAAGAGTTGGGGAGGTGAAGGCTTTTAATATTGTCCTTCATCCGGTTCAGCTTCTCCTCATCCGCAAGAAGGGAGGTGACAGACTCTAAAATTTCTTCGTGGCGGTTGACCACGACAGCCGCACCGCGATCTTCAAAGAAAATGGCGTTTTCTTTTTCCTGTCCGGGAACCGGTTTGTACAAAATAACGGGTACTCCGATCGCCGTCGCTTCCGTCAGTGTGATGCCGCCTGGTTTTGTGATCATGCAGTCCGTAATACGGAACAGCTCGTCAATTCTTTCTACATAGCCCAGCACTTTCAGCCGGTCGGCATTGTCACCTTCCAAGCTGCTGAGGGATTCTTTCAGCGAGCTGTTTTTGCCGCATACCACCACAACCTGCACCTGATCGTCATGAACGAGATTTTCGCACAGTTCTTTTACGTTTTTCAGCACACCATGCGCTCCCGCCATAATAAGAAGAACTTTTTTGTCGGGAGAGAGATTGTATTTTTTATAAATCGGTTCTTTCGGCATCGATTCCTCGAATTGAGGCCTGATGGGAATGCCTGTGATCTTTACGTTGTTCGGGTGAGTGCCGATTTCAATCAGTTTTTCCTTCACGTAATCTGTGGCGACATAATATTTATCAACATTTTCATGAACCCAGATTTTGTGAAGGCAGAAATCGGTCATAACGTTGAACGTCGGGATCACTTTTCCGGTTCTCCGTCTGTATTCCGGTACGACAATCATCGGAAATGTATTGATAATAATGTCCGGCTTATGCTCTTCGACGAGCTGGCCTAAACGTTTATTTCCCATTTTAAAATAAATATTGAATTTGCGTTTATTATAGATTTTGTCAACTCCGTAATAAAACAAACGATAAAACTGTTTCCCGATTGAGAAGCTTTTTAAATAAAGGTATTGAGTAACCTCTGAAACAATCGGATTTGACTCTTGATACAAATTGGAAACCGTCACATCTAAGCCGAGACGCAGACATTGTTCGTAGAGCGTTTTGGCCACTTGAACATGCCCGTTTCCGTAATTTGCAGTCAAAATTAATACTTTTTTATTGGTATTCAAGTAAATTCACCTCAATGTAATCAACAACAAGCAAGCTTCATGCATCGTAAGGAGTTATTGTCTATAGATAAACATAACACAAGTGCATCATTTTATAATAAGCGCGGCAACATATTTAAACTAAATTTAATTGATATGTTCCATTATTTTAAAGTTTTGTTATACGCATACTGAATCAAGAGTATTTTATCATATTTTTGTCACCGTATCACTCAAAACAAAAATTAATCCCATTCATACGGGGTTTCCTGATATACGTAATAATTCAGCCAATTCATAAACAATAACGTTGCATGAGCTTTCCAGCGGTTAACAGGTTCTTTCCCGCCGGGCGCAAAATAGTGCTTAGGAGCTTCTACGTTTGAAAGATTTCTCTCTATGTCTCTCTCATACTCCTGAAGCAGCGTATCGGTATCATATTCCGGATGACCCGTTAAGAAAATCTGTTTTTCGTCTTTTGAAACGATTAAACAGACCCCCGCTTCCTCTGAAACGCTGAGCACATCCAGATCCGAAGCCGATTGCAGCTGCTCTGTATTAATATCTGTATGCCGTGAGTGGGGCACATAGTATAGCTCGTCAAATCCTCTTACCAATCTCTCATGTTTTTTAAGAACGGTATGCTCAAACACACCGAAGATTTTTTTCGGCAGCTCCACTTTCTCAATGCCGTAATGATAGTATAAACCGGCTTGAGCGCCCCAGCAGATATGGAGTGTTGAAGTGACGTTCGTTTTGCTCCATTCCATGATTTCCTTCAATTCTTCCCAGTAAGAAACATCTTCAAACGGCAGGTGCTCAATCGGAGCCCCGGTAATAATCATTCCGTCAAACCGTTTGTGGCGGATGCTGGAAAAATCCGTATAAAATTCATCCAGATGCTGCCTTGCCGTATTTTTTGGAGTATGTGTGCTCGGAATTAAGAACGTAAAGTGAACTTGTAAAGGTGAATTCCCAAGCATCCTGAGGAGCTGGGTTTCCGTTTGGATTTTTTTCGGCATCAGATTTAAAATCACGATCTTCTGCGGCCGGATATCCTGATGAAAAGCCCGGCTTTCATCCATTACAAAGATGTGTTCACTTTCAAGCACCTGCTTAGCGGGCAGGTGATTTGGTATATTAATAGGCAACATGCCACCTCCGTTATTCCCCGTTAATTTTCTTCATTATAGAAATTTTTAAGCCATTTTTCAATCCATCCTGGCGCAATAAACCGCATTTAACGCATAATGACAGGGATAAAAGCGGTAAATGGACATAAAATTCGGAGCGGCTCTTTATTATGACGGGTAAAGAGCCGTTTGGTTCCTCGAAAAAAACGTTTTCCGTTAAGTGGAAGGAAAAAGCGGTTACCGTTTGTTTTGCAGTGTAAAACAGGTAAAATAAATGAAGAATGTAAAAAGGAGGGCCGCAGATGACAATTTACGATATAAACGTAGTGACCATAACAGGCGAAGACATGACGCTATCGGCTTACAGAGGCAAGGTGATGATCATTGTGAATACAGCAAGCAAATGCGGGTTCACATCCCAGCTCAAGCAGCTTCAGGAGCTCTATGATACATATCGGGAGGAAGGTCTTGAAATATTGGGATTTCCCTGCAACCAATTCATGAATCAAGAACCTGGAAACGAAGCGGAAATTCAAGAGTTCTGTGTGAAAAACTACGGAGTCACATTCCCGATGTTTGCGAAAGTTGATGTCAATGGAGCAGACGCTCATCCTCTCTTCACATATCTGACGGAGCAGGCGAAGGGGATGCTCGGCACAAAAGCGGTCAAATGGAATTTCACTAAGTTTATCGTGGACCGAAACGGTGAAGTCACCGGGCGTTTTTCACCGAACGTCAACCCAAAAGAGCTTGAAGATACGGTGCAGAGGCTTTTGGCCCAATAAGAGGTGATACGGTGAACGAAAAAGAGCAGCTGGAAAGCGTCAGGAATTGGGTCAGAGAAAAGCTTATCAATGAACGTACGGGCCATGACTGGCTTCATATTTCCCGGGTCGCAGCACTTTCTGTTTATATGGCAAAAGAAGAAGGCGCCGACTTATTTATCACTGAGACGGCCGCGCTGGTTCATGATCTGATTGACGCCAAGCTCGAAAAAAGCGAAAGGCTGACGGCAGGCGAAGTGACAGAACGGCTGGCTGCTTTCAACATTGCGGCTGGCTCCATTGAGGAGATCGCGGATATCATCACGAGAATGTCATTCAGACACAGGGAACTGCTGATAAAGCGGCCGCTTTCATTGGAGGGGAAAGTTGTTCAGGATGCAGACATGCTTGATGCGATCGGCGCAGCGGGCATCGGCAGGGCTTTTATGTTTGCCGGCGCGAAGGGTCACCCGATGTACGGAACTCAAACAAGTGTGCTGGCCCATATAGAGGATAAATTAATCAAGCTTAAAGGCTTAATGAATACAAAAGCGGGGGCCGGTTTAGCAGAGGAGCGGCATCAATTTCTTTTGCAGTTCGCCGCCCGTATCCAAAAAGAGGCCGGCATCGGCAAAAGCTAAGCGGCGCAATAGAACGCTTGTGCCGACTATGTTAGAATAAGTGTCAGATTGCGCATAGGAGGACCAATATGAAGATTAAATCAATAGAACCGACGCCGAGTCCGAACACGATGAAAGTGATTTTGACTGAAGAGCTTCCGGCGGGGAAAAGCAACAATTACAAGCCCGATCAGGCAGATGATGCTCCGGCCGTCGTACGTGATATTTTAAACATTGAAGGAGTAAAGGGCGTTTATCACGTTGCCGATTTTCTGGCTGTGGAGAGAAACGCCCGTTTTGACTGGAAGGACATTCTGCCTCAGGTCCGTTCCGCTTTCGGAATGGAACATACGGAGCAGTCTGAGAGCCGTTCTGAACAGGAATCGTTCGGTGAAGTGAAGGTTTTCGTACAAATGTTCAGCGGAATCCCGATGCAGGTCAAATTGACGGACGGCGAACGTGAAGAGCGCTTCGGCCTTCCGGAACGTTTCCAAGAAGCCATCTTAAAGCTGCGTTCCGAAGCTTCAAATGTTGTATTTGAGCGGGCTTGGAAAGAACAAGGCGTGCGTTTCGGGGATTTTACCGAAATCGGACACGATGTCACAGAAGAGCTTCAGGCCGCCTACAGTGATGAGCGGCTCAAACGCCTGACAGAAGCAGCCGTACAGCAAAAGGGTGAGGCCAAACCGGCAGTGCAGCGGAAAGCTTATAAAGTGACTTTGGAAATGCTCGATGATGAAGACTGGAAACAGCGCTATGCCCATCTTGAGCAAATGGATCCGGATGAAGACGATTTACCAGTATTGGAAAAGGCGCTGCATGATCCGAAGACTTCGATCAGAAGACAAGCCGTCGTTTATTTGGGAATGATCGAAAAGCCGTCTGTGCTTCCGCTGTTATACAAAGCGCTTGAAGACAAAACGGTGACGGTCAGAAGGACGGCGGGTGACTGTCTGTCGGATCTCGGCGATGCGAGCGCCATCCCGGCTATGATGAAATCGCTCAGTGACTCAAGCAAGCTCGTGCGCTGGCGCGCGGCCATGTTTTTATATGAAGTCGGCGATGAAAGCGCGCTGGAAGCATTAAAAGCGGCGGAAGACGATCCGGAATTCGAAGTCAGCCTGCAAGTCAAAATGGCGATTGAACGGATTGAGCACGGAGAAGAGGCGAAAGGTTCAGTCTGGAAACAAATGACTGAAAGCAGAAAAAAAGAACAGTTATAACAAAAAGGTGCGCCATGCACCTTTTTTATTTGAATTCACTTTTTATAAAAATTATTTAGAATATTGTTGAAAAATGATTCAAAACTCTATATAGTAAGTACAATATTAATTGTTGGAGGGTTTTTATCGAAATACAGAAAGAATAGAAAAGCGAGACAGGGCAAAGACACTGTAAACAGGTAATTTGCAGAACGCGCCCTAGAATAAACTGAAAATTTTAAAAATAATGCACAGTCTAAAAACAGTAGGGGGATCACCATGGCAGAATTACGCAGCAACATGATCACACAGGGAATTGACAGAGCGCCGCACCGCAGCCTTCTTCGCGCTGCCGGCGTAAAAGAAGAAGACTTCGGCAAGCCGTTTATCGCGGTCTGTAATTCATACATCGATATCGTTCCCGGGCATGTTCACCTGCAGGAATTTGGAAAAATCGTAAAAGAAGCAATCAGGGAAGCGGGCGGTGTGCCTTTTGAATTTAATACGATCGGAGTAGATGACGGAATCGCGATGGGGCATATCGGCATGAGATATTCGCTGCCGAGCCGCGAAATCATTGCCGATTCAGTTGAAACGGTCGTCTCGGCGCACTGGTTTGACGGAATGGTCTGCATTCCGAACTGCGACAAAATTACGCCGGGGATGCTGATGGCGGCTATGCGGATTAATATTCCGACCATTTTTGTCAGCGGGGGGCCGATGGCAGCCGGCCGTACAAGCGATGGCCGCAAAATTTCGCTTTCTTCAGTATTTGAAGGCGTCGGCGCATATCAAGCCGGGAAAATCGGTGAAAGCGACCTGCAGGAGCTGGAACAGTTCGGCTGTCCGACGTGCGGATCTTGTTCAGGCATGTTTACGGCAAACTCCATGAACTGTCTGTCTGAAGCGCTCGGTCTGGCGCTTCCGGGAAACGGAACAATTCTGGCAACTTCACCGGAGAGAAGAGAGTTTGTGAGAAAATCAGCGGCCCAATTGATGGAGACCATCAAAAAAGACATTAAGCCGCGTGATATTGTCACCGAAAAAGCGATTGACAACGCGTTTGCGTTAGACATGGCTCTCGGCGGCTCAACCAACACAGTGCTGCATACGCTTGCGCTTGCCAATGAAGCTGGGGTTGAGTACTCTTTAGAACGCATTAACGAAGTGGCTGAACGAGTGCCTCACTTATCGAAATTGGCGCCGGCCTCGGACGTCTTCATTGAAGATCTGCACGAAGCGGGCGGAGTCTCGGCGGCCCTTAATGAATTGGCGAAAAAAGAAGGGGCGCTTCATCTTGACGCGCTGACTGTAACAGGCCGCACACTCGGAGAAACAATTGCGGGTCATGAAGTAAAGGATTATGACGTGATTCATCCGCTTGACAATCCGTTTACCGAAAAAGGCGGTTTGGCCGTCCTGTTTGGGAATCTGGCTCCGGACGGCGCCATTATCAAAACAGGCGGCGTACAGGACGGGATTACAAGACATGAAGGTCCCGCTGTCGTCTTTGATTCTCAGGATGCCGCGCTTGAAGGCATTATAAACCGCAAAGTAAAAGAAGGAGATGTTGTCATTATCCGTTATGAAGGGCCAAAGGGCGGACCGGGCATGCCGGAGATGCTTGCTCCGACGTCTCAGATTGTCGGAATGGGGCTTGGCCCGAAAGTGGCGCTTATTACAGACGGCCGTTTTTCAGGAGCGTCCCGGGGTCTTTCAATCGGGCACGTATCACCTGAAGCGGCTGAAGGCGGCCCGCTCGCATTCGTAGAAAACGGCGACCATGTCATCGTTGACATAGAAAAACGGATTTTGGACGTACAAGTGCCTGAAGAAGAATGGGAAAAACGCAAGGCCGAATGGAAAGGCTTCGAGCCGAAAGTAAAAACAGGATATCTAGCCCGGTATTCCAAACTCGTAACAAGCGCCAATACAGGCGGAATCATGAAAATATAAAACAGAGGCCTGAACAATTGAATTCCGGCCCCCTCTATAGTATCCTTGACTTCATATAAGGATTTTAGAGGGGGCTTTTTTATGTCAATGGCTTATGAAGAATATATGCGCCAGCTGGTCGTGCCGATGCGCCGTGAGCTGACGGGTGCGGGTTTTCAGGAATTAACGACTGCTGAAGAAGTAGAAAGCTTTATGGAACAGGCAGAGGGCACGACATTGGTCGTTGTTAACTCCGTGTGCGGCTGTGCTGCCGGTCTCGCCCGTCCGGCTGCGACTCAGGCTGTTTTACAGCATGAACAAGCGCCTGATCATACGGTTACCGTATTTGCCGGTCAAGATAAAGACGCAACTGCAAAAATGCGTGAATATTTTACGGGGCAGGAACCTTCCTCGCCATCAATGGCGCTGTTAAAAGGGAAAGAGGTCGTTCATTTTATTCCCCGCCACGAAATCGAAGGGCATGACATGGAGGAAATTATGAAAAATCTGACGGATGCCTTCGATGCGCACTGCTGAAATGCCCGAATTCCGGGCATTTTCTTTTTGGAGAAAAAGATGATCACAACGAGTTACAGACCAAGCGAATATACGATACACACAGCGCAGTCACTCAGTGTCAGGCTGGGTGACACTTACTGCAGCCGCAATAAACAGCCTATTGAAAAAATGCTGGAACAAGCCGCTAGCGATCTTTTAGTCATCGGAAAGGAGCGGTTCGAACTTTACACGAAGCAAGGGGAGAAGTTCTTTTTTCACCCGAATACAGCGATGTTCCGCGCAAAGCGGTTTTTGAGAGGGGAAGCCGAGCCGTTGTTAAAAGCAGCCGGATTACGCGAGGGGGATTCCTTTTTAGATTGTACACTCGGCCTGGCATCCGATGCGATTTTGGCAAGCCTGGCAGTCGGAAAAAGCGGGCAAGTCATCGGCCTGGAGAAAAACAAGCTTGTCTCATTGCTTGTAGAAACAGGACTTCAAACGTGGGAAACCGGAATGGAGCAGCTCCAAACCGCCATGAAACGCATTCAGGTTAAACATGCTGACTGCGCCGATTATTTGCGGGAGCTTCCTGATTCATCGGTAGATGTCATTTATTTTGACCCGATGTTTCACGAACCTGTTGAAACGTCAGACGGCATTGCACCGCTCCGCGCGCTGGCAGAAGAGGGTTTTAACGAAGAGTGCATCACGCAAGCCGTCCGGGCGGCGAAAAAATGCGTAGTGCTTAAAGACCATTGGAAAAGCCCGCGGTTTGAACGATACGGCTTCAAGGTGCTGAAAAGAAAGACGGCGCTTTTCCACTTCGGTGTCATCCATGTAAGCTCATGATATCATGGGCTTCTTTTTCGTTAATCAGTGATTTCCATAACGACAAAATAAAGCAGCGTGAGAAGTGATACAGTCGCAAATAAAGCGTTAATCATCTCATCCCCTCCTTTTTCTCCTTCTTATTGTAAGCGGTTTATCCGCTCGGTCACAGTTACCAATTTCCCATATTGCATGATAATACGCTGCCGGGCATGACGCCGCGCTTTAATCTATGCTAAAATAAAGGAAAAGAGGACAATAAAACAGAGGGGAACAATCTATCATGAAATTGTGGATGAAAAAGACCCTTGTGGTTCTGTTTACCATTGTAACGTTCGGACTCGTGTCTCCTCCGGCTGCTTTGATGACAGACAAGCCTTCAGGACAGTCGAGCAGTCTTGAGCAGAATGATTACACCGCTTTTTATGATGAACACGCCCTGCCGGGAGAAGCGAAGGCAGGGCGGGAGCCTGAATTACTGTTTCAATCGTATCAGCAGCAGCTTCTCGGTGATGCTGAAAATCAATCATTTTTAAAATTCGGCAGCAAAATCTCTCCGGTCATTGAAGATGATTACAGAAGTGAAATTCTGCCTAAAATCGAAGATGTGATCACAGGACATTTAGCCAAGTTTCAAGATGATGAAGCGTATCAGGATGTGGTTATTTCCAGTAAACCGTCGGCCGGAAAAACCGAAAAAATTTTTCATGTGTATAACAGGCTGACAGGTGAAGATCTTTTAAGGTTCCACGTCCGCCGGGATCATCCTCCGCAAGACGGCTACTGGTTTAATTTTCATTACCATACCGCTGAAGACGGATTTCAATCACATCATGAGCTCGGCAGCATTTACTGGGACCGCAATACGCCGCCTGACTGGATGAGCGTGTAATAGCGAGAAGAAATAAAAAAATCATTTCTGAGAAATTTTGCAGAAATGATTTTTTATTGTGTTACACTACTAAAAGACTACTTTAAAAGGATGAAAAAAATGAAACAATATAAAGATTTGTGCCGTCATGTGTTAGAAAACGGAGAAAAAAAAGGAGACCGTACGGGAACGGGTACGATCAGCACGTTCGGCTACCAAATGCGGTTTAACCTTCAGGAAGGTTTCCCGATGCTTACGACGAAAAAGCTCCATTTTAAATCCATCGCGCATGAGCTGCTTTGGTTTTTAAAAGGAGATACGAATGTCCGCTACCTTCAGGAAAACGGAGTCCGTATCTGGAACGAATGGGCGGATGAAAACGGAGAACTCGGACCGGTTTACGGCTCTCAATGGCGTTCGTGGCGCGGAGCGGACGGCGAGACCATTGATCAAATCTCCCGGCTGATTCATGACATCAAGACAAACCCGAATTCCAGACGTTTAATCGTCAGCGCCTGGAATGTCGGAGAAATTGATCGTATGGCGCTTCCGCCTTGCCACTGCCTGTTTCAGTTTTATGTCGCGGATGGAAAACTGTCGTGTCAGCTTTATCAGCGCTCAGCGGATGTCTTTCTCGGCGTGCCGTTTAATATTGCGTCTTATGCGCTTTTAACAATGATGATCGCGCATGTGACGGGGCTTGAACCGGGTGAGTTTGTTCATACATTCGGAGACGTCCACATTTACCAAAACCATGTGGAGCAGGTGAATTTGCAGCTGACAAGGGATGTCCGTCCGCTGCCGAAACTGCGGTTTGCGCGAAATGTTGATTCTATTTTTGATTTTACGTTTGAAGACTTTATCATTGAGGATTATGACCCGCATCCGCACATAAAAGGAGCTGTCAGCGTATGATTTCGTTTATTTTTGCGATGGATGAGAACCGGCTGATCGGAAAAGATAACGATCTGCCTTGGCACCTTCCCGATGATCTCGCGTATTTCAAAAAAGTGACGACGGGCCACACCATTGTAATGGGGCGGAAAACGTTTGAATCAATCGGACGCCCGCTTCCGAACCGGCGTAACATCGTTGTAACCTCACGGGACGAATCTTCATTCCCGGGCTGTATTGCCGCCCGCTCGGCTGAGGAAGTGCTCAAGCTGATCCCGGCGGATGAAGAATGCTTTGTAATCGGCGGCGCCCAGCTGTACAGTGCGCTCTTTCCTTATGCGGACAGACTCTACATGACAAAAATTCACCATGTCTTTGAAGGAGACCGTTTTTTTCCGGAATTTAATGAAGCTGAATGGGAATTGACCTCCCGCAAACAGGGAGTAAAAAATGAAAAAAATCCTTACGATTATGAGTACCTTGTATACGAGAAAAAGAATTAAGCAGGGGGACAAGAATTGATTCGTTACGGCTGCCTTGTGATGTACGTTGTATTTATGTTCATGAAAAATATTCAGGAATATATCAATCAAAAAGAGCTTGACCCGCGGCTCTCTTTTCAAAAACAGATGAGGCTGGTGTATGAGCGGCCGAAAGCCTTTATGAGAGGCTGCATTGACGTCTCGGGATCGACAATCGGCATTCATCATGATCAGCCGATCCCGGACGGCCCCGTATTGTATGTGCATCCCAAATTGCGCCCGGCTGATCTTCTGCTGCTTGCGGGACATCTTGAAGAGCCGGCTGGTTTTATCGCTGGCGAGAAAGCTTTCCGGATGCCGTTTCTCGGAAATTGGCTGCGTCTGATGGGTGTCATTTGTGGCGGAGACAGCCGGGATGCAGTGCTTCAGGAGGCGGAAGTCCGTCTGCAAAAAGGGCAAAGTCTGATTCTGTCCGAAGACGGCAAAATCAATCCGGAGGAACTGGCCCTTCGTTTCGATCTCCCGATTGTGCCCGTCAGCACTTCGGGAACAGACCGGCTGCTGCGGGGCAGATTACTGAAACGGCTGAAACCGGCTGACATTGAATTACATATAAAGCCCGCTTATTATCCGGCCGGTCAGAAACGGCTCCGTGCATAAAAAAAGCACAGTCTCTATACGAGAGGCTGTGCTTTTTTATTTCAGATAAAGGGAACTTTGACGCAATAAAACAAAATACAGAAAAACATCGAGGCGCTGCCGCCTAAAACAAAACTGTGCCAAATGGCGTGATGATACGGAACCTTTCTCCAAATATAAAATATTGTGCCGGCGGAATACAATAAGCCGCCGAAAAGAAGAAGGCCGAAACCGGGGCCTGACAGCGAAGCGTACAGCGGTTTAATGGCGACGATGATCAGCCAGCCCATCATTAAATAGACAAGCGTTGAAAAAATGATAAACCGCTTCACGAAAAAGATTTTAAACACGATGCCTCCGATGGCAAGCGACCAAACAATAATTAAAAGGGTCAGACCGAGCGCCCCTTTAAGGGGTCCTAATAAAAATGGCGTATATGTTCCGGCTATTAATACGTATATCGCGGAATGATCCACAATCTCAAGAATGTCTTTCGTTTTTTTATGCTGGATGCTGTGCAAAAGAGTCGAACTGAGATACAGCAGGAGCATTGAAGCGCCGAAGATTGAAAAGCTGACGATGTCTGTCGGCGAGCCGTATTTCACCGCGAAGATAATGAGAAAAATAAGCGCCGGAATCGACAGCAATACACCGATTCCGTGTGTGACGGCATTTGCGATTTCTTCTTTTATTGTGAACAATCAAATGTCCTCCTTTTTAAAGGATTTGTTTTTGCAGTGACTGCAAAAAGGTCAACCCTTCTAATGTGATTTTTGTTCCTGCGCGTCCCCGGCCTTTTGTCACATAGTTCATCTTTTCTAAGTAATCAAGCCTGTTTCTGACTTGCTGGGGCGTTAATGTCATTGTGCTGTTTTCGCTTAATTCGGATATGCTCCGTCTGCTGGCGGGTTCGCCTTTTGTATTTAAGTCTTTAATTGATTCCAAAATAAACAAAAACTCTTCTTTCTCCATCAATGTCAGCCGTTTTTCTTTTTTCTTAGCGGTTTTCGCTTTCTGGCTGTTTTTGATATACGGCGGGACATGCTCGGGATAAATCGTGCTGCCGGATGCTGCCGCGGCCATATAGTGAGCCGCATTTTCAAGTTCTCTGATGTTGCCGTTAAAGGTGTGCCGCTCAAACAGCGGATAAACGGACGGATCGATATGAATATGCTGCCCCGAGGCTGTCAGCATATGCTGCAGAAGAAGCGGTATATCGCTCTTTCGTTCAGATAAAGCAGGGAGCGGAAGGCATAACACGTGAAGCCTGTAAAATAAATCTATGCTGAACGTGTTTTCCGCGCCGGTATCGCCAAGATTCGCCGTGCTGCTTGCAATGATGCGGGCGGAAAGCCCGGCGTCCAGCTCGGAAAGAAGGCGGGCCTGTACCGAGAGCGGCATGTCTCCGATTTCATATAAGAATAATGTTCCGCGGCGGGCCCTGTTTAATGCACCTTCAGCGCCGAACAGTTCATATTCGAGCCGATCTTCGCTTTGGCTGCAGTGAACGGTAATAAATAGTTCGCTGTTTCTGCGGGATTTATGATGGATCGCTCTGGCCATTTGTTTTTTTCCGGTTCCGACTTCACCTGTTATGAAGACTGGCAAATCAGATAAGGCAAATTGCGAGGCCAATCGTTTCGCTTCTGAAAAGGTGTGATGTTCGCCGGCTAGCTGATAAAAAGGATCAGTTTGTTCAATTACACTCATGAATTGGCTCCTTTTGGTTCTAATTGGTTTAAGTATAACACGTTTATGCGATCGAAAATATCTTTTTCTCTTGTATCGGTTCATTTATTTTTATTTACAAAATTAAAATAATTATCTTATTGTTCGAATATTCATGTTATAATGGCATATTAAATAGGGATTTAAATAAGAAAGGACTCTGTAAATGAAACCGTTGCTTAAAGAAGACTCTCTCATCCAGGTAAAAGACATTTTAAAAGCGCACCAAAACGTAAAGGACGTTGTGATACATACGCCTTTGCAGAGGAATGACAGACTTTCTGAGAGGTATGGCTGCAATATCTATTTGAAAAGAGAAGACCTGCAGGTGGTCAGATCATTTAAGCTCAGAGGGGCTTATAATAAAATGAGGCAGCTCTCAAAAGAGCAGACTGAAAACGGAATTGTATGCGCAAGTGCGGGAAACCATGCGCAGGGGGTTGCGTTTTCATGCAAACACCTCGGCATTCACGGCAAGATTTTTATGCCGTCAACTACACCGAGACAGAAAGTATCCCAAGTGGAGCTGTTCGGAAAAGAATTTGTTGAAATCATATTGACGGGTGACACTTTCGATGATGCGTATAAGAGTTCTGCGGAATGCTGTGAAAAAGAAAACCGCACGTTCATTCATCCGTTTGACGATCCCGATGTCATGGCCGGACAGGGAACGGCTGCCATCGAAATTTTAAATGACATTGATGTTGAACCGCATTTTCTTTTTGCAGGCGTAGGGGGAGGGGGACTCCTGTCCGGGCTCGGCACGTACATGAAAAACATCTCGCCGGATACAAAAATCATAGCGGTAGAGCCGAAGGGCGCAGCCTCCTATTTTGAATCGAAAAAAGCCGGACAAGTGGTTGAACTTGAGAAAATTGATAAATTTGTCGATGGGGCGGCCGTAAAAAAAATCGGCGCTGAAACCTTTCAAACGCTCGAAACCATCGTCGATGACGTTTTGCTTGTCCCGGAAGGAAAAGTGTGCAGCACGATTCTTGAATTATATAATCAATGCGCTATCGTGGCTGAACCGGCGGGTGCATTGTCCGTGTCAGCACTTGATCTGTACAAAGAAGAGATTAAAGGGAAAAACGTCATCTGCATGGTCAGCGGAGGGAATAATGACATCGGCAGAATGCAGGAGATGAAGGAGCGCTCCATGATTTACGAGGGGCTGCAGCATTATTTTATCGTTAATTTCCCGCAAAGGGCGGGAGCGCTTCGCGAATACCTTGATGAGGTGCTCGGTCCTGATGATGACATCACCCGGTTTGAATACACGAAAAAAAATAACAAAAGCAGCGGCCCCGCATTGGTCGGCATTGAGCTTAAGCATCGGGAAGATTACGGCGCGCTCATTGCCCGGATGAATCAAAAAGGATTTCATTACGTAGAGGTGAATAAAGATCAGGATCTGTTCCACCTGTTAATCTGACTTTTTTTAGAACGGCCGCGCAAAATGACAGACACGCTTTCTCAGATTGTATATAATAAAAAGAAAACAATCGAAAAAGAAGGATTGATATCTTGTTACTCAAAAGCCTAGAGTTCAAACGACAGGACGGGATTCAGGTAAAAGTGACAGAAATACCGGTTGTCACGGAAGGTGAACAATATTTTTTTCAAATTCATCAGCACCTTGAGCTTTATTTGAGAGAAGTTTTTGCTTCACAAAGTGTGAGAACAGTGTATTCATTCCGACAATATGTCAAGCGCCGTATGAAGTGGAAAGATTATGAGGCCGTTTTCAGCCAAGAGATTTTAAAACATAACGCATAACGGTGCACATTCCTTAGCGCCTTCCTTTTGATAAGGGAGGGTGCGGGAATTTTTTTATGATGAATGCTGTAAGCGTTTTATCTATGGGGGGAATGGAAATGAAAAAAATGAAAAGCTTCGCTGCCGTCTTTTGTTTGCTGCTCTTGTGCGCCTGCGGGGGGAAAACGATAAAAGACCCGCTGAACTATCAGATTGAGCCGTTTTCATATCAGAACCAAGACGGGAAAACAGTGTCACTGAAAAGCCTGAAGGGGCATGTCTGGATTGCCGATTTTATGTTTACAAACTGTAATACAGTCTGTCCGCCGATGACGGCCCACATGACCGAACTGCAAAAAAAACTGAAGGCTGAGAACCTGGACGTGCGGATTGTGTCATTCAGTGTAGATCCTGAAAATGATACGCCGAAACAGCTGAAAGCCTTTGCTTCCAAATATCCGCTTTCGCTTCGCAACTGGGATTTTCTGACCGGTTACAGCCAAAAGGACATTGAAGATTTTGCGCTGAACAGCTTTAAAGCAATCGTCAAAAAGCCGGAGGGAGAGGACCAGGTCATACATCAAACTTCTTTTTATTTAGTCGGACCTGACGGCAAGGTGCTTAAAGATTATGACGGCGTGCAGAAGGTTCCGTATGATGATATCCTGTCAGATGTCAAAGCGGCTGAGGAGCTCAAGTAAACTGGCAGATTAGACATTTTCAAAACTGAAAAAACATGTTACACTTTCCACTAGTAGACGGGGAAGGAGCAACCAGATTGAAGCTGCGAATGTTCTCATTGATCGCCGGACTGGCTTTGCTTTTATCAGCTTGTTCTGTCCAGCGCACCGGTTCTGACGCTGAAGAACCGAAAACGAAAGATCATATTGTCATAGCTGCGGTCGGTGATTCATTGACTGAAGGAGTAGGAGATCCTGACGGTTCAGGATACGTCGGCAAGACAGCGGAGTCTCTTAAGAAAAAGGGACATGTGAAAACGGTAGATATTAAAAATTATGCGGTGCAGGGCGACAAAACGTCGGACCTGCTGGAAAAGCTTGATAATAAAAAAGTGCAGAAATCATTAAAGAGCGCCGACTATATCTTTTTTACCATCGGCGGCAATGACTTAATGAAGGTGCTCCGCCAGAATATGATGCAGCTGACGGTTCAGCCGTTCCAAAAGGAAGAGAAACCTTTTGAAAAACGGTTCAAGGCGATCGTTTCAAAAATCCGCAAATATAATGAAAACGCAGAGCTGGTGTATGTCAGCATGTATAATCCGTTCACGTTTACGCTGCCTGAATTAAAAGAAATTAATGGGGTTGTGACGGATTGGAACAAGATCGCCGCAAAAGAGCTGGAAAAAGATCCCCACGCCGCTGCGGTGAATGTTGAAGACTTGTTCAGTCAAAAAAGCGGCAGCAGACGGATTTCAAAGGATGATGATTTTCATCCGAACGCAAAAGGGTATGCACTCATCGCCGACCGATTATACGGCATCATAGAAAAACAAGGGTTACCAGCAGAATAGGGTGAAATGATGAAAAAGTGGAAATCGCTGTTTTTTGTTCTTCTCGCACTCAATGTGATTGCCGCCGCGGTAATTGTGACATTATTGGTTATGCCGGGAGAGCAGGCGAAAATACAAGATCAGACAAAAAGTGAGTACGGCTTTCATATCACAAGCTCCAAAGAATCACTTGCCAGGTTTGTGAATTCGTACTTAAAAGAGAAGGCATCGAATCAGCTTGACTACAAAGTGGACATCAATAACGATGTGCACGTGGCAGGTAAAATCAAAGCATTCTCAACCTCCATTAACGCGGTCGTCACATTTGAACCGTCCGTACAGGAGAACGGAGATGTGGTTTTGAAAGTGACGAAGTTTTCATTAGGCGAATTAAGCCTGCCGATCAGCTTTGTGCTGAATTATATGGACAGCTTTTACGAACTCCCGTCATTTGTGCACGTTCATTCCGGGGATAAAAGCATCGAGATCCGTCTGTCAGAAATGCCTTTAGACAACGGCATGTATGTAAAAGCGGATAAAATCAATCTCGACACGGATGAAATTGAATTTTCCTATTATCATCCGAAACAATAAGTTTTCATAAAAAAACACAGATCCTTTCAGGGATTTGTGTTTTTTTGTGTCAGCGTTTTTTGTCTAGCTTGCTGAACAGTTTGATTAACGTTGCAAGCTCTTCATCAGAGTAGCAGTCAAACCGTTTAAAAAAGTATTCTGTTTTTTTCTGGTTGAAATGATCGACAATTTTCTCCCCGGCTTCCGTAATATGGATTCTGATAATTCGCCTGTCCTCTTTAGAACGGATGCGGGTGATCCATTCCTTTTCTACTAAAGCGTCGGTCACTGCGGTAATGTGGCTTGCGGAGACCTCAAGAATGGGGGCAAATTCCGTTACTTTTTTAGGCCCTTGTTCACTGAGAATCCGCAAAATGGTGAATTCGTTCCTGGACAGCTCTTTATCTAGAATTTCATTAACTTCATTTCTGATTTGTTTAAACACTTTTCGAAGCAAAGCTTCCATATCATACATCATTTGTGTCCTTACTTTCAAATCATGAACCTCCAATATGTAGTCAGCGTGGCATTCGTTCAGCTTCCCCTGAAAGCAGAATTATTTTTATTCTGTTTATACATGCTATAATATAATAATACCACGTATGAACAAAGGAGGGCACCCGTATGTCAGAAAAAAAAGAAATCGCCACATTTGCAGGCGGCTGTTTTTGGTGCATGGTGAAGCCGTTTGACGAACAGCCCGGGATTGAAAAGGTGGTGTCCGGCTATACAGGAGGTCATACTGAGAATCCGACTTACGAAGAAGTGTGCAGTGAAACGACCGGACACAGAGAAGCCGTTCAAATCACATTTCAACCTGACATTTATCCGTATGAAAAGCTTGTCGAGCTGTTTTGGCAGCAGATCGACCCGACTGATGCAGGCGGCCAGTTTGCAGACCGCGGAAGTTCATATCGGGCGGCGATATATTACCATAATGATGAACAAAAACAAATCGCTGAAGCCTCAAAAAAACAGCTTGAAGAAAGCGGCATATTTAAAAAGCCGATCGTCACAGACATTTTAAAGGCTGAGCCTTTTTATGAAGCGGAAGGCTATCATCAGCACTTTTATAAGAAAAATCCTGATCACTACGGGCGCTACCGTGTAGGTTCCGGACGTCAAGGCTTTCTGGATGAGCATTGGAGGGACAGATAAGATGGCTTTTAATAAAGAAGAAAAAATCAAATCATTAAACCGCATGCAATATGAAGTCACGCAAAATAACGGAACGGAGCCGCCGTTTCAAAATGAATTCTGGGATCACAAAGAAGAGGGGCTGTATGTTGATATCGTATCAGGAAAGCCCTTGTTTACATCTCTGGATAAATTCGATTCTCATTGCGGCTGGCCCAGCTTTACAAAACCGATTGAGGAAGAAGAGGTTGACGAAAAACTGGACACAAGCCACGGGATGATCCGGACGGAAGTGAGAAGCAAAACAGCGGACTCCCACTTAGGCCACGTATTTAATGACGGCCCGGGGCCAAGCGGTCTCCGTTATTGCATTAACTCTGCGGCACTCCGGTTTATTCCGAAAGACAAGCTGAAGGAAGAGGGCTATGAAGCCTGCCTGCATTTATTTGAAAAATAGAGCTCAGCAATAAGGCCTGCCTATCAGACAGGCCTTTTTTCTATGTTTTTTTTTCTTCATGTAATCGTTCAATAATTTTTACGATTGTGTCTTTTGTGATGAGCGGCGCCTGATCGGATTGATATCTGGGGAGATTGACCTTCCGAAATTCCGGATGTTTGGCGGGATCCGGCAATATCGCGTAAAGATTGCCCCATTCATATAAAGATTCCGTCTCATGAGGAGAGGTCAGTTCTTCATGAAGCTTCTCACCGGGGCGTTTTCCCACTTCAACAGCGGCTGGCCGCGGCAGTCCGTGCCGGAACGCATATTCTTCAAACCCGTGAAGCAGTTCTTCAAGCCTCAGGGACTCCATTTTAAAAATAAACGTTTCTCCGCCCTTTGTAATCGCCGCAGATTGCAGAGTGAGCGTTGCGGCGTCATCGATCGACATAAAAAACCTCGTCATGTTTTTATCCGTAATGGTGAGCGGACCGCCTGCCATCAACTGCTCAAATAAAATAGGAATAACGGAACCGCGTGAACCGAGCACATTGCCGAAGCGGACCGAACAAAACACCGTACCGCGGTTTTGAACATGATGATTTGCCTGATGAAACAGCTTCTCGGACAACAGCTTCGTAGCCCCCATTGTGTTTACCGGGGAAACGGCTTTATCGGTACTGATATTAATCACATGCGTCACTTCTTGCAGCAAAGCGGCTTCTGCGACATTTTGTCCGCCGATAAGGTTGGTTTGAATGGCTTCAAAGGGATTATCCTCACATGTCGGAACCTGCTTCAGCGCAGCTGTGTGAAAGACAATATCAACACCTTTCATCACTTGGTTGACTCTTCTGTAGTCACGAACATCGCCGAGCACAAACGACAGTCTTTGTTCATCCGCGTATTTTTGTTTCATCACATATTGTTTGCTGTCATCTTTGCTGAACACAATGACTTCTTTAGGGGTTAAGAGCAAAAGGCGTTTTACTATTTGGCTTCCGATTGATCCTGTTCCGCCTGTGACGAGAACAGTTTTATCGTGAAAAAACGGTTGTAGCTCTACTGCTTGCTGTTTAGGCATGGCTTATCCTCCAACTCTCGTTTCTCTACCATGCATCATATGTTGAACAATTTCAGCGAGTTAATGAAAGAAACCAATAAATCAAAAATTAGAGAAAAACATTAATCTGATGCGCTTTCATATCTCGTTACCCGATTAATAGAATAGAAATCACAAATAAAACATTGTACTAAATATTCATTTCAAATATTTGTCCACGTCAATTTTTTCTCTCCATAAATTCTCACATGCGGACAATCTTCACAAAAACTTAACACTGAACTTCCTGTATGTATTTTACAATTAAAGTGCACGTTCATAAAAGGAGGATGGAAAATGAATCATTCAAAAATACTTTTGTTAACCGCGGCAGCCGGATTGATGCTCACATGCGGTGCGGTTTCTTCCCAGGCCAAACATAAGCTGTCTGATCCTTATCATTTTACCGTGAATGCGGCGGCGGAAACGGAGCCGGTTGATACAGCCGGTGATGCAGCTGATGATCCTGCGATTTGGCTGGACCCCAAGAATCCTCAGAACAGCAAATTGATCACAACCAATAAAAAATCAGGCTTAGTCGTGTACAGCCTAGAGGGAAAGATGCTTCATTCCTATCATACCGGGAAGCTGAACAATGTTGATATCCGCTATGATTTTCCGTTGAACGGAAAAAAAGTCGATATTGCGGCGGCATCCAATCGGTCTGAAGGAAAGAATACCATTGAGATTTACGCCATTGACGGGAAAAACGGCACATTACAAAGCATTACGGATCCAGACCGCCCGATTGCATCAGCAATTGATGAAGTATACGGTTTCAGCTTGTACCACAGTCAAAAAACAGGAAAATATTACGCGATGGTGACAGGGAAAGAAGGCGAATTTGAACAATACGAATTAAATGCGGATAAAAATGGATACATATCCGGCAAAAAGGTAAGGGCGTTTAAAATGAATTCTCAGACAGAAGGAATGGCAGCAGACGATGAATACGGCAGTCTTTATATCGCAGAAGAAGATGAGGCCATCTGGAAGTTCAGTGCTGAGCCGGACGGCGGCAGTAACGGAACGGTTATCGATCGTGCCGACGGCAGGCATTTAACCCCTGATATTGAAGGACTGACGATTTACTATGCTGCTGACGGGAAAGGTTATCTGCTTGCATCAAGCCAGGGTAACAGCAGCTACGCGATTTATGAAAGACAGGGACAGAACAAATATGTTGCGGACTTTCAGATAACAGACGGGCCTGAAACAGACGGCACAAGCGATACAGACGGAATTGACGTTCTGGGTTTCGGGCTGGGGCCTGAATATCCGTTCGGTCTTTTTGTCGCACAGGACGGAGAGAATATAGATCACGGCCAAAAGGCCAATCAAAATTTTAAAATGGTGCCATGGGAAAGAATCGCTGATAAAATCGGCTTTCATCCGCAGGTCAATAAACAGGTTGACCCGAGAAAACTGACTGACAGAAGCGGAAAATAAACATGAAAAAAGCAGCTTATCCAAGCTGCTTTTTGATGTGAAGAGCGTTTCATGAGAAAGTCTTGGAACGGATAGCCGTAAGCACAGCCGGCAGCCGGTCATACGTGTACGCCGGTACTGTCTCTTGATAATTAAGCGCCGCGATTTGTTTACGTTCACCCGGGTTTGTCATATAAAAATGGATCTTATCCGCAAAATCCGCAAACCCGCTGTAAGAAACAAATGATGAAAACGGGGGCGCGGGAGAAAGGTCTGTCAGCTGAAAGGCCTGACAAGCCGCAATGTCTAAGCTTCTCGTATTTAAACTGGTATTTTCGATGCCGCGTCCGTTCTGATTGAGCGCAAACCGATAAGAACGGTGAGGGTTTAAGACCACGTCTGCGCTGTTGTAATATAATGCGGCATGTTCGGGTTCAATCCATTCATCCATTACGAGCACATTTTGCTGCCTGGCGATTTTTTTAGGCAGATGTCTGCGCCATCCCTTCCCGATAATACGAAGCGTATACGGAAGCTTCGCCGCTGCTTTCACCAGTTCAACGCGGTTCGGATACGGGTATCCGATCAGAAGCAGATTTGTGTGAAGAGAGGCTTCAGCAGGTTGTTTCTTAAAAAGCCGCTGATTAACGGGGATCGGGACATAATATACGTGCTGTAAGCCCATTTGCCGGTAAGCATCAAGCGCGTTTTGTTCTATCGTTAAAACGGCATCGGCAAGCGGGGCGATTGTCATGCTCACATCGAAATAAAAAGGATCCTCCGTCATCCATAGATAAACGGGAATCTGTTCTGTCTTCAGCCATTGAAGCCATTCAGACGGAATACGGTCTCCCGTCATCATCAGACTGATGTCTGGTTTGAATGCCCGTATACTGCGGATGGTATCTTCCTCAAACTCAGAAACAGAAAAAAAGCGGACGGAAGACTGTAAAAAGCCTTCCTCGATCCAGCGGTCAAAATACGTGTATATGCCTTTATATCCTGAACGGATATATAAAACGTTCATATGCTGTTACGAAGTGAACGTGACACTTTCAACTTTGTCGACGTCAAGCAATGTTGTAGCAGAGCCTGCCGGTGTAACGGAATTTTCCTGCGTAACAAAAACGATTCCGTGAATTTCGTCAAAGGAAACAAATTGAACCGGGCCGATCATGTCTCCTGAATCCATCACAATGCTGATGACAGTGCCGGGCTGAATTCTTGCAAAAATCCATCTCGCCGCTAATGAAATACCGCTTCCCAATACTGATTGTGCGCTGAGACTGTCTTTCGCCGCTGCTTCATCTACTTTTGCATCAATTGCCGATTCCAATAATTCTTTTACGCTGTTTTTCACGTTATCTCCTCCATCTGTGCCGCCAGATAAAGCGCTGTTGTCAAATACAGGGGCTAAAAGAGTTTTCAATAAGTTCTTTTTAAGCTCCAAACGATCCTCGCTCATGCGGACATACACCTCCTTTAACAATTTCAACCTCACGTTTATTCATATTCCTGATTGAAGAGATTGGTATAAGTCGAATGCCGTTTTGCTTGTGTTTTTTTCAATATTTAATCAAACAGCTGAATTTTCGAATCAGGCTTTGTTTGCCTATGCGGATTGTAAGAGAATGACATACGTTGTATAGATTAAAAAATGAAGGAGAGGAATATTTTGGATTCAGGAGAAACTGTAAAACACGGGGGTTTTGAGGAGGAATTTCAGCTCGTACTGCTTCTTCTTCTTTTGTTATCTCATCAGCCGTCCGGAGATCATTCAGATTTGCGGCGTCAGCTTATAATGGCAAAAGAGCTTGGGGTTCCTGTACCGCGCGTCAATCTGATTAACGGCAGCACACTGCAGAACGTAATTGTCAAAGAAGTGCTGTCAGATTTGGCCGTTTTTCAAAATCCGCTCAATAATACGAGATCAAACGTCGCGATTTCAAGCATCGTCAGCTGGGGTGCTTTTTAATAACGGATATCAGGCTCTGTCTCTTTCGGAGCCGTTTTTTACGTTTTACAGAAGGGGTGATGGGATGGAAAAGAAGATCTCAATTATCTTAACGAGTTACAACAAACCGGATCTTGTGAAACAGGCGATTGAAAGTGTTTTGCATCAGACCTACAGCAATTGGGAGCTGTTTGTGATGGATGATCATTCAAATGAAGAAACCTCGGCTGCCATCAGTACGTATATAAAAGATCCTCGCATATATTATGACAACAGTTTTATCAATCCGGCCGAACGGCTGAAGTCGACCCGGTATGCCGTTTTGATTAATGATGCGCTTTCACGGGCCGAAGGCGAATACATCACTTATTTGACAGACGACACCGTATTTCATCCGAATAGGCTCAGCCGCATGGCGGAAGCGCTTAATCAATGCAGCGAGTTTGATGCCGTCTATTCCAGCCAGAAGGTGATACATGTAAACGGGCGCGGAACAGAACAATTCCACTTCTATCGTTTCGCTGAAGAGGTGCTTGATCAGGCCGCTTTTCTCGTTGATCACTGTTCAGTGATGCACCGGAGATCATTGCTTGAGCGTGTGAAAGAGAAGTTCGGCAGCTTTTGGGACGAAGATGTTATCCATTGGAATCACGGAGACTCTGTTTTTTGGAGCAGGCTCAACACATTTACATCATTTCTGCCGATAAAAGAAGTGTTGGATACGACCTATAAAACACCCCACTCATTTCAGAACACGTATCAATCGCTTCCGTCTGTCCTGATCGACGGATCCTTTGTAAAGGGGACGGACCAGAAAGTATATCAGCTTGACCGAAATAAAAGGAAGCCTGTAAACGAGCGCTGGCATACGTTATATGAAGGCCGAACCGTCGTCATTCCGGATCCGTTTTTATTTCAATATGAGGAAGAGGACTCCGCCAGTATTCCGAATTTTCAGCTCGTCAGGGATCAGTTTCATGTTTATTTTATAGAAGACGGGGAGAAAAGGCTGGTTGATCATAGCGCATTTCGCTTTTACCGATTTAAACGGCATGACATTCCGGCTTTAGAACGGGCCGAAATACAATCGCTTCCGGACGGTCCGCCGATCAGCCGGGGGACAGCGGGCTGTATTCAACATCTGCCCGGGAGAATGCTGTTTCGCATTGAACGGAAATTTTATGTTTATTTGAGAGGGGTTCTCCATCCGATCAGTCATGACGTAGCGAAACGCTTTTTTGCGAATCAGAAGGCGATACCCATTTCCTTTCAGCAAATTAAACAATTACCAATTGGAATGCCGTTCTATCCGGTGTACGATGAAATTATAAGAAATCTCAATATAACAAAAGGTTGAGAGATGCAGTCGGATGTGTAAGGAAAAGGAGAGCTTTTATGACCGATCAATTTGATAAAACCGAGAAGCAGTATATAGAGCTTACTTCCGGCATTCAGAGGTTCGAGCATTTCAGTGTATATACGGACCCTTTTTTGCCGCAGATTTTTTCGCATAACTTTGTTCAGCTGCACCGTACATTTCCGTTAGACAAACTGCTGCCGTTTTTTTCGTCCGTTCCGGGCATGCTTCAAGCCAATTATATTCATGTGAAAGCGTCTCCGGAGCACGCATTTCCGCTTCTTCTGAAACAAACTCTGGTAAAGCAGGGCTGCGTAGTGGAAGATGAGCTGTTTTTTGCAAGGAAACTGGCAAATGGGGACCTGCAGGCAGGACACCCGCTCACTGCTTGGGGGACGGACAAAAGCCTCGCCGACGGGTCGTCTATTATGAACATCTATGATGCCCTTTACATTGGCGAGGCGGCGGCCGAACAAAAGCTTGAGCGGAAATATCCTTTGTATAAGGACGGAACGGTTATGCTTGTCGTGTGCTACAGCGACGCCTCGCAAACGATTCCGATCGGCTGCGGAGAGCTTTTCATCAACAAAGCAGATAAAACCGCAAAAATAGAAGAAGTCGCAATTCTGGATCAATTCCAACGAAAAGGCTACGGATCGATATTGATGAATGAGCTGATGGCGGCGGCAAAGCAGAACGGCATGGAAACCGTATACCTTGTGACGTCCGGGATGGACGGTGTAAACCGCTTTTATGAAAAACTCGGTTTCAAAAGATTTCGGCGCGTGCATACAATTTTTCATTATTTTCTTACATAGTTGGGCATTCGCATAAACCAATTGGGAGTTGGCCCGCATACAATGCCGTATATCGTAAGAAGAAAGGATGATTTGCGTATGTACGGATACGGATATGGCTACGGTTGCGGCAGTTTTGGCTATGGTTACGGGCACGGCGGCTGCGGAGGCGGAACCAGCACTTTTGTGCTGATCGTTGTATTGTTTATTTTATTAATCATCGTCGGTGCGGCTTTTATTTGTTAGACTGAAAAAAATCCTATAATGAAAATCAGCCTGCAGAGAACATCACTTTCTGCAGGCTTTTTGTTATTTCCATGCTGAAAAATCAGCTTGAAAAACATTTTAATACATATTGCCTTTCTGGAGAAGGGGGAGAAAATGTGAACATAACGATTGAAGAATTACCCGAATCCAGAATTGCTTATTTCCGAAACGTCGGAGAGTATGGAGGAAAGCAAAACAAAGAACTGATGGAGTCATTTAAAAACTGGGCACAATTGAATGGCCTGCTTGATTATTCTGTCATTTTAGGAATTCCGCAAGATCATCCGAATCGTACTCCTAAAGAGAAATGCCGCTATGATGTTTGTCTTGTTATCAATCAAGACCATGTGCCTGAACCAGCCCGGATCGGTACATTTTCCGGAGGGAAGTACGCTGTTTTCTTGCTTGATCATACAAAAGAGGCAGTCAGCGGATTTTGGAACACTGTTTTTTCTGAGATCGAAAAAAATAATTTATCAATCAGAGAACAGCCCATTATCGAAAGGTATACTTTACAAAAGGTGAATCATCATTTGTGTGAAATATTGATTCCCATACAGTAAAGAAGACGGGAATTTTCCGCCTTCTGCTTATACAGATTCAGATCAAAAATGATGTGATGATGAGCTGAGCAGATAAATAGCAGAACCGAAGAAAGAATAAAATCAACAGTAGTAATAGAATTTCCAGAACGCTCTTCAGGCTGTCGGGACATCTCCGGCAGCCTGTTTTACAGAAAGGTATTTTCTGCAAAAAACTTTTTGAAGGAAAGAATGCGGTTATTCATCTGTTCATACAATGAAGCAAATGGGTTTTCGAGGTGGAAAGATATGGGGAGCTATTTAATCAAACCGGAGCTTGACGCAAATTATCCGTCAGTCAGTCATGGAAAGGGATCATATGTGTATGATCAGGAGGGGAACAAGTATCTGGACGGAGCATCGGGGGCGGTCACTTGCAATATCGGCCACGGCACGGAGGATATTATACAAGCTTTAAAAGAGCAGCTTGACTCCGTTTCGTTTGTGTATCGCTCGCAATTCACCAGTACTCCGGCAGAAGAACTGGCTTTATTTCTGGCCGATCATCTGCCGGGCGGGCTGAATTGGTCATTTTTTGTAAACAGCGGCTCAGAGGCAGTCGAAACAGCGATGAAAATGGCCGTTCAATATTGGCAGGAAAAAGGGCAATACCAAAAATCCGTCTTTCTATCAAGATGGGGAAGTTACCACGGCATTACTTTGGGAGCGCTTTCATTATCAGGGTTCTATGAACGGAGATACCGCTTCACCCAGCTGCTTGAACGGTTTCCGGCCGTTTCAGCGCCTAATATGTATCGTTCAGAGCTGCAGGGAGAGGAATTTGTGAAAGCTGCGGCGGCTGAACTGGAAACGGCTGTTCAGCGGATCGGTTCCTCATTTATCGCGGGATTTGTCGCAGAGCCGATTGTCGGAGCAGCCGGGGCGGCCATCACTCCGCCGGCAGGTTATTATGAAGCGCTTGAGGTTGTCTGCCGCAGGCACGGTATTTTGTTTATTGCGGATGAAGTCATGACGGGGCTCGGGAGAACAGGGCGGATGCTTGCTTCTGAGCATTGGGGGATCGCCCCTGATATCGCGGTGCTCGGAAAAGGGTTGGGCGCCGGTTACGCTCCGATTGCGGCAGCTGTTGCGTCTGATGACATCGTTGAAACGATCAAGCGGGGCTCCGGGGTCATTATGAGCGGACATACGTACAGTGCCAACCCATACTGTGCCAGGGCGGCGCTTGAAGTGCTTCGCTATGTCAAGAAACACGAGCTGCTTCGGCAGTCAGAGGAAAAAGGCGTAATGCTGAAGCGGAAATTAGAAGAAATCAAAGACCGCAGCGGGGTGATCGGGGATGTCCGCGGTAAAGGCCTCCTGATCGGAGTTGAATTCGTTAAGGATAAAACGACGAAGGACGTTTTTTCGAAAAAACAGGCCTTTACCGAAAAAATCATTAAAGCGGCAAAAAAACGGGGCCTGCTTATTTACCCAGCAAAGCCCGGTATTGACAGCGGAGAAGGAGACGCCGTCATCATCGCCCCGCCGTTCACGATTTCATATGCGGAGCTGGATGAGCTGTCAGATCTATTTTCCCAGTCCGCAGAAGAAGCTGAAAAAATGATGAAGAAGGATTGAGCTGATATGTCTATTTTTCATAAAAAAATCGATATTCATGAAGCAATTGCCGATGTCAAGGACGAATCTGTCATCATGTTCGGCGGTTTTGGGGGAGTGGGTTCACCTCCGTCATTAATCGAAGCGATTTTGGAAAGCGGCGTTAAAGAATTGACCGTCATCTGCAATGATGCCGGATTTCCGGAAATCGGTATCGGCCCGCTTATCGTTCATAAGCGGGTAAAAAGGCTGATCGCTTCCCATATCGGCTCAAATCCTGTCGCAGGCAGACAAATGACTGACGGAGCGCTTGAGGTGGAATTTTCGCCGCAAGGGACGCTTGCTGAACGGATTCGCGCAGGCGGAGCGGGGCTAGGCGGTATTTTAACTGATATCGGCATTGATAACGCAACCGTTTGTGAAAACAAAGAAACCGTAACGATTGACGGAAAGTCCTATTTAATTGAAAAAGCGCTGACGGCTGATTTCGCTTTTGTGTCCGCGCATATTGCTGATGAATTCGGAAATCTGACGTTTGACAAAACGGCGCGCAACATGAACCCACTGATGGCTGCTGCGGCCGAAAGAACATTTGCTGAGGCGGCAGAGATTGTGCCTGCCGGCGAACTTGACAGCGAGCATATTGTAACGCCGGGCGTTTTCGTGGAGGGTGTCGTGCAAAGTGAAGGAGTGAAGTGGAGATGGGCTTGGGAATAGCGGAAAGAGAGAGTATCGCGAGGCGGGCCGCCAGTGAAATTACCTCAGGTATGATTGTCAACCTGGGGATCGGCATTCCTTCTTTAGTGCCGAACTTTCTGCCGGCCGGCATGGAGGTAATGCTGCAGGCGGAAAACGGCGTCCTCGGTATCGGCGGTAGTCCGGAGCGCGGAGAGGAGGATGAGCTTTTATGCAATGCGGCCGGATTTCCTGTCAGTACAGTTAAGGGTGCTTCCTATTTTGATTCAGCTCTGTCTTTTGCCATGATCAGAAAAGGGCTGATAGATATTACCATTTTAGGCGCGCTCCAAGTCAGCAGGACAGGTGATCTCGCCAATTGGCTCGTGCCGGGGAAAAAAGTGCCCGGAATGGGCGGGGCGATGGAGCTTGCCCAAGGCGCGAAAAAAGTGGTTGTCGTCATGAGCCACACCGATCAGAAAGGCCGGCCGAAGCTGGTCGAAAGCTGTTCATTGCCGCTTACAGCAGCGGGCTGTGCAGATCTCATCATTACAGAGAAAGCCGTCATCAGCATAGATAAGAGGGCTTTTGTTCTTGAGGAACTGCTGAATGGCACGACCATAGACGATGTCATTCAAACAACGGATGCCGAAATCAGATTGGGAGAATGTTTTCTTAAAAGGGGGTCTGTCCATGGATCAATTAGAAAAGAAAGTCACTGAGTGGGCGGAAGAAAACACAGCAAAAGCGGTGAGCCTGCTGAAACGGCTGATCGGGGAAAAAAGCACGTTCGGCCATGAATTTAACGCACAGGCAGTCGTTTTAGAAAAACTGAGACAGTTTGACATGGATATTGATGTCTGGGAGCCGAGTGTCAAACAGTTGAAAGAGCATCCTTATTTTGTATCGGAACGCGAAGACTTCCATGAAAGCCCGAATATCACAGCCGTAAAGAAAGGGGCCGGGGGCGGAAGATCACTGATACTGAACGGACATATTGATGTTGTCCCGGAAGGAAATCCCGCCGCATGGACGTATGAACCGTTTACCGCTGTTGAAAAGGACGGCAAAGTTTACGGACGCGGTTCAACGGATATGAAGGGCGGCAATACAGCCCTCTTGTTTGCGTTAGAAGCGCTTGAAGCCTGCGGGATTACGTTAAAAGGAGATGTTCTGTTTCAAAGTGTCGTAGATGAAGAGTGCGGCGGCGCGGGAACACTGGCGGCTGTTATGAGGGGCTACAAGGCTGACGGGGCGCTTATTCCCGAACCGACTAATTTAAAGCTGTTTGTTAAGCAGCAAGGGTCTATGTGGTTCCGCATTACGGTAAGAGGATTGTCCGCACACGGCGGCACCCGCTATGAAGGGGTGAGCGCCATTGAAAAAAGCCTGCATGTCATCACAGCCCTTAAAGAGCTTGAACACGTCCGCAACGCCCGTATCACAGACCCGCTTTATCGGGACGTTCCGATTCCGGTTCCCATTAATATCGGCACCGTCCAAGGGGGAACGTGGCCATCATCGGTAGCTGACCGTGTGGTGATAGAAGGCAGGTGCGGAATAGCGCCGGATGAAACGCCCGAAGCAGTAAAAGAAGAGCTGGCAAGCTGGCTGAAAGATTTGGAGTACCGGGATGAATGGTTTAAACACCACCCCGCGGAAATAGAATGGTTTGGAGCTCAGTGGCTTCCGAATGATCTCCCGGATGAGCATCCGCTGATTTCCGCTCTGGAATCTTCTTTTGAGAAAATGAAAGGGGCAAAACCGGTTCGTGAAGCGTCCCCGTGGGGAACGGACGGAGGGCTTTTGCAGCACGCGGGACAGACACCGGTCATCGTCTTCGGTCCGGGAGAAGTCAAGGCGGCGCATCAGGCGAATGAATACATTGAAGTCCGGGCGTTAATCGATGCCGTCAAAATCATTTCTCTTTTTATCATGGAATGGTGCGGGGTGGCAGATGGGGGTGACGGAGCTGATAAAGGAACTGAGGGCTGAAAGCGGAGCGGCCGAGATTGATGCAGACCGTTTCAATGAGCGGATCAGAGTCATTCGTTATGACGGACAGATCACGGCGCTTATACCGGCCGTTTTGGCAGAAGCAAAGCAAGAAGGAGCCCAAAAGGTGATTTTCTTTGCCAAGCGCGGCGATGAGCCGGAATTTGTCAAGCATCTTTTTATTGTTGAGGGTGTCATAGACGGGTATTACAACGGGCATAAGGCTGTTGTGATGGTGCGCTATTTATCAGAGGAACGGAGACGGTCAGATTCATATGTATCAGAAGATTCGACTGTTGACTGTTTATATGAGACACCGCGGCGGGGACTGACTCAAACAGAAAGCACGCTGATGTTCAGAAAAGCGGACGAAGATGATGCAGACTGCTTATCGCACTTATATAAACATGTTTTTCTTACCTATCCGACTCCTGTCTTTAATCCCCTTTATATTAAAAAAACAATGAAAGAAAACACCATCTATTATGCCGCATTCGATCAGGATCGTCTCATTGGGGCGGCAAGCGCAGATATCAATCCGGTATTGGGGCACGCTGAAATGACCGATTGCGCGGTTCTGTCAGATTACAGGGGGAACTCCGTAACGGCACACTTGTTTAAAGCGTTGGAGCAGGAACTCGCTGGCCGGGGAATCATTCATCTTTTTTCCTTGGCCCGTGCAGCGTCTTACGGGATGAACGCCGTTTTGTATCATGCGGGATACGGCTACAGAGGCAGGCTTGTGAACAACTGCCGCATTTCAGAAGGGCTCGAAAATATGAATATATGGTGCAAGACTTTACGTTTGGCCATTCATAAGGAGGAATTCGTTTGACAAACAAATGGTTTCAGCCGAAGCGTCATTGGAAGGAGATTGAATTGTGGAAAGATGTGCCGGAAGACAAGTGGAATGATTGGCTGTGGCAGCTCACCCATACTGTAAGAACCGTCGATGACCTGAAAAAAGTCATTCATTTGACCGAAGAGGAAGAAGAAGGCGTCAGGATGTCTGTAAAAACCATTCCCCTGAACATTACGCCTTATTATGCTTCTTTAATGGATCCCGATAACCCGAGATGTCCGATCCGCATGCAGTCCGTGCCGCTGTCAGAAGAAATGCACAAAACGAAATATGACCTTGAAGATCCGCTGTTTGAAGATGAAGATTCACCGGTTCCCGGTCTTACGCACCGCTATCCCGACCGCGTTCTTTTTCTGGTGACAAATCAATGCTCGATGTATTGCCGATACTGCACCAGAAGGCGTTTTTCCGGACAGATCGGAATGGGGGTGCCGAAAAAACAGCTCGATGCGGCAATCGCTTACATCCGGGAAACGCCGGAAATCCGTGACTGCCTGATTTCCGGCGGAGACGGGCTTTTAATCAACGATCAGATTCTGGAATATATTTTGAAAAACCTGCGTGACATTCCCCACCTTGAAATTATCAGGATCGGAACGAGAGCGCCCGTCGTATTTCCGCAGCGGATAACGGATAACCTTTGTCAGATTTTGAAAAAATATCATCCGGTCTGGCTGAACACTCATTTTAATACGAGCATCGAACTGACGGAAGAATCGGTTGCGGCGTGTGAAAAGCTCGTTAACGCAGGTGTTCCGGTCGGTAACCAGGCCGTTATTTTAGCAGGCATTAACGATTCGGTGCCGATTATGAAAAAACTCATGCATGATTTAGTGAAAATCCGCGTGCGTCCGTACTATATTTATCAATGTGATTTGTCAGAGGGAATCGGCCATTTCAGAGCGCCTGTTTCAAAAGGATTGGAAATCATTGAAGGGCTGAGAGGCCACACAACAGGCTTTGCCGTGCCGACCTTTGTCGTCGACGCCCCGGGCGGAGGCGGTAAAATCGCCCTGCAGCCGAACTACTTGCTCTCCCAAAGTCCGGAGAAAGTAGTGATCAGAAACTTCGAAGGGGTGATTACATCTTATCCCGAGCCGGAAAACTATATCCCGAATCAAGCCGACGACTATTTTGAATCTGTTTTTCCGGGAACAATGGCCAAACGCGAGCCGGTCGGACTGAGCGCCATTTTCGCGGACAAAGAGGTTTCGTTCACACCGGAAAATGTATCGAGGATTGACAGAAGGAAAACGTTTACATCAAACCCTGATCATGAAACGCTGAAAGACCGCAGGGAAAAGAGAGATGAATTGAAAGAAAAGAAATTTATTGCACAGCAAAAGAAAGAGCAAAAAGCAGGATCGGAAGTCGGAGGTGAGTCGCCGTGAAGCCATGCGAGTGGTGCGGCAATCAGAAGGCGTCAGCTTGTCAGGCGGCTGTGTACTGGGAGCTTCCTGACGGTACGAGAGCCATAGAAATTACAGAAACACCCGCATTCGCCTGTTCCTCCTGCGGCATGACGTATCAGGAGGAAGCGGTCATAGCGGAAATCGAAAATCAGCTTTTTTTAGTCAATGCAAAAAAATTACCGGAAACACTCACATATCAAGAGCTGATGGGGACAGAACGGATCTTGAAACGGAATTATTTTGACTTCTCCTAGTCTTCTTTTGTTGTAATTTCACACTTGAATTGTATAATAGTACAACAAAAGACAGTCATCAGGAGGGGAAACCCATGAAATCCTTTTATCACTATTTGATGAAATACAGGCATCCCAAACCGCAGGACGCAATCAGCCGGTTTGCGAATCAGGCATACGAAGATCACGGCTTTCCGAAAACGTCAAGCGATTATCACGAGCTCAGTTCTTATTTAGAACTGAGCGCCGACTATTTAGAAACGATGGCGACATTTGATGAAGCTTGGGAAAAATATGAGACCGAGGTGCATCACGCCTGACGAAAAACCGCACATTGTGCGGTTTTTTTCTGTTGAAATCACTCGCTTATGAGGTGCCGTATGATCAAATCCCGCAATGCCGTCCGTTTTGATCAGCACGTAAACAAATCTTCCTGACGGCACGGATCATAAGGCAATAGAATGTATAGCTGCAGAGTTCACCGGATCAGACCTGCTGCCGGCGGGGTCCCGGGTAAGGAGCCTCTTTTCACTGAGAAATCATCAAACATTTAAATGAAGTGAGAGGAATCAAATGATCTATGGTGAAGCACTGACGTTTGGAAGGAAAAGGGGATTTTATGTGACAAGGTTGAAGCGGATTGAAGTTGTGGCTTCATTGAAAGCCAAAACGAGTTTGGTTCTTCATGATAAACAAGCCATTACGAATATGCAGCCGGAATTGGATCTCCATACACCTTCGATGATGTGTTTCACGGCAAATTTTGAACATCACGGCGGTGATATTGTCAACATGCCTTCGGGCCGGGTATTTACCTTTGCGTCAGGGAGAAAAAAACAAAAACTTATTCAAAATAGGCGCTTTTTGTCTCGTCATTGTTACTGCTCATTCGATCGAGAGCGCAATGCCATCAGACGCTTCTGTTACGGTAAGTGAAAAAACGCACAAGCATGTTGCGGTTTTTGACATTTTGAACAGATGCAGAAATAGATATTTCCTGTGGTTTTCATGCCCATGCGAAATGATGGCGGCCGGCATACGATAGCGTATGACAGTCCGCGGCAAGGGGGAGACAGCATGAAGCCAGATAAACCGAAATTTCAAGTGGGAGACATCGTGGTCGTCGTGATGTACGGAACCGTCGGCACCATTACGAAGGTTCATCAAATTGATAAACATTATCTTTATGAAGTCAATCATAATGAAGTGCTTTATTTTGAATCGTCCATCCAGCTTTATAAAGATTATGAGGGCGTGATCGTCGATATGGAAAAATTAGATATTGAATATGAATTTTTGATCGGCGACGTCGTATATGTAAAGGACTACGGAAAGGAATTATTCCGAGTTATCGGTCACAGAACTGAAATTTGGAGATATTTAGAGGATGGCTGGGAGGATATTATTTATGAGCTGACTCGGCTGAAAGACGGAGAGTGGCTTGAAACGGAGGAAGAGGATCTCACGCTGGTTCTGAGAAAATATGAAATGGATCAGTTTGTGCATCAGCTGCTGTTTGTCCACTATGTTGGGGAAGCATCTCATGAGATCGGCGAGGATACCGTCGCGTCTGCTCTTCTTCAGTTTGAAGGCGATGCTGATGATCCCGATGCCCTGCATGTGCTGGCGGTATCGATTGTAGATGAGCTGCTTGATATTTATAACGATTATAAGATTCTTTATCATTTGTTCGGTGACGAAGAATATAAAGATATGATGAATTTTGTGCTGGAAAGCCTGCGGGAGCATTTCAGCTAGCCGGCAAAAAAACGGACGGTGACATATAAAAACCAGGGCAGACAGCCGGCAAAGATGACAAACGACATTCCTTTCAGCACTTTTTCCAATACGATATCAAATCCATCTCCGTCCAATAAAGCCATCATTTTCGTCATCATCTTTTCTCCCTCCGGGGCTTGTTTTTTAAAAGTATATGAGCGGACAAAACGTTTAGAACTTTCGGGTATAATTTGAACGGTTTTTTCATAAAACATAAAAAAGGAGGCGGTGTTTGCATGAAAGAAATAGATCTTGTGATTGACACAGAAGAAATAGCTGATTATTTTTACAGTCAGCTTGCTATGCGCGGGTACATACCGAGTGAAGAGGAAATCTTCGAAATAGCCGACATCACCTTTGATTATTTATTAGAAAAATGTATGATAGACGAAGAGCTTGATGAAGACTGAAACTGCGGAACCGAAGTGAAAAAGCTTCGGTTTTTTCAATCAGCTCGGGAGAATGAAACATGGGGGGAAAACGTTGTACAAGCCAGCAAGTCTTTTCGCATTGTTTATTCTGCTCGCAGCAGCGATCCGGATAGAAGCCGTCCGGGCTTTTGATGAGCGTGTGATAGAAGCGGCTGTCAGGATCAGGTCTGTCTGGCTGAATGAATTGATGTTATGGATAACGGAGCTCGGCACGACCGCGGTGCTTTTGCCGCTTCTTCTTTTGACAGGCGCAGCTCTGTATATGTACAAAAAAACGCCGGATGTTGTTTTTTTGCCGCTTCTTTTTCTCATTGAACGGATTGTAAACATAAAAATAAAAGAATTGATTGAAAGAGCCAGACCCGCTTTTGAACCGCTCGTCCATGAAACCTCATACAGTTTTCCGAGCGGCCACTCCATGAATTCGGCAGTGATGTATCCCGTCATCGCTTACTTTTTGATCAAGCATGTTCCGTTTTTCACGAAAAGAAAGAGGGCCGTCACCGTCTTTACCGGAGTTCTCGTCATTCTGATCGGATTCAGCAGAATTTATTTGGGCGCGCATTTTCCGACGGATGTCCTTGCCGGATTCAGTCTCGGACTTTGCCTCATTTCGCTTTTTGCGCTCTTTGACGAAAAGTATCATCCGTTTCGACAAAAATAGAGACAGGAAAATTGAGAAAAAACGCTAATACTATTAAGAAATAAGAGGGAGGGATCTTGATGCTGTTATCGCTGCCCGTGTTTAAAAAAAAGACTTGTGCCTATGATGTGACGATTTTTCAAACACCCCGCTACGGCGAGAAAAAGGGATACAGGGTCGTCTATCGGACAGAGCTGGCCGCTGACAATCATCAAGACGCACTGGAAAGGGCATTTTCTGTTTTTAATGTGCCTGATACGGTCCCAAACGACTATCAAGCCAGATTCATAGCGACCGGAGACGTCATACTCATAGACGAAGGAAGAAAAGGAAAGACCTATTACAGGCTTAACCCTGCGGGATGGAGCAAAATTAACCGGCTGCTCGTCCAGCCGAGGTAAGACGGGGCCGGCTGAATCTTCAGCCGGCTTCCGTATTGTCTGGGAAAGACAGTGTTAAGGCTTCCGTTTAGCGGCGGAATGCTCTTTTCCATGCGCTTCATCAGCTGCAATGACGTCTGAAACGGGCACGTGATTGTTCTTTTTCTGGCCGGTCACCCGGTTGCGCTGTTTTTTGCCCATTATGTTCACTCCTTTTTCTTTAGGCTGTCATCCCGCATATTCTGCCCAAGATCGCCCTGATCATGCTGATGATTGTCTCTTACCGTTATTCAGTGTACAATGGGTGGGAGTTTGAATAGGCAGGAGGAAAAGGAAATGAGTGTACATATAAACGCAGAAAAAGGCCAAATTGCGGATACAGTGCTTTTGCCGGGAGATCCGCTCCGAGCGAAATTTATTGCGGAAACGTATCTTGAAAATGTGGAATGCTATAATGAAGTCAGAGGAATGTACGGATTTACGGGTACATATAACGGCAAAAAAGTATCAGTCCAAGGCACCGGCATGGGTGTTCCGTCTATCTCTATTTATGTGAATGAACTGATTCAAAGCTATGATGTTCAAAACTTAATCAGAGTCGGCTCATGCGGAGCCATCCGTAATGACGTGAAGGTGCGTGACGTGATTTTGGCGATGACGTCTTCAACGGATTCACAGATGAACCGTGTCGCCTTCGGCAGTGTAGATTATGCTCCTTGCGCAGACTTCGAACTGCTTCATAAAGCGTACCAGGAAGCGCAAAAAAACAATCTTCCCGTAGCGGTCGGAAGCGTATTCACCGCCGATCAGTTTTACAATGAAGACTCCCAAATCGAAAAGCTTGCCAGATACGGCGTCCTCGGCGTAGAGATGGAAACGACTGCTTTATATACGCTTGCCGCTAAATACGGCAAAAAAGCGCTGTCTATCCTGACTGTAAGCGATCACGTATTAACGGGAGAAGAAACAACGGCAGAAGAGCGTCAAACGACTTTTCATGATATGATTAAACTGGCGCTGCATACTGTATCGTAAACTTGAGATGAGGGTTATGCTGATTAAAGCAGCCCTCTTCTTTATGCATCGCCCTGATTCAAAAAAAGAAAGGTAAGGGTAAAATGAAGAAATCCACTAAATGGTTCTCGCTCGCTGCCGCTCTCAGCGTAACCGCAATCGTGGGCACCGGCTGCAGCATTTCAGGCGGCGACAGCCATAAGGACACAAAAACAGCAGCTGAAACAAAACAATCAGATGACACATCAAGCAAAAAAACAACGAAGACAGAAAACAGCGATTTTGTATTGGAGAGCAAATATTTTAATGATATTAAAGAAGTGAACGGGCTTGAGACCATTCAAAACCCGACAAATACACTTGCGCTCGTGAATAAGACATATACGCTGCCGGGAGATTATAAACCGAATGATCTCGTGATCCCGAAAGTCGAATTTTCTTTTACTGAGAAGATCGAGAAACGATATATCCGCAAACCTGCCGCCGATGCTTTGGCGGAACTATTCAGCGCCGGGAAAAAAGAAGGTTATGACCTGGTTGCCGTTTCAGGATACCGCTCTTATGACAGACAGAAAGTTATTTTCGATAATGAAGTCAGTCTGAAAGGTGAAAAAAAGGCGAAAGAAGCCGTCGCATATCCGGGGCAAAGCGAACACCAGACGGGGCTTGCCATGGACATTTCCAGCAAAAGCAACGGATATGAGCTGAATGAAGCGTTCGGAAACACGGCGGACGGCAAATGGGTGAAAGACCATGCGTATGAATACGGCTTTATCATCCGCTATCCTAAAGGCAAAGAAAATGTTACAAAGTATGAGTATGAACCATGGCATTTACGCTATGTAGGCAAAAAAGCGGCAAAAGCCATCCATGACCATCAATTAACGCTTGAAGAATATTTTAATGAAGTAAAGAAAGTGTAATGAGAAGAAGCCCGCTTGAAAAATAGAAAGCGGGCTTTTTTTATTACCAGAAGAGCAGACCTCCAAGCGCAAATCCGGTAATGAAACCAAGGCCGATACCGTAGGCTGCTCCCCAGCCTCCCCAGCCTCCTCCCCAATAACCGAATCCGTACCCTCTGTGACGGCCGCCGACAGGGGTGATATACACTTTGCTGTTAGTCACCCGTACGATTCTTCCGACGTGGACTCTGCCGTTTCGTTCTGTAATTCTTGCTACTTTTCCTTGGTGCTGCCGGCAAAGATGATAATAGTTTTGCATCTTTTCTCCTCCTATCCAACCTATCTTTCTATGTCAGCTTATGATAGAGTGCGGTAAAAAGGTTGGACGAAAACAGGAGGACAATTGCCGTTTTACTTGTAAGCGACAAAAGCGCAGTGTCCCATATATTCACGGTACGTCTGCATAAGCTCGTAATGAGCCGTCAGCGTATCGTAGTGAACCGGCTGAATAACGGGCGATAAATCCATTTCTGTAGTCGGCTCCTGCGCATTGTTTTCATAGACAGCGGGAATGAAATCCGCTTTCTGAAAGCCTTGCTGAAGCAATCTCTGTTTCCATGCCGTTTCATCCTGCAATACGGTAAAACCGTAGAAGTCTTTTATCTGCGTGATGGCGTTTTCCGGCATGGGCTTTTGTAAAGCAGCTTCAATGCCGATCAGCATGCCCCCGGGTTTAAGGACCCGCAGGATTTCAGACAGCGATGAATCAAGATTTGAAAAGGTGAGAACTGATTCGGAAAGAACGGCGGAAAATTGATTTTCAGCAAACGGAAGCCGCTCAAGCTCCGCCAAATAGCCCGGAATGGTTAAGCCTTCAGCGGCAAATCGTTTTGCTGCTTTTTCAAGCATAAGGGGATCCTTATCCACACAGGTGACGGGATACAGCAGGTGGCCGAGATAAGCGGCCGTCTGTCCCGTTCCGCAGCCGGCGTCAAGAATCGGTTCGTCAGGAGGAGGAGCCGCTTTTGTGAGAACGGCTTTGGAAAAAGCGAGCCCGCCCGGGTGAGCCCCTCCGACTCCGAATAAGGACAGCATTTCTAAATATTTGCTCAAAGGCCGAATCCTCCTTTTTTCCTCAGCATATGTTGAGAGAAAAGCATAGGTTTGGGTAAACGGGAAAGAAGGGCGCCTCACGTTTGAAGTTGACGAATGAGCGTTCGTCTATGATAATAATGTAAGAATAAAAAGGTGGTGTTTTCTTGAAGCGGCAATTTAAACTGTTTTTTATTATATTGATCACTGCGGTCGCAGCCTCGGCGCTTACGCTGTTTATCACGGGCAATACGACCATTTTCGGACAAGGCTCGGCTGCTTTGACGAACAGCAAATTTGAGAAATTCAATAAAGCCTATGAGCAGATTAAAAGTGATTACTATCAAAAAACAGATGACAGCAAATTAATAGACGGAGCGATAAAAGGCATGATCAGTTCCCTGGATGATCCGTATTCTTCTTATATGGATCCTCAGGAAGGAAAGTCGTTTGAAGAAACAATTTCCGCTTCGTTTGAAGGCATCGGCGCACAAGTGGAAGAAAAGGACGGCAGCATCCTGATCGTATCGCCGATTAAAGGGTCACCCGCGGCAAAAGCGGGGGTTAAACCGAATGACCAGATCTTGAAGGTCAACGGCAAAAGCGTTAAAGGCCTTAATGTAAACGAAGCCGTCGCATTAATCCGCGGCAAAAAGGGAACAAACGTCAAGCTTGTGCTGCACAGAGCGGGTGTCGGCGATCTGAACCTGTCGATCAAACGTGACACCATCCCGGTTGAAACGGTGTATTCTGAAATGAAAAAAGGAGACATCGGCGAAATCCAAATCACATCCTTCTCCGAATCGACGGCAAAAGAGCTGAATTCAGCCATTGACAGCCTCGAAAAACAAGGAGCGAAAGGATACATTCTCGATTTAAGGGGCAACCCGGGCGGCCTGATGGATGAAGCCATCAAAATGAGCAATATGTTTATCGATAAAGGGAAAAATATCATGCAGGTCGAATACAAAGACGGCACGAAAGAAGTCATGAAAGCGACGAAAGAGCGCAAAGTGACAAAACCGACAGTCGTCCTCGTCAATGACGGCACCGCGAGCGCCGCGGAAATCATGTCGGCTGCGCTGCATGAATCATCCGGAATTCCGCTGATCGGCGAGAAAACGTTCGGAAAAGGAACCGTGCAGACGGCAAAAGATTACAGCGACGGTTCTACCGTTAAACTGACAATCGCAAAATGGCTGACAGCGGACGGAGAGTGGATTCATAAAAAAGGAATCAAACCGCAATATCAGGTTAAGCTTCCTGAATATGCGAACCTGCCGTATTTAGATGCGAAAAAAACATACAAATACGGGGATTCCGGAACGACCGTCACCAATGCGCAAAAAATGCTGAAAGCGCTGGGGTACAGCGTGAATGTAAACGGCACGTATGATAAAGCATTTGAACAAGCAGTCAAACAATTCCAAGCAAAAGAGAAACTGAAACAAACAGGCATTTTAACAGGAGACACAACGGTAAAATTGATGACGGATCTGCAAAAACAGCTTGCGGACAACGATACACAAATGAAAAAAGCCGTTGAAACATTAAATAAGAATATGAAATAGTAAAAAACACCCGATGCGCCGCTCGCGCATGGGGTGTTTTTTGTTTGCGAAAAGCCCGCCTTATGTCGTTTCCTGTTCAAAAAGGTGGCTGTTCGCCTGAATGAAAAACTGTGATTGCTCATAGTGATAGGTGACTTTTGAGAAGTCAAACGGCTGGCCGTTGGTTAAATGAAAAATCGTTTCAACGCAAAGCTTAGGCGCTCCTGTAAACAGACCTAAGTACTCCGCTTCTTCCTCATTTAACATCCCCGCGTACAGATATAAATCTGAAAAACCGCGCTTTAACCCGAGACCTTCTCTAATATAATCAAATATTGATTCTGCCACGATCTCTTTATTCAAATACGTAATAATCGATTTGTTGTAAAATGACTCTTCGATACACAATGTCAGCCCGTCAATATATCGGATTCGCTTGACATAATACACGTCGCCGTCAGGCGGCATATTCAGATTTTGGGCAGCCTCAGGCGTGGGTTTTCTCACTTCCAGCGCTAATAATTTGGAAGTGACATTAAAATCTTCAAGTGATTCTTTAAATCCCTGATTAGAAAGCAGACTGATATACCCTTTTCTTTTATTCCGTCTGACAAAAATGCCGCTTCCCCTCACTTGAAACACAATCCCCTTTTTTTCTAATAAATCTAAGGACTTGGTGATCGTGCTTTTGCTCACGTTAAACCGGGTCATTAAGGTTTGCAGCACAGGCAGTTTATCCCCTTGCTGCAGCTGATGTTCTTCTATGTATTTTTCAATATCTAACGCGATTTGCTGGTATTTTAACATATACATTCCTCATTCATTTATTGTCCCGCTTCTTTCAGAATTATAGCATAATCGTTTTTAAAAGCCATTTCGTAAATTAACTATAATTGTTTATGTATTGATAAATTATACCGGTACAATTATAATGTAAACGTATAATATGAAAATGAAGGCAGGAATTCTTCTACACTTGTGAAGCGGATGGTTGAAGCTGCTGCAGTGCATTTATTCGGCATGCAAGCGGCAGTCAAATAAAGGAGGATATACACGATGGGGACATTGCCAAAAGATTTTTTATGGGGAGGCGCTCTGGCCGCCCACCAATTTGAAGGGGGATGGAATAAAGGCGGCAAGGGGCCGAGTGTAGTGGACGTCATGACGGCAGGCGCGCATGGTGTGCCCCGGAAAATAACAGATACAATTGAAGAGCGGGAATTTTATCCGAATCATGAAGCGATCGATTTTTATCATCGTTATAAAGAGGACATCGCATTATTCAGCGAGCTGGGCCTGAAATGTTTAAGAACGTCCATCGGCTGGAGCAGAATTTTTCCTAAAGGTGATGAAGCCGAGCCCAATGAGGAAGGATTGGCTTTTTACGACCGGGTGTTTGATGAATTGCTGAAACATGGGATTGAACCGGTAATCACGCTGTCACATTTTGAGATGCCGCTGCATTTGGCGAGGGAATACGGCGGTTTCAGAAACAGAAAAACAGTCGGATTTTTTGTGAAATTCGCTGAAGTGTGTTTTGAACGCTATAAACATAAGGTGAAATATTGGATGACGTTTAACGAAATCAATAATAAGATGGATGTGAATAATCCGATCTTTTTATGGACGAACTCGGGCGTCGCCGTTAAAGAAAACGAAAACGCAAAAGAAGTCATGTATCAGGCCGGCCATCACGAACTGCTGGCAAGCGCATTGGCAGTTTCGAAGGGAAGAGAAATCAATCCCGAGTTCAGGATCGGCGCGATGGTATCACATGTCCCGATTTACCCGTACTCATCTCACCCCGATGATGTGATGCTGGCTGAAGAAACGATGAGACAGCGTTTTTTCTTCCCGGACGTGCAGGTTCGCGGATATTATCCAAGCTATGCGTTAAAAGAGTTTGAAAGAGAAGGCTATCAGATACACTTTGAAGACGGTGATGAAGAGATTTTGAAAAACGGCCGAGTGGACTACCTCGGATTCAGCTATTACATGTCCACTACCGTAAAAAGTGACGTATCAAACGATAATACCGGGGATGTCGTAAACGGAGGATTGCCAAACGGCGTGGAAAATCCTTATATTACAGCGAGTGATTGGGGCTGGGCGATTGACCCGACCGGTTTACGGTACACATTAAACCGCTTATACGACCGCTACCAGATTCCATTATTTATCGTGGAAAACGGATTCGGCGCCATTGACACATTAGAAGAGGACGGTTCAATTCATGACGCTTCAAGAATTGAATATTTATCGTCACATATAAAAGCTTTGGAAAAAGCAGTCACATATGATGGCGTGGATGTAATGGGCTATACCCCATGGGGAATTATTGATATCGTGTCATTTACAACCGGAGAAATGAAAAAACGCTACGGCATGATTTATGTTGATCGGGATAATGAAGGCAACGGTTCAATGAAGCGGCTTAAGAAAGACTCATTTGAATGGTATAAAAAAGTGATTGAATCAAACGGCGCATATGTATCCTAAAGGTGTAAAAAGGGAAGGCTTCACCGTTGTGTGAAGCCGGCTTTTTATCAGTGGTTTTGAAAGCGCATTCATTTAAGCGGGAAGGAGGTGACTGTCCGGCTTTTCATTTAGAATCGCTTATAAAAATAAGGAAAGGGATGGTGGTTCATGTTTTTTGAAAAAAGTCTGCACATGACCCTGGTTTTTCTTATGTTTTTCTTTTTCATATCAAGCAGCACAGAAACCGAAGTGTATGCAGCTGATCGGAAGGCTTCAGACAAAAACAAAGTAAGGGTGTGGTTCAGTTCTGAAAAAGATCCGGCTTCCCGTACGTGGTATGACGGGCCGCTGGAAGTGAAATACGCCTTAGACGAACAAACACCGCTTACATGGACAAAAAAGAAGGCTTCTGACTCCGCCGCCGTGTATATTGATCCGTCGCGCCGCTATCAAAGTGTGTTGGGCGTAGGATCGTCCCTGGAAGAATCCACAATCCATAATTTATCAAAAATGACACCCGCAAAAAGAAAAGAAGTGCTGAAAAAATTGGTTGATCCCAAAGATGGTATCGGCATGGACGTTATGCGCATAACGATCGGGACATCTGATTTTACGGCACAGGAATTTTATACGTATGACGATATGCCTGAAGGCCAAACAGATCCTAAGCTCCGTCATTTCTCGATCCAAAAGGATATTGATTTACACATTACAGCAACCATCAAGGAAGCGCTGGCGATAAATCCGGAACTGAAAATCATCGCCTCACCGTGGAGCCCGCCGGCTTGGATGAAAACGAATGAAAACCTCAAGCGGGGAAAGCTGAAAGATAAATATATCGGCGCACTGGCCGTTTACTTCCGCAAATTTATTGAGGCGTACGAAAAGCAGGGAATTCCGATTTATGCGATGACCCTTCAAAATGAACCATTGCTGGAAATCGACTATCCGAGCATGTACATGCCGCCGTCTCAGCAGCGCAAACTGGCGATAGCCGTGAAAAAAGAATTGAAAAAACACATAATTGACACGAAAATTTGGATTTATGATCACAATGCGAGCGGGGCGTGGAACTATATTCCGCCGATTTTAGATGATAAAAAAGGAAACCGGGCGGCAGACGGCATCGCTTTTCACGATTATGACGGTGACCTTTCTGTCATGTCGGAAATCGGAAAGAGATATCCTGATCAATCTATTCACTTAACGGAGCGGTCTGTCTGGGGGACGGCAGGGGCGGATCGGATCGCACAGTATTTCCGCAACGGCGCGTCGAGCTACAATGCGTGGGTGACGATGCTCGACAGTCAAATTAAGACGCATCATTGGATAGGCACCCCAGACCCGACGCTGTTTATTCAGGATGCTAAAAACCCTGACCGCTATTGGAATATCCCGATCTTTCATATGACAGGCAACTTTTCAAAATTTATCGACCGGGGAGCAAAGCGGATAGAAAGTAATTACGGCTCCAAAAACACAGTCTCGAATGTATCGTTCCTTAATCCTGATCAATCCATTGTGACAGTCGTAATCAACCAGACATCTTCAGAACAAAAATTCCATGTCGTTTCAGAAAATCGGCAGTTTGAAGCCGTCATCCCGGCAAAAACCGTCGCCACCTACAAATGGCAGCACAAAAAGTAAAAAACCGGCACATTTACGTGCCGGCTTCTTTCTGTTAAGCGCCTTTTTGGTTCAGTTTATCAGTAGGCGCTTTATTGAATAAACCGTCTTTGACGGCGTTTGAAGCCGCTTTTTTTACAAAAAACGGGTTAAGGATAATAACGGCTGCCATGTTAGCGGTCAAACCCCAAAACCCTTCATATATACCGTGGGCGGATTGGGTGATATTTACCGTGAATGTCACGAGAAGACCGACGAGAAGACCGATAATTGTCGCTTCTTTCGTTTGATTCTTCCAAAATAGACTGACGGCGATAGCCGGAAAGATCTGAACCATGCCGGAAACACCGAGAAGCTGAAGGGTAACGAGCGCAGTCGGGAACAGCATGCCGAATAAAAGCGCGAGCCCGATGACGACAAATACCATTGAACGGGTGATCATCGTCAGCTTGCTTGGTGACACATTCGGGTGAATCAAATCCCGATATAAGTTATTCGCAAATAAGTTTGATGCTCCGATGGCCATGATAGAGCAGGGAATCAATGACGCAAGGGCGATCGTGGAGTAAGCAAAGCCCTGCGCGACTCCGCCGTAAGACGTTTGAATCAGCTTCAATAAAGCGAGCCGCGGATTGGTATCTTCCGGCAGGACAAGAAACGCGATAAAGCCGAGAAAGATAACAAGAATCAAAACAATATTATAAAGCGGCAGAAACATGCTGTTTTTGCGGACGGCATCTGCGCTTTTTGCCGTAAATACGCCGGTTGCCGCATGCGCCCACATAAAGAGCGCCAGTGCAGATACGATGGAAGCTGTGATAAACCAAGGAATTCCTTTCGGCCCCGAGTCCGGAATCGTCAGCATTTGCGGCGCTTTTTCAGCCAAAGTGTGAATCATTGGCGTCCAGCCGTGAAAATGGATCAGCGGGAGTGAGACGACCATAAACAGCATAATCACCCACACCAGAATGTCTTTAATAATCGCCGTAAACGTCGGCCCTTTAATCCCGCTGAAAAAAGTATACAGCGCTACAAGAATAAAAGAGATGATGACGACCATATTGACATTAATGACACCCGTTCCGGCCACCTGAAGCGTATCTTGAATCCCGCTCAGCTGGAGACAAATATAAGGAATGAGCATAAGAACGCCGACAATGGCGACAAGACTGGCCAAAAGCTTACTGTCAAAACGCTCACGGGCGTAATCGGCAAGCGTCGTTAATTTATGGATTTTTGCCACTTTCCACAGCTTCGGCAGAAAGAAATAAGCAATAAAATACGCCAAAAAAGAATACGGAATTGCAAAAAAAGCTACGCTTCCCCCTGTGTAGGCGGTGCTTGTCAAGCCTAAAAACGTATAAGCCGTATAGAGGTCCGCGCCGACTAAAAACCAGACGAGGAGCCCTCCGAACCGTCTGCCGCCGACAGACCATTCCTCAACAGAAGTACGTGATGATTTGTCTCTTCCGGCTATAAAGCCGATACAGACAACGGTTAAAACGATTACGGCTGTAATGATCAATGCTGTTATATTTGCGGGCATCAGTCCAGTCCTCCTTGTTTCTTCTGCAGCCTATAAATAAGAAACGAACATAATGGAGTGACTGCGATCCATAAAAGCAGCCAGAAATGAAAAAAAGGCAGCCCGATAATGATCGGATGAACCCGATTAGCGACTGACAGCAGGGCCAGCTGGCTGAAAGGGATTAAGATGAGAACGAAAATTAGTGCTTTTCTGACCATTTACTTTCCTCCTGAAACTTGATAATGCTCCTTATCATAGCAGGTGTCAGATAAGATCACAAGATATTTTTCAGAAAAAAAAGAATTCTATTACTTTTTTAACTGAAACACTTTAGTTGCATCTTCATTCATATTAAATTAGAATAGTTAATATCTCGAACTCAAGATATTTAGGAGTGAATACATTGAATACACAAGGATTGCACCATGTTACCGCATTTGCAAAAGATCCTGCTGAAAATCTTCGGTTTTATACTGAAGTGCTGGGTTTGCGGCTTGTTAAAAAAACCGTTAATTTTGACGACCCGGCCACTTATCACTTTTATTTCGGCAACCAAAACGGAGAGCCGGGCACGATCATTACATTTTTTCCTTTTCAGGGAAGCCGCCCGGGAACCGTGGGAAAAGGGCAGGCCGGAAGAATTTATTTTTCCGTGCCGAAAGGAGCACTCGCGTTTTGGAAGCGCCGGCTTGAAGAAAACGGCTTGTCTGTAAAAGAACAGATCATGCTGTCTGAACAAGTCCTTCTCTTTAATGATACAGAAGACCTGCCGCTTGCCATAATGGAAGATGAAAGAAGCGGACAGAGTGAATGGACTCCTTCGGGCATTACTGAAAAAGAAGCGATCACAGGCATGAGAGGTGTTCTTCTGTACTCGTACCGTCCTGAAGCAACCATTCAATTTCTCATAGAACGCTTCGGTTATTCAAAGACAGGAGAAGAAAATCAGATTGTCAGGCTGCAATCGGAGGCACGGATCGGACATATTATAGATGTTGACCTTGCGCCGAAAGAAGCAGGTGCCGGCGGTTACGGGACAGTTCATCATGTCGCTTTCCGCACGAGCGAAAAAGAGCAGGCGGAGTGGAAGGACATTCTTGCTGATTCTCATCTTGCTTCATCTGACATTCTTGACAGGTCTTACTTTACTTCAATCTATTTCAGAGAAAGCGGCGGCATTTTATTTGAAATGGCAACCGATGAACCGGGCTTTATGACGGATGAATCCTTTGAAAATCTCGGAACAGAGCTGAAGCTTCCGGAATGGCTGGAAGAGCATCGCAGTCAGATTACAGCTGTTCTGCCCAAAATGGAGAAAGGAGAATGATGATGAAACATGTGTTTGAACAGGGAACGTCAGAAAATGTTCTGCTGCTTTTGCACGGAACGGGAGGAAATGAACATGATCTTCTGTCGCTCGGACGTTTTATCGATCCGAACGCAAGTCTGCTAGGGGTCAGAGGATCAGTGTCAGAAAACGGCATGCCCCGTTTTTTTAAGCGGCTGAAAGAAGGCGTATTTGACGAGAAAGATTTAATTGAACGGACGGAAGAATTAAAGAATTTCATTGATGAAGCGGCGCAAATGTACGGGTTCAGCAGAGAAAACGTGATTGCTGCCGGCTATTCAAACGGCGCCAATATTGCAGCAAGTCTTTTGTTTCATTATAAAGATGTACTGAAAGGAGCGGTTCTGCATCATCCGATGGTGCCGATACGCGGAGTGAAGCTGCCTGATATGGAAGGGCTGCCTGTGTTTATCGGTGCGGGAAAACGCGATCCCCTATGTACAAAAGAAGAATCGGAGGAGCTTTATCAGTATCTGACAGATGCTCATGCATCCGTTGCTCTTGAATGGCAGGAGGGCGGTCATCAGCTCACACAGCAGGAAGCCGAGCAGGCACGAGCCTGGTACAGTGAGCGATTCCTATAAAAAACCCTTAGTCTGCTTAAGCGGACTAAGGGTTTCTTTCATCTTACAGCCAAGTTGAGACTTTAGATACAGGCAGCCGGTTGCTTTTATGCGCCGGCTTAACGGCTTTACCGATTGAAATCAGCATGACGGGCACGAAACGCTCGCTCACGTCGAATTCCTTAACGAATTGCTCTTTATTGAATCCGCCGATCGCGCAAGTGTCGTAGCCTTTTGCTTTAGCGGCAAGCATCAGCTGCATCGCTGCTAAAGAAGCGTTTAAAAATGCTGAATCGCGGGCAAACTGATCATTTTGGTATGCACCGTTAATCTGGCCTAAAAGCGTTTGTTTAATCTCTTCTGTGATATTGCCTTGCTCAGCCAGTTCAGCATAAACTTCTTCACCATTTTCATTTGCTTTTAAGTCGCCTAATACGGCAATAACTGCTGATGAATCAATAATCTGTTTTTGATTAAAAGCAACCGGAAGCAGGGCAGCTTTTGCTTCATCACTGTGAAAGACTTGAAAATGCCAATGCTGAAGGTTCCAGGCGGAAGGCGCTTGCGTTGTGATTTCAAGGAGTTCTGTCAATTCCTCTTTTGTAATGACCGCGTCTTTATCGTATTCTTTAACAGATGCGCGTTCCTTTAAAACGTCTAATACGGATGTCATCATGTTTCCTCCTTCGGATAAACGTGTTATCATAATAGAAAAGTTAGAAGCTTACTAAATGTAACTCGAAAACTAATTTTAATGGATCACAAAAAACTTGTCAATTCATAGATGAAGGGATGAACTCACGTGGGATATACAATGTGTCCTAAAATGGAATCCGCTTTTTCTCTTTTGGGAAAGCGCTGGAACGGCCTCATTATCCATGTACTGATGGACGGGCCGAAACGATTTAAAGATATGACCGAAACGATACCGACAATCAGCCAAAAAATGCTCGCGGAGCGGCTCAAAGAGCTGGAACAAAATGAAATCGTCGAGCGTCAGGTGCTGCCTGAAACACCTGTCAAAGTCATTTATAAACTGACTGATAAAGGCATGGCCCTGCAAGCCGTTTTTCAGGAAATGCAAAAATGGGCAGACAGTTTTTGCGAGCCCGGGGGATCTGCCAACGACACATGTGATGAATAATAAAGGCTGCCCAAGGCAGCCTTTTCTTAATGATAATGTTTAATCGTCATAAAAACCATTAATATCAAAATTGTTCAGATTGAGGTTCAAGCCTTTTAATTGCTTTAATAAAGCATCGAATGTAAGGAAATGATCATTTTTACATTCCGCCGGAACATCGTTCGGAGAAAATAGTTTCATTCCTCCCTCAATCCACTGTTTCCGGTATAACTGAAATGCCGCTTCAATTAAATGATCAGGCGTTACAATAAACCCTAAGCTTACGTCATGGTCCTCACTGTAGCCGAATTCAAACCCGCAGCAGGGGCAAATATCAAATGTTTTTTGATATTCGCCGTTATAAACGGGATTTGTCTCTAATCCTTTAAATCCGCATATCAAACAAGGATACAACTCACTAACCAACATACATCCCTCTTTTATTCAGTTTGCAATCATTCAGAACAAGCGGGGAGGCCTTTTACAGTTTCCCGGTTAAAAACTGAGCCTCACCGAGCCCGAAGCTCCAATCGGCGTTCCCGTTTTCTGTAATGGAAATCATGACGTCCTCGGGTGGTATGCCGCATTCTGTTTTAAGCTGATCAGCCATCAGTTGATATAACGTTTCTTTCTGATGTTCGGTGCGCGCTTTGCTGACAATGCTGATGATGACAAGATCTTTGCTTCTTTTGAAACCGAGCCCGGTATCTTCAATGATAAGCTCATGAGGCCGATGCTGGTGAACGATCTGATAACGGTCCGTTACTGGGACGTCAAAAGCTTTAACCATGGCGTAATGGGCGGTATCCAGTAATTTTTTTAATGCTGCGTCATCCCGGCCTTCAATAACGTCAAAACGAAGTAATGGCATATTTTATTCCCCCTGACGGTTTTATAATGTTGCAACTTGTAAAAAAAGTATAACAGTTAATCAAAATATAATCAAATTATAACCAAAATGTTTGTACGTTAATGCAATATCAAAGAGAGGCACATGTTGTTACAATCGCCCAATCAATTTCCTCATTTTATGAATACGCTTAAGAATAGGCAGACATAAAGGAGGAAAAACATGTACCCTCGTCATGCATTGTATCGCGGGAATTTCGGTCCTGCCGGATTTCCGGCGAGAAGTCCTTTTTTGTTCGGCGCTCCTTTATTCGGCGGATTTTTAGGCGGTCTTCTCGGAGGCGTGATTGCCACAGGTTTTACAAGACCCCGCTTTCCGTACGGGTTCGCCGGTTACGGATACGGAGGCGTCCCATACGGCGGTTTCGGGCCGGGAGCCGGCGGTTATCCGCCATTTTATTAAAGAAAAAACGGCCTGCATCGCGCGGGCCGTTTTTTTATCTTAAAATCTCCACTTCCGAAAGATTGTAGTCTTCCTGTTTTGAAAACATAACTTCAATCATCCCGTCTTTATAGACTGCTTTTGTTCCTTTCCGTTTGACGAGGCTCGGAAGTATGATTTCTTTTTTTCCTTCTCCCAGGCTGCTGTTCTCTACAACGAGGCTGTGTGACGTATGCTTAATCCTGATACGGTCGAGTTCCTCTTGTTCGGCGGGAATTTTCGCAAAAACATGATCGGATGTTTCAAACAGGTCAATTTCCGGCTTGGGCGGTTCCGCTTCGACCGGATCGGTCTTTTTGGACATCGGGTCGCGAAAAGGGAACTGTCCGGCATAACCGGCGCCGAATACGCTTTCCATCACTCGGTTGACATATGTCTCGACATCTTTCGGATCAGCATTTTTAAACGTTTCTTTAGAGAACTGATTTTGGAAGGGAAAATATCTGTTCCAATCAAACACGGCATCTCACCCTTTCTTAACGGACAACATAGTATATGCCCGCCGGAAGCTTCCCGTGATATAATATAATCTGTTTACAGAAAGGAAGGGGAAGGCCGTGCAAGGGAATAACGTAAGAAAAGGAATCATTTATACCGCTTGTTCTTTCGCCATGTGGGGGCTGTTTCCGGTCTATTGGAAACTTCTTGAACAAATACCCGCATTGGACATTTTAGCTCACCGGATTTTATGGTCATTTGTTTTCATGTGTGTGCTTTTAACTGTGCTTAAGAAGTGGAAAACCGGATGGCGTGAACTGCGTCTTTTGAAATCGGAAGGGGGCCTGCTGGCGCTTTTTTTCGCTTCCGTTTTAATTTCCGTTAATTGGTTTGTGTACATATGGGCCGTCAATCACGGCTTTTTGCTTGAAGCAAGTCTCGGGTACTACATTAATCCGCTCGTTTCCGTTCTTTTGGGCATCCTATTCTTAAAAGAAAAGCTTAACAAGATGCAAACAGCAGCCGTTTCTATTGCCGGGGCGGCCGTGCTCATATCTGCGTTTCAATATGGCGCGGTTCCTTATATCGCATTGCTGCTTGCATTCAGCTTCGGCCTGTACGGCTTATGTAAAAAAAGAACCCGCATGTCCAGCACGATCGGGCTGACGCTGGAGACGCTTTTGATTACCCCGGCTGCACTTATTTATTTAGGATTTACAGCTGACGGGAGCACTTTTGGCTCCTTGGGGGCAGGAACATGGGCGCTCCTATTTTTCGCAGGCGTATTTACGGCCCTGCCGCTGTTATTGTTTGCAGAGGGGGCAAAGCGTCTGCCCCTGTATCAAGTCGGCATTTTGCAATATATAGCGCCGACCATTACCCTTATGCTCGGCGTGTTTGTGTATCATGAACCGTTTTCCGGGCAAAAAGCGTTTACCTTCATTTGTATATGGGCAGCATTGCTTTTGTTTACATTTTCACAGATAAAATGGAAGCGGCCGATAAAAAGCCGCTAAGCCTTTCGCTTTCCAGCGATAGCTTAAATTATGTATAATCATTACGAGTATGTAAAGGAGCTGTACAATGGGCACTGATAAAGACATAGCAAAAGCCTATCAGGCACTGTGGAATAACCGCACTCTCCCGGCTTCAACCCTTGAAGAAGCGGAGAAGGCGATTGATCTTGAACTGCTTGATCAAAGAACACATCCGAGGCTCCGGAAGTCACCCGAGGAAAAGTTTGCTCTGGCGGTGCAGCGAATTGTAGATTCCCGGCTGCGGCCGATTGAGAAATATGAATTGGTTGAACTACATACGAAGCGTTTGCAATTTTTAAAAGAAGAAAGAGGGGAGCAGCTATGAAAGCGATCATAAAAGAAGATGTGCAAACTTCTTTAGAGCGATATGCCGATCGTCCTGTATATATCCATTTGGAAACAACGACCGGTTCTTATTCAGCGCATCTGAATGAGAAAAACATGACGGTTGTAGCCTATATACGCAATGCAAAAGTGACGTACCATCAGGCGAAAATCAAAGGAAACGGCCCGTACCGCGTCGGTTTGAAAACAGAAGAGGGCTGGATTTACGCAGAAGGTTTGACTGAGTATACAGTAGATGACGAAGACCGTCTGTTAATGGCGGGGCATCTGCCGGGCGGAAAATTGGCGATTTCGCTTCAAATCAGCGAAAAGCCGTTTACAGTTTAAAGAAAAGGGTGAAAATCATGAAAGAACATGTACTCGTCATCCTGCCTCACCCTGATGATGAATCATACGGAGTGGCAGGACTGATTGCTTTACACAGACAAAAAGATATTCCCGTTACGTATGCATGCGCAACGCTTGGCGAAATGGGCCGGAACATGGGAGATCCCTTTTTCGCGAACCGTGAAACACTGCCGCTGTTAAGAAAGCAAGAGCTGATTGACGCATGTAAAGCAATGGACATTACTGACCTGAGAATGCTCGGGCTTCGTGATAAAACACTTGAATTTGAAGATGACGAGTGGCTCGCGGATATGATGGAAGAGATTATCGACGATGTAAAACCGAGTCTGATTGTCACATTCTATCCGGAGCACGGCGTCCATCCGGATCATGATGCATGCGGCGAAGCGGTCATCAGAGCGCTTTACAGAAAGAAAAAAGAGGACCGCCCGCGCACGCTTTGCATGGCAATCACCCGCAACAGGGAGGAAGCCGTCGGCAAGCCTGATGTCATTCTTGATATTAAAGAGGTTGCCGATATTAAAATGAATGCCTTAAAAGCGCACCGCACCCAAACGGAAGGCATGCTGAGAGAGCTGGAAGAAAAAATTAAAAATAACGAGCCGGTTCTTCAAACATGGTTTGAAGAAGAAGTGTATTGGACATATCCGTGGAAAGACTGATAAAAGAAGGGATAAGGCTGAAATGCCTTATCCCTTTTTTTGTGTCAGATCGGAAGCGATCGCTTCCGCAAGCGAAGACCGTATTGATAAATTTGAAAAACTCAGTCCGAGCTGCACCGCGGTTTGGGCGATTTCAGGCCGGATTCCGGATAACGTCGCTTTCACGCCGAGCATTCCGAGTGATTCAATTAAGGTGAAAAGCTGTTGGGCAACCATCGTATCAATCATGGCTACGCCTGATAAATCAATGTACAGCTGCGTGATGCGCTTCTCTGAACACTGGTGCAGCGTATTCTCCAAAATCATTTTGGCTCTTGCCGTGTCAATATCCCCGATCAGCGGCAGCAGTCCGACATTGTCAAAAAGCACAATTACCGGCGAGCTCAGCTCTGTAATCAATTCTTTTTGCGCTTCAAGCTGAATGTTTGTGTTTTTATACATTTCCTCTATGAAAATATGAATGACCACATCAAACGATTTAATCAGCGTATGGAATATATCTTCGGCATCTTCTTCTGTCACGGTGTCTGAATGAAGTCTGGTAAACTGCTTTACATGGCCGACATACAAATCACGAACTCTGATAAACTCGCGAATGATGTAATGGATGGGAGTTTTTAAATGTTCTTTATCCCGTGCGGCTTCAAACGCCCACTTTTCCAATGCCGCTGTATATACTTCCTTCTCTTCAGAAAAAATCCGATTGAGTTGATAATTAAACGCCAGATTTTGTTTTTTCAGATTTGTGAGAACAGCCGGGTCAGTAGAAGCATAAACAGAATCAGGATCCGTATCATGAAGGGTATCAAACCATGTCTGACTGATGTCCTCCGCCCGTTCGGTTAAATAATCGTACAGCAGTTTATGTTTTGGCATTGCTGCTCCTCCTTTATAAAATCATCATTTTTTTCACATAACGCTTTTGCAGCTTCATCAGTCTGAAGAATAAACCGACAGCTCCTGCGGCAAGTCCTGCAATTAACCCGATCCAGTAGCCGTATGCCCCAAGGTTCGTGTAAGTGCCGACTGCGTAACCGAGCGGAAGCCCGATAATCCAATACGAAACAAAAGCCGCACCGAGTGTATAGTTGACATCCTTATATCCTCTCAGGGCGCCTTGTATCGGAGCTGCTACGGCATCAGAAAGCTGGAAAAACAGCGCATAGATTAAAAAGTGCTGCGTCAACAAGAGCACCTCCGGATCTGATGTATACATTCCGGCGATTTGCGGCCTGAACAGTAAAATGAAAGCAGCCGTGCATAAAGAAAAACAAAGGGCCATCACAATGCCGATATAGCTGTATGACCGGGCATCCCTGTAGCGCTTTGCGCCTGCTTCAAAGCCGACTAAAATCGTCATGGCCATAGATACGCTTAGCGGCAGCATATACAAGAGGGAAGCAAAATTCATTGCCGCCTGGTGGGCTGCAATCGTCACCGTCCGGAAATGGCTCATTAGAAGTGTGACAGCCGCAAAAATGCTCGTTTCAAAAAATACCGCAAAACCGATAGGCAAACCGATTTTCAAAAGTTTTCTGCATTCAGACGGAGAAAAACGGTACAGTTTCCGAAATACAGAGTACCCGGCAAACGGCTCAAATCTGAAGACGATAAAAAAGCTGATGGCGCAAATACACCAGTAAGTCAGGGCGGAAGCGAGCCCCGCACCGACTCCGCCCAATGCCGGCATGTTGAATTTCCCGAAAATAAATACATAATTTAAAACAAAATTAATAGGCAATGAGCAAAGCGTAATAAGCATCGTGACTCGCGTTTTGCCGAGTGCGTCAATAAACGAGCGCAAAACGGCGTACACAAACAAAGGAAAAATACCGAGGGATAAAAAGCCTAAAAAGTGTTTGGCGATCGTCCGGACACGAGGTTCCAGGCCCAAATGTCCCAAGATCATATCAACGGTGAAAAAGCCGATCAGGATAACCGCCGCACTGAGAATGGCCGCTACATAAACGGCCTGGATGACGGAAAACGGCACTTCCTTTCGTCTGCCGGCTCCAAACAGCTGCGAAACAACGGGCGTAACGGCCATTAATATTCCTGCAAGGCCCGTATACACCGGCGTCCACAGGCTTGAACCGATTGCAACACCGGCTAAATCGGCGGCGCTCACTTTCCCTGACATCACCGTATCCAAAAAGGTGATCAGGGAAAGGCCCGCCTGCGTGATTAAAATCGGAATGAAGATATGTAACAGCTGTCTGACCTTTTGGCCGATCGTGTTCGTTTCTCTCAATTTAGGTTCCCCGTTTCTTTATTTTAACGAGAGAAATTATAACATTTTATGTATAAAAAGCAATGAAAGCCGGCCTACTCTTTTTTGTCCGGTTTCGGCTTTTTAAACATCTTGGCATAAATGAATGAAAGTGAAATGACCCCTAAAAAGGTGCAGATATATTGCATCAGCCGTGCGAATTCCATATGATGTGCGCCTCCTTTCATGATTATGGTGTACACAGCGGCGCATATCCATGCGCGCGATGCAGAAAATAAGGGAAAGGAGATGATGTGACATGCGCCACACTCAAATGACGGAAAGCGCGTTTACCGCTGCCGTTCAAACGTATTTGAAACAAATTACGGAGGATGCCGGAATGATACTGCGGACATTGGATGAAAAAGACCAATGCCTTCTTTGCGAATTAGATGAACTGGGACATACGTTTCAGGAAATGCAGGCTGTCGCTTCGTCGTTTTACCTGCAGTCATATATCGAACATTTTACGCCTTCCTATACAGAGCTGGCGAGGGCCGTGCAGCATCTGGCGGAAGAAAAGCACGGAGCGCTGATTGTGATTGAACGTGCAGATCCGCTGGACGGAATGATACAAAAAGGGACCAGCCTGCATGCCGAGATCAGTTCAGCTTTAATTGAGAGTATTTTTTATCCCGGCAATCCGCTTCATGACGGAGCCGTATTGGTCAGAGAAAACCGGGTTGTATCAGCAGCCAATCTGCTTCCGCTCACAACAAAACATGTCGATCTCAAATACGGGACGCGCCACAGGGCCGCGATGGGACTTTCGGCCGTGACTGATGCACTCGTGCTCGTTGTTTCAGAAGAAACGGGAAAAATGTCTTTTGCTAAAGACGGCGGACTGTATCCGCTTGTTTCGCCGCGGGCGCTTCATACGAAATAATAAGAAAATGGGAATATTGTACCTATTTAATATTAATAAAGTGAACATCTTTACCTTTTTCTGTATTGATGTTATCGTTTAAATATACATAAAATTTAAAAGAATAGGGAGTGGAAAGATGGCAAATGTATTGATGATCGGCTTTCCGGGAGAAGGCCATATCAATCCGTCTTTAGGCGTCGTAAAAGAACTGAAGGCAAAAGGGGAGCATGTCGTATATTACGGCGTGAAGGAATATGAGAACAAAATCGCGTCAAGCGGAGCGGAATTCCGTGAATATGAAGATTTCCGAAAAGATGAATTCGGAAAAAACGCAACGGGTGATGAACAGCGGGATGCTACCGAGTTTTTGCTATTAATGATTGAGACTTCCAAAAAAGCTGCACTCCGTATTCTTGAGGAAGTAAAAGATGAGTCCTATGACTACATCCTGTATGATCATCATTTTCTGGCAGGAAGGCTTGTGAGAAATAAGCTGAAACTGCCGGCATATTCACTTTGCACGACTTTTGCAATGAATGAAGCATTTATTAAAGAAGTGTTTTCAAATACAAACCTTGTATCAGAGGAATCATCTCATTATCCGGCTTATACCGAAGCGGTCAGCCGGCTCAATGAAGAATTCAGCGCAGACATTAAAACGCCGTATGATATTTTCTCAAATGACGGCAGAAAAACCATCGTATTTACTTCAAGAGCGTTTCAGCCGAAAGAAGAAGAGTTTGGCGATTCTTATCTCTTTGTCGGTCCGTCCATAACTGAAAGGCCGGCGGCTCAGGATTTCCCGTTTGACCAGCTTGAAGGAGAAAAAGTCCTGTTTATTTCAATGGGCACGATTTTTAACAATCAGAAGGAATTGTTTAATAAATGCTTAAAAGCGGTCAGAAACTTTAACGGAAAAGCCGTCATGTCAATCGGCAAACATCTTGATCCGGCGGAGCTTGATGAAATTCCTGAGAATGTCATTGTAAAGCCTTATGTTCCGCAGCTTGAGATCCTGAAGAGAGCGGACTTATTTATCACTCACGGCGGAATGAACAGTACGAGCGAAGGGCTTTACTACAAAACTCCGATGATCGTCATTCCGATGGGCGCAGATCAGTTCGCCGTCGGAAGCCAAGTGGAAAACACGGGCGCGGGCAAGATGTTTAAAAAAGAAGATGTAACAGCGGAGCTGCTCACTGAAGCAATAAAAGAATTGAGCGAAAATCCTGAATATCAGACAAAAGCTTCTGAAATCGGAGAATCCCTGAAAGCGGCCGGCGGAGCACAGCGTGCAGCGGAATTGATAGCAGAAGACGTGAAAACTGCCGAGACCCGGGTTCTGTAATCAGCCGTCACCCGCTTCCTTTAAAGGAAGCGGGCTTTTTTTGATTGTTTTTCGGGAGGATTTTCCACGCCGTAAAGAGAATTGTATGAAAAACAGACAAGAAAGGTGGAATGTCGCGGAAAAAAGCCATGTTATGAAAATGATTCCAAAGTCTTTTGTGAAATGTTCTCAATTTATGTAAAATGTGTGGCGTTGGTGATGATCTAAGACCAAATGAATCGGAATTAATGTCGACTTCTGAATGAATCCTGCATAACAGGCGGCGTCCAAAGAAAAGGGACGTCCCTTTCAGCAATGATAAATAGGAGGTTTTTCGTTATATGAAGAAAAAAATCGCAGCCGGACTGGCTGTATCTGCAGTAATGACTTCAACCTTCGCCGTGCATCCCGCTGAAGCAAAAACCATTCAAGTAAAAAGCGGCGACTCTCTTTGGAAGCTTTCCCGAAAATATCATACAAGTATTTCAGCCCTGCAGGCGGAAAATAAACTGAAATCAACGATACTCCATCCAGGACAGCGGCTGCACATTCCCGACGGCAGCGGCACACATAAGGGGCAAAAGGGAAAACCAAGCACGGGTGCCTACACAGTTACATACGGAGACTCATTATGGGTGATCGCAAAAAAATACAGAATGAGCGTTTCTGAACTGAGAAGCCTGAACCGTTTGAGTTCAGATGTCATCTATCCGGGCCAAAAACTGAAAATTAAAGGGTCTGCCGGCGGCACGGACGGAGGCGGCAGACAGACAAAGCCTGATAAAGGCGCATCAGGGACTTACACTGTGAAGCCGGGTGACTCGCTGTGGAAAATCGCCAATCAAACCGGCATCACCATCGCCGAACTGAAAAAGCTGAATCAATTAACATCAGACATGCTGTATCCGAATCAAGTATTAAAGATCAAAGGTTCTTCACATAACGGAAACAGCGGCACAACACCGCCATCTCATTCAAATCCTTCTGAGAAGCCATCCACTTACAAAGTAAAAGCAGGCGATTCCCTCTGGAAAATTGCTAATCGGTTCGGCATCACCGCTCAGCTCATCAGAGAAAAAAATAAACTGACAACTGATGTGCTTCAAATCGGACAGGTTCTTGTGATTAACGGAACGGGAAAAACAGAAGATCCTGTGCGTCAGCCGGATAACAAACCGGAAAAGCCAAACAAGCCAAATACTCCCGAACCTCCGGTGACAGGGTCAAAGATTGACAGAATGATAGGCGAGGCGAAAAAACATGTCGGCGTGCCTTACCGCTGGGGAGGCAATACGCCTGCGGGCTTCGATTGCAGCGGTTACATCTATTACCTTTTAAATAAGGTAAGCTCTGTTTCCCGTCTGAGCACGGCCGGATATTGGAATACGATGAAACATATCAGCCAGCCGTCAGCAGGCGACTTTGTCTTCTTTACGACATATAAAGCGGGCCCTTCTCATATGGGAATGTATTTAGGCGGAGGAGACTTTATTCACGCAAGCTCCTCCGGGGTTGAAATTTCAAACTTAAGCAATCCATATTGGAAAAAAGCTTATTTAGGAGCGCGCAGTTATTTTTAAAAAAAGCCTTTCGGGGCTTTTTTTTGTTTACCATTTTCACGTTTTGACAAGACTGATGGGTAAAAAAATAAGGGGGAGGAAGCATGAATCGTCTCTTGCTTTTTCTCATGCTCGCATCAATTACGCTTTGCGGCTGCGGGGGGAGACCCGCTCCTGTTCCGCCCAAAAAACATGGGGAAAGCCGCGCATTGGAAGCATCTGCATACCGTGAGCATGCCGGACTCATCAATCAAAACGGAAAAACGATCGGATATATCGAAGTGAGGGAATCTGATGATGAAGGGTCAGACATTCATATATCAGCGGGACATCTGCCGCCCGGCGCTTCTCTCGGATTTCATATTTATGAAAAAGGGACATGTCAGGCACCTGATTTCGAATCAGCCGGCGGTCCGTTCAACCCTTTGAACAAAGAACACGGCTTCAACAATCCGATGGGTCATCACGCCGGGGATCTCCCCAATCTTGAAGTGGGGGCTGACGGTAAAGTGGATGTCATTATGAACGCGCCGCAAACTTCATTAAAAGAAGGGAGCAGACTCAGCCTGCTCGACCGGGACGGAAGCGCGTTCGTCATTCATGAACATACGGACGATTATTTAACAAACCCGAGCGGAAATTCCGGGGCCAGAATCGCCTGCGCTCCCCTGACAAAAAGCGCCCGCAGGGAATGAGCCCTTTTGTATTGAGTATACAAGGGCTTTTTTAGTATACTCGGTTATGGAATACAAATGGAAAGGAAACATCACCTATGACTTCAGAATTACAGCACCTATCACTTCCGGAAGATATACAAAACAAACTGCAGGCTTATCAAAATCATCCCGTTTCCCAAGAATTCCACGATTTAATCGGATCATCAGGCTATGAGGCCGAAGATAAAGCGATTGTATTCGATGCCGTCATCGCTTTGACAATGGGAAAAAATATCTTATTAAAAGGACCGACGGGTTCGGGGAAAACAAAATTGGCGGAAACGCTTTCGAACTACTTTCATAAACCGATGCACAGTGTCAACTGCTCCGTAGACCTCGATGCAGAAGCGCTTGTCGGCTATAAAACGATTGAAAATGAACAGGGGCAGGCGACAATTGAATTCGTTCCCGGACCTGTAACAACCGCAATGAATGAGGGACATTTTTTATACATTGACGAAATCAATATGGCAAAGCCTGAAACCCTTCCGATTCTAAACGGCGTGCTTGATTACAGAAAAATGATGACAAATCCCTTTACAGGAGAAGTGATTAAGGCAAGCGAAGGATTCGGTGTTATCGCCGCGATTAATGAAGGCTACGTCGGCACCGTTCCGCTGAACGAAGCCCTTAAAAACCGTTTTGTCATCATTGATGTTCCGTATATTAAAGGAAGCCTCCTGAAGCAGGTGCTGACCTCTCAGTCTGTCTTAAAAGATGAGAAATTAATTGAGCGCTTTATGACGCTGTCTTCTGATTTAATCGCGCAAGCGCATAACGGACAAGTGTCAGAAGAAGCGGCATCCATCAGGGCTCTCATTGATACGTGCGACTTGGCTGCGTACATCCCGCCGAAACGGGCGATTGAAAGAGGCATCGTGGAAAAACTTGACGATGACAGGGAAAAAGCCGCTGTCAGAAATATTGCAGAAACGCTGTTCGAATGAGGGATATACAATGAAGTTTATCAAATTTAACGACAGCACGATTGATTCGTTTTTGTTCATGATGCTGACTGATCTGGCCAAAACACTGACCAGAAGCAGTGAAGTTGAAGTGGAATACGGCGTGCAGTCTTACTACAATCCCTTTGAAAAGAAAATTTACATGAGCCACTTTTGGAAAGACCGATCAGCCGGGGATATGGAAGCCGGCCTGAAAAGCGATGTCTATTTGCGCGCTGTCGGAACACGCAGCAGCTCATTTCGGGTATTTGCGGGGTTTTTAAATGACGTTCACCGGCACTTCACCCGCCAAAGCTTTGCCAAGCAGCTGTTTATGCTGCTTGAGGATATCAGAATTGAAGAGCTGATCAAAAAAGAACGGCCGGGAACGAAACGTGTTTTTCAGAAGCGGAGGGAGATGTACAGGAAATATTTCACGACGCAGCTGACATTGAATTTAGAACGGAGCATTTTCACCGACGCTTTGTATTGCGCGATGTTTGTCAAGCTGACGGCTGAGTCTCCGCTTGAAGGCATTCCTACCATGCATGAAAATATTGATATGATGATACCGTATATTGAACGTCAGCTCATCCGGGTGTATGAGGCGGATTCTACGGAACAAATCGCAACAATAACGGAAGACCTCATGGAAGGCCTTGATGAAGTGCTTGAGAAAGATATGCTGAACACATACTTTTTTCTGCCGGAACTTGATTACGAAAAAGCTGCTGAAGAGCCTTTATTCGAAAGCGTAAAAAAAGCGCCTTCATTAAGTGACGATCTCACGCTCCCTGAGTCTTCCGACGGAGATGAAGAGATCCTTGAAGAGAAAATGAATACGTGGCACCGGGAAACCGAAGCGCCGTCAAAAAGCTTCCTTCAATTTGATATTGAGCACGGCGCGAAGTCAGATCTTGGGAAAGACGCGGCCAGAGAAGGCGATGCCGGTGACCAGGCGCTCGGCTCCGTTCAAGGTTCCTCACGTCAGACGAAAAGAGAGGATTACTCCAAACTGGAAGCGCTTGAATCCATTCAGGATGAACATGAGGGCGCCGGGCTGGCTGACGGAAAAGAAAACAAATTTGCCTTCCCGGTTTATCAAACGCCTCATAAAGCGTCTCCCGAAGAGGAGCAGTCTTATAAAGAACAGGCAAAAACGATAGAATCATATCAAAAACGCCTGAAGCAGATGATACAAAAAACGCTTGAGCACAAAAAAACGCTCCCGCGGACCGACCTTCACGCAGGCCGGCTGAATCGCAAACTCATCCGCTATTTTACGGAACGGAACCCGCGCCTTTTCTATAAAAAGCAGGACCCGTCCTCAGACATTGACGCCGTTTTTACATTGCTTGTCGATTGTTCGGCCAGCATGTTTGACAAAATGGATGAAACAAAAAGAGGGATCGTTCTTTTTCATGAAGCCTTGAAATCAGTATCCGTCCCTCACCAAATCGTCGGATTTTGGGAGGATACAAACGAAGCGACCGAAACGAGCCAGCCGAATTTCTTCAATACCGTCATTCCGTTTGAAGAGTCGCTGCTGCAGGCTGCGGGTCCGCTGATCATGCAGCTTGCGCCTGAAGAAGATAACAGAGACGGATACGCCATCAGACAAATGACGAAACAGCTGATGCGGCGGAGTGAGGCGCAAAAATTTTTAATTGTGTTTTCAGACGGAGAGCCGGCAGCATTCGGATACGAACAAAACGGCATCGTCGATACGAGCGAGGCTGTCATCGAAGCGAGAAAAAAAGGGATAGAAGTCATAAATGTTTTTCTGTCCAATACTGCGATAGAAGAATCCCAGATGAAAACCATTCAGGATATGTACGGAAAGTACAGTATTTTTGTTCCGGATGTCGATCAGCTGCCCGATGTGCTGTATCCGCTCTTGAAAAAACTGCTTCATAAAAGCATAGGATAGGCTTTTTCCTATGCTTTTTCGCTTTTTATTTTAAAATGATTTAATTTTTTCGGTATTGATCTGTTTTTTTTACTATTTTGTGAACAATCAAGGTAGAATCCAAACGCAATCAGTGGTAAAATATCCTTGGAAGCGTTTTTATTACATAATTTTGGGCACAGCGTTCAAAAGTTATTTCAAGATAGTGAATTGATCACTTGATTATCTAGGTTGGGGGTAATATTCAAATGTTTCAAAATAATATGAAACAAAGAATGAATTGGGAAGATTTTTACGGACCGAACCTCGGCTACGCACTGGAGCTGTACGACCAATATGCTGAAGATCCAGACAGCATTGATCCGGATCTGAAAGACATGTTTGACGAACTAGGCGCTCCGCCAAGCCAAATAAAAGAGGCATCGGAAACAAAGGAACAGGGACGCGTCACCGCAGATCTGATTCAAAAGATCGCAGCAGCAGTTAAACTTGCAGAAGATATTCGAACCTATGGCCATCTGAACGCTTCCGTCAATCCGCTCAGAAAGGATCCGAAAAAGAGCGAGCTCTTTCCGTTATCCGAGTACGGGCTTACAGAAGAAGAAATGAAAGCAATACCCGCGTCTGTCATCTGTAAAGACGCACCTGCCAATATAACAAACGGCTTAGAAGCCATCCAGCATTTACGCAATACCTATAAAAGAACCATCTCTTTCGAGTTTGACCATGTGCATGATTTCGAAGAGCGCGCATGGATTACAAAAATGGTCGAATCCGGAGAACTGTTCCGGAAAAATTCACCGGAAAAACTGTCAGCCGTTTTAGAAAGACTGACGGAAGTAGAAGGATTTGAACAATTTTTACACCGGACATTCGTCGGTCAGAAGCGTTTCTCAATTGAGGGATTAGACGCGCTTGTGCCGGTTCTTGACGACATTATCGCCCAGTCTGTGAAAGCGGGCACAACCAATGTCAATATCGGGATGGCGCACAGAGGCCGTTTAAATGTGCTTGCGCATGTGCTCGGCAAACCGTATGAAATTATTTTCTCAGAATTCCAGCACGCGCCGAATAAAGACCTTGTGCCGTCTGAAGGATCGACCGGCATCAGCTACGGCTGGACGGGCGATGTCAAATATCACCTCGGTGCAGACAGACAGCTTCAGGATGCTGAAACCAAAAGCGCGCGGATTACGCTTGCAAATAACCCGAGCCACTTGGAATTCATCAATCCGATTGTTGAAGGAAGCACGCGGGCGGCACAGGAAACAAGAACGCAAAAGGGGTACCCGGTTCAAGATGAAACAAAATCGCTCGCCATTTTAATTCACGGTGACGCAGCGTTCCCGGGAGAAGGCATTGTCGCCGAGACGCTGAACTTAAGCTCTCTGAAAGGCTATCAGGTCGGCGGGGCCATTCATATCATCGCCAATAATATGATCGGCTTTACCACTGAAAGCGATGAATCACGATCTACGAAATATGCCAGTGATTTGGCGAAGGGCTATGAAATTCCGATCGTTCACGTCAACGCGGATGATCCGGAAGCATGCCTGTCAGCCGTTAAATTTGCGGTTGAATACCGGAAGCGGTTCAATAAAGATTTCTTAATCGATTTAATCGGGTACAGACGATACGGCCACAATGAAATGGATGAGCCGTCAACGACACAGCCGATGCTGTATGATGCCGTCAGAAAACACCCGACTGTCAAGCGGATCTTTGCGGAAAAACTCGTAAGTGAAGGACTGATCAGCGAGGAAAAAGCGCAAAACATCGAAATGGCAGTGACAAAACGAATTGAAGACGCCTATAAAAAGGTGCCCGCCAAAAAAGAAGACGCCGTACGGGAAATTGAATTGCCGGAGCCGGTGTCCAACGGTTTTCCAGACGTTGACACAGCCATTGATTTTGATGTTCTCCGCAAGCTGAACGGCGAACTTATCAACTGGCCGGAATCCTTTAACGTGTTCGGCAAGCTGAAAAGAATCCTGGAAAGACGTGCAAAAGCGTTTGATGATGACCGTAAAGTTGAATGGTCATTGGCTGAATCGCTTGCGTTTGCTTCCATTTTGAAAGACGGCACGCCGATCCGGCTGACCGGACAGGATTCAGAGCGCGGAACGTTCGCTCAAAGAAACCTTGTGCTGCATGACAGCGAAACAGGAGAAGAATTTGTTGCTCTCCATCACTTAGACGACTGCGCTTCTTCATTTACGGTGCATAACAGCCCGCTCTCTGAAGGATCGGTTCTCGGCTTTGAATATGGATACAACGTGTATTCGCCTGAAACGCTTGTGTTGTGGGAGGCGCAGTACGGAGACTTTGCCAATGCGGCTCAAGTCTATTTTGATCAATTCATATCTGCAGGACGGGCAAAATGGGGACAAAAATCAGGGCTGGTCATGCTGCTGCCTCACGGTTACGAAGGGCAGGGCCCTGAACACTCCAGCGGCCGCGTCGAGCGGTTCCTGCAGCTGGCGGCGGAAAACAACTGGACAGTGGCCAACCTGACAAGTGCGGCTCAGTATTTCCACATTTTAAGAAGACAAGCGAAAATGCTGCTTCGTGAGGAAATCCGTCCGCTTGTGATCATGACGCCGAAGAGCCTGCTGCGCAACCCGAATACGGTATCTGAAGTGCAGGAACTGAGCGAAAGCCGATTCAAGCCTGTCTATGAGCAGTCCGGTCTTTCCCACGCTTACGAAAAAGTGACTCGCGTCGTATTATCAAGCGGAAAAGTGTCAATTGATATCAGCGATCACTTCAACAAAATGGAAGGCGATAAGGATTGGCTTCATATTGCCAGAATCGAACAGCTGTATCCGTTCCCGGCAAAAGATACGAAGGAGCTTTTCGCCAAACTGCCGAACCTGCAAGAGATCGTTTGGGTTCAGGAAGAGCCGCAGAACATGGGGGCATGGAGTTATATCAGCCCGTATCTGACGGAAATTGCGCCAAAAGGAGTAAATGTCCAATACATCGGCCGAAGAAGACGATCCAGTCCCGCAGAAGGAGATCCGACAGTCCACAAAAAAGAACAGGAACGCATTGTATCTGATAGCTTGACTCGCAAAAACTAAGGGGGAAATGTAAAAATGGCGGAAATTAAGGTACCTGAATTAGCAGAATCAATCTCAGAAGGAACGATAGCCCAATGGTTAAAGCAGCCCGGTGATTATGTAGAACAGGGTGAGTACTTGCTTGAACTGGAGACGGACAAAGTAAATGTTGAATTGACAGCAGAAGAATCGGGTGTTCTAAAAGAGGTATTGAAAGATTCGGGTGATACCGTCCAAGTAGGAGAAATTATCGGTACCATTACAGAAGGCGCTGGCGAAAGTTCTGCACCCGCCCCTTCAGAAAGTGCTCAAGCCAATGAACAAACGAAAGAGGAAGCAAAAGCTGAACCTGCTGCACAAGAAGTCAGCCAGGAAGCACAATCAGAAGCGAAATCCAGAACGGTAGCGTCTCCGGCTGCACGCAAGCTGGCAAGGGAAAAAGGGATTGATCTATCACAAATTCCGACGGGGGACCCGCTTGGCCGCGTGCGCAAACAAGATGTGGAAGCTTATGAAAAACCGGCTTCAAAACCTGCGGCACAGCCGAAACAGCAGGCTCAAAAAACACAGCAAAGCTTTGACAAACCTGTCGAAGTGCAAAAAATGTCCCGCCGCAGACAGACGATCGCGAAACGATTGGTTGAAGTGCAGCAGACTTCTGCGATGCTGACTACATTTAACGAAGTTGACATGACGGCCGTTATGAATCTAAGAAAACGCCGTAAAGACCAATTCCTTGAGCAAAACGATGTAAAACTCGGTTTCATGTCGTTCTTTACAAAAGCCGTCGTGGCTGCATTGAAAAAATTCCCGCTCCTTAACGCTGAAATTCAAGGCGATGAGCTGATCGTGAAAAAATTCTATGACATCGGTATCGCTGTCGCGGCTGAAGAAGGGCTTGTCGTCCCAGTCGTACGTGACGCTGACCGCCTGACGTTTGCCGGCATTGAAAGAGAGATCGGCGAACTTGCGAAGAAAGCGCGAAACAATAAATTAACATTAGGTGAGCTGCAAGGAGGCTCCTTCACGATCACAAACGGAGGTACATTCGGATCGCTTATGTCAACACCGATCCTAAACAGCCCTCAGGTCGGGATCTTAGGTATGCACAAAATTCAGCTGCGCCCAGTAGCAATTGATGCGGAGCGCTCTGAAAACCGTCCGATGATGTACATCGCTTTATCATATGATCACAGAATTGTAGATGGTAAAGAAGCGGTCGGGTTCCTTGTCACCATTAAAAACCTGCTTGAAGATCCGGAACAGCTGCTGCTGGAAGGATAATTTGAGACAGACAAAAAGTACACTGCCCTTACAAGCAGTGTACTTTTTTTATTGAGCGAAGGGGAGAATTTATATGAAAAGCTGTTATCCGCTTGAGATCGAGTTTGAATATAATGAAGAATTGCATTCAATCACTCCGGTTCTTCTGCAAGACGAACATGACACGATATTAATTGACTGCGGATATCCCGGTTTTACAAACCATCTTCAACACGCTGCTGCCCGGCATGGAATGTCGCTTCATTCATTGACAAAAATCATTGTAACGCATCACGACATAGATCATATCGGCTCACTCGCTGCATTACACCGTTTGCACCCGGATATCAGCGTGACAGTACATGAGCGTGAAGCGCCGTATATTGACGGCTCTAAAAAATCTTTACGGCTTGAGCAGGCTGAATCAACGTTTAGTTCATTGCCAGAGGATGCAAAGCCTTATGCAAAACAGTTCATCCGCTCGCTTCAATCAGTCGAATCGGCCCCAGTTCACCGGACAGTTACTGACGGTGAGCTGCTGCCTTGGTGCGGAGGCATTCGGATTGTAGCCACGCCGGGTCATACACCCGGCCATATCAGTCTTTATCTGCCTGCCGAAAAAACAATGATCGCAGGTGATGCGGTCGTCATTGAAGACGGAAAGCTGAAACTTGCTAATCCTGACTATACGTTACATATGGATGATGCGGTCCGATCTGTGCAGCGGCTGCTCGATTACGATATCCGCCAATTGATTTGTTATCATGGAGGTTTATTTCAGGGGGATGTAAAAAAAGCGCTTTTGCGCCTGTTTCGTGATCTGCAGAATAAACAAGGATAGGAGCTGCAGCAGCCTATCCTTGTTCAGTTATGAAAACGGAATCTTTGCCGTTTCTTCTTCGGCGCTGTTTTTCTCTTTTTTCTTAGACCAGTAGGTGGCAAGAACAGACCCCGACAGATTGTGCCATATGCTGAAAATTGCGCTCGGCACGGCTGACAAAGGGGAGAAATGCGCTGTCGCAAGTGCTGCGCCCAGTCCGGAGTTTTGCATCCCGACTTCTATCGCAATCGCTTTTTGTGAAGCATAATCCATTCTGAACAGCTTTGCAGTCAGGAATCCTAACAAATATCCGATTCCGTTATGTAAGATGACGACAGACACAATCAGCAGTCCGGATTGAAGCAGATGCTCACGATTTACACTGACGACAGAGGATACAATCGCTACGATGCCGATTACCGATACGAGAGGAAGCGCGTGCACGGCTTGTCCGACCTGTTTTTTGAAGAACAGCTTCATAATCACCCCGAGGACGATCGGCAAAAGCACGGCTTGCATAATGGAAACAAACAGTGAACCGAAAGAAACGGGAAGCCACTCTTTCGCAAACAGCATAATAAGTGCCGGCGTTACAATAGGAGCAAGCAATGTTGAGATCGTGGTGACCGCAACAGAAAGTGCCGTATTGCCTTTCGCCAAAAACGTCATGACATTTGATGCCGTACCGCCCGGACAGCATCCGACCAGAATGACGCCCGCGGCGATTTCTGCGGGGAGGCGGAGCCCGATTGATAAACAGAAAGCCGTAAGCGGCATAATCGTAAACTGGGCAGCGACCCCGATCACGACATGCCAAGGCTTTCTGATTAATTCTTTAAAATCGTCTGCTTGAAGAGTAAGCCCCATCCCAAACATAATAATACCAAGGAAAATCGTCATATAAGAACTGATCCAAGTAAACAAATCAGGGCAGGCGAATCCCAAACCGGCAAAGACGATAACCCACAAGCCAAAGGTTTGGCCCGCAAACCCGCTTATTTTTTTCAGCCATTCCATAAACACAGCTCCTTTTATATCCAATCAATCAGTCAGAAAATATAACTGACTTTTCTGTACTCCATTATAAATAATATTCTGAATAATTCAATATTAAATATAAGTTTTCGATAAAATTATTATGTAAACTAATATCTTCTTGACTATTCAGACATATATTCTTACAATTGATTTTTATACTGAAATGAATTGGGAGTGCTGAAGTGAAAGAAGCTAATCAATGGTCATCTAAGCTGGGATTTATTTTAGCTACGGCCGGCTCTGCAATCGGGCTCGGCGCAATATGGAAGTTCCCTTACGTAGCGGGAACCAGCGGAGGCGGCGCTTTTCTGCTTGTTTTTATTTTATTTACTGTTTTAATCGGACTGCCGCTTTTGCTTGCTGAATTTATTATCGGCAGAAAAACACAAAAAAACGCCGTTGAATCCTATAAGGCGCTGGCGCCGGGGAAAAAGTGGCACTGGATCGGATATCTCGGAATCATTACGTGTTTTATTCTATTGTCCTTCTACAGCGTAGTGGGGGGATGGATATTAATCTACATTATAAAAGGCTTTACAGGCGGTTTATCGCTTTCTTCGGGATTTGATACGTTATTTATCGATACCATTTCCAACCCTTATGCAGCGGTTTTCGGTCAGCTGCTGTTTATCGTGCTGACGATTTTAGTTGTGGCAAAAGGGGTGAGCAGCGGCATCGAAAAGGTAAGCCAGGTGCTGATGCCGGCTCTGTTTATTCTGTTTATTCTTTTAATGATCCGCTCCGTTACGCTGCATGATGCAGCGAAGGGATTAAAATTTTTCTTCATGCCTGATTTTGGCGCGATGGATGCCAATACCATTTTATATGCGATGGGTCAATCATTTTTCTCGTTAAGCGTCGGAGTGTCCGTAATGGTTACATACAGCGCATATTTAGAAAAAGAAGAAAATATTGTTCAATCCGCCGTATCGGTGACGGTATTAAATGTCCTTGTTGCCGTGATGGCGGGAGTGGCGATTTTTCCGGCGGTATTTGCGTTCGGCCTCAAGCCGGATCAAGGTCCGCAGCTTTTATTTAACGTGCTGCCGACAGTCTTTAACCAAATGCCGTTGGGCATCGTGTTTTTACTCGCTTTTTTGCTGCTGTTTTTATTTGCGACGCTGACATCGGCTTTTTCAATGCTTGAAATTTTAGTTGCTGTTTTGTCAAAAGGCGATTCGGCAAAACGGAAGCGGTATGCATGGATCGGGGGACTTGCTATATTTATTGTCGGGGTTCCTTCGGCGCTGTCGTACGGAATTTTGAGTGATGTTTCTATTTTTCACCGCAGTATTTTTGACGCTGCGGATTTTCTGGTCAGCAATGTCTTAATGCCGCTGGGCGCGCTTTTAATTGCCGTTTTCGTACCGCTGAAAATTCCGAAACAGATGCTGTTTGACGAACTGAAAAGCGGTTCCGGTATAAAACGAAAATGGTTTGCAGTCTGGCTCCTATTAATCCGTTATGTGGCTCCTGTAGCCATTATTATCGTTTTTCTGCACGTGCTTGGTATTTTTTAGACCAAAAGAAGCAGGCCCCCGTTCAAGACGGGGGCTTTTTTAATAAAGCGGCCATATCACGCGGTGCGCCTGTTCGAACCGTTTCTCCGCCTCCCGCCAATCAACGACATTCCACCATTGATCCACGTAAGCCGCGCGGTCGTTTTTATATTGTAAATAATAAGCGTGTTCCCACACATCCAGCGGAAGCAAAGGAATGACGTCCCACTGGCTGTAGAGCTGATGCTTCTCAGCGGCCAAAATCTCCAGCCGCCCGGCGCGCGGCGCCCAGACTAGGATAGCCCAGCCGACTCCTTCGACTTTTTTCGCCGCTTGAGAAAATTGCTCTTTAAAAGCAGAATAGCTTCCGAATGACACATCAATCATTTGAAAGAGCGCACCCGTCGGCCGTCTTTTTCCGTTTGGATTCATGGAAAACCAGAAAATACTGTGCAAATAATGGCCGGCACCGTGAAACGCCAATTGCCGCTCCCAATGCGCCACTAAGTCGTACTGTTTCGTTTGTCTCGCTTTTTTGAGCTCCAGTTCTGCTTTATTCAGACCGTCAACATAGCTCTGATGGTGTTTTGTATGGTGGAGTTTCATAATCTCTCTTGAAATATAAGGTTCCAGTGCGGAATAACTGTATGGCAGTTTAGGGAGGACATGCTTGCCGATCGGCACATAGGCTCTGCGCTCATCCGGCTCATCCGGTTCGGTAATGTCCCGGTAAAGTGCTGATGCCTGTTCGTACCATTCCGCCTCCGTTAATCCATCATCCTGAAGGGTGTGAAAAATCCGGTCGATTTGTGCCGCGAAGCGATCGAACCGACCTTGCTGTATGACTTGTTCCTTCAAGGTTTCACACCAATTCAGCATTTCGGTTTGATAAGCGTGCCGTTTCATTTTTCTTCCTCCTTTTCACTCACTTTCATAAAAGTGCTGAGCGCAAGCAAAGAAAACACATACGGGTAGCTGTGATACCTGATGTAAAACTGTTTCGGCAGGCCGATTCCGGTCGGATAGCTGAAAGCGTCGCCTTCGTAATGCCGGTTTTCAATAAGAAAGGATATGCCTTTTGTGACGGCTTGATGATGAGGTTTTTCGTATTGCAGCAAAGCTTCGGCCGCCCAAGCCGTCTGTACAAGCGTCCCGTAAGAAAGCGGAACATAGGTTTTGACTTCTGCGCTTTTACAGGATTCTCCCCAGCTTCCGTCCTCGTTTTGAATGGACTTCAGCCAGCGGATCGCTTTTTTCACGGCCGGGTGGTTTTGGCTCACGCCGCAAGCCTTCATCCCTGTCAGCGCTGCCCATGTGCCGTAAATATAGCAGACACCCCATCTGCCGTACCACGATCCGTCCTCTTCTTGATGGCGGATCAGCCATTGGACGGCCTTTTCAATCTGAGGGTGATCAGAAGAAAGCCCCGCTTCTCCTAAACAGTGCAGCACCCGTCCGGTTAAGTCGCTTGTTGAAGGATCGATGGCAGCTTCCTCAGCCGATTCCAGCGGCAGCAGGCGGACCAGCGGATGATTGACATTTTTCTCAAAAGCAGAGAAGCCGCCGTCACTGTTTTGCATGGACAAAAGCCAGCTCAGTCCGCGTTCCCATGAGGCGGGATAACGTTTTCGCGGAATGGCTTTGAGCACTGCGGCTGTGTCATCACAATCAGGATTATTTGTATTAATGTTTGAAAAACCCCATCCTCCCGGTTCAGCATGCGGGTTGTGAACGGCCCAATCAGCGACTTTCGTCTGCTGCCGTTCACGCAGAAACCGGGCGGCGCCGGTTATCATTTGATCGTTATCTGAGATGCCGCTTTTCATAAGCGCATAGCTGAGAAGCGCCGTATCCCAAACGGTCGACGTTGAGTTTTCCAGGTACGGTATATCGCCGCAAGACGTGAGCAAAGCTTTCGTGCCGGCAAGCGCTTTTCTGATAACGGGGGAGTGGCGCGATACACCGAGAGCGAGCAGGCCGTACACCATAAAAATAGTGGCACTCGCATAGCTGTATAATGTGCCGTCTTCTTCAATCCGGTCAAGCATATACGTTTTGGCCGTACGCAGACCGAGCTGGTGAAAAGCGGCAGGAATCTGTAAAAGCCGCTTCCAGTGCGCGAAAAGAGAAGAGAGATCTCTGTTCTCATCCTGATCGGAACGAAGCCATGTAAACGGATTTTTAGTCATATGCCGATCTAAATGCGCGAGAGACGGAACGTTGGGATTTTTCAGCGAAAATCTTTTGTTAAGCGTCACGGCCATCGGTACAAAATGAATACGAGCGTATGTACTGAACTGGTAAAAATGCAGCGGGAAGGATGGGGGAATGACTAAGAAAGATAATGGCAGATGCAGCGCGGGCCATGGATATAGGCCGTTTGCCGCAAGCATCCACTTTGTCATGAAGTGTACGTTGCGCAAGCCGCCATTTGAGATGATAAAGCGTTCGGCCTGAATCATATGCGCCTCAGAACGGCTATATAAACCGGAAGCCAGCAAGCCGGCATAGCCCTGTACAGTAGCGGTCACATTTCCTTTCCGGTCATCAGGATAGTTGGCAAAAGTTCCGTCCGGGCGCTGTTTAGCGCGAATGCCTTCTGCAAGCTCAGCGATCAGTTCTTTATCATTGTCTCCAAGAGAAGTGAGAAGGAGGATCAGAAAGGCGTTTGTCAAAATCGGTCCTTCAAAACAAAATGACCATGAGCCGTCCGCATTTTGCGTTTCTCTTAATAGGGAGATGGTTTTCTTTTGGCGGCTTCTGACGTTTTCATGAATTGTGCTCACACTCGCTCAACTCCTTCAGAAGCATATATATTCATATGTAAAAGACGGCATGACAAAAGAAAGAAACTGCTGACAGGCAGCAGTTTCTTGTTGGATCAATCTTCCAGGTTGATCCAGACGCTTTTCACTTCTGTATAATTATTCAGCGCGTAAGAGCCCATTTCCCGCCCGAGGCCGGATTGCTTATAGCCGCCGAAAGGAGATGCCGCATCGAAAACATTGTAGCAGTTGACCCAAACGGTGCCGGCTTGGAGACGGTCAGCAATGTAATGGGCGTTTTTCACATTTTCAGTCCAAAGTCCGGCTGCAAGGCCGTATTCCGAGCGGTTCGCCCGCTCAATGACTTCATCAACCGTATCATACGGAATGGCGGCTAAGACCGGGCCGAAAATTTCTTCTTTTGCGATGGTCATGCTGTCATCCACATCCGCAAATACAGTCGGGGAGACAAAATACCCTTCTTCAAACGGGCAGCTGCCGCCCGCGACAGCTTTGGCTCCTTCCGCTTTTCCTTTTTCAATATATGAAAGCACGCGCTCATGCTGTTCCTGACTGACGAGCGGGCCGATTTGTGTATCTTGGTGAAGGCCGGCGCCTTGCTGAAGCGATTTCGCATATGAAACCATTTCGCTGACGACCTCATCATATTTGTCTTTGTGAATGAAGACCCGGGAGCCTGCGCAGCATACCTGCCCCTGATTAAACATGACCCCGTTTAAAGCGCCCGGAATGGCTTTCTTCAAATTGGCGTCAGGCAAAATGATGTTAGGTGACTTTCCGCCAAGCTCCAGTGTCACGCGTTTAATTTTTTTTGCGGCTTTTTCCATGATTTTTTTGCCGATTTCTGTAGAGCCGGTAAAAGCGAGTTTATCAACATCGTCATGGTTGGTCAGCGCTTCCCCGGCCGTCTCGCCGAACCCTGGGACAATATTGATGACGCCGTCAGGGAAGCCCGCCTGATCTATTAATTCCGCTAAATAGAGGGCGGTCAGCGGTGTCTGCTCCGCCGGTTTCAAAACGATTGTGCAGCCTGTGGCAAGGGCGGCGCCCATTTTCCACATCGCCATAAGGAGCGGGAAGTTCCAAGGGATGATCTGCCCCACGACGCCGACAGGCTCATGGCGGGTGTAATTAAAATATGAACCGGCGACCGGAATTGTTTGTCCGGTTATCTTTGTAGACCACCCGGCATAATAACGCATATGCTCAATTGCGAGCGGGATATCCCCATTCGTCGTTTCATTAATCGGTTTTCCGTTATCAAGTGTTTCAAGCTGCGCGAGTTCCGTTTTGTGCTCTTCCATTAAATCGGCAAGCTTATACATCAGCCTGCTTCTGGAAGCGGCCGGCATAGTGCGCCATTCGCCGTGATCAAAGGCTTTGCGTGCCGCTTTCACTGCACTGTCAATGTCTTCTGTCTGTGCCTCGTAAAGCGTCATCAGCGTTTCTCCGGTTGCCGGATTCGGTGTGACAAATGTTGATCCTGAAGCGCTCGGAACAAATTTTCCGTCAATATAAAGTTTCTTCGTACCCTGTAAAAATGTTTCCAGCCTTTTTGTGATCTGCATCGTTAAAGAACTCATTCGTAACAAACCTCCCGAAATTTTTTTATGGTCTGTTTTGAGCATCTTGATGTCCGCGCAAAGTAAGCGCATACAGTCATTCTATAATAACACCCCCGGTAAAATCAATCGATAACCGTTATTGCAATTCACAAGAAAAAACGGCTACAATAAGCTTATCGATTAAGAAAAGGAGTTTTATAAATGATTCATAATAATTGGCAGACAAAAGAAAGTGTCAAAAAGGTCAAATGCGTACATACAGATGCGAAAAAATACATTGTCAAAAATGTGCTGACGCCGGGTAAAGAGTATGAAGTCAAAAATGAAACAGAAGAATTCATTTTTGTTGCAGACAATACAAACAAAGTCGGAGGCTTCTACAAAGAGTATTTTGAAGAAGTTTAAAGCTGAATGAATCCATTTTGCCTGAGCCATACTAAAAAAGACTACATATAAAGGGTGGCTGCAAAATGAAAAAAACAGAGCAAGACAAACAAAATAAAACATCAGATCAGCTTCAGCAAGTGCAACCTGAAGAAGGCACCGACACGACGATGGAACAAATATCAGATACCTATAAAGAAGGAACAATTAAAGATACGGATCGTTGATGTTTTGTTGAAACCGCGGCATTGGAGAAGCCGCGGTTTTTTATGGGGAAAATAAAAAACTGACTTTTCGAAAAAAATACTGTTTTCTTGAAACCTTTTCTTCCGTTGAACCGTATTACTTCATAACAGCGGCACCTTTCGCGAAGGGCTTTTTTGATGAACGTTCTAAAAATGTAATCTGTTCGTAATGGTTTAAATGCCTTCTATGTCGTATTCTTATATAGGGATAAAGAACTTATTTTTTTATGATTGTAATAAAACAATAGTATAGAAGCAGAAAGTGGGGTTCTTCATTGGGAATTTTTTCTGTCAGCAGATCAACCGACACAAAAAAGCTGGAGGCTTTGCTCGTTGAGGGAGAACGGATCGAAACGATTTATAAACTGCGGGTTGACCAAATATGCTTTACGAATAAACGAGTGATTTTCTTTGATAATAAAATGTTCTCCAAAAAGAAAGTGCGCGTATTTCTTCCATATAAAACAATTGAAAGCTTCGCCATTCAAGAAGCGGGGATGTTTGATCCCGATACCGGGCTTGTATTAATGACAAGGGGAAAAACTTTCGAATTGGAATTTGCAAAAGAAACGGACTTGACTGAGGTTCAAGCCATCTTAACAAAATACTTATGCAGTTAAATATCACATAAAAGCCATCCGAATGCATGCGGATGGCCTTTTTATTATATAATGCTTGTTTTTCCGGAGTTCGAATCAATGAGATCCGGATCAGCGATAGAACTGATGGGGATATAAATCGGCGCCAAATCACCATTTTCTTCACCGAATCCGTAGTTGATCTTATTGGATAAAAAATAATCGATCTGCTGATACGGCCCGATCGTAATGGAAGAACCGCGGTCGACTGCATTTACTTTAAAGCCTCCTACATTTACCAAAACCGGCGAAAACATCATAATGGGCCTCCTTTTCCGGCAGGGATTTTGTCGCATGCAGACTCAAAGGTTGATGGAGAATCAATTTGATCCCGGTCATCCACTTTGCCGTTCGTGCCGATGAAGCCGCTTGCATCTCCGAAGTTCTGTCCGTATCCCTGATTCTTTTTATCAGAATTCTGCCATTCCGCCAGTAAATTTTGTCCGACATTCACCGCTGAAGCATTTTCAAAGGAATTAATTTTCAACATGAAAATATTAATATTGATATATGGAGTTGGTTGAACCACAGGCAAACCTCCTTTAATACAGGTGTATGCCGGCTGTTATGACCGTATGCTTAGACAGGGGGCGATAAAAATGGATTTCGATAAGATGAAGCAATGGATGGAAATGGCGCAAAACATGTCCGGCGGCGACTTTTGGAAAAACGTTTTTGATGATGAACAACTGAAATCATTTCAAAACGGCCATTCTCATTTTCCCTTTCAACAGGGAGATGGGCAAATGAGAAGAAATGAGGAGGCTTTTCCTCTTATAGATATTGTGGAAACCCATGATGAGCTCCAATTTTTGCTGTATCTGCCCGGCTACCGGAAACAAGATGTTCAGCTTTTGTCCTATGGAGAATATATTGTCGTAAAAGGCACGAGAAAATCCTTTTTCAATGAACAGGATTTTAAACAGAAGACCGGAAAATACGGCGATTTTGAAAAAAAACTCGATCTTCCGCATTCCGCTCATGGTACGAAGGGAATGCAGGCGGTATTCAAAGACGGGATTTTATATATATCGATTGCTAAACATCTGGGGGATGCAAGCCAGATCATTATCGAAGGCTGATCTTGTTCGCTGTGCCATCTATCAGATCTGAATCATCGATACTCATGATAGGGATGGCGACAACGGTGCAATCACCGTTTTGTTCACCGTACCCTTCATTTCTTTTATTGGCTGCTGTGTTTCTCACCATAACGGAAGAGCCGGTGTTAAAAGCCGCTCCGCCGCTGATTCCGTTCATTTTTATATACTCAAAGTTGATAACGGACGGAAAAAACATCATGATTCGCCTCCTTTTTGTATATCATGTTTATATATTCGCAATACGGGACGCATAGAACTTTCCAAGAGTGACGGGGAAAGAAGTGATTTTCTTTGAAAAAAATAATGAAAGAGATTTTCAAAAAAGTGTGTGAAGAAGAATTAGACCGGCTTAAGAAAGTGGAACAACAGCTTGATGACCTTCAGGATAAGTGTCATTTTGAGCCGCAAACGGTTGAAGGGGAAAAAACATATGTCCATATTGAGCACGTCAAAGTGGACAAGATTGAATACAATATTGATTTTGAACAGCTGAGTATAGAAGAGCTGAGCGGTATGCTGAATATCGGCGCCACTTACCATACACCGGCGCACAGGCTCAAACAAGCCTGCGCTGAAGAAAGTCGGGACAACCCGCAAAATGATGCTGCGAAAGAAAAAAGACAGACAAAGCAGCAGACACCCAATGTCACCATCAGGGGGAGAAAGCATTGACCCCCATTGTTTCATCCTCCTTTTTCGAGGGTATGTATTAACAGATGCAGCGAAGAATACAGACGAAAAAGGAGATGATGAATATGTCATTATCAAAAGAACAGCAGGACAGCCTTTATCATAAATTAATCGATTTAAAGGAAAGTCTTCAGGGAGAATCAAAAGAAAATCATTCAATGAGCGAAGACACAGGAGAATTGTCGAACGGAGTAGATAATCACTTAGCTGATCACGGAAGCATTTATTTGGACAGGGTCACGAATCAGACGCTGGACGGTGTCGATCAGAATCTTTTAGATGAGGTGAACGCCGCGCTTGAACGAATGGATAAAGGAACATACGGGATTTGTGAGAAAACGGGAAAAGAAATTCCTTATGAAAGACTTGAAGCCGTTCCGTACGCCAGAATGACCGTCGAAGCGCAGCGAGAAACAGAAGGGGATGTGAAAACAGACGCTCCGTCATATGAAAGGGAATTTCACGAGCAGGTGAAAGACCTCTCAAATAAAGAAACCGTTGATCAAAAAAGCTCACAAACTTACGAAATCCTGGATCGCGAGCAGGATTCACAATAATAGCAGCAGGTACATTCATATGTACCTGTTTTTTTATTCCATAAAAAATCTCAGAATCGAAATAAAATCATTGACTTTATATAAAAAAGAAAGTAACATACTATTTGTAAGTAAATATTAAAAGATTACCGGGAGGAATTTAGAATGTCTCAAGTATTATTTGTAAAATCAAGTGACCGTACGGCTGAAGAAGGCGTGTCCGTAAAATTATACGAAGCGTTTCTGGCTGCTTATAAAGAAAACAATCCGAATGATGAAGTGATCGAACTTGATCTTCATAAAGAAAACCTTCCTTACCTCGGAAGAGATATGATTAACGGAACATTCAAAGCTTCAAAAGGAATTGAAATGACAGACGAAGAGAAAAAACAAGCGTCAACTGCTGACATTTACTTAAATCAATTCGTCAAAGCTGACAAAGTCGTGTTTGCATTCCCGCTTTGGAACTTCACAGTGCCTGCTGTGCTTCATACTTATGTTGATTACCTGTCTCGCGCAGGGGTTACTTTCACATACACGCCTGAAGGCCCTAAAGGTCTGATGGGAGATAAAAAAGTAGCGCTCTTAAACGCACGCGGCGGCGTATATTCTGAAGGACCGATGGCATCTCTTGAAATGTCATTAAACTTCATGAAAACCGTTCTCGGTTTCTGGGGTGTCCAAGATCTTCACACTGTTGTCGTTGAAGGCCATAATGCTGCACCGGATAACGCTCAAGCGATCATTGAAAAAGGACTGCAAGAAGCGAAAGATCTGGCTGAAAAATTCTAATTGCCATAACTCTTGCGCCCCTACAGGGTGTGAGAGTTTTTTCTATTATAGAAGAAACTGGCGGAAGCTTTCGATCTGATCTTATATTGATATATTGATATTTTGTCGAAAAAACAATTTTTATGTAGAATAAAGCATTTTTTACAAAGAAAAAAGGTTTTCTGTAAAAGAATTAACCCTCTTGCCAAAATACGACTGATGGTGTAGGATATAAGAGAAGCTACATTGTTCGTATTGTTAATTAAGTTTTAACCTTTAAGCTGTAATAGGGAGTTTTATATCGAAGCCGGAATGTCATGCCTCCATTGCAGAGGACGACAGGAACGCTTCTGCAAACACCCACTTTGAGGAGTGGTGGTTTAAAACTTTCTTACTTGCGTACGGCATACGTAGCGAAAGCCATTTCCCTTGCGGAGATGGCTTTTTATTTTGAATTGCCCTTGGGCAGCGTACTTTATCATTATGATAAAATGAAAGAATCAAAGACAAAGTGAGGTTTTACAACATATGCTGGATAAAGCCCAATCCCTTCTGGCGCATTATTTTGGCTACGACAGTCTTCGCGCGGGCCAAAAGCAGGCGATACAATCAGTTGCAGAGGAGAGAAAAAACACGGTCTGCATTATGCCGACGGGGGGCGGAAAATCAATCTGCTATCAGATTCCCGCACTGCTGTTTGAAGGAACCACAATCGTTATTTCCCCTCTTATTTCTTTAATGAAAGATCAAGTGGACGCGCTTGAAGAAGCGGGTGTCGCGGCAGCTTATATTAACAGCACCCAGACAAGCCGTGACATTCATGAGCGCCTGACCGGTTTGAAACAAGGGGCTTACCGGCTCTTTTACATCACACCGGAGCGTTTGACTTCTTCTGAATTCATTCACATCCTGCAGAATATTACGGTTCCTCTTGTCGCCATTGACGAAGCTCACTGTATATCGCAATGGGGACATGATTTCAGGCCGAGTTACCGGAATATCGAAATCCTTTTTAATGAATTAAAAGAACCGCCCGTCATCATCGCCTTAACGGCGACGGCTACGCCTGAGGTTCATGATGACATCTGCAAGCAGCTTCATATTAAGAAAGAACAAACTGTATATACCGGTTTTGCCAGAGAGAATTTAACGTTTAAAGTAGTAAAGGGCGAAAACAAAGACCGGTTTATCGAGCGGTACCTCGAAAAAAATAAACACGAAGCCGGCATTATATATACAGCGACAAGAAAAGAAACCGACCGTTTATATGAGAAATTAAAACGCAGCGGCATCAATGCCGGCCGTTATCACGGCGGATTGGCGGATGATGACAGAAAAGACCAGCAGGAGCGTTTTCTTAACGATCAGATACAAGTGATGGTAGCTACGTCCGCTTTCGGAATGGGAATCGATAAGAGCAACATCAGGTTTGTTTTACACGCGCAGATCCCGAAAGATATGGAGAGCTATTACCAGGAAGCCGGACGGGCCGGGCGCGACGGCCTTAACAGCGAGTGTGTGCTCTTGTTTTCGCCGCAGGATATTATGGTGCAGCGTTTTTTAATAGACCAATCGGCCGCCGGAGAAGAAAAACAAAAGCAGGATCTCAAAAAACTGAGACAGATGGTGGATTACTGTCATACGGAAGATTGCCTGCAGCGGTTTATTCTGAAGTATTTCGGCGAGAATGAGGCGGAAGCTTGCGAAGCATGCGGCAATTGCACTGATACAAGGACCGCCCATGACGTCACAAAAGAAGCGCAGATGGTATTGTCATGCATCATCAGAATGAATGAGCGCTTCGGAAAAACGATGGTGGCGCAGGTGCTTAGCGGGTCTAAAAATAAAAAAGTGCTGGAAAACGGCTTCAGCAGTCTGTCCACTTACGGCATTATGAAGCATCAATCCGCAGCGGAAATCAGTGATTTTATCGAATTCCTTATTTCAGATGAATATATCAGAATGGCGGACGGCACATTTCCGACGCTTATGGTCACCCAAAAAGGCAGGGACGTTCTGCTTGGAAAAAGCGCAGTCGCGAGAAAAGAAGCCTTACAGGCCGCCGCAGTTACCGAAAATGACGAATTATTTGAGCTTCTCCGGCGTCTCCGCAAAGAGATTGCAGCTGAACAGGGTGTGCCTCCATTTGTCGTGTTCTCAGATCAGACGTTAAAAGAAATGTCGGCGAAACTTCCGAAAACAGATCAGGATCTTCTTTCCGTAAAAGGGGTCGGGGAACAAAAAAGATTGAAATACGGAGCGGTTTTTTTAGAAGAAATCCGAAATTATGTAAGAGAAACAGAGTGAAAAAAAGTTTTTTTAGAAATTTGCACATTGTGTTTTTCATTGGCGCCGGAAAAATCAGAAGCTTGAAAACCCTTGCTGTATCAAGGTTTCAGCAAGACTTACCAAGCGAGAGAAATGTTTCATGTAAAGGAACTGTAATCTAATTCAAATCGTTTTGTTATTGAACTGACATTTTCATATGTTACGATATCACCTGTTAGCCGCCAATAAAAAGCTAACAAGGGAGGATTTACTTATGAAGAAGACGATTATGTCCTTTGTCGCAGTTGCAGCAATTTCAACAACTGCATTTGGAGCTCACGCTTCTGCTAAAGAAATCACGGTGCAAAAGGGTGACACGCTCTGGGGGATCTCGCAAAAAAACGGAGTGAACCTAAAGGACTTAAAAGAATGGAATCAGTTATCTTCTGATTTAATTATTGAAGGAGAGAAACTGACTATTTCTTCAGTAGAAACAACCACATCTGGGCAGTACACAGTGAAGCAGGGCGACAGCCTCTGGAAAATTGCTCAGAAATTCGGAACATCAGTCGGCAATCTGAAAAGCTTGAATAACTTGCAATCAGATATAATTTACGCAGGCACAACGTTAAATGTGAAAGGTCAGGCTCAGGCTGCACAGCCGGCTCAAGAAGCCAGCCAGCCGCAAACTGAACAAAAACCAGCTGCTGAGACAGAACAGCCGAAACAGGAAGCTGTCAAAAACGAGCAGCCTAAACAAGAACCTGTTCAAGAACAACAACAACCTAAACAAGAAGCGAAGGCTGTCGAAGCAAAACAGCAGCCTGTTCAATCAAATACAAACCAACAAGAGCCTAAAAAGCAGCTGACAATGACTGCAACTGCTTACTCTGCTAACGACGGCGGCATTTCCGGTGTAACGGCAACCGGTGTTGACTTAAACAAAAACCCTGATGCAAAAGTCATCGCGGTAGACCCTAGTGTCATTCCGCTTGGCTCTAAGGTTTATGTTGAAGGTTACGGAGTGGCAACAGCAGCAGATACAGGCGGCGCAATTAAAGGAAATAAAATTGACGTATTTGTTGCAAAGAAAAGTGACGCTAACAACTGGGGCGTCAGAACTGTAAATGTTAAAGTATTAGACTAGTTTCATATAGAGATGAAGAACACAAGGCGAAATGCTTTGTGTTCTTTTTTTCTTCCCTTTTTTGACTGTATATAATCGTTATATGCGGAAAAAGAAAAAGCGTTTCTCTAATATAATAAGGAATGGATGTGAAAACGGAATCTGAAGGGATGATGAATCTGATGGTGCCGGAATTTATATGTTTATGGAATGCCTTCACAGAATCACCAGTGTTTCAAGCAGGTATATGCACCGCTTTCGTCATTGTGCTCGTTATCGGACTGTCTATGCCTGCTGTCAGGCTGTTTCAGGCGCTTGACAGAGGGAGAGGAAGGCCAGCCGTTATTGAAAAGGTGAGAAGTACTGGCGTGATGAAGAATGGCAGGCACGAGCTTGTACTTATTTTAAACGTAAAAAACCAAGACGGAACGAATGATAAACGTGAACTGACACACGCCGTATATAATGAAGAGATCAGCCGTTTTTATGAAGGAGCTTCCGTATGGGTGACGGCAGCGGCTGGCGGACGAATTATGATCGCTCCGCGCACGCCGCGGCATAAGGCGTCAAAATAAAAAGACGGGGCGGTTTTCCCGTCTTTATGTATTAATGCCGATCAATCCATATCCGTCCGCCTTCTGAGCCGGCTTCTATCCTGCATGTTCCTCCGATCGGGAATGTCATCAAAGGGGAGGTATGGCCGAAATCAGCATTTGCGATAACAGGCATGGATGACAGTTCTTCTTTTGTACGGATGACGGTACGCAGAGCCTCCTCAGACACATTTGAAGCATGCTGGAAACGTCCGATGACAATTCCCTTCACGGCTGAAAAAGCGGGAAGATGGATGAGTGACTGCAAATCCCGGTCAAACATATGAATGTCCGACATATGATCATCTTCTATAAACAGAATCACTTGTTCCATCTCCGGAAAGTATTCCGTGCCCTGCAGAAGATTCAGCGTGCATAGATTTCCTCCGATCAGTGTTCCTTCCGCATATCCGGGTTGAATAACGAGCGGTCCCGGATTCCGATAAAAACGTCTGTCCTCCTGGTTCAAATACCATTTATCATCACTCCACTCGGATGAAGGTTTTACCTCATACGGGTTGTCAGAAGCACAGCAGGCCAAGAAAGAGTCAATCGTATAGTCCAGCCCTTTTTTCATGGCAAATGAAGAAAAATGGGGACCGGAATATGTAATAAGGCCGGTTTTTTGATATATGGCATGGCCGAGAGCGGTAATATCTGAATAGCCGCAAAGGATTTTCGGATGCCGCTTGATGTTTTCATAATCAAGATAGCGGAGCAGCTGATTTGATTGGAACCCGCCGAGTGTCGTCAAAATCGCTTTGATGTCAGGATCAGCGAAAGCTTCGTGCAGATCCCGTACACGCGATTCAATCGATGATGAATGAAATTCATTTATTTCTTTTGCATTCTCTGAAAAAGAGACACAAAAGCCCAGCTCCTCCAATTTTGTCTTCGCGGCATTTATATTTTCATCTGACATAGCGGACATGCTTGTGGCCGGAGACACAATACGAATGCCGTCGCCTTTTTTCAATTTTTCCGGATACAAAAAAAAACCCTCCTTAAATGGTTTAATCTATTACACCATATTAACGAGGGTTTATCTATCATTTTTTACAGGTCGACCCATTTAATGCCGCCTGATTGCGTATCATTGTCAATCCAGACATCAAATTGATGCTTTTCATAAAAATGAACGAGCCGGTCGACATGATCCCAATCACGCTTAGCGATGTCGCCCGTCACTTTCGGGATATTCTGCTCTCTGGCGATATGTTTTAAAAATTTCATGCAGATCGAGCCGTAGCCGTGGTTCGGCGGCCCTTTAATGTCCCCGATATGAATGGCATTATCATAATAAGAGGCGATCAGTGAAAAACAGCCTCTTCCCCGGTAGGCTGATTCACAATCAGTCAGCATAATCTTACATGTTTGGCCATCATCAATCGAGGAAACAATGATCCAATCGTCATTGTTCGATTGATCAATACCAAGCACTCGCGCGTCTTTTGATACATCTATCAGATTTTCCCGCATTCTGAAAATCTGAAATTCAAGTTTATGAAGCTCTTTTTCCAGCTCTTTCTGATCTCTTTCTTCTGCAGTAAACAAAATCATACTCCTTTCACAGCGTAAAAGTCTTAGTCAAACACAAGTATCCATTGTAGTAAATGATGTCTTGGTTTGTAAATGGGTTTTGCAAAAACTTTTTTAGAAAAGTCTGCCGTTTATATGTGGATTGACGTTTTTAAGGCGGTGCGGATAGGGAAAGGAACAGTGAGCAGCGGAAAAAGGAGGAATCTATAATGGCAATTGACTCACTCATCGGCAAATTGAAGTACGTAATGACGGAATCTCCTGATAAAATGCTTTCCTTATATGTAAATACGGATATGAGAAATCCGGATCAGCAGGGGGGAGAGTGGAAAATCGCCTTGAAAACCGGTTTTCGGAGATTAAAAGAGTATCTGTCTGTAAGTGATCCGGAAGAAGAAAAATCTCTCGTCCGCATCATGGAACGCGTCTATCAATATATCGATGGGCTTGGTAAAGAGATGCCGCGAAGTCTCGTATTTTTTGCATCGGGAGAAGGCGGCATCTGGGAGACGATTGAATTGCAGGTGCCTGTCGAAACACGATTTTATTGGGAAGAAACGGCTGTCCTTGATCAATTAGAACTTCTCCGTGAACAATTTCCGAGCACGGCTTTTATTCTCACCCAGCAGAATGAAGTGAAGATCATAGAAACCGTACTCGGAAAAATTGAAGGGGTGGAGCATTATCAATACGACGTCATCAATGAATCGTGGAAACCGCAGGATGTAAGCGGAAGCTCCGCATCGATGGACGAAGACGCTGCCAAAGCCCATGTCGAAGAAAACCAAAACAGGCTGTATAAACGATTGGCTTCAAACCTTGATCAAAAGGCCGCTTCACACCAATGGGAGCGTCTCGTAATCGCAGGGGACAAAGAAACAGCCGATATTCTCGATCAGCATATGAATAAACCGATAGATCGGATCATTCCAAAAAATCTGTTGAATGAAAACGAACATAAGGTGATAGAAGAACTGTTGAAGGAAGCATAATATGACGAAAGGCCGGGTCTCAAACACCCGGTCTTTTTAGGGCTTAAGTTTGTCTAATTTCTGACGAAGCGGACGAAACCGTTGACATCAAAGCTGAATTCTCATACCATTTGGATAGTCAGTAAAATTGAGAGAGGTCATAAGATGAATCAGACAGAAAACAAACCTAAAAGTTATACCGGTATCGTGCTGACATTGACCGTTTTGATCAACGGGTTAATTGCGGTGCTGTTTTTTATGCCGAAATCGGGACAGGTCAGCATTGCCAATATTCATATTCTGCCGATGTTAAATGCCATTTTTAACAGCTTTACTTTTATCTTTTTGCTGGCAGCGCTCTTTATGATTAAGCAAAAAAATATTCAAGCGCATAAACGCTTTATTTTGGCGGCGTTTACGACGACTCTGCTGTTTTTGATCTGCTATGTCGTGTACCACTCGATAGCTGAGAATACTTTATTCGGCGGCCACGGCATCATTCGGGGGATTTATTTCTTTATTTTGATTACGCACATCTGTCTTTCCGCCGTTATCGTGCCGCTTGCGCTGTTTACGCTGATCAGAGGATTCAGCATGCAAGTGGAGCGCCACAAAAAAATCGCGAGATGGACGATGCCGCTCTGGCTGTATGTCAGTCTGACGGGTGTCATTGTATACTTAATGATCTCACCGTATTATTAAAAAAAGCCGTGCTCTGCGCGGCTTTTTTCTATTGATTGAAAAAGGCGNCTCATCAGGGCGCCTTTTACTCTTCAAGCGTTTCAAGTGTTGTTACATTTAAGGATTGTTCAACGGTTTTTGTTTTTGCTTTTACTTTTTCTGCGTACGTGTAATCACCATAGCAGTAGGGATAACGGAAATTGTCTTTGTTCCCTCCGCAAGTGTAAAGTTTCGGATTCTTTTTGACCTGCTGCTCGGAGTATTGTTTTGCCAGTTCCTCAGTATGCGATCCTCCATGTTCAGCCACAAAATCAATATAGCCGGCTCCCATGTTGTAGCTTTGTATAATCGTATCCAAGTCTACGCCTTTTTTCTTGCCTGTTTGGTACATGAGAGTGAATTGTTTGATTCCCTGTTTGATACTGGTTTGAGGGTTTTTAATCTCATTTCGCTTTAAACCCAGAGATTCTGAAGACTGCATGGGATCATTTCCTCTTCCTTTTGACTCCTGATATATCATGCCGAGTACAAGCGATGTATATTTGGTGAGTCCTTTTTCATCCAGCTCGTCTTCAACAAGCGGTTTGTAATCTGTCAGCCGTTCAAGCACGATCGGTTTGACATCAAACGGAAGACTTTTGAGCCATTCATTATTTGAAAATAACAGAATGAGGAAGAAGGAAACCATGACAAAAACACATATCATCATAAGACCCGCGGCAGCGAAACAGCCTTTTTTCTTTTTCTCCACTGTGTTTCACCCTCAATTTCAGGAGCATTATGACTTTTTCATTATGACACAGATGAATGCGCGAAACCAAGCGGAAACCCGTATTTGAAACATAAATTTAAAATAACGGTTCTTTTGTCAGGCGCAGGATGTACCTGCATCAATTGACATTTGGTATAATTGGGCTACTTGAGAAAAGAAGGGTGAGGTATATGACTGAATTTCACGAATCCGGAAACACGAATGACCCCGCTGTCGATTTAGATGAGGAAACTTTATTTTTGGTTGCCCAGACTTTTAAGGCGCTGTCTGATCCGACCAGAATCAGAATTCTCCATTTGCTGTCACAGGGTGAACACGCGGTAAATGATATCGCAGAAAAGCTGAATTTGCTGCAGTCTACCGTTTCTCATCAGCTGCGTTTTCTTAAAAATCTGCGCCTCGTCAAATCACGCAGAGAAGGAACATCCATCTATTATTCACCTGAGGATGAACATGTGTTAGATGTGCTTCAGCAAATGATTCACCATACGCGGCACGATTAAAAAACATCCCTGCTTTTTAGACAGGGATGTCAGCCGTACTGACTGTTATTGGTTTGGTCTCTGCTCGTTTTTAAAACATAAAAAGAGAAGCCGCTGTAATAAACTGCGATGAAATAAAAGATACTGATGGTCAGCGGATCAGCCCCGACCGTTTGGCTGTATGCCTCCGGATGGGTAAAGTCCGCTGTGACCCGGTATATTTCAATAACGCGATAAACAAATCTCGATAGGAATAACGTTAATAGAATAAGTTCAATCCACAGGTGAGTGCGAAAATACATTTTTCCGCGGCGTTCTTCAAAAGAAATGTTCCGTTTGGCAAACAGGACCAGAAGCCAGCCGCAAAAAGTGCCGAATATAAGATACCCGTATAAAGCCGGGTGTGTGATGCTGAAAAACGCCAGAGCGGCGGCCAGCAATGAAAATAAAATCATTCTTGTGTAAAGCCAGCGGGGTTTCAAAGGCTGAAAGCCGACGGACCGTTTCACCTTTTTATACAGAAAAAAGGCAATCATTAAGACAGGGCAGATGCTTTGAAGTGTGATATGCATGATGTGGAACTCCCCCTCCGTTGAGTAGTGTATGCTTATCCGGCTGGTTTTAGTAGTCTGATTTATTCGCAGGCTGAAAGCATCTTTTATCACAGTATGCGCGTTTCTTTTTTTGGCATGAGAGAAGCGCCCGCGCCTTTTTCAGGATTTAGACAGAAAACGCTTGATAAACTAACGGCATTAGTTATAATAAAACTAATGATATTAGTTTTAGGGGGATGTTGATGAGAATCTTACAATACGGAAGGGTTTGGCAGCTGACTTTTTTTCCAGCGCTTTTCCCGGTGAATTGTTATTTGGTCGAAGAAGAAGAAGGAGTAACCCTGATTGACGCCGGACTGCCTAACAGTCATAAAGGAATCAAACAAGCATTGCGGCAGCTTGGGAAGCCGCTGAATGACATATTACTCACCCACGCGCACGGGGATCACATCGGTTCGCTTGACTCATTAGCTGCGGAATTTCCGGATGCTTCCGTCTGTATTTCTGAGCGGGATTCTTTCTTGCTGAAAGGTGACACTTCTTTATTTGAGCATGAAGCACAAACGCCGATAAAGGGGGGAGTGCCGAAAAATGTTCAGACCGAACCTGATCGCCTGCTGAAAGGCGGCGAGCGGATCGGATCTTTACTTGTCATTCCCGCTCCCGGTCATACGCCGGGAAGCCTCGCTTTTAAAGATATGAGAAATGATATGCTGATCGTCGGAGATGCCTTTCAAGTACGGGGCGGCCTTGCTGTTTCAGGGAAGCTGAAATGGAAATTTCCGTTTCCGGCTTTTGCTACGTGGAATAAAGAAGAAGCTGTAAAAACAGCAAGAACGCTTATCGCTCATCAACCAAGCAGTCTGGCCGCCGGACATGGAAATGTTCTCTGCAATCCCGTTGAAATGATGGCTGAGGCTGCTGAGGAAGCTGAACGAAGCCTGCCGGGAGGCCGATCATAATGTCACCGAGAGTCGGAATGAGCCTTGACATGATATTGAGAGCCGCAGCAGGTATCGCTGACGAAAAAGGGCTGAACGAAGTGACGCTTGCGGCCGTTGCAAAGTCCTTAAACGTAAAACCGCCTTCCCTTTACAATTTTGTCAATGGCCTTCAAGGAATTAAAACAGAGCTGGCTGTCTCCGGTTTAACTATGTTATATGAAAAAATGGCGGCCTCTTCAGAAGGACTGACGGGTGAAACTGCTTTGCTCGCTCTTGCCGATGCCTATATCAATTTCGCAGAAGCCAATCCCGGATTATATGACGCAACATTTCAAAAGATAAAAGACGGCCGGATTGAGAATCTGTCAAGCCTGCTTGTAGAGCTTGTTGTCAAGCAGCTGACAGCTAACGGTTATGCACAGTCTGACACTGCGATTCATGCTGCGAGAGGACTGAGGAGCCTTCTTCACGGATTTGCCGTGTTGAGAAAACAGAGTGCATTTGAATTAACCGAATCAATTAAAGAAAGTCGGAAGTTTGCAGTTGTTGCTTTCCTAAGAGGTTTACAGATGAGGGAACAATAATATTATTATGTAAACTAAATAAAAAAAACGCATCATGTAAAAGGAGGGACAAATGGATTCATTACAACATATCATCTGTGAGCGGCGCACCTATTCACATATTTTTGATTCTCATGCACACACATACTGCCAAATGCTCTTTCCGCTCGAAGGACAGCTTGACTTGGAGACAGAAAGGCGTGAAATCAGATTAAAACCTGATCAAATGCTGTATATTCCGCCCGGGCATGAACATCGGTTCCGTTCTTTGGAGCGAAACGAATGTCTCGTTCTCGACATACCGGCATATTTTTTCAAAGGTTCATTTGATCCCGGCGTTCTGAATAAGCTTGATTCTTTTTGGACATCGATTCGGTTTCTGCTGACAGAAGAGACAAAGCAGCAGTCGGCTCATTCATTGAGTCTGCTTGCAGAATATATTGCTGAAAAGATACAAGAAAACCGTACGAATGATTCAATTGCGTATATCCGCCGAAATCTCTCAAAGACTTTTTCAATTAAAGAGCTTGCCGCAATGGAACATTACCACCCGGCGTATTATTCCGACTGGTTTAAAAAGCAGACGGGGAAAAGCCCGCAAGCTTATATTGCTGAGCTCCGTATGAAGAAAACGGAACAAATGCTTATTGAAACAAAATGCCGGCTGACAGACATCAGTCAGGAGGTCGGCTTTCAAAATTTGTCTTCCTTTACCAGATGGTTTGTCAGACATAAGGGAATAACGCCGCGCGTCTTCCGAAACACCTTTCAATCTGATAAATAATCCTGAAAATCGGTTAAATAAACTGCGTCTTTTTTTGATATCATGATTGTAAAAAAGGAGTTTTTGATATGGCAGTCATCGAAGATTTTATCAAGCTCGATCTCAGAATAGGAACGGTCGTAAAAGCGGAAGTATTCCCGGAAGCAAAGGTGCCGGCTATTAAGATGACAATAGATTTCGGCGAAGAGATCGGCATGAAACAATCAAGCGCCCAGATTACAAAACGGTACGAACCGGATGATCTGACGGGCAGGCAGGTTACCGCTATTGTCAACTTTCCGCCGCGGCGGATCGCCGGATTTAAGTCGGAAGTTCTCGTTCTCGGCGGCATCCCGGAAAAAGGAGACGTTGTCCTGCTTACGCCAGAGCAGACAGTACCGAACGGAACGAAAATCGGATAATAAAAAAAGACGTTTGCAGAAGCAAACGTCTTTTGCGTATTGAGGCGATACACCACACGCCACATTCGTGTGTGCCGCAAGGGCATGTGCATCGGCTTACACAATTCAGCTCATCGCTATATGAATATAGCATGCCGGATGTGGAAATGCAAGAGATTTTTTAATATATGTTATATCTGGCTTTGTTTTGCCGATCACCATGACTACTTGGTGTAAGGTTTTGTTCAAATTCTATGATCTTGAATAAAGCAGTTCGAGAAATGCAAGAGGGAATTTGAGCAAATTGTGACCCGAAGTGTGACCTGAGTGTGACCCCAAATCCATTATTATGAGCTGTCAAAAACGTTGTTATATCAATCAAAACGTACTGAAAATAAAGTGAATACAAGGTGTAAGTGTGACCTGGAATTAAAATCCGGGTCTTTTTGTGTAAAAAATACATGCGAAGAGACCATATAGGCATTAAATGTTATTACTGATGTCTTCATTTATCTTTTTGCTAAGTTTCTGAACCTTCTCTTTAACATTTGAAACAGCTCTTTTTTGAATTTCATCAAAGTTCTCCTGAATATAGTCCATGACACTTCTTATTAGAACTTCACTTTCAAAATTGAATATCTCATTTATTTCTGACTGTTCTTCATCTGTCAGGTGATGGTATTGAAGTTGTTTAGCATTTGCTTCAGCAGCTGCATCAATCCTAACTTAGTTGTTCTGGCTGTACAATTTCATATTCACCTTCTGCATACTCTTGCTCCGCATAATGGCCTCCCCATTGACAGAGCTCCTGCAAGATAGGTTTAAGAGATTCTCCAAGTTCAGTGGATGAATATTCAACCTTCGGCGGTACTTGATTATACATCTTTCTGCTCACAAGTCCACTGGCTTCAAGCTCTCTAAGTGTTTGAATCAGCATTTTCTGAGTTATATTTGGGATAATGCGCTTTAATTCACTCGTTCTCTTTGGTCCATTCATTAAAAAGTATAATACAAGACCTTTCCATTTTCCGCCAATAACTTCCTTTGTCACTTCAAACCCACAGCTAAATTTTTTCATGTCTAAAGCTCTCCATTCCACATTTATTACTTTTTAGTTACTATATCACAAAAAAGTGGGTACTTCCGATAATGTGCTTACTGAAGGATACTATATCTTGTAAGTTGTTCTTCAAGTACTTAAAGGTACTAGACATAAAATAAAATTAATTCTAAAGGAGTGTTAAGTATGGGTAAATTTGAAGGTAAAATAGCGCTTGTAACGGGTGGAACAAGTGGGATTGGTCTTGCTGCAGCACAAAAATTTGTAAACGAAGGTGCATATGTTTATATCACGGGACGTAGACAAAACGAACTTGATAAAGCTGTTAACCAAATTGGCAAGAACGTAACCGGTGTTCAAGGTGATATTTCTAAGCTTGAAGACTTAGACAAACTATATGACATGATAAAGCAGGAAAAAGGTAAGTTGGACATTCTTTTTGCTAATGCGGGCACCGGCAGCTTCCTTCCATTAGGTGAAATTACTGAAGAGCAGGTTGATAGAACGTTCGGCATTAACGTTAAAGGAACCATCTTTACTGTTCAAAAAGCGTTATCACTATTCCCGGACAAAGTAGGTTCTATTATTGTAACGGGCTCTACTGCTGGATCAATTGGCAACCCAGCGTTTAGTGTATATGGAGCATCTAAAGCAGCATTAAGAGCACTAGTTCGCAACTGGATTCTTGACCTAAAAGATACTGAAATCCGTGTAAATGTGGTTAGTCCAGGAGCTATTCTTACACCTGCCTACGATGAGCTTTTTGGTGATGCACTTGAAGAAGTAATGGAAAATAGCAGAAATACTGTTCCAGCTGGAAAAGTTGGGACACCTGAAGAAGTAGCAAACGCTGTATCTTTCCTTGCTTCAGACGAAAGCAGTTACTTGACGGGTGTTGAATTGTTCGTAGATGGCGGGCTAGCACAGGTATAATTTCACTGCGCAGAGATTACAAATCGTCCCCAAAAAAAGGTTAATGGGGATTTACTTGAAGAAGTCGTTTTCCTTAAAGGACAGGGAATTCGACTTTTTATGTTTAAATTTGATTAACGTTGTAAATTCGCATTTTCCTGGGCTACCACTAAATGACCTGTAAAAAAGATTACTTTGTGAATAAATGTACTTAAAGTAACGGGAAGGAGAATGTCCAGTTGTTATTTGGAGTGAATTCGGTGGCTATAAAGAACTTAATTCTGCCTTATAAAGTTCTTTTATGAAAGACTTCATGAGATGAAAGAAAACTGGGAAGAAGATGAGGACTGGGACGATTAATAAAAGAAAGCTCTCTTTTAGAGAGCTTTTTTCAGATTTTCAATTTTTAACAGGCTTTATAATGAGCAAACAGGCATTACTCAAAATACTCGCCGCGCCTATCCAAAGCAGCCATTGTGTTCCGGTCAGCCATGAGGCAGTTAGGATAAAGAGTCCAATGGCAATTGATATATAATTGCCGGCTCGGTCCAGTTTACGGTTGCTATGAATTTTATATTTAGCATGAGAAATAAATTGATCAATTTTATCTTTCAGCTCATAGCATTTTTCCTTCATCTTATCCTCTGTTTCTTTTACTTTTCGATAAAGCATATTATTCATCGTCTGCACTCCCATATCTCCGTTTTGAAAATTCAGCCATGATTTTTTCTTCATAGTCATCTGAGATGAATCGTGCCTGGTCTTCAACTTTCAAATGTGCTTTTTCTTCAAAACCATCCTGTTCTTCACCATCAAAACGATAAAGTTTTTGCAATAGCCTCCAGAATGTTTCAACTTCTTCAGTTGTGAACTCATGAAACATATCCGCTAAAAAATAGGTGGATCTTTCTGAACAGGAAATTAACGCTTTTTTTCCTTCAGGGGTAATCTCAATATTGATTGCACGTTTATCCAGTTTGCTTGGCACCGTGTGAACATATCCTTTTTTCGCGAGGCTTGAAATTAATTTGTTAGCGGTTTGTTTTGTTGTGCCCAGCTTTTTAGCGATATTCATAAGTGTGGTATCTTCCGTCGGTAAATGGGCAATAGCAATAAGAGTCATGTGCTGTCGGGAAGTCAACATTTCTAAGTATTCGTCCCCCCGAGTCTGCACCTTATTGACAACCGAAAATAATGATGCGTAACTTTGTTGCATAAAATGCAGTTCCTTCATTAGTAATTTAATATCCATAAATTATCTCCCAACTAAATTGTCACCATGTTGACAATTACAATATACATCACAAAGGGAAATAAGTCAACATGGTGACTAATAGGGACGGGTACGGCTGTTTTCAAAAATGTTACAGGCAGTCGGAGTGTTTACAAAAGGGGAAATAAGTATAATAAATGCGAAAAGGGCATTAATTCAAAGTGAGAAGGTGTTTGACATGCAGAAAGTGAACTGGTCATAACGGTATGAATGGTTCAATAAACAAGATGAAAAAGACGGGCGTTTAATGGCGCTCCTTCGTCATGAGCTTACATATGAGGAAGTCATACGGTTATATATGAAAGGGTTTTATTTGAAATCTAAAGAAGGGGATGTTTCGTTACGTAAGAACGATATCTGTCGTATGTTTGGGGTTGAAGAGAGGCAGGGCGGCAAATCTTAATGAACGGGAAGAGAAAAACTCTTCCCGCTTTTCATAGCAGCTGTTATTCTTTTTCCAGCATGGAAGTCAGCCATCCTCTTAATGCCGTCTTCTGCACATACCGCTTTCCGTTTCTCGTGATATGCGGAATGTCATATATCCAAACCTCCAATAAACGTTATCATTTTTTATACGGTGAAGCCGGCCGAAGGATTCAGCCTTCAGCAAAACCGCCGGGCGTTTATTGCGGACGGTTTTGATTGCTGAGCTTTTCCACCTGCACCTTTCCGGAGAAGAAAACAGCGCCTCCGCCCATATCCGCCAGCCGATCGGGCGTGAGTGAATTGACGAGCTGTTTTTTATCATCCATATCGGCCCAAAGACCTTGGCTCACCGCAACGCCGGGAAGCACCTGTTCGCCGACCGAAACAGTCAATTCGCACTCTCCGCGGTGATTCCAAACTCTAACGGTTTCTCCGTCTTCTATGTTCCGGCGTACAGCATCTTCTGTATGAATAAAAAGTTTTGGCGCTTTTTCCAGTTTTACGTGTTTTTCGTTATTTGAAAATGTCGAATTTAAAAAATTATGATTCGGTCCCGGGACAAATAAAAGCGGAAAATCGTCATCGCTCTCAAGAGGGATGTGTGTCGGCAGCGCCGGATAACCGTCCTGTTTCATCTTTTCCGAATATAATTCAATTCTTCCGCTCGGTGTCTTGAGCTTTCCCGGAAAAAGCGGTTTTTTCCGTTTGGCTTTCATGAAGGAATGGCGTGAGAGCGCTTCGTAATCAATATCCTCGATATACGGATTGTCGGGAAAGTCCAGCGCCTGTCTGATTAATTCTTCATCGGAATCCTGAAGCTCCTGCTCGGTAAATCCCATTGCTCCGGCAAGCAGACGGAACACTTCCGTATTCGATTTGCTGTCCCCGTAGGGTTCGATCACCGGTTTTTGCAGCTGAATAAAATGATGCCAGTAAGACGTGTAAAAATCCGTGTTTTCAAAAGCGGATGAAGCAGGGAGCACGATATCCGCATATTTGGCGGTTTCCGTTAAAAATAAATCGTGAACGACTGTAAATAAATCCTCCCGCAGCAGGCCTTTTCTGACTTTATTCGCTTCCGGCGCAACCACTGCGGGATTCGTACCGTAAATAAACAGGGAGCGCACGGGCGGTTTTGTTTCTAAAAGAACGCTTCCGAGCCTGTTCATATTAAATGATCGCGGCTTCCGGCCGTAAAGCAGATCAGGCCGCTGGAGCGCTTGTCTGTTATAGTTTAATACCGCGCTGTTGTGCTTGATTGCGCCTCCTCCGGTGTTGAGCCACTGTCCTGTAACAGCCGGAAGGCAGGCGACGGTGCGGACGATCATTCCGCCATTGTCATGGTGCTGAATGCCGTTTCCAATCCTGATAAGGGAAGGGGAGGTTTCCCCGTACATTCTCGCAAGGCGTCTGATATCGTCGGCTTTAACGCCTGTAATAGCAGAAACCGTTTCCGGATCATAGTGTTTAACATGCGCTTTTAATTCTTCACTGCCTTCGGTGTATTCTGTGAGAAATGCTTCATCGTGAAGGTTTTCGTCGAATAAGACATGCATGATACCGAGGGCGAGTGCGGCATCTGTGCCGGGGCGAATGGGAATAAACCAATCGGCAAGCCGGCCGGTTTGATTCTTATGTACATCGATAACGACAATTTTAGCCCCTTTTTTCCGGGCTTTTTGAGCAATCATGATTTGGTGCATATTCGTGCTGACGGCATTGATCCCCCAAAAAATAAAGAGCTTTGCATGTATGGTCTCCTCCGGATCAGTACCCGCTCCTTCACCCATTGTATAGTTATAGCCTTCAGATCCGGCTTTGCTGCAGATCGTCCGTTCGAGATGACTCGCTCCGAGACGATGGAAAAAACGGCGGTCCATTCCCTCTGCCGCCAGTTTTCCCATATTGCCGTAAAAGCTGTACGGAAGAATGCTTTCCGCTCCTTCTTCGGCAATAAGCTCTTTCCAGCGCGAACTGATCGTATTGATCGCTTCCTCCCAGGAAATAGGCGCAAACGCGGCTTCACCTTTTTTACCGATCCGTTTTAACGGAACGGTTACGCGCTTCTCATCATAAATACGCTCAGCCATGTGTCTGACTTTGTTGCAAATATTCCCTGATGTGACCGGGTGATCGGGGTCTCCCTGAATGTTAACGATTTTTCCGTCTTTTTTTGTCACAAGCAAGCCGCATTGATCGGGACAGTCTAGGGAGCACACCGACTTAAAGACCCCGTTCGGCTGTGTTGCAGCAGAATTCATAGCCCATTTCTCCTCTTTGTTTATATTGTAAGCATTATAACATTTCAAAATCGAACGTCAATTCAGAAAAAAGTGTTGACATCATGGAAAGACTTTTCTATGATGAGTTTATTCTTTTAAACAGCCTGACAATTTCATCATTTTATTTTCTATCCAGAGAGGTGGAGGGACTGGCCCTATGAAACCTCGGCAACATTTATTGTGCCAATTCCAGCAAGCGTATGCTTGAAAGATAGGAAAGAATGGTCTATACATATTTGTGCGCTTCAAGCGGATAAAGACGGTATATGAATCTCTTTCCTTCTTTGAGGAAAGAGATTTTTTTATGGAAAAATTTATGTGAAAAGGATGTTTTGTACCATGACGGTTTTAATTACCGCGCCATATCACGACGAGGGGCTGAAGGAGCTGACTGAGCTGTTCGGCCGGACTGTGCACCGGCCGTGGAAGAAGCACGGCCGGGCCTATCGGGAAGATGAATTGATCCGAATGATTCAAGAGACAAACGCGTCGGGGCTTATTACCGAACTTGATGAGGTGTCTGAGCGTGTTATTGACATATTGCCGGATTCCGCTTTTATCGGTGTCTGCAGAGGAATGCCGTCTAATGTGGATATTGCGGCGGCGACTAAAAGAAAAATCCCCGTTTTCTTTACACCGGCCCGCAATGCCCAGGCCGTTGCTGAAATGTTTATCGGAAATGTGATTTCATTTTTGCGTCATACGTATTCTTCCCATCAGTGGCTGAAGGACGGGAAGTGGAATGGTGATTATTTGCAGGCTTACGTCAAATTCAGAGGAAATGAGCTGACGGGGAAAACAGTCGGCCTTATCGGTTTCGGCGCTGTCGGACAGAGAATCGCCCGGCTATTGGCCGCTTTTGATTGCAAAGTGCTTTACTATGATCCATTTGTCCGTCATGAAAACCGGGAGTATGAAAAAACGACGATTGAACGGGTATTTTCTGAAAGTGATATTGTTTCCGTTCACTTGCCGCGCACAGAAGAAACCATCGGCCTTATCGGCGCCCGGCACTTTCAATTGATGAAACAGGAAGCTGTTTTTGTCAATACGTCAAGAGCGGCGGTTACAGACAGGGAAGAGCTGCTGCGGGTGCTGAAAGAACGGCGGATTAAGGGAGCGATCCTTGACGTGTTTTATCATGAACCGCCTGAATCTTCTGATTATGAATTGATCTCTTTGCCGAATGTGTTAGCGACTCCCCATTTAGCGGGCGCAACATTTGAAGTGGAAGATCATCATGTGAAGATTTTAAATGAAGCGCTTTTCAAATGGAAACAAGATCAAACCTATACAATACGTGAACTTTATAACAAAAGAGAACTTGAAACGGAAGGAGGAGGCTGTAATGGCTGAACAAAAAGGCTACCTTGTATTTGACATCGGGACTGGGAATGCGCGAGTCGCGGTCGTGACTGCCGGCGGCGAAGTGACCGCGCTTGAAAGGGAAGACATCGAATATGTGACGGATCCGCTTTATCCGGACGGACGATATTTCTCACCGGAAGGGTTATGGACGCAAATCAGCGCTATGGCAAGAAAGGCTATTGCCAAGAGCCCTCATATTACATTAATCGGAATCACCTCAACAAGCCAGAGGCAGGGAATCGTTTTGATCAATAAAGATAAAAAGGCATTTCTCGGTCTGCCCAACATTGATAACAGAGGGCGTGAATGGGAAGGCGGGATTGAGGCAGAAGAAGAAGTGCATCAGCAAACCGGACGTCTTCCGAGCGCTTTATTTTCCGCCATGAAATTTGTCGGATTAAAAGCCAGACAGCCGTCTTTATGGAAAGAAGTGAAGTGCATCACAAGCATCAGTGACTGGGTGACATTTGAGCTGAGCGGAATTTTAAGCTATGAACCGTCACAGGCTGCTGAAACACTGCTGTTTGACGTAAGGAAAAAGGCGTGGTCAGAGAAATTATGCAACATCTTCGGTGTGCCTTCTGCCATTCTTCCTTCACTCGTCCGATCTGGGACGGTTGTCGGAATGTTAACGTTTAAGAAAGCGGCGGTGCTCGGTCTTTCTGAAAGAGTGCCTGTGATTGCAGGCGGGGGAGACACACAGCTTGCCATCAAAAGTGCAGATGCAAAGCCGGGAGATATCGTCATCGTATCCGGCACAACGACGCCGATTACAAAGATAACAGCGGAGACCGGAACCGAAAGTTTAGAGAATGCATGGCTGAATTGCCATACAGAAGAAGGTCAATGGCTTCTTGAAACGAATCCGGGTGTAACAGGACTCAATTATCAAAAATTAAAATCCATTTTTTATCCGAATGAATCCTACAGCGTCATGGAACGGGAAATCGCAAGTCTGCCGAAACATGATCATGCTTGTATATCTGCGTTAGGCTCCTATTTATCGCCTGAGAAAAACGCACTGGCAAAAGGCGGATTTATATTTGACGCTCCGCTGTCCCAAAACTTAAGCAGAGCCCATTTTGTTAAAGCCGCACTGCTGGAAATCGCTTTTTCAATCAAATGGAACTATGAGGCGTTAACAGAGGCGGCTTCCTTTTCACAAGATTATGTGAAGGTGTGCGGCGGCGGTTTCCAAAGTGATGCTTTGACGCAGTTTCTTGCTAACCTTCTTCAAAAGAAAATCTACAAGAGAGAGGGGTTCAGCCAGGCATCCGCAATGGGAGCGGTGATGATTTGCAACGAAGCTCTCGGTGTGAAAGCAGAGCTTTCGACCCGCACAAAGATAATTGAGCCGGAAGCGGATCAGACGGATCTCTTCCTATATGAAGAATGGAAACATACGCAAAAATTATTTACTCATTTTCAACCGGCGGTGAAAGCCTGACTTGGGGATGAGATGACAACATGAAAGATTGCTGAGGAGGAACAAAAATGCTTAATAAAATAGGAATTCCAAAACAGCTCGCCTGGGGATTTTTAGGGGTCGTGCTGTTTATGATGGGGGACGGCCTTGAACAAGGCTGGCTCAGCCCGTTTTTAGTTGAAAACGGCTTGACGGTACAGCAATCAGCATCCCTGTTTACGGTTTACGGTATTTCTCTTGCTGTGGCGTCGTGGTTTTCAGGGGTCTGCCTCGAAGCCTTCGGCGCAAAGCGGACGATGTTTATGGGGCTGTTGTTTTACGTCATCGGAACAGCCGCGTTTATCGCATACGGATTTGAGAATCTTAATTTGCCGGTGATGTATGTCACGTATTTTATTAAAGGGCTGGGTTACCCGCTGTTTGCCTATTCATTTTTGACATGGGTGATTTACCGTTCGCCGAAAAACAGGCTCAGTACGGCGGTCGGCTGGTTCTGGATTGCATATTGCTGCGGGATGTTTGTATTCGGTGCTTGGTATTCAAGCTGGGCTATCAAATCCTTCGGCTATTTGAATACGCTGTGGAGTTCAATTTTCTGGGTATGCCTCGGCGCGTTTTTTGCTTTGATTTTAAATAGGGACCGCTTTGAAAAGAAAAAGGCAGATAAGCGGGAAAAGGCGCAGGAATTAATGAAGGGAATCACCATCCTTGCTGAAAATCCGCGCGTGCTCTCTGGGGGGATCATTCGGATCATTAACAGCATCGGAACATACGGATTTCCGGTATTCCTCCCGATGCATATGGCGCAGCACGGCATTTCTACAAATGTATGGCTGCAAATTTGGGGAACGATCTTTCTCGGAAATATCGTCTTTAACTTAATATTCGGCGCAGTCGGCGATGCCTTCGGCTGGAAAAAGACCGTCATGTGGTTCGGAGGAGTGGGCTGCGGCATTTTTACTCTTTTATTATATTATGCTCCTGTTGTATCACATGGGAACTTGCTTTTCGTCAGCATTGTCGGTTTTATATGGGGAGGGCTCCTCGCCGGGTTCGTTCCGATCGGGGCTATCGTGCCGACGGCGGCCGGCAGCAATAAAGGTGCCGCCATGTCTGTGTTAAATCTGGCTGCGGGCCTGTCGGCATTTGTCGGCCCCGCGCTTGCCTGGGCGTTCATCGGGCTTGTCGGCGCACAAGGCGTTGTATGGATTTTCGCAGCGCTCTATTTCGTAAGTGCAATCTTGACAAATCAAATCAAAATACCTGAAGAGAAAACGGCAAAACACGATAAAGCATTGCCTGAATACGCTTCTTAACAGCAGCGCCCCGAAAATTCGGGGCGTTTTTTTACGGCTGCTGAAGAAACCCGGCAAACCGCTGAATTTGTTCACGTAACGATTGTTGGTTTTCGTGAAATTGTTTGAAACGATGTCCGTTTGCTCCGGACGGATGCGGGAAGCCTTCCAGAATGACCGCATGGCCCATTCTGCCGTTCTTCTTCAGCGTGCGGCAGGCTGATTCTGCTGCTTTTCCGAGAGGGATAAGCAGAATGTCTTTTTTCATCATTTCTATTTCATCCGGAAAACATGTCAGCGCGTAACGGCTGAGAAGAGCTGATCTGCTGATGGCCGGCCGGTGTCCCGTATAGTTTTTCTGTTTATAAAAAACAGGGTGTTTGATAACGGATGTCGTATGAAGCAGCTCCCGTTTTGAATCAAAAAACCGGGATGAATCCTCAACGTGAAGCGCGGCCGGCAGACCGCATTCATTAAGCATTTCGATGATGTGCTGCCTCATGGAACCGGAAAGTCCGGCCGCTTTTTTTGTCTCATATGCTATCACCTCAAGAGATTCGCCGTTTTTTAAAAGCTGTGCCGCTGCTTTGTAAGCCCGCTGCATCTGAAAAAAACCGGGTGTAATTCCGGAGATGACAACCGCAGCATGTGGGTTGATATCCTCATTATGAGGCGAATAATACATATCCAGATCTCCGTCCTTGGCTAAATGGAACTCCGGAGTCAGCAAATCCGATTTTGTAAATCCTCCCGAAGATGATAATGCTTTAAGCTGCTGCAAAAAATGCGCAAGCCGCTCACGATCGCAAATCATGTTATGCCTCCTTGAATCCGCCAGTTTCTCTTAGTGTCATCAAAAACGTCGGATGACATGCAGGCTCATAAACCGCTTTTACCGGCGTTCCAGAGCATTTTCAGCACGTGAGGCGTTCCTTTAACTTCGGCTGCCGTCGTTTGCACGGCTGTTTTTTTAGTAAGAAAGTCTTCCTGCAGTTCTTTCTGCTTTTGTGATAACAAACGGGTTTCTGTTTTGATTTCTTCAACGGACGTCTGCATAGACGCTGTCGCGGCGTTAATCTTCTTTATATCAGGCGCTGTGTTTCTTTTAAAATGCACGGCGGATACGGCTGCATAAATTAACGCGGCAGCCGCAACGGCAGCACTGATATACAAAATGATGATCATCTGCTTTTCACTCCTTTTTTTCAGTTGATACCCTTTACGGATCGTGTTGAATCATTTTATTTGCTAATTGTTTTTTTTCTGCTTATAATGTGAAATCGTACATAAGGACATTCAGAAAGGGTGAAAGACATGGAAAGCTTACAAAACAAAACGGCTCTAATCACGGGTGCGGGCAGAGGAATCGGCCGCGCCGCCGCTATCGCTTTAGCCAAAGAAGGAGTCAATATCGGTTTAATCGGCCGTACAGAAGCAAATGTCGAAAAGGTTGCGGAAGAAGTGAAAGCCCTTGGTGTAAAGGCATCATTCGCTGCTGCCGATGTAAAAAACCAAAAAGAGGTTGAACAAGCCGTCTCCTCTATTAAAGAAGAACTCGGTGAGGTTGACATCCTGATTAACAATGCCGGAATCAGCAAATTCGGCGGATTTTTGGATCTTACGCCTGAAGAGTGGGAAGACATCATTCAAGTTAATGTAATGGGTGTATACCACGTGACACGCGCCGTTCTTCCTGAAATGATTGAGAGAAAATCAGGAGATATCATTAATATTTCTTCTACGGCGGGCCAAAGAGGCGCCGCGGCGACAAGTGCGTACAGCGCTTCTAAATTTGCCGTTCTCGGTCTGACCGAATCTCTCATGCAGGAAGTCAGAAAACACAATATCCGTGTCAGCGCAATGACTCCGAGTACGGTTGCAAGCGACATGTCTATTGAATTAAATCTGACAGACGGCAATCCGGAAAAAGTCATGCAGCCTGAGGATCTTGCAGAATATATGGTTGCTCAATTGAAATTACATCCGCGCATTTTCATCAAAACTGCCGGTTTGTGGTCAACTAATCCTTAAACAAAAGGGGACCTGTCTTTGTGACGGGTCTTTTCTTTTTTTGATTTCGCAACCCGATTAAATAGGCATAAAGATCCGTTTTTGCAGAAAAAAGAGTGAAAAAGAAACCGATATCAGCTATAATTAAACTAAATAAACTATGTACCAAATGTTCACTAAGATTATTTTTCCCGCTCCAAAAAACAAATCAATACAAACCAAACTGTCCGAACAATAAAAGGGAAAACGGGATATAAAGAGAATATTTAGTACATGGAATAATTTGTTAGAAGGAAGGGTGTGCACATATTGAAAGAAGAAAAAAGAAGTTCAACCGGTTTTTTAGTGAAACAAAGAGCCTTTTTAAAGCTTTACATGATTACAATGACAGAGCAGGAACGGCTTTACGGGCTGAAGCTTCTCGAGGTGCTGCGTTCGGAATTTAAACCCATCGGTTTTAAGCCGAATCATACCGAGGTGTACCGTTCACTTCACGAACTTTTGGATGACGGGATTTTAAAGCAAGTAAAAGTGAAAAAGGAGGGAGCCAAACTCCAGGAAGTCGTTCTCTATCAATTTAAAGACTATGAAGCAGCGAAGCTTTACAAAAAACAGCTGAAGACAGAGCTTGACCGCTGCAAAAAGCTGATAGAAAAAGCCATTTCAGATAATTTTTAAATCCGGCCGGAACGCATCCGGCCTCCCGGGCTCTAAAGGTTTGTTCTGTGATTCATTATACATAATAACAGGCTCGGAACAATACATATCAATAAAACCTTCAAACTTGACATCGACTCCTGAAGTGGTAACATAAAAAACGTGTGAAAAATACGAACAAAATACGAACAAGGGAGATGTTACCGATCTTAGATCAAAAGAAAGTTGCTTTTATCGGAGCAGGATCAATGGCTGAAGGAATGATATCAGGCATGGTCCGCGCAAAAAAAATTCCCAACCAAAACATCTGCGTGACAAACCGCCGCAATACAGAGCGACTCGCTGAATTGGAACATCAATACGGAATTCAAGGCATTGCTTTTGACAGCATGAAAACCGAAGACATTGATGTCTTTATTTTAGCCATGAAACCGAAGGATGCTGAAATCGCTCTTGCTACGCTGAAACGGCGTATCCAACCTCATCAAATCATCCTGTCTGTTCTGGCAGGCATAACAACCTCATTTATACAACAATCATTACATGACCGTCAGCCAGTTGTAAGAGTGATGCCGAACACATCCAGCATGATCGGCGAATCGGCAACAGCTGCGGCTTTCGGAGACCATGTCTCTTACGGTTCAGCAAAAACCGCGGTATCCCTTTTGGAATGCCTCGGGGAAGTGTACGTGATCAAGGAAGATCAGATGGACATTTTCACCGGCATCGCAGGCAGCGGACCGGCGTACTTCTATTATTTAATGGAGTTTATTGAAAAAGCAGGTGAAGAAGCCGGCTTAGACAAACGGCTGTCCCGCAAAATCGGCGCGCAAACGTTATTGGGCGCTGCTAAAATGCTGATGGAAACGGGTGAAAAACCGGATGTGCTTCGGGAAAACATCACCTCTCCAAACGGCACGACGGAAGCCGGCCTCGATGCGCTCAGGTCAGAAGGCGGCGGAGAAGCCATTGCCAAAGCCATTAAACATGCGACCGAACGTTCTATTGAGATCAGCAAAACAATTGAAAAAACGGCAGCACTATAATCGTTAAAAAACAGGAGTGATACAGTGACGTCTCGGACGAAGATCAAAAGAGTCGCGGTGAAAATCGGAAGCAGCTCACTGACGAGCCTGCACGGGGAAATCAGCAGAAGAAAGCTGGAAGCATTGGTGGATCAAATCGCACAGCTGAAAGACAGCGGCTATGAAGTGATTTTAATATCTTCCGGCGCAGTGGCGGCAGGTTATCGGAAGCTCGGATTTATTCAGAAACCGGAAGGCCTCCCTGAAAAACAGGCTTCTGCTTCCATCGGGCAGGGATTATTAATGGAGGCTTATTCAAAGCTGTTTTTAGCGCACGGTTATGTCGCATCACAAATATTAATTACAAGAAGCGACTTTTCCGATGAATACCGCTACCATAATGTGCGCAATACGATGAACGTCCTTTTGGAACGAGGCATTATTCCGATTATTAATGAAAATGACACGGTCACAGTCAACCGGCTGAAATTCGGAGATAACGATACACTCGCAGCGAAGGTGGCAGGTTTAATTGATGCCGACATGCTTGTAATTTTATCAGACATTGACGGTTTATATGATGATAATCCGCGCAGCAACCCGAAAGCGAAAAGAATCAGACATGTAAGCGACATCACTCCGGAAATAGAAGCAAGCGCGGGAGATGCCGGGAGTGAAATGGGAACCGGCGGAATGCGTTCGAAACTGGATGCTTTTAAAATTGTGATGGCCTCCGGTATTAAAGGCTTTCTCGGGCAGGCTAACATCCCGGACATTCTGCTTCAAGCGGTAGATGAGGCGGCTGAAGGAACTTATTTTGAAGCGGAAGGAACCCTGCCGTTAAACCACAAAGAACAATGGCTTGCATTTAATTCCGGCCCCGAAGGCGAAATTGTGATGGAAAAGAAAAGCAGCAACGATGTCGCGAACGGAAATATGGCACTGTCACCGCAGGATATCGAACAGATTAAGGGCAGATTCAGCAGCGGAGCGGTTGTCAGGCTGCTTGATCAGCAGGGAGAAGAGCTCGGACTCGGCATCGTCAACTATTCCTCAGCCCAGCTGAAGACATTTAAAGAAACGCCGCACAAACAGACCGATCAATCAGTCATTGATCCGGAAGCGTTTGTCTGCCACGTTGAACTATCCATTCCGATCGGCTGAGAAAGATCTATAAAAATATGAAAAAGCCCGAGGCTTCGTTTTGAAGCTCGGGTTTGTTTTTTATTGATATTGTTCAAGTTTGGAGAAAAATTGAATGACAAAATGATAGAAATCATTTGCAGACGGAGCCAGTTCTCTTCCTTCTGGTTTAATAATGCCTACGGTGCGCTTCACTTGAGGAAATTCAATCGGAATTTTGACCGTGAACCGGGGTGTGGTTTCTGCAAAGGTGCTTTCGGGTAATAAAGTAACTCCCATCCCCGCGGAGACTAATCCTTTAATGGCATCTAAATCCTCGCCTTCCGTCGATACAAGCGGCGCAAAGCCGGCCTGTCTGCAAGCGTCAATCGCCATGTTTCGGAGAATAAACCCTTCAGGAAATAAAACGAATTGGTCGCCGCGCAGATCAATTAAATGAATATTTTTCTGTTTGGCAAGCGGATGATGCAGCGGAACAAGCGCGTAAATCTTTTCCGTGAATAAGATATTGCCTGTTATGTCGGGGAATTCCGTCGGAACGGGGCCGAGCAGCGCAGCATCTATATCCCTGTTTCTTACCGCTTCGATTAAAAACTTATAAGAACCCTGGCGAAGCAAAAACTCAACGTTCGGGTATTCCTCTTTAAATGCCGAAATCACAGTCGGCAAAAGCTGGCTTGCAAGGCTCGTCGGAAATCCTATTTTGACGGTTCCGCGATTCGGATCAAGATATTCATCAATTTGTTCCTTCGCATAATCAATTGCTTTCATCGCCGTTTTAACATGTTCTAAAAATTGTTTGCCGATCGGCGTTAATTTAATATTTCTGCCTTCCCGTTCAAATAAAGTGACTTTCAGCTCTTCTTCAAGATTTGCAATCTGCCGGCTGATGGCGGATTGTGCGACATGCAGATGATCAGCCGCTTCTGACACATGTTCCCGTTCTGCTACCTCCATAAAATACCGAAGCTGGCGTAATTCCATTGCGTTCACACCCATCTATCTCATTTTGAGATGTATTTGATCTAAATTATATATTGTTTATATTGTTTTGAAAACTTACAATTAATTTAAAGTTGTCAGATTTTATGACCGATAATTAACGGAAACTGATCGGGGGAGAGGAATTATGACTTACAATCAAATGCCGAAAGCACAAGGTCTCTACCGTCCGGAATTTGAGCACGATGCATGCGGAATCGGCTTGTATGCCCATTTAAAAGGGAAACCTTCACATGACATTGTCAAAAAAGGACTGAAGATGCTTTGCCAGCTGGATCACAGAGGAGGACAGGGCAGTGATCCGAATACGGGTGACGGCGCCGGCCTGATGGTTCAGATCCCTGATGCTTTTTTTAAGAAAGAGTGCGGAGAAATGAAGCTGCCGGAAAAAGGCCGTTACGGGGTAGGAATGGTCTTTTTCTCGCAAAATGAAGAGGAAAGAAAAAAGATCGAAAAACAGGTGAATGCATTCATTGAGCAGGAAGGACAGATTGTTCTCGGCTGGAGAACCGTCCCTGTAAATGTCGGAAAAATCGGAACAGTGGCACAAAGCACTTGCCCGTATGTGCGTCAAGTATTTATCGGAGCCGCAAACGATTTGAAAGACAGCCTTGCTTTTGAACGCAAACTGTATGTCATCCGGAAGCAGGCGGAAAATTGGGGCGTTCAAGAACAGCTTGATTTTTACTTCGCAAGCTTGTCAAGCCAGACTATTGTTTATAAAGGGTTGTTAACGCCTGAGCAGGTTGACGCTTTTTATTTGGATTTGCAGGATGAAACCTTCGTATCTGCATTTTCACTCGTGCATTCAAGATTCAGCACAAATACCTTTCCTACTTGGGAACGTGCCCATCCGAACCGCTATCTGATTCATAACGGAGAAATCAATACGCTTCGGGGCAACATCAATTGGATGAGAGCGAGGGAGCGGCAGTTCGTTTCAGAAAGCTTCGGAGACGATCTTCACAAAGTGCTGCCGATTTTAAATGCTGAGGGCAGTGACTCATCCATTCTTGATAATGCGTTTGAATTTTTCGTGATGGCGGGGCGGAAACCGGCACATACGGCAATGATGCTGATTCCGGAACCATGGACGGAAAACACTCACATGTCTAAAGCGAAACGGGCTTTTTATGAATATCACAGCTCTTTAATGGAGCCGTGGGACGGGCCGACCGCCATTTCGTTTACGGACGGAAAACAGATCGGCGCCATCCTTGACCGTAACGGCCTGCGTCCGGCACGTTACTATGTGACAAAAGATGACCATATTATTTTCTCATCTGAGGTCGGCGTTATTGAAGTGGAGCAGGAGAACATTCTTCATAAAAAACGTCTGGAGCCCGGAAAAATGCTGCTCATTGACTTAGAGGAAGGCCGGATTATTTCAGATGAAGAAGTAAAAACAGAAATCGCCAATGAATTCCCGTATCAAAAATGGCTTGAAGAAGAATTGGTTCAAGTGAATCCTGACCCGGAAATCCGGGAAGAGGAACAATTCGATGATCTTCTCGTCCGTCAAAAAGCGTTCGGATATACGTATGAAGATATTCAGAAGTATTTAATTCCTGTTATTAAAGAAGGCAAGGACCCGCTCGGCTCTATGGGAAATGATTCGCCGCTCGCCGTTTTATCCGATCGCGCCCAATCACTGTTTCATTACTTTAAACAGCTGTTTGCGCAAGTCACAAACCCGCCGATTGACGCGATCCGCGAGCAGCTTGTGACCTCTACGGTGACATGGCTTGGAGCTGAAGGCGATCTGCTGCATCCGAGTGAAAGAAATGCACGCCGCATAAAATTGTATACTCCTGTATTATCAAACGAACAGTTTTATGCGCTGAAAACACTTGTGCACCCTGACATTAAGAGCCAGAACATCCGCACGCTGTTTTCCGATGACCTGGAAAAAGGCCTGAAGGATTTGTTTCAGCAAGCGGAAAAAGCGATCAAGGAAGGCGTATCTCTGTTAATTTTATCTGACAGGGCAATGAGTAGGGAATTGACGCCGATTCCGCCGCTTTTGGCCGTCAGTGCGCTGCATCAGCATTTGATCCGTCAAGGCCTGCGAACAAAAGCAAGCATTATCGTTGAATCCGGGGAAGCGCGTGAAGTTCATCACTTTGCGGCTCTCATCGGGTATGGTGCCGATGCTGTCAATCCGTATTTGACTTATGCTACGTATAAGCAGGAAATCGATGAAGGCCGGCTTGATATTCCGTATGAAGAAGCTGTCAGCAAATACGGAAAGAGCGTAACAGAAGGCGTCGTGAAAGTGATGTCAAAAATGGGGATTTCAACTGTGCAAAGTTACAGGGGCGCCCAAATTTTTGAAGCGGTCGGCATCGGTGAAGACGTTATCGCCAAATACTTTACCGGTACTGCATCTCAGCTTGGCGGAATCGATATTGAGACGATTGCGCAAGAAGCGAAACAGCGCCACCAAGCGGCGTACAAGGATGATTACAGCCAAACTCTTGATCCGGGAAGTGAATTCCAATGGCGGAACGGGGGAGAGCACCACGCTTTCAACCCGAAAACCATCCATACGCTGCAATGGGCCTGCCGAAAAAATGATTACAGCCTGTTTAAGCAGTATTCTCAAGCAGCGGATGAAGAACGAATCGGATTTTTACGCAATCTGTTCGCCTTCAAAGAAGACCGCAAGCCTTTAAAATTAGAGGAAGTTGAATCAGCTGCGTCCATCGTGAAACGTTTTAAAACAGGAGCGATGTCGTTCGGTTCATTAAGCAAGGAAGCCCATGAGGCTTTAGCGATAGCGATGAACAGGCTTGGCGGAAAAAGCAACAGCGGAGAAGGCGGCGAGGATCCGAAACGTTTCGTTCCGGATGAAAATGGCGACGACAGAAGAAGTGCGATTAAACAGATCGCTTCCGGCCGTTTCGGCGTAAAGAGCCATTATCTCGTCAATGCGGATGAATTGCAGATCAAAATGGCGCAAGGGGCGAAGCCGGGAGAAGGCGGTCAGCTTCCGGGGAACAAAGTATATCCTTGGGTCGCGGATGTCCGCGGTTCTACACCAGGTGTAGGGCTGATCTCACCGCCTCCTCACCATGATATTTATTCAATTGAAGATTTGGCGCAGCTGATCCATGATTTAAAAAATGCAAATCGAAGCGCGCGAATCAGCGTCAAGCTCGTGTCAAAAGCCGGTGTCGGCACGATTGCGGCCGGTGTGGCAAAAGGCACTGCGGATGTCATCGTCATCAGCGGCTACGATGGCGGAACGGGCGCATCGCCGAAAACGAGTATTAAACATACGGGTCTTCCGTGGGAGCTTGGTCTTGCAGAAGCTCACCAAACGCTGATGCTGAACGGCTTACGGGATCGCGTAGTATTGGAAACGGACGGTAAGCTGATGACAGGCCGAGATGTCGTGATGGCCGCCTTGCTCGGTGCGGAGGAATTCGGCTTTGCTACAGCGCCGCTTGTCGTTCTCGGCTGCGTCATGATGCGCGCCTGCCATTTAGATACATGTCCTGTAGGTGTCGCGACGCAAAATCCGGAGCTCCGCAAAAAATTCATGGGCGATCCTGACCATATCGTAAATTACATGCTGTTTGTCGCAGAAGAAGTGCGTGAATATATGGCGCAGTTAGGCTTTAAGACGCTTGATGAAATGATCGGACGGACAGACGTTCTTCATGTCAGTGAACGTGCGAAAGCGCATTGGAAAGCGGGACAGCTTGATTTATCCACACTGCTGTACCAGCCTGAAGGCATACGCACTTTCCGTACGGCGCAAAACCATAAAATCGACGAGTCGCTTGATATGACGGTTATTCTTCCGGCGGTGCAGGCTGCAATTGAAGCCGGTCAGGAAGCGGAAGCTGAAATCAAGATCAATAATACAAATCGCGTAGCCGGAACCGTGACGGGAAGTGAAATTTCTAAACGCTACGGAGCGGAAGGCCTGCCGGATGATACGATCAGACTTCATTTTACCGGATCAGCCGGACAGAGTTTCGGAGCATTTGTCCCTAAAGGGATGACGCTTCATTTGAACGGGGATTCAAATGACTACGTAGGCAAAGGGCTTTCAGGCGGAAAAATCATCGTGAAAGCGCCTGATGCCTTCAATTGTGAAACACACGATAACGTTATTATCGGGAACGTCGCATTTTACGGAGCAACAAGCGGGGAAGCGTACATTAACGGGCGCGCCGGTGAACGTTTTGCAGTCCGTAACAGCGGAGTCAATGTCGTTGTAGAAGGTATCGGAGACCACGGCTGTGAATACATGACAGGCGGCCGGGTTGTCGTCCTCGGCGAAGTCGGCAAAAACTTCGGGGCGGGAATGTCAGGCGGTATCGCATACGTCCTGAGTGAAGATGCCAAAGCATTTAAACGCAAATGCAACATGGAAATGATTTCATTTGAAAAGCTGACGGATGAGGCGGAGATCAAAGAAGTGCAAGAAATGGTCAAACGGCATGCGGCGCTGACAAACAGCAAAAAAGCCGCTGATCTCCTGGACAATTGGGAAAAAGCCGCAGAAACCTTTATCAAAGTCATTCCGAAAAACTATAAACAAATGCTCCTCAGCATCGAAGAACAAAAAGCGGCGGGTTTATCAGAAGAAGACGCAATTATGTATGCTTTTGAAGCCAATACAAAGGTTCAGCAAACGCCTGCCAAAGACCATAAACAAGCGGTAGTACAGTAAGAAAGGGGAGAGGAACATGGGGAAACCAACTGGATTCATGGAAGAAAAACGAGAAAAACCGGCTGAGCGGGACCCTCTCACTCGCTTAAAGGATTGGAAAGAGTATTCGGCTCCATTTTCAGATGAAGCGTCAAAGCGGCAGGGGGCGCGGTGTATGGATTGCGGCACACCGTTTTGCCAAATCGGCGCTGATATCAACGGTTTTACCTCCGGCTGCCCGATTTATAATCTGATACCGGAGTGGAATGACCTCGTCTATCGGGGGCGCTGGAAAGAAGCCTTGGAGCGCCTTCTGAAAACGAATAACTTTCCTGAATTCACAGGGCGGGTCTGTCCCGCTCCTTGCGAAGGATCTTGTACGCTGGCCATTTCAGATCCGGCTGTTTCAATTAAAAACATCGAGCGGACGATCATTGACAAAGGTTTTGAAAATGGATGGATTCAGCCGAGAATTCCAGCGAAACGAACAGGTAAAAAAGTCGCTGTCGTCGGTTCAGGCCCGGCAGGTCTGGCAAGCGCTGATCAGCTGAATCAAGCCGGTCATTCCGTAACGGTCTATGAGCGTGCCGACAGAGCCGGCGGCCTGCTGATGTACGGCATTCCGAGCATGAAGCTTGAGAAAAATGTCGTCGAACGCCGTATTAAGCTTTTGACGCAGGAAGGTATAGATTTTGTGACAAATACCGAAATCGGCGTCGACATAACGGCAGATGAGCTGAAAGAACAATTTGATGCCGTCATTTTGTGCACAGGCGCCCAAAAGCAGCGCAATCTGCTGATTGAAGGCCGGGAAGCAAAAGGCGTCCATTATGCGATGGACTATTTAACACTGGCGACGAAAAGCTATTTAGATTCCAACTTCAAAGACAAACAATTTATAGACGCTAAAGGGAAAGATGTCATCGTGATCGGCGGAGGAGACACAGGAGCTGACTGCGTGGCAACCGCGCTGCGTCAAAAAGCGCGCAGCGTGCACCAGTTCGGGAAACATCCTAAACTTCCTCAGACGCGCACGAACGACAATATGTGGCCTGAACAGCCGCACGTCTTTACCCTTGAATACGCCTATGAAGAAGCGCAGGCAAAGTTCGGCAAAGACCCGAGAGAATATTCAATTCAGACGACAAAAATGGTGGCCGATAAGCAGGGCCGCTTACAAGAGATCCACACCATCCAAATGGAAAAAGTCAGAAACGAATTCGGAAAGTATGAATTTCATGAACTGCCCGGTACAGAAAAAGTCTGGCCTGCTCAGCTGGTGTTCATCGCCATCGGTTTTGAAGGAACAGAACAGCCATTATTGAAACAGTTCGGTGTCGATTCGGCAAATCATAAAATTCAGGCGGCATATGGGGATTATAAAACGAATGTTGACGGTGTTTTCGCCGCAGGGGATGCGAGAAGGGGCCAAAGCCTGATTGTATGGGCGATTAATGAAGGCCGGGAAGCAGCGCGCGAAGTCGACAGTTATTTAATGGGGAGCACTGTTTTACCGTAAATAAAGGGGTTTATTTATAAAACCGGCTGGGATCAGCCGGTTTTTCGTATTGAAATGGAACCTCCTTCTTCTTGTATTGGTCATATAAGGGTAATGTGGAACTGGAAGATAAATATGGAATTTTGTTTTACAGAGCGGAGAGATTGTTTTCTTCCGCAGACTGATACGATTTGCAAGCCTTGCGCAGTCGATCGCGGTGCTGCTGACGGCGGAAGTCATCGCCGCCGTTTATTATTAAAAAACGTGACGGGCTCTGTGTGTCTCCAGTCGATTTGCGGGCAGATTTTAATCGATGAAGAACAACATTTTGAATTTCAAGCAGAAACGCTTATAAACAAATAAGGGAACGGACGGGTCCGCTCCTTTTTTTAGACATCTATACGAAAGCCGATATTGCCGAACTGCCGTCCTTCCCGCATCCTGTTAAAAGCGGCAGCTGCTTCACCGAGAGGGTACATGCGATCGATAATGGGACGGATGCCGCAGCGGTTTATCAATTCCAGCATATCCGCGAATTCCTCATTGCTTCCCATTGATGTACCGAGAATATGAATCTGCGGAAAAAACAGCGAGCGAATGGGAAATCCGAGCTGATCGCCTGAACTGGCGCCGAATGTTACGATCCGGCCATTCGGTTTAATAATGTCAAGATAGTGTTGAAATAAGGCGGGGCCTACACCGTCAAGTATGATATCTGCTTTTTCGCCATTCAGCGCCTCATTCCAGTCACCGTAGCTGTCAATCGCCCGGTCTGCACCGTATGACAGTGCGGTTTGTTTTTTGTTTTCACTGCGGGAGGTGACGCTGACTGTCGCTCCGATAGCTTTTGCCATGAATAAGGCGTATGTTGCCACGCCGCTTCCGATGCCCGGAAGGATAAGGTGTTCGCCTTTTTTTAATTGTCCTTTTGTAAATAAGGCGCGATAAGCGGTTAATGCTGATAACGGCAGGACGCCCGCTTCCTCCCAAGTCAGGTGTTCGGGTTTTAAAACGGCATTTTCCGCAGGAACGATGACATAAGGTGAAAATGTTCCGTCGCTCGGACCGCCTAAAATATCAGGGACGGCTGGTACGTCCTCAACAGTCTTCCAATTCAGCACCGGGTTGATGATGACTTCTGCATTCAGTAAATGAGACCGGACGCCGTGTCCTATTTCGGTTACGATTCCCGCGCCGTCTGAACCGAGAATAAATTCATGGTTTCCGGTTTCGTGTTTTTTTATTAAAAACAAATCACGATGGTTTAATCCGGCTGTTTTCAGCTTTATTTTTACTTCGCCGTTCCCCGGCCTTTTGTCAGGTGCCTGCCTGAAATCAAAGCCATTTTCGTGTATGATAAGGGCATTCATCATTCTTCTCTCCTTTATGATTGATGAGAAAAATTTTACAGGCTGTATCAGCTGCAGTAAATAAATGAAAATTGATAGCCGGCTATCAATAAAAATCATAGCAAGAAGGTGCCCTTACATGGAAAGCGGAGACTTAAAGATTTTTCAGGCTGTCGCCCGCAAAGGAAGTATTTCAAAGGCGGCAGAAAGCCTGCATTATGTTCAATCAAATGTGACAAACCGGATTCAGCAGCTGGAACGGCAATTGCAAACACAGCTTTTTTACCGCACAAATCGGGGAATGACGCTGACGCCAGCAGGTGAAAACTTATTAAAAGACGCAGACAGAATCCTTCAATTGCTGCATGAGGCGCAAAAAACGGCGCAAGAGGCAGGCGATCCGAACGGCCCGCTTCGAATCGGTTCTCTTGAAACGGCGGCAGCCGTCCATCTCCCTCAATTTTTCACGGAGTATTGCAGCCGCTATCCGAAAGTACAGCTGTCGCTGTCAACCGGTGATACACATACCTTAGTGCAGCGCGTTCTACACTATGAGCTGGACGGCGCTTTTGTTTACGGACCGGTCGAATATGAAGATCTTGAGCAAGACGCTGTATTTCAAGAAGAATTGGTCTTGGTTTCAAATAAGCGGGAAGGCAGTTTGCAAGACTTGCTGCGAGAGCCGATTCTGTATTTTGCCGCGGGCTGTTCGCACCGCCGCAAAATAAAAAACATACTGAAAGAAGAGGCAGTGCCCGCACATAAAATCATTGAATTCGGTACGTTGGAAGCCATTATTGGGGCGGTGCAGGCGGGGATGGGGGTCTCCTTTCTGCCTGCATCAGCCGTCCGTTATTTTCAAAACAGGAAAAATCTTTTTCTTCATGAGCTTCCTGAACATTTTCGGAATATGAATATATCATTCATCTACCGGAGTGATTTATTTTTGACATCGGCGTTTGAAGAACTGCTGAATGGATTAAAAACATTATCGAACGGAAAATGAGAAAACAGAACAGCTGTGTACGCCAATTTTTTTCGTTCCGGTTTTCTCAAAAAGAAAGCGGGTATCCGGGCTGAGCTCGATCAGCGTGATGAAAAACTTGGCTATAAAATCAGAGAAGCACAAATGAAAAAAATACCGTATATTGCGGTTGTGGGAGATCGAGAGTGCCGCCATCATTCTGTACATGTAAGGCAATACGGGCGGGAAAACACATTTGAAGAGAATGTGAGTGATTTTATTTCCCGGATCATAAGAGAGACAAAATAAAAAATAGAGATTCAAGAAAAATAACATTGACATATCGTAAAATCACGATATAATAAAGCGTATGAAACCTATTGATGTTTTTAAAGCGTTGTCTAATGAGTCACGGCTTGAGATTTTACAATGGCTGAAAGAGCCGGACCGTCACTTCGCACCGCATGATGGCATTGATATGAATGAGATCGGAGTATGTGTCAGCCAGATCACCGATAAGCTTCAGATGACACAGTCAACGGCGTCTCAATATCTTTCCATTCTTCAGCGGGCAGGCCTTATCCAAACAAAACGGATTGGCAAATACACCTATTATAAAAGAGATGAAGATGCGATAAAGGCGATGGCCGATTATTTTCAGCGCGAAATGTAGGGCTGAATCCTTTAGAAGAGGGATTCAGTTTCTTTTTCCGACTACACATCGACATATTGCGATTTGTTTCTGTTTGTTCAATTCTTTATATCGATATATCACAATATATCTTTATATAAATCATCAATGAAGGAGTGTGTCAGGTGCAAAATACCTGGAAGATTTACATTTTGGCAATTATCAGCTTTTTAGTGGGGACGTCTGAATATGTGATATCCGGGATGCTTGATAAAATTGCAGGTTCCTTGGGAGTTACTGTGGCAGCAGCAGGGCAGCTGATTACGATTTTTTCACTTGTTTATGCAATCGGAACGCCTGTCATGATGGCCCTTACAGCAAAACTGGACAGAAGGAAGCTCATGATCTATGCTCTTGGATTGTTTGTAATCGGAAATATCATTTCATTTCTCGTACAGGGATACGGCTTATTTGCGGCAGCCCGGGTGATCATGGCGCTTGGAGCAGGAACTGTGGTGGTCACCGCGCTTACGATCGCAGCAAAAATCGCTCCCCCGGGAAAACAGGCAAGTTCTCTCGCAACCGTCATTATGGGGTTTACGGCGGCGCTCATTATCGGTGTTCCGATCGGAAGAACCGTGTCTGAAGCTTTCGGCTGGAAGGTGGTTTTCGCCGGAATTGCGGCAATCGGAATCATTGCTATGCTTATTATACGTTTCGCGTTGTCTGAGATAAAAGGAGATAAACCGGTGCCGCTCATTCAGCAATTTTCTCTTTTGAAGAAACGAAAGGTGGCTGTCGGGCTTGCCATTACGTTTTTTTGGCTCGGAGGCTATTCGGTTGCGTATACGTACCTTTCTCCGTATTTACTGAACGTCACTCATATCGGCAGCGGAATACTGAGTACATTGCTGCTTATTTTCGGTGTTGCAAGTCTTGCCGGTTCTAAAGCAGGCGGTTTCAGCGCAGACAAATGGGGGGCGCGTATGACATTAACCGGCGGAATGGCGCTTCATGCTATCATGCTCATGTTATTGCCGTTTGTCACACATTCTGCTTTCGGAGCGGCGGCAGTGCTTATTTTTTGGTCCTTCGCCGCCTGGTCATCAGGACCTGCTCAGCAGTATCATTTGGCAACGATGGAGCCTGAATCATCGGGTGTATTACTTGGCCTCAACCAGTCCGTGATGCAGCTGGCTATGGCGGCCGGGGCGGGCATCGGGGGCCTTGTTGTCACTCATCTGTCTCTTGCGTCAGTGACATGGATCGGATCAGCGGGTGTTGTCATCGCGATGTGCAGCGTGCTTTCACTTGCCTCGTTAACATCTGAAAAACCCTCATCTGAATACAGTGCAGAATAAACAAAAGCCTCATTTCTCAGCTTGAGAAACGAGGCTTTTTGTCTAGTTATTTTTTATATTGTTTCAAGTTTACGCCGATTGCGGCTCCGTTTCGGCTTGAGTCGGCAACTCCGGTGAAGGTGCCGTTTTCACGGTCGATCAGGATGCTTTGCACATTACCGATATCAACCGGGCTGCTGCCGAATTTATGCCCCATTTCGTTCAGTTTTGTGCGGGCTTCTTCCGGCACTCCTTTTTCATATCGATAGGATGTCATGCTGTTTGTGTAAATTCTCGGCTCTTCGACCGCCGCTTTCAGATCCATGCCGTACTCAACTTTGTTCAGGATCGTTTGCAGGACGGAAGAAATAATCGTTGCTCCGCCGGGAGAGCCGACAGTCAGGACAGGTTCGTTATTTTTGAATAAAATAGTCGGAGTCATGCTGCTGAGCGGACGTTTATTCGGCTGCACTTCATTTGCGCCGCCAGGTACCGCATCGAAGTCTGTTAACTCATTATTCAACACAACGCCGTATCCGGGAACCATAATGCCGGAACCGAACAGCTGTTCAATCGTTGTCGTATAAGATACGACATTGCCGAAGCGGTCAGTTACCGTGAAGTGAGTCGTTTGGCCTTCTTGTTTGTCAGTCGGCTGCTTCACTTGTTTATAGTTTGCAGAACCTTCCTGATAGGCCCAAGGGTCGCCGGCTTTCGGTTTTTTATTGACTTTATCAATATCTATCAGCTGTCTGCGGGCATTGATATAATCTGGATTCAAGAGGCCTTTGAGAGGGACGTTGACGAATTCTGGATCCCCGGCAAATGCGGCGCGGTCAGCATAAGCCAAATGCATCGTTTCTGCGAGAAGCTGATATTTTTGCCAAGAACGGATATCATATTGAGAAAGTTTAAAATCATCCAGGAGGTTCAGCATTTGCAACAGGAAAACACCGCCCGAGCTTGGAGGAGGAGCAGTTGCGATATGATAGCCCTGGTAATCTCCCCAGATCGGTTCGTCAATCGTCACATTGAAGTTTTTAATATCTTTTTCTGTCATTGAGCCGCCGAATTCCTGCACTGTTTCCGCAAGCTTTTTGGAGAATGCACCGTCATAGAATGCTTTTGTGCCTTTGTACTTAATAGCTGTAAATGTTTTGGCTAAGTCTTTTTGGATGAGTGTGTCTCCTTCTTTCAGAGGTTCTCCGTCCGGAAGAAACACGTCTTTTGCAGCGGTGTGTGATAATTTGTCTTTATAATCTGAGATGGCATCAGCTAAAACCGAATCGATCGGAAAGCCTTTTGAGGCAAGTTTAATGGAAGGGGTGATGAGTTGTTTCATGGAGCGTGTGCCCCATTTGTCGAGCGCTTTTTCAAGTCCTTTTAATGTTCCCGGAACACCGACTGCAGTCCCTTTAGTAACGCGTTCGGAGAAAGGGATGGCTTTGCCGTTCTCGTCAAGGAACATATCCGGTGTTGCGCCTGCCGGTGCGCGTTCCCGGCTGTCGATAATGGTGGTGTCTTTCGTCTTCGCATCATAAACCATCATAAATCCGCCGCCGCCGATTCCCGACATCATAGGTTCAGTTACGTTTAATGCGAATTGAATGGCGACCGCGGCGTCAACTGCATTGCCGCCTTTTTTCAGCACGTCGGCACCGATTTGTGAAGCGAGAGGATGGGCGGTGGCAACCATGCCGTCTTTGCCGACATCTACCTGTTTGTAGTCGTCATAGGAAAACGGGTGTTTCTTAGCCTGAGCGTGATAAGGGATGCTTCCGGCCGCGAGCAAAGTACTGAGCAGAACGATAAAACAGAGATTCATAAACTTTTTCTTTTTCATAGTCTGCCTCCTTTGTTTTCCGCTTACAATTATAGAGTAAGTAAAATGTGCTGTTTTCACAAGTGACAAACGGAATAGTCCGGTGCGCAAAAAGCCGGAGTTTCTGTGTGAATGTAATCAGTCGCAAATAGGCTAAATGGGAAACCGGACAGAAAAAGCTGTGAAACAAGCATAAAGACAAAAAATAAGCTACAATAAACAAAACAGAATTCACTCCATGACATATGAAAGGAACGTGAGCCATGTATTTAACGATCAAAGAGACAGCTGAGTTTACCAGTCTTCCTGAAGAATATGTGCACAATCTTGTTTTGACGAATAAAATAAGGGCCGTACATGACGGACAGCAATATTTAATCAACAAGGAACAATTTCAAACCCATCTCGAACAGCTGGAAAAATATAAGGAAATGATTCAAGAGTTTTTAAATGAGCCGCTTCCTGAAGACATTGATGTAAAAGATGAAGACTAGGACACAATTTCATATTGTGTCTTTTTTTTTCATTTTTTTCGGTTGCTCACAAAAAAACGAATGCTCAGATTTCGTTTTAAGGACGTTGTTTTTCTTTTTTAATACCGTGAGTATCTATTGATTTAAAAGCCCGCCACCGGGTCGAAAATGATGTTTTTGAAGACTTCGATGAAACTGCATGCCTTATTCCCCTTATGTAACACTATGTATATTATGTTACATAAGGCCCTTTATCCTTTATCATTCAACAGGTTTCGGCTATAATAGTAACATAATACTCAATATGTTACTTTACTAATTATAAGGGGTTTTTTGATGCATATCGTACAGCCGATCCGAAGTTTGGAGAAGATCCAGGAAGTCAAACAGTATTTAATGAAGAAAAGTGATCGTGATTATTTTTTATTTATTTTCGGCATGAACAGCGCACTGCGGATTTCTGATGTTCTGCCGCTTCGCGTGAGGGATGTAAGGAACAAAGACCATGTGTGGGCAACCGAAAGCAAAACGAGAAAGAAAAGAAAAATTCTGATACTGGAGTCTTTAAAGGCCGACATTTACGCTTATACAAAAGACATGAAAGAGGATGACTATTTGTTTAAATCGAAACGGACGAATAAGCCCATTTCCCGGATTCAGGCATACAGAATATTAAAGGAAGCGGCAGCCGCTTGCGGATTGGAGGAAATCGGGACGCATACGCTTAGAAAGACGTTCGGGTATCATTTTTATCAGAGGACAAAAGACATTGCTGAACTGCAGAGGATTTTGAATCATTCTTCTCCGTCTATTACAATGCGTTATATCGGAATAGATGAAGATACGACGAGAGCCGCCTATAAAGTGTTCGGAGGGCTGTAGGCTTGAAAAAAACGGCCGCCAGCGTTACTATAATAGAAGCAGGCTCTAGTAGCACAGCGGATAGTGCAGCAGTTTCCTAAACTGCAGGTCGGGAGTTCGAATCTCTCCTAGAGCGTTTTTTGTATAAGATAGGCGCAGATTAATAATGTCGGCAAAAAAGAAAACCCCTTGTTATACAAGGGGTTTTTGAGTTTAATATTTTGCAAGAACCTGGTGGAAATGATGTGAAAAAAGCCCGCTGTAAGCAAGCGGGCTTTTTCTTATATGACAGCATCAAATTGATTAACTTTCCAAACGTTGTTTTCTTTTACGAATGTTACATCGCGTTTTGCTGACGGGGAACCGTCAAGAGTCGGTACAGTGAAGCGGTATGTTTGAACGCTTCCTTTTTTAGAAAGAAGAGTCATTTTTGCTTTTTTCCAATTCAGGAGGTTATCTCCGTCGCCAACCGGAACAGCCAATTTGCCGTCTTTTACAGTGAAGTGGTAATCTTTGAGCCCTTTGTCAATCGCTTGCTTTGTAAAAGCGGGTGTCAGATATTTTACGGCTTTCGCTTTTGTTCCGAGGTCTTTGCACATAAAGACGTATTGAAGATTTTGATATTCAAACGGTTCAGATGTGCAGTTTGCGTTTGATTTAAGCGCACCGCCGCTCATCGTGTTCCAGAAATGTTCTCTCGCTGACAGGGCCAGCTGAAGTGCTTGTTTTTGTGTAAGGTCATTAGATGCATTTTTTGCGGTCGCCGCAGTGCCCAATGACAGAATCAATGTAATAGTAGTGAGGAATAATAGCCATTTTTTCATGATATAATCTCTCCTTCAATCAATCTCTTTCTCTTATGTTACAAATGTTACAATAATTACGTTAAGATTACAATACCTTTTCAGAAATATTTTCCGGACTTTTTATTTTTATGGTTTATTTCCATGTAAGACGTGAGAAAAAGATAAAGAGTTTCATTGAACAAAAGGTTTTTACAAGCTGTCTGCTGAATAATAAAATGGAAGAAAATCAAAAAAGGAGTCCTACATATGGAAGTACAAGATCATTTAGAAACAGCGGAAGGCCGCGGCCAGTCTGTCTGGCGATCGATGTCACTGTTTTTAGTGCCGCTGCTTTTAAGCAATGTATTGCAATCTGTCGGCCAATTGGTCGGAATGGTATTTGTCGGAAGGTGGCTCGGAGTTGATGCGCTTGCCGCCGTATCGTCTTTTTTTCCGCTGTTTTTTCTGCTGATCTCCTTTACGATCGGAATCGGTTCGGGAAGTTCCATTCTGATCGGGCAGGCTTACGGCGCGAAAAACGAAGAGAGGATGAAGGCGATTGTCGGCACTACACTGACTTTTACCTTTATGCTCGGTGTTGTTCTGGCAGTTGTCGGCAGTGTGTTTACGCTTGATATTCTGCGGCTGATGGGAACGCCGGAAAACGTAATAGATGTCAGTGTCCGATATGCGCGCATTTTGTTTTGCGCAATGCCGCTGATGTTTTTATATTTTGCGTATACGACATTTTTACGCGGAACGGGAGATTCAAAGACTCCGTTTTATACGTTAATCGTCAGTACAGTCATAAACATCGGGCTCTTGCCCTTATTGATTCTCGGGCTTTTCGGACTTCCGAAGTTCGGCATTTACGGTTCGGCGTATGCAACCGTGATTTCAAACATCGTGACATTTATCGTACTCATGGTTTATTTGCGGAAAAGGAAACATCCATTGGCATTTGACCGGACTGCGCTCCGTTCTCTTAAAATGGACAAAAAGCTGCTCACGCTTTTACTCCGTCTCGGGATTCCGTCGAGCATCAATATGATTCTCGTGTCACTTTCTGAAATTGCGGTCATTTCATTTGTCAATCATTACGGATCAAACGCGACGGCTGCTTACGGGGTTGTCAACCAAGTGGCGAGTTATGTGCAGATGCCGGCGGTAAGCCTCGGTATCGCCGTTTCAATTTTTGCCGCCCAATCCATAGGAGCTAATCAATTCGGCCGGCTGAAGCAGGTCATCAAAGTCGGGATCGGCCTGAATTATTTGATCGGCGGGGTTTTGATTGTGCTGATTTACACCTTCTCCCGGCAGATACTGGCTTTGTTTTTAACCGATCAGGATACACTCCGCATTGCCCGCAATCTGATTATGATTACCCTTTGGAGCTATTTGATTTTCGGTCACGCTCAGATTGTTTCAGCAACAATGCGGGCGAGCGGTACGGTGTTATGGCCGACGATTATCAGCATTTTTACGATTTGGGGAATTGAAGTGCCTGTGGCCTTTATTCTTTCTCATTATACGAATCTCGGCATTCTCGGCATTTGGGTCGGTTATCCGGCGGCTTTTGTCGTCAGCCTGCTGCTGCAATACGGATATTACCGGTTTGTATGGAAGAAAAAACAGATTACCCGGCTGATTCAATAAGGTTTTACCGCACATCGCTCAATTCATACGGGCGATGTTTTTTTAGAGAAGGAAAATGAGTTTAGAAAATGGAATTCCTATACATGCTAGAAAACAAGGAAAGGGCAGGTGCTTATGACGATTGAACATACGACTTATTTAGGAGTTTCAGCCATAAAAGCGGAGACTGATCAGGCTGAATGCATCATTGTGCCGGAGTGGGGATCAAATGTCATATCGCTTCGGGATAAAAGAACCGGTATGCAGCTTCTGAGAGAACCGGAAACTGCGGAGGAATTCCTCAAAAAACCGATGCTGTACGGCATTCCCGTTTTATTCCCGCCGAACCGGATTACGGACGGGACGTTTCGTTTTGACGGGCGCGCGTATCAATTCGAGATAAACGAAGAGGATAAACATAATCATATTCACGGCTTTCTTCACAATCAGCATTGGAAAGCGGCGGCAGCGAGAGAAGAGGGCGATGGAATGACAGTCGAAACAGAAATTGATCTTTCAAAGATTCCCCGTGTTCATAAACAATTTCCGCACGATGTCATTGTCCGGATGACCTATACATTAAAAGACAATGTGTTTACGCAGCGGGCGCTGATTATGAATAAGGGAACGGAGGCTTTTCCTTGGGGGCTAGGCTATCATTCCACATTTGTTTTCAATGAAGAGCGATCCCGTCTATTTTTGACGGCTGACCGCATGTGGGAATTAAATGAACGTTTCGTACCGACAGGCCGTTTATTGGATGTGCCTGATAAAGAAGCGTTCCGTCACGGGATGTCTTTGAAAAATAAACAGTTTGACGATGTTTTTCTTTCTTCCGGACGGAATGGCGGCAATAACGAAGCTGTTATTTATCATCCGAATGAGAAATTATCCGTTTTGTATCAAGCGGACACGTCTTTCAAGCATTGGGTGGTATATAACGGCGACGGAAAGCAGGGGTTTGTCAGTCTTGAGCCTTATACTTCCGTTACAGATGCTTTTAATCTGAATCAGCCTGCATCACTGACAGGGCTTCAGATTCTGAAACCGGGCGAAGAAGCGGCTGCGTCATCCAGGATCACCATTTTGCATGACGAAGAATAGGAAAGAGGCGGGGATAACATTGAAAACATATGTGAAACGCTTGTGCGCGGTGATTCTGCTTTTGATCATTGCCGAAGTTCCTTATATTGATGATGCGGCTAAGGCGGCTGAACAAAAAAATACTTTGCAAAAAGAGCTGGAACACATTCTGGATGAAGAACCCGCTTTAAAGGGAGCTTCAGCGGGCGTCAGTGTCCGGTCAGCAAAAACAGGGGAGGTGCTGTTCGGCAGCCGGGAAGATATGCGGCTGAGGCCTGCATCATTGATGAAACTGCTGACGGCATCTGCGGCGCTTTCCGTTCTCGGAGAAGATTACACCTTTAAGACAGAAGTACGGGCAGACGGCGCCGTGAAAGGAAAACAGCTGCGCGGAAACCTTTATCTCAGGGGAAAAGGCGATCCGACCCTATTGGCTTCTGATTTTGAGAAGATGGCTAAACAAGTCAAAGCCAGAGGCATCCATTTCATTAAAGGAGATCTGGTCGGGGATGATTCGTGGTATGACGATACCAGGTATTCAGTTGATCTTCCGTGGAGTGATGAAGGCCAATATTATGGCGCGCAAGTATCAGCTCTTACCGCTTCCCCAAATGAAGATTATGATACCGGAACGGTGATTGCTGAAATCACCCCGGCGAAACAGCCCGGTAAAAAGCCGCGCATTTCGATTTCTCCCCATACGGACGTCGTTCGTGTGAAAAATGAAGTGAAAACCGTCGCTTCTGATGAAAAGAAAGAATTGACGGTTGAACGGGAGCACGGTGGCAATGTGATTACGATAAAGGGAACCATACCTGCCGGCTCGTCAAAGGCAAGAGAATGGGCGGCAGTGTGGGATCCGTCGTCCTATGCTTTAGATTTATGGAAACAAGCGCTTACTAAACAGGGTATAACTGTAAAAGGGAAAATCAGAACAGGGCGAATGCCGCACCGCACCCAGCTTGTCACATCACGGACATCCATGCCTCTTTCAGAATTATTGATCCCGTTTATGAAACTGAGCAACAACGGGCACGCCGAAATTCTGATCAAGGAAATGGGAAAAGTGAAAAAAGGGGAGGGCAGCTGGGAAAAGGGCTTGGACGTGATGAAATCGGAGCTCAAATCGTTCGGGCTGAATCCGGATGAATTGATTGCAAGAGACGGATCCGGCGTTTCTCATATTAACGGCGTATCCGCCGGCCAAATCGGAGAGCTTTTGTATGCGGTTCAGAAAGAAAAGTGGTACCCGGCTTTCCTTCGTTCGCTCCCTGTCGCCGGTGCAAGCGACAGAATGACGGGAGGCACTCTTCGGAACCGGCTGAAGAATACTCCGGCAGAGGGCAAAATTAAAGCGAAAACCGGGTCACTAACATCAGTCAGTTCGATTGCCGGCTATGCAGACACAAAAACAGGAGATACGCTTATTTTTTCCGTGCTTCAAAACGGGCTGCTTGACGAAGATGACGGCAAAGACATTGAAGACAAAATCGCAGTCGTGCTGGCAAATCAATAAGAAGGGCCGGATCCTTAGAGGGTTCGGCTTTTTTTGATGTCTGTAAAACATTATATTGCGATTATGAATCAATCTTTTCAAAAAGTAATATCGCAATATACTTCCTTTTTTTTACATACTACTTTCTTACTTGTTCACCGATTTTTCATTTTCTAACATGAAACTTCTTTTCAGGAGGAAAAACCTTTTTAAAAGCGCAATTAATTATACATTTTATTCCTTATTATAGTGTTTAAGAACCAGTTTGCAGTGTGCATACATACCGTTTTACATGGTATAAAGATTATAGAAATGAAGAAATGAAGTGAGGAATATATACTATATTCTAAAAAATGTTAGAGAAAATTTAATTTTTTATTGTGATTTCTAAAATATGTTTTAAAATAATGCTTATATGGATGATTTAGTCATATGCTGTCGAAATTTAATTGTAATTATTTCACTTTCTTATCCTCTTAAATTGAAGCGGAGGGATTCCATTGAAGAACACTGTTTATTCTTTAACTCACGCACAAAGAAGAGTGTGGTTTACCGAGCTGCTCGAACCGGGCACAAGTATCTGCAATCTCGCGGCATGCGTCAAATTCAGGGGGGACATTGATTTTGACGTACTGCGCCATGCTTTAGATTTTTCTATCTCGCAAAATGATTCGCTCAGGTTTCAACTGACAGAAGGGGACGGATCAGAACCCCAGCTGTATCTGGCGGGACATCGGCCGATTTCATTAGAGACTGTTGATTTTACTCATACTGATAACTCAGAGCGGGACGCATGGATTGACACGCAGACCCGTGTTCCGTTCAAGCTGTTTCATTCACCTCTGTATCAATTTACTCTGCTTGTCATGTCAGACGAAGAAGTTTGGCTTTATTCAAAATTTCACCATATTATCATGGACGGCATCTCGCTCAACCTGCTCGGCAACCAGCTCATTGATATCTACCAAAAGATCATGCGGGGCGAGGATTTAGCTGAACATCACAGGCCTTCCTATCTCAGCTACATGGAAAAAGAACAGCAATACTTACAGTCTTCCCGTTTTCAAAAGGACCGTTCATTTTGGACTGAAACATACCGAACCGTTCCGGAACACCTTTCACTGGCGGAACGAACCTCTCATCTTAGACAAAGCACTGCGGCTTCCAGAGATACAATCACTCTTTCTCACTCCTTAGAACAATCTATCCGGCGTTTTTGCAAAGAAAATAATATCAGCATCATCTCTCTGTTTATGGCTTCGTTATACATATGCATCAGCCGTCTGACGGCTAAAAAAGATATTGCCATCGGCACTTATTACGGAAACCGGGGCTCCAGGCTCGAAAAGGATATGCTCGGCATGTTCGTCAGCACACTGCCGATCAGAATGACGGCAGATCCTGATGCGGAGTTCCTGTCCTTTGTCCGCAGCGTAGGAAAAGAGCAGCTGTCTGTTATGCGGCACCAGAAATATCCTTACAATCTTTTTGTCAATGAATTAAGGCAGGTTCATCACGATCTGCAAAATATCATCGGGATTTCGATGCAATACCAGCCTCTCGCGTGGCATCAGGCGGAGGGCTTCGATTATGAAACGGCGATGTTTTTCAGCGGGCATACGGCAAATGAGCTGTCCATTTTAATTAAGGAGCGGACAGATACGGGGTTGATTGAGCTGAATTTTGATTATCAATCCGCTTTATTTACTGAAACATCGATTAAACGGATTCAAACTCATTTGCTGACGATCGTTGAAAATGCCGTTAGAAATCCAGACCGGCTGATTCGGCATATTGATATGGCGGATGAAAAAGAAAAGAAACGGGTGTTAACTGCGTTTAACCGTACAGAAACGGCTGAACCGCCGGCCCCGACGCTTCACGGGCTGTTTACCCGCCGCGCCGCGCTTTCGCCGCATCGTCCGGCGCTCCGTTTTCCGGACGGTATGCTGACGTACGCCGAGCTTGACCGGTACACAGACAGACTCGCTGTTCGGCTCCGCCAAAAAGGCGTCCGCAAAGAAAGCGTGGTCGGTGTGCTCGCTGAACGCTCGCCGGAGATGGTGGTTTCAGTGCTTGCCGTGTTAAAAGCGGGCGGCGCCTACGTGCCGCTTGACCCTGACTATCCTGAGGACAGGCTGCGATATATGCTTGAGGACAGCGGCGCTTGTCTCCTGCTTGCACAGCGGGGGTTATCCGTTTCCGGTTTTTCCGGTGAAACGCTAGAAGCGTCTCTTTCTTCTCTGACAAGTGAGACGGAGACAGGGGCTGTCTCTGAAGAAGCGGATGCTGATTCGCTCGCTTATATCATTTATACGTCAGGTTCGACGGGAACACCGAAGGGAGTGGCTGTTGAACACCGTCAGGCCGCCGCCTTTTTATCAGGGATGCAAGGGCAGTTTCCGTTAACGGAAGAGGACATTATCGTGCTGAAATCATCCTTTTCATTCGATGCCTCCATCTGGCAATTGTTTTGGTGGACGATGTCAGGCGCCTCCGTGTATCTGCTTCCTGCCGGCTGGGAGAAAGATCCTGTGCGGATGATTGAAGCGTTTGCCTCAGAAAAGGTGACGACCGCGCATTTTATTCCGGCGATGGTCAACAGCTTTTTAGACGCGCTGGAAACGGAGCCTGAGGAAACAAGAACACGCCTCGGCAGAACACTGACACGCGTGTTTGCCGGAGGGGAAGCTCTTTCCCCGCTTACGGCTGCCCGGTTTGCCGATCTTCTGCCGGAGACCGTGCTTATTCACGGCTACGGGCCGACGGAAGCGACGGTCGATGCGGCCTTTTACGTCTGTGATCGAAAACGGGACAGCGGACGGACAAGGCTTCCGATCGGAAAACCCGTTCCGGGTGCCCGTCTGTATGTATTAGATAGCGGAGGAACCATCCAGCCTGCGGGCGTGGCAGGAGAGCTGTACATCGCGGGGACAGGGGTGGCCCGGGGCTATTTGAACCGTCCTGAACTGACGGCGGAACGTTTTCTCGATGATCCGTTTTATCCGGGAGAGCGCATGTATCAGACGGGCGATATCGCACGCTGGACTGAAGACGGGCTTGTCGAATGGCTCGGCCGGTCAGACGGACAGGTGAAAGTCCGCGGCTACCGGATTGAACCGGGGGAGATCGAAGCGGCGATCCGGCGCATTGACGGCATTCGTGAGGCGGCGGTCACCGCTCGGACCGAACACGGCGAAACCGCACTTTACGCCTATATCGAAGGTCGGGAAAGCGATGACGTGCGGGCAGAGCTTGCGACACGCCTTCCGGCCTACATGATGCCGGCTCAGTTCATAAAGATGAGCGAATGGCCGGTCACGCCGAGCGGAAAGCTTGACCGCCGCGCGCTGCCGGCTCCCGGCGGAGCGGCAGACAGACAGGCGTACACCGCCCCGCGGAACGTCACGGAAATGAAGCTTTGCACCCTTTGGGAAGAGGTGCTGAAAAACGGCCCCGTCGGCATCCGGGATCACTTTTTTGAGCGGGGAGGCCATTCGTTAAAAGCGACAGCTCTCGTATCCCGCATCGCCAAAGAGTTCGGTGTTCAGGTACCGTTACAGGACATCTTCGCCCGGCCGACGGTGGAAGAGCTCGCTTCGGTTATTCAGGAATTGGAAGAAAGCCCGTATGAAGCGATTCAGCCTGCGAAAAAACAGGACACCTACCCGGTGTCTTCGGCGCAGAAACGGATGTATGTGCTCCAACAACTTGAAGACGGCGGTGTCGGCTACAATATGCCGGCTGTGCTGGAACTGACGGGCCCGCTTGACCGCAGCCGGCTGGAGGAGACGTTCCGGCAGCTTGTTGAGCGGCATGAGTCGCTCAGAACGTCCTTTGAAACGGGGCCTGACGGCGAACCGGTGCAGCGCATCCATGACAGCGTACCGTTTCAGCTGGATGAGGCCGAGTCAGCTGACGCATTCGTCCGGCCGTTTTGTCTGGAAGAAGCGCCGCTCTTCCGTGCGGCTCTCATGAAAGAATCAGACGAACGTCACCTTTTATTAACGGATATGCATCATATTATTTCTGACGGTGTGTCCGTCAACACCTTGATAAAAGAATTCGGCGAGCTGTACGCAGGCCGTTCGCTTGCGCTGATGCGCCTTCAATATAAAGACTATGCCGTCTGGCAGCGGTCGTTTCAGGAGAAAGAAGGGTATCAGAAGCAGGAAGCGTATTGGCTGAAGCGGCTAGAAGGAGAGCTTCCGGTGCTGGAGCTTCCGGCTGACAAGCCCCGTCCGGCTGTCAGAAGCTTTGCGGGCGGCAGCGTATCGTGCACGCTTGACGCTGAAACGGCATCCGGCCTTCACCGCATCGCACGCGATCACGGCTCCACTTTGTACATGGTGCTTCTCGCCGCGTACAATACGCTGCTCGCGCGGTTGAGCGGACAGGAAGATATCATCGTCGGATCGCCGATTGCCGGGCGCCCGCATAAAGACCTTGAACCGATTCTGGGGATGTTCGTCAATACACTCGCCATCAGAACGGAGCCGAAGGGAGACAAACGGTTCACCGATTACTTGGCGGAAGTCCGCCAGGCTGCGCTTGAAGCGTATGAACATCAGGACTACCCGTTTGAAGAGCTGGTGGAACGGCTCGGCGTGCAGCGGGACATGAGCCGCAATCCGCTGTTTGATGCGATGTTTATTCTTCAGAATATGGAGCGAGAGGAGATAAATCTGGCCGGTCTGAAGGCGTCACGCTCAGAGCATACCGAACATGATGTATCAAGTTTTGACCTGACCTTATCAGCGGCTGAATCCGATGGAAACATCCGCTTTGAGATGGAATTCAGCACCGAGCTTTTTATAAAAGAAACGATTGAACGCTGGATGGGCCACTTACTGAATCTCTTGCGCCATGTTGCCGCCGAACCGGAAGTCACACTATCGAAAGCTGACATTTTGGATGAAGAAGAAAAACAAAAGTTACTGATTGAGTTTAATAACACACAAACCGAATTCATGGAAAAACACAAACTGTTTCACCAGCTGTTTGAAGAGAAAGCAGAAGAAACGCCTCATCAGACCGCTGTTATTGAAGGAACACAACAGATCAGCTATTTCCAGCTCAATGAGCGGGCAAACCGTCTTGCCCGAACACTGCAGAAAAATGGATTCGGTCCGGGAAAAAGAGCAGCTATATTGGCAAACCGTTCGATTGAAGCGATCGTCAGTGTTCTTGCCGTCATGAAATCGGGAGGGGCGTATATACCGGTTGACTCCCATTATCCTGAGGAACGGATTCGCTATTTATTAAAAGACAGCGCGGCATCCGTCTTGATGGTGCAGTCAGAATACAAAGAACTTGCTTCACAGCTGACGGATCACAATTTATTTCTCATTCAGCTTGATCATGAAGATCAATACGATATTTCTGCAAAGAATATTCAGCCGGCAGCGTCACCGGATGATACTGCATATATCATATATACTTCGGGAACAACGGGAACGCCGAAGGGAGTCGAAGTCAGAAATCGCAGCTTTACGCATGCAGCACTTGCATGGCGCAGGATTTATGAGCTTGATCTTATACCGGTCAGAGTGCTGCAGATGGCGAGTTTCTCATTTGATGTATTTTCAGGGGATCTTGCACGCGCCCTGCTGAACGGGGGAACGCTTATCATTTGTCCGGATGACGTCCGGCTTGAGCCGCAGCAGCTTTATCGGCTCATTGATCAGCACCGCATCACGTTTATGGAGTCGACACCCGCGCTGATTGTTCCGTTTATGGAATATATATACCGACGGAAACTCGCGCTGCAAAGCGTAAAAATACTGGTACTTGGTTCAGATATGATCAAGTCGCAAGATTTTTATACGCTTCATGAACGCTTTGGGAAAGAAATGCGGATCATTAACAGCTACGGTGTAACAGAAGCGACAATTGATTCTTCGTATTATGAAGCCGGAATGAGCGAAGAGCCGCGGGAAGATGATGTGCCGATCGGTGTTCCGCTTCCGAATGTGCAAATGTACATCTTAAACAAAGACAAACAGGTCCAGCCGATCGGCGTTTTCGGAGAGCTGTATATCGGGGGCGCCGGCGTCGCCAAAGGATATTGGGGACAGCCTGAGCTGACAGAGGACGCATTCAGTGACCCGTTACAAACGGGAGAAACGCTTTACAGAACCGGAGATCAGGCTTGCTGGCTGCCGGATGGAACTCTTCGTTTTCAAGGGCGGATTGATAAGCAGGTGAAGATCAGAGGCTACAGAATTGAGACGGGAGAAATAGAAAGTGTGCTTTTGAAACACGATCAAGTCAAAGAAGCGGCTGTTACCGTGATGAAAGATGCCGAAGGACAAGCCCGGTTAGCGGCATACATCGTTCCTAAAGAGGCCGATATCTCATCACTCCGCCAGTCTCTTATGCAGGAGCTCCCGGCTTATATGATGCCGTCTCATATTATCGGTTTAGACAGCATGCCCCTGACACTGAACGGCAAACTTGATAAATCGGCATTGCCGGCAGAAGAGATATATTCATCACAGGCATTTGTCGCGCCCGGCGATGAAAAACAGGCGATGTTATGCCGGATTTGGGAAGATGTGCTTCATATTCAGAAAGCGGGAATTCATCACTCTTTCTTTGAGCTTGGGGGAGATTCCATTAAGGCGCTTCAAGTGTCAGCCCGACTCGCCGGAGAAGGCTGGAACATGTCGATCCGCGATTTGTTTCAGTTCCCGACGATTGCAGAACTCGCGAAACACCTCACGACGGCTGTTGCAACGGCTGATCAGGGCCCGATAGAAGGAAGCGCTCCGCTGACACCGATCCAGCAGAGATTTTTTGAGGAGCCGGGGGCGTTTGAGCTTCATTATAACCAATCAGTCATGCTGTGCAGTGAAGACAGCCTCGAAATAGATGCGCTGTATCAGGCGGTTTGCGCGCTGACAGAACATCATGATGCGCTGCGAATGACTTTCACTGAAAATGAGCATGGGGAAGTTGTTCAATATAACCGCGGAATCACAGAGCAGCATGAAGAAATCTTTACGCTTAACGTCATAGATCTTTCAGAAGAAACACAGCCGGAAAAACGGATAGCCGCTGAGGAAAAAGAAATACAGCAGGCTATGCGCCTTGATCAAGGCCCTCTGCTTCATCTCGGAGTGTTCAGGCTGAAAGAAGCCGACCATCTGCTTATCACGATTCATCACCTTATCACGGACGGCGTGTCATGGAGGATATTGCTTGAAGATCTGCAGACAGCTTATCAGCAGGCATTGGACGGCAAACAAATCGAACTGCCGCCGAAAAGCGATTCTTATATAAAGTATGCTGAAGAGCTTTTTGACATTTCCAAGAGCAAAGCATTGCTGGAGGAAGCCGCATACTGGGACAGCGTGATGTCTGGTGAAACAGCGCCGCTGCCGAAAATAACTGATGAAAACGCCGGACGATTGCAGGAAAACGCGCGCACTGCATCGTGGATATTAAGCAGCGAAGTCACGAAGCAGCTGCTGTTGGAAACACAGCAGGCATACGGAACGGATGTTCATGAATTGCTTTTAACGGCGCTTGGAATGGCGCTTCATGAGTGGACGGGTTCCGAACAGATGCTTATCAGCACTGAAGGACACGGACGCCAAGGGCATATTCCTGACATTGATATGTCAAGAACGGCAGGCTGGTTTACATCTGTTTACCCGGTGCTTTTGGATATGAGAGTGCCGGACGGCTCAGGCGAAAAAACCGCGCACCGCATAAAGACGGTAAAAGACATGATGAGACGGGTTCCTCATCACGGAACCGGCTACGGGCTGCTGAGATATTCGCGAAACATTCTTTATAAAGACCCAGAAATAAGCTTTAACTATCTCGGTGCGTTTGACGGTCTTGAGGGGACGCTGAAGATGTCACCGTTCAAGCCGCAGCATGATATAGCAGCCGGGCGCATCCGCGAGTTTGATCTGGATATTAACGCGATGGTGGCGGCCGGGCAACTGGAGGTAAAAGCCGTTTATACCGATGTATTTGCACCGGGGGCAATCGAGTTCTTCATGAATCGTTTCCATACTTACCTCGAGGACATCATCGCCCATTGTTCCGGCAAGAAAGAGCGGGAAAAAACATTAACGGATTACAGCCATACAGAATTGACCGCTCAAGCACTATCAAGCATTGAAGATCTCGTAAAAGGACTTTAATTTCATAAAAAGGTGTGTGGCATTCGTGACACAAGCGACAGAAATTCAAGATATTTACCCTTTATCATATATGCAGGAAGGCATGCTGTTTCATTCGCTTCTGGATTCCGGATCAAACGCATATGTCGAGCAGATTTCGTTTACAGTCAGCGGGGATTTATGCATTGATACATTCCAAAAAAGTCTGGATATGCTTGTCAGCCGTTATGATATTTTCAGAACGATTTTCATAAAAGAAGTGCCTGACCTTGAAGGGCCGCAGCAGGTTGTCCTTTCACGCCGTGACACTGCCGTACAGACTGAGAACATTTCAGACTATTCGGAAGAACGGCAGCAAAGCATCATTGACAAATTCAAGGAAAACGACCGGCATAAGGGGTTTGATCTGCAAAAAGGCCCCTTAATGCGCTTGACTCTTTTTCAAACGGGAGAAAACCGCCATACATGCGTTTGGACTCATCATCACATTATGATGGACGGCTGGAGCTTGGGCCTTGTACTGAAAGATTTCTTCAGCATGTATTATGCGATCCGGAACGGGCGGCCTGTAAACCTCGGCAGTCCGGCTCCTTACAGCACTTATATCAAATGGCTCCGAAGCCGGAATAAAGAAGAGACGTCAGCGTTCTGGTCGCGCTGCTTGGAAGATTACGGAGAAACCGTTTCCGTTCCGCAAACGAAGAATAAGCCGGCGCAAAACGGTTATGTATCTGAGCATTTTCAATTTTCCCTTGAGCCTGAAACCGTGCAAAAACTGACAGACATTGCCCGAGGCATCGGGGTCACGCTGAATACTATATTTACGGGCATTTGGGGTCTGCTGCTCCATCGTTACAACGGCACTGAAGATGCCGTCTTCGGTTCAGTTGTTTCCGGCAGGCCGTCAGCTATCAGCGGCATTGAATCCATGGCCGGACTGTTTATCAATACCGTGCCGGTAAGGGTGCGCGCGGCTGGTGATATGACTTTTTCTTCTCTTCTCAAAAAGGTGCAAAAAGAGTCACTCGCTGCGGAAGAGCACAGCTATTATCCGCTTTATGACATCCAAAACGAGAGCGGTCTGCAAAAAGATCTCTTGAACCATATCCTTGTCTTTGAAAATTATCCGGTTCAGATGCAGGCTGCGGTAAACGGCTGGCAGCAAACGGAAAGCAGTGCGCTCTCACTTGAAAACTTTTCGATGGCGGAAGAAACCAATTACGATCTTAACGTCGTCATCGTTCCGGGAGAAGAGTTTTATGTGAAATTCAGCTACAATGCGGGCATCTACGATCGGGAAGACATGAAACGGATCAAAGGGCATATTCTGGAGGTCATCTCCTGTGTAACGGAAGATCCGGACAGGCTTTTATCAAGCATCAGTCTCGTACCTCCGGAGGAAGAAGCCCTGATTCATTCGTTTAACCAAACGAACCGTCCGTACCCTGAGACAACCGTTCATGGGCTGTTTGAAGAACAGGCGGCAAAAACGCCTGACCAAGAGGCGTTGAGATATAACGGGGTAAGCTGGAGCTACAAAAAATTAAATCAGCGGGCGAATCAGATTGCCCATGCGTTAAGGGAAAAAGGCGCCCGTTCCGATCAGATCACCGCTGTTATGCTGCGCCGATCAATGAGTACAGTTGCTGCTCTGCTCGGAATTTGGAAGTCGGGCAGCGCCTATATGCCGATTGATGCGGAATTTCCGCCTGAACGGATTTCATTTTTACTGAGAGACAGTGAAGCCTCACTGCTCGTGACTGAAAAAGACCTGCTCCCCCTCATTCCGCCCCATTTCAAGGGCAGCGTCGTCATCATGGAGGAAACGGTTTCCCAGCAGACCGCACCGCTTCCGCCGGTGTCTGACAGCGGAAATTGGGCGTATGTCATTTACACCTCCGGAACGACAGGCCGGCCGAAAGGGGTGCTTGTACAACACAAAGCGATCAGCAATACATTGCAATGGCGGCGTGAAGAATACGGGATGACAGGAGGAGACATAGCGCTTCATCTTTTTTCATACGTATTTGACGGGTCATTAACGAGTCTTTTCACTCCGCTTCTGTCGGGCGCCTGTGTACTGTTAACTGATGAAGATGATGCGAAAGACGTCCTTTCAATAAAACAGAAAATCGCCCGCCACGGAGTGAGCCATCTTCTGATCGTTCCGTCTCTGTATCGCGTTCTGCTTGATTCGCTGACGAAAAAGGATGCGCAGACGCTTCGGGCGGTGACATTTGCCGGGGAAGCGGCCACCCCTGATATCGTGGAAGCGAGCCGCAACATATGCCCGAATGCCGAGCTGCTGAATGAATACGGCCCGACGGAAAACAGTGTGGCCACGACGATTCTGCGCAACCTGCAAAAAAGCAGCCGGATTACGATCGGGCGCCCGATTGCCAACACTTCTGTCTATATGATGCACGGAGATCGGCTGCAGCCGGTCGGAGCCGTCGGTGAACTGTGTATTTCCGGAAAAGGTCTGGCGGACGGATATTTTCAGCAAAAAGAGCTGACGGACAAAGTCTTTACCTCTCATCCGTTTCGTAAAGGTGAACGGCTGTACAGAACGGGAGATGCAGCCCGATTTTTACCGGACGGAACGATTGAATATATGGGACGCTTTGACGATCAGGTGAAGGTAAGAGGTTACAGAATTGAATTGGGAGAAATCGAAACGGCACTCAGAAGTCTGTCCGGGGTAAAAGAGGCGGCAGTCACCGTGCGCAGAACGGCGGACGGGGAACAGGAGCTTGCAGCTTATGTCGTACTGGAAAACGCGGGTGTGACATTTGATCCTCATGCCGAATTGGCCGGGAGATTACCTGCTTATATGATCCCGGGAAGCTTTACCAAATTGACGGAAATGCCGCTGTCTGTGAGCGGAAAACTTGACCGGGCCGCACTTCCTGAGCCGAAAGAAGCCGAGAGAACCGGTGATTATCAAGCTCCGCGCACAATGCTTGAGACTGAGCTGCTGTCTATTTGGCAAGAAGTGCTGAAACGGGAACACATCAGTATGAGAGATGATTTCTTCCAAATCGGCGGACAGTCGCTGAAAGCCGCGTCGCTTGTTTCAAACATACATAAACGGCTGCAAATTGAACTTGCCGTCCGCCATGTTTTTGAACATCCGACCATCGAGAGCATGGCCCGCTTCCTAGAACAGAGGAAAAGAGGAGAATATGCAGAAATCACGCCTGCGGAGGCAAAGGACTTGTACCCGCTATCTTTTGCGCAAAAAAGGCTCTATGCCCTTCATCAGCTTGCGGCGGACAGCACGGGCTATCATATGCCCGCTTGTCTGGAGCTGAGCGGCAGACTCAACCGGGATCGTCTGCACGAAGCCTTTTCAGCGCTGTTACAAAGGCATGAAGCGTTACGCACATCATTTGTTTTACGAAACGGGGAGCCGATGCAGCACATACATTCACATGTCGATCTCGATCTCACAGAGATTCACATGCCATCCGGGACACTTCTTCAAGAGACAATGGAAGCTTTCGTCAAGCCGTTTGACGTGGAAAAAGCGCCGCTTTTGAGAGTGACTTTAGCCAAAGCCACTGAAGAACGTCATTTTCTGCTGCTTGATATGCATCATCTTATTGCAGACGGTGTGTCAATGAGCGTTCTGATTCAAGAATTGACGGATTTGTACAGAGGAAAAGAACTGCGGCCGTTAAAACTTCAGTACAAAGATTTTTCCGTCTGGCAGCATGAGCGGTTCGCCGCTGAAGAATTCAAAAAACATGAGCGGTATTGGCTGGATGCGATCGGGGAAAACATTCCCGTTCTTGATCTGCCGCTCGATAAAAAGCGCCCGCAGCTTCCTGATTTCAGCGGGTCCGTTGTACGAACGCGCCTTCAAAAAGAAACGGCGGAGAATTTGCGCCGGCTTATGGATGAGACGGGTTCGACGCTGTATATGATTCTTTTGGCAGGCTACTCCTTGTTCCTTTCTAAATTGAGCGGGCAGGAAGACATTATCGTCGGTTCACCTGCGGCCGGCAGAAGCCGCGCTGAGCTTGATGGGGTCATCGGCATGTTTGTAAATACCGCGGCAATGAGAAGCAGGCCGAAAGGGGATAAGACATTCCGCGCTTATTTAGAAGAGGTGAAAATGCTCGCCCTCGGCGCAGCCGAACATCAGGACTTCCCGTTTGAAGAACTTGCCCAAAAGCTTGATACACACCGGGAAGTCAATCGCAATCCGCTGTTTGATGCCATGCTCGTTTTGCAAAACAGTGATGATTTCAAAGTGAACCTTCCGGGCTTATCCGTTTCTTCACATGCAGTGAAACATGACATTTCAAAATTCGACTTGACGCTTCATGCCGAGGAACAGCCGGACGGCTCACTGGATTTTCATTTTGAATACAGTACCGCGTTGTTTGAAAAAGATACGATCGAACGGTGGGCCGGTCATTTTAAAGCGCTTTTAGGACAAATCGCATCGGATGATGAGCGGAAGCTGTCTGACATTCATTTGCTGGATAAAAACGAGCGGCAGATGCTTCTTCAAGCGGAAAATCAAACAGCTGAGTATCCGAGGCATGAGACGATCGTCAGTTTATTTGAAGCACAGGCGGAAAAAATGCCGGATCAAATTGCAGCCGTTATGTCCGATGAGCGTCTCACATACCGCGAGCTCAATGAAAAGGCGGATCGAATCGCCGATATGCTGTCGGAAAACGGCATCCGCTCCGGACAGATTGTCGGAATTATGACCGAACGATCCCCGGATATGCTGATTGGGATTCTCGGTATTTTAAAAGCGGGAGGGGCTTATCTGCCGATTGATCCTGACTATCCGGACGAGCGGATTTCATTTATGCTGACTGACAGCGGTGCGCGTGTTCTGTTGACGCAATCGGGTCTTGGGATATCCGGAATGGACGGGCTGCCGGTATTATACATTGATAAGCCTGAATCCGTTTCAGCAGACAGAACGAAAGAAATAATAACGCCTGAACAGCCGGCTTACGTGATTTACACATCGGGCACAACCGGAAAACCGAAAGGCGTTATGACGGAACACCGCAATGTCATCAGCCTTATCACACATAGAGGACTGCCGTTTGATTTCGGCTCTGGAGACGTTTGGACGCTGTTCCACTCCTATTGCTTTGATTTTTCTGTCTGGGAAATATTCGGCGCGCTCTTATACGGCGGAAAGGTAGTTATCGTGCCGAAAGAAACTGCCCGTGATCCGCATTTGTACCGGCAGCTGCTGCAAAGTGAAGGCGTAACGGTGCTGAATCAAACGCCGACGGCTTTTTCCGGACTCATTCATGAAGAGGCCGGGCATGCGGACAAGCTGAAGCTTCGATATGTCATTTTCGGCGGAGAAGCGCTTCAGCCCGGCATGCTGAAAAGCTGGAAAGAGAAGTACCCGGAGACGGAGCTTGTTAATATGTACGGCATTACGGAAACCACGGTTCACGTCACATGCAAAAAACTGAAGATGGATGATATTGAGAGAAATAAAAGCAATATCGGCAGACCGCTGGAAACCCTTCATGCTTTTGTCATGGACGCCTATATGAATCCGCAGCCGATCGGAATTCCAGGTGAGCTTTATATCGGCGGGGAAGGCGTCGCGAGGGGATATGTAAACAGGGATGATTTAACCGCCTCCCGGTTCATCACGAATCCGCACAATACCGGCATGCGGCTCTACCGGACGGGCGATATTGCCAAAAGACTCTCAAATGGCGAGCTGGAATATGTCGGGCGGAAAGATGCGCAAGTAAAAGTCAGAGGCCACAGAATTGAGCTGGGAGAAATAAAATCAGCGCTGCAGGAGCTTTCCTTCGTGAAAGAGGCCGCCGTGATCACACGTGCTGATCAGCACGGTCAGCACTCCATTTACGCATACGCGGTCTTACACGGGAATGAAAAAATAAAAGAAGCAGAGGTTCAGGCCTCTCTCAGAGCTTTTCTGCCGGAATATATGATTCCCGCCCGCTTGATAGAGCTTGATGAACTGCCTTTGACGGCGAATGGGAAGCTGGACGAGAAGGCACTCCCGCAGCCTGAATTAAATGAAAGCCTTGGAGATGATATCAGCCTGAGAAATGAAACTGAAGAAATGATGGCTGACATCTGGGAAGAACTCTTAGGTGTTGAAGGACTCGGCCCCAATGCTCATTTCTTCCATCTCGGCGGGGATTCGATTAAAGCGCTGCAAGTATGTGCGAGGCTGAAACAGCAGGGCTATGAAACGACCGTCCGCGAGCTGTTCGAGCATCAGACACTGGGAGAAGTGTCGATGCGGCTCCGGAAAGTCCGCCGCGTGATTGATCAGTCTCCCGTCACGGGAGACGTGCCGCTGACGCCGATCCAGCACTTGTTCTTTTCGCAATCATTGCCGTATGATCATTTTAATCAGTCCGTTATGCTCCGCAGTGCGGACAGAATCAATGAATCTGCTATGAGAAAAGCGCTGGCGCAGCTCGCGGTTCATCATGACGCATTACGGATGGTATGCGGCACACAAAACGGATCGGTGATTCAATATAACAGAGCGGAAAACCTTTCTGAAGAAGAACTCTTTACGTTTGAAACGCATGACGTAAGAGAGAAAGGTTCATTACAAGAGGAGCACGCCGCAATTGAACAGGCGGCCGCCCGTATTCAAACTTCCATTAGGCTGGAGACGGGTCCGCTCGTAGCTGTCGGCTTATTTCATGCCGCTGATGGCGATCATCTGCTGCTTTCCATTCATCACCTTGTCATTGACGGAGTGTCATGGAGGATTTTATTTGAAGATCTCACCGCGTGCTACAGGCAGGCGCTCGAAGGAAAAGAAACCGCGCTTCCGGCGAAAACCGATTCCTATCAGACTTACGCAAAGCAAATCTCTGATTATGCAAAAAGCCGCCGGCTGTTACAGGAAGCAGACTACTGGTCCGAAAGAGAAAAAGCGGCGGTCAAACCGCTTCCGAAAGATGCCCGCATCTCTTCCAATCTTCTGAAAGATACAGATGTGATGACCGTTACATTGACAAAACAGGAGACTGAGCAGCTGTTAACGGAAGCAAACAGAGCATACACAACAGAGACGGGCGAATTATTGCTTGCCGCGTTAAGCCTAGCGCTGAACAGATGGACCGGAAACGAGACATTCAAAATCAGCATGGAAGGCCACGGAAGGGAAGAGCACCTGGAGCATCTTGATATCAGCAGAACCATCGGCTGGTTTACGTCAATTTATCCGGTATTGGTTGACGCAAGTTTTCAAGATCAGCCTGATGACGGCGAGCGTCTCGGCTATCACATTAAGCGGACAAAAGACATGATGCGCCGCATACCGCATAAAGGAGCGGGATACGGGGTGCTGAAATATATAAGCAAACTCTGGGGAGAGACTGAATCTGATTCTCCTGAAATCAGTTTTAACTATCTGGGACAGTTTGACCGGGAAATCCGTTCCAGCGGCTTCGGTGTTTCTCCCGTAAAAGCGGGAAATGAAGTCAGCCCAGACTGGGAACGTCCGTACACACTTGATATCAGCGGCTCCGTATCGTCGGAATGTCTCAGCATGCATGTCGTGTACAACCGTTTTCAGTATCAAAAAGAAACGATTGAAGTTTTGACGGGATATTTTCATACCTTTCTCAAGCAGATCATCACGCATTGCACAGGCAAAGAGGAGCGTGAATGGAGCGCCGCTGATTTCAGTGACGAGGAGTTAACGCTGGAAGATCTGAATGACATTATGGGAGCCGTCAACAAACTATAGAAAAGGAGTGGCGCAATGGGGCAGCAACCGGAAATACAAGATATATATCCTTTGTCTTTTATGCAGGAGGGCATGCTTTTTCATTCTCTGTTGGATCATGACTCAAGAGCCTACTTCGAACAAGCGGTGTTTACGATCAGCGGACAGCTTGACCGGGAACGATTCCAAAAAAGTATAGATGCTGTTTTTGAACGATACGATATTTTCCGTACGACATTTATTCATAAGAATGTGGCGAAGCCCCGCCAAGTCGTGTTGAAAAACAGGCCGAGCCGCGTTCAGTTTCATGATATTTCTCATTTGGACGAGAAGGCGCAAGACAAATATGCCGACCGGTTCAGAAAAGAAGATAAAGATAAAGGCTTTGATTTGCAATCAGATCCTCTCATGAGAGTCTCCATTTTGAAAAAAGCGCCTGAACGCTATGTTTGTATATGGAGCCATCATCATATTGTCATGGATGGCTGGTGCTTCGGAATTGTCATGAAGGAATTTCTGATGATCTATCAATCTCTGGGAGACGGACGGCTTCCGTCTCTCGAGCCTGTTCAGCCATATGGGAAGTATATTAAATGGCTCATGAAGCAGGATCGTAAAGAAGCCGAGATTTTTTGGAAAACGAGACTTGCCGATCTTGAGCAATCGGCGTCTCTTCCGAAAAAATCCGCGGAACCAAACGGCGAACTTGAGCAGGCGGTTTTCACCATTTCTGAAGAGCAGACAAATGAGCTGAAGAACATTGCGGCAAGGGCTGGAGCAACGCTGAATACAGTGTTCCAGGCACTGTGGGGCATTTTGCTGCAGCGTGTCAGCCGCTGTGATGATGCCGTTTTCGGTTCTGTCGTTTCCGGCCGGCCGTCGGATCTCGCAGGCGTGGAAAAAATGGTGGGACTGTTTATTAATACGATTCCCGTACGGGTGAAAAGCGGTTCATTTTCTTTTCTGGAGCTTGTCAGGCATTTGCAGCAGGAGACGCTGCAAGCAGAAGCTTACAGCTATTATCCGCTGTATGACATTCAGGCGCAAAGCCCTCTGAAGCAAGCGCTGTTTGACCATATTATCGTGTTTGAAAATGTGCCGGCCCAGCGTGAAATTGAAAATGTGAGTCAGGCCGGTTCATTTGATTTTGCGGTAGAGGATTTCACGATGGAAGAAGTCACAAACTACGGATGCAGCATAAAGGTGATTCCGGGCAATTCTCTTTATATCCGCTTAAAATTTGATACCGGTATATACGACGATGTTTTTATGAAGAATATCGAAACATTTTTACGGCATATGGTGAACTCAGTCATTTCCGACCCTGAAATCGGCGCTTCCGAGATCGCATTGCTGGATGCGTGTGAAGCCAGAAGTATGATGGATGCATTTAACCATACAGAAACGGTTGAACCGCCGGCTCCGACTCTTCACGGGCTGTTTGCCCGCCGCGCCGTGCTTTCGCCGCATCGTCCGGCGCTCCGTTTTCCGGACGGTATGCTGACGTACGCCGAGCTCGATCAGTACACGGACAGGCTCGCCGTCCGGCTCCGACAAAAAGGCGTCCGCAAAGAAAGCATGGTCGGCGTACTCGCCGAACGCTCGCCGGAGATGGCGGTTTCTGTGCTTGCCGTGTTAAAAGCGGGCGGCGCCTATGTGCCGCTTGACCCTGACTATCCTGAGGACAGGCTGCGCTATATGCTCGATGACTGCGGCGCTTGTCTCCTGCTTGCACAGCCGGGGTTATCCGTTTCCGGTTTTTCCGGCGAAACGCTAGAAGTGTCTCTTTCTTCTCTGACAAGTGAGACGGAGACAGGGGCTGTCTCTGACGAAGCGGATGCTGATTCGCTCGCTTATATCATTTATACGTCCGGTTCGACGGGAACACCGAAGGGAGTGGCTGTTGAACACCGTCAAGCCGCCGCCTTTTTATCAGGGATGCAAGGGCAGTTTCCGTTAACGGAAGAGGATATTATCGTGCTGAAATCATCCTTTTCATTCGACGCCTCCATCTGGCAATTGTTTTGGTGGACGATGTCCGGCGCCTCCGTGTATCTGCTTCCGGCCGGCTGGGAGAAAGATCCAGTGCGGATGATTGAAGCTTTTTCTTCTGAAAAGGTGACGACCGCACATTTTATTCCGGCGATGGTCAACAGCTTTTTAGACGCGCTGGAAACTGAGCCTGCAGAAACAAGAACCCGCCTCGGCAGAACACTGACACGCGTGTTTGCCGGGGGGGAAGCTCTTTCCCCGCTTACGGCTGCCCGGTTTGCCGATCTTCTGCCGGAGACCATGCTTATTCACGGCTACGGGCCGACAGAAGCGACGGTCGATGCGGCCTTTTACGTCTGTGACCGAAAACGGGACAGCGGACGGACGCGGCTTCCAATCGGAAAACCCGTTCCTGGTGCCCGTCTGTATGTATTAGATAGCGGGGGAACCATCCAGCCTGCGGGCGTTGCCGGAGAGCTGTACATCGCAGGGACCGGCGTGGCCCGTGGCTATTTGAACCGTCCTGAACTGACGGCGGAGCGTTTTCTCGATGATCCGTTTTATCCGGGAGAGCGCATGTATCAGACGGGCGATATCGCACGCTGGACTGAAGACGGGCTTGTCGAATGGCTCGGCCGGTCAGACGGACAGGTGAAAGTTCGCGGCTACCGGATTGAACCGGGGGAGATCGAAGCGGCGATCCGGCGAATTGACAGCATTCGTGAGGCGGCGGTCACCGCCCGGACCGAACACGGCGAAACCGCGCTTTACGCCTATATTGAAGGACGAAAAAGCGATGACGTGCGGGCGGAGCTTGCGGCACGCCTTCCGGCCTACATGATGCCGGCTCAGTTTATAGAGATGAGCGAATGGCCGGTCACGCCGAGCGGAAAGCTTGACCGCCGCGCGCTGCCGGCTCCCGGCGGAACGGCAGACAGACAAGCGTACACCGCCCCGCGGAACGTCACGGAAATGAAGCTTTGCGCCCTTTGGGAAGAGGTGCTGAAAAACGGCCCCGTCGGCATCCGGGATCACTTTTTTGAGCGGGGCGGCCATTCGTTAAAAGCGACGGCTCTCGTCTCCCGCATCGCCAAAGAGTTCGGTGTTCAGGTGCCGTTACAGGACATCTTCGCCCGGCCGACGGTGGAAGAGCTCGCTTCGGTTATTCAGGACTTGGAAGAGAGCCCGTATGAAGCGATTCAGCCTGCGCAAACACAAGATACCTACCCGGTGTCTTCGGCGCAGAAACGGATGTATGTGCTCCAGCAGCTTGAAGACGGCGGTGTCGGCTACAATATGCCGGCTGTGCTGGAACTGACGGGCCCGCTTGACCGCGGCCGGCTGGAGGAGACGTTCCGGCAGCTTGTGGAGCGGCACGAGTCGCTCAGAACGTCCTTTGAAACGGGGCCTGACGGCGAACCGGTGCAGCGCATTCATGACAGCGTGCCGTTTCAGCTCGATGAGGCCGAGTCAGCTGACGCATTCGTCCGGCCGTTTTGTCTGGAGGAAGCGCCGCTCTTCCGTGCGGCCCTCGTGAAAGAATCGGAAGAACACCATCTTTTATTAACGGATATGCATCATATTATTTCTGACGGTGTGTCCGTCAACACCTTGATAAAAGAATTCGGCGAGCTGTACGCAGGCCGTTCGCTTGCGCCGATGCGCCTTCAATATAAAGACTATGCCGTCTGGCAGCGGTCGTTTCAGGAGAAAGAAGGGTATCAGAAGCAGGAAGCGTATTGGCTGAAGCGGCTAGAAGGAGAGCTTCCGGTGCTTGAGCTTCCGGCTGACAAGCCCCGTCCGGCTGTCAGAAGCTTTGCGGGCGGCAGCGTATCGTGCACGCTTGACGCTGAAACGGCATCCGGCCTTCACCGCATCGCCCGGGATCACGGCTCCACTTTGTATATGGTGCTTCTCGCCGCGTACAATACGCTGCTCGCGCGATTGAGCGGGCAGGAAGACATCATCGTCGGCTCGCCGATTGCCGGGCGTCCGCACAAAGACCTTGAACCGATTCTCGGCATGTTCGTCAACACGCTGGCCATCAGAACGGAGCCGAAGGGGGACAAACGGTTTACCGATTATTTGGCGGAAGTCCGCCAGGCCGCACTGGAAGCGTATGAACATCAGGACTATCCGTTTGAAGAGCTGGTGGAACGGCTCGGCGTGCAGCGGGACACAAGCCGTAATCCGCTGTTTGACGTGATGTTTGTGCTCCAAAATATGGAGCGTGAATCCCTGAATTTAAATGAGCTGCATTTGACTCAAGCTGCGGGTACAAGTCATAAAACCGCAAAGTTTGATGCCACGCTTTACGCGGCGGAAGGGTCTGACGGTTCCATCAGCTTTGATTTTGAATTCAATACAGATATCTATCAAAAACAGACAATCGAAAAATGGCTTTCTTACTTTACCCGAATTCTTACAAAAGTAATTGAAGACCAAACAATACCGCTTGGTGACATTCACGTACTGGATGATGCTGAAACAAATCGCGTCATTTATCAGTTTAATCAGACGAAAAGCGATTACCCAAGACACGAAACCATCAGCCGTTTATTTGAGCGTCAGGCTGAAGAAACCCCCGATGCCCGGGCAGTTGTTTATGATGGACAAATCTTGACATACCGTGAGCTGAACGAACGGGCTAACAGAATAGCGGCGGCTCTCCGATCAAATGGCGTCGGTCCGGAAAGTGTTGTCGCCTTATTAACCGGACGCACAACAGAGCTTGCTTCCGGAATCCTCGGAATATTAAAAGCGGGAGGCGCCTACTTGCCTATCGGTGACGATGTGCCTCGGGAACGGGGTGAATGGATGCTTAAAGACTGTAAAGCTGATATTCTTCTCCAATCTGATAAACTTGACGGTCTGCCGCTTTCAGGAAAACGTTTATTCATAGAGGATATTCAAACAAAGGCCGGCTTGAGTTCGGAAAATCCCGAACCGCTCGGCGGACCTGAATCGTTGGCCTACATGATTTATACGTCCGGGTCAACAGGTGCGCCAAAAGGCGTCATGATTGAACAGCGAAGCGTGATCCGCCTTGTGAAAAACAGCAATTATATTGATTTTACGCCGGAAGACAGACTGTTGTTTACTTCATCATTAGGATTTGATGTAACGACATTTGAAATATTCGGTCCGCTTTTAAACGGCGCTTCTTTATATGTAAGTGACCAGGAAACCTATCTCGACTCTGATGTTCTGGAAACATTTATACAGCAAAACGGCATTACGACACTGTGGCTGACATCGTCTTTGTTCAATCATCTATCAGAACAAAATGAATACGTGTTTTCCGGATTATCCCGATTGATTATCGGCGGGGAAGCACTGTCCCCAAGTCATGTAAACCGGGTTCGGAATGCGCTGCCGTATCTCTCGGTATGGAATGGATACGGGCCGACTGAAAACACGACGTTCTCGACTTGCTTTTTGATTGAACAATCATACGATCATTCAATCCCGATCGGCCGCCCTGTCGGAAATTCAACCGCATATATCATAAACAGCAGGGGAACACCGCAGCCGATCGGCGTCATCGGTGAATTATGCACAGGCGGAGACGGTGTGGCAAGAGGATATTTCGGCCGCCCTGAGCTGACGGAAGAAAAATTTGTCCCTAATCCTTTTGTTCCCGGAGAACGGATGTACCGCACCGGGGATTTAGCCCGCTGGCTGCCGGACGGAACGATTGAATATGCCGGACGGATGGATGATCAAGTGAAAATCCGCGGTTATCGGGTCGAGCTGGGAGAGATTGAAGCCGCACTGAGGAGCCTGGACAGCGTGAAAGAAGCTGCCGTGTCAGTCAGAACCGGGCAGTCCGGCAATAAAGAACTGATCGCATATATGAGTCTGCAGGCGGACATGGATACAGAAAAAGTGCGTTCTTCACTTTCTAAGCAACTGCCGAATTACATGGTTCCGGCCTATATGATGGAACTTGAGAAGCTGCCGCTTACGCCGAACGGTAAATTGGATCGGAAAAATCTGCCCGAACCGGAGCTCGCGCTTCAAACCGCATACACAGCTCCCCGCAATGAGCTTGAAGAACAGCTTTCCGTGATCTGGCAGGAAGTGCTCGGCACAAAACAAGTCGGGATTGAAGACTCATTTTTTGAGTTGGGCGGCGATTCAATCAAAGCGCTGCAAGTTGCCGCACGGCTCGGACGCTACGGGTGGAAAATGACGGCAAGTGACTTATTCCGGCATCCGTCCATTAAGGAACTCGCGCCTCTTATCCGGAAAGCGGAAAGAGTCATCGATCAGCGGCCGGTGGAAGGAGACATACCTTGGACACCCGTTCAGCACTGGTTTTTATCACAGCGGATGGAAAACAGAAATCATTTCAATCAGTCCGTCATGATGTTCAGCTCTGACGCATTGCATAAACAGCCGCTCAAACAAGCCTTGGAGCATCTTGTCATTCATCATGATGCACTCCGTATCACCGTCAGTTCAGAAAACGAAAGTATCAGACAAATCAATCACGGTATTCAAAAAGATGAACTGTACAGCTTGGACATTTGGGATCTGTCTGAGACAGATACTTGGGAAAGAGAAATAGAAGATGAAGTGGCTGCGCTCCAACAGCGGATGGATATTGAAAAAGGACCGTTATTAAAAGCCGGCTGGTTCAAAACCCGGTCAGGGGATTATTTATTCATCACCGTACATCACCTGGCGGTTGACGGAGTGTCATGGCGTATTCTGCTGGAGGATTTATCTGCCGCTTACACTCAAGCCGTAAAAGGTCAGCCGGTCCAGCTTCCGCCAAAGACCGATTCGTTTAAGCAATACGCCGTAAGGCTTTCAGAATACGCAAAAAGCAGCAAGCTGATGCGTGAAGAAGAATATTGGCGTTTTATTGAAGAAGAAACAGCCGCCGAACTTCCTTATGAAAAACCGCAGTATCAGACGGGAGCCGACAGCGTTCGGCAAACGGTAAGCTTTACGCTTACAGAAGAAGAAACGTCCGTTTTGCTTCAGCAGGTCAACCGGGCCTACCATACCGATACGCAAGATATTCTTCTGACTGCCGCAGCTTTGGCTTTACGGGACTGGACAGGGGGCGGCAGACTGCGCATCGCGATGGAAGGGCACGGGAGAGAGCACATCATGCCGGAGCTCGACATCAGCCGCACCGTAGGCTGGTTTACCTCCATGTACCCGGTGCTCATTGACTTGAACACAGCAGGCGCTGAGCTTGGAACGGCTGTAAAAACGGTCAAAGACACACTCGGAAGAATACCGGATAAAGGAATAGGCTACGGCATTTTAAAATACATGACACCATCTGAACAAAAAACAATCCGCTTCAGACAAGCGCCTGAAATCAGCTTTAACTATTTAGGGCAATTCAATGATACAGAAGATCAGCACACATTCAGTTTATCCGGTCTTGCGAGCGGGCACGACATCACGCCGACATGGCAGCGGGAACAAGCGGTGGAAATGAGCGCGATGGCTGCACAACATAAACTGCACTTCAGTTTGAGCTATCCGCCGAGCCGCTTCCGCAAAGAAACGATGGAACAGCTGCTGCAAACTTTACAGCAATATTTGCGTGATATTATGGCGCACTGCACAGGCAAAGAGGAAGCAGAAAAAACCGTTAGTGATTTTAGCAGCAAAACGTTAACATCTGATGATTTGGACAGCATAGCGAGTTTTGTCGAGGAACTGTAGAAAAAGGCGACGGGGAGATTATAACATGACAAAAAAGAATGCAATTCAGGATATTTATCCGCTGTCTTATATGCAGGAAGGAATGCTTTTTCATTCCCTCCTGCAAAAGGAATCACAGGCTTACGCCGAGCAGGCCTCCTTTTCAATAACAGGGAAGGTTGACACCCGCGTGTTTGAAGAGAGCGTTCATGCCCTTTTCGAAAGACATGATATTTTCAGAACGATCTTTATCAGCCAGAACGTGTCAGTGCCGCAGCAGGTCGTATTAAAAGAGCGGAACGTCAGCATCATTGAGGAAAATCTCACCAATTTAAACAAGGCTGATCAAATCAAGCATATTGAAGAAGCCAAACGAAGAGACCGAAAGAAAGGATTTCACCTGCAAAAAGACATGCTGATGCGGGTGACGCTGCTTCAAACCGGAGAATGTGAATATACGTGCATTTGGAGTTTTCATCACATTATTATGGATGGCTGGTGTCTCGGGATCGTGCTGAAAGAGTTCTTCCAGATATATGCCTCGCGGCTTCGACGGACACCGTTAACGCTTGAGCCTGCTGTGCCGTACGGGACCTACATCAAGTGGCTGATGGAGCAAGATAAAGAAAAAGCCGCTTCGTACTGGGAGCGATACCTTGAAGGCTTTGAGCAGCAGACTGTTCTGCCGAAGCAGAAAAAAGCCGGCGAAAGCAGACAAGAGGAAGTGACGTTTTCCTTTTCAAAAGAGGACACGGCTAAGCTGAAAGATCTGGCCGTGAAAGAAGAGGTCACGCTGAGCACCATTTTCCACACGCTCTGGGGCATTTTGCTTCAGGTGTATAACCAGACAGAAGATGCGGTTTTTGGTTCTGTAATTTCCGGAAGGCCGTCTGAAATCGAAGGCATCGAGCGAATGATCGGCCTGTTCATTAATACCGTGCCTGTCCGGATCAGCGGGGCGGACATCCCGTTTCAAAAGCTGATCAAAAACGTGCAAAAGGACGCTTTGAAAGGACAGGCATACAGCTATCATCCGCTTTATGATATACAGGCGAATTCACAGGTAAAACAAGGCTTAATTGACCATATTCTCGTCTTTGAGAATTATCCGGTTGAACAGGAGCTCGATGTGCTGAACAGCAACGGGGAAACGAAAGACCTTTTTCACATCCATGATTTCAGCATGGAAGACGAAACCAATTACAGTTTTTATCTTATGGTGGCGCCGGGTGACGAGATTCATTTGAAAATGAGATACGATTCAAGCGTGTATGACCGCCAATTTATCGAAAATATCAAAGGTCATTTGACACATATCGTTTCCCAGATTCTCGACAAACCTGATATCACGCCGGATAAGCTTGTAATCATCACTCCTGAGGAAAAAGAGCAGCTGCTTGCTCCGATTTCTGAAGAAACTGAAAAGCCTGAGTATGACACGATTCATGCGATGTTTGAACGGCAGGCCGCACAAACGCCGGATCAAATCGCGATCCGGTATGAAGGCGGGTCAGTGACGTACAAAGAGCTGAATGAATCGGCTAATAAGCTGGCCCGTCTGCTGCAAAAACGCGGATTAAAGCGGGAGGAGCCGGTAGGCGTCATGCTCGGCCGTTCCCCTTCTTTAGCGGCGGCCGTTCTCGGTATTTTAAAAGCGGGCGGCGCCTTTGTCCCGATAGATCCCGGCAGTCCAAAGGAGCGTATCCGATATGTTATTGAAAACAGCGGCTGCATCCATGTTGTAACAGAGCGGCATCAGTCACTCCCCGCGGAACAAACGCTGCAGGTTACATATATAGAAGAGGCCGGGACGGAAGCGGACGGAAGCAATGTGCAATCCATTAATACGGCGGACGACCTCCTTTATATGATTTATACATCCGGTACGACAGGGAAACCGAAGGGCGTGCTGCTCGAACATAAAAATATGGCCAACCTTCTTTCTGACCAATTGACGAACACAGACATTGATTTTTGCACAAATGTGCTGCAGTACGCATCTTTGGCGTTTGACGTCTGCTATCAGGAGTTATTTTCAGTACTCTTGAGCGGCGGCACCCTTTGTATCGTGCCCGAATCTATCAAACGGGATGTTTCTCAGCTGTATTCGTTTATCGATCAGCACAAAACGGAAGTGGTGTTTTTCCCGACTGCGTTTGTCAAGATGCTTTTCAATGAAGAAGGTTATGCACAGTCTTTTCCCCGCTGTGTGAAGCATGTCATTACGGCCGGGGAGCAGCTGACTATCTCACGTTTGTTCAGGCAGACGCTCCGTTTACACGGTATGCAGCTGCATAATCATTACGGCCCGTCAGAAACCCACGTGGTTTCAACGTATACGATTTCTGCGGGAGATGACATACCTGAACATCCACCGATCGGGAAACCGATCCATCATAACAAAATGTATATTCTCAGCAAAAACAGACAGCTTCAGCCTCTCGGAATTGCGGGAGAATTGTATATTTCCGGAGCGAATACAGGAAGAGGCTATGTGAACAATCCGGCGCTGACCGAAGAGAAATTTTTGCCGGATCCGTTCAGAACGGGCGCCGTCATGTACCGGACCGGAGATTTGGCAAGACTGCGTGCGGACGGCCAAATTGAATACATCGGCCGGACAGATGATCAAGTGAAGATCAGAGGGTACCGGATTGAACCAAAGGAAATTGAAACCGTCCTGGCAAATCATCATGCCGTGAAAGAAGCTGCCGTGCTGATTCAAACGAATGAGTCGGGCGAAAATGAATTATGCGCCTACTGCAGCGTCTCACAAGCGACTGATCCTTCTCAGCTGCGAAGTGATTTGGCCAAGGAGCTGCCTGATTATATGATTCCGGTCAAATGGGCTTTCGTTGACGCGATTCCGCTCACTGCGAACGGCAAAGTCGATCAGCGGGCCCTTCCGGAAGCTTCAGCGTACGCAGCGGGCCGTCGATATACAGCTCCCCGGAATGTGACCGAACTGAAGCTTACCCGCATATGGGAAGAAGTGCTTCAAACCGGCCCGATCGGCGTTCACGATCACTTTTTCGAGCTTGGCGGCCATTCATTAAAGGCGACGGCACTCGTTGCAAAAATAGCTAAAGAGTGCAGCGTGCAAATCCCGCTGAGTGATGTCTTCAGCTATCCGACTGTAGAAGAACTCGCCAAAATCATCGGTGAAGCAGAAGAGAATCCGTTCGCATCCATAGAAAAGACAGAAACAAAAGAAACTTATCCTGTCTCATCCGCTCAAAAACGGATGTATGTCCTTCACCAGCTTGAAAATGGCGGTGTCAGCTATAACATTCCAGCCGTTTTAGAGGTGAAGGGGCCGTTTGACCGAGACAGGATGGAAGCCGTGTTCAAGGAGCTGATCCGGCGGCATGAACCGCTCAGAACGTCCTTTGAAGAAAAAAACGGCCGGCCTGTGCAGAGGATTCATGACGAAGTGCCGTTTGCATTTACAAAAGAACAATCAGCCGAAGCGTTTATCCGGCCGTTCGATCTCGGCAAAGCGCCTCTTTTCCGGGCGGGATTTGTCCAAATAGAAAAAGACCGGCATCTGCTTTTAGCTGACATGCATCATATTATTTCAGACGGCGTATCCGTCAATCTTTTGATACGTGAATTCAGTGAGCTGTATGCTGAGAGAAGTCTGCCGCCGTTACGGATTCAATACAAAGATTATGCCGTCTGGCAGCAATCATTTAAGGCGGGCGCCGCATATCGGAAACAAGAGGAATACTGGCTGAACCGGCTTGCCGGGGAGATTCCCGTGCTTGAATTGCCGGCTGATAAGCCGCGTCCCCCGGTGCGGAGCTTTTCCGGTGACCGGGTGTCATTTGTCATCAGCGAAAAACATACAGCACAGTTGAAAAAGCTGGCGAAAGAAAACAAATGCACACTTTATATGACGCTGCTCGGTGTGTACACGGTTCTGTTAGCCCGTTTAAGCGGACAGGAAGATATGATTGTCGGGTCTCCGATTGCAGGAAGGCCTCATGCCGACCTTGACGCCGTTCTGGGCATGTTTGTCAATACGCTCGCTTTCAGGACGCGTCCCGACGGAAGCATGACGTTCAAAGAATATTTAAAGGAAATTCGCCAAACAGCGCTTGAGGCTTACGAACATCAGGATTACCCGTTAGAAGAGCTCGTCGATAAGCTCGGTGTGCCGCGGGACATGTCCAGAAATCCGCTGTTTGACACAACATTTGCGCTGCAAAATATGGAACAGCAGAAGCTTAGGGCAGCCGGACTTGAACTGCAGCCGGCAGACGTCAGCCTGCCGATTTCTAAATTTGACTTATCGCTGTACATCTCCGAAAACGCCGGTGAATTGTACTGCCAGTTTGAATACAGCACCGATTTGTTTGAGAGAAAAACGATTCAAAAATGGGCGGAATTTTTCACGACACTTGCCGAAAACGCCGCAGCTGATCCGGGTTTGGAATTAGACGATATTTCTGTTTTGTCAGAAAAAGAAGAAGTGTCTCTGCTTCAAAATTTCAGCCCCTTGCAGAAAACAGCGTTTCCGCTTCATCAGCCTCTTCATGAGCTGCTGGAACAACAGGCAGAAAAAACGCCGGACCGTCCGGCGATTTTAACTGATGACATTTCGATTACGTATCAGGAACTGAACGAAAGAGCGAATGAGCTTGCGCACCAGCTGATCAAGCGGGGGATAAGGCTGGAGGATAAGACTGCCATTATGGGCCGGCGTTCTCCTGACATGCTGATCGGCATTTACGCTGTCTTAAAAGCAGGCGGTGCATATCTGCCGATTGATCCGGATTATCCGGAAGAGCGGATTCGCTTTTTACTGAAAGACAGCGGCGTGAAATTCTTACTGGCAGAACCAGAACTTTTCGCACCAGATCTTTTTGAGGGAGAAACGATCTCTCTGAAAAGCGGGCAAACAGGAAACCCGGAAGCTGCGGCCAACCCCAATGTTCCGGTAAAACCTGATTCATTGGCTTATATCATCTATACATCCGGTTCTACGGGACGCCCAAAAGGCGTGCAGGTTGAACATCAGTCAGCCGTAAACTTTTTATACTCGCTGCAAACGCGTTATGGATTAAATGATTCCGACACCATTCTGCATAAAACATCATACTCTTTCGATGCTTCGATTTGGGAGCTGTTTTGGTGGCCGATCGCGGGAGCTTCTGTTTTTCTCCTTCCGCAAGGCGGCGAGAAAGACCCTGAAATGATACTGAACGCATTGGAGAAAAACCGCATAACGGCAGCTCATTTTGTGCCATCCATGCTTCATGCTTTCTTGGAATATATAAATTCCAGAAAACAGCCGATCAAAAAGACCTGCTTGAAAAGGGTTTTTGCCGGCGGCGAACAATTGGGCCCGCACTTGGTTTCCCGTTTTTATGACCTTCTGCCGGGAACGGAATTGACAAATTCCTACGGTCCGACGGAAGCGACGGTAGAAGCGGCGTACTTTGATTTGCCGCAAGGAAAGGAATTTCACAATGTTCCGATCGGCATTTCCGGACATAACATGCGGCTGTATATTTTAAATCAAAAGAGACAGCTTCTGCCGCCGGGCTGTATCGGAGAGCTGTATATCGCGGGGACAGGCGTGGCCCGGGGCTATTTGAACCGTCCTGAACTGACGGCGGAACGTTTTCTCGATGATCCGTTTTATCCGGGAGAGCGCATGTATCAGACGGGCGATATCGCACGCTGGACTGAAGACGGGCTTGTCGAATGGCTCGGCCGGTCAGACGGACAGGTGAAAGTTCGCGGCTACCGGATTGAACCGGGAGAGATCGAAACGGCGATCCGGCGCATTGACGGCATTCGTGAGGCGGCGGTCACTGCCCGGACCGAACACGGCGAAACCGCGCTTTACGCCTATATCGAAGGACGAAAAAGCGATGACGTGCGGGCGGAGCTTGCTGCACGCCTTCCGGCCTACATGATGCCGGCTCAGTTTATAGAGATGAACGAATGGCCGGTCACGCCGAGCGGAAAGCTTGACCGCCGCGCGCTGCCGGCTCCCGGCGGAGCGGAAGACAAACAGGTGTACACCGCCCCGCGGAACGTCACGGAAATGAAGCTTTGCGCCCTTTGGGAAGAGGTGCTGAAAAACGGACCCGTCGGCATCCGGGATCACTTTTTTGAGCGGGGCGGCCATTCGTTAAAAGCGACGGCTCTCGTCTCCCGCATCGCCAAAGAATTCGGTGTTCAGGTGCCGTTACAGGACATCTTCGCCCGGCCGACGGTGGAAGAGCTCGCTTCGGTTATTCAGGACTTGGAAAAGAGCCCGTATGAAGCGATTCAGCCTGCGCAAACACAAGATACCTACCCGGTGTCTTCGGCGCAGAAACGGATGTATGTGCTCCAACAGCTTGAAGACGGCGGTGTCGGCTACAATATGCCGGCTGTGCTGGAACTGACGGGCCCGCTTGACCGCAGCCGGCTGGAGGAGACGTTCCGGCAGCTTGTGGAGCGGCACGAGTCGCTCAGAACGTCCTTTGAAACAGGGCCTGACGGCGAACCGGTGCAGCGCATCCATGACAGCGTACCGTTTCAGCTCGATGAGGCCGAGTCAGCTGACGCATTCGTCCGGCCGTTTTGTCTGGAGGAAGCGCCGCTCTTCCGTGCGGCCCTCGTGAAAGAATCGGACGAACGCCATCTTTTATTAACGGATATGCATCATATTATTTCCGATGGTGTGTCCGTCAACACCTTGATTAAAGAATTCGGCGAGCTGTACGCAGGCCGTTCGCTTGCGCCGATGCGCCTTCAATATAAAGACTATGCCGTCTGGCAGCGGTCGTTTCAGCAGAAAGAAGGGTATCAGAAGCAGGAAGCGTATTGGCTGAAGCGGCTAGAAGGAGAGCTTCCGGTGCTTGAGCTTCCGGCTGACAAGCCCCGTCCGGCTGTCAGAAGCTTTGCGGGCGGCAGCGTATCGTGCACGCTTGACGCTGAAACGGCATCCGGCCTTCACCGCACCGCCCGGGATCACGGCTCCACTTTGTATATGGTTCTTCTCGCCGCGTACAATACGTTACTCGCGCGATTGAGCGGGCAGGAAGACATCATCGTCGGCTCGCCGATTGCCGGGCGTCCGCACAAAGACCTTGAACCGATTCTCGGCATGTTCGTCAACACGCTGGCCATCAGAACGGAGCCGAAGGGGGACAAACGGTTTACCGATTACTTGGCGGAAGTCCGCCAGGCCGCACTGGAAGCGTATGAACATCAGGACTACCCGTTTGAAGAGCTGGTGGAACGGCTCGGCGTGCAGCGGGACACAAGCCGTAATCCGCTGTTTGATGTGATGTTTATTCTTCAGAATATGGAGCATGAGGAATTGCTGTTGGACGGTTTGCATATTCAGCCTGCGGACGTGTCCCGTCCGGTTTCCAAATTTGATGTCACTTTGCAGGCTTCTGAAGGCGGGGGACAGATTCATTTTCTGTTTGAATATGCGGCGTCTTTATTCCGGAAAGAAACGATGCAGCGCTGGGCTTCCCACTTTATGACGATGCTTGAACACATTGTCCGTGAACCGGAAACTTCTATACAAGCGATCAGCATGCTGACTGCTCCGGAACGGGACCGAATTCTTTCGGACTTTAACGGCACGGCGGATAAACAGCTGCCTGAAAAAACAGTTCATGAACTGTTCATCACCCAGGCGCGAAAAACACCGGATGCGGCAGCCCTTATCAGCGGGGAAACGTTGGTCACATATAAAGAATTAGATGAATGGTCGAATAAAATCGCCAGAGCTCTGCAAAAACGGGAGATCGGACCGGATGCCGCCGTCGGCATTGTAATACCAAGATCACCGGAACAAGTCGCCGCAGTCTTCGGGGTTTGGAAAGCCGGGGGCGCCTACGTCCCGATAGATCCTGAATATCCGGAGGAACGCAAGCAATATATCATCTCAGACAGCGGCACAGCGCTTCTTCTTACCGTACACGGCGCAATAGATCAAGTGCCTGATCATTTTAAAGGTGAAGTGCTCGCACTGGAGGATATCCAAGAACAAGACGCATCACCGGTTCAGCCATTATCAGCACCGGAAGATTTGGCTTACATCATTTACACGTCCGGGACGACAGGCAGGCCGAAAGGGGTTATGGTCGAACATCGTTCCGTCAGCCAAACCCTTCAATGGCGAAGCGGATTTTATGATCTGAATGAGAAAGATACGGTTCTTCAGCTTTTTTCATTTTCCTTTGACGGTTTTGTAACAAGTATGTTCACACCGCTGATTTCAGGTGCGAAGGCGGCCGTTCCAGCTGAAGATGAAGCAAGAGATATTCTTGCCATTAAACACTATCTTGCATCTTACCGCATCACTCACATGATCATTGTTCCCGTACTGTACCGTACACTGCTTGACGTACTGGAGCCGGGGGATGCAGAGTCTCTCAGAATTGTCACATTAGCTGGAGAAGCTGTCGACCAAAACATTATCAGCCGCAGTTTATCAGTTTGTCCTCACACGGAGCTTGCCAATGAGTACGGCCCGACGGAAAACAGCGTCGCCACTACAGCGGCAAGACATATAGAACAAAGTGAGAACATTACGATCGGCCGTCCGATTGAGCATTCACACGTTTATATTTTAAACGGGGATCACCCGCAGCCGATCGGTGTAACGGGAGAACTTTGCATTTCGGGTTCCGGCCTTGCAAGAGGGTACCGCAATCTTCCTAAGCAAACGGCCCAAGCCTTTGTCCAAGATCCGTTCCACAAGAACCGGCGCATGTACCGCACGGGCGATCTGGCAAAATGGCTGCCGGACGGCACGCTGCAATATATCGGCCGAATGGACGAGCAAGTCAAAATCAGAGGCTACCGGGTGGAACTGAAAGAAATTGAATCAGCCTTAACAGGCATAAAAGGTGTCAAGGAAGCAGCCGTTACCGCTCTGTCCGCATCAGCAGGCCAAACGGAACTATGCGCTTATATCGTGACAGAAGAAGGAACAGAAAGTGAAACCGTGCAACAGGCACTCAGAAATGAAATGCCCGCTTATATGGTGCCGGCGTTCTTTGAAACACTTGAAGCCCTGCCTGTCACACCGAACGGGAAGCTTGACCGCCGCGCGCTTCCTGAGCCGCGGAAAAAAGCGCACACCGGACGGGCATTTACGGAGCCTGAAAGCGACTTGGAAAAAGAGCTTTCCGCGATTTGGAGCGAAGTGCTCGGAACTGAAAACATTGCCGCGGATCAATCATTTTTTGAACTGGGCGGCGATTCCATCAAAGCCCTGCAAGTATCAGCCCGATTACATCAGGCAGGAAAACAGATCGCCGTAAAAGATATTTTCAGCCGGCCGACAATTAGAGAGCTGGCTCCTTATGTCCGTACAGAGCGGCAGCCGGTCAGCCAAGCTCCCGCAGAAGGAGAAGTGAAGTGGTCGCCGGTTCACAAATGGTTCTTCACACAAGACATGAAGGAAGCAAATCATTTTAACCAGTCCGTCATGCTGACGAGAACAAATTCAATAGATGAAGAGGCTCTGAGGAAAACGTTAAAAGCCATTACCGTTCATCATGATGCCTTGCGCCTTGTCTGCAAAAAAGACGAAGAGAAAGGTCTTCTCCTCTTCAACAGACCGGCTGACCTCGCAGATGAGCAGCTTTACAACCTGACCATATTAGAAACGGAAGGCGATGAGCATGAGAAGGAACGTTTTATAAAACGCCGCGTCGCAGAGCTACAGAGAAACATGGATTTGGAGAACGGGCCGCTGGTACAGGCGGTGCTGTTCCGCTCTGAAGCAGAAGATTACTTGTTTCTGACGGTCCATCATCTCGCTGTCGACGGGATATCATGGCGGATTTTATTGGAAGACTTGGCTTCTGCTTATGAGCAGGCCGCCTCTGGACAGGAAATCAAACTCCCTCCGAAAACCATGTCATTCAAAACATATACGGAGCAGCTGGCCGATTATGCCGAAAGCAGACAGCTTCTTCAGCAGGCGGAGTATTGGCGGGAGATTGAACACTATGAAACGGAAAGTCTTCCTTACGAGCAGGCAGATCTATCTCAAACTCCTGCAAAAAAACGGAACACGGTATCCTTCGCTCTGACAGAAAGTGAAACGGACGCCCTGTTGAAAGATGTGCACAGCGCCTACAATACGGATACGCAAGATATGCTGTTGGCTTCCGCCGTGCTCGCCGTTCAAAAGTGGTCGCCGCGGCACGCTTTGAAAATCGCCCTTGAAGGACACGGACGCCAATCGGAGCAGGCAGGTGCGGACATCAGCAGGACAGTGGGGTGGTTCACTTCCATTTACCCGGTGCTTGTCCGGAGCGGAGTTTATGAACCTCTTGAAGAATATGAAATTCGCACATTGAAAACCGTTAAAGACACATTGCGGCGCATTCCGGATAAAGGGAACGGATACGGCGTCCTCAAATATTTAACACCGCCGAAGCTTGCCGGGATGACTTTCGGGAAAGCACCGGAGATCAGCTTTAATTATCTCGGACAATTCGATGCGCCCGGCGGGAATCCGGCAGAAACGGAACAGCCTGACGCGTTTCAGTTTTCTCCTTTGGGAGGCGGAGATGATGTGACAGATACATGGAAACGGGAGCAGTCACTTGAAATCAGCGCGATTGCGGCAAAAGGCCGGATGACCGTCAGCATTTCCTATGAAACGGAGCGCTTCCGGCAAGATACGATCGAACGGCTGTCCGAAAGCTGCCGGTATTACCTCCTGAAACTGTCGGAACACTGCCTCAGCAAAACCGATACGGAGAAGACCGTCAGTGACTTTGATGATCGGGAGCTGACTGAGGAAGCATTGCAGGATATTGCCGACTTACTCAGCTTCCACTAAACCGAGCGGGAGGAACACATGGACAAAACAAAAAATATCCAAAATATTTATCCCCTCAGCCGAATGCAGGAAGGAATGCTTTTTCATTCCTTTCTGCAAAAGGAGGGGGCTGCATATATCGAGCAATCCGTCTTCACCATAAAAGGCCGGCTTCGTCCGGAATTGTTTGAGCAAAGCGTACAGTCTGTCATCAGCCGCCACGATATTTTCAGAACGGTTTTTTTACCTCATATCGCTCAGCTGAACGGCCCCCGCCAAGTCGTGCTGCGTGAGCGGGAATTCCGGCTGCACCGCGAAGATCTTACACATTTGGATGAAGCGGAACAGAGCGCCTACTTACAGCGATTTAAGGAACGTGACCGCTTAAAAGGCTTTGACTTGCAAAAGGATATGCTGATGCGTGTGTCTTTGTTTAAAACGGCTGACGAAAAATATGTATGCGTCTGGAGCCACCATCACATCCTTATGGACGGCTGGTGCCTCGGCATCGTCCTTCAGGAATTCATGCATATGTACCGGGCGATTGAATCAGGCTCACCTGTCACACTGGCGCCCGCAAAGCCTTACAGCACGTATATTACATGGCTGACTGATCAGGACAAAGACGCGGCTTCTGAGTATTGGAAAGGATATTTAGCAGGCTGCGAGACACCCTCAGGACTCCCGAAAATATCGGCCCGTCCCCAGGAAAAAGGCTACCGTAAGAAAGAGCTCCTGTTTTCTTTAGATCAAAATCTGACAGACAGGCTGAAAACCATCGCCAAAGAAGAGGGCGCTACGCTCGCGGTTCTTATGCAGACTGTATGGGGCCTGATGCTGCAGCGCTACAACCGGACGGACGATGCCGTATTCGGCGCCGTCGTATCAGGGCGGCCTTCCGTCATTGACGGCGTGGAAAGCATGATCGGGCTGTTTATCAATACCGTGCCGGTACGCATTAAAACGGGTGACGAAAGCTTTAGAGAACTGCTGGGCCGCAGCCAGAAAGAAATGCTTGATTCAGAGGCGTTCAGTTATCATCCGCTTGCTGACATCCAATCTCAGACTGAGCTGAAACAGGATTTAATCGACCATATCATCGTGTTTGAAAATTATCCGATTCAGCAGCAGATGAGAGACGCGGAAAAGGAATCGGATGCACCGTTCCGGATCGGGAATGTCAATGTTTCGGAACAATCGGGCTACGATTTTAACCTCATCATAGCGCCCGGCGATGAGCTGATCATCAAATTCAGCTACAATGCGAACGTTTATGACGAAGTATGGATAGAGAGCGTAAAAGGACACTTGGAAGAAGCGCTGCGCGGCGCCGCCTTCAATCCCGATGTTCCCGCTGATCGGCTTCCGATGCTCGGACAAAAGGAAAAATCAAGAATAATCGGCGAATTTAATGACACGAAAACAATTTATGAAAGAGACGAAAGCATCATCAGCCTGTTCAGCCGACAGGTGAAGAAAACCCCGGATCATCAGGCGCTTCACGCCGGCGGGCTGACGATGACGTACCGGGAGCTCGATGAACGGTCAACTGCGTTCGCCCGCATCCTGCTGGAAAACGGTTTGGCGCCAAAAGGAATTGCCGGGATTCTTGCCGAACGCTCACCGGAATTTATCATCGCTGTTCTCGCTGTATTGAAAGCGGGAGGGACGTACCTTCCGCTCGATGCAGAACTGCCATCCGACAGGATCGCCGATATGCTCACTGAGAGCGGAGCACAGCTGTTAACGGTACAAAAAGGGATTGAGACTGACGTTGACTTTTCTCACATCATCTCTATCCCGGCTGCAGCTGAAAAACAAACAGCTGAGGCGGGAAAACTGAATACCGTAACGTCACCTGAGGACCTTGCCTATATTATGTATACATCCGGTTCAACAGGAAAACCGAAGGGCGTGATGATTTCCAACCGCAACGTCGTATCGCTCGTGTCAAACAGCAATTACACGTCAGCCGGCACGACGGACCGTCTCATTATGACAGGGTCCATCGGTTTTGACGCAGTGACGTTTGAAATCTTCGGAGCGCTATTGAACGGAGCGTGCCTTCATGTGGTTGACCGCACGACAATGCTTGCCCCTGAGAGGTTCGGCAATTATCTTTGTTCCAATCGTATTACGATTCTGTTTTTGACGACGGCGCTCTTTAACCAGTTTGCCCAGGCGGATCCGGAGATGTTTTCCGGATTGCACACCTTATATGTCGGCGGAGAAGCATTGTCCCCGGCGCTCATCAATAAGGTCAGACACCGCTGTCCGAATCTCAGCCTTTATAACATATACGGGCCGACGGAAAATACGACATTTTCTACCTTTTACGAAATCAGGCACGATTTTTCTCAGCCGATCCCAATCGGAAAACCGATCAGCAATTCAACCGCGTATATCATTGATAAAAATGGCGGACTTGCGCCGATCGGCGTGCCCGGTGAGCTTTGTGTCGGCGGGGACGGGGTTGCCAAAGGCTACTTAAACAGGCCTGACTTAACAAGTGAAGCATTTGTCAGCCATCCGGTTCATCCTGAAGAAAAGATTTACAGAACAGGGGATTTGGCACACTGGCTGCCTGATGGAAGCATCGGATACATCAGCCGTATCGACCGTCAATTCAAGATTCGCGGGAAGCGTATCGAGCCGGCCGAAATTGAAGCGCGGCTGACTGAAATTGATGGAATCAGGGAAGCGGCAGTCATCGTGTCAGACGAAGGACAAGAAGCAACCCTTTGTGCGTATTATACAGGCGCACATGCTGAAGAAAGAGCCATTCGATCCCTATTGGCCAGGTCGCTTCCCGACTATATGATTCCGCAGTATGTGATGAAGCTTGACCGTATGCCGCTTACCGCAAACGGCAAAGTGGACCGCCGCGGGCTGCCTGCGCCGGAACGGAAAAAAGCTTCATCAAAAGCCGTTCCGCCACGAAACTGGGTAGAGCGTGAGCTGATCGACATTTGGACGCCGATCCTCGGCTGCGGAGAGCTGGGCATACAGGATGACTTCTTTGAGCTGGGCGGCCATTCTTTGAAAGCATTGCAAGTGATTCATCAGCTGAAGACCAGGCAGCAGATGGACGTCCCGATTGAAATGATATTTGAATATCCGACAATTGAACAATTGGCTGAAAAGCTGTATTCAAACACACTGTCAGAAGCTGCCGAACAGCATATCAGCAGACTGAATCAGCCGAAAGGCCGCAATCTTTTCTGTTTTCCGCCAATCTCAGGTTTCGGCATTTTCTTTAAAGATCTGGCGGCGGCATTAAATGGACGGGCTGCTGTGTACGGTTTTAACTTTATTGAAGAAGACAGCAGAATGGAACAATACATTGATAAAATGCTGGAAATCCAGCCGGAAGGCCCTTATATCCTCTTCGGATATTCAGCGGGCGGCAATACGGCATTCGAGGCGGCAAAAGCGATGGAAAAGCGAGGCTTAGAAATCAGCGACGTCATTATCGCAGACGCGTACAGAAAGCTTGACGCACTGCCGCCGCAGCCAACAAACGCAACAGCCGAAAATGTCCCGGAAGCCGTCAGGGAAGCGGTCATCAGAAAAACAGAGCGATATCAAACGTACTGGGCGGAACTGATAAATGACGGCCAAATCGGGGCAAACCTCCATTTTATCGAGGCCGGCTTAAAGGAAGAGCAAAATGCTGAGCCTGAGCCGAAGAAATGGGAAGGCGCCACAATGGGACTCTACCAGGAATATCAGGGCGAGGGAGCCCATAAAGATATGTTTGAACCCGCCTTTGCACACAAAAATGCCGAGGTCATACTGGACATCATTGCAAACAGCGGAAGACGCTTGGCGCGGAATCTGTAACATCCGGCAGAATGACTGAAGAAGACAAAGGGCAAGATAGGGGAATCAAACTCAGTTTTTTTTGGAGGCTTTGAGATGACGAACCTATCTTGGCTTACGTATGTAATGATTATTCTTGCCAGCTACCGGCTGACCCATTTGATCGTATTTGATAAGATTACGGAATTCATAAGAAAACCCTTTATAAAACAAGAAAAAACCGTCGATCAAAACGGGCGCGCCGTCCAAAAAAAAGTCCCTTCCTCCGCATTCGGTTATATGCTGCAATGTTATTGGTGTGCGGGCATCTGGTGCGCCATATTAATTGGCATCTGCTATTTGGTCTGGCCCCGCTATGCACATCCGGTTATTTTCATTTTGTCCATTGCCGGAGCGCAGGCCATTCTTGAAACATGCGTCGGCGTCGGAACGAAGGTCATTGACGTGCTCGCCGCCATAAAACATAAAAAGTCCTGAAGCGTTTTGATTCGCTTTAGGACTTTTTTCTTTCCCTTTTAGGCTGAGAGGAGCAAAGCAGGCTTTCTGATTCACCGCCCGGAATGCTTCGGAATACCGTAAAGCAGAGAGGGGGAAAAACATGAAAAGCTGCCGTTTTAGCATGATATGGTTTTTGGCCGTTGTACTGACAGCCGGCATCTTTACGTTCTCAGCATCCGCACAAGCAAGCGGCGCTCAGCCGGAGAGAGAAATGAGAGCCGTCTGGATCGCGTCTGTCACTAATATCGACTGGCCCTCTAAAAAAGGGCTGTCACCGGAAGAGCAAAAAAGAGAATACAGCAAGCTGCTGGATGACGTTCAGGAGATGGGAATGAACGCCGTTATCGTCCAAATTAAGCCTGCGGCTGATGCTTTTTATCCATCAGATTACGGGCCTTGGTCAGAGTATCTGACAGGAACACAAGGCAAAAATCCCGGCTACGATCCGCTTGCTTTTTTAGTTGAAGAGACACATAAACGGAATCTTGAATTTCACGCTTGGTTCAATCCTTACCGGATCACGATGAATCACACAAATTTGAATGCGCTTTCAGACGATCATCCCGCGCGTTCCCATCCGGACTGGGTCGCTGCATACGGAAAACAGCTGTACTATAATCCTGGAATTCCGGAAGTAAGACAATTTATAACGGATGGAATCAAAGAGGTGGTCAGCCGTTATGACATTGATGCGGTTCATATGGATGATTATTTTTATCCTTATAAAATTGCCGGACAGGAATTCCCCGATCAGGCGGAATACGAACGGTACGGAAAAGCTCACTTTGCATCAATTGATGACTGGCGCAGGGATAACGTCAACCGGCTTGTAAAAGAAATCAACCTAACCATCAAACGAGAAAAACCTTATGTCAAATTCGGAATCAGCCCGTTCGGCGTATGGAGAAATGCCGCAGATGACCCGACAGGCTCCGAAACGGCCGCCGGGGTGCGGAACTACGATGACTTATATGCTGATACAAGAGAATGGATCCAAAAAGGATACATTGATTACATCGCACCGCAAATTTACTGGAGTATCGGATTTAAAGCGGCGGCATATGACGTCTTAGCGGATTGGTGGGGAAAAGAAGTGAATAATCGGCCGGTGCATTTATATATCGGGCAGGCAGCTTATAAAATCAACAACAATGCTGATCCGGCATGGGCCGACCCGGGGGAATACGGAAGACAGATTACGCTAAACAGGGGATCAGCTTGGATTAAAGGAAGCATGCATTTCAGTTTAAAGGATTTAAACCGTAATCCGCTCAATGTAAAAAACCGTTTGATCAAAGACATGTACAGCCGGCCCGCATTAATTCCCGAGATGCCTTGGCTCGGACATTCGGCTTTAAAAAAACCGGCTGTCAAACGGGCGGAGAAGAACGCTTCAGGCCATACACTCTATATCGAAGATGCAAAATCCAACGGTAAAAAAACGGCTTATTACGCCATTTACCGCGCAGAAAAGGGAAAGCAGCCTTATTTAGTGGATACAGTCAGAAAAACATCGTCACGGACTCAGACATTTTCAGATACTGATATTCGGGCGAAAGAAGCCTGCACCTATATCGTTACTTCCGTTGACAGGCTTCACCATGAGAGCCGTCCCTCCGCAAAACGGACGATTAAATAGCCATTATTAATAAAACTGACAGTTGCCGCGCTGTCAGTTTTTTTGCGATGGATGAGTCCGAATGTTCAGACTTTATTTGGATGGAATGAATAAAGACCCCCATTAATAAAATGTAGAAAGCAGCAGAAGGAGGAAGGTTAATGAATTTTCAACTGACAAAAGAACAGCAGATGGTGCGCGAAATGGTCAGAGATTTCGCCAAAAATGAAATTGCCCCGAAAGCCCATGAGGTTGATCAATCAGCCGTTTTCCCGATAGACACATTTAAAAAAATAGGCGAACTTGGGCTGCTCGGAATTCCGTTTCCGGAAGAATACGGCGGGGCGGGCGGTGACACCATTTCATATGCAGCAGCGGTTGAAGAAATCGGAAAAGCCTGCGGCAGCACGGGGCTGAGCTACGCGGCAGCCGTGTCACTCGGCGCAAGCCCATTATACTATTTCGGTACTGAACAGCAAAAGCAAGAACATCTTATTCCGCTTGCTTCGGGAAAAGCGCTCGGATCATTCGGGCTGACAGAGCCGAATGCCGGTTCAGATGCCGGCGGTACCCAGACAAAAGCCGAGAAAAAGGACGATGACTATGTGATAAACGGAGAAAAATGCTGGATCACAAACGCAAATTACGCCCGCACGGTCATTGTCACCGCCGTTACGGGAAAGAACTCCGCCGGAAAACCGATCATTTCAGCTCTCATCGTCCCGACAGACACACCGGGATTTACGATCACAAATCCGTACGACAAGATGGGTGTGAGAGGCTCAGATACGGCCGAGCTTGTGCTGGAGGATGTCAGGGTGCCTGCCGATAACCTGCTCGGTGATCCTGAAAAAGGTTTTAAACAATTTTTATATACATTAGACGGCGGGCGGATCTCGATTGCGGCACTGGCTGTCGGTATCGCTCAAGGCGCACTGGAGGCGTCGCTGTCATATGCGAAGGAACGCAAGCAGTTCGGCAGTCCGATATCGTCATTTCAAGCCATTCAATTTAAGCTGGCCGATATGGCGATGGAAATTGACCTTGCCAGACAAATGGTGCTTAAAGCGGCATGGCTGAAGGATCAAAACCTGCCATTTACGAAAGAAGCGGCATTCGCCAAGCTTTATGCTTCAGAAATGGCCGTCAGAACATGCCTTCAGGCCATCCAAATTCATGGCGGTTCCGGTTATATGAAGGAATGCGGTGTCGAACGTATGCTTCGTGACGCAAAGCTGATGGAGATTGGCGAAGGAACGTCAGAAATTCAAAGAATGGTCATCGCAAGACAGCTTTTGAAGTGAAATGAAAACGTTTACTAAGACAGGGATGGAAGGGGGCAGGTCATATGGCTGAACTTATCCATTTAACAGCCGGAAAGCTGCTTGAGCGGACCGCGGAGCTTTTTCCGGATCATGAAGCGGTTGTTTACCCTGAGCGCGGCCTTCGTTATACGTATGCCGAGTTTGACCGGTTATGCCGGCAAACCGCAAAAGGGCTGATGAAGCTGGGAGTTGAAAAAGGAGATCATGTGGCCATATGGGCATCCAACATACCGGAATGGCTCGCGGCGCAATTTGCAACGGCGAAAATCGGCGCTGTTCTGGTCACCATTAATACAAATTTTCAAATCGCAGAACTCGATTACCTGCTGGCGCATTCAGACGTCTCGGCCCTGATAATCATGGATTCCTACCGGCAGACATCTTATGTTGAGATGGTGAATAAGCTGATTCCGGAGCTGAAAACTTGTGAGCACGGCAGGCTGCGTTCGAAACGTTACCCCTTTTTACGGACGGTGTTATATATCGGTGATAAAAGTCCGCCCGGGATGCACCGCTGGGATTCTTTGCTGAAGGAAGGCGAAGCTTTAACGGATGCAGCGCTTGACGGAAGGATGGACAGCCTGAAAAAGGATGATTGCATTCATATGCAATATACATCAGGTACGACCGGATTTCCGAAAGGCGTCATGCTCTCACATTTTAATATCGTAAATAACGCGGCCAATATCGCAGAATGCATGAAGCTTACTTCAAGTGACCGTTTATGTATTCCCGTGCCGTTTTTCCACTGCTTCGGGTGTGTGCTCGGCGTGCTGGCGTGTGTTTCCGCGGGTGCGGCGATGATTCCGATCGAACAGTTTTCTCCGCCGGCCGTTCTGAAAACGGTGGAGCAAGAAGCCTGCACGGCTCTGCACGGTGTACCGACGATGTTTATCGCCCTCCTTCATGACAGCCGTTTTTCTGAATATGATCTTTCCCACGTCCGAACCGGGATTATGGCAGGCTCGCCATGTCCGGCGGAAGTCATGAGGGAAGTGATCGGCAAAATGGGAATGACCGACATTACCATTGCCTACGGACAGACCGAAGCATCACCTGTCATTACGCAGACAAGAACGGATGATTCGTTTGAAAGAAGAGTGGAAACAGCGGGGCGCGCGCTTCCCCATATCGAAGTCAGAATCGTTCGGCCCGGAACATCCGGAGAAGCCGACCGGGGTGAACAAGGAGAGCTCTGCACCCGCGGATACCATGTCATGAAAGGCTATTATAAAAATCAAGAAGCGACCGAAGAAGCGATAGACAAAGACGGCTGGCTGCATACCGGTGATTTGGCGGTCATGGACGAGGACGGGTACTGCAAAATCACGGGCCGTCTGAAAGACATGCTGATCAGGGGCGGCGAAAATATCTATCCGCGCGAAATTGAGGAAATGTTATATCGGCATCCCGCAGTGGCAGACGTTCAGGTCGTCGGCGTGCCTGATCCGAAATACGGAGAAGAGGCCGCGGCGTGGGTCAGGCTCAAAGACGGACAAACCGCTTCCGCAGAAGACATCAGAACCTTTTGCAAAGAACATATCGCCCGCTATAAAGTCCCCAGGTATGTTTTGTTTACAGATGAATATCCAATGACAGCCTCAGGAAAAATTCAGAAATTCAAGCTGCGGGAAAAAACGATTGAAGAGCTCAAGTTAACTTAATGAAAAAGGAGTGCTTCACATTTGTTTAAAAAAGTCCTGATTGCCAACAGAGGAGAAATCGCCTTAAGAATTATCCGCACCTGCAAACGCCTCGGCATCCCCTCGACAGCTGTGTATTCAGAAGCCGACCGGGACGCGCTGCATGTAAAAGCGGCTGATGAGGCCTATCCGATCGGTAAATCGAGAGTAAATGAAAGCTATTTACATATCGACAGAATCATAGAAGCCGCCAAATCCGCCGGAGCGGACGCCATTCATCCGGGCTACGGGCTGCTGTCAGAAAACAGCCTGTTCGCCGAACGCTGCCGGAAGGAACAAATCACATTTATCGGCCCGCCCGGTGATATCATCGCCAAGATGGGCAGCAAGATAGAAGCCCGAAAAACGATGCAAAAAGCAAAGGTCCCGATTGTTCCCGGTGTTTCAGAGCCATTGCCCGATGTTCACTCCGCCTTAGCCGAAGCCCGTGCCATCGGCTTTCCGGTCATGCTGAAAGCGTCTGCAGGGGGAGGCGGAATCGGCATGCAGATCGTACATTCAGAAGAAGAGCTGGCCAAAGCGTTCGAAGGCAATCAAAAGCGGGCCGCGTCCTTTTTTGGAGACGGCGCAATGTATATGGAAAAGGTCATTGAAAATGCCCGTCATATTGAAATTCAGATTCTCGCAGATTCTTTCGGCAACACCGTTCATCTGTTTGAACGTGACTGTTCAGTACAAAGGCGCCACCAAAAAGTGATAGAAGAAGCGCCGTCGCCGTTTGTTGACGATGAATTAAGACAAAGACTCGGTGAAACCGCCGTTAAAGCCGCTAAATCGATCGGCTACCAAAATGCAGGCACAATAGAATTTCTCGTCGACCAAAAGAAACATATCTATTTTTTAGAGATGAACACAAGACTGCAGGTGGAGCATCCGGTGACAGAAGAAATTACAGGACTGGATCTTGTGGAAGAACAGCTGAAAATCGCCGCCGGGCAGGCGCTGACTTTCTCGCAGAAAGATATCAACCACCGCGGTCATGCGATAGAAGTGCGGATCTATGCGGAAGATCCGGTCACCTTTTACCCGTCACCCGGTGCCATCTTGTCTTTTTCCGTTTTAAGACACCCGTCAGTGCGACACGAATGCGCCGTCGAAAAGGGAAGCGTCATTTCTCCGTTTTACGATCCGATGATTGCCAAAATGATCGTCACGGCGAATACGAGAAAACAAGCCATTGAACAACTGAAAACCGCCCTTGGCGAATATCATGTAGAAGGGATTAAAACCAACATTCCGCTGCTTACAAAAATTGCACATTCAGAAGTGTTTGAAAAGGGTGAGGCAACAACCGGTTTTTTACAAACAATGAACGAGGGGGCGTCAAAATGAACGTCATAAAAATTCAGATGGCGGGAAACCTGTGGAAAATTCATGTGAAGCCCGGTGATGTCATTGAAGAAGGACAGGAAGTGGCCATCTTGGAATCTATGAAAATGGAAATTCCGATTATCGCTGATGCAGCGGGTACGGTGAAAGAAGTGAAAAAATCAGAAGGTGATTTCACTGATGAAGGAGAGGTCCTGATTGAACTTCAATAAAACGGGAGGTGCAGCATGAACTGTCCGAAACATGTCCGCATCAATGAAGTAGGACCGCGTGACGGCTTGCAGAATGAATCGGCGTGGGTGGAAACAGAAGATAAGATTGAGTGGATCAATATGCTGTCAAAAACAGGCCTTCCCTATATCGAAGTGACATCATTCGTGCATCCGAGATGGATTCCGGCTCTTCGTGACAGCCTGGACGTCGCAAAAGGCATTGCCAGATCTGAACATACGGTCTACGCGGCTCTCGTTCCGAACCTCATCGGACTGGAGCATGCTGCAGAAGGCGGAATCGATCAGGCATGTGTATTTTTATCTGCAAGCGAAACCCATAACCAAAAAAACGTAAACAAACCGATTGACCGGACCGTTCAAGAGCTCAGGCGGGTTATTACTGAAGCAAAAGCTGAAAAAATGGAGACGAGAGCTTATCTGTCCACTGTGTTCGGCTGTCCGTACGAACAGAACGTGCCGGTCGAACAAGTCATCCGCCTGTCAGACACCCTGCTCGAAATGGATGTTGATGAAATATCGCTCGGCGACACAATCGGCGCGGCAAACCCCTTGCAGGTCATAGCCGTGCTTGAAGCCCTTTTGCCGAGAATTCCCGCCTCAAAAATCGCACTCCATTTCCATGATACAAGAGGAACGGCTCTAGCGAATATCATTCCCGCTCTTGATATGGGGATTACATCCTTCGATACTTCCTCAGGCGGGCTTGGCGGCTGTCCGTATGCTCCGGGATCAGCAGGAAACGCCGCCACAGAAGACGTCATTTATATGCTCGAACAAATGGGGATTGATACCGGGACGGACATGAATAAACTTCTTTATGCCGCCGGCTGGATCGCGGATAAAATAGGCAAAGATCTGCCAAGCAGAAACCTGCAGGCATTCAGAACGAAATGAGAAAGGAGAAGCCATGGGAGATTGCGTCTTGTATTCCGTCTGTCAAGGAACGATCGGTCTGATCACGCTGAACCGCCCGCATGCGGCCAACTCACTGTCTTCAGAAATGATTGATCATTTACAGCGTGTGATTGAAGACATCAAAAACTCGCCATCCATTCGCTGTGTCATTCTCACCGGCTCCGGAAACACATTTTGCGCCGGCGCTGATTTAAAAGAGAGAGCGGGGATGAATCATGAACAAGTTAAGCAAAGCGTCAGGCGTATCGGTGAAACGGCTGCATCCATTGAAGCTCTCCCGCAGCCGGTCATTGCAGCGCTGAACGGAACCGCTGTCGGAGGAGGCCTTGAACTCGCTCTCGCCTGCGATATCAGAACAGCCGTCAGCCGGGCGGGCCTCGGCCTTCCTGAAACAGGGCTTGCAATCATTCCCGGGGCGGGCGGAACGCAGAGACTGCCCCGGCTTATCGGCCCCGGCGCGGCAAAAGAATTGATCTATACCGGCCGAAGGCTTTCTGCCGAAGAGGGAAAAGACATGAAGCTGATCGAGCATGTTTGTGAAGCCGATGAACTTATGGAAAAAGCAAAAGCACTGGCCGGCCGCATCGCCGCTAATGGGCCGATCGCCGTCAGACAAGCAAAATCCGCGATAAACAAGGGTCTGGAGACAGATCTCAATACAGGGCTCGAAATCGAACGAAAAGCATATGAACAAGTCATCCCCACACTTGACAGAGAAGAGGGCCTGCGCGCTTTTAAAGAAAAAAGACCCCCTGAATACAAAGGAAAATAAAACATGGAGGGACTCGGATGGATTACGAAAAAGAACGGCAGACACGCAGCAAAACGATTGAAAAGGGAGGAGCCGCGAAATATCACGCAAGCAACGAAAAGAAGGGAAAACTTTTTGTAAGAGACAGGCTGAAGCTTTTATTCGATGACGGCATATCCGTTGAAGACGCTTTTTTCGCCGAGTGCATGTCAGACGGACTGCCGGCTGACGGGGTCGTTACCGGGATCGGAACCATCGGCGGCAGAACCGTTTGTGTAATGGCAAACGACTCAACCGTAAAGGCGGGCTCGTGGGGCGCGAAAACGGTGGAAAAAATCATCCGCATTCAGGAGACGGCGGAAAAGCTTCAGTGTCCGCTCTTGTACTTAGTCGATTCCGCAGGTGCGAGAATTACGGATCAGGTCGACATGTTCCCGGGCAGAAGGGGAGCCGGCCGCATCTTTTATAATCAAGTAAAGCTGTCGGGCCGCATTCCGCAAATCTGTTTATTGTTCGGTCCTTCCGCTGCGGGCGGCGCTTACATTCCGGCCTTTTGCGACATTGTCATTATGGTCGAAGGCAATGCATCCATGTACTTAGGTTCCCCGCGCATGGCAGAAATGGTGATCGGCGAGAAAGTATCGCTTGAAGAAATGGGCGGCGCCCGTATGCATTGTTCCGTATCAGGCTGCGGTGATCTCCTCGCCCCGACGGAACAGGAAGCAATCTTGATGGCGCAGACATATCTCAGCTACTTTCCGGCAAATTATACTGAAAAAGCGCCCGTCAACAAATCTAAGAACCCGAAAGCTTTTGAAAAACCGCTCTCAGATGTCATCCCGGCACATCAAAACGCACCGTTCAACATGATGGATTTAATTGAACGTGTTATTGATGAAGACTCATTTTTTGAGATCAAACCGTTATTTGCGCAGGAATTAATAACGGGGCTTGCGCGGATTCACGGACAGCCGGTCGGCATTATCGCCAATCAGCCGCGTGTCAAAGGCGGAGTTTTATTTCTCGATTCGGCGGATAAAGCCGCAAAATTTATCGCTTTGTGCGACGCATTCCATATTCCGCTTCTGTTTTTAGCAGACATTCCCGGATTCATGATCGGAACGAAGGTTGAGCAGGCGGGCATCATCAGGCATGGCGCAAAAATGATCTCCGCAATGGCGGAAGCGACTGTTCCGAAGCTTTCCGTTATCGTCAGAAAAGCCTACGGTGCCGGATTATACGCGATGGCGGGGCCTGCTTTTGAACCGGACTGCTGTTTAGCGCTTCCGACTGCGCAAATTGCCGTAATGGGTCCTGAAGCAGCGGTGAATGCGGTCTACGCAAACAAAATCAGCGAGCTGGCCCCTGAAGAAAGGCCGGCTTTTATTCAAGAAAAGCGTAATGAATATAAGGAAGACATTAACCTTTACCGGCTTGCCTCTGAAATGGTGATTGACGGCATTGTTCCTGCTGATTCCTTGCGGGAAGAACTCAATAAACGCCTCATTGCTTACATGTCCAAACAACTGACATTCACACACCGGAAACACCCCGTATACCCGGTATAAATAAAAAAAGACTGCATAGATCCGGCTCGGCAGCCGTTCTTATGCAGTCTTTTTTCACAGTCTTGATCTCATTTTCTTCACAACAAAATAAACAACAATAAATACGAGAGCCAATATAATGATCGGAGTTGTATACATTCCGGCATAGCTGTCTACGTCTTTCCACTGTCCCCCGAGCTGATACCCGAGATAAACGAAAATGACAGACCACGGAATAATGGCAAGCGTCGTCAATATGACAAACTTGGAAAGAGGCATTTTCGCAAGGCCGGCCGGGATGGAGATCGCATGTCTGACGACCGGGATAAAACGCGCCGAGAACACAACGCCGGCGCCGTAACGGCGAAACCAGTTTTCCGCAACATCAACATGATGCTTTTTCAGAAGTAAGTACTTGCCGTACTTGTCCAAAAACGGCCGTCCCCCATAACGGGCGATCCAGTAAATAAAGCACTGCGCGATCGTTCCCCCGATCACACCGGCGACAATGGCGCCGATAAAGCTGATCGTGCCTTCTGACACCATATAGCCTCCGTAAGCCAGAACGATTTCACTCGGAATGATTTCGATCATTAATCCGAGCGCAATCCCTAAATAGCCCATACTTGTCAGCCAGGATAATATTTCATTAATAAAATTGCCCACACTGTTCACAACCTCTTTATCTTTTTACCCAATTATATGACTGATTGACAAGCAAAATGGTTACAAATTATTTTTTAACGCACGATTTCTTCAGATTCTCTTTTTAACACCTCTTCTAAATAAGCTAAAAGTTTCGGTCTCATTTCTTCCCGCAGAAGCCCGATCTCCGTGCCGGCCTTAAAACAGCCGAACTTATCTCCTATATCAAACCGGCTTCCTTCAAGCTCCCGCGCGTAAATGCTTCGAGTGCGGCATATTTCGCGCAGCGCGTCTGTCAATTGGATTTCGCTGCCCGCGCCTCTTCCGATCGTCTTCAGCGCTTTAAAAATGGCAGGGGTTAATATGTAGCGGCCCATCACCGCAATATGAGAGGGCGCCTTTTCAACGGCCGGTTTCTCAATCAGATCCTCAACCCGGTACACATGACCGCTCTGCCGCCCCGTCTGTATAATACCATATTTGCTGACATCAGCAGGATCGACGGGCTGTACGCCGATCGTTTCTGTGCCGTGTTGGTTATAGACGTCTATGAGCTGTAAAAGAGCGGGAGTGTCAGATACCATAATATCATCACCTAAGAGAACGGCAAAAGGCTCATCTCCGATAAAATGCTCCGCACACAGCACTGCATGGCCTAGTCCGAGCGGTTCTTTCTGACGGATGTAATGAATATTGGCCAAATCGGCAATCCGCTGCATTTCCTTCAGCGTCTCTGACTTGCCTTTTTCCTCAAGATTGAATTCCAACTCCGCCGACCGGTCAAAATGATCTTCAATCGAGCGTTTGTTTCTCCCTGTAATAATCAGTATATCTTCAATTCCTGACGCTGCGGCCTCTTCGACAATATATTGGATTGCCGGTTTGTCGACGATCGGCAGCATTTCTTTCGGCTGCGCCTTTGTCGCCGGCAGAAATCTCGTTCCTAAACCCGCTGCGGGGATGACCGCTTTTCTCACTTTTTTTCTCATTCATCTTCACTCCTGATCCTGTATGTTTTTCAGCGAATCTCCAAATACCCAGATTCGGTTTCCGATAAAATTCATCATCATTCCGCCGATAGTGGCGGCGAGCTTACTCACCAAAAGCGAACAGCCGCCTTTTTGAAACGCGTACAGCAGCAAAAAGGTGATTCCCGACGCTGCAAGATTAATGATGAGAAAGCGCACGATCTCTTTCCCGTCAGCCTTGTGTTTTACACGAAACGTCCACTTCCGGTTCCACACATAGCTGTTGATGATCCCTGCCGAATAGGAGCAGATCTGCGCCAGCAGATAGGGGACAAGGCAAGCGGTGAGAAGAAAGAAGACACCAAAATCGATCAGCGTATTGCCGGCGCCCACGGTGCAAAAACGGCCTGCTGTCTTTACTTTTTCTTTCAGCATAACGGCATCCGGTTTTGACCTCCCTTCATAAGTAAGATGCGGATCGCTGTCCTATTTGTTGATATGGATTACTTTAGCGGACAGTGTTGAATAAACAATTACTAAAATATGAACAAAACATGAAAACGTAATGAGGCTTTGTAAAACCCATTAAGTTAACAGTTTTATAGTTTAGGTTGACATATTACGTGCAAGACACTAATATTCTGTATGAGTGTTAACCTTTTATTATTTTGGTTAACATTAAATTTCGAAATAAAAGAAAGGAGGGAAATTTTCATGCGGGAAGAGACCTATTACAGCGTCAGAATGAGAGCTTCCCGAAACGCCCCCCATGAGCAGGGCGGAAAACATATTTCCGGCGGAGAACGGCTCATCACTTACAGCGGTTTACAGGAAGCGGTAGATGGCTTATTACATAAAGGCTTCTCACATTCAAGAGGGATACCTGATTTTATGCAGATTCAGCTTGAAAGCGTTCATGAACCGATCGAAACGATCCGCCCTTTGCCGGTTGCCCTCCATCAAACAGACACGCCGGAAAAAGGACAAGCAATCGCCCGCAAGCTTCTGCAAAAGGCGGGGATTCCTCCGCACATGATAGAGAAAGCGTACGAAAACATTACGGAATATGCAGAAGCAAGAGGAGCGGTCCTGTTTGATATCCGGGCAGGAAAACGCATTGACGGCAGAGGAAATAGAGGTGTGCGGGTATCCCGAGTGGATTGGCCGTCACATGATTTTCAAAAATGGGCTTTTACTCACAACATGCCGGAAAATTCACGAATAAAAGAAGCACATGCCATCGCGGCAAAAGTTTGCGCACATCCGGGAATTATTGCCGAATTGTGCTGGTCAGATGACCCTGATTACATAACAGGCTACGTTGCCGCAAAGAAGCTGGGATATCAGCGGATTGCCAAGATGAAGAATGCCGGAGATGAAAGGGGATGCCGGGTTTTCTTTACTGATGGCTCCATAGATACGGAGAGCTGTATCCATTTTTTAGAGAAGCAGCCTGTATTCATTCAGCGGGAGGAGAACATATGAAACAATCAATGATTGAAAAAAGCAAACAGCATCTTTGGCTGCCTTTCACACAAATGAAAGATTACGATGAAGATCCGTTAATCATTGAAAGCGGAAACGGGATCATGCTGAAAGACATCAGCGGCAAAGAATATTATGACGGCTTTTCTTCAGTATGGCTCAATGTACACGGCCACCGCAAAAAAGAAATGGATGAAGCGATTCAAAAACAGCTTGAAAAAATCGCTCATTCGACTTTGCTGGGTATGACGAACGTTCCCGCAACAGAACTTGCGGAGATGCTGACGGGCATCACACCGGAAAAGCTGACGCGCGTTTTTTACTCCGACAGCGGAGCGGAAGCAATGGAAATCGCTCTGAAAATGGCCTTTCAATACTGGAAAAACGTAGGGAGACCTAAGAAGCAGACGTTTATTTCGATGCAGAACGGCTATCACGGCGATACGATCGGAGCCGTCAGCGTCGGCTCCATTGAACTCTTCCACCATGTGTACGGCCCGCTGATGTTTGAAAGCTACAAAGCCCCGATTCCTTATGTATACAGATCTGAAAGCGGCGACCCCGTACAGTGCCGGGATGAATGCCTTCACGCGCTCGAACAGCTGCTTGCAAAGCACCACGAAGAGATTGCCGCACTTACGATTGAATCGATGGTGCAAGGCGCATCCGGGATGATCGTCATGCCTGAAGGCTTTCTGGCAGGCGTACGAAAGCTGTGTACGGCATATGATGTGTTAATGATCGTTGACGAAGTGGCGACGGGGTTCGGCCGCACCGGAAAAATGTTTGCCTGCGAGCATGAAAATGTCCAGCCGGACTTGATGGCGGCAGGGAAAGGCATTACGGGAGGCTATTTGCCGATCGCTGTGACGTTTGCCACAGAAGCCATTTATGAAGCCTTCTACGATGACTACGACAAAATGAAAACATTTTTCCACGGCCATTCCTATACAGGAAATCAGCTTGGCTGTGCCGCGGCAATTGAAAATCTGCGTTTATTCGAATCAGAGCGCATCGTTGAACGAGTCGCCGAAAAATCAAAAACGGCTGCGAAATTTCTTCATGATCTGAAGCAGCTTCCTCATGTCGGCGATGTCCGCCAGCTCGGTTTGATGTGCGGCATAGAGCTTGTGCAGGATAAGGGGACAAAACAGCCTTATCCGCCTGAAAAGCGGATGGGATACAAGGTGTCCTTGAAAATGAGAGAGCTGGGTATGCTGACACGGCCGCTCGGTGACGTCATCGCCTTTCTGCCGCCGCTCGCCAGCACAACCGACCAGTTACAAGCCATGATATCCATTATGAAAGAAGCGATAGCCGAGGTGACCGGCCGTGGATTTTGACGGATGGCTCCTCGGAAGGCTCGATGCGGTGAAAAGAGACGGGCTGTATCGGACGCTGCGAACACAGGAAACCGCTCTTAAAACCAAAGGGCAAAAGCGGCAGACCTGGGCGTCCAATGACTATTTAGGTCTGTCAAAAGATGAACGGCTGATCACAGCCGCGCAAACAGCGCTGAGCCGGTTCGGAGCGGGAAGCGGCGGCTCACGGTTAACGACAGGAAATACTGTGTGGCACGAAAAACTTGAACAAACAATCGCGGATTTTAAACAGACGGAAGCGGCTTTATTGTTTTCAAGCGGTTACTTGGCGAATATCGGCGTGCTTGCCTCACTGCCTCAAAAAGGCGATGTCATTTTAAGCGATCAACTGAACCATGCGAGCATTGTTGACGGCTGCCGTTTATCAAAAGCGGAAACCATCGTGTACCGCCATATTGATATGGATGATCTTGAGAAAAAACTTGCCTCCGTCCAGACGCGGAACCGCCGCTTTATCGTCACAGACGGCGTTTTCAGCATGGACGGCACAATTGCGCCTCTTGACCGCATAATGGCGCTTGCAAAGCAGTACCAGGCATTTGTGATAGCAGATGACGCGCATGCAACCGGTGTACTCGGAGAAAACGGCGGGGGAACCAGTGACTATTTCGGTGTTTGTCCTGATGTTGTCATCGGCACATTAAGCAAAGCAGTCGGAACGGAAGGCGGTTTTGCCGCGGGATCAAACATTTTCATTGATTTTTTGCTGAATCAGGCGAGGACGTTTATTTTTCAGACGGCCCTCCCTCCGTCAATTTGTGCGGCTTCGCATACGGCATTTGACCTCATATCAGATATGCACGATACGCGCCGTGAGCTGCAGTCGTCTGTCAAAAAGATAAAAACGCGTCTGGCCGATATGGGCTTTATCGTAAGAGGCGGGGATACACCGATTATCCCCGTTATCATCGGTGATGCAAAAACAGCGGTTTCAGCCGCTGCGCTGCTTGAGAAAAAGGGAATCTGCGCCCCGGCCATCCGCCCGCCCGCCGTTCCGGAAGGCGAAAGCAGAATCAGGCTGACCGTTACGGCGGATCGCAGCTTACAGGACATAGACGAGCTGACAGAAGCATTTGATTCCATTAGAAAAGAGCTGAATATAAACAAATGAGAAGTTTTTTTGTCACAGGAACAGATACCGGCGTCGGAAAAACCATCGTTTCTTGCGGACTTGCCGCGGCATTCAGGCAGAAACAGGCGGATATCGGAGTGTTTAAGCCGTTTTTAAGCGGCGTGCCGCGGACTCATCCGGAAAGTGACACCTCGCTGTTGAAAAACATGTCACAAACCGCACTGTCTCATGAAGAAATCACGCCATTTGAATGGAAAGAGCCGCTTGCGCCGTACACGGCCGCCATGCTTGAGGGGAAATCCGTGAGCATGGATGAAGTCATGGCCCACTGGAGTAAGATCAAAAATCGTCATGAGTGTTTCATCGTCGAGGGGGCAGGCGGCATTTCCGTTCCGCTTGGTGAAAATTACTTAGTCAGTGATCTGATAAAAGCCTTGGAATTACCGGCAGTGATTGTCGCCAGGCCTGATCTCGGAACCATCAACCACACATATTTAACCGTTGAATATGCGAAAAACATGGGGATAGAGGTTCTCGGCATTATGATCAACGGCGTAAGGAACAGGCCGGGGCTGGACGAGAAGACAAACCCGAGCATGATTGAAACATTATGCAAAGTTCCGATTTTGGGAATCACACCGAAGCTGGATCTCGTTTCACCGGAAAACATTCAACACATGATTGAGAAACATATAGATGTTTCCTCTTTCATGAATCTGACACAAATGGGGAGATAAACATGAATCAATGGATGGATCTTGCAGAGAGAGTGCTGGACGGGGCGGAAGTAACGAATCAAGAAGCGCTGGCCATTTTAAATTGTCCTGATGAGGATCTTTTATTGCTGATGCATGCCGCTTTTCATATCAGAAAACGATTTTACGGAAAAAAAGTAAAGCTGAATATGATTATGAATGCAAAATCAGGTCTGTGTCCGGAAAATTGCGGGTACTGTTCACAATCTTCAATATCAAAAGCGCCGATCGAGTCTTATCGGATGGTGGATAAGCATATATTGCTTAAGGGGGCAAAACGCGCCCACGACCTGAATATAGGGACATACTGCATCGTCGCCAGCGGGCGGGGACCGTCGAACAGAGAAGTAGATCAAGTTGTTGATGCTGTCAAAGAAATTAAAGAAACGTACGGTTTAAAAATCTGCGCATGCCTCGGTCTGCTGAAGCCGGAACAGGCAGAGCGGCTGAAACAGGCAGGAGTAGACCGGTACAATCATAACATCAATACATCACAAAGGAATCATTCAAACATTACGACTTCCCACACGTATGACGACAGGGTCAATACAGTGGAAACGGCGAAACAATCGGGGATGTCGCCTTGTTCGGGTGTCATCGTCGGCATGAAAGAAACGAAACAGGACGTCATTGATATGGCGAACAGCTTAAAAGCGCTTGACGCCGACAGCATCCCGGTTAATTTTCTGCATGCGATTGACGGAACTCCGTTAGAAGGGGTAAGCGAATTACATCCGGTGTATTGCCTGAAAGTGCTCGCCTTGTTCCGTTTTATCAATCCGACAAAAGAAATCCGTATCTCAGGAGGCCGGGAAGTCAACCTTCGTTCGCTGCAGCCGCTGGGACTTTACGCCGCAAATTCGATTTTCGTCGGAGATTACTTAACGACAGCAGGGCAGCATGAAACAGAGGATCATCAAATGCTCCATGATTTAGGGTTTGAAGTCGAATCCGTTGAAGAAATGAAAGCCGGCCTGCAATCCGCCTGCAATACGGAGGTATAAGATGACGGCGGGCCTATCAAGTGCACATCCGTCTCTCCATGCCGATGCGGATTTTTGGAATGACCCTTACCCGTTTTATGAAAAACTGCGATCCATTGATCCTGTTTATAAAGGAACCGTATTAAAACATCCGGGCTGGTATGTCACCGGGTACAAAGAGGCGGCATCGATTCTGAAAGACACCCGATTTAAAAACCGCATTCCTTTTCCGGAAGCTTCAACGAAATATCAAAATCTATCGCATATCCAGCACGATATGCTGTTATTTAAAAATCAATCAGACCATAAGCGGATGCGGATGCTTATAGGTAAAGAATTTACCGCAAAGACGGCGGAATCACTTCGCCCCTGTATAAAAGAAACGGTTCATGACTTGTTGGATCAAATCCAAAACAAAAAAACCGCAGACCTTGTTTCAGAGTTTGCCTTTCCATTGGCAAGCCTCATCATTGCGGAGATACTCGGAGTGCCGAAAGAGGAGAGATATCAATTCAGACAATGGACGGCAGACGTCATTCAGGCCATTGATCTTACCCGGTCAAGAAAGACGTTAGTCAGAGCAAGCGACACCGCAGGCAGGCTGACTGCATATTTCAGAGATTTGATTCACGAGCGGAAAGCACATCCTCAGGAAGACTTAATCAGCAGGTTTATCATGGGGAAACAGCTTTCAAAAGACGAAGTGCTCGCGACATGTATCTTACTTGTCATAGCCGGACACGAGACGACGGTAAACCTCATGAGCAACGGTGTGTTTACTTTATTGAAACACCCTGAACAGCTTAGCGCACTGAGAGAAAACCCCTCGCTTATTGAAACTGCTGTCGAGGAATGTCTGCGCTACGACAGCCCCGCGCAGCTGACGGCACGCACCGCTTCAGAAGACTGTGAAATAAATGGAAAAACCATAAAAAAAGGAGAGCAGGTATACATCTTTTTAGGAGCGGCCAATCGCGATCCAAGCATATTCGATCAGCCTCATAAAATGGACATCCGAAGAAAACCGAATCCGCATCTTGCATTCGGAAAGAACGCCCATTTTTGCATAGGCTCCTCATTAGCGCGCATCGAAGCACAAATTGCAATTCTCACACTGTTTGAGCGGATGCCTAAGCTTCGGCTGGCCGCACACCGCCTTGAATACCGCAAGCTCATTGGTTTTAGGTCGCTCAAAGAGCTTCCGGTTGTCCTTGGCTGAATGACCATGCAGGAGGGCCGGATTTTATCGGTTCCTCTTGCAGGAAATAAATGAAAGAAAAAAGAATACATATTTATAAAGCAAAAATCCTCTCTGATCCATCTCACTATCCCTAAAAAAACTCGCTGCTCAGCCATTCAATATCATGCAGCAAGAATCTCCTTTTCTTTCGCCAAAACGGAAAATTCACCATGATGCACATTTTTTCAGCCTCAGAAACTGTGCAAAACCGGCATGTTTTTTGCTTTATTTTCTTGATTTTTGTAAGCGCTTACTAATTTTGAGCAGAAAAGAGGGGGATTTGTGGACATTGTTATTATTTTATTGGCATTAGGCATGCTGATGTTTGCGGCTTACCGGGGCTTTTCAGTCATTTTATTCGCTCCGATTTGTGCGCTGTTTGCCGTGCTTCTTACAGATCCAAGCTTCGTACTTCCTTTCTTCTCGAATATATTTATGGAGAAGATGGTAGGATTTATTAAGCTGTATTTTCCCGTATTTCTTTTAGGGGCCGTTTTTGGCAAGGTTGTTGAAATATCCGGGCTCGCCGAGTCGATTGCAAAAACAATCGTCAAGCTTGTGGGAGCAAAAAGAGCCATTCTCGCCATCGTCTTAATGGGTGCGATTTTAACGTACAGCGGCGTCAGTCTCTTCGTAGCGGTGTTTGCCATTTATCCGTTTGCTAAAAACCTATTTATTAAAGCTGATATTCCCAAGCGTCTGATACCCGGTACGATTGCATTGGGCGCCTTTACATTTACAATGGATGCGCTTCCCGGCACACCGCAAATTCAAAATGTCATTCCGACAGCTTTTTTTAAAACAAACATTTATGCCGCTCCCTGGCTCGGACTGATTGGTGCAGCATTTGTGCTTACGGCCGGAATGATTTATTTAGAATCCCGGCGCAAAAAAGCGGCCAATGCCGGAGAAGGCTATGCTGGATTTCAATCTGAAGTTTCCGCTGCAGAGGAATCCTCAGGTCTGGCTAATGAAAAACATACGCCTGTTTTACCGCAGGAGGCAGAACCCAGCCCCGCGCGGCAAGTGTGCGCCTTTGTTCCGCTTATCCTTGTGGGAGTCATGAACAAATGCTTCACGATGTGGCTCCCGCATTGGTACCCTGACGGATTTGATTTTGCGCAGCTCGGTTTAGAAGCGTTCGGGAAGATTGACCTTTCCTCCGTCACTGCGATCTGGTCAGTAGAACTCGCACTATTCATCGGAATCATGACAACGATTTTGTTCGATTGGAAAAAAGTGCTCTTCAATTTGAAAGAAGGACTGAATGAGGGCATCGGGGGTGCCTTGCTGGCGTCGATGAATACAGGAGCCGAATACGGATTTGGCGGCATCATTGCGGCGCTTCCCGGCTTTAAAATGGTCAGCAGCGGCATATCGCAGACGTTTACTGATCCGCTCGTCAACGGAGCGGTGACGACCACTGCGCTTGCCGGGATTACAGGATCGGCATCAGGAGGAATGGGCATCGCTTTAAGCACGATGTCAGCAGCGTATACAGAAGCAATCAATACATTCCACATCCCGCCGGAGGTCATGCACCGGGTGATTTCGATGGCCTCCGGCGGGATGGACACTCTTCCGCATAATGGCGCCGTCATTACGCTGCTCGCGGTCACCGGGTTGACCCACCGCCAATCCTACAAGGATATCTTTGCCATTACCGTCATTAAAACAGCCGCTGTGTTTGTCATCATCGCCATTTACAGTCTGACGGGCCTTGTGTAGCCAAAACAGAAAGGGGAAACGAATATGGGAAAAGGAAAAGTGATGGACTCTTATAAAGATGCTGCTGCACTGATCAAGGACGGAGACACCCTCATCGCAGGAGGCTTCGGCCTGTGCGGCATTCCGGAACAATTAATTCTCGCGATCAGGGACAGCGGCGTGAAAAACTTGACCGTTGTCAGTAATAACTGCGGTGTTGATGATTGGGGGTTAGGCCTCTTGCTTGCAAACCGGCAGATCAAAAAAATGGTCGCATCCTATGTCGGAGAAAACAAAACCTTTGAACGGCAGTTTTTAAGCGGAGAGCTGGAAGTCGAATTGGTGCCCCAAGGAACGCTCGCAGAAAGAATTCGCGCGGGAGGGGCGGGCATTCCGGCGTTTTATACACCTGCGGGCGTCGGAACATCAGTAGCCGAGGGAAAAGAACATAAGACATTTGACGGGCGCACCTATCTTCTGGAGAAAGGGATTACAGGGAACGCCGCCATCGTAAAGGCCTGGAAAGCCGATCCTCTGGGCAACCTGATGTTCAGAAAGACGGCGAGAAATTTCAATCCGCTCGCTGCAATGGCAGGCAAAGTGACGATTGCAGAGGCTGAAGAAATCGTCGATGCCGGAGAGCTTGATCCCGATCAAATTCATACGCCGGGTATTTTTGTGCAGCACGTGCTGCTTGGCGGGATTCATGAAAAACGGATTGAACGCCGCACCGTCCGGCAAGCATGATAAAGGAGGCTGACAGAATGAGAGATAGCAGAAAACGAATGATCAAACGGGCTGTAAAGGAAATAAAGGACGGAATGAATGTGAACTTGGGGATAGGGATGCCGACGCTTGTAGCCAATGAGATACCGAATGATTATAACGTCCTGCTTCAGTCTGAAAACGGCTTGCTCGGGATCGGGCCTTATCCGGCGGAAGGAATGGAGGACCCCGATCTGATCAATGCGGGAAAAGAAACCATTACCGAGGTAAAGGGAGCCTCGTATTTTGACAGTGCCGAATCCTTTGCCATGATTCGCGGCGGCCACATTGATGTAGCGATTCTCGGCGGGATGGAAGTGTCCGAACGGGGAGATTTGGCGAACTGGATGATCCCCGGAAAAATGATCAAAGGAATGGGCGGCGCCATGGACCTGGTGCACGGAGCAAAACGGATTATTGTCATTATGGAGCATGTTAATAAATATGGGGAATCTAAAGTGAGAACGGAATGTACGCTGCCTTTAACCGGCAGGCAGGTGGTCGATCGGCTGATCACAGATTTGGCTGTATTCGATTTTCATGATGGCCGTATGACGCTCACCGAACTGCAGGAAGGTGTAACAATGGAGGAGGTCTTTGAGAAAACAGAAGGTCATTTTACTGTCAGCCAGTCGTTAAAAAACGGGGTCAGACCAAAATGAGGAGGTGCCGCCATGGATTCATTGCTTATTGAAAAAACAGCCGTTGTAACAGGAGCAGCCGGAGGAATCGGGCTTGAAATTGCAAGAGAATTCGCCCGTGAAGGAGCAGCCGTCATCATCTCTGATGTAAACGAACAAGCGGGGAAAGAAGCGGCGGCAGGACTTAAAGATGAAGGCTGTGAAGCAGTCAGCATCACATGCGATGTAACAAATGAAAAGCAAGTGGCCGACATGCTGCAGACGGTCGAGAAACAATTCGGACGTCTCGATATCCTTGTGAATAATGCGGGCATTCAGCATGTCGCGCCCATCGAGGAATTTCCCACCGAACAGTTTGAACGGCTCATTCGTGTCATGCTGACTGCGCCATTTATCGCAATGAAGCATGCATTCCCCATTATGAAAAAACAGCAATTCGGTCGAATCATTAATATGGCGTCTGTCAACGGGCTGATCGGTTTTCACGGGAAAGCGGCATATAACAGCGCCAAGCACGGCGTCATCGGTTTAACGAAAGTCGGCGCACTTGAAGGCGCGGCTGACGGCATTACCGTCAATGCGCTTTGTCCGGGATATGTGGACACTCAGCTTGTCCGCAATCAGTTAAAGGACATTTCCGCAACAAGGAATGTACCGTACGAGCGGGTGCTTGAGGACGTCATCTTTCCGCTCGTTCCCCAAAAACGGCTGCTGTCAGTGAAGGAAATCGCTGATTACGCTGTATTTTTGGCCAGCGACAAAGCAAAAGGGGTTACAGGTCAGGCCGTAGTCATGGATGGCGGGTATACCGCTCAATAGTTCTTATATTTTTTTAAAAACAGCCGCTCTGAACGGCTGTTTTTTTATGCCTGAAAAACTTGTTCACTCAATAGGCCGATTTACTGCCCAACCGGTATCCGGGCTGGGTCATTCACATGTTCTGCGGCGTATTTTGTCCTTGCAGATTTTTCTCATCCAGATCCATTTCTGCGCCGCATTTATAATCAAGCGCCATCAGTTTACAATCCTTCACAGATATACAAATGAATTTTTACAATAAACATAAAATATGTAATTTCTGACACAATAATGCCAATAGCCCTAAAACATATGAAACATGAAGAGCGCGACCTAAGTGATGAAGAGCCGGTAACAGGCTCCACTCCGGCTTTTCATCATCTCTCTTTAAGACTGATTTTCGGTGAAACCCCATGTTTTATTTTATGAATAAATATATCTAATTCGTTTGTAAAATCGAACAATAACTCCTCCGAAAGTATTCTATACACATTTGTTATAATCATGCTAGGATGTTAGATAAAGGGATAATTTGTAGGATATTGTATTTCTGTTCAATATGATCGGAGGAATCTCATGAACAATCTTGCCTTTTTATTTCCTGGACAAGGGTCTCAATTTGTAGGAATGGGCAAACAATTTTGGAATGATTTTGTGCTCGCAAAGAGATTGTTTGAAGAAGCGAGCGATGCGATCTCCTTGGATGTAAAAAAACTGTGTTTTAACGGAGATATGAATGAATTGACAAAGACAATGAACGCGCAGCCCGCTATTTTAACGGTCAGTGTTATTGCTTTTCAAGTGTATATGCAGGAAATAGGGGTGAAGCCCCGCTTCCTGGCAGGCCATAGCTTAGGTGAATATTCAGCGCTTGTCTGTGCCGGCGCCCTTTCTTTTCAGGATGCCGTTACACTTGTAAGGCAGCGGGGAATTCTTATGCAAAATGCGGATCCTCAGCAGCAGGGGACGATGGCCGCCGTGACTCACCTCTCTCTTCAAACGTTGCAGGAAATATGTTCGAAAGTGTCGACGGAAGACTTTCCGGCAGGAGTAGCCTGCATGAATTCAGAACAGCAGCATGTGATTTCCGGACACCGGCAAGCTGTGGAACGTGTCATCAAGATGGCGGAGGAAAAGGGAGCGGCATACACTTATTTGAATGTCAGTGCGCCTTTTCACAGTTCGCTGATACGATCAGCATCTGAACAATTCCAGACTGTATTACACCGGTATTCCTTCCGGGATGCCGCATGGCCGATCATTTCAAATGTCACTGCACGCCCTTACAGCAGCGGAAATTCGATCAGCGAACATCTCGAGCAGCACATGACGATGCCGGTAAGATGGACGGAATCGATGCATTACTTGCTTTTACACGGAGTGACGGAAGTCATCGAAATGGGTCCGAACAATGTCTTAGCCGGTCTGCTGAGAAAAACAACGAATCACATTGTACCTTATCCCTTAGGACAGACATCTGATGTTCACTTGCTTTCCAATTCAGCAGAAAGAAAGAAACATATTGTCCGTTTACGCAAAAAACAACTGAATAAATTGATGATTCAATCCGTCATTGCGCGAAATTACAACAAGGATTCAGCGGCTTATTCCAATATGACGACGGCATTATTTACGCAAATCCAAGAGCTGAAAGAGAGAATGGAAAGACATGAAAATGAGCTCTCAGAACAAGAGCTCGAACATTCGATCCATTTATGCAAATTAATTTGCGAGGCTAAACAGCTTCCGGATTGGGAAGAATTGCGGATTTTAAAATAAAGCGCCCAGGAGGGGACCTATGTATACCAGTCAATTCCAAACCTTAGTAGATGTCATTCGGGAAAGAAGCAATATCTCTGACCGCGGGATCCGTTTTATCGAATCCGATAAAAACGAGACGGTTGTCTCTTATCGCCAATTGTTTGAAGAGGCGCAAGGGTATCTTGGCTATTTACAGCATATCGGCATTCAGCCGAAGCAGGAAATCGTATTTCAAATCCAAGAAAACAAATCATTTGTCGTTGCTTTTTGGGCTTGTATATTAGGAGGAATGATCCCGGTGCCGGTCAGTATCGGAGAAGATGATGACCATAAGCTGAAGGTCTGGCGCATTTGGAATATATTAAATCATCCGTTTCTGATTGCCTCTGAAAAAGTATTGGACAAAATAAAGAAATATGCTGCAGAACACGATTTACAGGATTTCCATCATCAATTAAACGAAAAATCTGACATCATTCAAGATCAAACCTACGATTACCCCGCTTCGTTTTATGAACCTGATGCGGATGAACTCGCCTTTATCCAATTTTCTTCAGGATCGACAGGAGATCCAAAAGGAGTCATGTTAACGCATCACAACTTAATACATAACACGTGCGCCATTGGGAATGCCCTAGCCGTTCATTCGAAAGACTCTTTCTTATCGTGGATGCCTTTAACGCATGATATGGGGCTCATCGCCTGCCACCTTGTTCCCTTCATAACCGGAATCAATCAAAATCTAATGCCTACAGAATTATTTATTCGCAGACCTATTCTTTGGATGAAAAAAGCTCATGAACATAAAGCCAGTATTCTATCCTCTCCTAATTTCGGGTACAACTACTTCCTTAAATTTCTGAAAAACGAACCAGACTGGGATTTATCCCACATCAAGGTCATCGCAAACGGTGCAGAACCGATATTGCCGGAGCTATGTGACGAATTTTTGAAAAGATGCGCAGTATTCAATCTGAAAAGATCCGCCATTTTGAATGTTTACGGTTTAGCGGAAGCTTCGGTCGGCGCAGCATTCTCTAAATTAGGTAAAGAATTCGTTCCCGTTTATTTGCATCGTGACTATTTAAATCTCGGTGAAAGAGCTGTAAACGTCAGCAAAGAGGATCAAAATTGCGCTTCATTCGTCGAAGTGGGACGACCTATTGACTATTGTCAGCTTCGGATCTCCGATGAAGCAAATGAAAGAGTAGAAGACGGAATCATCGGCCATATCCAGATCAAAGGAGACAATGTGACACAAGGGTATTATAACAACCCCGAGAGTACGGAAAAAGCGCTGACTTCTGACGGCTGGGTAAAAACGGGGGACCTCGGATTCATTAGTGAAAGTGGTAACTTAGTCGTAACCGGAAGAGAAAAGGACATTATTTTCGTGAACGGAAAAAATATCTACCCGCACGATATTGAACGGGTCGCGATTGAAATGGAAGAGGTTGACTTAGGAAGAGTTGCCGCCTGCGGTGTATATGATCAAAAGACACAAAGCGGAGAAATCGTGCTCTTTGTTGTTTACAAAAAATCACCTGAAAAATTCGCACCGCTTGTCAAAGAGATAAAAAAGCATTTGCTCAAGCGGGGCGGCTGGAGCATAAAAGAAGTCCTTCCGATCCGAAAACTCCCTAAAACAACCAGCGGAAAGGTTAAACGCTACGAACTTGCCAGACAGTATGAGGCAGGGAATTTTTCAACAGAGTCTGCCGCTATCAATGAATGTTTGGAGAGCAGCCCGGAAACATCCGGACAGACTCCCATTCATGAAATTGAAACGGAATTACTGTCTATCTTTTCCGATGTGCTCAATGGGAAAAAGGTTCACCTCGCTGACAGTTATTTTGATATGGGAGCAAATTCATTACAGTTATCGCAGATTGCCGAGCGCATAGAACAGAAATTCGGACGCGAGCTTGCTGTTTCAGATCTCTTTACGTATCCTTCTATCACTGATTTAGCGGCATATCTGTCTGAAAGCCGGGCTGAAATCAAGCAGGACGCGGCAGCGAAACCAAGCCATGTGACGCCGAAAGATATCGCCATTATCGGGATGTCGCTCAATGTCCCTGGAGCATCAACTAAAAATGATTTTTGGAATCTGCTTGAAAAAGGTGAGCACAGCATTCGAGAATACCCTGCATCCCGGCTGAAAGATGCGGCGGATTATTTAAAGTCCATCCAAAGCGAAATCAATGAGAATCAGTTTGTGAAGGGCGGCTATTTAGATGAAATCGACCGCTTTGATTACTCGTTCTTCGGTTTAGCTCCTAAAACGGCTCAGTTTATGGACCCTAACCAAAGACTGTTTTTGCAGTCTGCATGGCATGCGATTGAAGATGCGGGCTATGCCGGCGGCAGCATGAACGGGAGCCGTGTCGGGGTATATGCAGGGTACTCGAAGGTGGGCTACGATTATGAACGTCTCCTTTCTGCGAATTATCCGGAGGAGCTTCATCAATATATCGTGGGCAATCTCCCTTCCGTGTTAGCCAGCCGAATCGCTTATTTCTTAAATTTAAAAGGGCCGGCGGTCACAGTCGATACGGCGTGCTCCTCATCGCTTGCCGCCGTTCATATGGCATGTAAATCTTTAATATCCGGCGATTGTGAAATGGCTCTTGCCGGCGGTATCCGGACATCGCTCTTGCCGATCTGTATCGGACTTGATATGGAATCTTCGGACGGGTACACGAAAACGTTCAGCAAAGATTCGGACGGTACTGGCACAGGTGAAGGCGCGGCCGCAGTCCTGCTGAAACCTCTGCAGGATGCTGTTCGCGACGGAGACCATATTTACGGCGTAATCAAGGGAAGCGCGCTGAATCAAGACGGAACAACCGCCGGGATTACAGCACCGAATCCGGCAGCTCAGACTGAGGTCATTGAGACGGCCTGGAAAGACGCGGGCATTGCCCCTGAAACACTGTCTTTCATCGAAGCGCATGGCACCGGAACGAAGCTCGGCGATCCGGTTGAATTTAACGGGCTTTGTAAAGCGTTTGAAAAGTATACGGCAAAAAAACAATTTTGTGCGATTGGTTCTGTTAAATCGAACATCGGTCATTTGTTTGAAGCGGCAGGCATCGTCGGGCTGATCAAATCTGTCCTCATGCTGAATCACAAGAAAAATCCGCCGTTAGTGCACTTTAATGAACCTAATCCGCTCATTCATTTTCACTCTTCACCATTTTACGTAAACCAGGAAGCTGCAGCGTTCACATCCGGTGATGAGCCGCTGCGAGGCGGAGTCAGCTCATTTGGCTTTAGCGGAACGAATGCTCATGTGGTATTGGAAGAATATATTTCTCAAAGTGAGTATGCGCCCGAGGATGAACATGGGCCGCACCTATTTGTTTTATCCGCTCATACTGAAAAATCACTCTATGAACTCGCACAGCAGTATCGGCAATATGTATCGGATGACAGCCAAGCTTCATTAAAGTCCATTTGCTATACAGCCAGTACGGGCAGGGCTCATTTGGATCATGGCATTGCCATGATTGTATCCGGTAAACAAGAACTATCGGATAAGCTGACCCGCCTGATTCAGGGAGACAGAAACCTTCCCGGTGTATACATCGGCTACAAGAATATGAAGGAAATGCTGCCCGCTCATAAAGAAGAGCTGAATCAACAAGCAGCCGCACTGATTAAGCAGCGTTCACGTACGCAAGATGAACGGATCACATGGTTGCATCGCGCCGCCGAATTATTTGTGCAAGGAGCCGTTATCGATTGGCGCGCGCTTTATTCCGGTGAAACTGTACAAAAGACGCCATTGCCCCTGTATCCGTTTGAACGGAGCCGATGCTGGGCTGAAGCTGACCAATTGCGCTTAAACGAGGACGAAAAGAGAGGAGAAGCGGCATTGAATATCAATCAATCGAAGGCGCACATTGAATCCTTCCTGAAAACTGTAATCAGCAATGCTTCGGGGATCAGAGCAGAGGAACTCGATCTGAATGCTCATTTTATCGGGCTCGGGATGGATTCCATCATGCTGTCACAGGTCAAAAAAGCCATCGCGGACGAATTTGGGGCAGACATCCCGATGGATCGTTTTTTTGATACGATGAACAACCTTCAAAGTGTCATAGATTACTTGGCTGAGACCGTTCCATCGTCCTTTGCATCCGCTCCGCCTCAAGAGAATGTTCCGGCGCAGGAAATACAGGTCATTTCAGAAGCACAGTCTGAATCGGATCGCAGAGAAGGTCATCAAGAGCATATGCTCGAAAAAATAATCGCTTCTCAGAATCAATTAATTCAGGATACCTTGCAAGCTCAATTAAATAGCTTTAATTTGTTGAGAAACAGCGGACATCATTCCGATGAGAAAGAATACGCTAAAGCGCAGGAGAAATCAATTCCTTCTGTCAAGCAAGGGCCTCCGGCCGTCACTGCAGAAAAGAAAGCGGCTCAAGAAGCGAAACCCTATGTTCCTTTCCAGCCTCAGAACCTGCATGATCAGGGACACTATACCGCACGGCAAAAACAATACTTAGAAGATTTCATCAAGAAATACGCAGATAAAACGAAAGGTTCCAAACAATATACGGACAACACCCGATTTGCTCATGCAAACAATCGCAACTTGTCCAGCTTCCGTTCGTATTGGAAGGAAATCGTATACCCGATTATCGCCGAACGTTCTGACGGTTCTAAAATGTGGGATATTGACGGAAATGAATATATCGATATCACCATGGGATTCGGGGTTAACCTTTTCGGGCATCATCCTTCCTTTATTACACAGGTTATCGATGATTCAGCCCGTTCATCATTGCCTCCGCTCGGACCGATGTCAGATGTCGCCGGTGAAGTTGCCGACCGGATCCGCACATGTACTGGGGTGGAAAGGGTCGCTTTCTATAATTCCGGAACAGAGGCCGTCATGGTTGCCCTGCGTTTGGCGCGGGCGGCAACAGGAAGAAAGAAAGTTGTGGCCTTCTCGGGGTCTTATCACGGTACGTTTGACGGCGTATTAGGGGTTGCCGGCACTAAAGGCGGAGCCTCGTCTGCGAATCCGCTGGCTCCGGGTATACTGCAGAGCTATATGGATGATTTGATTATTTTACATTACAACAATCCCGATTCGCTTGATGTGATTCGCAGTCTCGGTGATGAATTGGCAGCCGTACTGGTGGAACCTGTACAAAGCCGCAGGCCGGATTTGCAGCCACGGGCATTTTTGAAAGAATTGCGGGCGATCACGCAGCAATCCGGAACAGCTTTGATTATCGATGAAATTATTACCGGATTTCGGATCGGTCTCGGCGGCGCCCAGGAATGGTTCGGTATTCAGGCTGATTTAGTGACCTACGGAAAAATCATCGGCGGCGGACAGCCGTTAGGGATTGTTGCCGGAAAAGCTGAATTCATGAATGCGATCGACGGGGGAACCTGGCAGTATGGGGACGATTCCTATCCGCAAGATGAGGCGAAACGCACGTTTGTGGCCGGCACCTTCAATACTCACCCGCTTACCATGAGAATGTCGTTAGCCGTGCTTCGCCATTTACAAACCGAGGGAGAACACCTGTATGAACAGCTGAATCAAAAAACAGCCTCCCTGGTTGATCGGCTGAATCGCTTCTTTGAACAATCGCAAGTGCCTATCCGCATGGTTCAATTCGGTTCTTTATTCCGGTTTGTCTCATCGCTTGATAACGACTTGTTCTTTTACCATCTCAATTATAAAGGGATCTATGTGTGGGAAGGACGCAACTGCTTCCTATCCACGGCGCATACCGCGGATGATATTGAACACATCATTCAAGCTGTTAAAGACACGGTGAAGGATCTTCGCCGAGGCGGATTTATTCCGGAAGGCCCGGATTCCCCTGATGACGGCGGACATAACAAATCAGGGGCGTACGAGCTTTCAGATGAACAAAAACAATTGGTTATGGCATCCCATTACGGGAATGAAGCTTCCGCCGCTTTAAACCAGTCCATTATGCTGAAAGTGGAGGGCGAACTGCAGCATACGCCATTAAAACAAGCCGTCCGGCATATCGTTGACCGTCATGAAGCTTTACGTACAGTGATTCATCCCGATGACGAGGTACAGCAAGTGCAGGAACGGATGAATATAGAAATACCAGTCATTGATTTTACCGGTCACCGGCATGAACATCGGGAGTCGGAAATTCAAAAATGGCTGACAGAAGATGCCAAGCGGCCGTTTCATTTCCATGAACAAAAGCCTTTGTTTAGAATCCATGTGCTTACTGCGGCTCACAATGAACATCTGATTGTGCTCACGTTCCATCATATCATTGCCGATGGATGGTCAATCGCCGTTTTTGTTCAAGAACTGGAGAGCAACTACGCGGCAATCGTACAAGGAAAACCAATTTCACCGAAAGAGGCAGATGTTTCGTTTCGGCAATACTTAGACTGGCAGCAGGCACAGATTGACAGCGGCCATTATGAAGAAGGGGTCCGGTATTGGCGGCGTCATTTCTCTGAACCGATACAGCAGCCAATTCTGCCGAGCGCAGCTTCTGTCTGTTATCCGAAGGGGTATGAGGGAGACCGGTGTACCGTCAGGCTTGGACGGCCATTGAGCGAGGCTTTAAGGTCATTAAGCATTCAGATGAAAAATAGCGTATTTGTGACGATGCTGGGTGCATTTCATCTTTTTCTGCACCGGCTTACCAAACAGTCAGGCCTTGTGATCGGGGTCCCCGCAGCAGGTCAATCGCATATGAAACAGCATGATCTGATTGGAAATTGCGTCAATATGATTCCGGTGAAGAACACGTCTTCTTCAGAAAGCACTTTATCCGGTTATCTTGGCAGTATGAAAGAAAGCGTGAATCTTGCAATGCGGCACCAAGCCGTCCCGATGACACTGGTGGCCAGAGAGCTTCCGCACGATCAAGTGCCGGATATGCGTATTATCTTTAATTTAGACAGGCCTTTTCGAAAGCTGCATTTCGGAAAGGCGGAAGCGGAGCCCGTTGCATACCCGGTAAAATGCACCCTGTACGATTTATTTCTTAACATAACAGACGCGCATCAAGAATATGTTCTTGATTTCGACTTTAATACGAACGTCATCAGTCCGGAAATCATGAAAAAGTGGGGAGCGGGTTTTACAAAATTGCTGCAAAAAATGGTTGAGGGAGATTCAATCCCTCTTGACGCCATGATGATGTTTTCCGATGAAGAACAGCATGATTTACAAGCACTTTATGCCGAACACCAGAAGCGGGTCTCTTCAATAGGAAGCAATACAGCAAATTTCACTGAAGCCTACGAGGCGCCGGTAAATGAAACGGAGCGGCAGCTGGCGCGGATTTGGGAGGAACTTTTCGGCCTTGAACGGGTCGGCAGATCAGATCGCTTCCTGGCTCTGGGAGGAAACTCGCTCCAGGCGACGCTTATGCTTTCCAAAGTTCAGAAGACATTTCATCAAAAGGTTTCCATCGGACAATTTTTCAATCACCAGACTGTTAAAGAATTAGCACATTTCATTCAGAACGAAACAAAAGTCGTGCACCTCCCGATGAAGGCTGCCGAGAAAAAAGCCTATTACCCGACATCGCCGGCGCAGCAAAGAGTATATTTCCTGCACCAACTGGAACCGGATCAGCTGGCGCAAAATATGTTCGGCCAAATATCAATAACAGGGAAGTACGATGAGCAAGCCCTGATCTCATCTCTTCAACAAGTGATGCAGCGGCACGAAGCGTTTCGCACGTATTTCGACATTATAGATGGCGATATCGTTCAGAAACTTGAAAACGAAGTTGATTTTAACGTTCATGTCCGGACAATGAGCCGGGACGAATTTGATGCCTATTCAGACCGGTTTGTAAAACCGTTCCGCCTGGACCAAGCTCCGTTAGTTCGTGCGGAGCTGATCAAGATTGAAAACGAGCAGGCCGAACTGCTCATCGATATGCATCATATCATTTCGGACGGTTATTCCGTCAACATCCTTACAAATGAATTGCTGGCTTTATATCATCAGAAACCATTACCGGACATTGAATTTGAATATAAAGATTTCGCAGAATGGCAAAACCAACGGCTGAATGAGGATGCCATGAAGCGGCAGGAGACATATTGGCTGGAACAATTTCAAGACGAAATTCCCACCCTTGACCTGCCGACAGACGGTTCAAAAGCGGCAGAACGGTCTTCTGAGGGACAGCGTGTGACATGCTCCTTACAGCCGGATGTCATCCGTTCGCTTCAAGATTTGGCGAAAAAGGCGGAAACCACTCTCTATACGGTGCTTCTGGCCGCCTATAATGTGCTGCTTCATAAATATACGGGACAAGAAGACATTGTCGTTGGCACGCCTGCTTCAGGAAGAAATCATCCGGATATCGAAAAGATCATCGGTATTTTCATACAAACCATTGGAATCCGGACGAAGCCGCACGCCAATAGAACGTTTACGGATTATCTGGAAGAAGTAAAGCGGCAGACGCTTGACGCTTTCGAAAACCAAGACTATCCATTCGACCGGCTTGTGGAGAAATTAAATGTGCAGCGGGAAACAACCGGAAAGTCTCTGTTTAACACGATGTTTGTGTTTCAAAACATTGAATTTCATGAAATCCGGCACAATGAATGTACATTTAAAGTGAAAGAACGAAATCCAGGGGTCTCTTTGTATGATTTGATGCTCACAATCGAAGATGCCGGTCAACAGATAGAGATGCATTTTGATTATAAACCGGGACGATTCACAAAAGACACCATTGAACAGATCACCAAACACTATACCGCCATTTTAAACAGTCTTGTTGAGCAGCCGGAGATGACATTGTCTTCCGTTCCTATGCTGTCTGAAACCGAACGGCATCAACTGCTGACGGAGTGTAATGGCACAAAGACGCCGTATCCGCATAACGAAACAGTAACCCGATGGTTTGAAATGCAAGCAGAACAGAGTCCCGATCATGAAGCCGTTATTTTTGGCAATGAGCGGTATACGTACAGACAGCTCAATGAACGGGCGAACCGATTGGCGCGGACGTTACGGACAAAAGGCGTACAAGCGGATCAATTCGTTGCCATCATCTGCCCGCATCGGATCGAACTGATTGTCGGAATTTTGGCTGTTCTGAAAGCCGGCGGCGCATACGTGCCCATTGATCCTGAATATCCGGAAGATCGGATCCAATATATGCTGAGAGATTCAAGGGCGGAGGTTGTGTTGACACAGCGCAGCCTGCTGGATCAATTACCGTATGATGGTGACGTTGTGCTTTTGGATGAGGAAAACTCATACCATGAGGATCACTCGAATCTTGAATCGGACAGCGATGCGCATGATTTGGCCTACATGATCTATACGTCAGGTTCCACGGGAAATCCAAAAGGTGTACTCATTGAGCATCAGGGACTGGCTGATTATATTTGGTGGGCGAAAGAGGTTTATGTAAGAGGTGAGAAAACCAACTTCCCATTATACTCTTCCATCTCTTTCGATCTGACTGTGACCTCGATATTTACACCGCTGGTTACGGGAAATACCATCATTGTCTTTGACGGCGAAGACAAAAGCGCTGTGCTTTCTGAGATTATGCGGGACTCAAGAATAGACATGATCAAATTGACCCCGGCACATCTGCACGTCATCAAGGAGATGAATATCGCTGGCGGCACGGCAATACGGAAAATGATTGTCGGCGGAGAAAATTTAAGCACCCGTCTGGCCAAAAGTGTCAGCGAGCAGTTTAAAGGCCGGCTGGACATTTTCAATGAATACGGACCGACGGAAGCTGTCGTCGGATGTATGATTTATCACTTCGACGCAGAACGGGACAAGCGGGAATTTGTACCGATCGGCACTCCGGCTGCTAACACGGATATTTATGTGGCCGATGCAAGCAGAAACCTGGTTCCGATCGGGGTAATCGGCGAAATATATATCAGCGGACCGGGTGTTGCCAGAGGGTATTGGAACCGTCCGGATTTAACGGCAGAGAAATTTGTTGAAAACCCGTATGTCCCGGGAGCGAAGATGTACAAATCAGGGGATTTGGCTAAGCGGTTGAAGGACGGAAATCTTGTATATATCGGGCGCGTTGATGAACAAGTCAAAATCAGGGGATACCGAATCGAGCTTGGTGAAATTGAAGCAGCAATGCATAACGCGGAAGCGGTGCAAAAAGCCGCGGTTACGGTGAAAGAAGAAGAAGACGGCTTAAAACAATTATGCGCGTATTACGTAAGCGACAAGCCTATAGCGGCTGCGCAGCTTAGGGAACAATTGTCATCGGAGCTTCCGGACTACATGGTTCCGTCCTATTTTGTCCATCTGGAGCATATGCCGTTAACGTCCAACGGGAAAATAAACCGTAAGGCACTGCCAGCACCAGAAGCGAGTCTGCAGCTGACAGCTGAATATGTTCCGCCGGGTAATGAGACGGAATCCAAACTGACAGATTTATGGAAGGAAGTGCTCGGAATAAGCCAAGCGGGGATCAAACATAATTTCTTTGATCTCGGAGGCAACTCCATTCGAGCGGCTGCCTTAGCCGCCAGAATTCACAAAGAGCTGGATGTGAATCTGTCTCTCAAAGACATATTCAAGTTTCCTACCATTGAACAATTGGCTGACAAGGCGTTACACATGGACAAAAATCGATATGTACCGATTCCGGCTGCAAAGGAAATGCCATATTATCCGGTTTCTTCAGCTCAGAGGCGGATGTATTTGTTAAGTCACACAGAAGGCGGCGAGCTGACTTACAATATGACGGGTGCCATGAATGTGGAAGGGACGATCGATCCCGAACGGTTAAACGCCGCTTTCCGAAAATTAATCGCGCGTCATGAAGCGTTGCGGACCAGCTTTGATTTATATGAAGGCGAGCCGGCACAGCGTATTCATCAGAACGTCGACTTTACGATAGAACGGATTCAAGCAAGCGAAGAAGAAGCGGAAGACCGTGTGCTTGATTTCATCAAAGCGTTTGACTTAGCCAAACCGCCGCTGATGCGGGCCGGACTGATTGAAATTGAACCTGCGCGGCACGTGCTTGTGGTTGATATGCATCATATCATTTCTGACGGCGTGTCCGTCAATATTCTGATGAAAGATTTAAGCCGAATCTACGAGGGGAACGAACCGGACCCGCTCTCTATTCAATATAAAGACTTTGCAGTTTGGCAGCAATCGGACATTCAGAAACGGAACATCAAGAGCCAGGAAGCGTATTGGCTGGATCAGTTTCACGGTGATATTCCTGTACTGGATATGCCTGCGGATTATGAGAGACCTGCCATACGCGATTACGAAGGCGAATCATTTGAATTTCTTATACCAGAACACTTGAAACAGCGTTTAAGCCAAATGGAAGAAGACACAGGAGCAACACTGTATATGATTTTATTGGCAGCCTATACGATTCTTTTATCCAAGTACAGCGGACAAGAAGATATTATCGTAGGAACGCCATCTGCCGGGCGGACTCATTTGGATGTAGAGCCGGTCGTGGGAATGTTCGTCAATACGTTAGTCATTCGCAATCACCCGGCGGGCCGTAAAACATTTGATGCCTACTTAAACGAAGTAAAAGAAAACATGCTGGACGCCTATAAAAATCAAGACTATCCGTTGGAAGAATTAATTCAGCATCTGCATCTTCCAAAAGATTCAAGCCGCAATCCTTTATTCGATACGATGTTTGTGCTGCAAAATCTCGATCATGCCGAATTGACTTTCGATTCTCTTCAACTCAAGCCGTATCCATTTCATCATCCGGTTGCGAAATTCGATTTGACCTTGTCGATTCAGGCGGACCAAGACAACTATCACGGACTGTTTGAATATTCGAAAAAACTGTTTAAGAAAAGCAGAATCGAGGTTTTATCAAACGACTACTTACACATCCTATCGGCGATTTTGGAACAGCCAAGCATTCTAATCGAACATATCGGATTGAGCGGCAGCAATGAGGAAGAAGAGAACGCGCTTGATTCTATTCAATTGAACTTTTAGGGAAAAGCATCATTTCTTTAAATTATATAAAATGAGGTGCTCCAATGTCGGTATTTAAAAACCAAGAAACGTACTGGGAAAACCTGTTTGATGAAGAAGACGGACTAAGCGCATTCCCTTACTTTAAAGCAGCGGATAAAGCGTCGTTGGCCCGTACCGGCTACCAGGAAAAATGCATCTGCCGTTCCTTATCTCCGGAAGTATCTCAAAGAATCATGACGATGGCGAATCATTCCGATATGGCGGCCTATCTGATTTTATTGGCGGGTATTGAATGCTTGTTATATAAATATACGGATCAAACGAGCCTGATTCTTGGCATTCCGACGGTATCGAAGCAAAAATCCGGCCAGTCAGCCGTTAACAACATTGTCCTCTTAAAAAATACGCTTTCAAACGAGAGTACATTTAAAACCGTATTCGGACAGCTGAAAGAAGCCGTTAATGATTCTCTGAAAAATCAAAACCTGCCGTTTAGAAAAATGGTTCAGCATCTGAGCGTGCAATACAATGACGAGCATCTGCCGTTGATTCATACCGTCGTTTCGCTTAACGAAATTCATTCCTTGCAATTTAAAGAAGATACTGCAGCCGATACGCTGTTTCACTTTGATTTGGAGAACAACGGGGTTCATTTGAAGCTTTTTTATAACGGCAACCTGTACGATGAGCGCTATATCAATCAAATTGTATCCCATTTGGATCAGCTGCTGTCTGTGATCCTGTTTCAGCCTCAAGCCGCGATCCATACGGCAGAGATCTTACCGGAAGCGGAAAAACAGAAGCTATTGTTTGATTTTAACGATACCGTCAGAGATTTCTCCGGGAGCAGAACAGTCTATCAATTATTTGAAGAGCAAACAGAAAGAACACCTGAGCATGCGGCCGTCAAGTTTAAAAACGACCATTTGACGTACAGGGAACTGAATGAGAAGGCGAACCGTTTGGCAAGAACATTGCGTAATTGCGGGGTTCAACCCGATACGTTAGTCGCCATTCTCGCCGATCGTTCATTAGAGATGATCGTATCCATTATAGCCGTTTGGAAGGCAGGGGGCGCTTATGTGCCCCTGGATCCTGAATATCCAAAAGAGCGGCTTCAATATTTGCTTCATGATGCGGATGCAGACGTTCTCCTTGTTCAGCGTCATTTAAAAAACAGTCTCACCTTTGACGGCCCGGTGATTGATTTGAATGATGAAACATCATACCATGCCGATAGCTCATTGTTATCACCAGTAGCGGGACACAGCCATTTAGCCTATGTCATTTATACGTCGGGTACAACAGGAAAGCCGAAAGGAGTCATGGTTGAACACGGCGGCATTGTGAATTCGCTCCAATGGAAGAAGGCGTTTTTTAAGCATTCTCCGGCGGATCGCGTGCTTGTCTTGTACCCGTATGTTTTTGATGCGTTCATTTTAAATTTCTTCGGCCCGCTCATCTCGGGGGCAACTTTGCACCTATTGCCTAATGAAGAGAATAAAGAAACTTTCGCCATTCAAAATGCCATAAAACAAGAGAGAATTACTCATTTCTCAACTTCTCCCCGTCTTCTGAAAACGATGATCGAACAGATGAACACAGAGGACTTCATCCATGTTCAGCATGTTGTTGTAGGCGGTGAGCAGCTGGAAACAGATACAGTTGAGAAGCTGCATTCTCTGCAGCCTCGCATTCGGATCAATAATGAATACGGACCGACAGAAAACAGCGTGGTATCTACATTTCACCCTGTTCAGTCCGCTGATGAACAGATCACAATCGGCAGCCCGGTGGCCAACCATCAAGCTTATATTTTAGGAGCGCACCATCAAATCCAGCCGATCGGCGTACCGGGAGAGCTGTATGTCGGAGGAGCGGGAGTGGCCCGCGGCTACCTCAATCGTCCTGAATTGACGGAGGAAAAATTTGTGGAGCATCTGCATGTCCCTGGTCAAAAGATGTATAAAACGGGTGATCTCGCCAGATGGCTGCCGGATGGAAGAATCGAATATTTAGGGCGGATTGATCATCAAGTGAAAATTCGCGGCTACCGGATTGAGATCGGCGAGGTAGAGGCAGCCATGTTCAATCTGGAAAACGTTCGTGAAGCCGCAGTCGTCGCGCGGGAAGACGCAGACGGGGCCAAACAATTGTATGCCTATTATGTCGGCGAGCCTTCTTTGACCGCTGCGCAGTTCAGAAAAGAATTATCCCGGGAACTGCCGAATTATATGATTCCCTCCCGCTTTATCCCATTGGAACGCATTCCGCTCACTTCCAATGGGAAGATTGATCTGAAAGCTTTGCCTGCTGCTGACGAAAATACGCGGGCGGAATACGAATACATAGCCCCGCGGAACACAATAGAAGAACTGCTGGCGTCTATCTGGCAAGAAGTATTAGGGGCAGAACGTATAGGAATTCTGGATAATTTCTTTGATTTTGGCGGAGATTCGATTAAGTCAATTCAGGTGTCATCCAGATTGTATCAAGCCGGATACAAGGTTGATATGAAGCATTTGTTTAAACACCCCTCGATTGCTGAACTTAGTCAGTTTGTAGCGCCGGTCAGCAGGGTGGCTGATCAAGGAGAAGTGAATGGCGGAACCAAGCTGACCCCGATTCAGCATTGGTTTTTTGAACAAAACATGCCGCATGCACACCATTACAATCAGGCCGTCATGTTATATTCGGCGGAAAGCTTTAAAGAGGCTCCGCTTCGCCGGACGATGGAACAGATCGCGTCGCATCACGATGCCTTGAGGATGATTTTTGAAAAAACGCCGGATGGATACGCTCCGCGAATTACAGGAACAGATGAAAGTGAACTATACCATCTGGAAGTGATGAATTATAAAGGGGAAACCGATCCGGCTCAAGCGATTGCCGATAAAGCGAATGAGATTCAAAGCAGCATGGTATTAGACAAAGGGCCATTGATGAAGCTCGGTTTGTTCCAATGTCCGGACGGAGATCATTTGCTGATTGCAATTCATCATTTGCTGATTGACGGAGTATCCTGGCGTATTTTGCTCGAAGATTTTGCAAGCGGTTATGAGCAGGCAGAACGCGGACAAACGATCCAGCTCCCGCAAAAAACAGATTCGTTTCCATTCTGGGCCGATCAATTGTCCAAGCATGCGGCGGAAACCGACATGAAAGAGGAGATTGCTTATTGGACTGAGCTTTCAAGCATAAAGCCTCAGCCATTGCCTAAGGACACTATCAGCGAAGGATCGTTATTAAGTGACAGCGAAGAAGTGACGATTCAATGGACAAAAGAGGAAACGGAGCAATTATTAAAACAAGCGAACCGCGCCTACAACACGGATATCAACGATCTGCTGCTGACTTCGTTAGGGCTGGCCGTTCACAAGTGGACAGGCACGGAAGACATTGTCGTGAATTTGGAAGGCCACGGGAGAGAACCGATTATTCCGGATGCTGACATTTCCCGCACGATAGGATGGTTCACAAGCCAGTACCCTGTCGTCCTGAGGATGGAAGCCGGAAAAGACCTGTCGCAGCGAATCAAGATCGTGAAAGAAGGGCTGCGCCGCATCCCTGATAAAGGAATGAATTACAGCATCATCAAATATATATCCGGGCACCCGGAAGCCGACAGCCTGCAGCTGAATCCGGAGATATCGTTTAACTATTTGGGACAATTTGACCAAGACCTGAAGCATCAGGCTTTGCGCATATCGCCATATTCCACAGGGTTATCGATGAACGAAAACCAAGAGAGAACGGCCGTGCTTGATTTGAACGGCATGATTGCCGAAGGGACATTATCACTGACACTGAGCTACAGCAGCAAACAATACGAAAGATCTACTATGGCGCAATTTGCCCGGGGGTTGAAAGAAAGTCTGCAAGAAGTCATTGCGCATTGCGTAAGCCGGCAGCAGACTTCTCTCACACCAAGTGACATCCTGTTAAAAGATATCTCAATCGACGAACTGGAACAGCTTTTGGAGCAGACGCGTGAATTAGGCGAAGCGGAAAATATTTATCCATTAACGCCGATGCAGAAGGGCATGCTGTTTCACAGCTTATTTGCTCCGAATTCAGGTGCTTATTTTCAGCAAACGATGTTTGATCTGCATGGAGATCTGGAGATTGATTCATTTTCAAAAAGCTTGGACGGCTTATCGCAAAAATATGATATTTTCCGCACGAATTTTTACAGAGGCTGGAAGGATCAGCCGCTCCAAATCATATTCAAAACGAAAAAAATCGGTTTTCAATTCAATGACTTACGAGAGATGAAGGAATCACAAAAAGAAGCGATGATTCAGCAGTATGCCAGAGAAGATAAGATGCGGGGGTTCGACTTAGAAAAAGGCGCGTTAATGCGGTTATTCATCCTTCGTACGGATGAAAAGACATACCGTTTTATCTGGAGCTTCCACCATATTTTGATGGACGGCTGGTGCCTGCCGCTGATTACAAAAGAAATATTCGAGAATTACTTTGCCTTGCTTCAGCAAAAGCAGCCTGAACAATCATCAATTACTCCGTACAGTCAATATATTGAATGGCTCGGCCGGCAAGATGCGAAAGAGGCCACGGCTTATTGGGATCAGTACTTGGAGGGATATGAGGAGCAAACCGGCCTTCCTAAGGATCATCATGCAGCGGAAGACGGACGATACGTTCCTGAAAAAGTGACGTGTGACATAAGCTCCGATCTCACTTCGAAAATGAAGCGGACGGCAGGCGAGCATCATGTCACGCTGAATACGCTGCTGCAGACGGCATGGGCGGTTTTGCTGCAGAAATATAACCGCAGCCGGGACGTTGTGTTTGGAAGTGTTGTATCCGGAAGACCTGCTGGAATTCCAAACGTGGAAACCATGATCGGCTTATTCATTAACACCATTCCCGTCCGGTTCCGGTGTGAAGCCGGGACAACGTTTGCCGAGCTTATGAAAGAGGCGCAGGAAAGGGCTGTAGCGTCTCAACAATTTGAGACGCACCCGCTGTACGATATTCAAGCGCGTACAACGCAAAAGCAAGATTTAATTACACATTTAATGATATTCGAAAATTATCCGGTTGATCAGTATATGGAAAGCATAGGCCGCCAAAACGGAACATCCATCAAAATTTCCAACGTGCAAATGGAAGAACAGACCAACTACGATTTTAATTTGACCGTTATACCGGGCGACGAGATGAACATCTCTTTTGAATACAATGCAAATGTGTATGATCGTGCAAGCATAGAGCGGGTTCGGGAACATTTCATGCAAATCCTGCATCAAGTCGTGACAGATGCGGATATCCGGGTGGATCAAGCGGAATTGTTAACGGAAGGCGAAAGAAGAACCCTTCTGCAGACGCTTAACGACACGGCCGCGCCGTTTCCGCAGACGCCGGTTCATCAATTATTTGAAGAGCAATCGCAGCGTACGCCCGATCAAGCAGCCGTCATTGATAAGGACAGGCAGCTCACGTACGGAGAACTCAATAAGCGGGCCAACCGACTGGCGCGAACGTTAAGAGCGAAAGGAGTCCAGACGGATCAGCCTGTAGCCATCATCACAAGAAACAGCATCGAATCGGTGGTCGGAATCCTTGCCGTTTTAAAATCAGGCGGAGCCTATGTCCCTATAGATCCGGAATATCCGCAAGACCGCATCCGGTATATGCTGGATGACTCCCAAGCCGGAATCGTTTTAATGCAGCGGGACGTCAGGAAACAGCTCGCCTATGAAGGCGTCACGGTTTTACTTGATGATGAAAGTTCTTATCACCAAGATGGCTCTGACCTTGCTCCGATAAATGATGTGAGCCATTTGGCATATGTCATTTATACGTCAGGTTCCACAGGCCGGCCAAAAGGCGTACTAATCGAGCACCAAGGCTTGACCAATTATATTTGGTGGGCGAAAGAGGTTTATGTAAAAGGCGAGAAAGCCAACTTCCCATTGTATTCGTCAATTTCTTTTGATCTGACGGTGACTTCTATTTTCACGCCGCTTGTCACAGGAAATGCAATCATCGTCTATGACGGAGAAGATAAAACAGCTCTGCTTGAATCGATTGTGAGGGACCCGAGGGTGGATATCATTAAATTGACTCCGGCCCATTTGCAGGTTTTGAAAGAAATGAACATTGCCGATCAAACGGCTGTCCGAAGAATGATTGTGGGCGGGGAAAACTTAAGCACCCGGTTAGCCCGCAGCATTCATGAACAGTTCGAAGGCCGGGTTGAAATATGCAATGAGTACGGACCGACGGAAACCGTTGTCGGCTGCATGATTTACCGTTATGATGCCGCAAAGGACAGACGGGAATCGGTACCGATCGGAACCGCTGCGGCAAACACGAGCATTTACGTTCTTGATGAGAATATGAAACCCGCACCGATCGGAGTGCCGGGAGAAATCTATATCAGCGGCGCCGGTGTGGCAAGAGGATATTTGAATCGTCCCGAATTAACGGCAGAGAAATTTGTCGATGACCCGTTTGAACCCGGAGCGAAGATGTATAAGACCGGAGATTTGGCGAAGTGGCTGGCGGACGGAAACATTGAATATGCGGGCAGAATAGATGAACAAGTGAAAATCAGAGGCTATCGTATCGAATTAGGCGAGATCGAGGCGGCACTGCTTCAAGAAGAAGCGATCAAGGAAGCTGTCGTTACAGCCAGAGAGGATGTCCACGGGTTTAAACAATTGTGTGCATATTACGTAAGCGGCGGGCAAACAACGGCTGCCCGGCTCCGGAAACAATTGTCTCATACCCTTGCAAGTTATATGGTTCCGGCTTATTTTATCGAGCTTGATGAAATGCCTTTAACTTCTAACGGAAAAATAAACAAAAAAGGGCTGCCGGCTCCGGATTTCGAGCTGCAGGACAGAGCAGAGTATAAAGCTCCCCGAACAAAAGCGGAAGAAATATTAGTTTCTGCCTGGGAATCGGTATTAGGCGCTGAAAACGTCAGTATTCTTGATAATTTCTTTGACCTTGGCGGAGATTCCATTAAATCCATTCAAGTATCCTCCAGATTAAATCAGCAAGGATACAAAATGGAAATCAAAGACTTGTTTCAATATGCAACAATTGCAGAATTGAGTCCGCATATCAAGCAGAATCTGCGTATAGCCGATCAAGGTGAGGTCAAAGGAAAAGTCAGCCTGACTCCTATTCAGCATTGGTTCTTTGATCACATAACGACAGATCAGCATTATTATAATCAAGCCGTCATGCTGCATGCGCCGGAAGGTTTTCAGGAAACGCAGCTTCGTCAAACCCTGCAAAAGCTTGCTGAACATCACGATGCGCTCCGCATGACGTTCCGGACTACGGAAAATGGCTGCGAGGCACAGAATGAAGAAATCGCCCAAAGCGGACTGTACCGCTTAGAAGTCCTGAATCTGAAAGAAGATTCCGATCCGGGACGGACAATTGAAGCCAAAGCTGATGAGATACAAAGCAGTATGCGTTTAAGTGATGGGCCGTTAATGAAAGCCGGGTTGTTTCAATGCGCAAATGGAGATCATCTGCTCATTGCCATCCATCATTTGATTATAGACGGGATTTCATGGCGCATTTTACTGGAAGATATCGTTAGCGGCTACAAGCAAGCCGAGAACGGGCGAGTGATTCAACTGCCGCAAAAAACAGACTCTTTCCAATTATGGGCTAAGAGACTTTCAGAATATGCGCAAAGTGAAACCATAAAACAGGAACAGGAATATTGGACAAAGATCGAACAAACCGAAGTCAAACCGCTGCCTAAAGATTTTCATGAAACCCATACAACTGCAAAAGACAGTGAAACAGCAACTGTGGAATGGACGAAAGAGGAAACGGAGCTGCTATTAAAACAAGCGAATCGCGCTTATAACACGGAAATAAACGATTTGCTCTTAACTTCTCTGGGTCTTTCCATATCGCATTGGTCAGGACTGGAACAAATTCCGATTCATTTAGAGGGACACGGCCGAGAACAGATTATACAAGATATAGATATCTCCCGCACGGTCGGGTGGTTTACAAGTCTGTATCCGGTTGTGCTGCACGCGCATCCGGGCAAAGAGATCTCTGATTATATCAAGACGACCAAAGAAGGATTGCGCCAAATTCCGCATAAAGGGATCGGATATGGAATAGCAAGGTACTTAAGCGGCGGAATGCCATCGAAACTCAATCCTGAGATCAGCTTTAACTACCTGGGACAGTTTGACCAAGATTTACAGCAGCATGGGGTTCAATTATCTTCTTATTCTTGCGGTTCAGACTCAAGCGGAGATCAAGAAAGACCGTATGTATTGAATATAAACGGAATGATCACCGACGGCCGGCTGAAGCTTACGATCAGCTACAGCAGCAAACAGTACGCAAAAGAAACGATCATGCGGTTATCGGAAACGATTCAAAGCCGCCTGCGGACAATCATTACGCATTGCGTCCATAAAGAACAATCGGAACTGACGCCAAGCGATATTTTGTTAAAAGGCATGTCCATTGACGAATTGGATCAGCTCCTCATTCAACTGCCGCATGCAGGTGAGGTTGAAAACGTGTATCCGCTCACTCCGATGCAGAAAGGAATGCTCTTCCACAGCCTGCTGGACGAGGCCTCAAGTTCTTATTTTGAACAAGCATCGTTCGATTTGCAGGGAGAATTAAAGATTGATTGGTTTAAAGCAAGCCTTGAACGATTATTTGAAACATACGCCGTGCTCAGAACCCGTTTTTACAGCGGCTGGAACGATACTCCTTTACAAATTGTCTATAAAACGCAAACACCGCAAATTCATTTTGCAGATTTGCGTGACATAGAGGAGCACCTGCGAGAGGATGCAATCGCAGCCTATCAAAGAGAAGATAAGGCAAAAGGATTTGACTTGGCTCGGGATCCGCTGATGCGCATAGCGATTTTCCGTATGGAAGACCGCAAATATCATTTGATTTGGAGCTTCCATCATATTGTGATGGATGGCTGGTGCCTGTCTCTTATCACGAAGGAAGTGTTTGATCATTACCGCGCCTTACAGGAAGGCAGGGAACCAGAACCGTCATCGGCAGCTCCTTACAGCGACTATATCGAGTGGCTTGACCGCCAAGATCAGGGAGCGGCAAAGCGGTACTGGAGCGGGTATCTTGAAGGATATACAGGTGAAACTACGCTTCTTCATAAAATAGAGCAGCATGAACAAAAAGAATACGCCTATGCCAATGTGATCTGCCGATTTGATCACGAACAGACAAAACAATTACAGCAGATCGCAAATCAGCATCAGGTTACATTAAACACGTTGATCCAAACGTTATGGGGAGTTTTATTACAGAAATACAGCGGGTCAGCAGACGTTGTCTTCGGCAGTGTCGTGTCGGGAAGGCCGGCGGAAATTCCTGATGTAGAACAGATGATCGGCCTGTTCATCAATACCATTCCGGTTCGCATCCGCTGCGATGAGGACAGCACTTTTGCTGATACGATGCAAATGGTTCAACAAAACGCTCTGGCTTCCCAATCATACGATACCTATCCTTTATACGAAATTCAGGCCCAAACGGAACAAAAGCAAAACTTAATTGATCATATACTGATCTTTGAAAATTATCCGATAGAGCAGCAAGTCGAAAAGGGCCATGATGCTGCGGATTTAAATATCGTGAATTTCCATATAGAAGAACATACCCATTACGATTTTAATGTAGTTGTCATCCCTGGCGAACAACTCACCGTTCATTTTGATTTCAACCAAAATGAATATGGACAATCAGAGGCAGAGCGGATTCGCGGACATTTTGAACAGCTCATTCACCAAATTTTGCAGCAGCCGTCTGTCAAAATAGAAGAAATGGAACTTCTGACGCAGCAAGAAAAAGAACAGCTGCACAGCCGTTTTCAGTCTAACGAAATGCATTACCCACGTGAACAAACGATTCATCAGCTGTTCGAGGAACAAACACTCCGGACGCCGGACCATGAGGCGGTTATATTCGAGGAGCAGCGTATGACATACCTTGAGTTAAATGAACGGGCCAATCAACTAGCACGCACTTTACGAGCTGAAGGCCTACAGGCCGACCAGCTTGTTGCGATCATGACTGAGCGTTCTCTAGAAATGATGGTCGGGATTTATGCAATCCTGAAAGCGGGCGGCGCTTATGTGCCAATCGACCCGGATTACCCGGATGAACGCATCCGCTACATCCTTGAAGATTCAGGAGCGACCCTGCTGCTGTCACAGCGTCACGTGAAAGAACGGGTTGCTTTTGCAGGAACGGTCATCGATCTCGATGATACTTCCGTTTACGATGATGACGTTTCTAACTTGGAGCCGCTGTCCCGTGCGGACGATAGGGCATATGTAATTTACACGTCCGGATCGACCGGCAAGCCCAAGGGGGTTATGGTTGAACATCGTCCGGTTATAAACCGGTTGATGTGGATGCAAAAGGCTTATCCGATCGGCAGCGGCGATACGATTTTACAAAAGACAGCGATCACCTTCGACGTCTCGGTATGGGAGCTGTTCTGGTGGGCTTTGACCGGTGCGAAGGTGTGCCTGCTTCCGCTCGGCGGAGAGAAAGACCCCGAAGTGATTTGGAACACAATAGAAGAGCAAAGTATCACGACAATGCATTTCGTCCCGGCGATGCTGCACGCCTTCCTGAAGTTTGCGGAAGCACAGACGGCGAGCGTACAGACAAGCAAGCTGCGTACGTTGCGGCAAGTGTTTGCAAGCGGCGAGGCTTTAATGCCGGCACATACGGCAAGATTCCATAGCCTTATTACGCCTATGAACGGCGCCCGACTGATCAACCTGTACGGCCCGACGGAAGCAACGGTCGATGTGTCGTACTTCAACTGCGAAGCGAACCAAGCGTATGCATCGGTGCCGATCGGCAAGCCGATCTCGAATATACAGCTGTATATGATGGCACCGGGATCAATGCGTCTACAGCCAGTCGGAGTACCGGGAGAGCTTTGCATCGCAGGCGACGGACTGGCGAGGGGGTACCTGAACCGTCCGGAGCTGACTGCGGAGAAGTTCGTGGATCATCCGTTCGAACCCGGCAAACGGATGTACCGGACGGGCGATCTGGCGAGATGGCTGCCGGACGGTAACATCGAATATTTGGGCCGGATCGATCATCAGGTGAAAATTCGAGGATACAGGATCGAACTCGGCGAGGTGGAAGCTCAGCTCTTAAAGATAGAGTATGTACAGGAAGCAGTAGTCACCGCTCTTGAAGACGGAGCCGGAGAAAAGCAGCTATGCGCATACTTTTCAGCGAACACCGAGCTGATGGTGAGCGAGCTGCGAATAGCGCTGTCGCAGGAACTGCCGGGGTATATGATCCCGTCGTACTTTATCCAACTAGAGCGTTTGCCGCTCACGGCAAACGGAAAAGTCGACCGCAAAGCATTGCCAGCACCAGAAGGAGGCGTGCAAACAGGGGGCGAATACGTTGCTCCCCGTACAGCGGCGGAAGCGCAGGTGGCGCATATCTGGAAAGAGGTGCTTGGACTTCCGCGTATCGGCGTGAAAGATAACTTCTTCGACATCGGCGGTCACTCGCTGCGGGCAACGACTCTGACGGCGAAGCTGCACAAAGAGATGGGGGTCAGCCTGCCGCTGCGGGAAGTGTTCCGGTCGCCAACAATTGAAGAAATGGCAGAAACGATTACCGGAATGAAACACACAGCATATACATCTATCCCGGCCGTTGACGCAAAAGAATACTATGCCGTCTCCTCGGCGCAAAAACGGCTGTACATTTTGAATCAGCTGAAAGGCGGAGAGCTGAGCTACAACATGCCGAGTGTCATGAGGGCCGATGGAGCTCTGGATCGGGAACTTGTCGAGAAGGCGATCTGCAAGCTGATTCAGCGCCATGAAACGCTGCGTACCGGCTTTGAACTGATAGATGGAGAACCGGTGCAGCGGATCTATGACGACGTCCGATTTGCAGTGGAATTCACTCAGGCGAAAGAAGAACAGGCGGAAGCCCTCGTTCATGGGTTTGTGCGGGCATTTGACTTGGAGAAAGCACCGCTGCTGCGGGTAGGACTGATCGAGCTTGCAAAAGACCGCCATTTGCTGCTGTTTGACATGCATCATATCATTTCAGACGGCGTATCTATCAAGAATTTGATTGAAGAGTTCGTTTCATTATATGAAGGAAAAGAGTTGCCGCCATTGCGGATTCAATATAAAGATTATGCGGCGTGGCAGCTGGCGGATATGCAAAGCGAACGGATGAAGAAACAGGAAGCGTATTGGCTGGATGTGTTCAGCGGAGAGGTTCCGGTGCTGGATATGCCAACCGACTACGGAAGACCGGCTGCGCGGAGCTTTGAAGGAGGACAAATCGAGTTTGTTATCGGACCGGAGCTGACGGAACAGCTGAAAGGCTTGGCGGTGAAGAGCGAAAGCACACTGTACATGGTGCTGCTGGCTGCTTATACGACCATGCTTGCCAAATACAGCGGGCAAGAAGACATCGTAGTAGGCAGCCCGATTGCCGGAAGAACCCATTCGGATTTGGAAAGCTTAATCGGCATGTTCGTGGGCACGCTGGCGATACGAACGAAACCGATTGGGGAAAAAACATTCCGGGAGTACGTGCAGGAAGTCAAAGAGCATACATTAAAAGCGTACGAAAATCAGGAGTATCCATTCGACGAACTGGTGGACAAGCTGAATGTGTCCCGGGATTTCAGCCGCCATCCGCTGTTTGACACGATGTTCATATGGCAAAACACAGAACGTGGAGAATTGAGCCTCGATGATGTGCGTTTTACCCCTTATCCGGACAACCATGCGATGGCGAAGTTCGACCTGACGTTCCAAGCGGCAGAAAATGAAGACGGAATTACAGGTATGATCAGTTACGCGGCAGCGCTGTACAAGCAGGAAACTGCGGAACGCATGGCAAAGCACTTTATCCAATTGATCGAGGCGATTGCGAATGATCCGCAGGCGCCGCTTTCATCGCTGGAGATGATCACCGCGAAGGAGAAAGAGCAGATTGTGGAGAGATGGGGCCAACCGGCAATAGACTGCCCAAGGGACAAAACAATTCACCAATTGTTCGAGGAGCAGGCGGAGCGTACGCCGGAACTTACGGCCGCAGTTTACGAGAAAAGCCGATTCACATACCGTGAGCTGAATGAGCGGGCCAACCGCCTGGCGCGGATTTTAAGAAGCGAAGACGTGCAGCCTGACCAGCCTGTGGGTATTCTGGCAGAACGTTCTCTGGAAATGATCGTGGGGATTATGGCGATCCTGAAAGCCGGGGGCGCGTATGTGCCGATGGATCCGGACAGCCCGCAGGAACGCATCCGCTATATTCTGGAGGATTCAGGAGCAAAGGTTCTGCTGGCACAGCCCCATTTACAAGATCGTGTATCCTTTGCCGGAGAAATTTTACTGCTGAATGACGAACGAATGAACAGCGGGGATGGCTCGAATCTGGTGACGGCAGCCGGACCGGATCACTTGGCGTATGTGATTTACACATCAGGCACAACCGGCAAGCCAAAAGGCACGCTGATTGAGCATCGCCAGGTACTTCATTTGATGGAGGGGCTCCGCGGACAAGTGTACGGTGCTTATGATTCGGGATTGCGTGTGTCTCTGTTGGCACCGTACTATTTCGACGCATCGGTCAAGCAAATTTTCGCGGCACTGTTAGGGGGACATGCACTGTATATCGTCCCTAAAGCATCAGTATCAGACGGTTATGCCTTGTCAAACTATTATCGCACCCACCGCATTGACGTAACAGACGGAACACCGTCACATTTGCAATTGCTTATCGCTGCAGACAGCCTTCATGGGGTAACGATCCGGCACATGCTTATTGGAGGAGAGGCGCTCCCGCAGGCGACGGTGGCGCAATTGCTTGAATTGTTCGCTTCGAACGGGTCATCAATGCCGCTCATAACCAATGTATACGGTCCGACGGAAACCTGCGTGGATGCATCGGTCTTCCATATCGTACCGGAGACATTGGCATCCGCTGACGACGGCGGTTACGTGCCGATCGGCAAGCCGCTGGGCAACAACCGTGTGTATATTGTTGATTCCCATGACCGGATGCTGCCTATAGGTGTAAAGGGCGAGCTGTGCATCGCCGGAGACGGAGTAGGACGAGGGTATCTGAACTTGCCTGAATTAACGGGTGAAAAGTTTGTGGCCGATCCGTTTGTAATCGGAGAGCGGATGTATAAAACAGGCGATCTTGCCCGTTACCTGCAAGATGGGAACATTGAATATGCCGGAAGAAAGGATCATCAGGTCAAAATTCGCGGTTACCGGATCGAACTTGGCGAGGTGGAAGCCGCTCTTCTCAACATCGAGCATGTACAAGAAGCGGTGATCCTGGCCAGAGAAAATGCAGAGGGACAAAGCGATTTGTATGCCTATTTTACAGGGGAGAAGTCACTGCCGATCAATCAGCTTAAAGAAAAACTCTCCGATCAAATACCAGGCTACATGGTTCCTTCATACCTGATGCAACTGGAACAAATGCCGTTAACCTCCAATGGAAAAGTGAATCGCAGCGCGTTACCGCTGCCTGAAGCAGGCTTGCAGACCGGGATTGACTATGTTGCTCCAAGGACAAAGCCGGAAGAGCAGCTGGTTCACATCTGGAAAGAAGTATTGAAGTTAGAACAAGTCGGCGTCAAAGATAACTTTTTCGATCTCGGCGGGCATTCGTTACGGGGGATGACGCTCGTTACCAAGATCCATAAGCAATTCGGCAAAAGCATTTCATTGAGAGAAGTGTTTCAATACCCGACGGTTGAAGAAATGGCGAGGGTCATTGCGGGCGCGGAAACCAGCGGACCGGATGAAATCCCTGTTGCAGAAGCCAAAGATGTTTATCCTGTATCTTCCGTACAAAAGATGGTTTACCTGTCTACACAAATTGAAGGCGGAGAACTAAGTTACAACATGCCGGGGATTTTGACATTGGAAGGCAGGATGGATATGAATCGTTTACAATCTGCGTTCCAAAGTCTGATCCAGCGCCATGAATCGCTACGAACCGGATTTGAAATGGTTCGGGGAGAGCTGGTGCAGGTGATCAAGCCGCAGGCGGATTTCTCTATAGAAAGGTACAAAGCAGCTGATAAGCAGGTCGAGGAGCTGTTCCGCAATTTCGTGCGGCCTTTCGATCTCAGTCAGGCTCCATTGCTTCGGGCCGGGCTCATCGAATTAGAACAGGACAGACATGTTTTCATGTTTGACATGCATCATATCGTTTCAGACGGCGCTTCTATGAATATTTTCGTTGAAGAACTGATTCAATTGTATGACGGCAAAGAATTAACCCCGCTCCGGATTCAATACAAAGATTACACTGTATGGCAGCAGCAGGCGGAGCAGAGGGAACGCATCAAAAGGCAGGAGAACTATTGGCTGAATGTATTTCATGAGGAACTCCCGCCATTTGAGCTGCCGAAAGATTTTGCCAGACCGCGAATTCGAAGCTTTGAAGGCAAGCGATACAATTTCGCTCCCGATGAGACCGTGGTCCAGGGGATAAAACAGATGGAAGAATTGACCGGATCGACCGCTTACATGATCTTGCTGTCAGCCTATAACATACTGCTGGCCAAATACAGCGGTCAGGAAGATATCGTCGTCGGTACGCCTATTGCGGGAAGAATGCATGAAGATTTACAGCATATTATCGGGATGTTTGTGAATACGCTGGCCATCCGTACGGCCCCGGCTGGAGAAAAGACCTTTATGGACTATGTAACGGAAACAAAAGAAACGATGCTGAAAGCTTATGAAAATCAAGAATATCCTTTTGAAGAATTAGTTGAGAAACTGGGAGTGAAACGGGACTTAAGCCGCAATCCGTTATTCGATACGATGTTTGTTCTGCAAAATACGGAACAAACGGATATCGAATTGGACTCTCTCGCGGTCAGACCATATGAACAAACAAATACGGCGGCCAAATTTGATTTACAGCTGACTTTCGTGATGAATCCGCACGAGATTCAAGGAAGCTTTGAGTACTGCACGAAGCTGTTTAAACAGAAAACCATCGCTACGCTGAGCAAAGATTACGCCATGATTCTGTCGGCGATCATAAAAGACCCATCGATTCCTTTAAAAGAAATTCAATTAAGTGAGAAAGTAAATAAAAGTGAACACTTTGCAAACGAAATCGAATTGAATTTCTAAAAACGGCCGGTACCGGCTGTCCCCGGCATGATGTTTTTACGGGGACAGCGGTCAGCCGGCTAAAACTTACTGGAGGGATATTAATGTCAGAATTCAAGCAACAGGAGTTGTTCTGGAGCAGCATGTTCGATGCGGAAGATCGTCCCAGTGCAATCCCTTCGTTTCAAATGTCGGACTCAACAATAGAGCACGATGCGCCGAGTGCACCCAACCGGATTCACAGTTCATTGAGCTCCGATGTATCCCTGCGCATCATGAAAATGACGAATAAATCGCCAATGGCCGTTTATATGGTTCTCCTGGTCGGAATCGAGTGTCTTTTGTACAAATATACGGGGGAAGAGGGCGTTATTGTAGGTGTACCGACCTTTGAAGACGAAACCGATGAAGACCTTCGTTTAGATCAAGTCATGTTAATCAAACAAAACATAAATGCGGACAGCACATTTAAATCCATATTTAATGAATTCAAGCATACGCTGAACGGAGCCATCTTAAATCAGCACGTTCCTTTCGATAAAATGGCCGGTCCATTAAATCTGAACTACGATTCAAATCATTTGCCAATGATCCATACGATCGTATCACTAGATCAGCTTCATCCCATTCGTTTTATAGAAACGGCTGCTGCTGATACGTTATTTCAGTTTTCCATCGAAAATGATTCGATTCATTTAAAGTTAACTTATAATGAACAAGCTTATGATCGCCAGTATATGATGCAAGTGATCGAACATGTAAACCGGGTCTTTTCAAGTTTGTTATTCCAACCCGACCTTATGATCCGACAGCTTAATATTCTGTCAGACTCAGAGACAAATCAACTCATCGCCTATAATCAAACGGCTGCAGAGTATCCAAGAGAAAAAACGATTCATCAATTTTTGGAGGAACAAGCGGAACGCACCCCTGATCAAACGGCTGTTGTCTACGAGGATAGCCGTCTGACGTACCGGGAATTGAATGAAAAGGCGAATCAACTCGCTCGGACTCTGCAATCTGAAGGCGTGCAGCCGGATCAGCCGGTCGGGATTATGGCCGAACGCTCCCTGGATATGATTGTAGGGATCTTCGGGATCTTGAAAGCCGGCGGGGCGTATGTACCGATTGACCCGGGCTATCCCGAGGAACGGGTTCGATACATATTGGAGGATTCGGATACGAAGTTGTTACTCGTGCAGAATCACTCGCAAGAGAGAGTACCTTTTACGGGAAAAGTGCTGGATATGAAAGATCCGCACAACTTTTGTGAAGACGGGTCGAATGTAGAGCCGGCTGCTGGTCCGGATCATCTGGCCTATGTTATTTATACATCGGGTTCAACGGGCAAGCCGAAAGGGGTTATGGTTGAGCACCGGTCGGTCATCAATCGGCTGGTGTGGATGCAGGAAAAATACCCTCTGGATGAGCGGGATGCGATTCTGCAAAAAACTGCGATCACCTTTGATGTATCAGTGTGGGAACTGTTCTGGTGGACGCTGGCAGGTTCTAAACTGGTGCTGCTGCCAAGCGGAGGAGAAAAGAATCCCGAGCTGATTTTAGATACAATTGCACAAAAAGGCGTCAGCACACTGCATTTTGTACCGGCGATGCTGCATGCCTTCCTGGAATCCATGGATCAGAAGCCAAGCGGGATGTTGAAACAAAAATTAGCGTCATTAAGACATGTGTTTGCAAGCGGTGAGGCTTTGAAGCCTGTACATGTCGCAGGCTTCAAACGCATCATCACGTCGGTGAGCCAGGCTCAAATCATCAACTTGTACGGACCGACTGAGGCAACAATTGATGTATCATACTTTGATTGCCAGACGGAAGAAACATATGCAACGATTCCGATAGGCAAACCGATTTCCAACATTCAATTGTATATATTACATGCTGATTTGGAACATATGCAGCCGATCAGTGTGGCGGGAGAACTGTGCATAGCGGGCGATGGGCTTGCAAGGGGCTACTTGAATCGTCCCGAACTGACGGCCGAGAAGTTTGTAAACCATCCGATTGCATCAGGAGAACGGATATACCGGACGGGAGACTTGGCAAGATGGCTGCCGGACGGCAATATCGAGTATTTGGGCCGGATTGATCACCAGGTGAAAATCCGCGGTTACCGCATTGAAATCGGCGAAGTCGAAGGCGCTTTTTTTCAGCTGCCGGCGATCAAAGAAGCCATCGTCATCGCCCGGGAAATCGATGGGGAAACATCCCTGTGCGCCTATTATACCGCACAACATGCTTTAACTGCAGGCGAGCTCCGTGAAGAGCTGTCCCGGCAGCTTCCATCCTATATGATACCTGCTTATTTCGTTCAGCTGGAAGAGATGCCGCTTACTTTCAACGGGAAAATAGACCGTAAATCCCTTCCTTCTCCAAGAGAGAATCTTACAGGCATGAACTATGAAGCTCCTCGAACAGAACTGGAAAAAATACTGGCCGCGGTGTGGGAGTCGGTCTTAGGCTTAGAACGGGTCGGAATCTCAGATCATTTCTTCGAATTGGGGGGCGATTCCATTAAGTCGATTCAAGTGTCCTCAAGATTATACCAAGCCGGGTATAAGTTTGAAATCAAACACTTGTTTAAATACCCAACCATCTCCGAGCTTGTTCCATACGTAGAGCCGGCAACCCGAATCGCAGAACAAGGAGAAATCAAAGGCCGTGCGCTGCTGACACCGATTCAGCATTGGTTTTTCGACCAGAAATACCCGGAATTACACCATTACAATCAAGCGATTATGCTTTATTGGAAAGAGGGACTGGATGAATCCAAGCTTCGGGAAGTCATGAAGAAGATCACAGAGCATCACGATGCTTTGCGCATGGTCTATGTTCCGACAGAAGATGGATATGAAGCCCGAAATCGAGGGATCGATGAAGGTGATCTGTTCAGCCTTGAAGTGATCTCATTACGCGAAGAAAAAAATGTGTCCCAGACGATAGAAACCATTTCCAATGAGATTCAGCAATCCATTCATTTAGCCGAAGGACCGCTCATGAAACTGGGATTGTTCCGGTGTCAAGAGGGAGATCATTTGCTGATTGCGGTTCATCATCTGGTCATCGACGGCGTATCGTGGAGGATTTTACTTGAGGATATAGCGGCAGCTTATGAGCAGCTTCAAAACGGCGAAGCGATCTGGCTTCCGAAGAAAACGGACTCTTATCTGTTATGGGCTGAACAGTTGAATCGTTATGCAGAAAGTCAGGAATTCGAAGCGGAAAATCAATACTGGTTCAGACAGAAACATAATCCGCAACATACATTGCCAAAGGACAATGGACAGGAGACCGGTCTGGCCAAAGACAAGGAAACGGTCATTGTTCAATGGACCGTCGAGGAAACCGAACGTTTATTAAAAAACGCTCACAGGGCTTATTCGACCGATATGAACGATTTATTACTGACCGGTCTGGGAACTGCTGTTCATCGTTGGACCGGATATGAAGACATTCTCATTCATCTTGAAGGACACGGCAGAGAGTCTATCATTCCGGATCTCGATATTTCGCGTACCGTGGGATGGTTCACAAGCCTATATCCGGTTTCGCTTCAAATCAAAGCTGATCAGGATATCCCGGAGCGGATTAAAACAGTGAAAGAAAATTTGCGTCAGATCCCCCAAAAAGGAATAGGTTACGGCCTGATCAAATATTTGTCCGATCACCCGAAGGCACATGAATGGACCGGACATCCGGAAATACGTTTCAATTATTTGGGTCAATTTGATCAAGATGTCCGGAACGGCAGGATGGAGGTATCCCCTTACTCAAGCGGGAAAACAGCCAGTGACAATCGTCCCTTGACCTATACACTTGATATCAACGGCATGATTTCAGAAGGCCGATTGTCGCTGGCCATCAGCTATAGCGGTAAACAATATCAAAGAGAAACAATGGAAGCCTGTGCCGATCTCTTAAAAAGCAGCCTGCAGCAAGTCATCGCACATTGTGATGCTCAAGATCAAATTCACCTGACGCCAAGCGACATTTCGTTAAAAGGTATAACGATCGGTGAACTGGATCAATTTGTGCAGCAAACGAGTCATCTCGGTGACATTGAAAATATATACCCATTAACCCCGATGCAGAAAGGAATGTTGTTCCACAGCTTGATTGATTCGGATTCCGAAGCTTACTTTGAACAAGCCGCTTTTGATCTGAAAGGTTTCTTGGATATCGATGCATTCAGGATGAGTTTAGCGCATCTGGCCGAAAAATATGACATTCTTCGGACTCTTTTTTATACAGAATGGAAAGATCAGCCTTTGCAGATTGTATTCCGGCAAAAACCGATTGAAACGGCCGTTGAAGATATTCGCAGCATGAACAGTCATCAGCGCAGCGAGTTTATTGCCGATTTTGCCAGAAGAGATAAGGCGCGGGGATTCAATCTCACCCAGGATGCTTTAATGCGCGTATCGATCCTGCGGACAGAGGAAGACCAAGCGCGATTGATATGGAGCTTTCATCATATTTTAATGGATGGCTGGTGTTTGCCTCTTGTTACGAAAGAAGTGTTTGAAACCTATTATGCGATACTCGAACAAAGGCAGCCGCAGCCGAAGCGGGGAGCCGTCACTCCATACAGCCGATATATCGAATGGCTCGATCAACAAGATCACAAGCAGGCGTCAGCCTATTGGCGCAATTACTTGGAAGGTTATGAAGGGCAAACTGTTTTGTTACAAGAACAATCTTCCGGCCAGACGAAAGGATACGAAAAAGGAGAGCATACGTTTCATTTAGGAAAGCAGCTCTCAGACGAAATCAAACGGGCCGCAAGCCGCCAGCAAGTCACCGTCAATACATGGATACAAACAGCATGGGGCTTACTGCTGCAAAGATATAACGGAAGTCAGGATGTCGTCTTCGGCACGGTCGTATCCGGCAGGCCGGCAGAAATTCCGGGAATTGAAACCATGGTCGGTTTATTTATCAATACCATTCCCGTACGTATTCATACGCAGCCTGAAGTGACAGCTGCACAAGTATTGAAAGTGAACCAGGAGCAGGCACTGGCTTCTCAAAAATATGATACATTTCCGTTGTATGACATTCAGGCTCAAACTGAGCAAAAGCAGCAGTTGATCAATCATATTATGGTATTTGAGAATTACCCGGTTGAGAAACAAATAGAACATATGAAGCAGGATGACAACGCATTAGACATTCTCGATTTTCATATGGAAGAACATACACATTACGACTTTACTTTTATCGTGATGCCGGATGGAGAAATTGACATTCGTTTTGTATACAACCGCGATGTTTATGATCAAGCAAGTGTCGAACGGATGCAGACGCATTTCATGCAAATCATGAAGCAAATGGCGGACGATCAGAAAGTTCGCGTACAAGACCTTGATATCGTAACAGCGGATGAGCGATCGCTTCTGATAGATAAGTTCAACGATACGGCGGCTGAGTATCCAAAGGAAAAGACGATTCATCAATTGTTTGAAGAACAAGCGAAGCGAACGCCGGAGCAAGCAGCGATTGTTTTTGAAGATAAGAAGCTGACATATCGGGTAGTAAATGAACGCGCCAATCAGCTGGCCCGAACCTTGGTTGCCAAAGGACTTCAGGCCGAGGAGCTTGTCGGCATTATGGCGGAACGTTCACCGGAGATGGTGATAGGCATCCTTGCTATTTTGAAAGCCGGGGGCGTTTACGTACCGATCGATCCGGATTATCCGAAAGAACGCATCCATTATATGCTTGAGGATTCTAACGTCTCTATCTTATTATTGCAACATCATCTTCTGGAAGGTACCGATTATCAAAGTCATACTGTCTTCCTTGACGATCCGTCATCATACGACGCCGAACCATCTAATCTCAATCTGAGCGTGATGCCAAATCAATTAGCCTACGTGATTTATACATCAGGAACTACGGGGAATCCGAAAGGCACGCTCATTGAACATAAAAACGTGGTTCGTCTGTTATTTAACAACAAAAATGTTTTTGATTTTAACGCATCGGACACTTGGACTTTGTTTCATTCCTTCTGCTTTGATTTTTCAGTATGGGAAATGTACGGAGCGCTGCTGTATGGGGGCAAATTAGTGATTGTTCCGAAACAAATAGCAAAAAACCCGGAAAGGTATTTGCAATTGTTAAAATCGGAAGCTGTGACCATTTTAAATCAAACGCCAAGTTATTTTTATCAACTGATGCAGGAGGAGAGAGCAGATCCCGAATCCAATTTAAACATCCGAAAAATCATATTTGGCGGAGAGGCGTTAAATCCATCCTTCTTGAAAGACTGGAAGCTTAAATATCCTTTAACACAATTAATCAATATGTACGGCATCACCGAAACCACCGTTCATGTCACATATAAAGAAATCACGGAACGGGAAATCAACGAGGGCAGAAGCAACATCGGACAACCTATTCCTACTCTGCAAGCGTATATTTTGGACGAATATCAACGCATTCAGGTCATGGGCATACCGGGCGAGCTCTATGTGGCAGGAGAGGGACTGGCCAGAGGATATTTGAACCGCCCGGAATTAACGGCTGAGAAATTTGTTGAACACCCGTTTGCTGCAGGCGAAAAAATGTACAAAACGGGAGATGTCGCCCGGTGGCTGCCTGACGGCAATATCGAGTATTTAGGAAGAATTGATCATCAGGTGAAAATCCGGGGCTACCGGATTGAAATTGGCGAGGTCGAAGCGGCTTTATTGCAATCGGAATCTGTCAAAGAAGCGGTCGTCATCGCGATTGAAGAAGAGGGCTCAAAGCAGCTGTGCGCCTACTTGTCAGGAGACGATTCATTAAATACGGCGCAGCTGAAGCGTCATTTACTGAACAAACTGCCCGCTTATATGATACCGGCTTACTTTGTTCAAATGGAGAAGATGCCGATAACCGCAAATGGGAAAATCGATCGAAAAGCTTTGCCGGCTCCTGAGGGAAATAGGCTCACCGGAACCGAATACGAAGCGCCCGGAACGTTAATTGAAAAGCAGCTGGCCGAGATATGGAAGAACATTTTAGCTCTCAGTGACCCGGGAATTAAAGATAACTTCTTTGACGTTGGCGGCCATTCGCTCAAAGTATTGCAAGTTATTCATCAAATCAACGACCGTATGGGAATCAAAATGCATTATCAAGCCGTATACGATTTTCCTACCATCGAAACAATGGCACGCGCCATTCAAGCGGCAGTTTTCGAGTCCAAGACGGATAACGTATTCGTCAAGATGAATCAGAACGGTTCAATCCCTTTGTTCTGTTTCCCGCCTTTAATCGGGTACGGGCTGGTCTATAATGAAATGGCGAAAAGACTAGACGGCCGCTGCACCGTCTATGCCGCTGATTTCTTAGAAGAGCCGTCTTACGAGCAAGAGATAGTCGACCGGTATGCAGAAAGCATGATAGGCATTCAGGAACAAGGGCCTTTTGTTTTACTCGGTTACTCCTCGGGATCGAATTTGGCTTTTGAGGTTGCCAAAGCCTTGGAGAAGCGCGGACGCATCGTATCGGACATTATGATGCTTGATTCTAAAAGAGCCGTTTCGGTGAATTATTTTTCGGAAGAGGAAACCGAAGAGATCATTCATCGGAATCTGGATATCATTCCGGATTATTATAGAGAATTATTAACCATTCCTTCCATTAAGGATAAAATCAGAAGCTATCTCACATATCACAATAAACTGATCAATTCCGGCGCGGTGAACGCCAACATTCATCATTTTCTATGCGGCGAGTTGACCGATAGAGGATGGAAGCAATCAACCGCACAGCATTACCTTGAGTACAAATTAAAAGGAGACCATGTGACGATCTTTGACCCTCACAATATCGAAGAAAATACGGATACAATTCGATCTCTTATCAAAAGGATTGAAGAACGGCATCATCACGGACTTGTTCTTGAAGAACAACTGTCAATAGGATCGTTTGCTGGCGACACGAAGTTTGACAAAATGTAAGTGATTCAGGGCAAAATGCCGCTGACTGCAATCGGCGGCATTTTTCATAAAAGAGGGTCAGATATTTGCAACGTTTTCACTCTGAAAATCATTCATTTTACGCATTCTTCATGACCTGTTGTTATCATATTTTTTAAAAACCTAATATGCGGAAACAGGAGGATGTTAAGCTGATGAAAAAGTGCAGTGTATGTTTATTGATTCTTGCTTTATTATTGAGCTGTTTACCTGGGGAATATGCGAATGCGGTAAGCACTCCAATTGCAAAACATGTTGGGAATTCAAATCCGCTTATCGACCACCATCTGGGCGCAGATCCGTTTGCGCTGACCTATAACGGAAGAGTCTACATCTATATGTCAAGCGATGACTATGAATATAATAGCGACGGCACGATTAAGGATAATTCATTTGCCAATTTGAATAAAATATCCGTCATATCTTCAGCGGATATGGTGAACTGGACAGATCACGGAGCGATTCCCGCAGCGGGTGCCAATGGGGTGAATGGCGGCCGGGGGATTGCCAAATGGGCAGGAGCATCATGGGCCCCGTCAGCCGTGGTGAAAAAGATCAACGGTAAGGATAAATTTTTCCTTTATTTCGCAAACGGCGGCGGAGGTATCGGGGTTCTCACCGCAGACAGCCCGACCGGCCCATGGACAGATCCGATCGGAAAACCGCTGGTGACGCCAAGTACACCAGGAATGTCCGGTGTTGTATGGCTTTTTGATCCTGCAGTATTCGTAGATGATGACGGTACCGGTTACCTATATGCCGGCGGAGGCGTTCCGGGCGGTTCAAATCCCACACAGGGGCAATGGGCCGATCCTAAAACAGCAAGAGTCATGAAATTGGGGCCTGATATGACCAGTGTTGCCGGAAGTGCATCTACGATTGATGCGCCTTTTATGTTTGAAGATTCGGGAATGCATAAGTATAACGGAAAATATTACTATTCCTATTGTATCAATTTCGGGGGCGCGCACCCGGCCGATAAACCTCCAGGTGAGATCGGCTATATGACCAGCTCAAGTCCTATGAATTCTTTTTCGTATAGAGGGCACTTTCTGAAAAATCCGGGAGCATTTTTCGGAGGCGGCGGAAACAATCACCATGCTGTTTTCAATTTTAAAAACGAGTGGTATGTGGTGTATCATACTCAAACTGTCAGCTCCGCTCTTTACGGGGCCGGCAAAGGATACCGTTCTCCCCATATAAATAAGCTTGTGCATAATCCTGATGGCTCCCTGCAAGAGGTAGCGGCAAATTTTGCAGGTGTCAAACAGCTGTCCAACTTGAATCCATATCACCGGGTAGAAGCGGAAACGTTTGCCTGGAACGGACGGATTTTGACCGAGAATTCCTCTGCACCCGGCGGGCCGGTCAATAATCAACATGTCACAAACATTCATAACGGAGACTGGATTGCTGTTGGAAATGCAGACTTCGGGTCAGGCGGTGCCAGGACGTTTAAAGCAAATGTAGCGTCCGCTCTTGGCGGAAAAATAGAAGTGCGACTAGACAGTGCAAACGGTAAGCTTGTCGGAACCTTGAATGTCCCTTCCACAGGCGGAACGCAATCCTGGAGAGAAATAGAAACTGCGGTAAGCGGCGCATCCGGTGTTCACAACGTATTCTTTGTATTTACCGGAACTGGTACAGGAAACTTGTTTAATGTTGATTACTGGCAGTTTACACAAAGATAAGCAAAGGTACGTTTTCTAAGTCTATAAAAGACAAATGAAGGAGAGGAAAAAATGATGTCGAGCGTAAAAAAAACAATTTGTGTATTATTGGTATGCTTCACAATGCTGTCCGTCATGCTCTTAGGACCGGGAGTTACTGAAGTTTCAGCAGCAAGTGATGCAACAGTTAATATATCTGCAGAAAGACAAGTGATTCGCGGTTTTGGAGGAATGAACCACCCGGCTTGGATTGGAGACTTGACTGCGGCTCAACGGGAGACCGCTTTTGGCAATGGGCAGAATCAGTTAGGTTTTTCGGTCTTAAGAATTCATGTAGATGAAAATAGAAATAATTGGTACAAAGAAGTGGAGACTGCAAAGAGTGCGATCAAACATGGAGCAATCGTTTTTGCTTCCCCTTGGAATCCGCCAAACGATATGGTTGAGACTTTCAATCATAATGGTGACACATCAGCTAAGCGGCTGAGATACGATAAGTACGCCGCATACGCGCAGCATCTTAACGATTTCGTTAATTTCATGAAGAGTAATGGTGTGAATCTGTATGCGATTTCTATGCAGAACGAGCCTGATTACGCTCACGAATGGACATGGTGGACGCCCCAAGAAATCCTGCGTTTCATGAGAGAGAATGCCGGTTCCATTAATGCCCGTGTGATTGCGCCGGAATCATTTCAATACCTGAAAAATATATCGGACCCCATTTTGAACGATCCGCAGGCGCTTAGGAATATGGATATCCTCGGAACCCACCTGTACGGCACTCAGGTCAGTCAGTTTCCTTATCCTCTTTTCAAACAAAAAGGAGCGGGGAAGGACCTTTGGATGACGGAGGTATACTATCCGAATAGTGACAACAACTCGGCGGATCGCTGGCCTGAGGCTTTAGGTGTTTCAGAGCATATTCATCATTCAATGGTAGAGGGAGATTTTCAAGCTTATGTGTGGTGGTATATCCGCAGATCATACGGCCCGATGAAAGAAGATGGGATGATCAGCAAACGCGGATACAATATGGCTCATTTCTCAAAATTTGTGCGCCCTGGCTATGTAAGGATTGATGCAACGAAAAATCCTGAACCGAATGTTTACGTGTCAGCCTATAAAGGAGACAATAAAGTCGTGATTGTTGCCATTAATAAAAATAACACAGGGGTCAACCAAAACTTCGTGTTGCAGAATGGGTCCGCTTCGCAAGTATCCAGATGGATCACGAGCAGCAGCAGCAATCTTCAACCTGGAACGGATCTCAAAGTAACGGATAATCATTTTTGGGCCCATCTGCCGGCTCAAAGCGTGACAACATTTGTTGTAAAGCGTTAGAGACATCAGCATCGCAATAAGCCAATTTTCTTACTTGAAAAAGAAAATTGGCTTATTTTCTGTGGGAGAGAATGTTGATTTTTTAACGATACACGGACATTGGGTATAATAATGACAATGACTTCAAGGAGTGATCAATATATGTCACGGCTTCACAGCAAAGTATTAATCATAGACGATGAAAAAGAAATTTTGGAACTGATCAAAACCGTATTAATAAGAGAAGGCATTGATCGCGTAGTGACTGCTTCAACTGCCCGTGACGGATTGGCTCAATTTCATCAAGAAAATCCCGATCTTGTGATATTGGATATCATGCTGCCAGACGGTGAAGGCTATGATATCTGCAAGCAAATAAGGGACATTTCACACATTCCTATTATCTTTTTGTCTGCAAAGGGGGAGGAAACGGATAAAATTGTAGGACTTGCCATCGGCGGGGACGACTACATTACAAAACCTTTCAGCCCTAAAGAAGTCGCATACCGGGTCAAAGCGCAGCTGAGACGGGTCTCTTACTTACAGCCTTCTCAAACCGGAACCGTGATAAAAAAAGGGCCATTTGAATTAAACCAACAACAAGCCGAGCTCACCAAAAATGGAGCGGCTATTGAGTTAACACCTAAAGAGCTTATGCTTATGACCTATTTTCTGCAGCATCCCAATCGGGTGATCAGTAAAGAAACACTCTATCAAGCTGTATGGGGAGAAGACTTTTTCGGTTCTGACAACACGGTGATGGTTCATATACGCAGGCTCCGTGAGAAAATAGAAAACATCCCATCAAAACCAGTCTTTCTCGTCACTGTGAAAGGGTTAGGCTACAAATTTGTTGTAAAGGATGCGTAAGGATGAATTGGCGATTAACAGGCAGATACATGGTATCTGTCATCATAGTGACCATCATTACAGTCTTCATTAATTTATTTATTTTTATGTTTTGGCTCGTTTTCCAGGCGAACACCCAACATGATGAAGAAAGTACACCGGAAACTTTCACAAGATCATTCCGGCAATATGTCACGTTATCGAACAATGGTATCACAGTAAACAAAGAGGGCCAAAAAGCTTTAAAAGAGCAGAATGCATGGATTCAAATATTAGATGAAAACGGACAGGATGTTTATCATGATAGAGAACCTAAAGGACTGAAGAAAAAATATACGCCTATTGAAATTGTAAATTTACATAAATATAAGGATGAACAATTATTATCAACCATTTACGCCGGCGGAAAAAAAGTAAACGGCAAGGAGTACAGTTACTTTATAGGGTTTAAAAATCCCTCTCTCGGAAAATTTGTCCTCTCATATGATACCAAGGAATTTGTGACGAAGTTCAATGCAGGAACCATCATATTATTATCAATAGATGCATTAATCGCGTTACTCATTGGCTATCTATTCAGCCGGCAGCTCACAAAACCGCTCGGCCGTGTCATTCAAGGAATCCAGCGGTTAGCTAATGGAGATTATACGATCAAAATGAAATCCAAAGGCATTTATAAAGATGTGTTCTATAATGTCAATCACTTATCGGAACAACTATCTTTAAGCAAAAAAGAAAAAGATAAATTAGAGCAAATGCGTGAAGAGTGGATCAGTCATATTTCTCATGACATTAAAACACCATTAGCATCTATTCAAGGCTATGCAGAAATCATCAAAGATCCGAATTATCATCTCACAGTCGAACAGATCAGAGATTACGCCCGGATCATTGAGAGTAAATCCCTCTATATGAAAGATGTGATGGAAGATTTAAATTTAACGACAAGGCTGAAAAACAACGATGTGATGTTAAATAAAGAACGGGTAAACCTTGTATCGCTGCTGCGGGAAACGTTAATTGATATTTTAAACGATTCCAGATATGCGGATAAGTCCATTGAGCTTCAAACGAACCTGGAAAAGCTGATGCTGAACCTTGATGCGATATTGATTCGGAGAGCGGTCACGAATCTCATTTTAAATGCCCTCGTTCACAATGATCCCGATGTGAAGATCGTTGTACAGCTTGAACAAAAAGAACGAACTCATGTGACAATTAGGGACAACGGCAAAGGGATAGAAGAAGAGGAGCTGGAAAAAGTGTTTGATCGCTATTACAGGGGGACAAATACAGGAACGACGCATGCAGGCTCTGGTCTTGGAATGGCCATAGCAAAGGATATTATCCAAAAGCACGGAGGGGACATCACCATTCACAGCACCGCGGGAGAAGGGACAACGATAGATATACAATTATCATAATGGCTATACAAAAAACGGTTCTGCTGATTAATAACAGAACCGTTTTTTCCTATTGTTCCGAAAACACTTTGATTCCTTTGACAATGTTCCAAATGAAAAAATAGATCGCCACAAGGAATGTAACAGCATAAGTCGCAAGCAGGAAAGGCCCGGCATGTCTGATATCATTCATACCAAGTAAACCTGAAGCGATGATGCCAATTCCAAAAATCAAATAAGGAATCAGATGCGTCCATAAAGATTTTTTCGCATGATCTTTCACATCGTCCTGGCTTAAGAAATAGACGATAATCGGAAACAGAAACGGCGCAAAAAATATACTGAAGTAACATAATGAAGACAAAATTTTATTTTCTCTCAAACCTTTTCACCTCTATGATTTATTGAAGGGGGAATTCTTCTGGCTGAATCCCACACTGAAGTACAATCTTATTGTACAACTCCAACCTTAACCCGTATTAATCCGAACCTTACATCAACCTTAAATTAACAAGGACGGGCAAGGGCTCGTCTTATTACAATCATAAGATTCAATGCCATATTGAGACTCATCACATTTAGCGCGTCTACGTCGGAAATACATTTAATTTTTCGATTCGATTGAAAAATAACGTGTAAAGTCCCGATTCAGTCCAGTTTTCTTTGTTCTATATGTGTCAGGTGTGTCTTATTCAATAGAGTTAGAGCAAATTGACAGGCTTTTAAACCTCCCAAAAACAAGAAATTAGGTTGATAGACAATCATGAGAAAGATTTTTACAATGAGTTCGAGCTCATAAGAAGTGAAGAGCCAAAATGATGCGAAGGAGGAAAAGATCAGATATGAAACGGTCAATTTCTATTTTTATTACGTGTTTATTGATTACGGTATTGACAATGGGCGGCTTGCCGGCTTCGCCGGCATCTGCAGCAGGGACAAAAACGCCAGCAGCCAAGAATGGTCAGCTTAGCATAAAAGGGACACAGCTCGTAAACCGAGACGGCAAAGCGGTACAATTGAAAGGGATCAGTTCACATGGACTGCAATGGTATGGCGATTTCGTCAATAAAGACAGCTTAAAATGGCTGAGAGACGATTGGGGCATAACCGTTTTCCGCGCGGCGATGTATACGGCAGATGGCGGTTATATTGATAATCCGTCCGTGAAAAATAAAGTAAAAGAAGCGGTTGAAGCGGCAAAAGAACTTGGGATATATGTCATCATTGACTGGCATGTCTTAAATGACGGCAACCCAAACCAACATAAAGAGAAGGCAAAAGAATTTTTTAAGGAAATGTCAAGTCTTTACGGAAACACGCCAAACGTCATTTATGAAATTGCAAACGAACCAAACGGTGATGTGAACTGGAAGCGTGATATTAAACCGTATGCGGAAGAAGTGATTTCCGTTATCCGCAAAAATGATCCAGACAACATCATCATTGTCGGAACCGGTACATGGAGCCAAGATGTGAATGATGCAGCCGATGATCAGCTAAAAGATGCAAACGTCATGTACGCGCTTCATTTTTATGCCGGCACACACGGCCAATCTTTACGGGATAAAGCAAACTATGCACTCAGTAAAGGAGCGCCTATTTTCGTGACGGAATGGGGAACAAGCGACGCGTCTGGAAATGGCGGTGTATTCCTTGACCAGTCGCGGGAATGGCTGAATTATCTCGACAGCAAGAACATCAGCTGGGTGAACTGGAATCTTTCTGATAAGCAGGAATCATCCTCAGCGTTAAAGCCGGGAGCATCTAAAACAGGCGGCTGGCCGCTTACAGATTTAACTGCTTCAGGAACATTCGTAAGAGAAAACATTCACGGCAGCAAAGATTCAACGAAAGAACGCCCTGAAACGCCAGCACAAGATAACCCCGCACAGGAAAACGGCATTTCTGTACAATACAAAGCAGGGGATGGGGGTGTGAACAGCAACCAAATCCGCCCGCAGCTTCACATAAAAAATAACGGCAATGCGACGGTTGATTTAAAAGATGTCACTGCCCGTTACTGGTATAACGCGAAAAACAAGGGCCAAAACTTTGACTGTGACTACGCGCAGATTGGATGCGGCAATCTGACCCACAAATTTGTGACGCTGCATAAACCTAAGCAAGGTGCAGATTCCTATCTGGAACTGGGGTTTAAAACAGGAACGCTGTCACCGGGAGCAAGCACAGGGAATATTCAGCTTCGTCTTCACAATGATGACTGGAGTAATTATGCACAAAGCGGCGATTATTCCTTTTTTCAATCAAATACGTTTAAAACAACGAAAAAAATTACATTATATCATCAAGGAAAACTGATTTGGGGAACAGAACCCCATTAGTTAAGCTTTAGGCGGACATCAGCAACGATGTCCGCTTTTATCATCTTAAACAGCAATACATGGAGGTTTACGTGAAGGAGTAGATATGATTCACTGAACATATAATGTAATCGTTTCACAGTTTTGAAAAGCGTTTGTCGCGCAATGTATGTATTTCACATCCGCCACTTTTATTACTTAAGGGGGAACAAGAGAATGAAAAGGTATGACGCATTTCCAGAGCCAATTGGCGGCTATACTGTCGGCCGCACCCAAATGGATTTTGAGTACACGGCATCAGATCATACAAAAAGAGAACTGACGGCGTTTGTGTACTATCCGTCCGACAGCAGCGAAGGGAAGACTACATCAACGTACATGTTTCCTGAAGTCTGCGAAATGCTTGATGAGCAGCCGCTTCTCACTGCGTTGAAGGATGCTTACTCTATAGATATCAAGACCCAATGTTACGACGACCTTGCTCTCTCCGGGAAAGAAAAGCGTTATCCGGTGTTATTCTATGTTTGCGGCGGAGGCGGTTCTCCAGAATGGGGCACAGTGATCTGTACAGACTTGGCAAGCATGGGATATGTGGCGGTAAGCATCGGCCATCAGAATAGCACGATGTATAAGCGTAAAGATGGGCGCCTGTTTAATGTATCAAAGGATTTTTCTGCTGCCATTTTGGCGTTTTCTGAAGATCCGGAGATGCTGGCGTTGGCTGGTAAGATGGAGATGCGTCCTGACGATGAAACTGCCATTGAGATGTGCCATAACGTGTTTACACTGCCGATTCTTGGCAAGTTAACAAAGTATTGTGAATTGCAGGCGGAAGATGTAAGGTATGCAGCCGATTATCTTGTCAAACTGGACTCTGGAGAGCTGAATTCCATCTTTAAGGACAGATTGTGGCTTGACATCGGCATGGGCATAGTCGGACATTCTTATGGCGGGGCTACGACGGCGATTGTTTGCCGGGACGACGACCGGTTTGCCTGCGGGATTGGATTGGACAGCGGAGCGTTCGGCCTTCAGGGCAGCGACCTTAAGAAACCCTTTTTGCTGCTGTTTTCTGAACCGAACTATAACATGAATGCGATCATTGGCGCTAACAATAGCATGGATACCTATTATTTCTCTGTTGATCGTGCTGCGCATTTAGATTACTGCGACATCGTGTTTACCAGTGTGAATGAGGAACTTAGAGGCGAACGGGATGCCACGGAGATGCGAAATCTTGTTACAGACTATACGAAGAACTTTTTTGATCATTACATCCTGCAGAAAGCTGCAAGTGTGGAAAGTCTGGCATACGATGGCGTGAACTTGATCAAGAAGACCAGCAACAAGTGACATAACCGATGAAAATACTCAAACTGAAAAACCTTTATGACGAATTTAATTTATTAAGGACGTAGAGGTTTTTTAATATTACCTTACAAAAAGGGGATGCTGTTAGAATATGTATCCACTTTTATATTCTCTTCACAATTTCTAGTTTACATAATATATATTCTAGGAAGTTAAATCTTTAATGGGAATTCTGTCTCGTTATCTTAAGTATACTTAGATATTGAGACAGAATAAGAAAAATAGGACATATTACGATTTATCTTCAGTATATATTATGAATAAGACATCTTCATTCATATGTATAACAAACTCCGCCTTCTGTAGTTACACACTCAAAATCTTCCCAATAATATTTTCCTTCACTGTCTCTAAAGAAAATTCTTACATTATCATTACCAAGCCATCTGTATTCTTCAACCTTATCATCAAATTGTTTGTTTCAAATTGGGATTAAATTTCCTGGTTTAGTTGCTGCATCAGCTGCTTGCTTGTACTCCTGATACTAGTAAGGCCCCCACCAGTGCTGTAGCTCCTGCTATCTTCTTGAATTTACTTTTTAACATTTTTATTGCCCCCTTTTGATTTGTTTGCCTGCTACTTGCTCAAGGGAAAATTGTCATATTTTGTAGACTGATGGATTATTGTCAGAAAAAATACAAATTTTTAGGTATTCCTTCTCTGCACTCTTTCTAGGCAGATTATTTCTTTTATTTATGATAGCTGGCAATCGTGACCACCTAAAACTGTTCGAGGACTTATGTCAGCAATCCCTCTATGCATACGTACTGACATAAAAAAACCGGCGCGCTGGCCGGTTTTTTGTTCCATATAACTATACGTCTCTTGGTTGCTTCAATAAACAGAGAAAGGCACTAGAACCCTTATTAAGCCTCGTAATTTCTGCTGTTTGAACCTAAATTCCTAAAGAGTAAAGAAGAAATCAGAGCTAGCACAAAATAAACAACTACAAATCCGCCCCAGAAGATTACTGCTTGATCAAAAGGTAAACCAAACATTCTAAAAATTATTCTTTGGATCACTCCGGCAATAATGACCAGAATACTTGCTGATAATGCAAAAATAATGTGTTTCAATTTAACCCTCTCCTTATGAAAGATTAATAACTCTGTCAGACCCATTGGCGATTTCTTGATCGTGAGTAACACAAATAATTGTTTTCCCCATATCTTTTAACTGATGGAATAAAGACAAGATAATGTTTTTGTTATATTCGTCTAAGTTTCCTGTAGGTTCATCAGCCAGGATAATATCACAAGGCTTCAAAATAATTCTTGCGATGGCCACACGTTGTTGCTCTCCGCCACTCAGTTGATAAACCTTTTTCTTTAAAAAGCTTTTATCCAGACCAACCATTTCTAAAGCTTCTGTCAACTTTTCTTTCTTGAAGTCTTTTGCATAAGCCATCGAAAGCTGTAAATTTGTTAATACTGTTTCATTGTCCATAAGCACATAATTTTGAAAGATATACCCTAAGTTCTCTCTCCGTAGTTTCATCACGTCATTAGATTTAGGGTTTCGAGAACCTAAAATTTCAACATCTCCTGAGTGTGGAGTATCAAGAAGGCCTATTATATTTAGAAGGGTTGTCTTTCCTGAACCGCTCTTACCAACAATTGAAACAAATTCATTTTCTTTTATCTGAAGAGAGAAATTCAAAAGAACAGGTTTTTCATCAAACGTCTTTGATATGTTGTTGAGTGTAATCATATTCTATCTCCTTTTAAGATCCTATTCATGTTTCTCCTGTTTAAATAGACACTCAGAAAATAAAGAATAAGCAGTTCGATTACAATAAACAGCGCGATGAAAATTGTTAATTCAAAGATTTTGTAATAAATACTGCATCCTAAACCTATAAGGCAATTGGTTAAAAGGGAAAAGATGATTAAATTTTTATTTCTGGCCCAATATGAATATCCAAAAAGCTCTTTAAGGTACAGCCGATATGCACTTGCGCTGTAATACGACCAAATATAAGCAACAAGAAAGGCTATGGAGAGGATAACTGTTATTGTTAGTCCAATTAAATTCTGCAAGAATTGATTCTGAATTCTTGCTATACCGTCGCTTAGTTCTTGATAAACCGAAATTGATGAATCAATTAGATCTCTCGTATTGGTTTTCTCCAAATAAGGAACTATGCGGTCATACGCCATGCCTTTTGAAAAATCTGAAAAGAATAAACATGAGGTTGAGTAAGCCCCTATAACAGATGGATCAACGTTGTCCGTGAAAATTGCAGCTATTGGATCAACAATGTTATTTTTATTGCCGGCATCACCAAGCTCACTATTAAAGGTGAAATACTCCTGCCTATTTTTAGTATAAATGATGTTGATTTTCAATTCATCTTTTTTGAGGGTGTTTAAAGGTTGCTTCATCTCCTTGTTATACATATTATCTAATTCAACTTTTTCAAAGAAAAAGTGATCCCTGTATGCAGCTATTATTTTTTCTTTATATTTTTCGTACTTTTGTGGAACAAGCAGGTTCAATGTATTCGAATCAATCCTTAATGACTTTTGGCTTATGGCTTCCCCATTAGCGCCGATAATGGGATTTACCTTTAAATAATTAGGGCTGATTGTAATGCTACGTCCAGAGGGAGAATAAATTTCATTCTTCTTTGTCGTATTTAAGGTGTAAAAGAAAACAGGTTTTTTTCCATCTTTCCTTAGTAACGCATAGTTTTGTGCATCAATGATGAACGCGTTCTTATGCGTCTCTAATTGATGATACAACGCGCGAACTTTAACATTTTTCTCCCTGTCTAATTTTAAATCACTATAGTCTATGCCGGTATTTGCAAAGCTTGTCTTGTAAGTGTTTTGTGTCTTTTTCCAGTACGATTGATTATCAAGCCGCTGTTTGAGATCGAATAAGTTAGAAAGAGAAAACGCAACAATATTGAAAAGCAATATCGTGACAACAATTTTAAAGCCTACAGATAACCATTGGAATTTTTTAATTGGTGTGCTGCCTTTGATCGAACCACTAATGTCGCTGTTGTTATACAAGACGAGGGTAACAATGATGGTGTATACCATCATGATAAGCGCACCAATCATCGCGTTTCTTATGTAAATTCTAAGATATACAGCTAACCAGTCATTTAAATTGAAAGAAAAGGCTAGCAAAGCTACAATAATTGCGCCGCAAAACATGATTATAATTAGAGGCTTCAAAAACATTGCTGGGTAAGAAAGCAATGTTTTAACCTTGGAATACCCCCATAACTTTTGCAGCAGAAGCCGTTTGCGATTTTTAATTATAAAATAGAGGACACCAATAAACAAAATCAACATAGAAAGCAACACTAGCATAAGCAAAGTTTTGTTAAACATAAAAGCAGTATTCTCAGTGATGTTTTCAAAACTTACTTCACCATAGTCGGCAAAAAGGTTTTGCGCTTTCTCCAATACCATGTCATCGTTAGATGAAATATAAAATTTGCTTCCTATGCCTATATTCTTTATTTGGTTAAAATCAAAATATCTGATTTTCCATGTCGAGAGTGGAAAAGAAATGCTGCCGATCATCTTCTGATTTGAATGATCTCTTAGAAAATTTGACACAAGCTTATTGCCGTTATGTATTGATGGTTCATTTTCAGGGTTTGTAGAATAGATGTTTAAGCTCTTCTCATCTAAGAAATTGTATTGAGAAATATTCACTCTGTTTTCTTTGGAGAAGGCGACCAATCTCTTTATAAAGTCCTCACTTTTAATTTCTGAGGTATAATCGATTATCAATGCTTCTTTATTGGAGAATAAAGTGTAATAGATTTGTTTGTTAAGAGTATAATGATAGCTTGACATATTCATTGAGAGCAAAACCAAAATGAACAATATGTAGATTGTTTTCTTCATTGGACAGCCTCCATAAAAAGAAATCCGGTGCTGACTTGTATTCAAGTTTGACCACACCGGAAGAAAAATTTAAAAATCACTTTGCTATCGTTTTCTTTATTTTGTATCCCAAAAAGCCTTGTTTCCGAAAAGGGTTTGATACACGGAAGCGTAGGTATACCCTTCATCTTTTTTCTTCCATTTAGACTCATAGAATCTTGATCCAGCCGCAGCACTTGATTTGTGAGTCTTTTTCTTATGATTGTAATTGGAATGAACTTGGCCTTTTTCGAAGCCGTGATACCAAGTACCGCCGCCCGGAGTTGATTTAGTAAGCTTCATGGCGCTCATTAAATCTCTTGATTCGTCCAAATTAACTTCCCCATGATTGACATCGTTCGACTGACTGGCAAAAGCAGCTTGTCCTCCTAGTAAACCTATACCTAATACAATTGAAGCAAGAACCTTCTTCAATGAGAATCTTAATAATCTTACAATATATTTGCATTTATTCGGAAAATGGATATAGATAATGGACAAATCAGAGCTTGATAGACTCATAATTCTTGTTAACATGTACTGATAGAATACAAGATGTTTAATCGTAATAGCCCAAAACCTTCTCCTCTTTCCAAACCGTGTCTTATAGCTATTTGAGGGTTAAATCAACTTCCTATATGATATAAGTATAATCATAAACTGATGAAATAGTTAACCAATCACTTTATGAATTTCAAAGAAAAGCAGTTGGTGGAGAACTTCAATCACTTTCAGAGTCACACCCCTCTTTGTTTATTCCAGAAACCGTAATTCGGGATCTTGAAATAGCTTCAGGTGATATCATTCAAGTTGATCCTACAGAGGTTGATGGAAGATATGATTTTTCGCTTTACAAAAAAGTCAATATAGATGGAATTGAACCAGATAGAAGAGAATTTAGATACTGCATTGTAGAAGCTGTGAATGATCAACTAATTGTACAACAAAGCGCATTGGATGGCCCTATTCACATAGACGGTCAGGAGAAAAGCCTATTTATTAACGATTACACAAAAGAAAAATTTAATTTGGCTGAGGGTTCAATCGTAGATGTAGCCTACCTTATGTCTGAAAAGAAATTACAGATTGCATGGAGACATAATCATAACCATTCTTCGCATTCGTTTGTCACCAGCCCTACTTCGTCTTCAAGATCTGCAAAGAAAGAATCTGCTGAACAGACTGCTGCTTCAGATCCTTTTGAGGGGAAACTAAAGGATAAAACTGTGACAATAATGGGCGCAACCGAAACACAGGAAAATTTAAAAAAATTATTCGGTTCAGCCGGCATCAATCATCAGTTATTAAGAGGTGATGAAAGTGGAGTGAAGATTAGTTCTGCTGTAAGGAAAAGTGATGCTGTTATAGTTATTACGCCTTTCACTGAAAGACATGCAGGAAGCCAACAAGCAAATAAATATTGTAAAGAGTACAACGTCCCTTTTAGGCAATCAAAAACATATGGAGTGAAAACAATAACTAACTTGATAAAAGAAATGATTGAATAAGCCAATTTAAGATCATTTGATTTGTTGCCTGCTAATTACCTATCGTTAGCAGGCAACTTAATTATGCGCGGTTTTTAAAGCATTTCATTTTCCTCTATTAATCTTTTGTAGTCAGTAACGTATAGGTTTTTCGCCAATAAAGCAAGTCGATGAAACTCTGTCCTGATTTTCTCAAGATTGAATCTGGCATCTATGCTTACTTGTATTTCTGCCTTTTGATTATGCAGCCGAACTAGCTCAAATCGATTTTGAGTTGATACCAGGCATAAACAAGCATCTTTTCCTTGTGCGATGTATTCAAACTCGTATTTTCCTTCACCATATAGCTCGTTTAATGTGTCTACATATCTTTGTTCTTGAATCATTGTTTTTCTCTCCTCTTATGCTTGTTTAAAGTTTTGAATGTTCGAGTGCTTGTTTTATGCATGATACATAAAAGTGTCTTTTGCAGTTTAAGTTTTCTCCTTTTGAAAGCTTGCCGTTTTTTAAAATTTTAACACATTCATAGTGTGGAGAGTCATTGACACTTACGATTTCCCAAGTGCCTTTCAGATTTTTTTGAAATCCGTAATTTATTGTAAACCGTTGGCCGACTTTAAAAATTGGGTCTTCTTTCTTTTTCGGCTCACTCCATCCCATAGAAGCATAAAGCTCTTTAGATGCACTCATTTATAAGCTCTCCTTTCATGTTCGCAGTTTTCACTCATCAGTGTCCAAAAAATAAGCCCTTAATTAAGGCTTTTAACATAAAGGTTGGCAACTGACATTCTCTCATTAAAAAACCGGCACTTTGGCCGGCTTAAAATACTTTTATCAGCGATCTTTTTATCCATTTTTCTTCTTATCCCAGTGCTCCATTTTCGGCTGTTTGGAAATCGTTTGATATGCCGAAATATCCATTCTCTTTTGTTCCGAAATCATGTCCGCTGGACACAAGAAGCAGTCCGAGAATAGCAGCAGTAATTAAAACAGTACGTTTTTTCATGACAACGCCTCCGTAAACTTTATTATTTGATCCTTAGCAGTACAAGCTTCCTCAAAGTATTTAGATGACAGATCAGCGTTTTCCTGCTTTTTGTAATACAATGCTGCATTTAGAGACAAGTCAGCGACATCCGACCACAAGTTTTTCCCCTTCAGTACATTCATATTCAAATCAAAGGACTCATGATCAGTCGCATCGTATACAAAATATATGAGGTTCAATTTTGCCCTGTATACTTCTTCGTTTACTTTATCAGCATATGCAAGTGCTTTACTTCTCCATACCCGCGCTGATTCAATTGATCCTAATTTGTAAAAAACACGACTCAACATGTACATTGAGCGAATGGAATAGACGGAATCGCAATGTTCAGGAATATCCAAAGCCCTTAAAAAGCTTTCCTTAGCTAATTCAAGGCGTTCCTGTCTTTCATAGCATACACCTAGATTGAAATGCCCTAAACCTTCTGAAAGCCCGTCTTTAACTTTTTGAGCGATATGTATTGCGTTTTTATACAAACTGATCGCTTGCTCCCATTGCTGAAGGTCAACTTTATTCATGGCAAAGAGCATGGTGCATTTGATTACACGATTGGTGTAATTATCGACTGCTCTGAAACTTTCTAGCGCTTTTTCAGCATGGTTGAGCGAGAAAAAGTTCTGGCGAATTTCATAGTAGGCAATCGCAGTTTGATAATGGAATTCTGCCCTCTCTATTTCGTCGGGTACTTTGCTGAGTCTGCTTTCAGCGATTTTGTAAAAGTTAATTGCTTCTATAAAATCCTTCTGATAGAAGTTATACAGGCCATTAAAGAGATAAAAATAATATTGAATCATGTCATCTGTACATGTTTCATAATCTGCTTTTCCGAGTAGATGACCTGATTCCCTATAGTTTTCAGTCATGCGTTTAAATCGTGAATCTATGAGATTGAAGTACAGCAGCACATTCTGATTTTCTTCCATGTCAGGTAAAGCTTTAACAATTTTCTCCCTCATTTCTGTTGCTTTAGGGATATTGTTTTGCTTGATAACTGTATACCATTCATTAAGACTTTGGGCAACCTTTTCAAACTCTATCTTTTTGGTTTCCACCTTCCTCATCCTTTCTTTAAATATTCAGAATTTTGATTTTAGATTATGCGTACTATTTCATAATCTTTTTCAGAAGTCCCAATCAGATGTGCGTCATATTCATTTGTCACTACCTAATATTTTATCACAATTCTAATTAATGGAAACGTATTCTTCACATCTTTGCGGTTGATTTTCGGTCAACGAAAAGATACAATCAGTATATATTCAATAAGCATTACATGATTATATTTCTCCTTTCTGATGATATTGTGAATATAATACACAGAAAGAGCATACAATAAAAAAGATCGAAGATGCTGGTAACATCTCCGATCGGCAATAGAATAGCTCCTGCAAGGGAGTCGGCTTTTTTCCAAAAGTCTAGTTTATGAGTGGGAACGCCAAGATGTAGGAGTCTGGGGCGTTCTTACTTTTTTTGTTTGAGAAACTATAGGCAAGCGTTAGAATCCCTACAATGAGGATTCCGAATTGAAACATCAATCCAAGTGCGCTTTCTACTGCCATATTCTCACCTCCCTTCTTTCCAGATATGGAGGTGAGCCGAACGCCACTACGAAAAGCCGATCTATTGCTAACTCCACTTTATCTGAATTGACTAAAAAAACAACGTATGACTTTGTACTCTTTCTTCTATTATAGCAACTTCTTCGTCCCACCGTTTCAGTACTTTAACATTTTGAGGTACGGTGTGACTTTGCCATCAAAATAACCTATGATATACTTTGGATTAAGAGAGATATATTTACTTTTCAAGAAAAAGGAGGAACAGATGAAAAAAACAGTAGTTGGAATCTTGGTTGTAGTCTCTTCTTTATTCATGTTTAGTATTGCTCTATATGCAGTAAACGGTAATCAAAAAACACCAGATGAAGTGTTAGACAATGCTTGGGAGAAATTCGGATTGGTCAGCTACGGAATCGGAGAAACAGATCCGGTTATTTCAATTGGAATGGATAAAACCAAAAGCGAGACGAAGTTGCGAGAATATTTAAATGACAATTTGTCTGAAGACGTAAAAGAGAAATACAAAATCGAAGTTATTAAAGAGGATAGAAAAGTCTTGGAAAAGGAACATCAAAAATATTTAAATGATACAAAGCAATAAAAAACTGTGTGTTCCGAAACCCGACAAGGCAAAAGGGTTTCTTTTTTTGTATTCAGAGGTTTCCTGTGAAGCTTATTAGCCTCCTATAATTAAAGCAGGCCCTTTTAGGGCCTGCTCTTCTTTACCAGTTATACCATACAATTACTTCCTTAATTTTCACAGTTACATCACTGCTGCTGTCATTAATAAAGTTAAAGTGATAGCTTTTTCCTCTTTTCAAATGAGTCCAGTTCATATGAATCTGGCCTGTCCATCCGCCGGGTAATGATACTTTCCCTGCTTGGCCCCCTACTCCACCTTTCCCATTGTCATACTTTGCTGCTACCGAGAACTTTTTCGCAGTCCCTTGCGGGGTAATCAACAAAGTACCAGGGTTTTTAAATGCTTTCCCGTATGTTCCTCCACCAATTGAAAAGTTATATTTGAAACTAAAGGCTTTGCTTGTATAGGTTGAATATAAAACATGAAATGAGCCATCCAACGGCATTTCTTCCTGTAGCTTGATCATATCTTTTAATTCCTTCAACGTGTAAGGATGAATCTGATTATTTTCTTCATTATAGATTTTTATTTGAGAAGCTACCTCTTCTTTCTTAGCATCGAGTGTGATATCTGTGGTTGCATTGTCTTTTTGGGCGGCATGTGCTTGGCCTGTCCCGATAATTCCATAAAGAACAATACTTAAAACAAACGCAATTGACCAGAACTTAAAATGCACCTTCATATTTAAACATACTCCTTCCATTTTCGGGTTATTTATGTTTGTTCTTATTGATGAAGTTAGATTTTAAGCTTGATAGCTATTTCGTGGTGTCTAAATGTTTGAGGCCAGTTATTTTTAGGAGAGTTTCTTCCTGTGCCCTATTACGGGCCAGCTACGAACTGTTAGAGTCAGAATTTTGTCAAAGATGCCATTGGACTCATGTTGCGTTTCTTGAATTAAGCTTTATCATCAAATCACCCCTCCTTATGTTTGTTCTTCCACTACCAATTTACCCTATTATTATCCAAAATAAAACAATTAATCCATTAATTATTTATCTTGAGAGGTATTCTCTCCTGTAAATGCTGTTTTTAATTTTATAATCTATGTATCAATGTGCTTGGTGATATGATTTGACGGAATGAATTATTGTCTCAATAACTAAGTGTACTTTAGTTATTGAGACAGAAGGGAAATTTATTCGCAATGAGATCATTTCTTTAGGCAAGCATATAAAAAATCAGGTCTGATAATACTTTGCCGCATCTTCCCTGCTTTTTTCCGACGATTTTTTCGCATCGGCTCCCCACATATGAGCTGAGCAAGTATGACAGCCGCCAGCCCGAGCACTGCCGCGAAATAAAATCCGGCTCTGAGCCCCAGCCAATCATTAAAAAATCCCTCGGCCAAAGGTCCTCCGAAAATACCGAGTGCATAAAGCGCCTGGTATGCCCCCATCGATGTTGCTCTCATGTCTTCCGGAACAGACTCAATCGACATTCCAAGCAGCAAAGGAAAATAATGCCGAGTGAAAAACCTATTAAAACCTGAACCACATAAAGCGCCATCGAGCTGACGGTAAAAGGAATGATAAAAATAAAAAGGCTGCGAGTAAATAAAACAGCTTTAATGTTACCCGTTTCCGCACCTGCGAACTAATGTTCCTATCACTAGCGGAGTCAGTGCGTGCAGAGTCATAAACGAAAAGACAACAAGCTGATTTCTTTCTCGCCGTTGTGAAGCCAAACATTGCGGTCGTTTTCATTTCGCGAATCATGAAAGACAGGCAAAGACCGAGGCCGCTCCCGGGCCGCTCCCGATCCAAAAATGCCGCGTCCCATCCTCATTCACTGACAACATAACCGCTCATGCACATTCCTGACAGCTGCTAACACGAGAATAAATGAGATCCAGCGGATGACTCCTTTCGTGTCATCCGCCGCAAAATAGCTCGCAAATAAAATGGTGAATATAACCCATGTAGATGAGAAAAAGCCGCGTGATGAACAGACGGCTCTGCAGCTTGTTATTTGCTTCGGTTACCTGCGGAAGCGTGAGTGATCCGATAATGTACAGTTAAAAATTTCAGTCCGAACAGCCACATATGATGAACGGCCTTCAGGCTTGTTTCGCTCTGGGCTGAAATAAGAAATGTCTCTGCCAGCGGAAGATGACACGTTCCCCATTTTGTCTGGAGATAAATCCCTTCATCACCCGCTCCGCTTTTTCGCCGTCTGCTTGTCAAAACAAGATTCTGCTTATGCGCATAAGGCTTTAAAATGCCCGTCATTTGGCCGTACGGCAGCGGAAGAGAGATATTCATGTATCCTTCCCCTTTTGCCCTGTACGCTGAATACAGCGCAGTAAAAACGGTTTCCTGCTTTTCATTTGTTCTGATCCACGCAAATGAATCTGCCCCGCTTCATACATTGAATCCGTCATTTCACTTCTCTCTTTCGTTTTGTATGCCAGGCGCTCGGCAGCTTGAGCTTAAGAATCATACCGGCTATTGTAAGTACTCCTAATGAGATCAAGAATCCGCCGCCGGAATATAACAGAGCCGTTACACAAAAGAAGACTGACTGCCCGGCGTGAATCAGCCACTTTCTCCGCATAGGAAGCAGCCATAATACCCCTAACCCTGTCTCCAGCGCTCCCCTCACGATCTCTGCATCGGCACAGCCATCATGAAATCCTTGAAAAAACCAATACAGACTGAATACGAGACACATACAGACATAGACAAATCCGAAACGGACTGATATCTTCGGATGTCTGTTTTGTTCTATCCAAAGCCGCAACGCATCAAAGCTCCATGCGGTAGCCCAGCTTAGCAGAGGACGAAATAAAAACCTGTCTATCCAACTTCCCGGCAGACCGCGGGCCGTTTCATATTGATATTGAGTCAAAAATGAGGCTTGTCCGTTATCCCGCTCTATATACTTCCAGTAGCCCCTGCCTTCTTTTATAAGTGACAGCGGATGATCAGAGACAAAAGCGAGCGAAGACACTCTTTCTGACGAGCGAGGCCTTATGTCACCTATTGATTCGCCTGTGCCGGATACCTTCAGCCCAAAACCGATTCGTGTTTCATATAGAAATCTCTGCGGTTCATCTGGCAGCCTATGAAGATATGTAATGTCAGAAAAACGCAGATCCCATTCCTTATGAAGATGCGGGTTTTGCGTATATTCCCAAAGCGTTTCTATATCAGATGCAATATTGATTTCGACATATATCGGCTTCTGTTTCATGCCCCCTCCTCTTCCCTTCTTTTGTAAACAATTCCTATATTATCATAGGAACAGATCAAGCAGGAGAACGAAAAGGCCATCCCGTTATCGGCAGGACAGCCTCAGTGGCTTTGATGACTTATGAATAAGGTATCGTGTCTTTTTTATCTTCAGAAACTGTTTGAATGATTATCGGACGCACGAAACGGATTACCGCAGCCGAGGCCAAAACAGCTAATCCGCCTGCAAGCAAAAACGCCCCCGAGAATGATCCGCTTTTATCCGCGATAAAGCCGGTTAAAGCAGGCCCGATAATACCGGCCGTGTTTGCAAGAAAATGCATAAAGCCGCCGACTGACCCGACATTCCTTTGATCAATCACATCATGAATGACCGCCCAATAGATAGAGCCCGTTATATATAAAAAGAAGACTGATAAAGCAACGAGAATAACGGCACTTACGGTAGTGGTAACAAGTCCGGCAAATCCGATCAGTACAGCGGAAGCGAACAGGCAAGTGACAAGAATGACTTTCCGTGAGAACAAAACCCCTTTTCCGGCGGTTTTTTTGTATACATAATCAGAAATCATTCCGCCTGCCGCCAAACCGATAAATCCAAGAATCCAGGGAATAACAGTCACCACGCTCATAAATTCAACACTTAAACCGCGTTCTTTCACCAGATAGCTCGGAAACCATGTTAAGAAGAAAAATAAGATGTAATTGTAGGCGAAAAAGGCAAAAGCCGTGAAGAGAACCGTTTTTTGTTTCAAATAGAAGGTCATCGGGATATGCTGCTCATGCGATTGAATCGCCGCTTTCATTGCCGGGGCGTCTTCCGTCGGCGCCGGCCGTTCTTTGACAAATTTAAACCAGATAAACGCCCAGACTAAACCGACGATCATGATCAGGACAAAGGAAACCTTCCAGCTGAACGCCACAGCAATCATCCCGACAATCGGGCCGGAAATCGCTCCGCCGAGCGGCGTGCCGCTGTTTGTCAGGCCGATGACCGTGGCGCGCTGAGACGGAGGAAACCAATTGTTGACCATTTTGCTTATGGCAGCCGACAGCGGCCCCTCTCCCATACCGAATAAAACACGGATAATCAAAAGACTTACAAATCCGAAAGCAAGCGCAACCGCCCCGCTGAAAAGAGACCAAACGATCATCGCCGTACACAATGTCAATTTAGCCCCGTACCGGTCAGATGCAACACCGCCGAGAAAGTTAAACACAGCGTATCCGACAGAAAAACTGCTGAAAATCAGCCCCATTTGGGTTGCAGACAATGTGAGATCCTGCTGTATGAACGGCGCTGCAATAGACAGCGCTGAGCGGTCTAAATAGTTAATCACCCCGGCTGAAAATAAAAGAAGAATAATAGGGAATCTATCCTTTGAGAACATAAAATCCCTCCCTCTTATTTCATAATTTAAATTGCCGGAGTAAACCGGTTTATGCAATGAAACCGGTTATCCGGATTGCCTTGCGATAAGCGCCGGTTTATAGCGGTGAATCCGTTTTTCACCGCTATCTTTTTCTTGTATCTGGCGAAGAAGAAGGCTTCCCGCTTTTCGCGCCATTTCTGCCGCAGGCTGGACGATCGTCGTAATCGGAGGAGTAAAAAAACCCGCAAAAGGAACTTCATCAATTCCGATGACGGCTGCCTTATCAGGAATTGTCATATCATGCTCCTTCATATACTTCAGTACCTCAACAAGAACGATATCGTTTGCCGCCAATATCGCTTTCGGAGGCTCCTGAAGGGAGAACAGCTCTGACAAAACATTGGATATATCAGCCGCATCGGCTGTTTTGATATATTCGTTCCGCACCATCATTCCGTGGCGGTCAAGCGCCTTTTTATACCCTTCAATCCGCTCTACCCTCGGACTGATTTCCCGAATAATGGACGTCGTAATAATCGCGATTCTCTTAATGCCGCTCTCGATAAACCGGTCAACAGCAAGACCGGCTGCATGATGGTTATCAAGCATCACTGTCGGAATCCCGAGTTCTTCAATGGTTCTGTCCATAAACACGACCGGAAACGTATCGCGTTTCATCTTTTCATATAAGGAGAGATTTTCGCCCGTCGGAAAAATAATAATTCCGTCCACCTGCTTGGCCCTGAGCATTTCAATATATTTCTTTTCTTTTTCCGGTTCATCATCCGCATTGCAGACAATAATATGAAATCCTTGTTCATGAAAATAGTCTTCCACCGCCCTGATGACCTGAGTGGAAAAGGTGTGAAGAATATTAGCCACCACCACACCTACCGTAAATGTTGATTTCTGTTTTAAGCTGCGGGCGACGAAATTCGGCTGATAGTTCAGCTCATGAATGGCCGCTTCTATTTTTTGTTTCGTTTTCTCGCTCATATAGTCATAGCGCTGATTTAAAAATTGAGATACGGTGCTTTTAGATACGTTTGCATATTTCGCCACATCAGAAATTGTAATGGTTTTCATAGACTCATCCCCGTCTGTCTTCATTTTTCACTAGTATAAGTCAGAAGTAAATCGTTTACAATCTGACAGGGAACTGGATTCTGTCACACTCCCGAATAAGCCATAAAACCTCCGTCGACGGGAACGGTGACCCCGGTGATAAAGCCTGAGTATGAATCATCCGAAAGCCACAGGAGCGTTCCCAGAAGGTCTTCCGGTTTCCCGAAACGTTTCATCGGTGTATGTGCCATAATCTTATTGGATCGGTCTGTCAGACTTCCATCTTCCTGTAATAACAACTCACGGTTTTGCGCAGTCAAAAAGAAACCCGGAGCGATGGCATTCACCCGCAGCCCTTTTTTCGCGAAATGAACAGCCATCCACATCGTAAAATTCTGAACCGCCGCCTTAGCCGCACTGTAGGCAGGCACCTTTGTCATCGGTGTATACGCGCTCATAGAAGAAATATTAATAATCGCGGGACATTCCGCCTTCAAAAGGTCTTTTCCAAACACTTGCGATGCCAGAAATGCACCGGTAAAGTTGCTTGAAAATACGCTGGAAAATCCCGTTTCGTCCATATCAAAAAATGATGGGCTCTGCTCATCCTCTTCATACGTCTCATTGGCAGTGATCGCATCAGCGTGGTTTCCCCCGGCTCCGTTAATTAAAAGATTGACAGAGCCGAACCGGCTGATAATCTCGTCTTTTGCCTTTTCGAGCGAATCACGGGCTGAAACATCAGCCGGTACAGAAACCGCGGTTCCTCCAGCATCAGCAATCTCGCCCGCCGCACGCTCTGCTTTATCAGCATTCCGGCTGACGATCGCAATTTTCATCCCCTGCCGTGAAAGCTCCTTTGCCATTGCTGAACAGAGAACACCGCTCCCGCCTGTTATGACAGCGGTTCTTCCTGATAAACGTCCATGAATCGGTCTCATCTCTTCACCTCTTTCTCATGAGACGAGAACGCATCCCACAGTCCGCTCAAGTACATAATTCCTAAGGCACGATCATATAAACCATAGCCCGGCCGGCATTGTTCGCCCCAGATATGACGGCCGTGATCAGGCCGTACATATCCTTTGTAGCCTTGGCCGTGCAATTCTTTTACCACACCGATAATATCAATGGACCCATCACTGGTAAGATGCGAAGTTTCCGTAAAATCACCGTTATCGCAGATTTTCACATTTCGTATATGGGCAAACGGCGCAGCTCCCGCATAGTGTTTGGCGATCTTCACCATATCATTGGCGGGATCCGCTCCCATCGAACCCGTGCACAACGTAATACAGTTGGCGGGTGAATCTGAAATCTCTCGCAGCTTTTCATAACTTTTCTCACCGGTGATAATACGGGGCAGGCCAAAAATTGACCAAGGCGGATCATCCGGATGAATGGCCATTTGAATGCCGTGTTCCTCCGCTACAGGAAGGATTTCATGTAAAAAGAATTCTAGATTGGCCCAAAGCTGTTTTTCACCGACCGTTTGATAGGCTTCAAACAGTTCCTTGATCCGGGCCATTTTCTCCGGCTCCCACCCGGGAAGCGTCAAATCAGAAGATTCTTCAACCGTGCGGATCAGTTCTTCCGGAGGGAGACTTTCCACTTTCGCTTTTTCAAAAAACAAAGCAGTTGACCCATCCTCCAGTGCGCGGAACATATCAGTACGCGTCCAGTCAAAAATCGGCATGAAATTGTAACAGATGACTTTCACGCCGAATTCGGACAGATTGCGAATGGTCTGTTTATAGTGCTCAATATATTGTCCGCGTTCTTCATGGCCGAGTTTAATGGCTTCATGAACATTCACGCTTTCCACGACCTCTGCATGAAACCCATAGGATTGAATGAATCTGACTTCGGCTTCAATGTCCTCCTTTTCCCATACTTCGCCCGCGGGCTTCTGGTGAAGAGCCCAGACGATGCCTTTGACCCCGGGAATTTGTCTGACATGTTCAAGCGTCACCGTATCATTACCTTGGCCGTACCAGCGAAACGTGATATTCATGTTACACCCCCGTATATTCGTTTTTTCGGCAGACGTATTCTTTGCTGAGGGATACGGCAGCTTCATAGCCGCCCTTTTGATATGCTCTTGTCAAGTCGCTTCCCACTCCGACCGCGACCGCTCCGGCAGAAAGCCAGTCATTCATACTGTTTAATGAGATACCCCCGGTCGGCATAATGCGGACATTCGGCAGAGGGCCGTTGACCGACTTGATAAATGAGGGATTAAACGAATTAGCGGGGAACAGCTTTACCACATCACATCCGGCTTCGAGCGCCAAAGCCATATCAGACACGCTCATGCATCCCGGCAGATACGGTACGCTGTACTGGTTGCATAGAGATGCTATCTCTTTTACAAAATGAGAGCTGACGATAAATGAGGCGCCTGATAAAATGGCGTGTCTCGCCGTTTCTGTATCCATTACAGAACCGGCTCCAAGAAGAATATCTTGATGCCGGAGTTCCTTAAAGACATCTTCCACTTCAGGAGTTGTGTATGTAAGCTCAATGGCGCTGATGCCTCCTGAAATGGCCGCTTTTGAAACTTCAAGCGCCTCTTGGCTGTTTTGTCCCCTTATGACAGCCACCACTTGTGCATGCAGAAGTTTTTCGTAAATGGCGTACTTAGGCAGCATTCTCGCTCCTCCTTTAATCAAACGTAATGATTGCTTTTCCCACCTTGTCCGGGTGCTGTTCGATCAACTGAAATGCTTGATGGACGTCATCTGCTGAAAATGTATGTGTAATAAGACCGCCGTGCGTTAACAGGCCTTTATTCAGTAAGTCTGTAATGTACGGGAACTGATTCGTCTGCAATCTTGAACCGGTGATCGTGACTTCCTTTTTTGTGATCGGAAGCTGAGAAATGCCGGCAGTCCTCTCATCAAAACCTAGCACAACCACATGACCGGCCAGAGACACCGCGTCAATTGACGTTTCAAACGTTGAGGGGAGACAGACAGCATCAATGACGACATTGGCGCCTTCGTTTTTTGTCCATTCGTTCACCCGCAAAACGGGATCTTCTTTTTGCGCGTTGACAGTAACGTCCGCACCGTTTTTTTCAGCGAATGCTAAGCGTTCATCATTCAAGTCGGTTATCATGACGGAAGCGCCTTTGAACTTTGCCATTTTTAATATGCAGATTCCGATTGGCCCCGCTCCTTGAATCAAAACGGTATCTTCCTTCTCGACGCTGCCTCTCCAAACAGCCTGGGCGCCGATCGTATATGGTTCTGCCATGACCGCTTCCTCCCAGGGCAGATCGGGCGAAACAGCATGCAGCTGCTTTTCCGGAAGCACGATATATTCCCGCATCCCGCCATCTTCATGAACGCCGAACACCGAAAGCGCTTTGCAGACGTTTGGACGTCCTTTCCGGCAGGCATAGCATGTTCCGCAATAAGATATCGGTTCAATCACTACCCGGTCACCCGGCTTGAAACGCCGGACATGAGAACCGGTCTTTGCGACTTCCCCTGTGACTTCATGTCCGATTACTCTCGGCAGGGACGCTAACGGATTTGTCCCATGATAAATATGCAAATCTGATCCGCAAATTCCGACCCGCTTCACCTTGACAAGAACATCATCCGCGTGGACAACTGACGGTTTCTCACATTCCGTCACCATCAGATCAAATGCTTTCCGTACTTGAACCGCTTTCATTTTTTCACCCGCTTTTTAAGTTGTGCTTGCTACCGTTCAATCACAGTCTCTTTGTTTACAAATGACAGAACCTCTTCTAGGTAGGGAAGCCCTTCATTGTCACCGGAAACTGTGGTGACGAGCGCACCGACTGCATTTGCAAACTCCAGACGTTTTTCCGGTTCAAAACCATGCAGATAACTGTACAGGTAGCCGGCATTAAAGCCGTCACCCGCTCCTACCGTGTCAACAGGCGCAACCGGGAAAGCCTCTTTGTGAACCCACTTATGATCATGATACAGCGCAGAACCTGCTTCACCGTCTTTTATGACTAGCTGACTGATTGAATAGCTCTCTGCAAACCGGGCTAATGCTTCATTTTCTCCTATACCTGTCAGCTGTTTCATTTCGTCCCGGCCCGCCAGAAGAATATCAGTATGCGGAAAGATTTGATGAAATGCCGCACGAGCCTCCTCAATCGTCCACAGCTTCAGCCTGATATTCGGATCAAAAGATACGGGAATCTTTCTTGCTTTGGCGATGGAAAGCACTCTTTCAGCAATTTCAAGATTTTTCTTATCAAGCGCGAGGAACACACCGGTAAGATGAACGATGTGAATGCCGGCAAACATATTCTCTGTTATATCTTCCGGTGCAAGAGTCAGAATTGGTGAATTGAAACGATAGTAAAACGTCTTGCCTGAACCGTCATTTCTGATCTCTTTGACATTTAAAGATGTAGGAAAGCCTTCAACATAGGAGACGTCAGTCACATCAATTCCTTCTCCTTTGGCAAACTGATAAATCACCCTGCCGAACTCATCCTTCCCCAGTCTGCTGACCCACTTTGAGTGCAGGTTCAATCTGGCGCATGCAATCGCAAAATTCAGTTCAGCTCCTCCTGCTTTTCGTTCAAAATGGGTAACAAAACGCAAAGGTCCTGTGCTTGCGGGATTTAAGGTGATCATCGCATCACCGATCGTAAAAATGCCATAATCAGAAGCCACATCAATACTCCTTTCCTTTAAGACTAAATCGGTTTGGTAAACCGGTTTAGTTAAACTTTATATGAAAGCCCTTACATACACAAGAGAAAAATACAATAAATTCAAAAAAATCTGTTTTCAGTAAAAATAACCCGGTTTTTCACATAAAAAACCCCTCACAACAAAATGTAAGGGGTTTTTTTGAAAATTGTATGCATGTTTCCTCAGTTAGCAGTCTTACGTTCAGGGCTTGTACCTTCTTCTTCCGCCCATGTTTCAATATGCTGGAGCTCCGGGGTATTCTCGGCTTTGAATACAGGATCAAGACCTTTTTTGCGCTGAGCGGCATAATCCTTATAGATCTTGTAGGCTACATTACTCAGCAGTAAGATTGCCACTAAGTTAATGAGAGCCAAAAGTCCCATAAACAAGTTTGCCATGTCCCAGACGATCTGGAAGTCAGCCAAACATCCGTATACCACCATCACTACGACGAATACGCGGTAAATATTAAGCCATGTTTTGCTTGTTTTAATAAATTCAATATTCGTTTCACCATAGTAATAGTTGCCGACGACTGAGCTGAATGCGAATAAAAACATCGCAATCGCAATAAATGTCGGCGCCCATCCGCCGAGATGGTGCTGCAGTGCGGCTTGCGTCACTTGGATGCCGTCGCCTTTAGGTGTAAAGCTGTACAATAAAATGATAAAAGCAGTCGATGTACAAACGATAAACGTATCAAAGAACACGCCGAGGGTCTGAATTAATCCCTGCTTAGCCGGATGCGACACATGTGCAGCTGCTGCCGCATTCGGCGCGCTTCCCATTCCCGCTTCGTTTGAAAACAGGCCGCGCTGCGCTCCGATAATAATGATGCTTCCTAAGCTTCCGCCGACGATCTGCTCAAAACCGAACGCATTTTTCACAATGGTAACAAGCAGCTCAGGTACCGCCGAGATATTTACAATCACGACATACAGCGCGATCAGAATATACATTCCCGCCATAACCGGAACGATTAATTGCGAGACAGATACAACACGCTTCAGACCGCCGAATATAATGAAAGCCGTTAATACAGCTAAAATGATTGCGATAACTGTTTTATTCACATGGAATGCTTCGTCAAACGCCACAGAAATCGTATTTGACTGCACGGCGTTAAAGATAAGTCCGAAAGAAACGGTAATCAATACGGCGAATAAAATACCGAGCCAGCGGGCGCCCAGACCCTTTGCCATGTAATATGCCGGACCGCCGCGGAATTCGTCACCGGAACGCACTTTATACAGCTGCGCCAAAGTGCTTTCCACAAAGCTGGAAGCCATACCGACAATCGCTACGATCCACATCCAAAATACTGCGCCGGGACCGCCTGTTGCAATCGCCAGCGCGACGCCGGTCAAGTTTCCGGTTCCGACACGAGAAGCGGCTGAGATAAAGAATGCCTGCATTGAAGACACTCCTTTATTTCCTTGCGGCTTCTCCCCGACGATTCTGAACATTTCAAAAAAGTACTGGAATTGAATAAAGCGAAAACGGAACGTAAAGTACAATCCGATCCCGACTAAAATATAAACAAGATACTTCCAAATAAAATCATTTGGAACATTTATGATTTCACTGATGAAAGCCTCCATGTTTAACCTCCCTTTTACATATCTTTTACTGTCATTTTTGCTGCATATGTTAGATCTTTTAACACAACGGGTATTATTATATCACAACAACAGTGGTTGAGAAGTTTTTTTAAGAAAATGTTTCGGTTTCTTCATCACATCTTTTGCTGTCATGCCCGGTTTTTTATCTTACAGCCCGAAAAATGTTGTCACGTCATAAGGAATGCGTGCATATCATAACAAATAGGTCTTTAAGAAAAAAGAGATGAAAAGATGGATGGAATGGTATATACTTAACCAGGATAATAATTTTTTAAATTTAATAAATGTGTTTACTTTACATTTAAATTAGGGTATTATAATAAAAATATTCAGACTTATGAAGGGGGGAGAACATTTGAAAAAAATCTTGTTTTTAAAAGCTTCTATTTTATTTTTAGCGATTGCAAGCTTTCATTTGCTCTCCATTCCCCATGCGTTTGATACCGCTCATCATTTTAAAGCGGTAGCCGACCAGCAGGAAATGCACGAAATGAAGGCCGGCCAAAATGCTGATGATGAGAAAAAATCGCTGACGGGCTCATATATCTTGACGGCGCTTTTTGCCGCTTCTGTCTCACTGATCGTGATATCAGACAGGAGACTCCCCGCTTCCCGGAGAAGACAGCGAAAGAAAAGCTTTTTAATCGCTAAATTTTATCAGTCCTCGTATTTCGATGAGCTTCATGTTCAACATCGCCTATCTATGTAACATAAAATGAGGAGGTTGTTAAACATGTTGTTTATCTTACGAATGGTGATTTTAGGGTTGTTTTCATTCACTGCGTTGAATTTATTTGTATGGCAGGGAATCGAAGTCATTCACGCTATCACTGACTTATTCGGCAGCCATGAAAGCTAAATAGTAAAACCTCCGCTCAATGAGCGGAGGTTTTTTATTTTAATTTTACTCTTAAACATCGTATGCAGGGATACGCCATACATCTGTTACCGGCCCTGTCTCATCTTCATCGGTAAAGAAGGAGCCATTGCTGTATCGGTCATTCGCCCGCAAGGACTTCACGGCGATTTCGATTCTCTCGCCTTTTTCTGTTTCCGCAGCGATCATGTCGGCTAAAGCGCACGCAAATACGCCGACTGCCCGATGCGGGTTCTTTTTTAGCTCACGCAGCATGATGACACCGCGTTTCGCCCTGGATGTTTTTTCGAATTCAGATAGGTTCATCCGTTTGATTGCTCCCCGCTGTGTGACGAGGACAAGTGAATCTGTCTCATGCAGAATTTGCCCTGATACGACAGTATCACCGTCTTTTAAATTTATGCCCTTTACGCCGGCCGCACGGGCACCGACTACATTTACTTCATCTTCACCGAACCATAAACCGTACCCGAGGCGGGTGGCGATAAACAGCTGGCTGCCGCCGTCTGTGACATGAACATCAATCAGCTCATCATCCCCTTTAAGGTTAAGGGCAACAAGCGCTTTCGAGTAACGCTGCGCTTTGTAATGCGTCATTTCAGTTCTCTTCACCATACCGTTTTTCGTCATGAACAATAAATATGAAGATGGATCAAATTCTTTTACCGGTATAGCTTTCACGATGGTTTCATCACGGTCAATCGTGATGATGTTCGTTACGTGCTGTCCCATGTCTTTCCACCTGATATCGGGAAGCTGGTGAACCGGACAATAAACATAGCTTCCCTTATTGGTAAAGAGCAGAAGAACATCCGTTGTATTCATTTCAAATTGGTGAATCAGCCTGTCAGTATCCTTCATACCGAAATCCTGGCCGTTAGAAGCGGCAAATGACCGCTGGCTTGTTCGTTTTACATAGCCGTCTTTTGTGACTGTCACATATACGTCCTCAGAGGCAACCATGACTTCAAGATTGATTTTAATTTCCTCAATCTTTTCTTCAATGACAGACCGTCTGCTGTCAGCATAGGTCTTTTTCAATTTTTTCAGGCTGCTTGTAATGACTTTTAACAGCTTTTTATCATGACTTAAAATGGCTTCGAGCTCCTGAATTTTCTTGCTGAGCTCTTCCGCTTCCTCTTTTAGCGCCGTAATATCCGTGTTTGTCAGACGATACAGCTGCAAGGATACGATCGCTTCGGCCTGCGGCTCCGTAAATGCGAATTTAGAAATTAAGTTTTGTTTCGCATCTTTCTTGTCGCTGCTTGCCCGGATGACCGCTATGACCTCATCTAACACAGACAGCGCCTTCATCAGTCCTTCAACGATGTGATGCCGCTCTTTTGCTTTTTGCAATTCAAAGACGGAGCGGTTTGTCACCACTTCCTTCTGATGGGAAATATACGCATCCAGGATGGCCGTAAGACTCATCAGCATCGGCCGGCGGTTATGTATGGCGACCATATTAAAGTTATATGTTGTCTGCAGATCAGTGTTTTTATATAAGAAATTCAGGATGCCTTTTGCATCGGCTTCTTTCTTTAACTCAACGACCACCCGGAGCCCCGTGCGGTCAGTTTCATCCCTGACTTCAGAAATGCCTTCGACTTTTTTGTCTATGCGGTATTCGTCCATTTTCTTAACGAGATTGGCTTTGTTTACTTCAAACGGAATTTCTGTAATGACGATCTGCTCCCGTCCGCCTCTTACGGATTCCACTTCAGCCTTGCCGCGGATAATAATTTTGCCTTTACCGGTTTCATAAGCCTTCCGAATGCCGTCGACTCCTTGAATAATGCCTCCTGTCGGAAAGTCAGGCCCTTTAATCACCTGCATCAAGTCATCGACGGTGCAATCCGGAGATTCAATCCGTTTAATGACGGCATCAATGACCTCACCCAGATGATGAGGGGGAATATCAGTCGCATAGCCCGCTGAAATCCCGGTTGATCCGTTGACAAGCAAGTTAGGGAACATGGCGGGCAAAACAACCGGCTCTTTACTGGTGTCATCAAAGTTCGGAACGAATTCAACCGTATTTTTATCAATATCACGCAAAAGCTCTGACGCGATAGAAGATAATCTCGCTTCCGTATAACGCATGGCAGCCGGCGGATCACCGTCAATGCTTCCGTTATTGCCGTGCATCTCAATCAGCACATTCCGCACTTTCCAATCCTGGCTCATCCGCACCATCGCTTCATAAACAGAGCTGTCACCGTGCGGATGATAATTACCGATAACGTTTCCGACCGTTTTCGCCGCTTTACGGAAATTTTTATCGAATGTATTTCCGTCTGCGTGCATGGCGTATAAAATTCTCCGCTGCACCGGCTTTAAACCGTCACGAGCGTCGGGCAGCGCCCTGTCTTGAATAATGTATTTACTGTAGCGTCCGAAACGGTCGCCGATTACTTCTTCTAACGGTAAATCATGAAATAATTCTGGCTGTGCCACTATTAAACCTCCTCAGCGACCGACAAGTTTTCATTTTCTAAAATATTGCTTTCCTCATCTAATCCGAAGGCAACATTCTTTTCAATCCATTTTCTTCTCGGTTCTACTTTGTCTCCCATTAATGTCGTTACACGGCGCTCTACCCGTGCCGCATCGTCGATCTTGACTCTGACGAGCGTTCGCGATTCGGGATTCATCGTCGTTTCCCAGAGCTGGTCTGCGTTCATTTCTCCCAGACCTTTATAGCGCTGGATGGTATACCCTTTGCCGACTTTCTTTAAAACGCCGTCCATTTCTTCGTCGGACCAAGCATATTCAATAATCTCTTTCTTGCCGCTTCCTTTGCTCACTTTGTAAAGAGGCGGAAGGGCGATGAAGACTTTTCCATGCTCGATTAAAGGTTTCATATAGCGGTAGAAAAACGTTAACAGCAAGACTTGAATGTGCGCGCCGTCGGTATCTGCGTCCGTCATGATGATGATCTTGTCATAGTTGATGTCGTCTATATCAAAATCTGCGCCGACACCGCCGCCGATCGCATGAATAATCGTATTGATTTCTTCATTTTTGAAGATGTCTGCAAGCTTTGCTTTCTCTGTATTGATGACCTTTCCGCGAAGGGGCAGCACGGCTTGGAATTTCCGGTCTCTTCCCTGTTTTGCAGAACCTCCCGCAGAGTCTCCCTCCACCAGATACAATTCATTCTTCGCCGGATTTCTGGAACCGGCCGGTGTGAGTTTTCCGCTCAGCGTCGCTTCTGATTTTTTGCGCTTTTTGCCGCTTCTCGCTTCTTCTCTCGCTTTACGGGCCGCTTCACGGGCCTGGCTTGCTTTAATCGCTTTTTTGACAAGCAGGGTTGCCGTATCGCGGTTTTCTTCCAAGAAATAAGCAAGATTCTCGGAAATGACGGCATCCGCGGCGGATCTCGCCTCACTTGTGCCGAGCTTCCCTTTCGTCTGGCCTTCAAATTGCAGCAGTTCCTCCGGGATACGGACGGAAATGATTGCGGACAAACCTTCCCTGATATCGGCGCCTTCAAGATTCTTGTCTTTCTCTTTTAAAAGGGCGACCTTTCGCGCATACTCGTTAAACGCTCTTGTCATTGCCGTTTTGGCTCCTGATTCGTGGGTGCCGCCGTCCTTTGTTCTGACGTTATTAACGAATGACAGCATATTTTCTGAATACCCGTCATTAAACTGAAACGCGAAATCGACTTCAATGTCATGATGCTCGCCTTCAAAGGACACCACTTCGCATAAAGCGTCTTTTTCCTCGTTTAAATAAGCGACAAATGCTTCAATTCCGTTCTCATAATAAAATACTTCTTTTACGCCGTTCCGTTCATCAATTAATTCTATTTTCAAACCTTTTAACAAGAAAGCCGATTCGCGCAGACGTTCTGACAGCGTGTCAAAATTATAAACCGTTGCGCTGAACATTGACGGATCAGGTTTAAAATGGGTAAGCGTTCCCGTTTTTTTGGTCGTTCCGATTTTTTCAAGTGAAGTCACGGGCTTGCCGCCGTTTTCAAACCGCTGTTTATAAACATATCCGTCACGCTCAATAGTAACTGTCAGCCACTCCGATAATGCGTTTACGACAGATGCGCCGACACCATGCAGACCGCCGCTTGTTTTATAGCCGCCCTGTCCGAATTTCCCCCCGGCATGCAGCACGGTGAAAATAACTTCCGGCGTCGGCTTTCCGAGCTTATGCATCCCGGTCGGCATTCCGCGTCCTCTGTCCTGTACAGAGATGCTGTTGTCCTTATGTATCGTTACGATAATATGATCTCCGTAGCCGGCAAGAACTTCATCGACGGAATTGTCGACGATCTCATATACCAGATGGTGCAGGCCGCGTGCGTCCGTCGAACCGATGTACATTCCCGGTCGTTTTCTGACGGCTTCCAGGCCTTCAAGCACCTGTATGGCATCTTCGTTGTAATCAAATTGCTGTTTTCTAGCCAAACGTACAAACCCCTTTCAAAAAACCTGCTCTTAATCATTCTCTTTTTTAAATGTTTTCATGTCTTTGTTTTTCAGTATGCGCAAGCTTCGGTCCAATTCTCCTCGGACTCACAATTATAACCAATATGCTTGATTTCGCAACATATTTAAGCGAATGGCTCGTTTTTTTAGGCCGCAAGACATACATTCGAACGGCTTTTCATCTTTTTGGTGCCCTTTTCGGCAGATAAGAACATGAGTTCGCTTTCTATTATATAGCTTTATGCCGGCCATCGCAAACAGACTGCAAACCCCTGTATAAAGGGGTTTCTAAAAAAGCTGTTCATGCTTTATTGTATCTGTTTCATCATCATACGCAAAGAGTATTCTTTCAATAAAAAAGCAAAAACCCCTGATTTGCCAAGGATTTTTGCCTTTTTTGTTCCTATTTTATAACAGCGCGGGCGACTTTTATACATAAATCCATAACAGCCGTCCGTCCTTTGTCTGTAATCATGCGATACGCTTCTTCATTTGCAAGGCCCTGCTGCGCCCAAAAAACGGGAGCGTCCGTCTGTAAAAATTCTTCAGCAACGCCGGGAAGCTGCTCAGAGCGTCTGAACACATTCACGATATCAATCGGTCCCTCCACGTCTTTTAACGAAGCAACGGCTTTAACGCCAAGCGCCTCATCAATCGTTGGGTTGACGGGAATAATTTCATACCCTTCATCCTGCATCGCTTTGGAAACCATGTAAGAAGTCCGGTCGGGACGGTCTGACAGCCCGACGACTGCGATCCGTTTGCTCCGGTCCAGAATTTCTTTAATCTCTGATTTTGAAGGATTTTGCATCTTTACCATCTCCTTTTGATATATTGTACATGACCGCTTCGCCGGAATCAAAAAAAGCGCTTTGTCAGCTTAATTCTCAAAAAACTTGTCATCAGACGGTAACAACTCGTGTTAAAATAGAGTGAAGGGACATTGAAAAGGAGAAATGTAGATGTTGATTGCTTTATTGATTATTTTGGCCTATGTAATAGGCAGCATCCCGTCAGGTTTAGTCGTAGGCAAACTTGCGAAAGGGATCGATATTAGAGAACACGGAAGCGGCAATTTGGGCGCTACAAATGCTTTTCGCACGCTTGGCGTTAAAGCGGGATCTGTCGTCGTCGCAGCCGATATTTTAAAAGGCACCCTGGCCGCGGCGCTCCCATATTTACTGCACGTCCCCATTCATCCTCTTCTCGCAGGGGTGGCAGCAGTGGTCGGCCATGTATTCCCGGTGTTCGCAAAGTTTAAAGGAGGCAAAGCCGTAGCCACATCAGGGGGCGTCCTGCTGTTTTATGCTCCGCTGTTATTCGTTACGATGGTTGCAGTATTTTTCGTATTTTTATTCCTTACGAAATTTGTTTCTCTGTCTTCAATGTTAACAGGGATTTATACGATTATTTACTGTCTGTTTGTAAAAGACCCTTATTTATTAATCGTAGTGACGCTCTTGACCGCGTTTGTTATCTACAGACACAGGGCAAACATCAAACGGATTATAAACAAAACAGAACCGAAGATCAAATGGTTTTGATGAAACTTCAATTTTGACATCAAAATGCCATATGCGTTTATAATAGAGATAATTTCTTTATATGAGAAACAAAAAGGGAGTGTTCCGGATGAACATGAAAGTAACGAAAGGCGCGCTGGATTGGTACAAAGAAGAGCTCGATCTGGAAACAGGCGACCATGTCCGTTTCTTTGTCCGTTACGGGGGATGCAGCAACGTTCAGAAAGGCTTTTCTCTCGGCATTTTAAAAGACCGGCCGATGAACATCGGCACCAGCACGGAAGTTGAAGGCATTACCTTTTTTATTGAAGAAAGCGACTTATGGTACTTTGATAATCACGATTTGTCAGTCACATATTCAGATCAGGCAGAAGAGCCGGTATTTGATTACGTGTAAAAAAAAGAACGCAGCGGATGCGTTCTTTTTTTACAGCCTGAACCTTTTGAGATGATCAGTCAGACGTTCTTTTTCTAATATGCTTCTTTGCGTATCACCGAGCAGGTCAAAGTGGGGAAATTCATTTTTATGGTGAATCCACTCCGGCTTCAGCCCGTACTCCGCTCCCCATCTGATCAGTTTATTGAGATCGCTTGAACCGGCCTTCGTCACGGTCTTAGCCTCCGGAAAGCGGTCGTCCAGCCAGTAATGCGTTAAAAAAGCGATTTTACCTTCCGATACATCCCGCTTCCATCTTTCCAGTTCCTTACGCGTAATTCCAAATGCCATAACTGCAGCCGCTCCTTATTTTTTTGCCTTTTCGTAAGCGGCATGCCAATCAGGAAAAGCCTTGCGAAACTGAATCGGTTTGAAGCTCTCTTTATCAACGCATATATGAGAGGATGTCGCTTTGATGGCAAGTTCTTGATCCGGATTATAGATGTGGTAGCCGTAAACGGTTTTAAATCCGTTATATTCTTCAATCCAAGTATGTACGACAGCCGTTTCTCCGTAGCGGAGCGGCTTTTTATAAGAAATGCTGATATCCAATACAGGGGACAGCACTCCTCTATCTTCCATATCTTTGTAAAGGAATCCGAGTTCCTTAATCAGCGCCGTTCTGCCGACCTCCATCCAGACTAAGTAATTGGCATGATAGACGATACCCATTTGATCTGTTTCCGCATAACGCACTTCTATTTCTTTTTTTGACACACGCAACGTTCTCTGCTCCCTTTTTATCAGATTAGCCCCATTTTATCACAACGAGCCGGAAAGAGAAAAAAACCAGGTTTCCCTGGTTTTTATTATGATTGATAGCCGTTTTCTCTTGCAGCCGATTCATCCTGAATTTCACTGCGGAACGATTCAATGCTTTCATTGCGTCTGGCATTCTTCTCTTGAATGCGCTGTTTTTCCTCATCTGTCGCAAATTCCATTGATTCTTTCGCTTCTTCTATATTTTCAATTGTATTCTGCACCATATCCTGCAGCTTTTCAACGTTATCGGAACGGTCATCCGGATTCGGTTTTTGATCATTGTTTGTCATAATGTCTGCTCTCCTTTGATGATGTTATTCGCCTTTCGTCTGCATGACAATCGGATGTCCGTTTGACTTGTCATGAAACTTTTCCCCTTTATTGCGTTTATATTTAACGGGTTTTGTCCCTAAGTGGCTCGGAGCGTATTGCGGCTGGCCGTCTTTCTTGTTTATGCCCATGTTCATCCCTCCTTAAGAGTATATTTTGCAAAAGGAGGTGTAAACATGACTGCAAATTAAAGGTTATTTTTGTTTGAACCGCTGCTCCAGCTTTTCTTCAAGCTGATTCAAATATTCCGTATTGGTCATCAGCTCACGTTTATTTTCCATAACCAATTCATGAAAAGAACGTTTTCGCATTTTTTTCAATCTTCTCACCTCCGTGTTTTCATTCATTTTTTCCAATTTTTCAAAACCTAAGCCCTTTACAATAAAAAAACTGAACCTCTATTTGAGATCCAGTTTTTCTTTCATTTCTTTTTTTGTCATCGTGCCTACGCGAATGTGCTGAATGGTTCCTTTTTCGTCTAATATGTATGTTGTCGGATAAGAAAGCACGTTGAAATCCCCGTTAATTCCGCTTTTGTCAATCAGAATAGGAAAGGTCAGCTGATAATGATCAGCAAATGATTTCACAGCCTGTATATTTTTTTCAGAGGATGTAAAATTAACGGCTGCTACCGCAATATCAGGATATTCTTTCTGCAGCTCCTGCATATCGGGCATTTCCATTCTGCACGGCTTGCACCACGTCGCCCAGAAATTGAGGAGCACTTTTTTTCCTTTATAATCAGAAAGGGAGATACTTTTTCCTGACAATGTATCAAGTGTAAAGTCAGGGGCTTTCATCCCTTCTTCTGTCCCTTCTTTCGGACTTTTTTGCACAGAATAAATATTCCAGCCCGCATACACTAACAACCCGATAAGTAACATTCCGCCCAGCCATTTCGCAAGCATCTTAAGGCCTCCCGCATAAAAAGAGAGAAAGCAGACTGCTTTCTCTCCTTTGTTCATTCTGCTACTGTTTCATTTTATCGCGAAGCACCATTTGTAAAATGCCGCCGTGGCGATAGTAATCAATTTCCACTTCACTGTCAAAACGGACAACGACTTCAAACGTTTTTACCGTACCGTCTTCACTGATTGCTCTGACAGTCAGCAAGTCGCGCGGACGTACAGATTCATCAACATCCACCTCAATGACTTCCTTACCGGTTAAGCCGAGTGTATCCGCGTTTTCACCCTGTTTGAACTGGAGCGGCAGCACACCCATGAAGACGAGGTTGCTTCTGTGAATTCTTTCAAAGCTTTCGGCAATAACTGTTCTGATGCCGAGCAGATTTGTTCCTTTTGCAGCCCAGTCACGTGAAGAGCCCATTCCGTAATCTTTTCCGGCCAGGACGACAAGACCCGTTTTATCTTCTTTATACCGCATGCAGGCATCATAAATAGATGTCACTTCCCCGGTAGGCCAATGTGTTGTGTATCCGCCTTCTGTACCCGGTGCGATTTGGTTTTTAATGCGGATATTGGCGAATGTTCCTCTCATCATGACTTCATGGTTTCCGCGGCGTGAGCCGTAAGAGTTAAAGTCACGAGGAGAAACGCCTTTTTCCTGCAGGTATTTGCCCGCCGGTGTGTCTTTTCCGATCGCTCCGGCCGGAGAAATGTGGTCAGTCGTCACGGAATCTCCGAATTTGCCGACAACGCGAAGTCCTCTTAAAGGCTCAACTTTTCCCGGCTCTACAGACATTTCCTCAAAGAACGGCGGGTTTTGAATGTAAGTGGAATCCTGGTCCCACTTATACAGCGCTTCATCCGTCGTTTCGATTTCGTTCCAGCGCTGGTTGTCGTCAAATACCGTTTCATACTCTTTGCGGAATAATTCCGGCGTAACAGTCTGTTTGACGAGAGAATTGATTTCATCCATGGACGGCCAGATGTCATCGAAATAAACATTTTGTCCGTCATTTCCGACACCGATCGGGTCCGTTTTCAGGTTGATGTTTACAGTTCCTGCCAATGCGTATGCGACAACAAGCGGCGGTGACGCAAGGTAGTTTCCTTTGACAAGCGGATGGATCCGGCCTTCAAAGTTTCTGTTACCCGACAGGACAGAAGTGATCAAGAGATCATTTTTAGCAACCGCTTCTTCAATCTCTGGAGAAAGCGGGCCGGAGTTCCCGATACATGTCGTACAGCCATACCCTACAAGGTTAAAGCCGAGCTCCTTCATGTAAGGAAGCAGGCCTGAGTTGACTAAGTATCCAGTAACAACCTTAGACCCCGGTGCAAGTGAAGTTTTCACATAATTCGGCACTTTCAATCCTAATTCTACCGCTTTTTTGGCTACCAATCCGGCACCGATTAATACATAAGGGTTTGATGTATTCGTACAGCTTGTAATAGCGGCGATTGCAATCGCCCCTGTTTTCATAACCGCATCTTCACCGCTGTTAAGTTTAAATGAAATTTCTTTGTTCTCTTCAGCAGCATCCGCTCCGAATCCTTGGTTTCCGGCCGGGCTGACAAGATGTTTTTTAAACGTTTCCTGCATAACGGAAAGCGGGATTAAATCCTGCGGACGTTTCGGGCCTGAAAGGTTCGCTTCGATTTTAGACAGATCAATTTCCACAACGTCTGTAAAAATCGGCTCTTCCGCGTCAGGCGTATAGAATAAACCGTTGCTGCGGCAGTATGCTTCCACAATATCGATCTGCTCTTCTTCACGGCCGGTCAGACGCAGGTAAGAAAGTGCTTCCTCGTCAACCGGGAAGAATCCGCAAGTCGCTCCGTATTCCGGCGCCATATTGGCAATAGTCGCCCGATCCGCAAGCGGAAGCTCAGCAACACCAGGACCGAAGAATTCAACAAATTTATTGACTACGCCTTTTTCACGCAGCACTTGAGTGACTTTCAGCGCCAAGTCAGTCGCCGTCGTTCCGTTAGGCAATTTTCCGACAAGTTTCGCGCCGATGACCTCAGGAACAGGGAAATATGAAGGCTGGCCGAGCATTCCCGCTTCCGCCTCAATACCGCCGACACCCCAGCCGAGGACGCCGATTCCGTTAATCATTGTTGTATGGGAATCTGTTCCCACCAAAGTATCAGGATATGTCACAAGTTCTCCGTCTTCCTCTTTCGTATGGACAACACTTGCCAAAAACTCAAGGTTTACCTGGTGAACGATACCTGTTGCAGGCGGAACGGCCTGATAATTGTTAAACGCTTTCTTTGCCCAGCTTAAAAATTTATAACGTTCTGCATTTCTTTCGAATTCTAAGTCCATATTAATGGCTAACGCGTCTTCCGTACCGGCTTTGTCGACTTGTACGGAGTGGTCAATGACCAGGTCAACCGGAATTTCAGGATTGATTTTATCAGGGTCTCCGCCGACAGAGGCCATGGCTTTTCTTAAAGATGCCAGGTCAACTACGGCCGGAACGCCGGTAAAGTCCTGTAGAATAACCCGTGACGGTTTAAACGGCACATCGATATCTTTTAATTCAGCAGTACCCCATCTTGCTAAATTTTCAACATGTTCTTTTGTAATGACGCGTCCGTCTACCTGACGCAAAACGGATTCCAAAAGAACCTTAATAGAATAAGGAAGTTTTGAAACATTGCCGACCCCTGCGTCTTCCAATGCTTTTAATGAATAGTAGTTGTATGTTTTCCCATTTGAAGAAAATGTTTTTCTTGCTTGGAAAACGTCTTGTGTTGCGACTTTTTGCTGATTTGTCATTCTCCAAAATCCCCCTTCAATGATCAAGATCGTTCTTTAGATGAATGTTCACATTCCATCACAATTTTCTCACAATTTCATCTTAGTATAAAATCATACATAAGTAAATATCAATGTTTTTATTAAATACAATAAGATCGTCTTATCAGCATGATTTTCGGTAAATTTTGTCCGATTTTCCGCCTCATACAACGGGCTGTAAAGAGCCATATTAATGTTGAGGTGATGATCATGGTAAAACGGAAAGCCAATCATGTAATTAACGGCATGAATGATGCGAAAAGCCAAGGCAAAGGCGCGGGATATATAGAAAATGACCAGCTCGTCCTGACGGAAGAAGAACGGCAGAACAATAAAAAAAGAAAAACAAACCAATAGCCGGAACACCTTAAAAAGGAGGCTTTAACATGACAAATAAAAATACAAGTAAAGATATGCATAAAAATGCTCCGAAGGGCCATAACCCCGGCCAGCCTGAACCGCTGAGCGGAAGCAAAAAAGTAAAAAACCGCAACCATACAAGACAAAAACATAATACAAGCCACGATATGTAAAACAGACCCCGGTGTCTGTTTTTTTGTGCCATTCACCCATTTAAAGCTTCTGCATACGTTATAGCAAGGCTTTTTAATATGGAGGAATGCTTCCATGAATCACTCAAAAAACGCTGAAGAATTTGATGATACGGAAGAATGGCTGCGGCAGTTTTACGAGGACCCGTATGCTTGGTATGACGAGACGCTGCCGATCGATCTATATGAAACAAGCCGTCAATATATCATTGAAGCCGACCTGACGGCGCTGAAGCAGGTGCAAGCGATCACCGTCACTCTTTCGGGAAATGAGTTTATGCTCTCTGTTAAAACGCTTGAACGGACGTTAAACAAACAAATGGTGCTTCCTTTTTATCTGAATGACAAACATATTTTCACTGATTTCACCAACCAAATTCTGACCGTCTCCATGAACAAGGAGCCAAATGAGACTCCTTCCTCATTTTCCTTTCAATTTCCTCTATAACATAAAAAAGCCGCTTTCATCCCTCAATGGAAGCGGCTTTTTTGTCCGGTCATATCAGTCATATACCCTAAAAGTGAATCTCCCATGGCCAAATAGCAGAATCACTATACGATAGAATATGTTCTAGCAACCGGAATGACTGGACATCTATCATTTTTTCTATTCTTTTTTTCATGTGTTCTTCTATTCTGTCTTCGTTTACAATATGGTTAAAGTAAGGAGGAGATAGAACAATGCTAGAAGGCTGGTTTATGTGGTTTATTTTATTTTGGGTCATCGTGATGATCGGATTGCTGTCTATCGGCGGGTTTTTTATGTTTCGAAAATTTTTAAAACGCTTACCGAAAGAAGACGGCCGGTCAGAACTGGATTGGCAGGACTATTATATTGAAAAAAGCAGGCACTTATGGAATGCGGGTGACAAGGCGTTTTTGGATGAATTGGTCGCTCCCGTACCGGAGCTCTTTCGGGATGTAGCCAAAGCGAAAATCGCCGGAAAAATCGGTGAACTTTCCTTAGCGGAGGAAGCTGAACAAATAAACCGTGATTTAATCATCAGGGGTTACATACTCGCCACTCCTAAGCGTGATCATCAATTTTTAAAAAAGCATCTCCGCGAAAAACAGATTGATCTTACTCCTTATCAAGCCCTGCTCAAATAAAAAACCTTTCCGTCCGCCGGAAAGGTTTTAATTCATCTGAATATCAGCGGTCTTCAGTTCATTAGAAAGTTTGCGGTAAGACATAAACATCGCGATGCGCCACGGGACAATCATTCCGAAAGCCAGAATCCAAAACATTCCGCTTAAAGCTCCGTAATCAATCGTCGTGCTCAAAATGGATTTCATAGCGATTCTGATAACCAGCAAACCAATCAGGATAAACACAAACGCTTTTGACCGTTTTAAATAGATTTCATTATTTTTAATCTCAAATTTAGATGTTTTAATCAGAAAAATAGAGAAGATCACGCCCAGCGTAATGGCCTCCAAAAATTCTTCGCCCGTCACTCTGAAAATCGGAAAAAGGAACATAAGCGCTCCCGTACTCATGAAAATCGGCGGGAGAATTATTTTTTTAGGTGAAGCGGGCTTGTCGGAGGCTTTAATCCTGACGATCATCACGGAAATTGCCATGGCCGCTGCAATAACGGATGAAATTATAATCATCATCTTTATCATTCCTTTGCTTGCACGGAGTTTGATACTATATACTATACTCCAAAAACATAAAAAAAACCAATTTGAAAAGAGAACACGTTTACGTTCCCGTTACCCGGCCTACGGCCTCCAGCACTTTAGATGCTTCAAACGGTTTAACGATAAAGTCTTTAGCGCCTAATTCAATCGCTTCCAGAACGATCCGCTGCTGCCGCATGGCGGTGCACATGATGATCCGGGCTTTCGGGTCAAAAGCTAAAATATCCTGCAGCGCCTGTATACCGTTTTTGACCGGCATGGTAATATCCATTGTCACCAGGTCGGGACGGATTTTTTGATATACTGCCAGGGCTTCCTCCCCGTCAGCCGCTTCCCCGGCCACTGTGTAATTTGCCGATTCCAGAATCTCTCTGATTTTCACCCTCATGAACTTGGCGTCATCTACAACTAAAACTCGTGTCATATTCCCCTCCACATATTTAACATTAACTAGTCTTATTGTACCAAAAACGAAAGGGTATATAATAGTTCAAAAGTTATTAATCCGTTACAGACCCGTAAATCCTCCGAAAAGATTTGACAGAACGATCAGAATGTAGCTCATCCAGTTAAAAAACAGCATAACTCCGATCAGAATCATAAGAATGCCGCCGATTTTCATGATCAGCAGCTGATGCTTGCGAATCCAATTCATTCTGGTAATAAAAAATGAAAGAACAAGAAAAGGAATCGCAAATCCGAGAACATATAAAAACATATACGGCACTGCTGAAGAAGGATTTGTATTTGCCAGCGAAAACACGGCTCCTAAAATAGGCCCGCTGCACGGCGACCATCCGGCTGCAAACGCAAGACCGATCAGAACCGAACCGATAAACCCCTCCGGACGGCGCTTAAAGTGAATGCGCCGCTCTTTCATCATGAATTTCGGCTGAAACACGCCAGCAGTAATCAGCCCGAAAAGGATCAGCATGATAGCGCCAAACTGGCGGATTGCTTCATGATATTGGGTAAAAAAACTGCCGATAAACGAAGTTCCATATCCCAATGCGATAAAAATCACGGAGAAACCAAGCAAAAAACAAAGTGTATGCACGAGGCCACGCTTTTGCAGCATCACCTTTTCTGTTTTCACCTCGTCCATACTGACACCAGTTATGTAAGATAAAAAGGCGGGGTACAGCGGCAGACAGCATGGAGAAATGAAAGACAGAAATCCGGCCCCAAACGTCAGAAAGTAATTAAAACTCACGATGACACACTCCCTTCGAGTTATGACAAAATCATTTCATTTTTTTAACACTTTCCCGAGAAGGATTACTTTTTATAGAAAAAGCTTATATAATTTAATTTGACATCGAGATATTATACTCCTTCTTATTTGAAAAACAGTATAAATGTGGATATAATAATAGCGACTCAGGTGAAAGATTTATGTATGAAAGGATATATCCCTGTGATTAGAGAGCATCTATTAAATGAAATTGAAAAAAAACGGGCAGAGCTGCTTAAAATCGTCATGACAAACGGAATGACATCAAACATTACGATAGAACTCAGCCAGGAGCTTGACCACCTTCTCATACAATACCAAAAAGAACTGCACACCGGCAGTTGGGGTGAAACATGACGCCAAAATAAAAAACCCTCTCCGGGTTTTTTATTTTTATAACCATGTATCTCTATATCATAATCTGTACGTATTATTTCGCTTGATTATTCATGGCTTTCATCATTTGATTAATTTTCTTTTGAGAAGGTTTCATTCCCATTTGCATCATCATCATGCGTAACATTTGTTCATTAATAGGCGGATTCTTTTTCAAATAGCTCATCATATATTTACGAGCAATAAAAAACCCGAGTGCAACACCTATGAGCAATGCGACAACGCCCACTAGGATGCCAACCCATAAAGTCATTTTATTTCCTCCTTCATGTTGTCTAGTTTAAAGTGTACTAAACCAAAGGCTATTATACAACATTTACATCTCTTTTTCCTCGTTTTTAGACAAAATTTCTTTCTCTGACCGGATTTAACCACCCGTAGCGCCGTGTCTTGAAATCCATTGCAAGAAAACAGGGGCTGATTTTACGCAGAATCTCAAAGAAAATCGTTTCCGCCTCATAATCTCCCGAAGCCGCAATCTCAATTAAACTGTCTTTCATCATGAAGGTGGCGCGGCCCTTTTCTCCGGGCAGTGTAAGCCGGTAAATGGAATCCAAACGGCTGTAACTCATTCGGTTTAAATGCAGCTGGAGCCGCTGATGCATATGTATCACCGGAATCGGTTCCGTTATATATTGAACTTGCTTTTCTGTCATTTGATATTCCTGGGGTGTCAGATCTGTCCAATGATAGTCTCGAAACAACTCAAACATAGCCGTTTCCCGCCCGAAGTAGTGGTTCGCAAACTCATCCTTTATCAGGTGCGTATAGTAATGACGTTCCATTTCCTCATCCCCTTTTAGAGCGCTTCGTTATTGCTTTCTATTATACAAAAGGAGAAAAGAAAGAATTGTCTATTACTGTTACGCCGCCCCTTCTATTTTTGTCGCATAAACAGGAAAAAGAGGATGATTTGACTCATCCTCTTTTGTCTCGTTATTTGTTTAGAAGTTTTTTCACGCGGTCAACTACGTTTTCTGCAGTAAACCCGTATTCTTTCATAATTGTTTCTCCCGGAGCTGAAGCACCGAAACGGTCAATTGCGAGAACGTCTCCTTCAAGACCGGTAAATTTGCCCCATCCGAAGCTTGAACCCATTTCGATCGCAAGACGTTTCGTCACATTCGGAGGAAGCACGCTGTTTTTGTACTCAGCCGATTGTTTTTCAAAGCGGTCCCAGCTCGGCATGCTGACTACAGATACGTGAATGTTTTCTTCAGCCAGTTTCGCTTGAGCTTCGATCGCAAGTCCGACTTCAGAACCTGTCGCTAAAAGAAGAGCGGCCGGTGATTCCGTTTGGGCTTTGGAAACGATATAAGCCCCTTTTTCCACGCCCGCATACGCTTCTTCAGCCTGCTGATCAATCGTCGGCAGGTTTTGGCGTGTCAATACAAGAGCTGTCGGATGATCTTGGCTTTGAACGGCAACCTTCCATGCAGCTGCGGTTTCATTTCCGTCAGCAGGTCTGATCACAGATAGGTTAGGAAGTGCGCGTAAAGAAGCAAGCTGCTCAATCGGTTCGTGAGTCGGCCCGTCTTCTCCTACGGCAATACTGTCATGCGTGAATACATAAGTGACAGGGAGTCCCATCAATGATGCCAGACGAATGGCAGGTCTTAAATAATCAGAGAATACAAAGAATGTGCCGCCAAATACGCGGAGGCCGCCGTGAAGCGCCATTCCGTTTAATGCAGCGCCCATCGCAAATTCACGGACACCGAACCAGAAGTTTTTCCCGGCGTAGTCTTTGGCCGTGAAGTCTCCTCCATTTTTGATTGTCGTTTTATTTGAACCCGCAAGGTCAGCAGATCCCCCGACAAAGAAAGGAATTTTCTTGGCGATCCCGTTCAGCACCTCACCTGAAGATGCGCGGGAAGCAAGGCTGCTGCCTTTTTCATAAACGGGAACTTCCTGATCCCAGTCTTTAGGAAGCTCGCCTTTTATGCCGAGTGACAGCTGTTCAGCAAGTTCAGGATATTTTTCTTTATAAGCCGCGAACAGTTCATTCCATTCCTGTTCTTTTTTCGAGCCGGCTTCTTTTACAGCTTGATTGAAATGCCCGTATACTTCTTCCGGAACATAAAAATCTTCTTCAAACGTCCAAGCATACGCTTCTTTTGTCAGCTTGCTCTCTTCTAGTCCTAACGGAGCACCGTGGACGCCGGATGTGCCCGCGCGGTTTGGAGAACCGAAACCGATCGTGGTTTTCACTTCAATCAAAGTCGGTTTTTTATCATTCTGGCGCGCTTTTTCAATGGCAGCCGTCAATTCAGCGATGTTGTTTCCGTCCTCAACATAAAGAACTTCCCAGTTCATTGCTTCAAAACGCTGCTTTACATTTTCAGAGAAAGAGCGGTCTAAATCGCCGTCTAAGGAAATGTCATTAGAATCGTATAATACGATCAGGCGGCCTAATTCAAGATGGCCTGCAAGAGAAGCGGCTTCGGAAGAAATGCCTTCCATTAAATCGCCGTCTCCGCAAATACTGTATGTATAATGATCAACTACGTTGAATGAATCACGGTTATATGTCTCAGCCAGATGGCGTTCTGCAATTGCCATTCCCACTGCCATTGCAATACCCTGTCCAAGCGGCCCGGTCGTTGCGTCTACTCCGGCTGTATGCCCGAACTCCGGATGTCCCGGTGTTTTGCTTCCCCATTGACGGAACTGTTTCAAGTCTTCAATGCTGAGGTCATATCCGCTTAAATGCAGCATGCTGTATAAAAGCATTGAACCGTGGCCTGCTGATAAAACAAAGCGGTCGCGGTTAAACCAGCCCGGATTCTGCGGATTTACATTCATAAATTTCGTCCACAGCGTGTATGCCATCGGAGCGGCTCCCATCGGCATGCCCGGGTGTCCGGAATTCGCTTTTTCAATTGCGTCTATAGATAGTGTACGAATGGTGGCAACTGATTTCTTTTCAATTGTATCCATTATAATCCCCTTCCTTATTGTTGTACCTTTTCATCATAAAGCGATGCTGACTTTTTCTCAACTCTTTCAGCTTAAATTTGAGATAAACTTGTTGAAAATTGTCGTAAAGCACATCCTGATATTAGTATATACGAAAAAAGAATACGTATTGCCGTATTCTTTCTGTTTAGTGAAGATTATTTTTCTGTTGTTCTCTTTTTAATTTTTCAGGGGTGACATCGTTGCCTTCCGGATCAATCACTTTTACGCTCTTTAACGTATTTTTCATTGAGGAGCGGAATCCTTTCAAATACTCCTGGCGAAGCTTTTGCTGTTCAGCTTTTTCCTCATCCGTTATCGTGTTTGATTTAGCTTTTTGAGCCAATTCGTTAATTCTTGCGATTTTTTCTTTAGAAATCATAATAAGCTCCTTTGGTGCGTGTTGATTATATACTACTAAAACGCAGTCTTTTTTACAACTGATGCGCGTCAGCTGCCTTCTGTGTCTGCGGTATATTCCTGAAACCGCCGGTGAACCGTGGCTTTGGACACGTCATAGCCGAATCCTCTTAGGGTCGCTGCGATTTCTGCAAAGGTAAGCTTGTTGGCTCTCAGCCTGATAATTTCCGAAACCGGAACCTCTTTTTTTTCTTTTCCGCTGTTTTCATGTCTGTTTTTCAGATTCCGTTCAGGTTTGTAGCCGTTTTTCACGGCTCTTTTCATTCCCCGCCGGATTTTCATATTGTGAATTTTCCTTTGATATTCCTCAACAATACTGACGATTTCAAGTACCATCGAATCAGCTTCGGAAAGCTCCAGTTCACCTTTATGAGCCGTCGTATATATCTTTACGTTCTCCCTGTAAATACAATGCAAAAGCGCAATCTTGGCGTTTCCTCTTCCCAATCTCGTTTCGTCCTGCACCAATATCGCGTCAATATGTGATTTTTTAATTTCATCAAGCATTTCAAATACTCCGTCGCGATCCATTTCATAACCGCTGGCTTTCTCAGAAATGACTTTCACGACTTCCATGCCGTTTGCAGCAGCGATCTCACTGAGCTCTTCTTCCTGTCTTTTTAATGACGTTTGCTGCTGTTCTTTGTTTGTGCTTACGCGGGCATAAATGAGCGCCTTCATTTCTCTCTTTCCTCTCTAATTGACAATGGCCAGCTGATATACGGCCGGATGCTTCTTCTTAACCGGAAGAATAAGTTCGTCTCCGGGCTTTATATCAGCAGTTTGGAGATGATTATTCTCCGTCACCCACTCAATGAAATCTTCTTTATTAATGTGTTTCTTTTCTGCTACATGATCCGCAAGTGACCAGAGTGTATCGCCGTCCTGAACCTTTATTTTAACATATTGGCTGAGGGACTGATCATTTCCCGCACATGAGACAAGTAAAATAGCGGCACTTAAAATCGCAGTAAACAGCCCGACAAATATGATAGATTCTTTCGCCATGTAAATAACCTCCGATAAGAATGTTTGTTCGCTTTTTATATCTTTCAGTATATACGAACAAATGTTTCTGTCAATCGTTTTTTTCGAACCTATGTTTGTACTGTCAGGAAAATCATGCTATAATCTACTTAAAATCGACGTTTTGAGGTGCGAAATATGACGAAGCTATCAAAAAGGCAGCTTGATATCCTGCGTTTTATTAAAGAAGAGGTAAAAACGAAAGGATATCCGCCTTCTGTAAGAGAGATAGGAGAAGCAGTAGGACTGGCTTCCAGTTCAACCGTGCACGGCCATTTGGCGCGGCTGGAGACAAAAGGCCTGATCAGACGGGACCCTACTAAACCGAGGGCGATTGAGGTATTGGATGAAGAAGAAGTCCATATTCCGAAAAGCCAGGTCGTAAACGTTCCGGTCATCGGGAAAGTGACGGCGGGTATTCCGATTACGGCTGTTGAAAATATCGACGAGTATTTTCCGCTTCCTGACCGGATGGTTCCTCCGGGCGAACATGTCTTTATGTTAGAAATCATGGGAGAAAGTATGATTGACGCCGGCATTTTTGACAAAGATTACGTCATTGTCAAACAGCAGAACACGGCCAATAACGGAGAAATCGTCGTAGCTATGACCGAAGATGATGAAGCGACGGTTAAGCGCTTCTATAAAGAAGACAATTATGTGCGGCTGCAGCCGGAAAATCCGACGATGGAGCCGATTATCCTGCAAAACGTAAGCATTTTGGGGAAAGTGATCGGCGTATTCAGAGCCGTCCATTAATTCTATTAAACTTCATTTATCGTAAAAAACCCCTTACAGAGGGGTTTTTTTGCATAAAAAAAGCAGATTCGCCCTGGCTTAAGAAACGAACCTGCTAAGGAGGAAAAACTTACATTCTTATTATCCGACATCACACTTTTGAAGTCAACTAATAATGTTTCCCTCAAGAAACTTTTCATCCATTTTTCAACTTTTTATATATTTGTGCGTGATGAATTTGTTTTTTTATCTTTTCTTTGGGCGGGTACGTCAAAAATTTATGTATGAATATTTAGTACATAGTGCAATAAGTTAAATATAAATATAAAAAAACCCGCTGCCTTTAGCGAGTATCTATTTTCAATCAAAATGATAATATTCTACACCGTAAAACCCTTTAATATAGACGGGACCACAGACGTTTGAAGAACTTTCAACCAGAATCCTGTATTTGTGATACGGATCAATTGATTTTTTATCCTGGGCACTGAGGTTTAGCCAGCTGCCGCTGTAGTTTTTAGAACTTAATGTATAAAAATTTCCGTTCAGCGCCATCCGCTGGAGTTTCATGCTTAAACCGCACGAAGAGTTGTTCATTATGGTGAACTTATAGCCTAAAAAATAATCGTCGGCAGCTACAGTCCCCGGATTTTCAATATGAAACTCTTTTGCGTTTCCCTCCAAAGTGAAGCTTGTTTTTGATCCGAATTCAGTGGTAGCCGCTTTAGCTGAGTGTATTCCGCTAAAACATAATAAAAAAACAGCAATACATATCCAGTATTTTTTCATTTGCATCCCCCTTTTTACATATTTTAACTTGTGAATCCTGTGATGTCTATTCACATTTTACTTTATAACCACTATATACCAGTTTAAAAATTTGCGGATTGCTTACAATGAAGACTAAACGAAATAACGAAGGTGGTTCAAATGAAACACGTAATTGCTTTCGCTTCTAAAACGGCGCTCACACTTGCTTTACTGTACATTGTTCTGGATCTTATGTACCAAGTAACCTTTTTAAACGTTCTGTTTATTACAGTGATCTTAAGTTTAATCACTTATTTTGCGGGTGATTGCATGATTCTGCCGAGAACAAGCAATTTCACAGCCGTTGCAGCTGATTTCGGAATTTCATTCATTATATTATGGATATTCCTGATGAACATTGGCGGGTTTAATGTCTCTCCTGCCGCGGCATCGGTTATCTCTGCACTTTGCATTTCTGTTTTTGAGGCATTTTTTCACCGGTATTTGCAGCAATATGTACTTCCCGAAGATTATCAGGACACAACAGAGACGGATAGCACGCTATGGAGCTATCAAACCGAGGCGTCTGAAGAATTAGTGCCGGAAAAAGACCCTCAGGAAAAAACATAAAAAGGAGGCAATCGCCTCCTTCTCTATTTACTTTTGCTTCTGATCGTCCAGCGGCAGCTGCAGCAGTGAGTCTGTGCCTGTCGCTTTCGGCGTTTTTCCGTCCCATTTTTCAATCCATTTATATTTGATCATTTCATCGGACATTGATTTCTTTATGATTTCGTTATAGTCAGCGATCCCTTCCGCTTCAATTTTTTTCTTTTTCGCTTCGGCTTCGGCTATTTTAATTTCAGTTTGTGTCCGTTCAAGTTCCTGTGAAGACTTCACCCTTGCATCGATGGCTTCCTGTGTGGCTTTATCCGGCTTTGGTACGCCAAGCGTCAGATCATCAATTAAAAATCCAAGACTCTTCATATCATCAGCAAATCTCTTTTGAACATCGGCAGCGGCTTCTGCAGATTTTTGCCCGTATGTGTCAATAACCGAGTATTTGCTGATTGATTTTCGCGCCGCATCCCACAGCCTTGTTTTTAAATATGTATTTTCGATCGTTTCCACATCTACCGCCCCGAATTTGTTAAACAGATCGACTACTTTATCAGGCTGCACGACATAGTTGTAAGCGATATCCATTTCAATATTTTTACCGTCAGAGGTTGCCACTTTTATATTTTCATTATTCACTGTCTGCATACGCACCGGGTATTCCGTTACTTTATTAAATAATCCGACTAAGTGCCAGCCTTGGTCCAATGTGTCGGATTTTACCCCGCCATTCGGTGAGTATACAACCCCGACATAACCGTTCGGTATTTTTTCAATGAATAGTGACGCTGTGACGCCCGCAATTAAAAGGGCTGCACCTATAATCACACCGCCGAGAATTTTTTTTGTGTTTCCGCGCTTATTTTCGCTCATGCTGATCTTCTTCCTCCCATGACTTTTTTAATTTTTTGGCTCCGCTTCCCACTTGTTTAAAGATTGGACTAAGCATCAGCCATAAACCGAATCCGATGATGACAAGAAGAATGATAGACCCGATCATCACTTTCATTTGCCCACCTCTTTTCTTTCATCCTGTCAATTATGTATACGATCTTAAGAACTTAAAGTTTCATAAATTTCAAAAGAAAAAGCCCCGCCGACAAAATAGGCGTGCTTATTAATAATTGTCACTGATAAAATCAGAAATCGTTTTTGTGAATTGATAAAAGGTCTTATTTTGTGTGGATGCTCTGCTTTTCAGCGTAAAAGTGTCAAATAGTGATGTTCTGAAGCCGGTGCTCATTTCGATTTGGATACTCAATCCGGATGAAGATTGATTGGCAAGGTTGTTCGGACTGACGCCTGCATATTTATCATTTATACCAAGAAGAACGGCAGGATACCCGTGCCGTTTCAGCACATCGGTCAAAAGTTCGGCTCGTTCTCTGTCTGTACCGCCGATTTTTATCTTTTTATCATCACTGCCGTAACCGTGCAATGAAATGACATTAGAGTGCTCTTTCACCATTTGCACGGCCTTAGGTTCATCGAAATGCGAACTTGTCAAATGCAGAGCCGCATTACCGGCTGATTTTAACCCTTCAAATAAATATAAACTCCGGTTTTCGGCAATTTCTCTGGCTAACTCACTGGTCCCCGGCTCTATGCCTCCACCGTGTATAGCTAATATGAGGACAGAAGGGTCATGCTCCCGCGTTGAAATGGAAAAATCGGAAGGATCTTCATTCAGCTTTAATTCCTCGAAACTGCCGTAAATATCTGAAGCGGCATCAGCCCGAAAGAACGGCAGAAGCAAAAACGGTAAAATTAAAACTAAAATTCCTTTTTTGGTTATTGATGGCATTTGTATGTTTATGTTACAATACAAATGCTTCAGCCTTTGAAGCGAACGGCAGAACAGGGTGACTTTGGACGGTTTCTTCTGCTCTGCCTCTTTGCCAGCTGCTTTACGGTCTACTCTTCTAACCCTTTTTTCCATAACATCATCCTTTCTTTTGTTTACACTTTTGTCACAATATTATATACGTTGGACAAAACCTCCGTTCATCTTGAAGAATAAAAACATCAAAACAACCTCTATCCTTTAACCTAAGAAAGTCTTTCTGTTCAAAGAGACGGAAAGCTTAAATGATAAAAATGAAACCCTTCTCCTTAGTTTTGTTTGATTTCCCAATTTAAGAATCCCCGAAACAAATTGAATGTAACTGTTGTTTCCATAAAAAAAGACTGCTGTTAAGCAGTCTTTTTTTTCGTTTTATTTCGTGCCTGTTGATCCCAGTCCGCCCCGGTCATTGTTTCCGAGCTTGTCTACTTCGATCAGCTCCACTTCAGGCATTTTCTTCATGATTCTGAATTGGCAGATCCGCTCCCCCTTGGAAATGTCGGTATCCCGAAGCGCGAATGCAGGAAAAAACCAGAAGTCATTGTCGCCTTTATATGATTCATCAATGACTCCCATTGAATTTGTCTGAATGATACCGAAATGCTTATATGTACTTGAACGCGGAACGACATGCGCCTCGTATCCTTCCGGCAGTTCCATCGCAACTCCAAGCGGGATAAGTTTGAATTCACCTTTTTTGATTGTTATATCTTCAGCTGCCCGCAGGTCAATCCAATCGCCCTGTTCAATTTTACTGATTCTCGTTTGCGTATCATCTGAATATTTAATTTTGATTTGTAAAGTCATGTTCGCTGCTCCTTTTGCTTCCCTATTTCAGTCGTATTGATGACCAATCCGTGCCCCATTATACCATTTAACTGATAAGAATGTTGATTTTGGTGTATATGCAGCCGAAGAGGAAACACGGCGAAGACAATGAGAATAGACCTAAAATGAGGACCCCTCCTATCAGTTTTTCCTCCATTTTCACATGACAGTTTCAATTACAATAATGTAAAGCTTTATATCCGTTCTTTCAACAGAGCTTTTTTTAAATTTCACCTTGGTTTCAAAAGGAATTTCGTTCTGAATAAAGAATTTGAAGAATAAGCGCTTAAAGGGCGCGCGATTTTTCTGTCCCCTGCCTCAGGCGCTTATATCAAAAGAAAGAGGTGTCTTTAGAATGGTTCAATTTAAAAACTTTCCTGATCCGTCTTTAAACGCCCCATTGCAGTCTCGCCCTGCACATCCCTCTGAATTGGAGCATCTCAAAGCAAGGATGCAGAATTTTATTAAGCATTCCGCAACGGATGATAATCTTGAGGTCGCAGATGCCCGGGTGACGGCGGAAGGAATGGTCACCTCACTTTTAAAAGAACGGCTTGATACAGAATACGAAATGCTTATGAATAAAATCACCCGGGAAGTAAATGTGGAGGATTACGGAGCGGTCCCTGACGGCCGGGACAATACGGAAGCCTTTCGGAGAGCGATCGGGAACGGCCGGGTCAAAGTAAATGTTCCCGCAGGAGAATTTTTGGTTCAAGGGATAAAACTCCCCTCCTGGACTACCATTTCCGGTGAGGGACAAGGGATTACCGTGCTTAAGCTTCATGAGGACACTCCCGCATACGAATGGGTCGTTACTAACGATGATTACGAAAATGGAAACCGTAATATTTTTGTCCAGAACATGACTTTAGACTGGAATCCTGATCGTCAATGCGGAGTCAGGAACCCCGGAGGACAGTTTTCCAGCTGTTTAACGTTTGCTAATGTGCAATACGGCTGGATTAAGAATGTTGAAACGGTTAACGCGGGTCTTCATGGTATAGATATTACATCTCCGACTTACGATCATTTGCCTGAAACAGAATGGACGAAAGACGGCTGCCGTTATATATGGATTGATAACTGTGTGGCATACGGCGCCGGAGACGACGGCATAACCACCCATTACAGCGAATATATTTTCATTTCCAACTGCCATTCCGGAAACCCCCGCGGCACAGAGCATGCTGAGGGCAGCGCAAACTCGAACGGCATTGAAATTGACGACGGCTCTAAACATGTGTGGCTTTTAAATAACTATACGAGCGGAAATATCCGCGGGATTGAGGTAAAGGCGCACAGCCTGTGGCCGGCTTCTCAAAATGTTCATATTATCGGTCATGTTTCGTATCGTGATGTACGTTCATTTGATATTCGTCATATCGGCCATCATCAGGCCTCAGACCCCGAAAGCACGACGGCTTATGATGTTACTTTAACCGATTGCACCGCGATTGAACCGGTATTCAATGCTCTCTATGACGGTGTGACCCCGAGGGCGCTGGTCATCTCTGCCTATAAAAACGTTAATGTAAACGGATTCACAGCTATTGGTGATCCCTCATACGACTATGGCGGGAATCCAGTCGTGGCTCTTCAATACCGCAGTCAAAATATTACGATCAACGGCATTAAAATACGCGGCTTTACACAAGCCGGGGTTGACATCAATATATCCGGCGGATCTAATAAAACCGATTATGTTAAAATTTTAAATTTTGATATATACAAGTCTTCTCCTAAAGGCATCTCAATCGGCGGAGGCCAATATAACGTAAATATTATGAACGGTACAATGATCGGAGACGGCGGTTCCGTCGGAATTACGTCCCCTAACAGTCAGGCTGTCATTCTCGGGGTGCAAGCGGAAGGTTACAGCGCGGCCGCATCTATAAAAGGACAGACTTATGAGCAGATCCCCGTCAATTTAAAGGGAGGCGCACAGCTCGCGACCAGCTCCGGTTTTGCATTCAACCCGACAAGCGCCGTTATTGCGGGAACAGGCGATATTACGGCTAGGGGTGACAGAAATGCGATCATCAGCTCTTCCGGAGGTTCAAGTTCTGAAGGTTCAAGGGCATTTATCGCCGCTTCAAACAATGTCCATATTACAGGCGGCAAAGTCTCCAGAACGATTCTGTCATCAGAAAGCATTACATTGGAAGAACCATACACGGTTGCCGGAGGGCATCAGTCCATCAAATGGAAACTGGATTCAGCGGGCGGCCACGGTACGTTCGCCGGAGCTGTCACCTCTTCCCTGTCAGGGTACGGAGAATATTTTGAAAGTGTAACCGGCCAGACGATTCCCGCCGGGACGATCGTCACAGTGAAAGGCGAAAAAATTGAACCGGCTCACGTCGGAGATTATATGCTCGGCGTCATTTCAGAAACAGCCGCTTTTATCTCAGGAGCCGCAAGCTTCGGATGGCAAAGCCGCTTTTTGACAAATGAGTTCGGCGGTTTCATATACGAAAATGTGACTGACGAAGAAACAGGAGAAACGGTACGCGTACCGAAACAAAACCCGGACTGCAGTCCGGCTCTTGAAGCTGACTATGAAGCACGCGCGGCCAGAGACGAATGGCATATTGTCGGACTCAACGGCCGGCATTACGTACGGGTCGACAGTACGGTCAGCCCGGGAGATTATATCACGGCTCATAACGGAATCGGGACTAAAGCCGCGGAAGGCTGGAAGGTATTGAAACTGACGGCCTTATACAGTGCTGAAAAAGGGTACGGCATTGCAATTGCGGTTATCAAATAGGGTCTCAATATCAGGATCATCTCCTCTCTTTTCTATCGGGCGGGTATGATCCTGTTTTTTATACCGAATAAGATGCCTCTTTTTCAGCATACCGTTTCATTTGTCCAAGCCATCCATACTTTCTGTCATAGAATACTACCGTCAGATGAAAAAAGGAGGAATATGAGTATGGATATGGGTATGGATATGGATATGAACGGACATTATGATCACCAGCCAAAGCAGCCTAAACAAAAGAAGAAACAAGATAAAAAGCATCTTGATTATGATTACATCGTTGTTTATAAAAGAAAATGCAAAAAATGTAAAAAATGCTGCTGACTTGATATATCAACACTTTTTACACCCGGTAAACCCCGGGTGTTTTTCTTATTATGGCGTTTCTCCGGGCTTTTTTCACCCAAAATCCGGTCATCTTATCACAATACATAAAAAGACTCTATTATTTTCTTCCCTTTTCGCCTAATGAAAAGTATTTCATTTACAGAAAACAACACAAATAGAACGACATGACTTTTGAGAAAATCTACTCTTTGCTTGGTCAATTTCTCTGCGATACCATGAATTTGCAACAATTTTTAAAAATTTCCTCAGGAGGTCATAGACATGAAAATCGCCAGAACAATAGTCGGATCATGCTTAGCTTTATCTCTAACAATTCCTTTCACAGCCAGTGCCTCAGCAGCCAGTCAGTCTGAACATGCAAACGCGCCTCACGTTTCACCCGTTGCAAATCCGTTAGAAAGTAAATTACCCCAAACAGCAGGCCAAAACGTAAAAGCAGCAGGTGTTGATGCCGGGCTGAACGTAAACGTAGATGTTCTCGGAATTTCAGATCGCATTGCTGAAGCGGTTAAGTCAGATCAAAACCGAACCGGCTGGGTAAAAAATGTCATGGAAACAACATTTTACGCATCAGGACAGAAGTACAACGTCATGGTGTTCAATTTAAATCAAGAATATGAAGACCGCTTTAACGGCGTTCAATTTTACGGATCAGCCGTTTATGACGGCATTACTTACGGAATCTGGGTCTTCGAAGACGGTTCCTTTGATAACAAAGGAGACGGGGGCTGGATCAATTGGGCATTCAGAGGATGGTTCGATCGTGATAATCAGCATATTGAATTCCACAGACCTTAATACAGAGAAAACTTGCGGCAGCGCCCGCAAGTTTTTATTTTAATAACGGGATACTGCACATTTTTCACCGTTATAACGACTATACTTGAAGTGCGGGCTCCGATCGCAGCCCCGGTAAGTCTTTCAAAGTGAGGGTATGCCATGTCAAAGTCTTTAAAAATAATGTTGTGGAGCATATTGGTGTTCATCATCTTGTTAGTGATGATCGGAATCGTTTCTTACAATCAAACTCCGTCTGCAGAAAGCACAGCAAAAAGAATGCTTTACAGCGTCTAATCAATTTTAAGCCTTCATCGGCTTTTTTTATTTACCGCAGAACACTTGAAGTTCTTCTATTTAGATCGTTAACGTTCCCATTCTGAATGGAGTATACGCGTATATTATCAGGCAGTCCGTTTTAATACATGGTTCCGATTATGCCCTTCGCATCTTTTTTCTCTATTCCTCATCACATTCCCTCTTTTCATGCTACTGCTCTTGAAACCAACCAATCATTTCTTCAGCCTGTTCCGTTGAATCAAAAGGGTCCAATCCTAATAGCGTGTGTTACATTTTCATTTTTAAAAAAACAAGCCAACTGCGCATCCTCTTCGCAACTGCTCAATATATGAGCCTATCCGTTTCTATTACAGGAAGCAGTACGATTCCTGCTTTTACTCATTTTAACGGATGGCCATGTGGAGGAAATATAGACTAAAAAACCTTTTTTCAAAAAGTAAACTAGCATCCCTATCAAACTTTTCATTTCGGCATAGTATGTATTAATCCTCTTTAGGAGGTGAGATTATATGGGATTCTCAGGTGGTTATGGTAGCTCCTTTGCGTTAATCGTGGTGCTATTCATTTTATTAATCATCGTTGGGGCTTCTTTCCTCGGCGGTTATTAAGAATCCTCTTACCTCCGCATCCATGTCAGCAGCACCTCCATGATCGTACGGCGCCATAAATGAAATGTTTATGGCGCTCTGCTGTTTTTCCCCTTTCCTTCACACATTAAAACTAAAAAGATCGGCCGATGAATCAACATGCAGCCGATCAGTAATTCATAGATTATTGTGTAAGATTTACATCGATGACGTTATAGAAGGCATTGGAAGTATCCGCAACGTCCCATACCCCCAAAATGACATGATACCCGCTTCGATCAGTCGGCACAAAAATCTTATGAGTCAGATTCGTATCTGCCTTGGAACCGTCGTGGTTTACCGTTCCGATTAATTCAAATTCATCTCTTGACAAAGGTTTATTCGGATTCCAGTTTTTCTTGGTGATATAATAGTGCCACTTTGATGTCGCATGAGGAGCCGTGTAGTACCAAGTAAAGGTGTTAAAACCGCCGCGGATGTTTTGTTTTACCCAATAATCTGCAGTCTGCTTGTCTAAACCGAAGTCAATTTGTCCCGATCCCCCATTTGCAGACGCAATTCTTCCATCCGGCGGACCTGCAGCCGGAAATCCTTTCGGCCCTTCTACAGACTGAGGATTATCAATGACGGAGCCATATTTCTGCGCAGCGGCCGTCCAGCCCAATGTTTGTTTCTCTAAAGCTCCCATGTACGCTCTGCTGACGGGCTCTTTTATATACCCGTGCGCAGATGCATCACTTGAATAGAAAGCGCCTCCAATCCCAAGAGTAACAGTTAAAACTGCAGCTTTGACTAAACCCTTCATTACTGCATCATCCTCCCTCTTTTGTTAATAAAAACCTTTCGGTATATACACTTCACGATAGAGGATGAAATGACCTTCCTTTTCTTGATAGGAAAAAGCAATGAGGTTCGCGCTTTCCCCTTTGTTTTTTATAATCATAAAGAAAAAGCCGAGCCGATTCTGTTGTCGAATCCGCGATTGCCAAAAAACGGCCCGCCCCTTTTGCTCAGAACTTCATTCGCTGGATTTGCCGGTTTCTTTTCGGATAACCGGTGCTACTTCCGTTGCTAATCGTTCGATGTTTTCCGCGGCTTTTTTAAACGGCATACCTCCTATATCGATTTGCGCGAGAAATCGCTGATGCCCGAACAACTCATATTGATGCATGATTTTTTCAATGATCTGCTGTGAACTTCCCACAAATAAAGCTGTTTCTTTTCCGGACGCCCGCTCAAAATCTTCCTTCGTTAAAGGCTCATCGATCCCGTGATATGAATGAACGTGAGACCAGTAATTTGAATGATACGGGTAAAATTCTTGTATTGCCTGTTCATTCGTTTTTGAAATGAACATATGTCCGGTTACGGCAACCTTCACATTTTCCGGAGGATGACCGGCTTTAAAAGCCGCTTCTCGGTATTTGTCAACAAGCGGCTTAGATGACATCGGATCACCGCTCAGTACAGCTAATGCCAAACCCGCACCTGCACGCCCGGCTCGTTCTGCGCTTTCCGGAGTCCCCGAAACACCTAACCATAGCGGAATGCTTCCGCGAAAAGGCCGAGGAGAAATTTCTGCCTCGCGCAGCGGCGGTCGGTAACGTCCTTTCCAGGTAACCGATTCTTCCCCGGAATTTAGTTTTAAAAAAAGGTTAATGTGTTCTTCAAACAGTTCTTTATAATGGCCTACGTCATAACCGAAAAGAGGAAACGAGTCTAAAAATGCGCCCCGTCCCGCAATGATTTCCGCCCGGCCGTCTGAAATCAAATCAAGCGTTGCAAAATCCTCAAATAAACGGACGGGATCTGCGGTGGATAATACAGTCGTGGCACTGGTCAGCTTAATATTTTCAGTGATCTGTGAAATCGCTGATAAGATGGTCGGCGGCGAAGATACCGCATAATCAAGACGATGATGCTCGCCTACACCGAATACATCAAGCCCTGCGTCGTCAGCCAGTTTCGCCAGCTTTATCAATTCATCTATCCGCTGCTTTGCGCTGACTGTTTTCCCTGTCAGAGGATCGGGATATAATTCTGCAAATGAATAAATTCCAATTTCCATACAATCACGGTGTTCAGCCCTCACATTTCTCTCCTCCTGCACTGTGTAAAAAAGCTTTTATGTTATTCTATTCAGCCGTTTTATAAATAGGAATTCATTCAAAATAAATACAGAAGCTTAACATGCAGAAGGCCGGTATAAGAGGAAAAAAAGTTTCCGGCGCCCTTCAATTCTGCCCATTATACTCATGCAGCCGTACTAGGCAAGAACAAAGCCGGCACAAGCGGATTCGAATTCATGTGTTCGTTTTCAGTCCAATTCAATCCAATCGTGATATTGATCATAAAGCTTTCGTATTCTTCCGGCATCAAGAGCGATGACTTCACACCCTCTGTCATCATACAGAAAGAAAATAATATCTTTTGTCATATTCACAAAGAAAACATCGGGATACCCAACGGAACAGCCCCCGAACCTTGGCTTCAGCGGAAAATCTTCGTGGACGGCTGCCTTAAGTAATTGGGGAATACGCAGATCTTTCCGTTTACATAATAAAGAAAACTGCTGCATTTCATATTCTTCTGCATCATCTTCTTCAAACGGACAGGGGCAGGTCTTCACCTGAATCCGATATAAATCATCCTTACACTTCAGAAACGGCTGATAAACCTTTAATTTTCTCGCGTGATTACCTTGAGTTTTATGCTTATATACGTTGGCAACAAGGAACATGTCATCACTATGTTCAAACAGCTCATTGAAAAGTGCGGCGGTTTGATGATGAACAAGCTGAAAATACTCAAGATTCAAAGCACCGCTTTCATTAAATTGATACATATTGCCGCCGAGAGAAAAATGAATTCCCACGTCCCATTGATGATAAATGCCGGGCACTAATTTTAAAGTCGGAAACCTTTCCTTCAGATAATCATTTATTTTCATTCAAACATCTCACTTTCCGTTTCCCGCTCCAGAGACAGAAGAAGCCGAAAACATTCCGCTTATTTCTTTTTCACCCTTGTAATATTATTCCGATTGGAATACAATGAAATAGAACACTGTGAACCCCATTGGTCAGGGTGGATGCTGGTCACATTCATCCTGATCCTTTCTTTTACACAAGATCGCACCAACTTTGAACCCCTCCGTTTCCAACCTTATTCATTGATGTTACATATATTTCAATGGTATTATTTTCTTATACATAAGCATCAAGAGGTGTCAGCTTTGAACAGCATCAGAAGATGAAGAGAATATTTCCGGTCTCACCGCAAAATGGGTCTTGACTCTGAACTACTTTTCACATTTTGATTATCAATCGCTTCTTTAAATTCATCAAAATGAATTGAACATTGCTGATTCAAATTACTTCCCGCACCTTCTGTCGCTAAACTGCAAAATGTCCGTCACAATCATCCTCTCTCTAATTTTACAACATTGCTATAATGATTTTCATGTTTTTCCCAACCTTCAAGCTGAATCTTTTTGATCGTTACTAGGTAACCTAATGAAGTATTTAACTTAAAAAAAACTGCTTTCAGCAGGGTTTTTTCGGTAAAGGGGAGATTATTTCCCCACAAATTCTATTACCTATGTTTTTGTTTTAACCATTCTTTCTTTAGCAATGCGTATTGGTAAGTGTTTTCATATTTAGGTGTTCCATCCTCGTGGGCAGTAAATGAAATAAATTCAAGAAAATAACCTTCTTTACGCATTCCTAATCTCTCACATAGTTTTTGTGACCTGCAGTTATCATCTTCAACATATGCATAAAGCCTTCTTGCTTCTTTTTGCATAAAGAGATACTCAAAGAAAGCCTTCGCACTTTCACTTGCGTATCCCGCCCCTTCAAAACGGGCATTGAAATTCCAACAAACGGAATAGGTATCTGGCTCTTCTTTTAAATAAAATAGTTCTCCGACTAGATCATTACTGTCTTTTAAACAAACTGCAATATAAGAGTCATCTCGGCTTCTTTTTTGAACATTTACGGCAGCTTCTTCTAACGTAGATATTCTGTCATCAAGAAAACAATTCACTCTCGGATGTGCCGAATATTCCAACAGACCTTGTGCATCTCTTTCGGTAAAATTTCTTAAAATTAAGCGATGGGTTTCAATTTTTTGCATTTGCAGTCTCCTGTTTCATTGTTATCGACCTTTGAAAAGAACTTCTTCGTTTGTTGAAGAACTTATCACAATCTATTTTTACTATAATGATGGGTGTTATCATCTTTGTCAAAAACAATAATCATTCATTTGCCGCCCGCAATGTAAAGTACTGAACAATTTTCGTGAAAAACCCTCAGTATCGAATATAAAAACGAGCAATAGTAATAAAACAAAGTTAAGCCCTTAAAAGCTTATTGAGTATTTTTTCAAACTTATTTACGCTCATCATCTCATGAGTGAGAAATGTCCCATTATAAAACACGCTGAAAGTCGTCCAAACTGCCGGGGATTTTTGCGCCATATCTTTTGACGATATTCGCCGGGCCTGAAAATGAAGTCCTTTCTTTTCAGTCAGTTCCTTTAAATCCTTTAACACTCCGACTGCAAATGGGCATTGAACTGTATAAAATATTGTGATTCCCTCATCATTAACGGAATTACTTTTCACCTGTTTTTTAAATAGAGGAGAATGTGCGTGTTCATTCCACGTCAATGACATCAACTGAAAATAGGGTTCTGCTTCATCTTGCACAGCAAATCCCATATGCTCGAAGAAATGCTTATCACTTAAATAAGGGAGTTTTTTCTTCCCCACTATATGCAAAATCCCATCCATACCGCGGGATTTTGCATCTGACACACATTTTTCTAACAAGTGTTTCGCATGTCCGTTATTCTTATATTTACCTGAGACCCAAAGGCAATTAATAAACATAAAATTAGGTGCGCTTACCGGGACCCACGCTTCTTCTGCAGGTAAATATTCAATAAAAACTTTGGCCCGTTCGTTTAGGCGGTAGAACACCAAGCCATCACTCATCCGATCTTTGAGCCAGCTCTTCTTTTCATTTACCGCATCCTCATATTGTTTCGTACCTAACGCACAGCAAATATGATTGTCATCAATATTGTCCCTAGTCAACTCAATGTATTCCATTTTTCCTCACCCGCTTTCTTTTGGAACATCAGCTTTACTTCCGGTGAACATTGTAATTTCTCAGAAATATAGAGTCCCAGAACCAATATATGAACGCAGCAGCAATGCTCATTATGTAATAAATGAAACTTCTGAAAACTGCGAAATCAATTGGCGGATTATCTATGTGCCAGAACAAGAACACAGCAAAAAAAGCGACTGTTGTATAAATGAAAAGATGAACCAAACTAAACTTTTTAGGCTTCTTTCTTAGCCATAGTTGCACAGGAACAGCAAACAAAAAGTAAGTAATCAATGCGTAAAAAGCAATGATAACTACAGTAACCAATGCAATTGGCATAAAACCCGAGTATACAAACATATATAGCCCGAAAATCAAACCATACGACAAACTTGAAAAAGCCAACGTGTAGGTATAGCTCTTTAATCTTGTTGAATTCAGCTTCAAGTCACCGCCCCGTTCATTTACTTCGCACTTACAATATCGTAGTTTTATTGTCTATTTGTCTGTTTTAATCACTATTTGACATTCAATTTTATAATCTGTTTCTCCTGTTTCAATCTTTGTATCATCGCGGTTAACTTTATATTTCCCTCCATACAAACTTGCTGATATCGGGTGCCTTATACCACTCTTTAACTGATCGTAAATGTATTTTTTGCCTTCTTGAAAATTCTTTCGAGGAACATGTCCTACTTTGCAATCATTTACATAGACAGCTATAGCTTCCGGATCGTACTTGTTGTTCTCTTCTAACCGCAATTCACAATTTGAGAAAAGGGAATTATGATAAATAAATATCGGCTCATCAAAAGTTGATTCTAGAATCTCTTTATTTGTCATACCATCATATTTTTCATCGAAGAAAAAGCTGTCTTCATCCTCAGTCTTGATGGCTTTCTTAATATCTTTTTGATAGTGTGATGTTCCTGCAACCTTAAAGTCTATATACTCGAAAAATGCAGACTTTTCTTCATATTTCCTTGAGAAGCCTGTCTCTTGAATCAAGATTGGGAAATTTTCTTTTTTCGATACCATCTCTGTTTCGTTATTAACGCCAACAGTGTTCATATTATTATTTTTATTCTCATTTTGTTCATTTTTAACTTTGTTCTTGAAAAAGTTGAGTATACCCAAATGTACCCCTCCATTTGAAATAAAAGATTGGTTTAATCAAAAAACTCATCATCAATAAAATCATTTTCTCTTGCAAGTTTATTCGAATCCTTTTTAAAAAACCTTTGCTTCAATTTTTCTTTAACTGTTAATTTTTTGTTTTTGTCCTGGCATATATGACATATATAATCTCCGTTGTTTGATAAATGAATAAGTAATTTATCGACACCTGACCTTTTGCAGATACACATCCTGTGCTGACCATCACTAAACGAAATATGACCGCAAGCATTTACGCTTGCATATATTCCTGAATGTTTTTTATGCATGTCCGGTTTTATGTAGTGCGCAGCCAATCTTCTGCATTTTAATGCATATTCATGCTCTTCGCCTTCTAAAGCATTAAATTCCTTATCAGTTAAATCTAAGGAGCACTTTCCTGTTCTAACTTTATAACAGTCATGTTTACTTAGCCTAAAATAAAAAGAATGTTTCGTAGGATTTATTAACTGATCCAACCTGATCCCCTTCTCTTTAAAAGAATGATTTTATGCAACTCCTTAAAGTTTGTATTTCGTTACTTTTATTGTAACTTTAGTATACTATGATTACTTTTAATTATCAGTATACCCATAAAAAAGGTCAAGGAAATACCTTGACTGTGTATCGCTCACCAATCTGCATCCGGCTCATCGTGTTCGAATCCGTAAAAGCCTTTAATCCACACATCTCCGCAGCCTGCTTCTTTTGTGATCAATAAGTAATGATTTCTGTTTGCATCACCTTATCAGCCGATCTCAAGTTCAAATGATTACCCGTGAAATTCTTTTCACTAAAGGTAAAATCATATCCTGCCAGTGTAATTCTCTGCAGTGCAAGTCAAATATCTATAGAAAGATTATGACCACAAAAGCAAAGCATTCTGTGCATTTGGAGACAAACCCCCATTTAAACACCATTCGGATGACAAATCATCCATAGAATCCTCCCTTCATAGCTCCCTCAATTTTTGTAGAGACACTTGCCTGCAAAAATGTAAGGGTTTTCAAAATAAGAGCAGTATGCTAAATTGTAAGATAAGTAAAAATTTTCTGCTAATATTTGAAAGGGGTGTATGATTTGAAAGCTGTAGTAGCAACAAAAGACAAAAGTATAGCGATCGTACAAAAAGAATTACGTCCTTTGCGACATGGTGAAGCCAAAGTTAAGATGGAATACTGCGGTGTATGTCATACTGACTTGCATGTTAAAAATGCTGATTTCGGGGATGTTACTGGCGTCACTTTAGGTCATGAGGGAATAGGCATTGTGACTGAGATTGGTGAAGGCGTAACAAGCCTGAAAAAAGGTGACCGCGTCTCTATTGCCTGGATGTTTGAAAGCTGCGGCCGCTGCGAATATTGCTTAACAGGCCGTGAAACCTTGTGCCGTGATGTAAAAAATGCCGGCTATACAGTTGACGGCGCAATGGCTGAAGAAGCAATCGTAGCGGTCGATTATGCAATAAAGGTGCCGGAAAATTTGGATCCTGCAGCAGCAAGCAGCATTACTTGTGCAGGTGTAACAACTTATAAAGCCGTTAAAGTCAGTGAAATTAAGCCAGGTCAATGGATCGGTGTATTTGGAGTCGGCGGTTTAGGCAACTTGGCTGTTCAATATGCAAAAAATGTCTTTAACGCTAAAGTAATTGCTTTCGACATTAGCGATGAAAAATTGAATTTTGCTAAGAGCTTAGGCGCTGATGCGGTTGTAAACAGTTTAAACGAAGACCCCGTCGCTAAAGCAAAAGAAGTGACTAACGATTTAGGGCTTGATGCAGTGGTCATCACGGCTGTCTCTAAAACCCCTTTCAATCAAGCGATTGATGTTGTAAAAGCAGGAGCTCGCATAGTCGCCGTCGGTTTACCGGTGGACAAAATGGATTTAGATATTCCCCGTCTCGTGTTAGATGGAATTCAGGTAGTAGGTTCATTAGTGGGTACCAGAGAAGACCTGAAGGAAGCTTTTCAATTTGCTGCGGACGGTAAAGTTGTACCTAAAGTGACAAAACGCCCGATTGAAGATGTGAATGATATTTTTGAAGAAATGGAGCAAGGCAAAGTGACCGGCCGCATGGTTATCGATTTTACTTCCTAATCATTAAGGCTGCCGGGAATGATACGGCAGCCTTTGATCTCTATTCTTGCTCTGCGCCCCACCCAGACTGAATGAGACTTTGTCATTTAGTTCAGAAAAGAAGCTCTACAGACCATTCAGCGGTTATTCATTTTGCAAGTACTCTCTGAACTAACCCTGATACCAATATAATGCAAGGTCATTCATTGCCGAAGCGTAGCCCTGCTGTCTTAACATAGTTGTTATGCTGCCCCGATGATAAGTTCCGTGATTGGCAACATGGAATAAAATTTCTGAGTAAGCAGTTTCTCTGTAACCTAACCAAGGATTATTTAAGTTCATTTTTTGTTCTAAATCTGTTTGGCTATTCATCCATTCTTCAAACTGTGAAGCCAGTTCTTCATAAGACGCCGCAAATTCATCTGCAGAATATAAATGAGCTCTTTCCGCATAAGCCACAGAACCTTCCAATGCTTCCTGCATGTCTATTCCTTTAAGCACTTGCAGCCACATAACATCCACCGCGCAGATGTGACTGAACGTTTGAGCAATTGTAGGATATGAACTGTGAACCTCTTCATAAAGCACATTACTTGGTAATTCCTTTATTCTTTCTAATAACGCTTTATTCGCCCACACATGATACTGATACATATTTTTCGCATGGTTCATTTAACATCTCTCCTTTAAAGTTGATACTTGTGATTATAAAAAAAGATATATGACAGCAGATTGTCATACATCTTTATAAATTTTCATTATTTTTTCGGCTTCATCCATTAAAATTGATTGCAGTTCCAGCGGTTTTATAATTTTAGCGCCACTGCCAAATCTCAAAAGAATTGATTTAAGCCATCCGGCATGCTGAGGCCGATACACAGAAATTGTAAACGTCATACTTCCATCTCTGTTCATGACTTTTGAAGCGTTCTGAAATTGATCTAATACTTTAGCTATGGAATTAGGATTAACCCAAATGACTACATCCGCAAACCCTCCTAGGTCGGATTCTGAATAAGATGGTTCATCTTTCACTTTGTGACTGCGCAAAAACTCTTCTTGAGTAAGCGTTATATTCATCATACGTGATACTCTAAATTCTCTATCATCTTGACGTTCTCTGCAGAAGCCATATACATACCAATTACGAAACTTATAATGAAGGTGGATAGGTTCTACTTCACGTGATGTAAATTCATTTTTATTACTGACATAATCAAAGCGTACTGCCTTTTTTTCCTGTATAGCTTTTCGCAGCCGGATTAATGAATTCGGTTCTGTTCTAAGGCTTTCCAAGTTAACATACAAAGTCCCGCTGTTTTCGCTTGTATCCAGAGATTTTAATCTATCTATCGTGTGTTCAACTTCTTTATCTTCAAAAACACTCGACAAACTGCTTAATACTGTAATTAAATTCAATACATCATGAGAACCGATTAAACTTTTATCAAATTTGTATCCTCTCATTATCCCAAAACCGCCGTTAGCCCCTTGGTATGAAACGACTGGTATTCCAGCTGCACAAATCGCTTCGATGTCTCTATAAATTGTCCGCGTTGATACTTGAAATTCATCAGCTAAACTGGAAGCAGATAAAATTTCATTATGTAAGAGCTTGAAAATGATTGATAACAAACGTTCTAATTTCAATTCTCAATTCCTTTCCTTATTAGGGTTGGAAGTGCTCTTTTTACTCTGACACATTTATGCCGTTCACCTCCTGTCACTTCAAGATACCACGCAGAAAGCTTAATTTTTCCACCCAACCGCATAATACGCGAATTACCATATACTTTGTGACCCTGATAAACCCTTCTATCGCTTCATCTGATATTCAATAAAACGCCTGTTCTCTTCACTGAGTAATTTGAGGCTCAATTTAATCTACATAATAGTTCACTGAATCTCTCAACAATTTTAGATAAAAATCTTCTTTTTATAGAGATGTTCGTTCTATCGACATCCTTATGATAAATATGGTAAAATTCTTAAAAACAAGGGAGTGTTGTTACATATGAGTCTTATCATTTTAGCATCCACGCTTTTATGGGGTGCAGTGATCCACGAGCTAAACAAACCTTCAAAAAAGCAAAGTAAACGAAAAATGATCCCTTTGGTATCCCTCAGTTCTTTATCTACTTTAATCATCACAATTTCGCTTTTTTCTAATTTAATTGGTTGATATTTGTTATGAGGAAACCCGCCAGAGGTTCCTCATAACACTAAACCTACTCACTGCACACTTTACAGCAGACCTTATCAGAGTGTTTGCTTAACACTTTGTCCATTCTCCCCACAGGCATCTTCTTCTCACTTGGAAGTGTAAGATAAGCTGTTATCTCATCCCCTGATTTTAATGTTTTTCCGCAGATAGAGCATGTTAACTCAGTATTAAAGAAATTTTTTAATCCCATTCAGAAGCCTCCTTATTTACCTTTATAAAGTAATACGTTAATGCTTTATAAAAGTTTCACGTTAAAGAAATACTACTTGCCTGGGAATATACTTCGTTTCAGTTGATCCGCAGCCGCTTCGGTCAACGTTGCCTAAATGATATACTCACTTAATTAGGAGGCTTCTTCCTTATTCTGAACTGGCAGATACGCTGATGTTCCCGCACAGGGTTAACGATCGCCTGCTTTAACTCCAAGATACTTCCAATAAGGAGACCGCCGTTCAATGCAATCTCTGCGTTTCATATTGATTGTAAAACATTAGAGTGAAGTCATCTTCATGCATTGACCAGTTTACTGCAGTGCATGGATTGTTAATTTGTGACATTTATTTGTCCTCTTTAAATTTTTCTTCTTCTCTCAGCTTGAAAAAGAAGGAATTATTTTATAAATATTGTAAATTTATAACTGTATCACATTCACTATTAAGAGGAGGAATACGAATGAAAAAGAAAATTATTGCCGGCGCTCTTGCTTTTGGGTTAATTCCGCTAATGGGGGCTGCAGATGTTTCTGCAAAATCTTTGCCGAATCAAGATAAAGTCATGAAACCTGCCGGTTGGTCATGTGACGCTCCGTATATTGCGTGTCAGCCTTTTTCTGGCGGTACCGGTAAGATTTCATTCAACTATCAAGGCAGCTCTCCAGGAAAAATCAGAGTTTTTGTAGCGAATGACGGCAGCAAATCTTTCAAATTCACCATTAATTATCCTAATGGGAATACACTCTTATCCTCTACGACACTAAATGCGGGGAAAACGTTCATTCAAGAATTCAGCGTTAACCAAAAAGGAGAATACATCCTGAAATATGATAGCGGCACCGGTGATAGTGTCGATGGTTTCTTTAGATCTGTTGAGATCTAAATTCCGTTAGGAAAGTCGGCAGTTTTGCCGACTTTCTTTTCCAAGCATTCTGCAGGAATAAACGTAAAGTGTCGAATAAACATATGACCTTTTTGAAACGGAAACTTTATCTGCACCACAAACCCGCAAGCAGCCTCCTTGTATCGTACCTTCCGTCCCTTTGTGATTTGTTTTGATTTGTCGTATACTGCGCTTGCCCGGGAAATGATGAATATTTTCGTTAACTATAATTTCCCTGTACCTCTTCGTATGTGGCTCTGCATGATGAAGTAACTTCATGGCTCACCACTTTCATCCACAGTTTTATTGCATGTTGAGCCATATCCCTCCTCTTTAAACAGCAACCCGTCCCATCCATTTCTCTCTTTCCATTATTTCATATTCTTAGAAGCTCTTCATTTTAGGCTTAATATCCATTTTTTCTTATTTAGACTTAAATCTATGTCGAAATTTATCGTCCGGCATATTATGTACTATCCTAACAACAGGAGGTGGCAATAATATGGGGAACTACGGTGGAAATTACGGTGGAAGTTCTTTCGTATTGATCGTTGTGCTTTTCATTTTGTTAATCATTGTAGGTGCTGCATTCCTTTTCTAGCACATTGACGATTTATATTCGTCTCCCAAAACATTGCATCCCTTAGTTCGGACAGACGCCATAAGAAGTTTTATGGCGTTTTTACTTTTAAAAAAAATCATCTAAGATAAACATTTTTTATTTTTACTCTGGTAAGCGGGAGAGTTTCCTCCCCTGCCTGCGCCAATATTGCCGCTATGAAGAATAAGGCGAATCCAATTCGGAATAAAGACTTGTTCATGAACAAAACCCCTAAATAGTTGTTAAAAAACTAAGGCGTTTTTAATTCATCAGGATTACAGAGGTTGTGAACTTAAAAAGGATATTACTCACCTTTATAAAATTGTCATCGTTAGATTTAGTCACTGAATCTTTTTTGTAAGGGTCCGCCCACAAAATGCGGTGTTCACACATTAAATCATTTTCACATAAAAAAACCGGATTCCTCTTCTAAGAGGTTCCGGCTTTTCTTATTGTTCGGTCTTTGTCAGTTAAAATGCGGGAAATAGCTGGTGACGCGATGCACACACCCGCTATTATAATATTTCAATAGAGCCTTCTGTTCCATGAACGCGGATTCGCTGCCCATCTTTTATCAATTGGGTTGCATTTTCAACTCCAACAACTGCAGGTAAGCCGTATTCACGCGCGATAACCGCTCCATGGGTCATCAGTCCGCCAACTTCAGTAACCAGGCCTTTTATGGATACAAACAATGGTGTCCAGCTGGGATCAGTATAGGAGGTAACTAATATATCTCCATCTTCCAAATCGGCATCTTCCATGTTTAAAATAACCCGTGCCCGGCCCTCTATGACTCCCGAGGAAACGGGCAGCCCTGCAATCGCTCCGGCCGGGAGATTTTCTCGTTTGTACTCGCCTGTAACGATTTCACCGTCAGACGTGATAACACGCGGCGGAGATAGTTTTTCATATACTTTGTACTCGCCTTTTCGTGTGCTGATGATTTGGTAATCCAATTTATTTGTGCGTACGACTTCCTGAAGTTCTTCAAAAGTGAGATAGTATATGTCTTCTTTTTCATGAATAACCCCCGCTTTTGCGAGTTGTTCGGCTTCTTTCAGTAAAGCCTGCTTATAAACGAAGTAGCGGCTGATCATGCCATATTTTGGATATTCTCTGAACCCGCTGAAGTTCCGGATGATTTGGATCATTCGTTTAGTTTCTCTGGCTTTTTGTTCACCATCCGGTAATTGCTTCAATCGGTCTAATAACTCTTGTTCTTTCTTCAACGCCTCCTGCCGCCCTTGCTCAAATTTCCGCTGGCTGGCATTTGACTCAAAGTTTTTGAGATTATTAAGAATCATAGGGACAAGTGCAATTGGTTTTTCGCTCCATCGAGTTCTTGTGATATCAATTTCTCCGGCACATCGCATTCCGTACTTGTTGAGATAAGCATAGATAGCGTCATGGGTTTCCCGCCCGCCTTCAAACTTCACCAGCCCATCCAAAAAGTGATCATCTTTTACATTCTCTAAATAGGCAATTACTTCTGGATAAGGACGGATCACATCGGCGACGTCCAATAGCGCAAGCCCCATTTCTGAAGTAATATTATGAGGTACAGATTGAGAAAGCGTATCTGCTGCGTTTTTTTCACCTAACCACTCGTTCATTTTTTCGTTAATCCATGATGAAGCATCCATTGCAGTTCGAATCAATACCGAACTTTTTGGATTAAATAAAATATCCTTTAATTCCTGGATATCTTCCAAAATAAAACGGAATAAATCAGATCCTGATTTCGTCTGGATGTTTTGTTTTAACTCTTCTATCGATGCCTGACTGCTCTTAATCAAATCAGAAACAATTGCCGGATCGTTTTCAGCTTGATCCGGCATATCTGCATTGCCTTTGCCGGGAATCGGCGCCGTTTTATCATGTATCGGCTTAATGAAATCATCTCGCTCTATTATGGTCATAAGTGCGTCTTTTAAGAGCGGATCGTGCTGCCCCATGCCTTTTAAGAAAACTTCTCTGACATTAGGAGATGCCAGTTGATGTGTGACATCAACGAATAGCCTTCCGCCGGCTTTACGCATAGGTGCAGCAGTCGTTAACAGAAAAAAAGACAATCCAAGGGGTTTTATGGGATCCGTCATCATTTGCTGATGACCGACAGAGATATAGACGTGATTTTCTTGATCGTTCGCTTCAGGAACGGGGTATAACGTTGTGATCGGACGACTTTGGACAATATAAAAAGTATCGCGGTCCAAACACCATTCGATATCTTGCGGCTGGCCGAAATGAGCTTCGATCTGTCTCCCGATACGTGCCAGCTGTAAAATTTGTTCATCAGTCAGTGTTTGAATCTTTTGCTGATCAAGATCAATCTCCTGTGTTTCCGTTCCGCCTTCTTTTCGTCCATAGATAGCCTTTTTTTTGGTTTCTATTCTCTTATCGACGATTTTCCCGTCCTGTACTTTATAACAGTCGGCAGATACTAAGCCGGAGACCAGTGCTTCACCAAGTCCAAAACCGGCATCGATGGACAGCAGCTTTCGGTTTCCGGTCATCGGATCAGCGGTAAATAAAATCCCCGAAGCCTGGGGGAACACCATCCTTTGGATGATAACAGATAAATAAACTTGGCTGTGATCAAACCCATTTTGCATACGGTAAATGACCGCGCGATCCGTAAATAGGGACGCCCAACATTTACTGATATACTGCAAGATCGCATCGAGGCCGGTAATATTTAAATAGGTGTCTTGTTGACCGGCAAAAGAGGCATGCGGTAAATCCTCAGCTGTCGCACTGGAACGTACGGCATAGGCATGTTTTTCGCCGAATCGGGAGAGATAGCAAGCAACTGCTTTGACTACATCTGAAGGAATTTCTGCTTCCATAATGGTTTGCCGGATTTTTTTGCTGACTTCACCAATTTGATCCCGATTCTCCGCTTTCAGCATGGTCAGTTGACCCAACAGCGCTTGTAACGTTTCGTTTTGTTCAATGGCTTTTCGATATCCTGCGGTTGTGACACAAAATCCTTCCGGTACTTGTATTCCTTGAATTTTTGATAATTCCCCTAAATGTAACCCTTTTCCTCCAACGAGCAAAGGCTGTGTTTTTTCAATTTCGTGAATGTCGAGAACCAAAGAACTCATTCTATATCTCCCCTTCAAAAAAATTTGACAAGAGCTTTTCAGCATGATATAATCATAATATAAGATGGATAACTATGACTTTTCACACAGAAAGCGCGCGTGTTCTGATTATATCACCGTGTCTGTTTTTGTGCAATATAAAAAGAACCTGGCCAATTTGGCGAGGTTCTTTCTTCATTTTCTAAGGAACTCCTGAAGTTGAGTAATACCTGCGAATCCATTGCAGAAAGGCTATCTCCACGGATTCAAGAAACAGGAAAATCTCAATAATAAAAAACATCCCCCTCACGCAATGTGAGGGGATGTTTTGTGTGTATACTTCTCAATTCATCGTCATATGAGTTTAGACTGATGCAGTCACAACTTACAAGAATGCTTATCAGTTTCCTTCAATAGCTAACACATTTGAAGTTACATTAGCGCTGCCGTTGCTTTGATATCCCTCAACTGACCTCCTGAAAATTAGGTTTGTCGAAAGCTCTTTAAAGCTGTATTGAGATCTTTTGTGTGAACGTAAATGTTCTTATACAACTCGAATAATGTTTTATATTTTTGAACATTTTGTTCTTTTGGATAAAATGCAGCTGCTTCATGAATGAACTGCTCTGCACATTCTTCAAGAGAGTCAAACCACCCGCTTCCGAAGGCGGCTAACATCGCAGCCCCCATGGCAGGACCTTGTTCATTTTCTAACTTAACCACCCTCGTATTGAAAATATCAGCCTGCATTTGAAGCCACGTTTCATTTTTAGCTCCCCCGCCAATAGAGACAACCGTATCAACTGATTTTCCCGCTTCGCGGAATAGCTCAATTGATTCATATAAAGAGAATGTGATGCCTTCCATTATCGCCCTCAAAAAGTGCTCTCTTTTATGGGCTCCGTCCATTCCGATCAAGCTTCCCCGAATAGATGAATCAGCATGCGGCGTTCTTTCACCGACCAAGTAAGGAGTGTACAGCAGTCCATTTGCTCCTATCGGAACAGATTCCACGCCCTGCAATAATTGTTCAAACGATTCGTTCGGCGCAAACGTTCTTTTAAACCAGTCCAAGCTGTACCCTGCAGCGAGTGTGACTCCCATCGTATAAAAAGAATCCTTCTTTCCATGATTAAAAAAGTGCACTTTCCCTTTAAAGTCCCTTTCTTTGTCTTCTTCACAGGAAAGTATGACTCCTGACGTCCCGATACTGCATAATGTTTTTCCCGAAGAAAGAATACCGGCTCCGACAGCACCGCAAGCATTATCTGCTCCCCCAGCGTATACTTTTGTTTTTTCGAGCAGCCCTGTCTTCGCCGCAACGCTCGGAAGCAGCGATCCTACACAGTCATGGGATTCAACCAGCGGAGGACAAATTTCTGCTGAAATACCAAATTGATTGCAAATCTCATCGCTCCACTCTTTGCGGGTCATATGTAAAAGTAACGTTCCTGCCGCATCGGAGTATTCGGTGTGAACGGCGCCGGTCATGCGGAATCTCACATAGTCTTTCGGAAGCAGAAAAACAGCGGTTTTGTTAAAAAGTTCAGGCTCATGTTCCTTCACCCATAACATTTTAGGTAATGTAAACCCTTCAAGGACACGATTTTTTGTGATATCAAGCAGATGATCGCCAAATGTCTCGGTTATCCTGCTGCATTGAGGCGTCGTTCTGGTATCATTCCAAAGAATCGCATGACGCAGCACCTGCCGATCTTGGTCAAGCAGTACTAACCCATGCATTTGTCCTGAATAGCTAATCCCGTCAATATCCCCAGATTGGACGTTGGATATCGAAATCAATTCAGCCAATGCTTCAATTGTTTGCTGCACCCAGTCTTCAGGATTTTGCTCACTATATCCCGCCTTCTCTTGGATGAGCGGATAACTTTTGGACGCTTCTGCACAAACCTTGCCGTTTTGATTGACTAAAATGGTTTTAACGGCACTCGTTCCAAGGTCTATTCCAATGACATACTTCATTTTTTCACTCCTTCCTCTCTAAATAGATCCCCATTGAAATGACCCGCCATAACAGTAACTTCATGACGGGCAATTGGGAACTTGGCTGCCTGCATCTTTTTACAGCGGGATCTGGAACTTCTTTTTTCATTTGTTATACCTGTAAAATGTATTGGTTTAATATCGCTTTTAACCGTTCCTGTCTCCCTGATTCGTTTTTAATTGGCTGATTGTTCAGCGCATATTGCTCAAGCGTCTTGAAATCAGCTCTTCCTTCTGCAATTTCAAGGCCAATCCCTTCAGTAAAGCTGCGGTAACGGTGTTGAATCACATCTTCAAACACACGATCTTCGATTAACTTGTGTGCGGCTTTCAATCCTCTTGCAAATGTATCCATCCCTGCAACATGGGCATATAGTAAATCATCAGGCTCAAAAGAAGATCTCCTGACCTTTGCGTCAAAGTTTAATCCTCCGCTTCCAAGACCGCCATTTTGCAGGATTTCGTACATTGCTAATGTCGCAGAATATAAATCTGTCGGAAATTCATCTGTGTCCCAGCCTAAAAGCGGATCACCCTGATTCGCGTCAACAGAGCCAAGAAGGCCATGCACTCTCGCCATGCGTAATTCATGTTCGAATGTATGCCCGGCTAATGTGGCATGATTGGCTTCGAGATTTAATTTAAAATGATTGTCTAAGCCGCATTGCTTTAAAAAGGCAATGGTTGTTGCTGCGTCCGTATCATATTGATGGGTGGTCGGCTCTTTTGGTTTTGGTTCAATCAAAAACTGCCCTGTATACCCGATTTCCTTCGCATAATCCACTGCCATATGCATAAATCTGGCCATATTATCAAGCTCAAATTTTAAATCGGTATTTAACAAAGTTTCGTACCCTTCACGTCCGCCCCAAAATACATAGTTCTCAGCGCCAAGCTCTTTTGCTGTTTCTAATCCTTTTTTTACTTGGGCTGCGGCATACGCAAATACATCTGCATTACAAGAAGTCGCGGCACCATGGACGAAACGGGGATTCGTGAACATATTTGCAGTATTCCATAATAGCTTAACGCTGCTTGTTCTCATGTACTCTTTTATCATGTCCACGATTATATCCAGATTTTGATTCGTCTCTTTTAACGTACTTCCTTCCGGTGCGATATCCCGGTCATGAAAAGCAAAAAATGGCGCATCCAGTTTTTCAAACATCTCAAACGCTGCATCTACCCTCGCTCTCGCCAGATCCATGCCTTTATAGTGATCCCACGGTCTCTGCATCGTAGCTGCGCCAAACATGTCTGTGCCGTCAGCGGTAAATGTATGCCAATAAGCAATAGAAAACCGCAGATGCTCTTTCATTGTCTTTCCGCCGATTACTTCTTGAGGATTATAATATTTAAATGCCAAAGGATTAGTGGAATCTTTCCCTTCGTAAATCACTTTGTTTACGCTTTCAAAATAGCCGACTGAACCGGAATGAGAGTGAGCCATGTGTGATTTCCCCCTTAAAAATAAATTCTAAACATGATCATTCGAATACAGATGCTTTTATGTCATGTTATATATTAGTTTGTTGCCTAAACAAACTAACTTATTTTCATCTTATATAACCTCATCAGTATTTTCAATATTTTTTTAGTTTTTTACGAACACATTAGATATAATAAAGGTTGGATTCGCTATGTACTGCGTTTCGCACGATAACACAGAACGTTCAACTTAATTTAAAGATTATACAAATGGAGTGGATGAAGTGGATATCGCTGATCAAGCCTTTGTCAAAAAAGTTAACCAAAAGTTATTACTAAACGAAATACTTAAGAATTCTCCTATTTCAAGAGCAAAATTATCTGAAATGACCGGATTAAATAAATCAACTGTTTCGTCACAAGTAAACACATTAATGAAAGAAAACCTCGTATTTGAAATAGGTCAGGGACAATCAAGCGGCGGCAGAAGACCAGTCATGCTTGTTTTTAATAAAAAAGCAGGATACTCCGTAGGAATAGATGTTGGCGTGGATTATATTAATGGCATTTTAACAGATCTTGAAGGGACGATCGTCCTTGACCAACACCACCATTTGGAATGCAATTCTCCAGAAATCACTAAAGATATTTTAATTGAGATGATTCTTCACTTTATTGCAAATATGCCGCAATCTCCGTACGGGCTTATTGGTATAGGCATATGCGTTCCCGGGTTAATTGATAAAAATCAAAAAATTGTTTTCGCTCCGAACTCCAACTGGAGAGATATTGACTTAAAATCTTTCATCCAAAAGAAGTTCAATGTGCCCGTTTTTATTGAAAATGAGGCAAATGCCGGCGCATATGGAGAAAAAGTATTTGGTGCTGCCAAAAATCACGATAACATGATTTATGCAAGTATCGGTACAGGGATAGGAATCGGCGTTATTATAAACAATGATTTATACAGAGGGGTAAGCGGATTCTCTGGAGAAATGGGACATATGACAATAGACTTTAATGGTCCTAAATGCAGCTGCGGAAACCGAGGCTGCTGGGAATTGTATGCTTCCGAAAAGGCTTTATTAACATCTCTTCAGACGAAAGAGAAAAAAGTGTCCACTCAAGATATCATAGACCTCGCCCATCTGAATGATATTGGAACTTTACATGCATTACAGAATTTTGGATTCTATTTAGGGATAGGCCTGACCAATATTTTAAATACATTTAATCCGCAAGCCATCATTTTAAGAAACAGCATAATCGAATCGCATCCTATAGTTTTACATTCAATTAAAAGCGAAGTATCGTCCAGGGTTTATTCCCACCTAGACAATAGCTATGAATTATTACCATCTATCCTAGGAAAAAACGCACCGGCATTGGGAATGTCCTCTATTGTGATTGATCATTTTCTCGACATGGTTCATAACTGAAATGTACAAACTTCTATGTTTTACGCTCATCTTTAAAGATGGGTTTTTTGTTTTGTTATTTTCATCCTGAATGGGAGCATTTCTGACGTGTTTTTCCACACGGGCATTTTCTAATATGAAAAAGGAGTTCCAAAATAGAAAGCTCCTTTTTCATGCGGACATTCATTTTTCTTTATAACGGAAATATCTGAAGTCGGCCGGAATATGATTTCCGCTCGTATCTTGGCATTGCATCCCTACAAAAGCTCCTGTAAAGAATCCCCCGCCGCGGATGTAATCTTCTGATAATTTTTTCGATTCCAATGCAATATCAATTTTGTACCAATCTTCTTTATTAAATGAATAGAAATAATAATATTTTTCGTTTTCAATATTCACTTTTAAATAGACGTACTTGACTTCACGAGGAATCACAATTTTATTTTTTAACGGTTGTGAAAAAGAAAAGTTATCACATATCGTTAATTCAATAATACGGCCAAGTTCTTCATCATGCGTGACTTGAAGAGCCGTCCAGTTCTCTGTATTGTAATAGTTCACCAAACCAGCGGCTTGCTGAAAATTTTCCGGATAAAACGCAACAGCCGTTTCCGCTTCAAAATGGAGACTTTGCCAGCGTCTGGCTACAAATGCCTGAGTAAATGTCGAAGTTAAGGATTCATGGCCGTATAATCGTAAATGATTTGGCGCTTGAGTTAATGAACCTAATTTCTCCGTAAAAGGGATTCTTAACGTTTGAAAATTAATATTTAATGCTGCATCCTCAAATTCATCAACTTCCGGATACGTGTCTTCAAATATGGTTTCAGGTATAGAAGGCGCATCCACCTCCAAGCTCCCTTCTTTTCCGCCTTCTACATAAGGCCAGCCATCTTTCCAATAGAGCTTTTGAATAGCTGTTTCTCTGCCCAAAGGACAATATCCTCTCTGCTGAAAAATTGAATCATCGTCCGGATGAATGGGACGTCCCGTTAAATGAGCTAAATACCACTCATCTGTATGTGTGTAAACAATAGATGCATGCCCGCATTTTTGCAATGGGTTTTCCGGCGCATGCCATGACGTTAAGATTGGGTTATCGGGATGAACTTCATATGGACCCTCGATATTTGCAGAACGGGCAATTGTAGCAGCATGTTCGAACCGCGTTCCTCCTTCTGCGGTTAATAAATAATAATAGTTCCCGATATGATAAAGATGCGGCGCTTCCGTCAGCTTTCTTTCAGTTCCTTTAAATATCACTTTCGGTTTACCGATCAGTTTTTGCTCCTTATCAGAATATTCCTGCATGACAATGCCTCCAAAGGAGTGCCGATCAATACGCTGATCCCATAACATATTTAATAAATATTTTTTCCCATCCGTATCGTGGAACAAAGAAGCATCAAACCCCGAGCTGTTTAATGTGATCGGCTCCCCCCAATCACCATCAATCGTGTCACAAGTCACTAAATAATTGTGGCAATCTTTCCAGGCGCCATCTACGACCTTAACATCCGTATAGATCAGCCAAAACTTTCCGTCACTGTAACTTAAACATGGTGCCCAGACCCCGCCTGAATTAGGATTTCCTTTCATGTCTAATTGCGAAACTCTCTGTAATGGATGTGCAACTAAGTGCCAATTGACTAAATCTTTTGAGTGGTGTATCTGGACTCCCGGAAACCACTCAAATGTAGATACAGCGATATAATAATCCTCTCCCACCCTGCAAATACTCGGATCGGGGTTGAATCCTTTAAGTACTGGATTGATAATCTTCATTTTGAACTCCTCCTCAGCTATTTTCTGTTGACTCATCATGTTTTAAGCTTTGAAATCGTCAATATGATCCAAATAAACTTTGTCTCTATTCTCTAATTCTCGCACCATGTTTTTATATTTTTTCTCATCTAAGTTATAGAAATTAATATCAATCATGGCCAGAACCAGTAAGAACACGGGAATAATGGTTGCTGTAATTAAAATTCCCGTCAATGCCTCCGGCGTTTGCACCTGATTTGCCACATATCCAAACTGATCTAAAACCAAACCCGGTACAACCCCTCCCAAGGCCATGCCGAATTTAAAGAAAAATCCGATAATAGCGTATATGAGACCGCCCATTCTTTTCCCGGTCTTATACTCTCCATATTCGATTGTTTCAGGAATAAGCGCCCACATATATCCCCCGGCAGTGAGACTTCCGGCAGCGGCCAGCAATCGAAAGGAAAGGATCAGGAATATATTACTTGACGGAACGAACAGTAAAGCTAAGAGGCCGATCATATTCAGTAATAATGCATAATTTAGTAATTTCTTCTTCCCTAATAATTGATGAAGCTTTGGTATAAACGGTAAAATGACCAAAGCAGGCAAACTTCCCAACAAACCGTACCACTTCACTAAATCCGCTCTTTCTAAATTATACGTTACGTAATAGATGCCAACCGAATTACTGATTGAATTCACTCCAAAAATAATAATAAAGAAAATACTTAATACAACTAGAGGCCGATTAACACGAAATTGCTCAAATATATCCGATAATTTAATTTTTTCTTCAGATTTTTGAAGCGTGACACGCTCTTTTGTGCTTTTAAAACAAAAGATTAAAAGGCACCCGCCTATGACTCCCATAATACCCATGGTTAGCTGCCAGCCAAGAGATTCGCTGCCGGAAGTATCGCTTAAATAAGCAGCCAGTAAGGGAACAAAAAATGCAACGACAAGTCCCCCAAGATTCGCAAATAACATACGGACAGACGTTATACTAACAACTTCTTGATTATTTCGGGTCATTGCAGATGTTAACGCGCCATATGGCACGTTTATCATTGTGTATGTAAGCGACAAGCCGACATAGGTGATATAAGCATATATTAATTTCCCCATATCCGAAAAATCCGGGGTTGTAAAACAGAGTATTGCCAATATGACAAATGGAAAAGCTCCGAATAAAAGATACGGTCTGAAGCGCCCAAACCTGCTATTTGTTCTGTCAACTATTGTTCCGATAAAAGGATCAGCGAGAGCGTCGATGATTCTAACCACTAAAAACATCGTACCGGCTGTTGCTGCCGGTAAACCAAATATATCTGTATAGAAGAACAAAAGATAAGTAGACACTGTTGCATAAATTAAATTACATGCAAAATCTCCAGACGCATATCCAACTTTTTCAACCATGCTGATCTTCTTTACATTTTCACTGAGCACGATTTCCTCCCCTTTTCGATCCTTTACATAAGGAACATTATGAAATGGTATAACATTTCTTCAATTTTATCGGCCGGTGAGGTCTTTATAAAAGCGCTTTCAAAAAATGATAGCAGTTTACTTTCACAGAGCATTTTCATCGTAGTGAACAGAATAAAAGCTTGGCTTTCACTTTTTATATACCTCCAATTAAATCGAGCCTCTTATCCCCCTCCCATTTAAGACCTTTACATGATGAGCAATTAAAGTGGTTTTATTAGTTTGTTGATCGAACAAACTAACTTGATTTCATATTATAAAATCTTTTCTGCTTTTTCAACTCTTTTTTCAGAGAATTTAAAACCGACCAAAGGACGTACCATGTTGTAATTGCCGGCTGCTTCGACAGACGTTACGTAAAAACCCCATGTGTCACCTGACTGATTTATTAAATGATAAGCACTTCCATCATCTTTTGTTTAGTAAAACTTATTAAGAAACATGCACTTGAAAAAATGCGAATCATATATAAGTGATATCCCGTTTAATTGGTTGAGGAGGATATTATGAAACCTATGCTGCCTTTTGAAAAATATTTTGGTGATTTAGAACTGGTTTTTGCATTTTATGGAGCTATGCCTACCGGTGTTACTGTTTCAGAAACTGGTCGTATTTTCATTTGTTTTCCGAAATGGGGAGACGATGTTAAATTTACGGTGGCGGAAATAATTGGGGATAAATTGCAGCCTTATCCTGATTTACAAACCAATTTGGTTAACCCTGAGAATATCAAAATGACTTTCATCAGTGTCCAAAGTGTAGTTGCTGATGGAAGAGGAACGCTTTGGATACTAGATACAGCGGCGCCCAATTTTTCTGAACCAATTAAAGGCGGGGCAAAATTAGTCGCTGTTGATTTAAAAACCAATACAATCAGAAGAGTTTATACCTTTACAGAAGATGTTGTCCTTCCAACAACTTACCTGAATGATGTCCGATTTGATTTTCGTGTTGGAACTGCAGGTTATGCCTATATAACGGATTCTTCTTCCAAAGGACCAGGAGCTATTATCGTCGTTGATTTAGAAACCGGAAACGCATTTAGACGGTTAAATGGAGCAAATCCAACTTCACCGGATTCCTCTTTTGTACCGAAAGTAGAAGGTAAAATTTTGATGAATCGTAACAGGGATGGTTCAACTTCCCCATTTAGGCTGGCATCCGACGGTATTGCGATTTCTCCTGACGGAAAGGTATTATTTTTTTGTCCACTGACCAGCCGTCATCTGTTTTCGATCTCAACAGAAGCCCTGAGAGATAGAAATATATCGGACATGGATTTACTTTATCATGTGGCGTATTGGGGAGAAAAAGGCGCGTCTGATGGAATGATTACAGATGCAAAAGGAGCCGTTTATGCCGGAGATTATGAGAACAATAGTATTCGAAAGATGCTGCCGAATGGCACAATGGAAACCATCGCACATGATCCGAGAATTTTATGGCCGGATACTTTTTCGATTGGTCCGGATGGATACTTATACGTCATCGTGAACCAATTACATCGGCAGGCTAGATTTCATTATGGAGAAGACTTACGACAGAAACCTTATAGTTTACTTCGTATCAAAATTGATGAATTTCCTGCTCCTGCTTTTTGAAAATAAAAATGGCCGGTTCAATTTTAGAGCATAATTGGCTTCATGTAGCCTTCATCCTAAACCGAATAAGGGATTACAATAAATACGTGTCCTCAATTATGGAGTTAGATTCATAACTTCAATTTTTTTTGGTCATATTTTGGTCAAGGACCAAAAATATTGTTCTTTTAATCTTATGACAAAATCAAAAAATCCCCTGACACCAATAGTGCCAAGGGATTGAGAGATTAATACTGAGACATGTATTGTTCGCGCTCCCAAGGGTGAACTTGCGTGCGGAACATATCCCATTCGATTTCTTTTGCTTCGATGAAGTGTTCGAACAGGTGCTCGCCGAGCGCTGCAACCATGACTTCGTTTGATTTGAATTCGTCGAGAGCTTCCGCCAGTGTCGCCGGAAGATCTACGATGCCGTTTTCCATGCGCTCTTCTTTGCTCATGACGTAGATGTTGCGGTCAATCGGAGCCGGTGCTTCAAGTTTGTTTTTGATTCCGTCAAGGCCTGCTGCAAGCAATACGCTTAACGCCAGGTACGGGTTTGCCGCCGGGTCTACGCTGCGGACTTCAACACGCGTGCTGATGCCGCGGGAAGCCGGGATACGGATCAGCGGGCTTCTGTTTTGCGCGCTCCATGCCACGTAGCAAGGTGCTTCATAGCCCGGAACAAGGCGTTTGTAAGAGTTCACTGTCGGGTTTGTGACAGCCGTAAAGCTTGTCGCGTGTTTTACGATACCGGCAATGAAATGTTTTGCTGTTTCACTCAGCTGAAGATCAGCGTCTTTATCAAAGAATGCGTTAACGTTATCTTTAAAGAGTGATAGGTTGCAGTGCATACCGGAACCGTTTACGCCGAACAGCGGTTTTGGCATGAATGTCGCATGCAGACCGTGTTTGCGGGCGATCGTTTTGACAACCAGTTTGAAAGTTTGGATGTCGTCACAAGAACGGATGGCACCGGCATATTTAAAATCGATTTCGTGCTGACCCGGAGCAACTTCATGGTGAGATGCTTCGATTTCAAAGCCCATTTCTTCAAGCTCAAGCACGATATCGCGGCGGCAGTTTTCTCCCAAGTCAGTCGGAGCCAGGTCGAAGTATCCGCCTTTATCGTTCAATTCAAGCGTCGGTTCGCCTTTTTCATCTAATTTAAACAGGAAGAATTCAGGCTCAGGTCCAAGATTGAAATCGCTGAAACCGAGTTCTTTCATTTCTTTCAGAATCCGTTTGAGGTTGTTACGCGGGTCACCTTCGAACGGCGTGCCGTCCGGATTGTAAATGTCACAGATGAAGCGTGCTACTTTACCTTTTTCAGCCGTCCACGGGAAGATTACAAAAGTGTTCAGATCAGGATATAAGTACATATCAGACTCTTCGATACGGACGAAACCTTCGATGGAAGAACCGTCGAACATGCATTTATTATCAAGTGCTTTTTCAAGCTGGCTCACAGGAATTTCCACGTTTTTAATCGTTCCGAGAATGTCTGTGAATTGAAGGCGGATATACTTTACGTTTTCCTCATTTACTAATTTTACGATGTCTTCTCTTGTGTACTTTGCCATTTCGTAAAACTCCTCCTCTAAAAGGTAAATGTATATAGCAAAACAGTTGCTAACGGATTAATGAAAGAATCGGGACATGTCACCTTGGCGGAAAGTATTTCCCCGCTGGAAACGGCCTGCCTGCATCAGTTCGTTTTTCAGAAGCTTTCTGAGTTCGTCATCAGACAGATTGTGCTTCATCGGTTTGGCGGTTTTTTCGGATTTTTCTTCCGGTTCGGCAGATGCCTTATCCAGAATTTGTTTGATCCCCGCCATATTGACGCCTTGTTCAATCAGATTTTTGATTTCTAACAGTTTATCTACATCATGGAATGAAAATAATCGTCTATTTCCTTCGCTTCTCGCTGGAAATATCAATCCATTTTCCTCATAATATCGAATTTGCCGGGCAGAAAGTTCTGTTAACTGCATGACAATCCCAATTGGAAATAAAGGCATTGAGCGGCGAATGTTATCACTCATCTCAATTTCCTCCTTTTCTTATCTTAGTCTCATTATAGGTGATGTTATATTTTGTGTCAATACAATGTAAGGAATCTTAACATCAAATTCTTTGAAAATTGCAACCGGCCTAAATCAGCTCTTTTTCCATTAAAGCATTTACGGCGCTGCAAATCGCATTTTTCACGTGCGCGTAGGTTAATCCTCCTTGGACATACGCGACATAAGGCGGTCTGATAGGTCCATCTGCTGATAATTCAATGCTTGCTCCCTGTACGAAAGTGCCCGCTGCCATAATGACATCGTCTTCATATCCCGGCATATAGCTCGGATAAGGCGTCACATGCGCATTAATCGGTGAAGCATATTGTATCGCCTGGCAAAAAGCGATCATCTTATCAGGGTCCTGAAACTCAACTGATTGAATCAGATCCGTTCTCGGCGCATTCCATGCAGGGTTTGACGTAAAGCCGAGCTTTTCAAGAAAACGGGCGGTAAATACCGCTCCCTTCAAGCTTTGCGCCACTACATGCGGAGCGAGAAAGAAACCTTGATACATTTCCTGCAGTGAATAAAGCGAAGCCCCGGCTTCACTTCCGATTCCCGGGGAGGTCATCCGGTAAGAGCAGGCCTCAATCCACTTGGCTTTCCCTACAAGATAGCCGCCCGTTTTAGCAAGGCCGCCGCCCGGGTTTTTAATCAGGGAGCCGGCCATAAGATCTGCTCCGACGTGGCAGGGTTCCCGCTCTTCTGCAAATTCTCCGTAGCAATTGTCCACAAAAACAATGACATCTTCTTTGATTTCCTTTACGAAACGAATCATCTCTTCAATTTCATTTATTCTGAAAGACGGACGATTCGCATATCCTTTTGAACGCTGGATGCCGATCACTTTTGTATTCGGTTGGATTGCAGCCCGGACTGCTTCAAAGTCCACTCTGCCTTCTGATGTTAAATCGACTGCATTGTATCCGATTTGAAATTCCTTAAGCGAGCCTGAATACTCCCCGCCTCTTACTCCGACGATTTCCTCGAGTGTATCGTAAGGCTTGCCTGTGATATAAAGCAATTCGTCCCCGGGTCTCAGCACGCCGAAGAGCGCGATTGAAATCGCATGCGTACCGGAAATGATTTGCGGCCGCACAAGTCCCGCCTCTCCTCCGAACACATCAGCATAGATCTTCTCCAGTGTATCTCGTCCGATATCATCATAACCGTATCCGGTTGAAGGCGTAAAATGCGTATCGCTTACTTTATGTTTTCTGTAGCTTTGCAGGACTCTCCATTCATTCCGTTCACTGATTTCTTCTATTCTTTTATGAATGGCGGAGATTTCCGCTTCTGTTTCTTCGGCGGTTTTTTGTAAAAGAGCGCCGTGGGTCAGTGTGTCAAACATGTTGTGTATACCTTCCTTACATGAATTTCTTCAATTCTCCGAGTATGCTTTGTTCTTCCTGTACATAACCTGAGACTTCGTAGCGTTCATTTTCTTCATTAAAATAAAGACTGTCGATCATGGTCTCTGATTTGATGCGTGACATCAATTTGCCTTCGGCGGCAGGCACATGAACTTCATACGGCGTCATCAGCTCCCGGCGCAAATAAGCTTCGATTTCCGCTTTTAGTTTCGCTTCATCCCCGGCGATTCGGGCGCTGATCATGATGTGGCCTTCTCCCGCTGTCGGGATGAAGTCAGGAAGTGTCTCATCACGTTTGTTATAAGCGGTCAGCACCGGAATATCATCTGCCTCAAGCTCTTTTAACAGTCCGAGGACAGTCTGTTCATGCCCGGCATAATCTTCATTGGATGAATCAATGACATGAATGATCAAGTCTGCTTCCTTCACTTCCTCAAGCGTTGAACGGAAAGCGGCAATCAGCGTCGTCGGCAGATCCTGAATGAAGCCGACCGTATCAGACAAAAGGACGCTGTAGCCGCTTGGGAGCGCCATCTTTCTCGTCATCGGATCAAGTGTTGCAAACAGCAGATCTTCTTCATAGCTGTCTGAGCTTGTTAATTGATTGAACCACGTTGATTTTCCTGCATTAGTATAACCGACGAGTGCAGCCTGAAGCACGCCGTTCTTTTTGCGTCTCTCCCGATAACGGCTTCTGTGGCGGATAACCGTTGACAGCTGCACGTTAATTTCGTGTATGCGGTTTCTAATGTGGCGCCGGTCTGTTTCAAGCTTTGTCTCACCGGGCCCTCTCGTCCCGATTCCGCCGCCTTGTCTTGAGAGATTGATTCCTTGTCCGCTCAGACGCGGCAGCGCGTATTGAAGCTGGGCCAATTCGATCTGAAGCTTTCCTTCTCTCGTCTTCGCCCTTTTTGCGAATATATCCAAAATAAGCTGCGTGCGGTCGATGATCTTCGCTTCAATTGCAGTGGCGAGTGATTTAAGCTGGCTCGGTGACAGTTCATCATTAAAAATAACCAGATCCGCTTCAAGCTCTTCACACAGCGCCTTCAGCTCGTCTACTTTCCCCTTGCCTATGTATGTAGCGGCATCCGCTCTGTTCCGTTTTTGCGTAATCCGGGTCAGCACCGTTCCGTCAGCCGTTTTTGTCAATGAAGCAAGCTCTTCCATGGAATGTTCAAAGTGCTCATCTGTCATGTGCGGAAGCTGGCAGCCGACCAAAATGACCGTTTCTTTTTTTCCTTCCTGTTCGTTCAAATGGATGTTCCTTTCTGTGTCGTATTGGGCAGTAGTACTATCATACCAAACCCGCAGGGCGTATACCACACATCCGGCGGGTTTTAAAGAGAGAAATAAAAAATAGACCCCTCAGACCGGCTGAGAGGTCTATTCGTGAGCTGCCGCCTCATCTTTTATAAGTAAATCCTGGCTCTTGATCGTCATTAAATCGTTTTTTAAGTATTGGTCTCCCATTAAAAGCCTCATGGCCTGAGCGCGGATTGATTTTTCAATCACGTTTCTGACAAAGCGCCCGTTGCTGAATTTAATGGGGCTTGTCGTGCTTTTTACTGTCATTAAGTAATCTTTTAACTTCCACTCGGCTTCCTGGCTTAATTGATACTCCCGCTCTGCTATCATGCGCTTTGCGATGTCCATCAGCTGAGTGACAGAGTAATCCGGAAAATCGATGCTGATAGGGAAACGCGATTGCAGGCCGGGATTTAATGACAGGAATTGTGTCATTTCTCTCGAGTACCCTGCCAGGATCAGAATAAATTCATGCTGTTTGTCTTCCATATGTTTGACAAGCGTATCAATCGCCTCTTTACCGAAATCCTTTTCTCCGCCCCTTGCAAGTGAGTATGCTTCATCAATGAATAAAATGCCCCCGAGCGATTTTTTAATCAGATCTCTCGTTTTTTGCGCCGTATGTCCGATGTATTCACCGACGAGATCGGCACGTTCCGCTTCGATCAGATGTCCTTTGGAAAGAACGTTCATTTCGAAGAAAAGCTTGCCGATCAGTCTCGCGACAGTGGTTTTCCCGGTGCCGGGGTTCCCTTTGAACATCATATGAAGAGCTTGTTTTCCGACTTTCAGCCCTTGTTCGGCCCGTTTTTGGTTGACGAATATCCACGCGTAAATTTCTTTAATGTTGCGCTTCATTTCTTCCATACCCACTAATGTGTTCATTTCTTTTTCAATTTCTTTCAGAATGCTGTGCTTGGCTTCATTTTTTTGCAGGGCGGCCTGATATTCCGCCTCAGCTTCTGCATTTGTCAGCACTTGCTTTTGGCCATTAAGAATGATGTTAATTTGTCCGTTATTTTTATAGGTTACAGCGCGCTCCAACATGCTCACCTCTCTGTTCTCTCTTTATCTTACTCATGATGAAGAGGTTCGGTGACATCCGCCTATCATCATGAGGCCTGTTTTCCTCTTTATCTGTCACTTTTTCCGTTCTCTTCGGGAATGATGTTGAATCCTGCGCTTTCCCGAGAAATATTTTTCATTTCTTATTGTATTCAGCAGAAACGGGAGGACAAACCATTTATTTTTATTTTCCGGGAAATGTTGGGTGTATCTCTCATTTTTTTCATGAATGACAGCCGTACAAGCACCTTTTGAACATCATCATATGCTGTAATGAGGTGATGGAGAATGGTTAAAATTTTTATAGACCCCGGTCATGGCGGAACTGATTCAGGTGCAACCGGAAACGGACTTCAGGAAAAAGCGGTCACGCTGGAGATCGCACTGGCTTTGCGCACGATTCTGACGAATGAGTATGAAGGAGTTTCTGTCACGATGAGCAGGACAAGCGATAAGACGGTCAGCCTGACGGAAAGAACGGATGCCGCCAACAGCTGGGGCGCAGATTATTTTTTATCCATTCATATTAACTCAGGAGGCGGAACCGGATTCGAAAGCTATATTTACCCCGGTGTCGGAGCGCCGACCTCGACTTACCAATCAGCCGTCCACACGCAAGTAATTCAAGCATCGGGTTTTAATGACCGCGGAAAAAAAACAGCCAACTTCCATGTGCTGCGGGAGACAAGGATGCCGGCGATTTTGACGGAGAATGGTTTTGTTGATACGTCAGCTGATGCAAACAAACTGAAAACAGCCAGTTTTATTGAAAGCCTTGCAAGAGGACATGCCAAGGGCTTGGAGCAAGCTTTCGGTCTAAAAAAAAAGGCTGACTTATATAAAGTGCAAATCGGCGCATTCAACGTGAAAGCAAATGCTGATGCGCTTGCAGCCGATGCGGTGTCTAAAGGTTTTGACGCGATTGTGCTTCCAAAAGGCGGCTTCTTCAAAGTGCAGATCGGCGCATTCTCTTTCAGAGATTATGCTGAAGCGTTGGCAGCGCGGGCCGAAAAAGCCGGATTTGATGCCTTCATTGTGCAAGACTAAATGAAAAAACCCCTGCTCTCCCTTTTTTGGGACGAACGGGGGTTTTTTGTTATTGAAGTATATCGGCGACAAACTGAGACCAAGCTTCAAGACGCTGATACACATTTTCCTCTTTCAGTTCGCTCAGTTTCATCCAGCACCCGGCGATTTGATCTTTTTCTTTCACTTCGACTTGTGCCGCAGACGCTAACTGGAGCGCAGAAAGGATGCCGATATGCACCTTCCCTACATCGTTTTCATCATCATTGATCAGGCCGAGTGTGACAATGTTTTGTTTGTCCTCCTCGCGAATGTACAGTTCTTCCGCCAGCTCCCGGTCGGTGTTCTGTTTCAGCACTTCCGAAAATGAAGCCGCCCCTTCCATAGGGTTCATGTGTCCGCCGAAGCCGAGAGAAAGCTTATTATGGAGGCGCGATTCCCCTCCGCCCGCGAGCCGCTCATACACAAATACCTCATCATCACGGCGGATGACGACATAAGGAATCGGCTGTTTAAATCGCGGGTCCTCTTCCGCGTCGCCTCTTCTGATTTCAAAAAAATGCGCCTCAATCTGAGCCATAATTTTTATGATACGTTCATCCTGGCTGTTGACTCCCTGAAATGTCAGCATTTCGTTTTGAAAGACGTCACTCCGCGGTGCAGCCAAGATGATTTCATCCATTTTATTCATGCCCGTTCCTCCTGTCTTACCTCTCCACTCAAGCCAAAAGAGCAGATATTATATCTGCTCTTCATCTTGGCCAAAATAAAAATCTTCGTCCTTAATCGGTTCTACCGTCGCCTTTTTGTAGCCGTTCCCTTTCATGGAGAAGAAATCATGTGATTTTGTTTTGGTGTTTAATCCGTTTAATACGATCGGATTAATATCCTCTTCTTCAAAGTAAGGATCGAACCCTAAGTTCATCAAAGCTTTATTGGCGTTATAGCGGATGAATTTCTTTACGTCATGAGACAGCCCGACTTGGTCGTAGAGATCCTCTGTATATTCAAGCTCATTGTGATAAAGCTCTTCTAAAAGCTCAACCGCAAATTCGCGAAGTTCCGCTTTTTTCGCTTCTGTTTGTTTATTGTATATTTCCTGTGCCAGCAGTCCGACGTATACACCGTGGATCGCTTCGTCACGAAGGATCAGGTTGATGATCTCACCGCTTTGCATCAGTTTTCCTTGTCCGTAGAAATATAACGGATAATAGAAACCGCTGTAGAAAAGGAAGCTTTCCAGATAGACGGAAGCAACCATCGCTTTGAACAGTGAAATTTCATCATCTTTTTGAATGGCTTTGTAAAGCCCGACAATCATTTGCGCTTTTTTCTGCAGATATTTATTTTGTTTAACCCATTCAAATACTTCGTTGATCGTTTCAGTCGGAGCAAGCGTCATAAAAATATTTGAATATGATTTTGCGTGCACCGCGTTCTCCATCATCGCCATGAAATTAAGAACCGCTTTTCGCTGATGGCCTTCGACGTGCTCGGCCACAATCGGCATGCCTGTGTTCCCCTGCTCTGTATCAAGCAGTGTCAGGCCGGCGAGCACCTTCATGTACGTATCCTGCTCATTTTTACCCAAATACTTCCAAGTAAGAAGATCGCCGTTTAATGCGATCTCTTCCGGAAGCCAAAACTGCTTTACGTTTTGGTTGTAAAACATTTGGGTGAAATCATCTTCATGCTTTGACCAGTTTGCTGCGTCATAAATTTTTGTCACTGTTAACTCTCCTTTAATCAAACGACACAAGAAAGACAGCTGTCCTGCCCGGTATCTTTCGTTCTTGCATAGTAAATGGTTTTGATGCCTCTATGGTGGGCATACAGATCAATACGGTTCAGATCACGAGTTGTCATCGTATCTTTCAAAAACAGGGTAAAGCTGATTCCCTGATCGATATGCTGCTGGATTGTCGCGATCATATCCACTACTTTGAACATGTCCATATCATAAGCTTCTTTGTAGAAGAACCAGTTATTAGACGCTAACCCCGGCATCGGGTAATACGTTTTTGAATTTCCGTATGTTCTTTCTTCGATCCGTTCCATGATCGGCATAACGGACGCCGTGCTGGATTGGACATAGGAAATGGAGCCTGTCGGCGCGATGCACAGTCTGTAGCTGTGGTACATGCCGTTTTCAGCGACAAACGCCTTCAGCTCTTTCCAGTCTTCGATTGTCGGGATGTGCATGCCTTCAAAGAGCGCAGCGATTTTTTCGTATGCCGGTGAGAACTCTTTTTCGATGTATTTATTGAAATATTCTCCCGTTGCATAAGTGGAGCCTTCATAATGCTCAAACGTTTCGCCTTTTTCTTTCGCAAGCTCAGCAGAACGCTGGATGGAATAAAAGTTCACCATCATAAAGAACGTATTCGCGAAATCTCTTGCTTCCGGGCTTTCATAAGCGATGCCGTTTTGGGCCAGGTAGCCGTGAAGGTTCATGGCGCCTAAACCGATCGACTTCATCGCTTTGTTCGCGCGTCTGACTGCCGGCGCGTTGCGGATATCCGTCGTCTCAGATACATGAGTCAGGGAATCCGTCGCGAGTTTCACCGTGCGCTCAATCGATTTATGCTTCATGACATTCAAAATATTTAATGAACCAAGGTTGCAGGAAATGTCCAGGCCGATTTCGTCTTCCTCGTCATAATCTGTGTAAGCCGAAACCTGTGACGCCTGAAGCACTTCAGAGCAAAGGTTCGAGAATTTCACTTTTGATACGTGGTTATTCGCATGCTCTTTGTTTACGTTGTCCTGGAACATAATGTACGGATAACCTGACTCAGAACGGAGAACGGCAAGCTTTTCAAGCAATTTGCGCGCATTCACTTTTTCTTTTTTGACACGCGGGTTGTCGACAAGCTCCTCATACATCGCCGTCATGTCCATCTCATCCATATGCTGGCCGTATTCTTTATAAATCGTGTGCGGATAGAATACATAAGCCGCTTTGTCCTCACGTGCAAGCTCAACGAACTTATCCGGAATGACGACACCGATAGAAAGCGTTTTGACACGCACATCTTCATCCGCAGAAATCTTTTTCGTATCAAGAAAGTCATTGATATCGCGGTGGAAAATGTTTAAGTACGCCGCGCCAGAGCCTTGTCTTTGCCCCATTTGGTCAGCATAACGGAACGCGTTATCAAGAAGCTTCATGACGCCTACAACACCTTTTGTGGCGTTTTCAACATCTTTAATCGCTTCACCTTTCGCGCGAAGCTTGGACAGATTAAGAGAAACCCCGCCGCCCAGTTTAGACAGCTGCATGGAAATATCGATCGCTCTTGAAATGTCGTTTAAGGAATCATTGACTTCGAGCAAGAAACAGCTCACAAGTTCTCCGCGGCGTTTTCTGCCGGCATTCAAAAATGTCGGTGTGCTCGGCTGATATTCCTGATTGATCATCAGATTTACATATTCTTTTGCTTTCTCAGTGTCGCCGTTTGCGAAGAACAGCGCAACAATTGAGATCCGGTCCTCATAACGCTCGAGGATTTTTTTCTTGTCATTCGTTTTCAAAGCATAGTCATTATAGAATTTAAACGCACTCATGAAGGAAGGAAAACGAAACTTCTTAGCGTAAGCTGTCTTAAACACTTCTTTAATGTCTTCAAAAGAATAAAGGCTTAAGAATTCCTCTTCGTAGTATTGGTTTTCAATCAAATAATCCAGCTTCTCTTTTAAATCGTGAAAGAAAACTGTGTTTTGATTGATATAGTCTACAAAATAGCTATGTACAGCCTCTTTATCTTTATCAAACTGGAATTTTCCATCTTGTTGGATCATGATTTCGTTATTTAACTGGATCCATTTTGGCACTTGATTTTGTGACAACTCTTTCTACCTCCTGAGTAAACAATTCAACGTCTTTAGATGTGCCGCTGAGTTCAAATTTGTGCAAGATCGGCACCTGATATTGTCTAGAGATGGTATCGGCGCTTTTTGCAAAGTTATCGCCCCATACTTTGTTGCCGCTCGCAGCGACTCCTAATAAGAGATGGGCGTATTTTTCGAGAAATGATTGTGTTGATGCCGGTACCTGACCGAAGTTTGTCGTGTAGGTGACCAAAACAAACGGAGTGTCCACGTGGTCCGTTTCGTCCACCTTGCGGATCAGCTGAAAGTCTGTTTTATTCACAAAACGCTGAACATTCCCTGTCTTTGAATCAAATATGATTTGAACCATCCTTATCACGACCTATCAAAAATAATGAATCTCTTAACACTATATATAGTATACTAACCTCTCAAAAAAACACAACATATTGAGATCGATTTATAAAAAATTCATATTTTTGAAAGAGCGGACTTTGGCTCCGGCCCGATTAACGCCCAAAAAAGAGAGCAGAACGAGAATCATCTCTCATCCTACTCAAGGTGTCATGTGTAAGCCGATGTCTATCATAACATGAAAAAAAACTGCTTAGTAGTCTAGACTTTTATTCTTATTTTTTGTAAGAATCACATTTTTTTTCGCTTTCAACGGTTTCTTCAATCTCCACATCAGCACCGATTTCTTTCAGTACGGCTTTCAGAGCGCTTGTGATGGAAGCCTCTCTGATCAGTTCTTTGCCGTCAACGATGATGCTGGTTCCATATTCATAGCAGGAATCATCTTCACAAGTTTCTTCCCAATGGTTGATTATCACCTTGTGTTTCAATCGTCTCACCCTCTGCATGATCAATGTCAGTACTTAGTGTAGCTTGTGCGGCCCGCTTTGTAAATTCGAACGCTTGTGAAATTTATTCAAGCTCATCCAGCGCCGTTTCTTTTTTCAGTTCGATTTTATTCGTTTTTTCATCATAGCGGTATATTTTTAAGTAACCGTCCTCGACAATGCCGAAACGATTATGTTCCAGCTGCACCATGCCTTCTGTCTGCGGTTCGGCATCCGCCAAGCCGCCGTCATCATCCGTCACCACCGTCTCGTGATTGCTGCAAGCTCCAAACAGCAAAAAAACAGCGATCCAAACGAGCGTAATCCTGATTCTTCTCAGTTCATTTTCACTTTCGAACACGATTTTCCGTACCCCCTTTTATCTTTCCGATATACGGCCTGCAATATACAGACGCGCATAGAAAAAGACCATTGTTCATGGTCTTTGTCAAAAAGTCTATTCAAGCTCAAGCTGGACGTTTTTTTGCGGGGCGAACGTGGAGATGGCATGTTTATAAATAAGCTGCTGCTTCCCCTCCGTTTCGAGCAAAACGGTAAAGTTGTCAAAGCCTTTTACCTGGCCGCGAAGCTGAAAGCCGTTGAGTAAAAACACCGTGACGAACGTATTGTCTTTTCGGATTTGATTCAAAAACTGATCTTGAATATTAATCGGTTTCATGTTTCGTCCTCCTTGGTTCTCAATACAATACTGTTTCGATTAAATTTCCAGTTTTCCTGCTATGCACTCGAAAATTTCCTTTTTTTTCTGCTCAATATCAACAGGCGGCGTCATATCTGTCCATGAAACGGGCATTTTATTGCGAAACCAGGTCAGCTGGCGTTTCGCATATCGCCTTGAATTTTGTTTTAATTGCTCCACAGCCTGAGGGAGCGGCACTTTTCCATCAAGATATTCATACAGCTCTTTATAGCCGATCGCCTGAATCGATTGGCTGTCCCGGATATTCATGTCATACAGCCGCTTTACTTCGTCAAGAAGGCCGGTTTCCAGCATCAGGTCAACGCGCTCGTTAATCCGGCCGTACAGCACTTCTCTGTCCATTGTAAGACCGATAAGAACCGCATTGTAAAGCAGCTCCCGTTTTTGGGTTTTAAGATGCTCTGACATTGTTTTTCCCGATACATGCAGGATTTCGAGCGCGCGGATGACTCTTCGCGTATTGTTTTGATGAATGGCTGCCGCCGCTTCCGGGTCGGCTGCCGCAAGCTTGGCATGAAGCGCTTCCGCCCCTTCTTCAGCCGCCAGTTTCTCCATGCGCTCCCGGAATACAGGGTCGCCGGAGTTTTCCGTGAACGTATAGTCATACAGCACGGACTGAATGTACAGACCAGTCCCCCCGACAATCATCGGCAGCTTTCCTCTACCGGCAATCTCGGTGATTTTTCCCCTTACCATTTTCTGATAATCCGCCGTTGAAAAAGTGTCGGACGGCTCCAAAATATCAATCAGGTGATGCGGCACGCCTTCTGTCTCTTCTTCGGTGACTTTGGCCGTTCCGATGTCCATCCCTTTATATACCTGCATGGAATCTCCGCTGATGATTTCCGCATTCAGCATTTTCGCGAGTCCGATGCTTAGTTTTGTTTTTCCGACTGCCGTCGGTCCGACGAGTATGACGACAGGCTGTTTTTTATTTTTCAATATGTATCACTCTCTTTTATAAATCTCCCCCTAATTATAGCATTCATTTCTTCAGGCACCTATCCATTTTGCCCTTTTTCCTGAGCGCTAAACATCCGCTACCACCCGATCGGCTCGTTTCCGACAACCTCTCTCGTTTTTCCTTTGAGCGTATGGCGGTGCGTTTTCCGTCCTTTCTCCCGCGGATCGTAAACGACGCCGCCGTGCTGGATCTGAATCGGCTCATTGTAGGCGGCAAAGGTGGTCTCTGAAAGCTCATGGTAATGTGTTCCGTCAACCCTCGGGATGGCAGGGCCGGAAATGCCGTAATACCTATGAAAATGGCCGTTTTCAAACGAGGTGATGCCCGTATAGAAATGTGTATGCTCATCTGTATTGCTGCCGTTCTCCGGCTGCGAAAAGCCTTCGATCACATGGTAATGCCCCTGCACTACATCCGTAACAGCCCGGTATGCGTGTGTGTGCGGAGGTTTTTTTGACCAATCGGACTGATACAGGCCCACAAAAGCTCACTCCTTTATTTTTTGATAAACGCCCAATCAAAAATTGGTGGGCTGAATACTCTGTTATCATCTCAAATTTATTCTTGGAGGTACCTAAATTATGAATGAAGAATACACATACGAAGCAGATAGTGATATGAGACAGTTTGGACGGCCCGGATTTGGGTTTGGACGGCCGGGCTTCGGGTTCGGGCGTCCCGGATTCGGATTCGGCTTCGGGCGGCCGGGTTTTGGTTTTGGCCGGCCTTGGTTTGGCCGCCCTTGGTTTGGCGGGTTCGGACGGCCGTTTGGTTTTTACGGCGGACCGTTTGTCGGAGGGCTTGTCGGGGGGCTTGTCGGAAGCGCTTTGTTCAACCCGTATTTGTACGGAGGTTACGGCTACCCTTACTATCCGTATTACTACTAAGACAATCAAAAAGGGCTCCTTTCAGGGGCCTTTTTATATAGGCCTAATGTCTTGACTTGGCGGGCAAAGTTCGGATATTATTTTATTTTACTGCCTTAAACAAAAGGCATAAGGATTATGATGAGAGGGGGATTTGATATGATTCTGGGTTATATCTTCCTCACAATTGCTATTTTATCAGAGTCAATCGGCGCGGCCATGCTGAAGGTCTCCCGCGGATTTACGCGGTTTTTGCCGAGCGCGCTTGTAGTGGCAGGCTATTCATTGGCCTTTTATATGCTTTCACTGACACTGAATCTCATTCCGCTCAGCTTATCCTATGCAACATGGAGCGGAGCCGGAACGGTGCTCGCATCCATTATCGGAGCGAAATGGTTTCATGAAAAACTGGACAAGCAGGCCGTCATCGGACTTGTATTCTTATTAGCCGGTGTCATTCTGATGAATTGGTAGAAAGGAGAAGCATGATATGAAAGGATTACTCTGCCTGGCATTAGCCATTGTATCAGAAGTGTTCGGAAGCACGATGCTGAAGCTGTCGGACGGTTTTACGCACTTATGGCCCGCTCTCGGCGTCATTGCCGGAATCGGAGCCTCTTTTATGTTTTTGAGCTTCTCTTTGAAAAGCCTTGATTTATCCGCCGCATACGCGACATGGTCAGGTGTCGGCACGGCTTTAACGGCAATTGTCGGCTTTTTTGTTTTTAAGGAAGCCATGACAGCCAAAATGATGATCGGGCTTATTTTTGTCATCACAGGCGTCATCCTGCTGAACCGTTCCAAGTCTCAAAAAGCTAAAAAAAATCAAACGGCCCGGAGCTGACCGTTTGAACTCGTCAAGCGCGGGCAGCTTTTACTTCAACCTCAAGCTCCATCTCCACGTTTCCTTGGATCGCTCGTGAAATCATACAGGAGGACTCCGCTTTTTGCGCTAACTTCCTGGCGAGCGTAAAGTCCGTTTCGGCTGCATCCGGCTTTAATAATATAAACGGGCGGTGAATGATTTTCTGGTACGTGAACACACCGTTCGTGACGTCTACAATTCCTTCAGATTCCATATGTAGATCTTCTTTATCCAGACCGCTTCTTTCCATCATCGCCGCAAGCGTTATAATATAACAGGTCGCAGCCGCTCCAAGCAGCATTTCATCAGGATTTGTGCCTTCTCCGGGTCCGTCCATTTCCTTAGGAATGGACACAGCCGTTTCCAGCCGGCCGCTTTTAATATCGCCGACGTCATTGCGATTTCCGGGCCAATTTGCTTTTAAATAAAAGTGATGTTTTGCCAAGGGACAAACCTCCTTTTTTTTCAGTTTACTCACCTTTCACTGGTTTGTCTTTTTTTAAGCTCACGAATACTCTTGATTGATCACTCTTTTTATCGTACGGACAAACCGGTAAAATTCCTCCGTTTTTGTGAATTCTCTTTCGCGGTAATCAAAATTATCAAAAAACGCTTCCCGCTGTTCTCTGCTGATCTCAAGCTGTATACTCAGCCCGGTTTGCGCCTGGTTATTGATATTTTCGGTGTCAACCCCGGCCAGACCGGTTTTTGAGGTTGCCAATTCTGCAGGAAATCCGTTTCGTTTGAGAGCTCTCACCAATTTTTTCGCCCGCTTCCGGTCGCTTCCTCCGACAAGAGTATTTTTCTCGTCGCCTTTATAACCGTGAACTGCGATAACATAATGGTGCTGCTTAATGCTTTCGACTGCTGAAGGCTCATCGAACTTGGTGCTCGTAATATGAAGAGTCTGGTTATCATGCGCTTTTAATCCCTCAAACAGGTAGGTTGAATAATCATCCCTGAAAGAGCGGACGATCTCGCTCACCCCGCCCTCAATTCTCCCTCCGTGCGGCGACATGATCAATACGGGGCTCCCCTTTCGCTTATTGTATGATATATGATAATCATCGGGGTCTTCATGTTCAGCCAGATCTTTAAAATCTGTGTATGTATCAGAAGAATTCGAGGGATCAGGGTCTGACGCATAATGAGCACATCTTATTAGTAAGACCATTGCTACGATAATGATGACATTAAGTAAAATTCTTTTCATCAGCTCTCCTTCTTTGCTCCTTTCTGAAAAATGAAATATTCATTATATGGATTTTTGTCAATAGGTCTTATCTTAACATTCTATTAACATTATCATCAGTGAAAAACTTCCCGGTTTCGAAAAATCAATGGATTGTCACGGTTCAAGCGCTCAAATGCCGAGCATCAGTGAAAAAAGGTTGAGAGAGGGCAAAAAAAAAGGGAGGAACGCCCGAATTTTCAGGGGCGGGAGATTCACGGCCGGAAACGGACGGCATCAAGAATACGCTTTTAAAAATGAATATCCGCCTCCCGAAGCAAATGCACAGGACAGAATGGAGCCCGTCAAAAAAGTTCTCATCTGCCTTTTTGTACAGCAAAATGCCGTTACAGCCCGCTCATCCCCTTTTTTTATCATAATGGTCCGTTTTGAAACGGAGCCGTCTTTTTTCATATATATATAATATCAATCGGAAGCTGTTTTTCCAAGGAGTGTCTCAATATGATGTTCATGTATATACCCCTTTCCGCCGGATTCATTATAAACCAACAAACGTTCCGACCCAACTCGATTTCTTCTCCTGAAAAAGCCGCAAGTAACCAGCGCTCCTGAAGGACAAACAAACTGACCGAACATATGGCCTGTTCATATGGTATAGAGAGAATCGCCAGAATGGGAGGAAAAGTATATATGTTTGGTTACTCAATGGTACAAATGGTGCGGTCAAATGCTCATAAGCTGGACTGGCCGCTCAGAGAAAACGTATTACAGTTATATAAACCTTTCAAATGGACACCTTGCTTTTTGCACAATTTTTTCGAAAAAAAGGTGAAAAACAGAAAGAAAATGTCAGTCATCATTGAATTTGAAGAGGGCTGCCATGAATCCGGTTTTCACAGCACAGAACAGGTCTTATCAAAAGAAAAACGCTGCACCATAAAAAAGCAGTTTCAAACAATCAATTGCTGCAGCGCCGAAGTCACTCCGTCCGCCCTTCACATGCTTCTTTCGCAATGCCGGGATATCCGTAAAATCTATTTAAACCGTGAAGTAAAAGCTCTCCTTGATACGGCAGCTGAATCGTCTCATGCAAAAGAAGTGACCCGTAACGGCACCGTATTAACAGGAAAAGGCGTAACCGTCGCCGTTATTGATACCGGAATCTACCAGCATCCCGATTTAGAAGGCAGGATTATCGGATTTGAGGACTTTGTCAACCAAAAGACAGAACCGTATGATGACAACGGGCACGGCACCCATTGCGCCGGTGATATCGCAAGCAGCGGCGCTTCATCTTCGGGTAAATATCAGGGGCCGGCGCCGGAAGCCGATCTGATCGGAGTCAAGGTTTTAAACAAATCAGGATCAGGAACCTTGGCTGATATCATTGAAGGTGTGGAATGGTGCATACAATATAATAAAGAACACACAAAGAATCCGATCAGAATCATCAGCATGTCACTGGGCGGAGATGCGCTCAGATATGATAAAGAAACGGACGACCCGCTCGTCAAGGCCGTTGAAGAGGCATGGAATGAAGGAATCGTCGTCTGCGTCGCCGCGGGCAACTCCGGTCCGGAAGCTCAAACGATTTCAAGCCCCGGTGTCAGCGAGAAGGTCATCACGGTAGGCGCCTATGATGACAATGATACAGCCAGCAATGAAGACGATACGGTCGCTTCTTTCTCAAGCCGCGGCCCGACGGTGTACGGAAAAGAGAAGCCTGACATTCTTGCGCCCGGGGTCGATATCGTATCTCTCCGTTCTCCGCGTTCATATCTTGACAAATTACAGAAATCAAACCGAGTAGGCTCCTTGTATTTCAGTCTTTCGGGCACGTCCATGGCCACTCCGATCTGTGCGGGCATCGCCGCCTTAATCCTTCAGCAAAACCCGCAGCTTTCGCCTGACGAAGTGAAAACATTGATCAAACAAAGTCCGGATCAATGGACAAATGAAGATCCGAACATTTACGGAGCGGGCGCAGTGAACGCTGAAAACGCCGTGCCGAAAGAGTAACCTTTTTATCATGAGAACGGGGTCGTCTGCAGCGGCAGATGACTCCGTTTTTCAGATGAATAGATGAAACATTTATAATGAAGGAACTCGGAACAGGTCAGAACCGGCTGTCAGAAAAAAAGATCAATGCAAGGCAGTGTATTTCTAAAAAAATAGGGAATAAGTATGGTGTAGATAAAAGGAGGAATCACAATGGCACTTACAAACACCGAATTGTCTGAATGGCTGCAAAAACAGATCGGACAAACGCTTGATATCAGAAAAGGAGAGCTGACAGACAGCCGAAACGAGATTTCTGATATGGATCAGATCATGCTTCACCTTGATGATGTTCTCGTCCGCCGGACAAACCATCCCGATGACTATGTAGCGGATGAAGAACTCGTCTTAAAAGGGCACGGCACAACCTATACGGAGGAAGGAAATGTCCCGCTTCCCCAAGATGCGTATGAAATTCCTCTGCTCGGCGACATTACCATCCAAAAGGAGCAAGACGGATTAAAGGTACATACAGATCGGGCCGTGTATACAATCGGGACCCGGAAAGAGCAATAAAAAGAAAAAACGCCCTGAATCAGCGGCGTTTTTTTATTGGTTTTTTTCTTCAGAATATCCGTGGAACATCGTGAATGCGCAAAGCATAATGCCTAAAATAATGATAATCGGGAGCCAGATCACGGCAAACTTATAATCCGGTTCGGCAAAAGCGCCTATGACCGCCCCAAAGCAATACAGAACCAAGGCAAGCGCGCGCAATACAGCATCTCTCGTAAACTGCTTCCGCTTGTCCGCTTTGTAAAACCTTGCGGTGAGATCTTCAAAAAAATTAGCGAGCGTTCCCGTTAATACGGTCGTGGAAATCCCCGCTACACCAAGTTTTCTCGCGGCTGTCGTCTGCATTCCCATTGCGAAGCTGAGCAGCATAATCAGCACATAAACAGAAATGGCATCTGCAAAAAAGCAAGAGAACAAAGCAAACAGCAGCAAAACAGCTCCTTCAATAGCTAAAGCGGCAGTTACCGCAGGGGGCCAGAATGATTTCTTTTTATTGCCCACAAGCAAGGCCGCGGCAATAACGCCGGCAATAAATCCGATTAACGAGGTTAACGATTTGAGTACGGCAAGGTGCCATGAGTTGCCGATCGCCAGGCCGAACAGAACGATATTCCCCGTCATATTGGCGGTAAAGATATGTCCCAGGCTTAAATAACCGATCACATCCACAATTCCCGCTGTTAAACAAAGAAGTAAAAGTGCAATATTTCGGTATGTAGTCACTGTCAATGTGATCCAATCCTTTCTCATGCTGATTCCAACATATAAGTTTACTCTTCGCCATTTCATATGTCCAGCCGGCGCGCCGCTTTTTCAAAGCATAAAAAAAACTCCGGCGAACCGGAGAAGTTACTGAACGATAAATAATACTCTCGTGCCGTCGGAATAGCCGCTCATTTGATTTCCAACCCATGAACCGGCCCCGCGGTTATCCGACGGGGTTACATATCTGATATCAGCCCCCGCCCCGCCTTCTGTGCAGACTGCCATGGGCCATTCATCACGGTCAAACCCGGGCTTTGTCGGAATTCCTTTCAATGATTCTTTCCTTCTATTCTCCGCTCCGCCCCGATCAATTGTACAAATCTCAGAATGACCTGCCGAAATGGCGTCTTTTATATGATTTCCCGTCTCTGGATATTTTGACAGCGGGAAATACAGCACCTGATCGTATCGGGATGCGGCACGAGCAGCACTGTCCGAATGGATGCCGGCGCCCGTAAGGCCGAACTGAAGAGAGATCACCAAAAGCAGACTTGCCGCCCATTTCATAAACGCATTCATTCACATCCTCCTTAAGAAGTTGATATGAAGCGTAAATATGTATATTAGCCGGATTTAACACACATGATGAATTGGCAAAAAAAGTTTGCTGTTTTGTTGATAATTAACGAAAATGGCGGCTTTACGATTTATCTATTGAACCGGCTTCTGTTTCCTTATATATTTTAGACATACTTATGAGCCGTTGTGATCAGTGTCTTCGGCAGATAAAAGGAGGAATGCCGTCCGGTCGGCAGGCACCGGCTGTTGGTTATGTCTTTTCAAAAACATGAAGGCGGGGAAATCCAGATGGAAAAAACAATGTTTCACCCACACTCACCCGAGTTTCACGAAGACCCTTTTGCGGTTTTAAGCAGATTCAGAGAGCAGGACCCCATACATAAATTCGAACTGCAGCGTTTCGGAGGCACCTTTCCGGCATGGCTCATCACGCGTTATGATGATTGTATGGCGTTTTTAAAAGACGGCAGAATTACGAGAGATGTAAGACGGGTCATGCCGAAGGAGCTGATCGCAAAGCTGAATGTCAGCGAAGATATCGATTTTGTCTCAGAGCATATGCTGGCAAAAGACCCTCCGGATCATTCACGTCTTCGATCTTTGGTGCATCAGGGGTTCACTCCCCGGATGATTGAGCAGCTTCGCACCGGGATAGAGCAGATCACAGAAGAGCTGCTGGATGAAATGGAAACAAAAGCAGACCCTGATATTATGAGAGATTTCGCGGCACCCCTTCCGTTTATCGTCATTTCCGAGCTGCTCGGAATTCCGAAAGAGGACCGCGCCAAATTTCAAGTGTGGACTAACGCGATGGTTGACACGTCAGAAAGCGGACAAGATGCGACCAACCAGGCTCTCAAAGAATTTAAACAATATATGAAAACACTGATCGAAGATAAAAGAAAACATCCGGCTGAAGATCTGACAACCAAGCTTATTTACGCTGAAGAGGACGGCCAAAAGCTGAGTGAATCAGAGCTGTATTCCATGCTGTTTTTGTTAGTCGTTGCCGGGCTTGAAACAACGGTTAACCTTCTCGGCTCCGGCACCCTGGCGCTTCTTCTGCACAAAGACCAGATGGAGAAGATAAAGCGGCAGCCCGAAAATATCCAGACGGCGGTCGAAGAGCTTTTGCGGTATACCTCTCCCGTCATCATGATGGCGAATCGATGGGCGCTTGAAGATTTCACCTATAAAGATGTTTCTATTAAAAAAGGCGATATGATATTTATCGGCATCGGTTCAGCCAATCGGGACCCGGAATATTTCGATGATCCTGATACATTAAATATAGCGAGAACACCGAACCGTCATATCTCTTTTGGATTCGGCATTCATTTTTGTCTCGGGGCTCCGCTCGCCCGGATGGAAGCATCCATTGCCTTTACTTCGCTTTTAAAACGGTTCCCGAATATAGAGCTGAAAGGCGCGCCCGAGGATGTAACATGGAGAAAAAACGTGTTTTTGAGAGGGCTTGAAACATTGCCTGTCAGATTTTAATATCGCCCCCTGTTTATCGGGGGTTTTTTTAATGTCTTATAAACAGGAAATCAATATAATAGTGAATATTTAGTACATAATGAATTTAGTTCTATGTATAAAAAAAACGGCCGGATTGCTCCGGCCGTTCTCTATTACCGTTTTACCAATTCATTTGTTTCGTCCAGCTTTTTTCTGAAAGATTTAAGGAAATTTGCGCTTATCGTTCCTTTGTTTGCGTACAGTTTTTCGCAGAATGCCTTAATGGCGTTTTGCGGCTTTGGTTCCGACAGCATTGTGACATGATTGGAGGAGTGGACGTCCAGCAGGTGAAAGTGTTTCATCTGGTGTTCCCATTCTTTCCAATACGCATCATGGTCTAACGGAATTTGTTCTTCTTCTGCTGTCAGATAACGTTCAAGATCTCCGAGGAACAAACCGCTTTTATTACGGAAGTAGTAGCATTGCAGCGCTTCCGGATGAGGCAGCGGCTTCATGTCATACTCTTCCATTCCGTAAGCGAGCTGCGTCTTCATCATTTGCTCCAGCTGCATCCGGATCGCTTCTTCGGATTTTGGCAGACCGCGCTTTTTGGCAAGGCCGATCAATTCTTTCAATACTTCTTCTTCCTCAGCCTGGACGGTAATGTCTTCTCTGCTGATTAATGCCTCTTCAAGGTTTTCAGGCTTAAGATATGCCGTAAGCATCGTATTGATCGTTTGCAGCATGACTGACTTAACAGATGGTTTTCTTTCTTTCCATTTTTCACTGTACGGGGTGTCGATCATGACGGCGCTTTTTACTGTATGACCTTCCTCCTGCAAGAGGCGCGCGGTTTCATATGCAAGCATTCCGCCCAAGGAATATCCGCCGAGGTCATAAGGGCCTTTCGGCTGTACCGCTTGGATGATTCTCATATAAGAAGCGGCCGTCTCTTCGATTCCTTGCAGCGGCTCTTTCCCTGTCAAACCTCTTGCCTGGATGCCGTAAAAAGGACGCTGACTCTTTTTGGCGAATGGCTGGTATGCTTCAACGCCTCCTGTTCCGCCGTGAAACCAAAAAACAGGACGGCCTTTTTCTCTTTCATTCAGCTTGACGAGTTCGGGAAAATTCCGGCCCGCCTCATGCGGTTGGTTCGTTTTTAACAGCATGCCGATCTCCTGAAGAGTGCTGCATTTCTGAAGAGCTTCCAGACTGATGCGGCTGTCTCCGTCCTCAAGTTTTTTCAGCAGCTGAATACAGGAGATTGAATCGAATCCGTATTCAGTCAGCGGCTTATTTTGATCAATTTCCGCTGCCTTCATCCCCAAAATGTCAGCCACAATGTCAGCTGCGCTCTCGCGGCGGAGCTGAGGGTCCTGGGAAACCGGTGCAAGGCTGATCTCTTCTGGCTGACCGCCGTTCCAATACTTGTGGTGTTCAAAAGGATATGTCGGAAGCGGCACTCTTTGAACAGATTCGCCTTGGTGGAGTCTGTCCCACGGTATATCCGCTCCTTTCACCCAGCAAAATGCAAGCTTTTCCAGATTGTTTTCAGCCAACAGCGTCTCCGTGACGACTGTACCGAGAGTCCCTTCCAGTAAAACGCCGATATCTCCTGATCCAGTCTGCTGACTGCCTGTAAAGAAGCTTTTCATTCCATTGCTTTCTTCGGAAAATGCTCTGTACTCTTTCAGTTTTTCCAGCAATTCATCTTGATTGCGGGCAACGAGTGCCAAGCGGCAGTTCATCGCCTCACGGCCGGTCTGAAGCGTATAAGCAATATCCCGCAATGACGGAGTATCTCCAGTTTGCACAAAATCAGCCAGCTGACCTGCGGCCGCCTTAAGACGCCCTTCGCTCTTAGCAGAAAGCACGATAAGCTGCGGGTCATGCTCAGATTCTTTGTCTTTATGGCTCGGGCTGTACTGTTCCAAGACGACATGCGCATTCATGCCGCCGAAGCCATAGCTGTTAATTGCGGCCCGGCGCGGGATCGGTCTGCCCGTATGGTCGGTGAGCTGTGTCCATTCCTGATTGTCTTCGGTGAAACGGAAGCGGCTTTTTTGAATAGCCATTTGCTCATTTGCAGCTGTAAATCCGGGAATGCCCGGGATGGTATGATGCTTCATGGCCATCGCTACTTTTATAAGGGCGGCCAGTCCGGAAGCGAGTTCGCCGTGCCCGATGCAAGGTTTCACGGTGCTGATATAACAAGGCGTGCTTTCCTCTTGATTTGCAGACTCGCCGTAACCCGCTTTGATTGCATTAAACTCCAGCGCATCTGCCATTTCGGAGGCAATGCCGTGCGCTTCAATATAAGTGACGGTTTGCGGATCAACATCGGTGTCTTCGTACGCTTTTTTCATCGCGGCCTTCATTCCCGCCGGATTCGGTGCGTGAAGCGACATGCCTTTACCGCCGTGAGACACTCCTGTTCCTTTAATGACCATGTGAATATGATCGCCGTCTTCAATTGCCGCCTCAAGCGGTTTGATGATGATCACGCCCGCCCCTTCGCTTCTGACAAAGCCATCCGCATCTTTTTGGAACGATTTCGCCCGGCCGTTTTTGCTTAAATATCCCATTGAGTCAAAACCGATAAAACCTTTCGGCGATTGCAGAATATTGGCGGCGCCCACGACAGCCTGCTCACATTCGTTATGACGGATTGATTGAACCGCCCTGTGCAATGCCACCAGCGTTGACGTGCAGGCAGCCTCGTAATATTCACTCGGTCCTTGTAAATTCAAGGCATATGATATCCTGTTCGGAATGATGGACGGAATGGCTGTTCCATTGTTCGGATCGCTGTTGCCCGCGGCAACGAAAACGCCTGTCGTCCTGCTTGATAATGCCTTATTTGTCAGGCCCGCATCCTCCATTGCCTTCCATGTATGCATCAAAAGCAGAAACTGCTCCGGCCCCATTTGTGATGCCTCTTTAGGAGAAATTCCGAAAAAGAGCGGGTCAAATTCTCCGACACCGTCAATAAAACCGCCCCATCTGAGACTCGTGTCATTCTCATCGCCGGCGTAACGGCGCCAGTCCCAGCGGTCCGCCGGAATTTCGGTAATACAGCGATCCCCGTTTACGATGTGCCCCCAAAAAGACTGGATATCCGGGGATTGCGGAAACTGAGCTGACATACCGATAATCGCGATTCCTTGCTTGACATCGGCGTTTTCACAAGGCGTATGCTGTTTCTTCGGTAAAGTGCGCTCTTCTGTTTCCGTGACCCCAGCCTCTTCTGAATGCTTATGATCGGCAAGCAATTGAGAAAACTTGCTCTCATATGCTGACGCGAAGTGGCGGGTCAGCTCCTCCGCCGTCGGATACTCGAAAAACAATGTTGGATTCACATCGATGTCCGCCTCTTGGCCGATCTCTTTTGTCAGCCCGATCAGACTCGCTGAATCAAGTCCCAATTCCATGATATTCGCGTCAGAACGAAGAGAGGACGCGGGTTCATCCATCATCTTGGCGAGCTTGCCAAGGACGTAGCTGCGGATATCATCTGTCAGACTGCCGGCAGAAATCGGTGCTCCCGCATTCTTAACAGCCGTTCGGGCCGGCTGATTCATCTGTTCGGTTTTCGGGCGGAACCGTTTCAGGGCATAGCCTTCAAAACGCATCACCACTTCCGATCGGCTGCTGATGACATCTGCGTTAATCAGAATCATTTCCCCCGTTTGTTTGGCCAGCTTGATGTGCAGCCAGCAATCGGTAAGATTTTCCGGGTTGCTGAAGGTGACGGAATTAATGCCGAACGGCAGATAGCTTTCCGCCTCTGTTTGGTCCAATAAAGAAAGCGAGGCCAAGTAAGCACTGTTGGCGATTAACGGATTTATGGCATAATGATGCGCTTGTTGTGAGTCGCTATTGTTCAGGTTCACTTTCGCTAAAACGGCATCAGTGCCTTTGTACAGGCGGGTGATCGTTTTAAATTCTTCTCCCCACACGACGGTTCCCGTTCCGTCTCCGTATAACTCATCTATCCGGCCCACTTCCCGGTATGAGCGCTGAATGGCCGCCAGATCCGCGTGCTGCTTTTGAAACGGATACGGGCTGCACTCGGCATACGCCGCTATGCTCCAATCAGGAGACGTGCGGCTGCGGTGCATTATGCTCAGTTCAAATCCATCCCCGTTTTGTTTCGATTCTGTTTTCAGCTCGATGCGATCGCCTTTTTTTACGGTAATGGGGCTGACGTAATTCAGTTTTTTAATATGTCCTCCCTCTGCTTCAGGAAAAAGATCACAAAAATGATCGACTGCCAGACTGTTATATGTAGCGCCGACGAGTACCGGTTCTCCGCTGAATTGATGCCCTTTCACGTATGGGTCGTCATCACTGTATACCGCCTGAACGCCGGCAGCGTTTTCTGATTCACCGAAATGAAAAGAAGTCCCGTGGTCAAAAGCGTAGGCCGGCAGATGAACGGCGTGCTCTTGCTGCAACTGATCAAACGTGATATTCTCTCCTTTTTCCCATTGCCACGCACGCCGGCCGATATCAGAATCGGAGAAATTGAGATTCCGCTGATCCATGCGGTAAGCGGCCAGTTTTTCCGACAGTTCCTGAACGGAAGCAGCCGTAAATGCCGCCCGATACTCCGGATGATGCGTTCTTTTTTGCAGAGCGGATGCGATGGCGGCCGGATGAAGAGATGGCGTTTTTTCTAAAAAGGCCGCCAGTCTCTCAAGATAGGCTTCAAAACTCCATTTTGTTTTCGCTGACACAGGGAAAATATATTCCTCATTGCCGTGACGGGCATGATTAGAATTCGGATTGATATATTCTTCTACGATGAGATTTGCATATGCCCCGCCTGCCCCGAAGGAATTGATCATGCTTCTCCGCGGTATGATGTCTCCCGTCTCGGCATCCTTCAGACGCTCCCAATACTCGGTTTTCTCCTGCAGGTAAAAGGCCGTTTGTTCAAGCGCGATATTCGGATTTTGCGGTTTTGCATTAATGGTTGGAACTAATGTTTCCCGCTCCATTTGCAGCAGCACTTTCGCGAGCTGGGACATCCCGGAGGCCGCCTCTAAATGGCCGAGATTTGACTTGACGGATCCAAGCGCGCAAAATCGTTTTTTATCGGTATATTGCGAGAACGCGTTTGTCAGGGCAATGACCTCAATCGGATCTCCCAATACAGAGCCGTTTGCCGCTGATTCAACATAACTGATTGTTTCCGGATTGATTCCGGCCTTGTCAATGGAAGCCGCCATGAGCTTCGCCTGCTGTTTCGGATCCGGAGCCGTGTACATCTGCCTTCCGCCGCTATGGCACAACGCGCTGCTTTTAATGATCCCGTAAATATGGTCTTTGTCGGCAACCGCTTTGGAGAGCGGCTTCAAGAGCACTGCTCCGACTCCTTCTCCCGGCATCAGACCCGTGCCGGTTCCGAAGCTTTTGCTTTCACTTCCCTGCTCAAGCAAATTCGCCCGTTCGAGCGCATCATATTTAGACGGTTCAAGCGTGAGATTGATCCCTCCGGCAATCGCCATGGAACAGCTGTTAAGCTTCAGGCTTTCACAGGCGAGATGAATGGCGCTCAGTGAGCTGGAGCATGCGGTCGTAACGCCCATGCTCGGACCCGTTAAATTGAAAAAGTGGGAAATGCGGTTGGCGATATGCCAATCCCCTCCGTTAGAGCTGAGCGCAGCTTTTTCCAATGACGGGATATTCCAGAAATATTGATTGTACATACTGCCCATAAATACACCAATTCCGCTGTCTGATTCCTGCCATTCGTTTACTCTCTCTAACGAGTAGCCTCCGTTTTCAAATGTTTCCCATACGGTTTCAAGGCTTAGACGGAGCTCAGGCGTCATCTCCATCACATGGTCTTCCCGGATGTCAAACAAGTGATGGTCAAAAGCGTCAATATGCTGCAGAAATCCGCCGTACCGTGTTTTGCGTTCTTCTTTTCGTGTTTCTTTTGCCATCGTTTTCAGAAGACCGGACTTCCATCTGTTTTCCGGAGCTTCCGTAATACAGCTGTCTCCGGCTTTTAAATGCTCCCACAGCTCATCGAGGGTTTCAGACTCGGGATAGCGGCCGCTGATGCCGATAATGGCAATGTCGTCACGATCTGAGCGATTATCGGTGACGGTTTCTGTTTCCGGCTTTAGCGCTTTTGGCTCTTTTTGTTCAGTGATAAATCGCCGTGTTTCCGTGACAAGCGGCACCGGTTCATTCATTGCAGGTTCCGGATGCTCCGTTTCAGGAGGCGCTTGATCGGCTCCGAATGCCTGTTGCAGCTTATCCGGGTAAGTTTCCAGCAAATACTCGGCAAGTTCTTTCGTATTCGTGTGTTCAAATAAGACCGTTTTCGGCAGCTCGCCCGTCAATGTTTCCAGTTCACGGATAAAATTCACCTGCAAAATGGAGTCGATGCCGTATTTTTCAAAGCTGGTTTCCAACTGAATGCGCTCGGGAGCAAGTTTTATGGACTTGGCTAACGTTTCTTTTATGAATTGCACCGTCCGGTCTGTGACTGAGAAAGACGGTTCTGTGAAATCAGCCGGCTCTTTGGAAGCCGCAATTTCTTCAACCGCCTGCGCGTCCGGCTGCTTTTGCCTGATGACGCCGTCGCTTTCTGCCGCCACGATCTGCTGGCCGAGGTGATGTGACGATTCCGCCATAAATGTAACGTACCGATATCCCTCGCTTTCCAGCGCAGACTGCCAAGCTTCAGGATACAGCCCAGGGCATCCGGGAATGCGCAGTTTGGCGTCTTCATACAGCCACCAGCCTTCCAAAAGACCGAATGTCAGATGAGAATAAACCGAATGGCTGCTGATCTCATTTAATAGCAAAATCCCATTCTTTTTAAGCACCGCTTTGGCATTGCGAAGTGTCCGCCGAATATTTTTTGTCGCGTGAAGCACATTTGCCGCAATGACCGCGTCATATGCGCCCGCCTCTATACCCTGCAAAGCCGGGGGCTCTTCCACATTAAACCGCTTATAAGTCAAATACGGATTGTCGGGACCGTATTCTTTTTCAGCATGCATGAAAAAGGCCTTTGACAGATCGGTGTAGCAATATTCTTTCACATGATGTTTGACCTCTTTTAAACTTTTGAAAACGGCCGCGCTCGTCCCGCCCGTCCCCGCTCCGATCTCTAATATCCGGATTTCCGCGTTCGGGTCTTCTTTCAGTCGTTCTTCAATGAAAGCCGTCAATGTGTCAGCGAGCACCTCATTAAAGTAGTCTGCCGTTTCATTGTTTTTATAGATTCCTTCAACCAATTCCATTGATGAATCAGGAAACAGAACATCAGTGGCAGAAACTCTGCCGGATAAAATATCCGGCAAAGCTCTGAGAGCGGTCTCCACTAAGGTGATCATCGCCCGTTTGCTGCTGTCCTTGAGCAAAGGAGCTTTCTTTTCATCCCATTCTTGCCACAGAACGTCCGCACGCTCTATCGGACCCGTTAACACATACGTACTGCCAGACTGTTTCAAAAAGCCTTTTTGCACCAAGATGGAGATGCTTTCTTCCAGCCACCTGCCGTAAAACCCCTGCATGACAGGCTGCGTTTCGTTTTCCGTAAAAAATCCGACAGATTTCAGCTGGCCTGCCAATAGTTTGTAAAGAAGATCTTCAGTGTTTTGCAAAGCCGTCCCCTCCTTAACTCAATTGTTGTACATGTCTTGTTACTTTAGGCTGATAGCTTCGCAGTTTTTGCATCGCCGAGCCGTGATGTTCAGGGTATACTTCTATCATTTCTTCCGGTTTTTCCTCCGGCTCTTCCGCCTGTTTCATCATAACGAACTGATTCAATGGGCCGCCGAGCAATCGTTCAAGCGCCGCCATTGCTTCGGGCGCTTCAATTGATCCGACTCCCGCCTGTTTCATCCGTTCTTGATATTCGGCAGATGATACGATTCCGACACTGCCCCAATAGCTCCAATTCATCACTGCCGCCGAATACGGCCGGACTTGAGCCAAATGAGCGGCAAAGGCATCTTTGAAACTGCACCCGGCAGCATAATTGCTTTGTCCGGCCGCTCGTGCAAATGATTGAACAGATGAGAAGAACAAAGCAAAGTCCAGCGGCTCATTTTGGAACACGCGGGCCATATTCACGCTGACATTGACTTTTGCAGCGAGCACGCTTTTCAAACGGCTTTCCGGCATATTCGCCAGGCTCTGATCCTCTAAAACAATTGCGGAATGGATGATTCCGTTAATTTGCGGGTGCGTGCGTTTGATCGTTTCATACGCCCGTGTGAGCTCATCCGGATTTGCCGCGTCAGCTTCAATATAAATCGGCGCCGGCCCGAATTGGCTGAGTCTGTCGATTTTTTCCTGGATGGCGCTGTTATGTTTTCGTCTGCCGATCCAAACGACTCGCGCCTGATACGTTTTCACGGCATATTCGCTCCACGCCTCGCCGATGCCCCCCGCGCCGCCGATGACGACATAAACGCCGCCTTTTTGGTAAGCGGGCCGGCTTGACACCGGCTGCTGTACAGGAATAAGGCGCTGTTTGTACCAGTGATTGTTCCGGTACGCCCAAGTGTTGCCTTGCTCATCAAACGGCGCTGAGAACAGCTCCGCCTTTGAAACATCTTCCGGACATCCGGCATCAATCAGCCGTGTTTGCCAGTTCGGATACTCTTTTGCGAGCGAACCGATCAAACCGTGAATGCCTGCATGAGCCGGATCAATGATGTCCGCCGGCTGTACGGACTGTGTTTTTATTGTGACTGCAGTCAAGCTGATTCGCTTGCCTCCGTATCCTAAAGCAAGCATCGCCTTAATCACTCTGTACATCTGGATGACGCCCGCATCTTGAGCTTTCACCATGTCATCATCGCTGTGAAAAGGAGCGATCCATACGATATGCCCGAAAGACCCTCTTGCTTTCAGTTCAGCCGCAACAGCCTCTATTTCATCCTCCGGGTTGATATGAAGCCGTTTCGCAGAAGGATGATGCAATTGAAAAGCCGCGCTTTCCTCATCCCCTGCGATAAAGACAACCTCTTCCGTCTTATATGCCGGGCTTTGGTCACGGAATTCCGCAAGATCCCATACCGGAGCCAGAAGGTTTGCTCCATTTAATGATGTTTCCGGCGCCGGGCCTTCCATCATTCTGGAAGAAATCCCTTTAATCCTGATACAGACCCGGCCTGTCTCATCGCATAAGTCAATGTCCAGCCGCTGTATTTTTTCATCCGTTCCCCGGGAGCTGACATACGCCCACATGCTTGTCGTGCACGGGCTGAAAATGTCCAGTTCCTCAAGGGCGAACGGCAGTGACAGCTGGTTATCATCTGCATGCAGCTTCAGTCCGATTGTCGCTTGCAGAGCTGAATCAAGCATACACGGGTGAAGAACGTATTGATCTGCCGTTTCTTCGAGGAAGGAAGGCAGACGGAGCTCAGCTAATGCTTGATTGCTTCCGATATGAATGTGCTGAATTCCTTGTTGTCCGGGACCGTAGTCAATGCCGATTTTGCTGAATAAGCCGTAACACTGTTCAGAAGTCAGTATACTGAGGCCGCATTGAGCTTTCAGTGCGCCTATATCACGGTGCGGAGCCTCCCCGGCGCCGAGAATGCCGGCAGCCCCCTGACAGTGTATCTGCCTGCCGCTTGCTTCTGTTTGTGAATCCGTGTAAATGTCATACACGATTTCACCGTTTCCCCTCGGAATCAGGCTGATTTGTGCTTCAATCGGGCGGTTTCCCGCTTCGATCGGCCGAACCCAAACGATGTTTTTCAGACGGATGACAGACGGAACTTTCTTTTGCCCTTTGACTGCCTGAGCAACCGCCGCCCTGGCCATTTCCAAGTAGGCGACGCCCGGCATGACCGGCTTGCCTTTAATAAGATGATCGGTGAAAATCGTCTCTTGTCCCGTAAATTCGGATCGGTACCGCTGCTCTGTTAAATCCGATACATTTTCGTGAAGCAGCGGGTGCAGCACCCGCGCCGTCGGCACAGCTTGCGGTTTTTCTGCTTTCGGCCGGTTGTCCGTGATCCAGTACCGCTCTTTCGCAAACGGGTAAGCAGGAAGACTCATCCGTTGGGGCTTGATATCAGAATATAAGCCGTCCCATTTGATATCCGCGCCCTGCACCCATAATTCCGCAAGCTTGCCATTCTCTCGGCGGCTTATCAGCTCTTCGATATCCGCTTCGCCGTTTGCGCCTGCCAGAATGGATTTCAGCGGGATTTTACCCGCTTTTCCTTTATAAATGCCCGCTATGTCATAACGTCCTTTCGCACAGCTTTTTAGCTTGTCCCGCAGTTCTTCAGCCGTGGAAGCGATGATGGCCGCTCTTTCTTCCATCGCATCACGTCCCTGCTGAAGCGTGTAAGCAACATCGGCAAGATCAGCATCCGTAAAAGAAGCTTGCGCCAGCTGCTGCGCTTGTTCCTGCAGACGTTCTTCTTCTTTGGCCGACAGCACAAAGATTTGAGGGTGTGTGAAAACAGCTGTTTTTCTTTCTTCCCTCGGGATATATTCTTCAATGACGACATGGGCGTTTACGCCGCCGATGCCGAAAGAACTGATTCCCGCACGGCGCGGCAGATGATTGCCGTTTTCGTCTTTCAATGCCGTCCATTCTCTTTTTTCCTGTACGATGTAAAACGGACTGTCTTTCAGCTTGATATACGGGTTGATGACCTCGCTGTGGAGGCTTTTTGCAAGTGTTTTATGCTTCATCTGCATCAGCACTTTGATCACACCCGCGACACCGGCTGCCAGTGACAGGTGGCCGATATTGGTTTTAGCCGATCCCAGACCGCAGTGACTCGCGTAAACGGAGGAATCGCCTGTTTTTTCGTACAGCTTTTGAAAGGCGGATTTCAGGCCGTTGATTTCGACCGGATCGCCAAGCTCCGTTCCGGTTCCGTGCGCTTCTATATAAGTGACGGTTCTCGGATCAATGCCTGCTTTGTCATAAGCCGTTCTGACGACTTCCGCCTGGGCTTTCGGGTTCGGTGTCGTCAAGGAGTTCGCGCGTCCGCCGTGGTTGACCGCGCTGCCTTTAATGACGCCGTAAATATGATCGCCCGCTTTTTCCGCTTCTGACAGCTTTTTCAAAAACAGAATTCCGGCACCTTCACTGACGGCAAATCCGTCCGCCCTGTCGGAGAACGTTTTGCATTTCCCTTCTTTGCTCAGCGCACCCGCTTTGTCATAAGCGATGTGGCCTTGCGGTGTGACGACGGTATTCACGCCGCCGGCGATCGCCATCTCGCAGTTCCCGTTTTCAATGGCGCATACGGCGTGATGAATCGCGACCAGCGAGCTGGAACAAGCCGTGTCGATCGGTTCACTCGGCCCGTGCAGATTGAGCATATAGCTGACGCGGTTCGGCCCTGCTGACGGACTCATATTTGCGGCTGACGCACCGCCGATATCCAGGTCGGAAAACAGTGAGCCGTATCCGGTATTCCCCGTGCCGATATACAGGCCTGTTTTCGTGCCGGAAAGGCTTTTAGCGGAATATCCCGCATCTTCTATCGCCTTCCACGCATACATCATTAACAAGCGCTGCTGGGGATCCATCTGTTCGGCTTCCAGCGGTGAAATTCCGAAGAACAGCGGATCAAATTCCGCAACTCCGTCAATAAACCCGCCCCACTTTACATTTGTTTTGTTGGCTTCGTTAAGCGGGTCACCGTAATACTCCCGCCAGTCCCAGCGATCCGCCGGCACCTCTGTTATACAATCTTTTCCCTCTTCTAAATTGCGCCAATACTCATCAATATTTGCGGCCTTCGGAAACACTCCGCTCATGCCGACAATGGCGATCGGTTCCGGTTTATGTTCAGCCGCAGTCTGAACAGGCTGTACGGCAGTTTTTGCAAATCGTTTGTTCCCTGCCAGTCTGATGCCGCCATCATCTGTTACGCCGCTTTGTTTTTCTTCTTTCGGCTGTGTGCTGCCTGCAAATTGTGTTTGATAGTCTTCTGCTAAATGATGCGCCAAGGCTTGAATCGTCGCATATTCAAAAAATATGGTCGGTGTGAGATCAAGCTGATAAGTGTCATTCAGCTTGTTGGCGAATTCCGTCAGCGTAATGGAATCAAATCCGTATTGATTGAACTCCAATTCGATATCGATTTCTTCAATGTTTATTTTCAGAAGCCCGGAAACTTCTTTTGCCAGCAGTTCCTGAAGTTTGGCCGTCAGGTCTTTCGGCGCAGGCGTTTCCTCCGTTTTCTTAACCGGTGCAAAAGCGGCTGCGGGAGTCTTTTGAAGCAGTTTTTCCCGCATTACGGCGCGGTTTCCTTCCATGACGAGCACGCTTGTTTTCCCCGTGCTCCATGCTTTGTAAAGAGCTTCTATTCCGGTTTCAGTGCGCATCGGTGTTACGCCGGTTCTTTTTTCGGTGAGCTTCGCCATTTCTTCATTGACTTGCATTCCGCCGTCTTTCCAAAGCGGCCAATTGATTGACAATGTGTGACCGTGGCGGTACATTGCCGTAACCAGCGCGTTGCGGTATGCCGCATAGCTGTCCATAAATGCGTTTGCCGCCGCATAATCCGCCTGTCCCGCATTCCCGGTGACACCGGAAATGGATGAGAAAACGATGAAAAAGTCCAGCGCTAAATGCTCGGTTGCTTCATCAAGGTTGACAAATCCGTCCGTTTTAGGAGCCAATACACTGTAAAACTCTTCGGTTGTTTTCTTTGCGATATATTGATCTTTCATCACACCCGCGCTATGAATGATGCCGTGAAGGCCGCCATATTCCGTTTCAATTGTTTTGACCAGGTCTGCCGCAGTTAGAGCGTTTGTTACGTCAGCCTGTTTGTACTCCGCTTTTGCTCCGAGTGATTCAAGCGATTGCAGCTGCATCCTTTGATTCTCGCTTAATGCGGAACGGCCTGTCAAAACCAGTGTCGGCTCTTTGACTTTCCGGGCAATTTCTTTCGCGAAAATAAATCCTAAGCCCCCGGCTCCTCCGGTAATGAGATAAATGCCTCCGTCGTTCCACGGAATGCGTACTTTGCCGCCGGACACGGCCGTTTCTTTGACATCTGCGCTGTATCGGATGCCGTTTTCATATTTGATATGGCTGTCATCAGCCCTTGTTTTATTTTCTCTGATGATGTCTGTGATTCTGCCGTTTTCCGCCGGTTCTATTTCAATCAGCTGGGTTTTCAGTTTTTTATGTTCCAGGCCGGCTGTTTTTAACAGAGCTGAAATCCCTGAGAGCAACTGATGCTTATCTGTTTTAGAGAGAACCGTCTGGATAAGGACGTCTCCTTCCGTCTCTTCCTTCAGCAGTTTTTGCAGCGTCTCCAATATCCGTCCTGTATAATCACGGAAGCGCGCCGCCGCTTTCCCGTGCGGGGAGGTCATTTCAATACATTCAGCTCCCGCGGCTTCAACCGCTTGTTTTAGTCCGGCGTCTGTGTCACAAAGCATTACGATATGCCGGGCAAAAACCGGTTCCGTTTGAGCAGCAGTTTCATCGCTTCGGGTCCATACCGGCTCAAGCATGAGCGTTTCCGGAGCTTTTTCTTTTTTCTCAGGTTCTTTTTCAGCCGTTCTGAATGACAAACCTTTCAGCCTTACGCACACCTTGCCGTTTTCATCACAAATATCAAGATCGCGTTTTTCAATCTGGCCGGCTTTGTGGTCTTCAGAAAGTCTGGCATATACCCACATCTCGGCAGCGCATGCGCTGAATACTTCGAGCTCCTGAACCGCAAACGGAAGCATCAGTTGTTCATCATTTGTTCCGGTTAATATGCTTGATGCCTGCAATGCAGAGTCCATTAAGCCCGGATGCATGACATACTCCTGTACCGTGTCCGCACAAGCCGCGTCAAGAGACAGTCTGCCCAATACGAAATCATCACCTGTATAAATCGCTTTGACTCCCCGGAAAGCCGGGCCGTAATCAAAACCGATTTTGCGGTACATATCGTACACTTCATCTGCAGAAAACGGTGTCTCGGCGGATTGTGATCTCAGTTTTTGGAGATCAATGACCGGAGCCTTTGCGTCAGGGCGGACTGATACTGCCCCTTGGCTGTAAACGGACGGCTGATCTGTTTCCCGGCCGCAGTAAATGTCGAATTGAACGTTATTTGCCGTTTCGGGAATGAGACGGATGTTGACATGAACCGGCTCGTCTTCAATGGTAATCGGCCGCACCCAAACCGTATTCTTAAGCTTGACGCTTCCTTGTCCGGCCGGAACTTCAGATGCCTGTTCCATTGCTGCGCGCGCCATTTCAAGATGTGCCACACCCGGTAAAATCGGCACGCCTTTTACAACATGATCCGCAAGGTAAAATTCTTCTCCTGTATAGATTGAGCTGAACCGCTGTTCTGCAAGGTTTGAAGTATTTCTGTGCAGAAGCGGATGAAGCGCGTCTTGTTTTCCGGAAGATACTGTGCTTGTTTTTTTGTGTTTTCCGGTGTGTTTCGCCGCCCAATAGCGGTCTTTTGCAAAAGGATACGACGGCAGGCTCATGCGTTTAGGCGGCCGGTCTCCATACAGCTTCGCCCAATCGACGTTCAGCCCTTTGACCCATAATTCAAGCAGCTTCGCGTATTTGCCGCGTGCCATCCATTTTTCAACGGCTTCTTGAATTTCTTCATCTTCCGTCAGCATTTGCAGCGTGCCTTTGTCTATTCTTCCTCTGTACAAATCCGCATGCTTATCTCCAGTGATAAACTGTGACAGTTTTTCCTGCAGTTCTTCTGCGGATCCGGCAATAACCGCCAGGCGTTCTTCCATGGCGTCCCTTCCGATTTGGAGAGTATATGCCATAGAAACGAGGCTGGAATGATCGTACCGTTTTTCAGTAAGCGCACGTTTCAGCTGTTTTGCCTGCTCTTTCAGGCGTTTTTCATTTTTGGCGGACAGAACGAAAAGACATGGGTCGATATGAGAATCATCTGCTTCCTCTCTGTCTTCTGGGATGTATTCTTCGATGACGACGTGGGCATTTACGCCTCCGATGCCGAATGAGCTGATGCCCGCGCGGCGCGGCTGTTCGTTTCCGCGTTCGTCTGTCTGCGTCTTCCATCCCATCGTCTCCCGCACCAGGTAAAACGGACTGTCTTCAAGCTGAATATACGGATTTACCGTCTCACAGTGGAGACTTTTGACTAATGTCCGATGCTTCATCTGCAGCAAAATTTTAATAATGCCCGCTGCTCCCGCGGCAAGGGATAAATGGCCGATATTCGTTTTGACCGACCCTAAGCCGCAATAGCCGGCCGCTTTCTCTTTTCCGTCTGCAAACGAGCTGAACGCTTGTTTCAGGCCGTTAATTTCAACGGGATCCCCCAGTTCTGTTCCGGTGCCGTGCGCTTCGATATAAGAGACTGTTTTCGGATCAATGCCCGCTTTTTTGTATGCGGCTTTAATGACTTCCGCCTGTTGTTTCGGGTTAGGCGTTGTTAAAGATGCCGCACGGCCGCCGTGATTCACCGCGCTTCCTTTAATGACGCCGTAAATATGGTCCCCATCCGCCTCAGCGGCTTTCAGCTTTTTGAGGAAAAAGAGCCCGGCTCCTTCACCATGGGCAAAACCGTCAGCCTGATCGGAGAACGTTTTGCATCTTCCTTCTTTACTCAGCGCGCCCGCTTTGTCAAAGCTGATATACACATCCGGAAGAACAATCGTATTGATTCCTCCCGCCAAAGCCATGTCGCACGTCCCTTCTTCAATTGAAGAAACGGCATGGTGTATGGCAACGAGCGAGCTTGAGCAGGCGGTATCAATCGGCTCGCTCGGCCCATGCAGATTGAGCGTATAGCTGACACGGTTCGGTCCGACAGACGGACTTGTATTCGCCGCGGATGACCCTTCAATCGCCGCATCGGCATTGGCTAAAAGAGAACCGTAGCCGGTGTTTCCGGTCCCGATAAACACACCTGTCTTTGTGCCTGAGAGACTCTTTGACGCATATCCGGCATCTTCAATCGCTTTCCACGCATACGTCAGCAAGAGGCGCTGCTGAGGGTCCATTTGCTCCGCTTCCCGCGGTGAAATCCCGAAAAACAACGGATCAAATTCAGCAATTCCGTCAATAAACCCGCCTTGGTTGACGTTTGTTTTATTGGCTTCTTTTGCGGGATCCCCGTAATAGTCCCGCCAGTCCCAGCGGTCTTTCGGAATCTCGGTCATGCAGTCTTTGCCTTCTTTCAGGTTCTGCCAGAAAGCTTCAATGTCTTCTGCCATCGGGAAAATCCCGCTGATGCCTACGATTGCGATCGGTTCCGGCCCTTGGTCCCGCTGCACTGTCTGCGGAAGTGTCTCAGGCAGAGTGCGGCGTCGCTTAACGGCCGGGCGCCTGATTTGAGTCTCTTTTACCGGTCTTGCCGATTGAACCGTTTTTGTATTTACCGCAAACCGTCCGGCAAATTCCTCTTCGTATTCACTGATTAAATGAACGGCAAATTCATGGATTGTCGGATGATCAAAGAAAATCGTCGGCGTTAACGTAAGCCGGTACGTTTTGTTTAACTGGTTCGTAAACTCAGTCATCGAGATAGAATCCAGCCCGTATTTTGTCATTTCTTCATGAGGATCAATTTTGTCAATGTTTACTTTTAACAGTGAGGCCGTCTGCTGTTTTAACAGATGCTTCACTTTTTCAAGCAGGCTGTCAGCATCAATATCATGACGTACGCCGGTCTCTGCTTCCGGATGATCATTCTCTTTGCGGAACAGTTTTGCTTTCATGTTTTTCACATCTCCTTCAAGAACCGTCATCCGGGCTGTCCCGCTCATCAAGCCTTGATATAAAGCCTTGATGCCGGCATCTGTGCCGAGCGGTGCGATTCCCGCCTCCTGCATCAGCATATCTTCCGTCTGCTTTCCTGCCTGCATTCCGCCTTCTTTCCATAACGGCCAGCTGACAGAAAGCGTCTTTCCGTATCTTTGTCCTGCGGCTTGTAAAGAACGGCGGTACTCGGCATACATCTCCATAAAGACATTTGCAGACGCATAATCAGCCTGGCCGACGCTTCCAAGCACACCTGATAAGGATGAGAAGACAATAAAGACATCTAATTTCTCATGTTGTGACGCTTCATCAAGATACACAAGGCCCTTCACTTTCGGAGCGAGAACGTGTTGGAATTCCTCTGCCGTCTTCTTCACCATGTAGTTGTCTTTTATAATGCCGGCACTGTGAACAATCCCGTCCAGCTTGCCGTGCCGTTTACGGATATTGCGGATCAATCGGTATACTTCTGCTTCGTCCGTGACATCGGTCTGCTCGTAGAAAACAGAAGAGCCGGCAGCACGTACTGTTTCCAGCATGTCTTTCTGCTTTTCTCCGAGAGCGGACCGGCCGGTTAGTATGATGACGGCGGCTTTTGTACGGTTTGCGATCTCTTTTGCAAAAATCAGACCTAAACCTCCGGCACCTCCTGTAATGAGATAAACGCCTTCGTCTTTCCACGGAATGTCCGGCTCCGCTTGAGAAATATCCATCTCTTCCCAATCAGCGGCAAAGCGCTTGCCGTTTTCATATTTCACATGGACGCTTTCGGCATGCATACGGTTTTCCGCCGCTTTTTCCGCGATGCCTTCAGCACTTTCTTTCTCCTCGGCTTCGATCATTTGACAGATCAGCTTGGAATGTTCAAGGCATGCGGTTTTGAAGAGGCCGGTAATGCCTGAGAACACCTGCTGTAAGCCTGCTGACCGCGTAACAGCCTGAAAAAGCACGCGGCCCTTCGGCTTGCTTTTCATTATGGTTTTGATATGGTCAAACAGCTGACCCGCATAAGAATGATACCGCTCTGCAATAGATGCGGGACGATCGTCCAAGATAATGACGCTTGCATGTTCAAGCTTTGCTTCGACAGCTTGTTTAACGGCTTCATCGTACTCACAAAGGAAAATGATATGCTGTTCATACGAAGGCGCATGATCGGCCGGTTCCGGCTGCTCTTTCCAGACCGGTTCAGCGAACAATGTGTCCGTACGGCTGACCGAAACGCCGGCACCCGCGTTTTCTTCCATGATTCGCGTTGAGAAACCTCTCATCCGCACACAAAGCCCGCCGTTATTGTCATATAAATCAATATCTGCTTTTTGGATAGGATCGCCGGCTTTATTGTTCGCGCTGAATGTGACGTGCACCCACATATCATCAGCGCACGGATTCAGAACGTCCAGCTCCTCTAAAGCAAACGGCAATGCGGCTTTGAATGGTTCCCCGCTTTCTGCCAGCAGCGCTCTCGTCACGTTTTGTAAATATTCGGCGGCCTGAAGCGCACCGTCCATCATACTCGGATGAAGGATATAATCAGCTTTCGTATGGGAGACGGATTCAGGAAGCTTCAATTTAGCAAGCAGCCGGTCTTCGCCTTTGTATACAAGCTGGACACCTTTGTAGCCCGGCCCGTAATCAGCTCCGATCATTCCTTTGTAAAACGCTTGAGATTCGATTGTTCCCTGTGTGCACCGGCGCTTCAACTGCTCAATATCCGCCGCTTCCTCCGGTTCCTTCCGGATGATTTCAGCGATGCCCTGATTATAAAGAGGAGCTTCTTCACCGATAGAATCGTTACCGCCGTACATTCTGTATTGAATCTGTCCGTCCTCTTCTTCATAAAGTCCGATATGGACACGGACAGCGTCCTGATCGGCTATCACCGGGCGTACCCATACGATATTCTTTAAGCGCAGGCCGAGAGAATCCTCTGTTGCCCCGCCGATGCTTTTCTCCGCCGCGGCCCGTGCCATCTCAAGGGTAACGGCAGCCGGCACGATCGCCATTCCTTTAATGATATGCTCGGCAATAAAATACTCTTTTCCCGTGAATTCCGAACTGAACCGCTGCTCCTGCAAGACGGATGTATTCTGATGTACCAGCGGATGCAAAAACTTCGCATCTGTTTGCTTCACAGTTTCTTCCGGCCAGAAGCGCTCCTCTGCGAACGGGTAGGTCGGCGCACTGATTCTTCGCGGCGCGGAATCCTGATACAATAAGCCCCAATCAACACGCGCTCCTTCAATCCAGAGCGCCGCAAATGCTTTCAGCTTTTCATCATGTGTCTGACATGCCGCAAGCTCTTCCATCTCCTGAGCCGACACTTCTCTGCTTCTCACTTTTTCGCCCCGTAAGATGTTTTGGTCATTGCCGTTGATAAAATCCTGCAGCTGACGCTTCAAATCGTGATGATCATGACTGATAAAAACGGCTCTCTCTTCCATCGCTTCACGTCCGGTCTGATACGTAAATGCCAGATCATGCAAGGAAACATCGTTTTCGGCTTCATCCAGAAAGCCGGATAAACAAGATGCATAGGCAGTAAGACGCTGCTTATTTCTCGCTGACAGCGGAACGATATAAGGCGGCTGTCCGTCATTTAATCCGCTGATCGTTTTGTTTTCATACTGTTCAAAAATGGCGTGTGCGTTTGTTCCTCCGAGTCCGAATGAGCTTAACGCTGCCCGGTGCGGCGTCTCTCTCTCCGGAAGCGGTTTTCTCTTATCCGCCACATAAAACGGCGAACCGCTGAATTTGATATTCGGATTCGGTGACGTGTAATTAATGGTAGGTGCCAGCTCCCGATGATATAAACTCATGGCGACTTTGATGCACCCGGCCAGACCTGCTGCTGTATCCAAATGTCCGATATTCGTTTTTACGGAGCCGATTCCGCAATACTGCTCCCGGTCCGTGTAACGTTTATACACTTGCTGCAGCGCGGACATTTCAATCGGATCACCCAATGTCGTTCCTGTGCCGTGCGCTTCGATATAGGAAATCGTCTCCGGGTGAATATTCGTGCTGTCTAAAACATGCTGGATGACGTCAGTCTGACCTTTTACACTCGGTGCGTAAAAACCGACTTTATCCGCTCCGTCATTGTTCAGACCGATGCCTCTGAGCATGGCGTATATGTGATCTCCGTCCTGAACGGCTTGCGACGCCTTTTTCAGAAGAATGACGGCAGCTCCTTCTCCGCCCGCCATACCGTCGGCTGAAGCGTCAAATGCCTTGACATGCCCGTCGCTTGAAAAATTCAATCCGTTTTGGTGCACATAGCCGATGCTTGTCGCTGCATGCAGCGTTGCTCCGCCGACGAGCGCGTATTCCGATTCCCCGCTCGTGATGCTTTTATAGGCTGAATAAAGACCGACTAATGATGATGAGCAATTGGAATGAACGAAATAGCTTGGCCCTTTTAATCCGAGCTTATGGGAAACCATCGTCGGAATCGTGCCGCTCTGCGCTAACACCCATGACACATAGCCGTCGGGAGATTCATGGCCTTCTGTCGTTTTTTCCGGTAAAAGCGACCGATACGAATTATTGCTTGCCGACATATATACGCTTGTCTTCGGAATCTCTTTGGATACATATCCCGCGTCCTCGACGGCTTTCCAAGAATGTAGCAGCAGAAGCCGAAGCTGAGGATCCATAAATTCTGCGTCTTTCGGAGAAATGTGAAAGAACTCAGGGTCAAAGAGATCTTTTCCTTCTATCGTCGATAATGCCGGCACATAGTCGGGATTTTCGATCAAATCTTCAGGCACGCCGGCTTCCCGAAGTTCTTCTTCCGAGTAGAACCGGACGCTTTCCTTTCCTTCTCTTAACTGCTTCCAAAACTCATGATGATTTTTCGCGCCGGGGAACTGGCAGGAAATTCCCACAATCGCCACACTGTCGTCAAAGTAAGACGGCACCCCGTTTTGCGGTGTTTGTTCTCTTTCTCTTTCATCTTGGCCTGGTGCCTCTGATTCAGCCGTCTGTTTAGTTTCAACAATAAATCGGCTGATCGCCTGAATGGTAGAGTGTTCGAATAAATCCGTGACGGTAAAATCGCATTCCAGCTCCTGTTTAATGCGTTCTGCCGCCGCAACAGCCAAAAGCGAGTCGCCTCCCACATCGAAAAAGCCGTCTTCGGTTTTGATGCCCGCCGTATTCAGCAGGTCTTCCCATATTGCGGTCACTTTCGCTTCCGCTTCTGATAACGGCAGTCTGCCCGTCTTTTCAGACCGGTGAACAATTACCTTGCGCTGTTTTAGGTCTTTGCGGTTCACTTTTCCGCTCGGTGTTAACGGCAGCGCATCCAGACGGATAAAATGAGCAGGCGCCATATAATCCGGCAGACTCGATAAAAGATGGTTGCGGAGCGCTTTTTCATCAGCCGTATGACCGGAGCGGGCCGTATAATAAGCAATCAGCTTTTTATGTCCGTTCTTTTCCTGAACAACAACCGCCTGATCAAGAATGTCCGGATGTTCGTTCAATTTCGTTTCAATCGCTCCCAATTCGATGCGGAAGCCGCGAATTTTCACCTGACTGTCAATCCGGCCGGCATATTCTATATTTCCGTCAGGCAGCCATCTGGCCAAATCACCTGTCTTATAAAGCTTTTCTCCTTCACTAAACGGATTATCAATAAATGATGCCGCCGTCAGCTCAGGCTGATTGTAATAGCCTCTGGCCAGACCGGCGCCGGCCACGCAAAGCTCGCCGGCCACACCGTCAGGGACGGGGCTGAGCTTTTCATCGACGATATAAAGCCGCGTATTGTGAATCGGTTTCCCGATCGGCGTATTCCTGCTTGTGATTTCCTTTTGGCCGCAGCTGTAGTAAGCGGCATAAATAGATGTTTCCGTCGGGCCGTATATGTTTTCAATTCTGGCATGTTTGAAGATGGAAACGGCCTTTTTGACTAAATCTTTCGGAAATGCCTCACCGGCCACCATCACATATTTCACAGGGCCGTCTTCTGTAAATGCCGTATGCCGCTTTACCGTTTCCAGAAATACATTAAACACGGCGGGAGCAAAATTCAGATGCGTGACCTGGTGGGTTTGGATGTATTCCATGCAAAGCTGCGGGTTTTTTTCTGCACCAGGCGGCAAAATGACAAGCCGTCCGTTTCCGATAAACCAGCCGAATAATTCAGAAATCGAAACGTCAAATACGTAATTCGTTTTTAACAAATAGGCATCCTCTTGTGCGACCGGATACTCAGCTTCCAAAAACTGCAGCGTATTCATGATGGCCCTGTGCTCAACCATGACGCCTTTCGGTTTTCCCGTGCTTCCGGACGTATATAGAATATAAGCGAGATGATGCGGTTTTGAACGCGGCGTCAGTTTTGCCCCGCTGACAGAACGTCCGCTCTTTTCAATTTCCACCGTGCTCACACCGCCGACGGCCAACTGTTCAATCATGCCGCGCGTATTTGCTTGCGTTAATACGATTGAAACGCCGCTGTCAGTCAACACGTGCGCCATCCGTTCGTTTGGAAAAGCCGGGTCCAGCGGCACATACGCGCCTCCCGCTTTTAAAATGGCGAGGATGCCGATGACCATCTCAAAAGAACGCTCCGTACAAATGCCGACCGGGCATTCCGGTGTGACGCCCTTTTCTTGCAGGTACACGGCGAGCGCCGTGCTTCGTTCATCTAATTCGCGATATGTAAGACTGCTTTCACCGAATGTGACGGCTTCTCTGTCAGGGTGGCGTCCGGCTTTTTCCGCAAACACTTCATGAATGCAGCGCTCATTCGGCTGATGAGATCGGCTTGCTTCACGTTTTTGATTGAGCAGGCCGGAACAGGCTTCAAAAGTGATCTCCGGATCAGAAAGCACCTTTTTTGCCAGTTTCATATAATGCTCCGCCATCCGTTCGATGAAAGAAGGGCTGTAGACATCCGGGTTGTACAGAAATTGCAGGACGGTTCCCGTTTCTTTTTTATAGACTTCAAGCGCAAGCTCAAATTCGCCTTCCTGATGAATGTCTTCTATCATTTCAATGCCGAGTGATTGATATAGTTCCGCCAGCTTTTCCGCTCCTTCTGTCCGGAAGAAGTTTTGATAGAAAAACGCGGTTTGAAAAACAGGCGAAACCGCAGGCGAGCGTTCCGTCTTCAATTCTTTGACAAGCGCGGGAAACGGATACGCGGCATGGTCCAGCCCTTCTGCCAGTGTCAGCTGCAGCTCCTTCAAAAACGCCGTAAAGGATTTGGCGCCCGTCGCCCTGCTTCTGACCGCGATCATATTAATAAAGTATCCGATGACAGACTCAAATTGAGCCTCAGAGCGCCCCATCGTCGGCATGCCGACGATGACATCTTCCTGATTCGTATATTGATAGAGCAGCCCTTTGAAAATAGCGAGATACACAACGGATTCATTGACATTATGTTTTTGGGCGCACACTTTAATCTGCCGGTTCAGTTCATCAGGAAGCAAGCGCTGATACGCCTGCCCTTTGCAAGTTTGAACCGATGATCTCGGATAATCCGACGGAAGCTCAAGCACCGGCAGCGGTCCTTCCAGCTGCTTTTTCCAATAAGAGAGATGCGTTTTTCCCGCTTCGCTTTCCAGCAGCTCTTTTTCCCATTTCACAAAGTCATGATAATCTGCGGCCTGCTGAACCATGACAGGTTCTTTGCCTTCACTTGCTTTTACATAAGCGTCCAGCAGCGCCGACATAAACGTCATAAGAGAGACGCCGTCAAAAATAATATGGTGAATGGTGATTAACACAATCGGCTCCCGCTTCGCCCGCCGGAATACATGAACACGCAGGAGCGGCCCGGTTTCAAGCGCGAACGGTTCTTTTGCTTTTTCTTTAATAAACGAAAGAGCGTCACGCCCGCTTAATTCAGAAAGATCCATTTCTTCAATCGGAAAATGCCGATCCGTATCTTCTATCTGATACGGAAGGCCGTTTTCCTCTTTTATCACACTGGTCAAAATAGGGTGCTGGCGCTGCACGGACAAAAGGGCGTTTTTGAATGTCTCGATATCCAGCTTTTGAAAACGAAAGCATAACGGAATGTTATATGCGCTCATCTCCGGAAACATTTTCTGAAGCATCCACAAACCTTTCTGGCCTTCAGAAAGCGGACGTTTTGCAGTTGTCCGCTTGAAAGCCTGAAGCTTTTGTTCTACTTCAGCGATGGTGAGCGTTCCTGATCTGTAGGCATCGAGAAGTTCTTTATGATTCATAGGTCTTACTCCCTTCTATGATGTCTTGCACTCTTTTAAAATCTAATGTCCCCTCAGAGACCTGTTTCATCATGGCGATGATCTCCTGATCCGTGTACTCCTTGTTATCCGGAGCGGCGGCTTTTGTTTCAGTTTCTTCCGTTCGGTAAAACGTTTTGATCGTTTCTTTGTGTTCTGTCAGGTAATAGCTGATGACGTCTCCGAGCGTGGCATAGCTGTAAAATAAAGCCGGAGTGACTTCAATGCCGTAATGACTCGACAAAAGAGCGGCAAATTTGGCTAAATAGATGGAATCAAATCCGAATTCCGCCCAGTTTTTATGCAGGACGAGTTTATCTTTAGATATTTTCAGCAGACTGTGTATCAGCTCTTTCAAATCCGCTTCGAGCCGTTTTTCCGTGCTTTCTTCCGGGATGCGGCGGCTCACGGTTTCCAAAAGCGCATCCGGTTTTGATGAATCGTCCCGCCGTATGCCTAAAAATCGTTCGGCGCGGCTTCTTTTGCCGGCAATGACAAGGCACTGGGTGTTGTCTTGAGAAATGATGCGCTCAAACAGCTCAATGCCTTCATCTGTTTCTAACAGGCGCTGTCCGCTTGATTGCAGGTACATGCCCGTCGTCTCTTCACCGCCGACGGCCATTCCGCCGTTTTTCCAGACCGGCCAGTTTATGACAAAAGCGTTTCCGCTTTCGGATTGTTCGTTTTTATAGCGGGCATACGCCATTTGGAACCTGTTCGCGACCGCGTAATCACAGCAGCCGAAATCTCCTAAAACAGCAGATGTGGATGAAAAGTAGCAGATGAAATCAGGCGTTTCGTTTTTCAGCCACTCGTCAAGAAGCAGGCTCCCGTTTATTTTCGGTTCAAGCGTACTGCGGAAATTCCCGATTTCATTTTCAAAGACGGATGTTCTGCTTTCGATGCCCGCCGCATGAATGACGCCGTGAATAGCTCCGAATCGTTCTTTCGCGCGCTTGATGCAGTCGCCCATTCCGATCGGATCACAAACATCGGCTTCGGCGTAAAGAACACCCGCGCCGAGATTTTCCAGGTCTTTCATTTTTTCTTTCTTTTCTTCATTGATCGGCGACCGCCCCGTGAGAATGACATTTGCCTGGTAGTTCCGGGCGAGATGGCGGGCAAATAAGTAGCCGAGCCCTCCTAATCCGCCTGTAATGAGATATGTTCCGCCGGTTCTGATCCTGCCGTTTTCTTTCGTTAGTCCGGTTGGTTCGGTGTGATAGACATATCGTTTTCCCTCTTCCAAGAAAACGGTATGGTCTGTTTCAGCTTTCAGCTCGTCCCAAATGGTTCTCATCCAGTCCGTTATGGGCGCGCCGGCTTTTCTGAAGTGGCCGGTAACACTTGTTTTCGGAAGAACAATGCCGAGCGAACGCTCAAAGCCGATCCATGATTCCAAGTAGCACCTTTCCAGACCGGATGCATATTCCCCCGCCAATAACAGCCTTTCCGGCTGCAGACCGGTCTCAGCCATTGCTTTGAGAATATGGACAATACATGAATAATCTTCGATGCAGCTTTTATCTTCAAGCGCCCATAAATACAAAATGGCAGAAGCTTCACCGTACTCTTTTTGAATATCCGCAAAAGCGTTCACATATGATTGCGGATCTTCCCGCACCACTTGGCAGCGGCCGGCGGACAAGGCCTCATACCGGTCTCCCTGAGCGATAAAAATAACGTCAATGTCACTGTCATACGATTTGATCACAGAGACGGCTTCCTGCTGCTTCTTCTGATCAGTTAAGAAAGAAATCACCGTTTTGACTTGCTTTTCTCCGGCAGCCGGCAGAGCCTGTTCTTTAAGAACTTCTCTAAAAGCCATTACTTCAAACTGCTCCGCCGGATCACTTTCATCAGCCGGCGCGTTAACGGGCGCGGCCTTGCTTTGTACAGGCTGCTGATGCCAGAAGCGTTCTTTCGCAAACGGATAAGCAGGCAGGCTGATGCGGACCGGAGGACGGTCTCCGTATAATTTCGCCCAATTGATGTCCAATCCTTTTACCCAAAGCTCAAGCAGCTTAGAATATTTCCGTTTGCTGATCCAAGCGTCTATGATGGTTTCCATGTCATCATCGGCCGCAAATACGGCAAGCATCCGTTTGTTTTCTTCCCTGCCGTCACGGTGCAGTCCGGCGCTGTTTTGTCCGGCGATAAATCCGTTCAGTTTTTCCTCAAGTTCATGAAGTGAATGGACGATAAAGCCGAGACGCTCTTCCATCGGCACCCGGCCAGTCTGGAGAGTAAAGGCTATGCTCATAAGATCGCGGCCGCTGTATCTTTTTTCACGGATGGCGTCTCTGAGCTGTTTTGCTTTTTCAGTGAGCCGTTCGCTGTTTTTCGCGGACAGGACGATGATGGCGGGCTGATCTGCCGGCGTCTCATCAGGCACTTTGTCTGGCGTATATTCTTCTATAATGAGGTGGGCGTTTGCTCCTCCCGCGCCGAAGCTGCTTAACCCCGCCCTTCTCGGAAGCTCTTTGCCGCCGATGACGGGACGTTTCCACTCACCGAGCTCCTGCTGAACGGCAAACGGCGTATACGCGAAATCAATATTTGGATTCAGCTGTTCCGCGTGCAGGGACGGCGCAATTTGGCGGTCTTTGAGCTGGAATAATATTTTTGTCAGACCCGCAATGCCCGCGGCGCTTTCGCAATGACCGATATTTGATTTTGCGGAGCCGATGGGGCAAAACTGTTTGTCTGTTGTATCCTCTTCAAATGCTTTCGTTAATCCGGCGATTTCAATCGGATCTCCTAATGCGGTCCCCGTACCGTGGGCTTCAATATAACTGACGGTGCGCGCCGGGACGTTTGCCCTTTGGAAAGCTTCTTTTATTAAGGCGGCCTGCGCATTCGGATTCGGAACGGTGTATCCGTTCGTTTTGCCTCCGCTGTTAATGGTGCTTCCTTTAATCACACCGTAAATGTGATCGTTATCGGCGATCGCTTGCTCCAACGGCTTTAATACGACAGCGCCCACCCCTTCTCCGTCGACAAAGCCGTCCGCGCGGTCGCCGAACGATTTGCACGTGTCGCTTGCGGAAAGCATGTTCATGACTGACAGATTCATATAATGGATCGGGTCGGTCACTATGTTTACGCCACCGGCAATTGCGCATTCGCTTGAACCGCTGTATATGCTCTCAAGCGCCAGATGAATGGCTGTCAAAGAAGAGGAGCAGGCTGTATCAACGGCAATGCTCGGCCCTTGAAAATCAAAAAGGTAAGATACCCTGTTGGCAATGGACCAGTAGCCGTAGCCTGTCGGGTAGTTTTTGTTCATCGCGCCGGCAAAAACACCGATTTTTCTGCTTTGGCACAGGTTGTCAGGCGTATAGCCGGCATCCTCGATACTCGCATACGCCGTTTCTAAAAATAATCGCTCCTGCGGGTCCATTCGCTCCGCTTCCAAAGGAGAAATCTGAAAGAACAGCGGATCAAACTTGTCCATATCCTCAATGAAGCCGCCCCATTTCGTATAAATAGAGCCTTCTTTACCTTTCTCTTCATCGTAGTAATCCTGCCAGTTCCAGCGTTCCCGGGGAATTTCTTCTATGCAGTTTTTTCCTTTTTTAATATTATCCCAAAGCTCAGCCGCTGTTTTTGCCTGCGGGTAGCGTCCTGAAACACCGATGATGGCCACGTCGCGAACCGAACTTTGCCGGACGGGCTCTTTGGCTGCCCGCTTTTCCCTCCGCCGCCAGTCAGTGCGAAGCGGCTTAGCCGGCTGTACAGCCTGCGGTTCTGGTGATGCCTTCCGTTCTTCCTGAACAGGCGTTTGTCCCGTCAGTTTGATCATCGCGTCTTTTTTCGTTTTGATTAAGTGAGCGACGAGCGCCTCGATCGTCTGATATTCAAAAAATAAAGTGCTGCTGACTTGGTCCAATACATTTCGTAACGCGTTTGTCAGCTGTACGACGACGATAGAATCAATTCCGTATTTTTCAAGCGGCGCTTTCGGATCAATTTGAGCCGGCGGAATTTTTAATGTTTCTCCGATTAACGTTTTCAAGTACTCGGTGCTTTTCTCTGTTAAAGACGTGTCGCCTTTTTGCACCGTTGTTTGCGCCTGAAGTTCCGGCGTATATGCTGCTTTTGGCGGAGCGGTCCGTTTTCCGGCCCCTGATGTAAGCGTTTTTTGGCGAACAACGCCGTTGCTTTTTGCCGCTATAATCTGATGGCTTAATTCATGTGCCGCTTCTGCCGGGAAGAAGACAGAATGCCAGCCTTCACTTTCTAACACGCGCTTCCAGCTTTCCGGATACAAGCCCGGGCACCCCGGAATACGAAGGGCGGAATCTTCATGCAGCCACCAGCCTTCAAGCAGTCCGAAAGTAATATGCGGGAACAGGCTGTTTCCCGCCATTTCATTTAAGAGCAGCAAACCGTTGTCTTTTAAAACGGCTTTGGCGTTTCTCAGCGTCTGGCGGATGTCTTTCGTCGCGTGGAGCACATTGGCGGCAACGACGATGTCGTATGCGCCCGGCTCTATGTCCTGGCCGGCAAGCGGCGCTTCTGCGTTAAAAAGCTTATACGTCAGATAAGGATTCCGTTTGCCGTATTCCGTCTCCGCATGCACGAGAAAAGCTTTCGATACATCGGTGTAACAGTATTCTTTTATATAGTTTTGATACGGCCTAAGCTTTTCAAATATGCCTGCGCTTGTGCCGCCTGTGCCCGCTCCGATTTCCAGTATGCGGATCTCGGCTTTTGAATGTTTGCTGATGTTTTCTTTCACATAAGCCGTTAATGTATCTGACAGAGCGCTGTTAAAGTAATCCGCGACTTGATTGTGCTTATAAATTCCTTCAACAAGTTCCATTGAAGAGTGCGGGAACATGATGTCAGTCGCCGGCACGTCTTCGCGCAGAATGTCCGGCAGTGCTTTAAGCATCGTCTCGGCTAAAACAGTCATCGCTTTTGTATCGGCGTTATTGAGCCATTCCTCTTTTTCCTGCTCCCATTTTTGCCATAGCGAGGCGGTTGTGTCTTCGGCTCGCGCCGACAATTTATATGAATCCGCATTCCCTTCCAGATAACCATGTTCCAGAAGGAAAGCGATCGTTTGATTGAGCCATTTTTTAAAGTATTCGTGTTCGGGCTCATACGCTTTAAGGCTTTGCGGCGTCAGCAAGTCTGCTTCTTTAAGCTGGGCGATCAAAAGCTGATACAGAAAATCATCGAGCTTCTGATGTTCAGCTTCTCTTACAAGACGTGCACCGGGCGGAGCAGCCTTCAGCTGTTGTGAAGAGACAAGCGGCTGAGACGGATAAACGGAAATTTTTTCTGTTTCACTCATCCCTTCGACCGCGACCGGTTTTGTCGTATGAATGAAAGCCGCTTGATCAACCGGCAGCGTCATAAGGGTTTCAAGCGCCTCCATCGCAGCGTCCGGTTCGATCAATCCCAATCCGATCTGATCCATCAGCTGAATAAAATCTCCGTCTTCAGCCGCTTCGCTGTTGCCCCAATAGCCCCAATTCATGACTTTGACCGGACAATTCCACGTCTGATCAAGTTCTTTCGCAAATGCGTCACTGAAAGCGCATCCTGCGGCATAGTGGCTTTGTTTCACGTTATGGATAAATGCCACAAGCGAGGAGAAGAAGAGCGCAAAGTCAAGCGGCTCCCGTCCAAATACCTCCGCCATGGACACACTGACATCGGCTTTTGCCCGCAGCACCGATTTGAACTCTTCTGTCTTCATATTATTTAAGCTTTGCTCAGACAGATCCATTGCCGAGTGGATGATTCCGTTCATTTTTGTGTGACGCTCTTTTATAAACTGATAAGCCCGCTCTAAGGAAGCACTGTCAGCGGCATCGGCGGAAACATATTCAGGCGCCGGGCCGAATGCGCTTAGCCGGTCGAGTTTCGCCTGTATGGAATCATTCAGTGTGCTTCTTCCGATCCAAATGATATGTGCTTTGTAGCGGCGGATCATGTATTCACTCCATGCCTCGCCAAGATATCCGGCGCCTCCGATCACGGCATAAACCCCGCCTGTTTGGTACAGCGTGCCGTTTTTCGGCATATTGTCAAGCGGTATCAGCTGCCGCTCAAACAGCTGCTGATTGCGGTACGCCCAAATTTGACCGTTTTTTCCGGCAGAAAGACTGAGCGCCTCTTTGACCGGCCAGCTGCCGTCCGTTTCCGTGTCAATCATGCGGATATTCCAATGCGGATATTCTTTCGCCATTGTTCCGGCAAGTCCGCTGACTGCGGCCTGTGACGGGGCGGCGCTGTCTTGATCGGAAAACGGCTGGGCATTTGCTGTGACGATGCACCAGTCCAAATGTTTTTCTCCGTACCCCAAGGCAAGTAATGCTTTCATCAGCTTGAACACATGAAGAACGTTTCTTTCCTGTTCCTTGAGGCTGCAAGCACTCTCAGCCTGCGGAGCAAGCCAAATGATTTGCTCCAGTTCTTTTTGTCCTTCAAGCATGTGCGTAAGAGATGTGATATCATCCGTACCTCTGATCGGATAATAGGAAGCGTTCGGCAGATGTTCTTTTATGCGCGTATGCGTTCTGTCAGTTTCACCGAAAACCGCAGTCTGCTTTTCCGCTATTTTTGCTTTCTTCGTTTTTTCAAGTGCAACGGGCTCCCATGCCGGAATCAGCATCGTATGGCCGACAGGCGCTTCCGGGGTTTCTCCGCCCGCTGTTTGGCCTGTGTCAAGCGCCCGGACGGACGCGCCTTTCATCCGAACATAAACCGTACCGGCATCATCGCACATATCAATGTCAAATTTTCTTACGTTGTCATCTGCTTTGCTGCCTTCTGTGTACCGGATATATGACCAGATATGTTCAGGACACGGCCCGAACACTTCCACTTCCTGCATCGCAAACGGCAGAGAAAGCTCGTGGCTGTCTGCATCGTCATGTATTGAGCGGACAAGCAGACCGACGGAGGCGTGAAAAGCGGCGTCCATCATACTCGGGTGAAGCGTATACTGTTCTTTATTGTCATGTACGGCAGCCGGGAGTGAAATACGGGCCAATAATCGGTCTTCTCCAATCAGCAATTGCTGTACGCCTCTGTATGCCTCTCCGTAATCCAGACCGATCTTCTCAAAAGCACCGTAACATTCTTCCGCAGTCACGGTCCCTGAATTGCAGGAAGCTTTGACAGACTCGATATCAATCTGGGCGCTTCCCGGTTCGGTAATGACCGCTTCACCCTGGCTGTGAATAACCGGATCTTCACCGTTTTCTGCCTCACTGTATATTTCATAGGTAATCTCACCATTATCTTCTGGGTAAAGGGCAATATGTATTTCCTTCGGTTTGTCTTCAATCATGACCGGCCGGACCCAAACAACCTGCCTGAGTGTGACGCTATGGTCTTTTTCCGTCACGGCAGCAGCCTTTTTAACCGCCTCTCTGGCCATTTCCAAATAGGCGACGCCCGGCAGTATTTTTTGTCCGTTGACGACATGGTCAGATAGGAAAAATTCATCTCCAGTAAAAAGAGACGTGAAGCGCTGCTGCGAAAAATCTGACGTGTTTTCTTGTAAAAGCGGATGCAGCACTGTGCCTGACGGGCTTTTCTCCTGTTTTTTCTGCTGCGGAATCCAATAGCGTTCTTTTGCAAACGGATACGTCGGAACGCTTGTTTTACGCGGTTTACCCGAAGCGTACAGCCTATTCCAATCTATTATTTTCCCTTCTGCCCATAACTCGGCAAGCCGTATCGGATCATCCGTCTCAGGAGCGGTTTCGCTCAGTTCCGGCAGCTCGGCTTGTCCGCGCCAAAGACCGGGGATGTTTTCGTTTCCTTTTACGAAATCATTCAGCTTTTCTTTCAAGTCGCGGGTGTCATTTACAAGGAAGACAGCTCTCTCCTCCATTGCTTCACGTCCTGTCTGAAGTGTATAAGCCAGTTCAGACAGCACCGTCTTTTCTGAAAGCGATCGGGCTAATTTTTCCGCATAGGCCAGAAGCCTGTCTTTATTTCTTGCTGACAGCGGGATGAGTTTTGCTGCATCGTTCTCAGGTGCAGGCGCTTTTTGTTCAGGCTGAATGTATTCTTCTAAAATGATATGGGCGTTCGAACCTGATGCACCGAAGGAACTGAGTCCGGCCCGGCGCGGATAATGTGTGACTTTTCCGTTTTCTTCGGCTGCCGGCTGCTTCCACGAAGCAGTCTGCTGCTGTACGTAAAAAGGAGATCCCTCAAATTTCAGGTAAGGATTTAATTCCGCAGAATGCAGTGATTTGACAAGCGTTTTGTGATGAAGCTGCAGCGCCGCTTTTGTTAACCCGCTGATTCCCGCCGCTGATTCTGCGTGACCGATATTTGATTTGACCGAACCGATGGAACAAAATTGCTGATCCTGCGTCCCTTGGCTGAACGCTTTTGACAGACCTTCAATTTCAATCGGGTCTCCTAACGAAGTACCCGTGCCATGGGCTTCCACATAACTGACGGTCCGCGGGCTGATACCTGCTTTTTTCAGACAGGCCTTAATGACTTCTGCCTGTGCAGCAGGACTCGGGACGGTAATTCCGCTTACTTTCCCGACGTGGTTAACGGCGCTTCCTTTAATGACCGCGTAAATGCGGTCGCCGTCTTGTTCGGCTTTTTCCAGCGGCTTGAGCAAGACCGCACCGACTCCTTCTCCGGAAACGTAGCCGTCCCCGCCCTCGCCGAATGTACGGCAGCGGCCGTCACTTGAGTGCATGCCTACGCTTCCGTAGCTGAGATATTTCGCCGGGTGCAGCGACAAGTTCACCCCTCCCGCAAGCGCGGCTTCACATTCGCCGCGGCGGATGCTTTCAATGGCCAGATGGACGGCGGTCAATGATGAGGAACAAACAGTATCCACCGCGATGCTCGGCCCGTGAAAGTCACAATAATAGGACACTCTGTTGGCGATCTGCGCATAATTCAGTGAAACCGGAAAAGGATCAGCTTCAGATAATTGTTCTGCGCCGATTAAGGAATAATCTTTATGCATCACCCCTGCAAATACGCCGATCGGATGCGGTTTCTCCCCTTTATTCCCCAGCGTTTCAGGCGTATACCCCGCATCTTCAATCGTTTCCCAGCATGTTTCTAAAAACAGGCGCTCCTGCGGATCCATCGTTTCCGCCTCACGCGGTGAGATTCTGAAAAACTGCGGATCGAAACAGTCGGCATCGTCAATGAAACCGCCCCATTTTGATACTGTTTTTCCAGACGGGGACGTTACGTTTTGATATGTTTTCCAATCCCATCGGGACTTCGGAACTTCAGTGATGCAATCCGTGCCCGCCTTAAGGTTTTCCCAAAACTCCGCCACACTTTTCGCTTTCGGATAGCGGCCGGCCATTCCGATAATCGCGATGTCTCCGGTGTTTTTATGAAGTTCTGGCGCGTCCGGCGCTTCAGCTTCAGACCGTGATGATTCGGCTGCACGTTCCTCCGCATATTCAAATGAACCAGTCTTTTTCAGAAAGGCTGCGAGTTCTTTTATATTTGTATATTCAAAGAGAAGAGTGGGCGCGAGGTCCGCACCCGTCTTTTTACTGATATCCTGTACAATCTCAAGCAAAGAAGATGAATCCAGCCCAAGCTCGTAGTAGCCTGCAAGAACGTCCAGCGTCTCCCAAGGCTGCCCAAGCTTATCAGCCAAAAGCTTCTTTAAAAACAGAATGATGTCTTTTTCACCTGCGCTTTCCGGCTCAGTTGCAGCCTGTTGATTCTGTTCGGCTGTATTCGCGTCTTCTTCGAGCCGAACCGCTTTTCCCGTAATGTTTTTAAGCTCCGCCACCTTTTGTCCGGATCGGCTGAAGTACTCGATCGTCATCGTTGTGAGTTCTTTTTCCTGACGGACGCCGGAAGCGGCGATACGCGCCGTGCATTCTGATTGAAGCCTGTCAGCGGCCGTGAACGATTCATAATATAAAGGCAGGTGAAGCCGGTTTGTTTCTGAAAGCAAACCGCTCCCCCCGATCCCGCTCGCATCCAAAAGGGCCGGATGGAATAAAAAGAAATCTTTTCCTTCTTCGCAAGAAAGCTCAGCCAGCATGCCGCCTTCTGTTTCGTACAATCGTCCGTTCGATTTCATCATACCGGAATGAACCAAGTCATGATCCAGACAGCGGTTATACATGTCATCAAGATTCAGAGACCTGGCTGACTGCTTCACATCGCCGAAATCAATGGTTTCGTCAAATGTGACAGCGTCTCTTTTCACCATTTCAGCCGTCGCATATTGTATATTGTCTGACAGCTCGTCACCTTGCTGTTTCTGCCCTGAAAGGGAGATGAGCCACTTTCCATCTCCGCTATCAGAACATTGAATGGTCAGAATGATTGCAGCCGTTTCACTGACGGTTAAAGGCTGATAAATCGTAACATGCTTCAATTCGAGCTCATTGTATACATAACCGTGTTCCTGAAAAACCTGATAAATCAAATCGATATAAGCAAGACCGGGCAATACCACTTCACCAAAGACCATATGGCCCTTCATGATGGGATGATCCAGTGAGATATTGATTTTTTCCGATATCATTCCTTCCCACTCCTCTCTTATTTAAATGCTTTCCAAAACATTTTTTTCGCAGGAAGCTCTTGTTTCTCCGCTCGTACGTCAGGTTCTTTTACCAGAGCCTTACGTCTTAATGACGGTACCGGCAGCGGCTTTCTTTTCATTCGGGTATCTTTTTCTTCCCAAGCTTCCAGAATGACGTGGGCGTTCGTTCCGCCGTCGGCAAAGCAGTTGATGGCTGCTGACGGTCTGGCTGCATCCCATTCGCCGGCTGTTTTATGAAAGTGAAAATCTGTCTTTGTTATATCAAAATGCGGCATCGGTTCGTCTCCTGAGAGAAACGGAACCGTTTGTTTATGCTTCAGCATTAATACGACTTTAATGAAGCTTGCAATGCCTTCTGCGCAAAGCGGATGCCCGATGTTCGGCTTGATTGACCCGATGCCGAGCGGAACATGCTGACCTGAGCGGTATACGGATTGAATCGCCTTCAGCTCAAGCAAATCAGTCACCGCGGAACCCGATCCGTTTGTTTCGATATAACTGATGTCTTCCGGCTTTTTGCCGCTTTTGAAAAGCGCGCTTTGCATGACATCTTTTTGCGCCTGCATATTCGGGGCTGACGGGCCTGCCGTTCTGCCGTCATTGTTCATGGCGGCAGCCTTAATGACCGCGTGTATCGTGTCGCCGTCTTTTTGCGCCTGTCTTACTGTTTTTAACAGCACCATGCCGACGCCTTCACCGAGGACCACTCCGCCGGAACGCTTGTCAAATACGTGAAATGCCGGTTTTTCGTTTAACAGCCCGCGCTCTTGGAACATCCGGTGCGCCGCATCCGTGTTCAGCAGGCTGACGCCGCCAACTACCGCCGCTTTGATATCGCCGCTTCTCAGTGCCTGAACGGCCATGTTCATTCCTGTCAAAGCCGATGAACAAGCCGTATCAAGTACGATACTCGGCCCGCGCAGATCAAAAAATTGCGAAACGTTTGCCGCTAAATAATTCTGCCCGCCCGCAACAATCGGGTTGCGGGTATTCGCAAGACTTTCAGGATCAGGCTGATGCTGGCTGCGGCCTCCGATATACACACCGGCTTCTATGCCCTTGATTTCTTCACGGGTATAGCCGGCATGGCACCAAAGTTTCAAGCTCTCTTCCAGCACCGCCAACGCCTGAGGGTCCATCGCTTTCGCGTCGTTTTCCGGAATGAAAAAGAATTCGGAATCAAAGTGATCCATATTGTCAATCAATCCCGCAACGTATTGATTTGCATATCCGAAACGTTCCGCCGGGACGGAGCCGATTGCGGACCTGCCGCTTCTCAGCAAATCCCAATATTGTTCTAACGATTCCGCTCCCGGAAAACGGCAGCTCATTCCGACGACGGCAATGTCTTCAGTTACAGCAGCACGCTTTTGCTCAGTGTGAACCGTTTGTACGGCAGCCGGAACCAACATTTCTGTATCAGGTTCCTCCCTTTCTGCAAGCAGCTGTTGACCATTGGATACAAGCCATTCGGCAAACGCGTCAATCGTCGGGTGTTCATATAAAACAGACGGATCTAAGTCCTCTTTGAGCGCATGATTCATTTGCTGTAAAAGCTGCGCTAAAATGATCGAATCAACCCCGTAATCCTGAAACGGTTCGTCTGTTTCCAGTTCTTCCGGAGCGATTTTCAGCTCATCGGAAAACAGTTTCACAAGCCACGCCTTCGTATCAAGAAGCAGTTCTCTGTCTGAATGTTTTTCCGCGGCTTTGCCGTTTATTACGGCTTCAGTCTCTTTTTGTTTTTTCTCTTGACAGAGCAGCCTGTCAGGATGCCATTCGCTCCGATCAACGATAGCCGGCAGAACGGACGGGCGGATGTTTTCAGATAAAATGCGGTCCAGCAAGTCAAGTCCTTCCGCGTTGGACAGTCCCAGCAGCCCGGTCTGCTTCAGGTTTTCTGTGCGGACTTCACCCAATCCGGTTTCCTTCCAGTTCGGCCATTGAATGCTGACTAACGGATATTGATACTGATGAGCCGCCGCGAAATAATCCATGTACGCATTTGCCATCGCATAATCCGACTGTCCCGCCGCGAGCGCCGGAACGACTGCAGATACTGAAGAAAATAAGACAAAAAATTGCAAAGGATCATTTGTGAAAAGGCTGCTTAATGTTTGAAGCCCGGCGACTTTCGGTTCCAGCACTTCTTGTATATCGTCGGCAGTCTTTCTGATAAACGCCGGATTTACTGAATTAACCGATCCCGCACAGTGAATGACGCCGCCGATCGGTCCCATCGTGCGCCGAATCGTTTCAATTTCCGCTGCCGCCGCATCATGATCAGACAATTTCAGACTGATCACCGCCACTTGCACTCCTTTTGCTTCAAGCTCTTCAATCGCCCGTATCTTCTCTTTCAGCTTCGTATTAACGGCTGACCGTTCATGACGGGGAGGAATCGGCTCCCTGCCTGTCAGCACTACTTTTTTCACGCCGTGTTTTTCTGTGAAATGGCGGGCGCATAAGAGACCCAGTCCCCTCGTCCCTCCGGTAATGAAAAGCACATGGTCTTCAGGAAACGGTGCGGGCTTATGTTCTGCTCGCTTCCCGCTTGGAATCTCCCTGAATAAAGCACGGTATCTCTGTCCGTTTCGGCGGCAGACTTCCGGTTCTGTGCTGTCCGCCGAAAATTCATCTGCAATCTGTTTGGCAAGCGTCTGCTGATCCGTATCTGTATCGGCATCCATGTGTTTGGACGTCACGTTTTGATACTCATTTTGAAGCATTCTGTACAGGCCGCTTTTTGCCGCTCCTGCAAGATGAATCGTTTTCTGCTGAAATGGCTCCAAGCCTTTTGTTACATATAGCAGCGTCAGCGGCCGCGCTTGCCGGCGGCTTGTATCAATCAGAGTCTGGAGCCGGCTGATCCCTTCCAGTGAAAGGTCTTCGTCTCCGCATCCCGTCAGATCGATTGCGCCATCTATGTGATTCCAATCGCTAGCTGCAGTGTCAGCGGAATCGACCGGGAAAATGAACGAGTCAGCGAAATGCTTTGCAGTCTCTTCGGCAAGCCCCGCTGTCCTTGCATCAGCCAGAATCATGACCGTCCTGCCGCTTTTCTCACCGGCCGAATCGATCTCACTCGGAACCCATTGCTTTTCTAAAAGCACAGCCTCGCGCCGGTCTTCTGTTTCCTGCGGTACGGCTTTCGATTCAGGCAGCCAGTAAGGCTCCTTCGCAAACGGGTAAGCCGGCAGACTGATTCTGCGGGGTTTTTCGCCTTGATAGAGTCTGTCCCAGTCCATCTGAAGCCCTTTGGCCCACAATTCCGCTATTTTGACGTATTTTTTCTTATCGAACCACGACCTGACAAGCTGCTTCAGATCATCGTCCGTTTCAAATGCTTTGATTTCTTTTTTTGCCGTTTTGATGTGGGCTTCATATATCCCTTCACCCGTATTTCCGTTTACAAAATCGGTTAAACGGCTGATCAGTTCTTCTCTCGAACCGGCTGTAACCGCAAGACGGTAATCCATCGCATCACGCCCGGTCTGAAGCGTGTATGCCATATCTGAAAGATTGATATTCTGATTGGCTTTTGCAAATTCGATCACAGACTCGGCATAGGTTTTTACCTGCGGCGCTTTTTTCGCCGACAGCACAAAAATGTTTGTCTCATCAGACTTACGGCTTCCTCGGTCTTTCGGCCGATACTCTTCGATAACGAGATGAGCGTTTGTGCCGCTGTAGCCGAATGAGCTGACACAGGCCCGCCGCGGTGCTCCGCCTGTTTCCCAAGGTTTGAGTTCGGTATTGACAAATAAAGGCGAGTCATCGAAATCAAAATGTTCATTCGGCGTGCTGAAATGAAGGGTCGGCACAAGCTGCTGATGTTTCATCGACAGCAAAACCTTCTGGACGCTTGCTACACCTGCCGCCGCCGACGTATGCCCGATATTCGATTTAACCGAACCGATGGCGCAAAATTGTTTGCGGTCCGTTTTTTCCTTGAATACAGAAGATAAGGCTTCTAATTCAATCGGGTCCCCCTGCTTTGTGCCGGTGCCGTGCATTTCCGCATAGGTGATGCTCTCAGGGTGGATGTTGTGCGCTTCATACACTTGACGCTCTAATTCCATTTGGCTTTTCGCGCTTGGTGCGGTAATGCCGTTGGTTTTTCCGTCCTGGTTAATTCCTGATCCGATAATGACTCCGTAAATATGGTCTTGATCGGCTTCCGCATCTTTCAGCCTCTTCAAAACGAGCGCCCCCGCGCCTTCGCCAGGCACAAATCCGTTCGCACTGTTATCAAATGCTTTACATTGGCCGTCAGGAGACAGCATTCCTGCTTCACACATGCTGATGTATGATTCAGGCGTTAAATACAAGGTGACGCCGCCGACAAGGGCCATGTCAATTTCATGATTCAACAGCGCCTGACGCGCCAAATGAGTCCCGACAAGAGATGAAGAGCATGCCGTATCAATCGGAATGGCAGGCCCTTTCAAATTGAGATAATAAGGCAGGCGGGCCGCCGCGATGCTGAAACTGTTGCCCGTCGCGCTTCCTCCTGTCTGATGTTTGTTTAACATCATGCCGTATTCATTGTTCATAATCCCCAAATAAACGCCGCAATTTTTTCCGTTTAATTCTTTTGAGCTGTAACCCGCATCTTCAAAGGCTTTAAAACCTTCCTGTAAAAATATCCGGTGCTGCGGGTCCATAAGTTCCGCTTCAGACGGAGATATATTAAAGAACAGCGGATCAAACTCTTCAATGCCGTCAAGCATACCGATTGATCTGCAGTATACTTTGCCCTTCTTGTTTAAGGCCGGATCATAGTATTTGTTTACATCCCAGCGGGAAAGCGGGATGTCGCGAATGGCGTTTTTCGCACGGGCTAAGTTGTCCCAATATGTCTTTAGGTCCGGCGCATCCGGGTACTTGCCCGACATGCCGACGATGGCTATCGCGTCCGCTATCTCGTCTTTAGGCTCCCGTTTGGCCTGCACCGGTTCAGGTTCCTTTTGAACCGTTAATCTCTCCGGCTCGGCAGGTGTTTTCTCCTGCGGGGCGGCTTGCTGCGTAAGCGGCTTTGGACGTACGGGAACCGCCTGTTTTTTTCTTCCGCGGACGGACGGCTGCGTGCGCAGAAAATCGGCAAATTGACGGATTGTCGGATAATCATACACTTTCGTTACATTACAGTCCGTGCCATACCGTTTATTGACGGCCTTTATCCATTCAAGACCGGTAATCGAATCCATACCGAGGTCAATAAAGGCCTCATCAATATCCACTTCATGCCGCTCCATGTACAATACATCAGCCAGTGCTTTTGATAACTCGTCATGCACCGCTTCAATCGGTTCTTCCGGTTCGGCGGAAGCTGCTGTTTCAGACATCGCCTCCAGAATATCCGCTTCTGCTTGTATCACATGCTGCTTATGAGCGTTTAAAGGCTGCAGCAGTATGTTTGACGGTTTTTTTACGGCCTCTGTTTTCTGCGGTTCGGCTGCTTCCTCAAGGATCGGTTCTGTCCCGAGCTCTTTTTGCAAGAAGGCCGCAAACTGGCGGATTGTCGGATAATCATATACCTTCGTCACTGTAAGGGACGTGCCGTACGCTTTATTAACGGCCTTTATCCATTCAAGACCGGTGATTGAATCCATGCCGATATCAATAAATGTGTCATCTGCGTCGATATCGTCGGCATCCATATATAAAACGTCCGCCAACCTTTCCGTTAATTCGGCACTTACTTTTTCAGCGGAAACCGCCGGACGGGAAGCAGACTGTACGGTTCTTTTCGGTGTCGCGCCGCTCAAAGGCTGCAATGAAATGTTTGACGGTTTTTCTTTGGCAGTCTCCTCGTGAAGAGTTGTTACTTCAATGACCGGTTCCGGGACGGCCGCCGGTGCGATCGGCGCAGACTGTGTTTCGGCCGGTCTTTTGACAGCTGTATCAGCTGATGTGTCGATCCAATAACGGTCTTTTGCAAACGGGTAGGCCGGGAGACTGATTTTTTGCGGTCTGCCCATTTGATACAGCTTATCCCAATTCAGCGGAAGGCCCTTCACCCAAAGCTCTAATACCTTTGCGGCTTTGCCTTTTTCAAGCCATGCCTCAATGGTTTTTTCCATGTCCTCATCAGCCGCAAACAGCGCCATCGTGTCTTTATTCTGTTTGACTTGTCCGCGGTAGAGCCGTTCAATTGACTCCTTGCCGCCCGTAAATTCGTCAAGCTTTTCTTCAAGCTCGCGCAAATTGCTGACAATCATTCCGAGACGCTCTTCCATCGGTTCACGTCCGATTTGAAGCGTATATGCGATCCGGCTCAGATCCGCTTCCCGGTAACGCCCGCTCCGCAGCGCATCAAGAAGACGTTCCGCCCGTTTTTGAAGCCGTTGCTCACTTTTCGCGGAAAGGACGATCATCGACGGATGAGGTGCGGCAAAAGCCATCTCCTTATCCTCATCAGCGGTATATTCTTCGATGATGATATGAGCGTTGACACCGCCGGCTCCAAATGAGGAAAGCCCCGCGGTTCTCGGCAGTTCTTTATTTACTCCGTTTTCATTTATGACCGGTCTTTTCCACTCTTCAAGCGTCTGCTGCACTTTGAACGGCGTAGCGAGAAAATCAATATTCGGGTTAAGCGTCCGGGAATGCAGTGACGGTGCGAGCTTCTTATGTTTCATTTGCAGGAGCACCTTCGTCAGACCCGCGATGCCCGCCGCGCTTTCACAGTGCCCGATATTGGATTTCGCTGAGCCGATGGCACAAAACTGTTTATCTTGTGTTTGTTCTGAAAAGGCTTTTGTCAGACCCGTGATTTCAATCGGATCACCGAGTGAAGTCCCGGTGCCGTGGGCTTCAATGTAGCTGACCGCCCTCGGATCGGTTCCCGCGTCTTTTAACGCCTGTTTGATCACCGCGGCTTGGGCGTTCGGGTTCGGTACGGAATACCCGTTTGTTTTTCCATCATGGTTTACGGCCGTTCCTTTGATCAGGCCGTAAATATGATCACCGTCCGCTTTCGCTTTAGAAAGCGGCTTAAGGAGCACGGCTCCCACTCCTTCACCGGGCACATAACCGTCCCCGCCTTCACCGAAACTTTCACATCTGCCTTTGCTTGATAAAAATCTGTTCTGGCCGAGCATCAAATATTTATTCGGATGAACGGATACATTGACGCCCCCGGCAAATGCTGTCTCGCATTCCCCGTTCCGCAAGCTTTGGCATGCCAGATGAATGGCTGTTAAAGAAGAAGAGCACATCGTATCCAGCGCCATGCTCGGACCGTTAAAACCGAATACATAGGAAGCCCTGTTCGCAATTGATGACGGATTTCCGGTCAGCGCAAGCGATTTTCCGCGCGCCTGTTCTTCGGCTCCGTAAAGCTGATATTCCTCATACATGACGCCTACGTAAACACCGACATTGGCACCAAGCAAATCACCCGATGTTTCCGTGAGCTTTTTGTGCGTGTAACCGGCATCTTCCATCGTTTCGTAGACACATTGCAGGAATAACCGCTCCTGCGGGTCCATCAATTTTGCATCCCGGGGCGAAATAGAGAAGAATTGCGGATCAAATTTGTCCACGTCTTTCAAAAATCCTCCCCATTTTCCGTACGTCTTGCCTTCTTTATCTTTATCAGCGTCGTAATAAAGACTGTGATCCCAGCGATCGTTTGGAATTTCGGTTATGCAGTCAGTGCCTTCACTCAAGTTCTTCCAAAATTCCTGAAGATTTTCGGCCTGCGGATATCGTCCTGATATACCGATAATCGCGATATCTTCACGCTCCGTCACTGGATTTTTCCGCGTGTCTGTGCGGACTTGCGTAAAGCCTTTTTTGCCTTCATTCCGTTTGAAAACGGGCTTTACTTTCGCTTTCTCAGACAGCGCCGGTTTGGCTGCGGGGGTTTCTTCTGTTTTCATCCCGGTCACTTCCAGCAGCGTGTCCCGGTGTGCTTTCATAAAATACTGCGCCAGCGATTCGATATTCTGGTACTCGAAGAACAATGTTTTTGACAATGAACCGAAGCTCTTTTCCAGCCGGCCCGTCAAATGCATAATCATAATCGAATCAATTCCGTAATCTTCCATAGGCGCCTTGGCGTCAATTTTGCCGACAGGAAGTTTGGTTACTTCCGAAAGCACATGTTTCAAGAAATGCTCTGTTTTTTCTGCAAGCATGTTCTCTCCGCCTGCTGTAAGACCTGCCGGTTCTTCCGTTTCGCTGCCCTTATCCGGCTGATCATCCGCTGATTTTTTCAGAAACGCCCGGATTTTTGCGGCGTAGCCTTCCGTCACCATGATTTGGGATGTGTTTGCCGCCCACCCGCGGTACAAAGCATGGATGCCGTTTTCTGTTTTCATAGGGACCATGCCGCTTTCTTTTGTCAGCATCGCTTCCGTTTCAGCGTCAACCGTCATGCCGCCGTCTTTCCAAAGCGGCCAGCAGATTGAAAGGGTGTGTCCATAGCGTTCATTTCGGGCTTTTTTACGGTTTCTTTTTTCACTGAAGGCGTTCATAAACGCATTGGCCATCGCATAATCAGCCTGGCCCGCGCTTCCGGCGCTTCCGGCTCCGGAAGAGAAAAGAATCAGAAAATCAAGCTCAATGTCCTTTGCCGCTTCATCAAGATGAACCAGCCCGGAGACTTTCGGCGCCAGTACATCACGGATTTCATCTTTGTGCTTTTTCAGAATATAGTTGTCTTTTATCGTTCCCGCGCTGTGTATGATACCGTTTAATCCGCCGTACTTCCGGCAGATGTCCGCTGTGAGCGATTGAACTTCTTGTTTTTCCGTCATGTCCGTTTGTTTGTACACGGCTTGCGCGCCGAGATCGGACAGTTCTTGAAGCTGGACTTCTTTACGGTTATCCAACAGAGAACGCCCCGTTAAAATAAGAACGGCGTCTTTTGCATGCCGGGCGATTTCTTTGGCGAATAAAAATCCGAGTCCGCCCGCACCGCCTGTGATCAGATAAACACCTTTATCCTTCCACGGCTTTTCGGCGCCGAACTGTTCAAGCCCTGTTTCCTGCCATTGTGCCGTATAGCGCTTGCCGTTTTCATAGCGAATATGCTTGTCATCAGGATGAGCGCTGCATTCTTTTACATATCGGGACAGCGTGTCTGCCTTGACGTCCGGCTCCAATTCAATCAGCTGGCCGGTCAGGTTCGGGTTTTCAAGCGCCGCTGTTTTCAAAAGCCCCGTTAAGCCGCAAAGGAGCTGCGTATCCGCTTCTTGAGGCACGACAATCTGAATGAGCTCGCGCCCGCCGGAATTTGAAGCGAGGATTTTCTTCACTTCTTCGAACGCCTGAAGCGCACAAGCTTCAAACCGTTCGTCTTCACTCTTATGCTGATCACGGAGCACATGACAGCTGAAGTCTGTCTGTATGCTGTTCATTTGATCCGTAAACCGGTCTGATATCATCACGTGACGGGCTTTGAAATGAGTCGGTGCTTTTTCATGTACAGCGGTCTTCTCTTCCCATACGTGTTCAAAAAATAGTGTATCTGTTTTATCCGTTTCAATTTCCCGTGCGGAATAACCAGTCATTTTCACACATACATTGCCTTGTTCGTCACATACATCAATATCCAGCTTCTGCACGGCATCTTCAGGCTTGCTTTCGCCGCTGTACGCAATGGAAACCCACATATCGCTTTTACAGCTTTTCAACACATCAATCTGTTCGAGAGCAAACGGCAGCATCGGCCTTATGTCAGTCCCGTCTCTGTCAAGCATTAACCCGATTGTCGCGTGGAAGGCCGCATCCAAAAGGCTCGGATGAAGGACAAACTGATCTTTTGTATGAGAAATAGATGACGGGAGTGAGAGCTTTGCGAGCACTTTGCTGTCTTTTGCATAGATTTCCGTGACCGCTTTGTGAGCATCCCCGTATTCAATCCCCATCTGTTTGTATGCCTGATAGCAAGCGTCGGGTGTGATCATCAGACGGCGTGACTCTCTTAATTTGTCAATCTCGATTTTGGCCGGTTCGCCCGCTCGGACAACCGCCGCGCTTCCTTGCGCATAGAGAACGGGCTCTTGTTCCGCGGAAGCCGATTCACTGTAAACCGTGAATCCCATCTCCCCATTTTCTTCGTCATAAAGGCGGAGATACAGTTCTGCGGACTCATCCGCCGCTGTAAACGGACGTATCCATGCGACATGTTTCAGGCGGACTGTTCCTTCTTCCTTCGTTTCTGCCGCGTGTTCAACGGCCGCCCGGACCATTTCCAGATAAGCCGCGCCCGGTAACGTCCGCTCGTTTTTGACGACGTGATCTTTCAGGAAAAATTCTCCGCCGCTAAAAGAGGACCGGAAACGGACACCTGACATGTTTGATACATTTTCATGAAGGAGCGGATGCAGCATGCCTGCCCTGTTTTGCGGCAGCGATTCTCTTTTCTCCGCCTTTGGCACCCAATACCGGATTTTTTCAAATGGATATGTCGGCAGGCTGATCCGATTCGGTTTGTTTTCACTGTACAAGAGATTCCAATCCATCGTTCCTCCGCCGGCCCACTTTTCGGCAATCATCTCCAGACTCCCGGAAGAAAGCCATTTATGTATCAAGTCCGGAGCAAGCTCTGCCTGATTGCTTTTATCGGCTCGGTTCCGCCAGCATCCTCTGACCGTTTTACCCGCCAGAAAGCCTTCCAGCCGCTCTTTGAGCTGTGTCATATTCTGAGCGGTGAACGCAACCCGCTCCTCCATCTGTTCACGGCCGATCTGAAGTGTATACGCCGCATCCTCAAGCGGCAGGCCGGGATGAATAAATGCAGACAGCTTCGCAACATACTCTTTTAGCCGTTCTTCATTCCGGGCTGAAACCGGGAAAATGAATGTCTGTTCTTCTGCCGGTTCAGCATTTGTTCCGAGTGATTCTTCAGGGATAAATTCCTCCAGAATGAGATGCACGTTTGAACCTGTCGCCCCGAAAGAACTGATGCCCGCACGCCGGGGATATACGGTCTCATTTCCGTTTTCCTTTACTGAGGGCTGCTGCCATGCTTCGGTATGATGCTGGACGTAAAACGGTGATTGTTCAAAATCTAAATACGGATTCAGCTCCTCGGAATGAAGAGACGGCACCAGAGTTTTATGGTGAAGCTGCAGGGCAACTTTGCTTAAGCCGCTGATGCCCGCCGCCGATTCCGCATGGCCGATATTGGACTTCACTGATCCGATCGAACAGAACTGTTTGTCCTGTGTGTACTGGCGGAACGCCTTGACAAGGCCTTGAACCTCGATCGGGTCGCCGAGAGAAGTTCCCGTCCCGTGCGCCTCAACATAACTGACCGTGCGCGGATCGATGCCCGCTTTGTCCAGACATTCTTCAATCAAATCGGCCTGCGCGACAGGACTCGGCACGGAAATTCCGCTCACCGTCCCCACGTGGTTGACGGCACTGCCCTTTATCACCGCATAAATCCGGTCTCCGTCTTTTACCGCCTCTCGCAGCGGTTTTAATAAAACGGCACCGATTCCTTCAGCCGGTACATAGCCGTCTCCGTCTTTCCCGAATGTATGACAAACCCCGTCTGTTGAAAACATGTCCCATAAACCGTATGTCAGATATTTATTCGGATGCAGCGACAAGTTGACGCCTCCGGCAACCGCCGATTCACATTCCCCGCGCCGAATGCTTTCCGCAGCAAGGTGAACCGCAGTCAGCGAGGATGAACAGACCGTATCGACCGCCATGCTCGGCCCGTGAAAATTGCAAAAATATGAAACTCTGTTTGCGATTTGCGCATAATTAAGAGAAAGCGGGAATACATGATCTTCAGAAGAAGCTTCAGCTCCGACCAACGTATAATCCTTATGCATCACCCCTGTGAAGACGCCGACGCGCTGTCTCTTATTCCGTCCGCGCGCCTCTGCGAGCGACTTCGGCGTATATCCGGCATCCTCAATCGTTTCCCAGCATGTTTGTAAAAACAGCCGTTCCTGAGGGTCCATTGTTTCAGCTTCCCGCGGCGTAATCCGGAAAAATTGGGGATCAAAGCAATCCGGATCATCAATAAATCCGCCCCATTTTGAAATGCTCTTTCCGGAAGGCGACTTTACATTTTCAAATTTGCGCCAGTCCCAACGAGACTCCGGAATTTCGGTGACACAGTTTTTTCCTTCTTTCAGGTTTTCCCAGAATTCATGAATATTTTCGGCCTGCGGATAGCGGCCGGCCATGCCGATAATCGCGATATCTTCATCTTGCGGAACACTGCTTTTCCGTCTTCTTTCTGTTTGCTTCTCAACCTGCTTCTCTATTTTTGCAGGAGACGCGCTGAAATGGCTTCCGTACTGCTCTGTCAGGAAAGCCGCCAGCTCTGCTGCCGTCGTATATTCAAACAGCAAAGTCGGAGAAAGGGTTTCGCCGATTTTTTCGCTTATCGTTTCGACGACGTCAAGCAGTCCGGACGATGTCAGCCCCATTTCATAGTAGCCGACTTGAGAATCAATCTGTTCAAGCGGCTTGCCGATTTTTTCCGCCATCAGATTCATGACATACCGTTCTGCTTCCTCATGCGGGTGTCCGCCTTCAAGCGATGCCGCAACTTCCGGTAAACCGGCTTTTTCAGGAGACTTCTCAGCAGGCTTACGGTCTGTATTGATCAGCTCGGCATCCCGCACGAGCTTGCTTGTGAAATCTTTCAGCTCGGCTACTTTCCGGCCGGATGCGTTAAAAAACTCCAGTGTAATGTAAATGAGCTCTTTTTCCTGCCTGAGCGACGAACGTTTGATTCTCGTGATGCAGCCGGCCTGCAAAGGTTCGGAAGCTGTAAAAGATTCATAGAAAAGAGGCAGAAACAGCCTCTTTTCCCCATTTAACAGCGAGGAGATCAATAGGTTTGCGCCGACGCCGCTTCCGTCAAGAAGAGTCGGATGGAACAAAAACCCTCCGGCCTGTCCCATCGCGTCTTTTCCGAGCGATACATCAAAGGTGACGCCGTCCCGCTCCTCAAACACTTCTCCTTCCGCTTTCATATATCCGCTGTGAACCAATTCCTGGCTTCTGCATTGTGCATACAGCTCATTTAAATCGATGGTGCGTTCCGCCTCGCGTTTGACAGAGTCAAGATCAAGCGTGTCACTGAAAACTGCGGGTGCCGTCTCGTGCATTTCCGCTTTGACGTAAATACGTGCTTCCGGCTGGACTCGTCCGCCGCTGACCTCAGCCCCTTTTGCGGTAAGTTTCCAGCGCCCTTCTTTTACCTTCGTACATTCAACCGTAAGCTTGACGGCGCTGTCTTCTTTCGCGATAAGCGGCTGATATATGGATAAATGGCGCAGCTGAAGCCCGTCGTATGAATAGCCGCGCTCTTTGAAAATCTGATAAAACATATCAATATAAGCCAATCCCGGAAGGACTTTTTGTCCGTAAACGTCATGATGTAAAATAAACGGATTTTTCAGCGATAAAGTGATTTGCTTATTGAAGTTCTTCACGTTAAACCTCCACTTCATAGGTATCCCAGATGTTTGCCGCAGCTTTTTCGTTCGTTTCTTCTTTGCTGTCCGGCGAAATCAGCCGCTTATTTAATGCAGGCGGTGTTAAAGGGTGGCGCTTGATTCGGCGCCCTTCGTCTTCCTCCCACGCTTCCACAATGACGTGGGCGTTTGTTCCGCCGTCGGCAAAGCAGTTAATTCCTGCCGCCGGTATTGGTGACGGCCAGTCTGCCAGAGTGCGGCTGAACTGAATATTGGCCTTTTCTCTATCAAAATGTGTGTTTTCATGCTCACCTGATAAAAACGGGATAAAGCTCTTTTCTTTCAGCATGAGAACAACCTTTATGAAACTTGCAATTCCTTCCGCGCAAAGCGGGTGCCCGATGTTCGGTTTCACAGATCCGATTCCGAGCGGGCCGGCATCTTTTGAACGGTAGACGGATTGAATGGCCTTCAGTTCTAACAGATCCGTCACGACCGTGCCTGAACCGTTCGCTTCAATATGAGTAATGTCTTCCGGCTGTTTTCCGCTTTTTTCAAGAGCCGTCTTCATGACGGATTTTTGCGCTTCCAGGCTCGGCGTAGCCGGGCCTGCCGTTCTTCCGTCATTATTGACGGATGCCGCCTTCACTACGGCATAAATAGAATCTCCGTCTTCAATGGCCTGAGACACGGTTTTTAAAAGAACCATTCCGACTCCCTCGCCCAGCACGACTCCATCGGCGCGTTCGTCAAATACATGGAACGACTGCGCTTTACTTAATATGCCGCGCTGTTCAAATAATTTATGGGTTTCTTCTGATTCAAACAGGCTCACACCGCCGACGACGGCCGCTTTTATTTCTCCTGTTACAAGAGCCTGCACGGCCATATTCATTCCGACTAAAGCAGAAGAACAAGCCGTATCGAGGACAACACTCGGGCCGCGCATATCAAAATATTGAGACAGATTTGCGGCCAAATAATTCTGGCCCAGCGCGACGATCGGGTTTTTCGCATCCAGCAGTTTCTCTTCACCCGGTCTGTGACGGCTGCGTCCGCCGAGGTACACACCTATTGCTTCTCCCTTTATCTCATCCGGCGTATAGCCAGCGTGATACCACAGGTTAAGACATTCTTCCAGAGCGGCCAAAGCTTGAGGGTCCATTGCCTTTACATCTTCTTCAGCCAGTAAAAAGAAGTCCGGATCAAATTGATCAATTCCATCAAGCATTCCCGCGTAATAAGGCGTCTTCAACCCCCATCGCTCAGCCGGAACAGGACCGATAGCCGAACGGCCTTCAGCCAAAAGCGACCAGTACGCCTCTAAGGAAGCCGCCCCCGGAAACCGGCAGGACATGCCGACGACCGCGATATCTTCCCGGTGAATCTGTTTTTCGGCCGGCTCTTCTTGCACCTTAACGGCTTGTGTTACAATTACCGGCTCAGCCGGCTTCTTCATAACAGGCTCCGCCGCCAAATCAAACCGTTCTGACAAAACTTCTGTATATCCTTCAAGAAGCCAATTTGCGAAAGATTGAATCGTCGGATATTCATACAGAATGGACGGGTCAAGCGATGCCGAGAGATTCCGATTGATCCGCTGCAGAAGCTGAGCAAGGATAATGGAGTCCACTCCGTAATCTTGGAATAATACGTCTGTCTCAAGCTGATCCTGGTCAATCCGCAGCTCTTCAGAAAATAATTCTTTCAGCCATTCTTCTGTTTTCCTTGTTAATTGAGCGTTGTCTGCGGCAGTATCAGCGGTTTTTTCCGCCGGTTTTACCATAGCCGGGCTCATTGGCTGATCCTGCCTGCTTCGCCGCAGGAATCGCTCCGGCTTCCACAGCTTAGGATTCAGAACGGCCGGCAGCACCGGGCCTCTTGCTGATTCAAGAAGTATGCCGTCAAGGAGCTGTAATCCTTCTGCATTTGTGATGCTGTATAGCCCGCTCTCTTTATAAGCTTTGTTCGTGACTTCGCCCATTCCGGTTTCTTTCCAGTTCGGCCACTGAATGCTTACGATCGGCAGCTGCTCTTTGTATGAGTCTGCAAAATAGTCCATATACGCATTGGCCATGGCGTAGTCGGCCTGTCCTGCCGAAAGCGCCGGTATCGCAGCTGACACGGAAGAGAACAAGACGAAAAACTTCAGCGGCTCTTCGCTGAGCACACTGTATAATGCCTGAAGCCCGTCTACTTTCGGCTCGAGCACGCGCTGTATGTCTGCATCGGTTTTTCTGATGAATGCGAGCGTCTCTTTATCGGTCACACCCGCGCAGTGAATCACGCCGCCGATAGGTCCGAGCGTCTGTTTGATCTGACTCAGTTCCTGTCTCAGCCCGGCTTTATCAGCTAACGGGACTGACAATACCTTCACTTGTACACCTTTGGATTCCAAGTCGAGAACAGCTTCAATTTTCGCTTTTACAGAAGCCGTCACCCCATTCAGTCCGCCCGTCCACTCACTTCGCGGCGGAAGGGTCTCACGGCCTGTAAGCACCAGTTTTTTCACTCCGTAATGTTCGGCAAAATGACGTGCGCATAAAAGACCGATCCCCCTCGTCCCCCCGGTGATCAGAAGCACATGGTTGTCCGGAAAATCAATTCTCTCGCCTTGCATATTCATATTTTCTGATCCGCTCAATACAGCGCGGTAGCGCAAGCCGTCCCTCCGGCAAACTTCCGCGTCATCAGTACGGGCATGAAACTCATCGGCAATCTGCTTCGCCAGTTTGTCATCAGAAAGCGCTCCTTCAAGGTCGAGATGCCTTGAAGACAGATGACCGTACTCACATGCCAGCATTCTGTACAGACCGGCCCGTTTTGCTCCTGTTGTTTGATTGGCCTCTTTATTTAATGACTCAAGGTCTTTCGTGACACAAAGCAGTGTCATCCCTTCTTTATGCCCATGCTCAATCAATTGCTGAAGCCATTTGATACCGGGCATATCTCCAGAAGCTTCTTCTTTCGCTGCGCCGAGGAGGTCGATAACTCCGCCAAACGCCTGCCAATCATATTCACCGGTAAGGTCTGATGTTGTGATAATACGGTGATTCGGCATATGCGCTGCGATCTCTTCTGCGAGATTGATCGTGTCCCCGCCTGTCAAAATCGCAACGGAACGTGCGCACGGTTCACGCAGTTCGAGCGGGCTCGGTTCCCATTGTTTTGTCAGAATACGTTTCATCCGTTCCTCTGTATGGACCTTATTTTTGTCAGGATTCTCAGGCACCCAATACGTGTCTTTTGCGAACGGATAAGACGGAAGACTGAGTAAACGCGGCGTACCTTTTTCATAAAGCCGGTTCCAATTCAACACGCCGCCTTTCACCCATACCTCTGCCAGCTTGGCGAATTTTCCTTTTTTAATCCAGGCGTCAATGACGATGTCCATATCTTCATCTGCCGTGAATAAGGCAAACGTATCTTTATTGCGGTGAGACTGGCCGGTATACAGCCCCGCGATGTTTTTCTCATTTTTCGTAAATGCTTCCAGCTTTGTTTCCAATTCCGCCATCGTCGCTGCAAGAATGGCCAGGCGCTCTTCCATTTCGTCCCTTCCGGTTTGCAGCGTATAAGCGACGCCCGCCAAGTCTTGATCTGTATACGGCGTTTGACGGATCGCTTTTTGCAGCTGCTGCGCCTGTTCAAACAGTTTTTCTTTTGATTTGGCGGACAAAAGGATGATTGCCGGATTTTCCGGGCTGTGCTCAGGCTGAGCGGCTGCTTTCGGGACATACTCTTCAATGACGATATGGGCGTTGACCCCGCCGATGCCAAATGAGCTGACCCCGGCCCGGCGCGGAATCGCATTTCCGTTTCTATCTTTCGCTGCCGTCCATTCCTGATTTTCCCGCACGATGTAGAAAGGACTGTCATCGAGCTGAATGTACGGATTGATCGTCTCGCAATGCAGGCTTTTCACCAGCGTTTTGTGCTTCATTTGCAAAAGCACTTTCATGACGCCTGATACTCCCGCGGCAAGCTCTAAATGGCCGATATTGCTCTTGACCGAACCGATGCCGCAGCGGTGATCGGAGACTTCAGGCTCTTGATTTGTTTTCGACAGCTCGTGAAACGCCGCTTTCAAACCGTTTATTTCAATCGGGTCGCCCAATTCCGTTCCTGTACCGTGCGCTTCAATATACGTGACGGTGCTCGGGTCCACTCCCGCTTTCCGATATGCTTTCACCAATAAATCAGCCTGCAGTTTCGGATTCGGCGAGGTTAACGTATTCGCCCGGCCGCCGTGGTTTTCAGCCGTACCGCGGATCACGCCGTAAATCGGATTGCCGTCACGTTCTGCATCTGTCAGTTTCTTCAGCATCAGAATTCCCGCGCCTTCTCCTCTGACATACCCGTTGGCATCTTTGGAGAAGGTTTTGCATTTTCCGTCTTTGCTGAGCATGCCTGCTTTGCTGTAGCTGATATGCGCTTCTTCCGTCAGAATCGTGTTGATTCCCCCGGCAATCGCCATGTCGCATTCTCCGTTTTCTATAGCGGATACCGCCCGGTGAATCGCAACAAGCGAGCTTGAACATGCCGTTTCAATCGGCTCGCTCGGCCCGTGAAGATTTAACAAATAGCTTAAACGGTTCGGACCGATGGAAGGAATCATGCTGCCTGTCGCCGCATGTCCTTCCGGCGCAAGACCTGCCCTTGTGAACAAATCTTTATAACCGGTATTTCCGGTGCCGATAAAGACGCCCGTATTTGTGCCGGAAAGACTTTCCGGCTTACAGCCCGCATCTTCTATCGCCCGCCATGCATAAGTCAATAACAGCCGCTGCTGCGGATCTAAATATGGGGCTTCCCGCGGTGAAATCCCAAAGAACAGCGGATCAAATTCAGCTATTCCGTCGATAAAGCCGCCCCACTTGATATTCGTTTTGTTCCTTTCAAGATTCGGGTCGCCATCAAACGCTTGCCAATCCCAGCGTTCTTTCGGAATGGTTGTGATAGAATCTTTTCCTTCTTTCAGATTGCGCCAAAATTCCTCCATATCCTTTGCGCCCGGGAATCGGCCGCTGATTCCGACAATGGCAACAGGGTCCAAGCGGCGCGGCTCTTGTGTCGCTGCCCTAGCGTTCATTACCGTTGCGAAGCGCTTTTTCCGCTGCGTTTTCGGTTTTTGGGCTTTTGGCTGCTCTTTTTTCGGAGACTCCTTCTTCTTTTCGCCGAAACGGCCCGGATGCTCTTTTGCCAAATATCCGGCGAGATTGCTGATCGTCCCGTGCTCGAAGAAGATCGTCGGCGCCAGCTCCAGCTGATACGCTTCATTTAATTGATTCGTAAAGACGGTAAAGGATACGGAATCAAAACCATATTCACTCAGTTCCGTATCTGTATCAATGTCCTCACGGTCAACTTTTAAAATGCCGCTTACCATGGCTGTCAAAGCGGTGTGAAGCGCTTGAAGAGATTCTTCTGCATCGTGTTTTTCTTCCGGCTGAAAAGGAAGACCTGCTTCTGTTTCATCCGTCAAATACTCTGCTAAACTGCGGATCGTCCCGTGCTCGAAGAAGATCGTCGGCGCCAGCTCCAGCTGATACGCTTCATTTAATTGATTCGTAAAGACGGTAAAGGATACGGAATCAAAACCGTATTCACTCAGTTCCGTATCAATATCAATCTCGTCTTGGCCGACTTTTAAAATTGAACTGACCAATCTGATAAGCGCACCGTGCCATTTGTCTCCCGAAACGGCGGATACAGGCTCTATTTTCTCCACCTGCGGCTTTTCAGTTTCAGAAACGGACAGGAACGACTGTTTTAATTTTGCTGCGTCTCCTTCAGCTGCTAAAAGCTGCGGCTTTTCCTGAGCCATTCCTTCATAAAATGCGGCCAGGCCTGACGCCTTTTGAAGCGGAACCATGCCGAAAGCTTTTTTCATCATTCTTTCCGTCTCGTCTCCCGCCTGCATACCGCCATCTTTCCACAGCGTCCAGTTAAAGGCGATCGTTTTTCCGTGCCGCAAGCCATTCTCCGTAAGGGATTGCCTGTAAGCGGCGTATGCATCCATAAACGCGTTGCCGGCGGCATAATCAGCCTGCCCGACATTGCCGAGAACGCCGGAAACACTGGAGAACAATACGAAAAAGTCAAGATTGCAGTCTTTGCTGGCTTCATCTAAATAAGCGGTGCCGATCACTTTCGGATCAAGCACTTCCCTGAACTCTTCCTTCGTTTTTTGCAGCAGGAAACGGTCTTGAATCACTCCCGCTGCGTGAATAATTCCGTTAAGCTCCCCGAATTCCGCCGTAATCTCTTTTATCAGCGCTTCATTTTCCCGCCGGTCTGCCGCATTCAGCTTTTTGTAGACGACATTTGCGCCTGAGTCCTGAAGTATAGCAAGCTCACGCTGTTTGGCTTCTGCCAGATTTGAGCGGCCGGTCAGAATGATTTTCGGGTGTTTTACGCGACCAGCGATTTCTTTTGCGAACATCAACCCCAGGCTTCCTGCGCCTCCGGTAATCAGATATACGCCTTCGTCCTTCCAGACGGCGCCGCCACCTGCAGGATGCATTTCTTCCCAAGCCTTCACATACCGTTTTTCTCCTGTATAACGGATATGTTTATCATGCGGCCGATGACTGTCGTTTTTCAGTTTTTGAGCGACAGCCGGCATTTCGCCGATTGATTCCATTTCGATGAGCTGACAGTTAAGTTTTCCGTATTCCAGCTCGGCTGTTTTTAACAAACCTGTTAACCCCGCAAACAATTGCTGGCTGCCGTCTGCTGAAATAACGGTCTGAATCAGAATGCGGCCCTGCCTTTTTTCGCTGATGATCCGCCGGATGTGTTCAGCGATTGTCTGCGCGTAGCTTTGGAAGCGTTCAGCGGCTGTTTCTCCCTCACCTTCTGCAATCAGCAGTTCGGCGTCTTTCAGGCCGGATGCCGCTTTATCTTTTATACGGCAGGCATCTTCACAAAGTATGATCAAATGTACATCAGCATGGACAGAAGATTCCTCGGATGCGGCGGTTTCTATCCAGACCGGAGCAAACAAGACCTTTTCCGAGCCTGATGGCCGCTGAGCCGATTCTGCATCGCCTTCAAGCACTCTCGTAGAGAATCCTCTCACCTTCACGCAAAGCGCTCCTGTTTCGTCGAACAGGTCAATGTCGGCTTTCTGCACGGAATCACCGGTTTGATATCCTTCGCTGAAGCGTGCATGCGCCCGCATAGTCGGTGTGCATGGTTTGACGACTTCAAGGTATTCCAGCGCAAACGGCAGAATCAGCTTTTGTCCGGAAAACTCCTGCATAATGCAGATCGTCGCCGTCTGAATAGCCGAATCAATGATGCTCGGATGAAGCGTAAATTGTCCGTTCGTATGAGAAACAGAATCCGGAAGCTGTATGTCCGAAAGCACTTCTTTCTCGCCGATAAAGGCGGACTTAATGCCTTGGAAGGCTTTTCCGTGGAACATCCCCCTGCTCCGGCCTTCCCGATAAAAGGCCGCCGGATCAAGAATGTCCGCTGTGCATCTGTTTTGTATGGCAGAAAGGTCAGCCTCAGGCTCTCGTTCAGCCTTTATGATTTCGGCCCGTCCTTGGCTGTGCAGCACTTCTTCATCGTCAGCGTTTACGCTGTAAATGTCATATGAGATGATGCCGTCCTCTTCAGGGAACAGCGCAATATGGACTTGGCGCTCTTGTTCGTGAACGACGATCGGTTTCATCCAGACGGTATGATGGAGCGTTATTCTGTCTTGGTCTTTTAATAAGCCGCCAAGCGCCCGTTTTACCGCTTCATAAGACATTTCCAAATATGCCGCTCCCGGAAGCACCGCTTTTTCCCTGACCACATGATCCTTCAGGAAAAATTCTGAGCCTGTAAACCGTGAGCTGAACCGCTGAACGGCCAGATCTGACGTGTTTTGCTGCACGAGCGGGTGTAAAACTGAGATTCCGGTGTGTGCGGCAGATGTTTTCTTTTCTGCTTTTTTCGGCCAGTACGGCTCCTTTGCAAATGGGTAGACCGGCACGCTGATCCGTTTCGGATGCTTGTCTTTGTAAAGCTTGTGCCAATTGATGGCGACACCTTTACTCCACATTTCACAGAGCTTCGTTCCTTTTCCTTTCGCAAGCCATTTCTCAATGAGTTCAGCACTGTCATCATCATCAGAAAGCCAGGCAATATCTTTCGCCTGCTGTTTTTCTCCTCTGAAGCAGCCTGTTACAGCCGGCTTATCATTGATAAAATCGGCAAGCTGCCGCTTGAGCTCCGCAGTGCCGCTTGTGATAAAGGCCGCGCGCTCTTCCATCGCTTCCCTTCCGACTTGGAACGTGTAGGCAAGATCAGCGAGGCCGGCGTCCGTTTTTCTTTCCAGAAAAGCCAGCAGCTGTTTTGCGTACTCCTTCAGACGATCTTTTTTTCTGGCTGACAACGGAATGATGAACGGACCGGCAGCGTCTGCTGCTTCGGATGCATCCGGATATTGTTCAAAAATCGCGTGTGTGTTTGTTCCGCCAAGACCGAAAGAGCTTAAAGCCATGCGGTGCGCTCTGTTCTCACGGGTTAACTCTTTCTTTTCTCCCGCTACGTAAAACGGAGAGTCTTCTAAATGAAGATTCGGGTTCGGCTCTTTGTAATTGATGCTCGGCGCGATTTCCTGATGATATAAGCTCATGACAACCTTGATACAGCCCGCCATTCCGGCCGCTGTATCCAAATGCCCGAGATTTGTTTTGACTGAACCGATGCCGCAGTATTGTTTTTTATCTGTATATCGGCCGTACACCGATTGAAGTGCGGACAGTTCGATCGGGTCGCCGAGTTTTGTTCCTGTGCCGTGAGCTTCGACGTACGCGATCGTTTCAGGATGGATGCCCGTCTGATCAATGACCTTCTGAATGACCTCAGCCTGTCCTTTGACGCTCGGCGCATAAAATCCGACCTTATCCGCTCCGTCGTTATTGACGCCGATTCCGCGCAGCAGAGCATAAATATGGTCGCCGTCCTTAACGGCATCCGACGCTTTTTTCAAGAGCACGGCGCCGGCTCCTTCACCGCCGATCATTCCGTCAGCAGCCGCGTCAAACGCTTTAATATGCCCGTCGCTTGAAAAATTCAGCCCCGGCTGATGAACATAGCCGGCACTTGATTCCGTATGAAGGGTCGCACCCCCGACAAGAGCGTACTTGGCTTCGCCGGACTGCAGGCTTTGAAAAGCCGAATGCAGGCCGATTAACGAAGATGAGCAGTTGGCATGGACAAAGTAGCTCGGCCCTTTTAACCCGAGTTTATGAGAAATCATCGTCGGAATCGTACCGCTTTGGGCAAGCACCCATGACACGTAGCCATCCGGCGTTTCCAGCTGTGCTGTCGTCTCCTCCGGCAGCAGGCTGCGGTAAGAGTTCGTGCTGGCAGACATATACACGCTTGTTTCCGGAATTTCTTTTGAGATATATCCCGCATCCTCGATTGCCTTCCATGAATGGAGCAAAAGCATTCTCAGCTGAGGGTCCATATATTCCGCATCTTTCGGCGAAAAGCCGAAGAAACCGGGATCAAACATTTCTTTCCCCTCTAAAACTGATTTAGCCGGAACGAAGCCGGGATGATCAGCCAGTTCTTCAGAAACACCGGATCGGCGGAGCTCCTCTTTTGAAAAGAAGGTGATGCTTTCTTTGCCTTCTTTGATGTTATTCCAAAATTCATAATGATCTTTCGCTCCCGGAAACTCACAGGATATACCGATAACCGCGACACTGTCCTCATAATAATCGGGAATTTCTCCCGCTGGGTGTTCCCGGTCTTCTGTATTCACTTTCTTTTGCGGCACAGGAGCCAAAACGGCTTCTTTCGGTTTTTGTTCTGTGATGTACCGGCTGATGTCTTTTACCGTCGCGTATTCAAACAGCTCCGTTACACTGAATTCACAATCCAGTTCCTGCGTCATCCGGTCAGTGACAGTCACGGCAAGAAGCGAATCTCCCCCCGCATCAAAAAAGCGGTCATCAAGCTCTATATCTTTGCTTTTCAATACATCCTGCCAAATCGCCAGCACCGCCTGCTGGATATGAGATGATGAAAATGTTTGTGTGTCCGGCTGCTTTTCCGTCAGATCACGGGCAGCAAGAAGCTTGCGGTCAACTTTTCCGTTCGGTGTGAGCGGCAGCTCTTCAAGACGGATAAACGAAGCTGGCGTCATATAGGCCGGCAGCGCTTGTTTCAAATGATTGCGCAATTCCTTTGCAGACGGAAGCGGCTCTCCGTTTTTCAGGATATAAAATGCGCAAAGCTTTTCATTTCCGGAGTGATTGTTCACAACCACTACGCTTTCCTGTACGGCCGGATAGGCATTCAGCCGGCTCTCAATATCTCCGGGTTCAATCCGGTAGCCGCGGATTTTGACTTGGGTGTCCATCCGTCCCATGTATTCAATGCGGCCGCCGGGAAGAAAACGCGCCATATCGCCTGTTTTATAAAGCTTTGATCCCAGTTCGAGCCGGTGGCTGACGAAAGCTTTATCTGTCAGCTCAGGCTTGTTGAAATACCCTCTTGCCAATCCGTCTCCCGCAATACAAAGTTCTCCCGGCACCCCTTCTAAAACAGGGTTGAGACCGGAATCCATAATATACACACGGGTATTGGCGATCGGGCGCCCGATCGTAAGCGCGCTCTCATTTTCCGTTATACGCTGCACCGCGGACCAGATTGTCGTCTCTGTCGGCCCGAACATATTCCAAGCCTCACTTTTCGTATCGAGAAACTGCTGCTTCAATTGTTCGCTGAGCGCCTCTCCGCCGCAAAGGATTTTCACTTTTTCTTCATTTGACCATCCGGAATGAAAGAGCATTTTCCACGTAAACGGCGTCGCCTGCATGATCGTCGGTTTGTACTCTTGAATCAGCTCTTTCAGCTTCCGTGCGTCTTTTGTGACTTCTGTCTTACAGATGTTGCACTCCGCTCCTTTGATTAAAGGAAGGTACAGCTCCAGTGCCGCGATATCAAAGCAATATGTCGTGACGGCAAGCAGTTTGTCTTTAGACGAAAGCCCCGGTTCATATGCCATCGAGATTAAGAAATTGGTCAGGGCCCGGTGCGGAATCATCACGCCTTTCGGTTTGCCCGTGCTGCCCGACGTGTAAATGACGTACGCCAGATCGTCAGGTGTCACTAACCGCTTCAGCGACGTTCTTTCCGCGGCTGTACTTTCAATACGAGACCAATCGCGGTCAATGGCAGTTGTCTGCACGCCTCCCCAGTTCAAGGAGTACTCTAAATCAGCTGTCGTCAGACACATTGAAATTCTGCTGTCGGCGATCATATATTCCAATCTGTCAGCGGGATAAGAAGGATCAAGCGGCACATACGCTCCCCCGGCTTTTAAAATGCCGAGAAGGCCGACAGCCATATGCAATGAACGGTCTGTATAAATGCCGATGAGATCATCAGGGCCTGCACCGTGCGCCTGCAAATAGAGCGCCAGCTTCGTGCTTTTTTCATCAAGCTCACGGTACGTCAGCTTTTGCTGTTCATACACGACCGCACAAGCGTCCGGCGTTTCTGCCGCCTGACGTTCAAATAATTCATGGAAGCAGGCATCCGGATATTCACGGCTTGTCTCATTCCAAGTCTTAAGAATCATGTGCTCCTCTCTTTTTGTCATGAGAGAAACGTTCTCAAGCGGCATATCCGGATTCGCCGTCAAAGCTTCAGCGGCCTGTACAAATTGGCTGAAAAGTCTGGCCGCCCCTGCTTCGTCGAATAATTCGGTGCTGTATTTAATCGTAAGATCCATGCCTGATGCTTCTTCCCACATTTCAAATACAAGATCATATTCCCCCTCCTGATGAATGTCTTTTACAAACTCACAGGAGAATTCCTTGTATTCATCCAGCATCGATTGATAGCTTGAATGCTGCAGAAAGTTCTGATAGAAAAAGGCATTGCTGAAAACAGGCGAACCGTTCTGCAGGGGTTTCGCATGCACATCACGCACCATTTTCGGAAACGGATAAAAGGAGTGATCCAGTCCGTCCAGAACGGCATCCTGCACCTTTTGAACAAAGTCAGCAAATGTTTCTTTTCGTCCGGCTCTGCTCCGTATAGGAAGCATGTTGAGGAAATGGCCGACCACTCCGTCAAAGCGTTCTTCAGGTCTGACCATTGCAGGCATGCCTGTCACAATATCTTCCTTATCCGTATATTTGCTTAAAAGCACCATATAGCAGCTCAGCATAACGGTAGACAAATGAATCGAACGGGATGCGGCAAACGCCGTTAGATTATTCAGCAGCCGTTCGGAAAGACGGCGTGTCAGCGTATCTTCTGTAAACTCCGGAACGCTGCTGTCCGCGCGCATCGACGGAAGCTGAAGGTCAGGCAGATCGCCCCCGAGCTGTTTCATCCAGTAAGCGCGGGCAGCTTTGCTTTCTTCACCCGCTAAATACCGCTTTTCCCAAGCCGCGAAATCGGGATGAATGCCGGGAACGGCGGCCGCAAACTCTTCTTTTCCCTCCAGCAGCGCCTGATAATGATCCAGCAGACTGTGAATAAATGTAATGGATGAAATACCGTCAAACACGATGTGGTGAATCACCGTCAAAAGATAATGTTCCGCGGCGGATTTTGAAAGCAGCCGCACGCGCAGCAAAGGCCCGCCTTCTTTGACAAACGGCTCTTTCACTTTTTTCCGTATCAGAGCGGAGATTTGTGATTCATTGACGTCAGAAATATCTTCCTCCGAGAATACAAAAGGATCTGCCGATTCTCTGAAATAAAACCCGCCGTCTGTTTCATTCACGGCGCTTTTGAGCATCGGATGCTGCTTTAATACGAGCTGAAACGCCTGTTTCAGTTTCTCTTTGTCGATTCCGGTTGTGAATCGGAAACAGAGCGGGACATGGTATGCAGTCGTTTCAGGCGACATTTTCTGCAATGTCCACAGCCCTTTTTGGACTTCTGAAAGCGCCGGCGCCGTTTGCCGTTTCTCCCGTTCTGCCGGCGGTTCGGCTTTTTGGGAATGATGCTCCGCTGACATGTTTGCCGCTTTTTCAGCAGTATAAGCCGCTAAAGCGCCAATCGTCGGGTTTTTGTGCAGCTCTCTTGCCGTCAGCCGGATGTGATACGTTTTTTCAATTGATCTGGCGAGTTTCATCATCTTGATGGAGTTGACGCCAAGACTTTGAAACGGTGTATTTGGATCAACAAGCTCATCCGCGATGGAAAGTTCCTCTTTCAGAAAACGGATAAAATCCCGTTCAATTTCTTTCTCTGCAGAAGCCGTGTCTGAATTGCCGCCTTCTTGTCTGTTATTATGTAATGAATCAAATTGCCCTTGTTCGAATGAATGTTTCAGCTGAGTACGCTGGATTTTCCCGATCGCCGTCTTAGGAATGTCTTCTTTTGCGACCGGAAGCAGATAATCAGGGGTAACGCCGATTCTCTGTGTCACGTGCTGGTGAATGTGATGAAGAAGCTTCGTCATGCGGTTCTCATCCAACGGAATGGATGTCACAAAGAAAATCGCCAGCTCATCTGTCGTGCTTTGATTCGGCCGGACGGCGCATGCCGCTGTATATGACGTTTCAATTTCCGGCAATTCCTCAACCGCTGATTCAATGGCGTGGCTGTAATAATTCACACCGTTGATAATGATGGCATCTTTCGTGCGCCCCGTTATCGTCAGGCGGCCTTCACGCAGAAATCCGAGATCTCCCGTTTCAAACCAGCCGTCTTCTGTAAAGACACTCTCATTTAAGTCCGGGCGCTCATAATATCCGCTCGTTACAGTCAGACCGGACACTTGAAAGCGGCCGATTTCTCCTTCCTCCACCACTTGATTGCGGTCATCCGTAATTCTCATATTAAATCCCGGGATCGGCAGACCGATCTCGACGAAACGATCGTCGTCACTCGTGTTTTCCAGTGTAAACTCATCTGAGAAAATAACGCCCGAAGACGTTTCGGACATTCCCCATGCGGGACGGATGGCATTAGCCGGCAGACCGTGCGGCTCTAAAAGCTCCATAATTCTGCGTCCGACTTTCGCAACCGCGGCCTCCCCGCCGTTCAGCATGTAACGCATGGAAGATAAGTCCCATTTCCGTGTTTGAATCTCTTCTGCGAAATCGGCAAGCAGCCCAAAGGCAAAATTGGGGGCCCACGTGACCGAAGCGCGGTAATGATCAATCAGGTCGAGCCATTTTAAAGGATCCATCAAAATGGATTCGCTCGGTATGTTGATTTCCTCACATCCGAGATAAACATCACGCAGATGAAGCATTCCGATGCCGCCGACATGGTCAAAAGGCATCCAGTTAAACGTGACATCCTCACTTGTATAGCCCTGCATCTGAATATTTCCTTTGACCATGCAGACGATGTTTTCATGGCTGAGCATCACGGCTTTCGGCGTGCCCGTGCTTCCCGAGGTCAAAAGCAGCATCGCCAAATCTTCCGGACGGGGATGATGACAGTCCGTATCCATTTCATGCGCACTGAGATCTTCTGCCGCCAAAGCGCAAAACCCGGAAAGCTCCTGCTCCTCCGCCCATTCAGTCATCTCCGGCAGCACGTCACGGCTTGTGATGACATACGGCTGATTCAAAAGCGTCCAGGCGTCTTTCAATTTTTGCGTCCCGCTGTTCATTTCTGTATAAGCCGGAGCGGCCGCAAGCGGAACCGGGATCGCTCCTAAAAAAACACAGCCCCAAAAAGCAGGAATCAGCTGAGAATTGTCACTGAGCTGTAATATGACTTCATCCTGAGCCTTCACCCCTGATTGGCGGAGCCCTTTCACAATCGAAAGGGCGATCTTTTTCAGGCCGCTGTAAGTCTGATACACTTTGGTGCCGTCAGGCTGTATATATGTGATGCCCTTTTGATCTCCCGCTGCCGCGGCGGTTTTGTGCAGGACTTCAGGAATCGTCATCGGCTGATCCGCTGAAAGCCGCAATGGTTTTCCATAGCTGACAGATGGCTTGAGTAACCCGCTTGCCTTCATATCACTTTTCATAGAGCTGCCTCCATTTCATCTGTATGTAAGATGTATGTCTTATACTCCGTACATCGTCGTGATTCGTTTTTTCACTTCATCATCATGAAACGTCTCATCGTGCATGATTAACTCCTTCTCAATGACAGCCGGAAGCTGCTCGCGAAACGGCGTCACCAAGTGCCTTTTCAATGTAATTAAAGAGTTTCTCGGTTTTTCCGCAAGCTCACGGGCCAATTCCTGCGCATAGTCTAATACTTCCTGCCGCGGAAGCACCGGAAATGGCACCCCTCTTTTCTCCAGATCACCGCCGCGGTAGTGGCCGCCGTTTAACAGCATTTCATGGCCGAGGCTTGCCCCAAGCTTCTCCGGAACGATAAAAGTAGCCCCCATTCCGGGGGTGAAACCGTATTTCATAAAGTTTGCGGTATACACGCTTTCTTTGCTTAAAATGACAAAATCACTGAAAAGCCCCATGACAAACCCGCCTCCGATTCCGTGGCCCTGCATGGCGGAAATGACGGGGATATCACATTCCAGCGCCAAAGAGTACATGCGGTCTTCCGTAAACTTCGTGATGCCCTGCTGAATCCTGAGCAGACCTTCCTGTGTGCCTCCGGAAGCAAAGTAATGGCCGTATCCTGTTAAAATCACAGCTTTATAGACTGACGATTTTTTTATACGGGTGAATGCTTCCATCAATCCATCCGTCAGTTCTTTGGAGAAGGCGTTTTTATGGGCTTTATCCTGCATTGTCACTTGGATAATATCCGGTTCAATTTCGAGCAGTTCAACTGCGGCGTTCGGCATGATATCCTCCTAACTGTTCTCCGTTTCCCAAGGAAGCCGCCCCGTTTCTGCATAACGGAAAATGGCTGATTGGTTATCCGGATCTGAAAACATCGCTTGATTTTCGGCTAGAGCAATGGATTTCGAACGATGAACAAGGTCGTTTAAGGAATCCATGTATTTTTTATAGCGGATGACTGCTTTTTTCGACAGCGGGCGAAGGCGCAGCAAATGCTTTCTCAGCTCTGTTGCTGAGTCCGGGACGCATACGTCACAAAGTCCCCATTCAAGCGCCTGGCGCGCCGGCACGGGCTTTGTCATAATCGTCATATAATGCGCCTTTTGAAATCCGATTCTTTGAATTAAAAACGGCAGAACGCAGGCTGGATAAAGTCCGAATAACAGTTCAGATAAACTGAACGTAGCACTCTCCTCTGCAATGACGATATCGCACGCGGCGGCAAAACCGACACCTCCCGCATTTACTTTTCCGCGGACGCGGGCGATTGTGATGTACGGCCCGGATTTTAATGCCAGCCACAAACGGTAAAGCGGCTCCTGCGATTCCGCATGCTGCATTCCCTGCCTCATTTTTCGGTACATCTCATCAAAATCCGCCCCGAAACAAAATACCTCCGGCTGCCCTTCAAGCACTACGGAGGTCACGGAGTCCTCACATTCAGAAAGAACGTGCAGGCATTCCTCCACTAAACGCTCATTAATCGTATTGTTGGCTTCAGGCCGATCAAAGGTGATGAAGCAGACATTTTGCTGAAAACGGACGTTGATCGTCTCATAGGTCACGGGATCCACCTGTATTTCCGATGAAATTCCGTGATTTCTTCCAAATATAAACGAGGGCTCCCGGCATGATGGTCTAAAATGTTCGGAATCATATTCATATCCAATTTGACATTCCGGGTTCCGAACTTCACCAGACCGCTGCCTTTAAACAGTTCTTCATACTCTTCCATGGACAGCCTGTATCTGTTGTTCAGATGCTCTTCTATTTTGAAAGAATGCTGCCGCGTTTGTCCTTCAGGCGTCACAATGCCGCTGTAAAATTCTGAACAGCATCCGGAGCCGTACGAGAAACAGCCGATCCGCTTAGAAGTGTCGAATGCCCCTTGGTCAATCGTGCTTGCAAGAGCCAGTAAAGAGGCTGCCCCCATAATGTTTCCGACTCTTTGGCAGTAGCGGAGCCCCGGCTCTACCCTGGTTTGAAAATCCTGTTCGATCTCAGCGTTTTTCGCTTTTGCAAGCTTGCGCATCATCGTCCGGTGAGCTCCTTTGACCATGCCGCCAAACGGTGTATGGAAGGCAAGATAGTGAAACGTCTCTTTATAGTCAGCGCCCGGCACACGTTTTTTGTACTCGCGAAATGTCTGTTCACAGCAATCGAGATAAGACATCAATGACAAGTCGGCGTCACCGGCTTCACTGTCCGGGATCGGACGGCATGTATCCATCACTTCATAGCCGTAATAGCCGTTAGCGCCCGCATCCGCCTGAAATACAATTGGATTTTCACCGATCAATAAGGCGACGGCACCCGCTCCGGCGCTCGGTTCGGCGTAAGACCAATCCTCGCTTAACGCATCGCCGCCTTCGGCAATTAAAAACCGGGAAATATCCGTCGCGACGACAAGCGCCTTCGCTCCGGGGGATGTCTGCGACAAAATAAAGTTAAGCGCCATCTGCAAACCCGCCGTTCCTGAATAACAGGCCTGCTTCAGTTCAAATAAACGGCAGTTCCGGTTGAGACCTAAGTAATCATGAATATATGTACTGAGTGATTTTCCGAAGTCAATGCCGGACTCCGAGCAGGTAATCAGCAGCTCGATTCTGTCTTTTTCAGCCTCTGTCAATCGGCCGATAATCGGCTTTGCCGCGTTAACGCCGAATGTGACGGGGTCTTCGTACGGAAGCGCCACCGCTTTTTCTTTCATCAGTAAATTCTCAAATCTGGCAGGGTCTAAGTTTCTGTACTCCGCCAGCTGCATGACATCAAGGTATGCCGTCCCGCCAAACACATTTATCGCTTCTATTCCGGCAGCCGCCATGAACTTCGCCTCCAATATGAATTTTGAGTTTCCGATTGTTTCACCGCTTTATCAGACAGCCTGTACCTTTTCATAAAGCTTTGCCGCCAATTCGCCGATGTTTGACACTCCCGTCAGCTCAACACGCGGGATCTGCAGTGATAATTCTTCAAGCATCATCGTGATAATTTCGGCGCGGTCCACTGAGTCCGCCCCCAGATCAACTAACCGGTCTTCCTGTGAAAGCTGTTCGCCTTCTAAATCAGGCAAAACCTCGTAGATTGTGTTCTGCAGCAATTCAAAGATTCTTTCTTCACTCATTGTCAGTTCCTCCCTGTTTCATCTTTTATGAATATTCCATGTTTTCAATCTATCATTTCGTCTTGTCAACACGTTTGCAGAAATGAACCTAACTTCTGATTCAAAAGCGAGGCCGTCTCTTCCATAAGACGAAGGCCGATACCATCGGCATGGCGGTTTTTCCAGGACTCCAGCTCCGTACCTTTCACCCATTGATTAAAGGCGCCTAATGCCGGCCCGCAATGAATCTGGAAGTCTACCTTGGCATCCGGGTCTCCTTTAATCGCCGAAGCAGAGCTTTGCCTGAAATACCATTTGAATATGAGCGCCATTTTCTGTTTCGGATTCCGTTCGGCTTTTGAAATGTCTTCATTCGAATAATGAGCCTTCACTTTGTCATAAATACTGCTTACACTTGCCTTAAAATACTTCTCTTCTATTTGTCTGAGTGTCTTTTCATCAATTTCTTCAATTGAGCGGTGACGCTGATACAGTTCATGCAGCTTAGAGGCCCGGGTCGGAAAGAACAGCCCTTTCTTTAATACCTGCACCTTGCTGCCTGATTCAAACATATCGCCGGCCGGCGCGTAGGCCGTGTCCTGTACATTCATCTGCTGCAGGAGATCCTTTACAAGGCCGCTCGTCGCTGCTTCAACGGTGCATTGGTTAATGGATCCGGTCACAATAAAATCAGCGCCGAGCATAAATGCGGCCATGGCAGCCTCAGGCGTCCCGATTCCCCCTGCGGCTCCGATGCGGACGGTTTTGCCGTATCGGTATTTTTTCATCATGTCATCTCGTAAACGGATGATCGCCGGCATGAGACTGTAAGCAACTCCGCCGTCAGTGTGGCCGCCTGAATCAGCCTCTACGCAGATGTCATGCGCAACGGGTATTTCTCTCATCAGACTTGCTTCTTCAGCGGTAATTTTGTTTTCGGCTGCAAGTTTCTGCAGAATGTGATCAGGCGCCGGGCTGAGAAACGCTTCCGCTACTTCCGGACGGGACAGCTTGGCGATAATCCGCTGACGCGCTATTATTTGTCCGCCGGCACCGCGTTTTAACCCCTTAGCGCGAAACCTTACTAAAGCGGGAGTAACCGTTAAAAATGCTGATGCTTCCAAGTTCTGAACCCCATGCTTCAGTAAAAGATCAATCATTTTTTCTTCTGAATCTGTATGCTTCATGTTATGTACAACATTAATACCGAAGGAACCGCCGTCACGAAGCTCATGCTGAATTGACAAAATGGCGTCCTCAACGTGCGCGATGTTCAAACCGCCCGTTCCGAAAAAGCCCATCATTCCTTTTTCGGCCAGTTTGACGACCATTTCCTTCGAAGAAATTCCGCGGTACATGCCGCCGGCCAAGTAGGCGTATTTCAATTGATAATCGCGCTTAAACTCTTCATTTCCTAAAGACGCCGCCGTAATTGAGCTTTTTCCAGCCTCAGCCGGGACTTTGATTTCATCTGTTATCGGCTCCGCTTCAGCCGTAATTCTTTGAATCAGCCCTGTCAGCACTTTTCCGGGACCGATTTCCTCAAAACTCATGTTCTTTCTTCCCATTAAGAAACGGATACTGTCTGTCCAGTTCACCGATCCCGTTATTTGTCCGGTGAGTGTCTCTTTCAGCTCGGTCTGCTCATATGGTCTTGCCGTCACATTTGAAATGACCGGGATGGACAGCGGCTTAAAATGGAAAGTTTCAATAAACCGTGAAAATTCCTCCTTCGCTTCCATCATATATCTGGAATGAAAGGCGCCGCTGACATTTAAGCGGTGAACCATTTTTACGCCGTTTACGGCTTCAAAAACGGATGCGGCTTTTTCAATATCTTCTTTATATCCGGAAATGACAATTTGCTGCGGTGTGTTCATGTTGGCGATATCAACCATATGCAAGTGATACTCTTTTAAAACGTCCGTCACCTGCTCATGAGTCAGGCCGATCACCGCTGCCATGCCGCCTCCTTTGGCGCGGCTCATCAGTTCGCCCCTTTTTCTGACCAGCTGTAAGCCTTCTTCAAAATCAAAGGCGCCCGAGGCGTATAACGCGTTATATTCGCCTAAACTGTGTCCGGCGGTAAAATCCGGTTTCAAGCCGGTTTCTTCTGTTTTTTTCAAAAAACTGAGGGCATTGACGACATAGAGCGCCGGCTGAGTGAATTGAGTCTGATTGAGACGTTCTCCGTCCCGGCACAGCTCCTGAATGGAATATCCGAGAATGTGATCGGCCTTTGCGGTTAATTCAGGATAGCGGCCGAACAGGTCCTCTCCCATCCCTATTTTTTGCGAGCCTTGGCCTGGAAAAACAAAGCTGATCATCTTACAGTCTCCTTCCGGGCGGTGATAAAATACTGTCTTCTATTTGCTGCAAATGGGTTTGTTCTTTATGAAACGGCGTCATAATGGCACGGATGCGTTCAGCCGATCCTGCGGGAAGAATCTGTTTGGCAAATGCGGCCAACGTTCCGGAAGGCCCGGCATCGATATACAATCCTTTTTGGCGGCTGTCTGCGAATTGAAGCGCTTCGCGGAATCGAATCGGCTTTCTTACAATATCCCAGAAAAAGTCCGCTTGTATATCGGTCTCAGCCTCTCCGGTCGCACTGGAGATGTACGGTATAAACGGAGTCCGGATTGATTTCTGAGCTAAAAAACGCTTGTACGGCTGTTCCGCCTGATCAACCAGCGCTGAGTGAAACCCGTAAGATACCGGCAATAGCTGATGAGGAATCTGCTTCTCTCTCAGATCGTCCATGATCTTTTTGATATGTTCCCGCTCTCCCGAGATGACAAAGTGAGAATGATAGTTTACAGATGCCAATTCACTATGTTCGCCGAGCAGCGGATCATCTTGATATAAAGCCGGATCACCCAGTATCGCAAGCATGCTGCCGTTACGGCAAGTTTCCGTAATGATTCGGGCCTGTTCCAGCACGCAATCTAAAGCATCCTCGGCGCTCAGCACACCCGATACAGCGGCCGCTGCATACTCTCCGAGGCTTGCTCCGATCACATAATCGGGACGTATGCCTCTTTGCTCCAAAGCATATGCAAGTGCGTACTCAGCCATAAAAATGGCAGGATGGCTGAAAAGAAGGCGGTCAAATGGATCAGACAGACGATTGCCTGTATGATAAACCTCTTTCAGGACAGAGTAACCGAAACGGCTGACTGCAAAATCGTCCAAGTCAAGCATTTTCTGCCGAAAAGCGGCGTTATGTGCAAACAGCTCTTTCCCCATTTGATAGTATTGGGAACCCTGTCCAGAAAACATGAAAACAATTGGCTGGTTCATTTGTTCTCCTTTTTGCTCTTTATTTTTTCAAAATATTGATTTGTACGTTTTTCGTGATGTCGTGTGCAGGTGAAGTGGTCGTGATGTTGTATGGCTGGCACTATTGTGTGAGATAAGAATTTTGACTTGCGTTCCGCTACATGGCGGGTGAAGCTTCAGTTTCTTTTTTGATGCGGTGAATAAGTCCTGTCAGCACATGGCCCGGGCCGACTTCTTCAAATTCCATCCGCCCTTTGTCCAGCAGATAGCGGATGCTGTCGTTCCATCGCACTGAGTGGTCGATCTGATCGGCCAGAACGGAGTGGATTCCGTCTTGCTCATAAGGTCTGGCATGCACATTAGAAATGACAGGAATTGATATAGCAGAAAAATGAAATGACTGTAAAAAATTTTCGAACTCTTGTTTTGCTTCGCTCATATATCTCGAGTGAAAAGCGCCGCTGACGTTTAACGGATGAAACATCGTAACGTCTTTTAATCCTTCGAATACGCTTTTGGCTCTTTCAATGTCTTCTTTGCGTCCGGATATGACAACTTGGTGAGGAGAATTCATATTGGCAATATCAATCGTATGTAATCCGTGCGTTTGAAGGGCGTCCGACACTTGAGCTGCGGTTAACCCCATAACGGCGGCCATTTTTCCGTCAGTGGCCATACTCATTAATTCGCCTCTTTTACGGACAAGCTGCAGGCCGGTAATAAAATCAAAAGCACCTGCTGCAAACAGCGCATTATATTCTCCCAAACTGTGGCCGGCCAAATAATCCGGCTTTATGTCATTTTCTTGGATTTTTTTCAAATAGCATAACGCGTTTACAACATATAAAGCAGGCTGGGTGAACTGCGTCTTGTGAAGGTTGGAATACGGATTCTCAAGACAAAGCCGTTTCATGGAATATCCGAGTGTTTCATCAGCCTGCTCCGTTAAGTCTTTAAATTCATCAAACAATGAGCTTCCCATTCCCTGCTTTTGAGAACCTTGTCCGGGGAATATGTATGTGATCATTTTCTCAGCCATCCTTTCTCGGATTCAGTTAAGAAGCATGTTCAAGTTGATAGTAACTTCACAAAAATACCATGTCAAGTTAATTTATCCTATGCGAACTCCTGAATAATGCCTATTTTTCCCTGCCAGAAGGCGGACTCAGGGCTTTTGGAACAGGCGTAAGCAGAATGTCCCATCCGGCCTGCCCGGCGTTCTCTTCCGCAAACTCCCGTTACTCAGCCATTCATCACCAAAAAGCGAGCAATAACTATCATTTCATTTCAGAAGTTCCGTACCCCAAAAGAAAAACTAGTTATATAGAACCAAATTATACGCTACTTAAAATGAAACAGCCCTTTTTGATTTTTTCTGTTGCGGAAATTCACGAAATGTTCTTTTTTTTCAATCTGAAAGTAAATATTGTTTTTCAAAAGACTCTCCATTTTTTGACCCGGCTTCTCCCCGAAGGAGTGCCCCGGATACACACGCACATGCGACGGAATAGAGGCTTTGATCCTCTGTATACTGTGAAACATATCTTCAGCTGAGCTGCCCCTGTCCTCACATATACCGCACCCTTCTGTAAACACGGTGTCACCGGTAAAAAGGTGATCAGATAGCAAATAGCACATTCCCCCGGCTGTATGTCCCGGGGTCAATATACTTCTGATGATAAACCCTCCGGCCGCAAAGGTTTGTCCGTCTTCAAGCGCTATTAAGTTTCTGCACCGGAATTGATAGAAATCGATTTCCGCCGACGACATGTATATATCAGAATGATAGATTTGCTGAAGCGGCTCCGCCAAGTTTACATGGTCATAATGCGAATGTGTTAATAAAATAGCTGATAAATCAACATCCAATTCATGCAGTTTATCGGTTATTTTATCGATTTCCCAGGACGGGTCCACCGCTATCGCAGATTTTTTTGAGCGGTCTGCGATGATATAACAATAGTTGGACCACATCTGGTGATAAGTTTTGATTTGATGCACTTCATATGTATGATCCATTGTCACCATTCCCATTTAAAAGATCCGGGCAGACTGCTGCCGCCGCCCAGCCGACTGTAACCACTTTACCAGATGACACCACGTTTTTCCATGGATTTTCCGGTAAAGTTAAAAAACTTTCTGCTCCCGCCAAAAGCACCAGTCTGGGCCATTTTTACAAATTGCTATGCTGATATATCAGGAAATCAGGATGTTCATTTAGATGAATTCTTTAGGTAATTTTATTCAGAAAATGAAGGATGGTATAATTTTCGGATAAAAATAAAACAAATTGAGCTTTTGTTTTGAAAAGCAATTGCGAAGCAGCCGGAGGAGATAATCAGTTTTTAGAAATGACCCGCAATTAAGATTATTATTTCAATCCTTTTCTTCAAGATAAACTAAATCACACGGGCTCTCGAAATATATCAGAATACCTTAGTTCTTACACCGAATTCAACGTTATGTTGACATTAACATAATTGAACTGAGAAAAGTACGGCGTAATTTACACTCTTTTCTTTTGCGAGAAAACCGTTCAAAAACCAGTCTAGCTGCAACAATTCACAAAAGCGTCGCGCATGAAAAAAGACGTCAGTTGAAGACGATTTATATGTGATTATTGACAAGGAGCTCAGATGTTTTGTTAGGGCTAAATAAAGTTATCTTTTTACTGTGCAAAAACAAAACTAACATAAAATCATTAAGTGTAAAAAGTAAATATTAAGATTTAGACAAATAGACTATGTGATATGGGTCGGAGTTTACTGTTCAAGGTGATTTGTCCTGAGCTATAAAAGCACTGAGAGCAGCTTGGGACGCAATACCTACTAAAGTTAAAGCTGCTATGGGTGGAATCGGTAGTTTTAAAATAATTCTTAATATCATTGGCAATTTTACTGGTGCAGTTGAAGATGCGTGCTATGCGGATGCTCTAAAAGTAACTGGCAACCCGGCAACAACTTTGTGGATTACTAAAACTCTTATGCTTTTCCTTTAAACGGGGCTATTGTTGGTGTTTAACAAATTTATCCTGTGTTAAGCTTTAAAGTGATTATTTTCTAAAGTGTTTAAGATCGGAGGTAACTATGGAAGATAAAAGTAATGCTGAACCGAGCCCAATAGCTATAAGAATTCTAACTTATATCATTCCTATAATTTTAATAGGGCTTATCCTTGTCCTTAAGAATATTAACACCGCCGCAGCGGAAATTTCATTTTATATTGTTGCTGTCGGTGTAGTTCTCTTAGTGGTTTTCAGTTTAATCAAAAATAGAAAAAAATGCAGGAAGAACTAAATATAAGGGGGGCTAATTACTAGTCCCCCTTGACTAACTTGCGAATAGTATAACCCGCCAAATTCCAATTTTATTTAAATTCTTCACAAATAGCATGAGATTTTTCAGGAATCGTTTTCTCCATTATTTCACTATTAATGCAGTCAATTGACGATATAGACGGTTCCACCAAACACAGGATACTACATCGCCAACCCCAATTACTACCCATAAACAATTTTTATATGACAGAAAAACAGCTGGATGTTAAACAAATTATCTTCATGATTTACGGTATACCATGCAACAATTATGCCAGAAATTAAAAAACTCAAAAGTTATCTCTGAAAGGCTGGGTCATTCAAACTAGTAAGGCTGCTTGCGGGTAAATAACGGTTTAGTCTCACATAAACGTTGTTATTACATCACACGCTTAAACATCTTCTCCATTTCATACGTACTGTGATGGATAATGATCGGCCGGCCGTGCGGGCATGTGAACGGGTCTGTCGTTCGGCGCAGGTCGTCCAAGAGCGCTTTGATTTCGTCGTTGCGCAAATGGCGGTTCGCTTTGATTGAGCCTTTGCAGCTCATCATAATGGCCGCTTCCTCCCGCAGTTTTTTAATATCGATCTGTTTGGCGTCAAGCACCTGCTGAATGATTTCTTCAATCAGTTCAGCTTCTTCCCCTTTTGGAAACCAGGCCGGATGGCAGCGGACGATGTAGCTGTTCGTGCCGAATGCTTCTAAAAATACTCCGACGCTTTCAAGCTCATGCTGATGCTGGTCAATGATCAGCGCTTCATTTGCCGCATAATGAAAGGTGAGCGGCACGATCATATCCTGTACTTCAGGCTCGACCTGCCCGACTTTCTCCCGGAAATATTCGTATTTAATCCGTTCTTGCGCCGCATGCTGGTCAATGATATACAAGCCGTTTTCGTTTTGGGCTAAAATATATGTCCCGTGCATTTGGCCGATCGGATACATCACCGGAACTCTTTCTTCCCGTATTTCTTCAGAGTCAGCCTCCACTTCAGGCTCCGGAATATCGGAAACAGGCGCTTCCGTTACCGGCATGCCGATCTTCGGCGGCACTCCGTGACCTGCTTCATCCGTCAGGGACTCTTCTTCTATGACCGGCTCAGGCTCTTTTACGACCGAACTCAGTTTCATCGGTGAGTAAGACGGCTCAGGCGTTTTTTCAGGAAGTTTCCGCTCAGGCGCGCTTTCCTCGAATGTCATAAATTGCTGTTCGTTTTTGGCCGGTGCCGGCGCTGATTTTTTCGGTAGCTGGGCGCTCGGAATAAGCCGCTGCTTTTGAAACACTTCCTTTATCCCGTCACGGATCAGCTCATGCAGCTCCGTCTCTTTGCTGAGGCGGACTTCAAGCTTCGACGGATGGACATTGACATCGACCAAAATCGGGTCCATCGTAATTTCGATAAACGTAATCGGATGGCGGCCGATCGGCAGAAGTGTGTGATAGCCCTCATGCACCGCTTTTACAAGCGGGAAATTCTTAATGTATCTTCCGTTAATGACAGATGACATGTAGTTTCTGGATGCACGCGTGATTTCCGGAAGCGCAATGTAGCCCTTGACTTCAAAATCAAGCGAGCTGACATGGAGCGGTATCATTTTTTTCGCAACCGCCGTCCCGTAAATTGCGGCCAGCACATGGCGCACGTCCCCGTTACCGTTTGTCTGCAGCAGATTTTTCCCCTGATGGCGGAGACGGATGGATACTTCCGGATGCGCAAGAGCAATCCGGTTGACGACATCCGTAATATTGCCGAGCTCCGTATGCACGGTTTTCATATATTTCAATCTGGCGGGTGTATTGAAAAACAGGTTGGTAACGATAATCTCCGTTCCTTTTCTGCTGGAGGATTTCTGTTCAGAAATGATATTCCCGCCCTGAAGAATGAGATGGGTTCCCGCTCCCTCGCCGATGCTCGTTTTGATTTCCAGATGAGAAACAGACGCGATACTTGGCAAAGCTTCTCCGCGGAAACCGAGTGTTCTCACCCGGAACAGGTCGTTTTCATCTTTGATTTTGCTGGTCGCGTGGCGGCGGAAAGCTCGCTTGCAATCATCGGTTTCCATACCTTCGCCGTTATCGAGCACCCGAATCGACGAAAGCCCCGCTTCCTCTATGTCGATTTCAATGACTGTGCTGTTTGCGTCGATGGCGTTTTCCACCAATTCTTTAACGACTGAGGCAGGCCGTTCGACCACCTCACCGGCCGCTATTTTATTTGAGAGTTCATCTGACAGCTGGATGACTTTTGCCAAGTCCGTCACCTCTTTCTATTTTAATTTTTTTTGCAGCTTGTACATTTCATTCATCGCCTCAAGCGGCGTCATATCGAGAATATTGATTGACTTAAAAGCTTCAAGCACTTGTTTTTCTTTATTAGAAACAGCCGGTGTCTTCTGTTCTTTTTCACCGTCAGCAAAAAAGGACAGCTGTGCCGGTTCTTCTTTGACGGCGGGCTTTTTCTCAGGTGCCGCCGGAAGCTCCGGTTTATCTCCCGTCTGCTCAAGCTGTTTCAAAATCTCCTGCGCCCGGCTGATCAGATCGTCCGGAAGCTCCGCAAGCTGGGCGACATGAATGCCGTAACTTTTATCTGCGGCTCCTTCTTTGATTTGATGGAGAAACACGACCGTTCCGTTATATTCCTCTGCGCGCACATGAACGTTTTTCAGCTGAGGAAGCTTATCTTCAAGCACCGTCAGCTCATGATAATGCGTGCTGAACAGTGTTTTAGCGCCGATATGATCATGAACATATTCAATAATCGCCTGTGCCAGCGCCATTCCGTCGTACGTTGATGTCCCGCGGCCGATTTCATCAAACAGGATCAGGCTGTCTTTTGTGGCGTTCACAATCGCGTTTTTCGCTTCCAGCATTTCCACCATAAAGGTGCTTTGTCCGGAAATCAAATCATCCGCCGCCCCGATTCTCGTGAAGATTTGATCAAAAATCGGCAGAACCGCTTCTTTTGCGGGCACAAAACAGCCGATCTGGGCCATGATCGATAGAAGTGCGATCTGTCTCATGTACGTGCTTTTACCTGACATATTCGGACCCGTAATCAGGAGCATTTCCCGCGAATCGCCCATCAGGCAGTTGTTCGGCACGTATTCTTGACTGTCCATCACCTTTTCGACGACGGGGTGTCTCCCTTCAATGACTTTTACTTCATTATCAGAAAAGACGGGCTTTGTGTAATGCCTGTTTTCACTGATCGTAGCAAAGCATTGCAGCGCATCCAGCTCACTCATTTGTTTGGCAAGACGCTGCAGACGCGGAATAAATTGTTTCACCTTTTCACGCAGTCCGGCAAAAAGCTCATATTCCAGCTCGCAGATGTTGTTTTCCGCTTCTAAAATAAGCGCTTCTTTTTCCTTCAATTCCGGCGTAATGTACCGTTCGGCGTTTGTGAGGGTCTGCTTCCGCTCATACCGCCCGTCCTCAAGCAGATGAAGGTTTGCTTTTGTGACTTCAATATAATAGCCGAACACTTTATTGAAACCGACCTTTAATGAACGGATGCCCGTATAAGCGCGTTCCTGCTGCTCCAGTCTGGCAATCCAGTCTTTACCGTTTTTGCTGGCGTCACGGTACTCATCGAGCTTCTGATGATAGCCGTCTTTAATTAAGTTGCCTTCTTTTAACGATAACGGCGGGTTTTCATGAAGGGCTTCTTCTAACAGGTCAAGCAAATCTCCGCACGGATCAATCAAGCCGGCGCGTTCTTTTGCTTTTTTATGGTTAAGAGACCCTACAAGCTCTTTAATGCTCGGCACTTGTTTTAAAGATTCTTTCAGCTGGATTAAATCCCTTGCGTTGACGTTTCCGAATGCGACCCGGCCCGCCAGACGTTCTAAATCGTATACTTCCTTCAGGCGCTCGCGCAGATCTTCACGCTCAAACAGATGATTGATCAGCGTCTCGACCATTTCCTGGCGTTCTTCGATTTGGGATGCCCTGATCAGCGGACGGTCAATCCATTGTTTGAGAAGCCGGCCGCCCATCGCTGTTTTCGTCTCGTCTAAAAGCCAAAGCAATGACCCTTTTTTGCTTTTCGAACGGATCGTTTCCGTGAGCTCAAGATTCCGTTTTGAATACAGGTCAATTTTCATCGCTTCTTCCAATTCATATACTTGAACCGGCTGCAGATGATCCAGGCTCCGTTTTTGCGTTTTCTGCAAATACGTATATAAACGCATAAACGTCTCTGTCAGCTCTTCGCCCGGCAAGTGCTTTGCGATTTCAATGCGTTCTGTTATTTCCCCGTCTTCGATCGAAATCGTTGCGCTGCACCGTTCTTTCAGCTGAGCAGCTGTATGTTCGTTAAACTTGCTTGATACGACAATTTCCTTTGCGCCGACTGAGTAAATTTCTGACATGACATCTTCAATCCGCTCAATAAATACGGCCAGGTTTTCTCCGGTCGTTAAGTCCGATAAAGCGAGACCGTATCCGTTACGAAATTCGGAAACGGAAGCGATAAAGTTGTTTTCCGACTCATGGATGCCTTTTCCATCCATCACGGTTCCCGGGGTGATCAGCTGGACGACTTCTCTTTTTACAACGCCTTTAGCCGCCTTCGGATCTTCCGTCTGCTCACAGATCGCCACTTTATAGCCCTTTTTAATCAGCTGTTCAATATAAGCCGCCGCAGAATGATACGGCACGCCGCACATCGGAATTTTATCAGCCGAACCTCCGTCTCTGCTTGTCAGTGTAATTTCAAGCTCTTGCGACGCTTTTTTTGCATCTTCAAAAAACATTTCATAAAAGTCACCAAGCCGAAAAAATAAAAAGGCATCTTGGTGCTCTGCCTTTATCTTCAAATATTGCTGTATCATAGGCGTGTAACTAGCCATCATTTAATCCCTCACTATGTATCTTCTCTTATCCGAATCCCATTATAACATAAACAAAAGAGTGATATCTTTATATATAAAAAAGAGACTTGGGGTGTTAAACTCCCCTAGCCTCAACTTATTCTTCAGGATCTCCGACTAAAAATTCAGGGTTAATGTCCTCTAATTCTTCATCAAGATCGTCTTCCCAATCATCATCATCGTCTTCTTCCCAGTCAGGATTGACTTCGACGACGACTTTCGTTTCACCGACCACTTCTGCTAAAAATTCTCTCTCTGCCTGAACCACGATTTTATTTCCGTTAGGAGAAATGGTGACTTCAAGACAATTCGGCTGCTGCAGCACTTTGGCAATGACTTCGTGTTCGTCATCTAAGTAATTTGTGTCTCTGTATCTGAGTTTAATCACATCGACATACTTTACTCTCTCGGTTACAACTTCCGTTTTTGTATTATCGGCGTAAGAGTACCAGACGTTTATATCATAATACCCTTCAATTTCTACAGTCTTCCCGATCTTTTCGGCATCGTACTTGTGGTTGATAATCCAGCCGCCCAATATACTTGACGGTTTTTCTCCAGGCGAGATCGTGTTGGTGCATTGGGTGAATTTTCTTCCTTTCGCAACTACCGCTTTCGTAATAATTTCCCTGTATTCAGACATTCCGGCAGGCCTCCTTGTTCTTCTTCGTGTTATCTTATGCTGGGCATTTGTCTCATGTGCATTTTTATAATAAAAATATAAAAATACAAAGTTTCTGTTTCATTGTATGCAGCCCTGCCCAGAAACTTTACTTTTAAGTATGATAAAACTTTCCAGTAAAAATAGGACAAAACGTTGAGACAATGAAAATTTAGTACATATTACAATTAGTTCTCAAACAGCAAAAAAACAAGGGCCGATGAAGGCCCCGTGTTTAAATAGAACAGCTGTTATTCGAATGTTTTACTTTTGAACCGGTTTCTCCCGTCAGCAGGTTGCCTCCGGTAGATGTAATGATTTCGTTTGTCACCTGATTTGAGATCGTATGTGCGACAAGCTGAAGAAGGTCATTGACCTCAATCTGGGAATCTCTGAATTCCTGAATGATCGGAATCCCTTCAAGCTCTTCCTGCAGGGCGTCAATTTTACTTTCCACTTGTTTCAGCGCTTCAAGCTTTTCGTAGTGCTTCAGGTTAACGGCTTGCTTTTGCAGGGTTTTAATCTGATTAATAATCGCAGAGACTTTTTCATTTTCGTTAATCTGCGCCTCAGCGCGTTTGAAAAAATCAACTTCTTCTGTTTCAGAAATCATTTTCGCAAGGTTCCTAGCCTGCTGTACAATGTCTTTCTTTGAGTAAAGCGTCATTATTATTTCACCTCGATTGCTTCTCCTGCCATCACACCGTCAAGCGACCATGTTTTCGCCTGTTCGATTTTGACGCGTACAATCTTGCCGATGGCGTCTTTCGGCCCTTTGAAGTTGACGAGCTTGCTTTTTTCCGTATAGCCGGCAAGAATGTCAGGGTTATTTTTGCTTTCTCCCTCAACTAATACTTCGACAGTCCTGCCTTCATATTCCTTCATTTTTTTGGCTGAAATTTCTTTCACCAAATCATTGAGGCGCTGAAGACGTTCTTTCTTGACCCTCATCGGAACATTGTCTTTCATCTTCGCCGCTGGTGTGCCTTCACGAGGAGAGTAAATAAACGTATATGCGCTGTCAAATTCCACTTCGCGATATAACGAAAGGGTTTCTTCAAATTGTTCATCCGTTTCATTCGGAAAACCGACAATAATATCGGTCGTCAGTGAAGCGTTCGGCATCGCCGCTTTAATTTTTCCGACAAGCTCCAGATAGCGTTCTCGGTCATATTTACGGGCCATCATTTTTAACATCGCTGAGCTTCCCGATTGAACCGGAAGATGGATATGGTCTAAAAGGTTGCCGCCTTTGGCTAGCACTTCGATCAGATGATCATCAAAGTCACGCGGATGACTCGTCGTGAACCGGATTCTCGGAATATCAATTTTACGCAGTTCGTCCATTAAATCACCGAGACCGTACGTCATATCCTCAAAATCTTTTCCATACGCATTCACGTTTTGACCGAGCAGCGTGATTTCTTTATAGCCTTCGCTTGCAAGTCTTCTGACTTCCTGGATAATTTCCTCAGGACGGCGGCTTCGTTCTTTTCCGCGGGTATACGGTACGATGCAGTATGTGCAGAACTTGTCGCAGCCGTACATAATGTTGACCCAGCCTTTAATTTTTCCGTTGCGGACTTTCGGAAGGTTCTCAATGACATCCCCTTCCTTCGACCACACTTCAATGACCATCTCTTTTGATAAATATGCCTCTGATAACAGTTCCGGCAGACGGTGAATGTTGTGTGTGCCGAAAATCATATCGACAAACGGGTGCTTCTTAAGGATGCGATTTACGACTGATTCTTCCTGTGACATGCAGCCGCAGACGCCGAGAATCAAGTCCGGGTTATTTTTTTTGAGCGCCTTTAAATGGCCGAGCTCTCCGAACACTTTGTTTTCAGCGTTTTCCCGGATGGCGCAAGTGTTTAATAAAATAACGTTCGCGTCATCAACCGAATTTGTCGCTTCATAACCGAGCGCCATAAAAATACCCGCCATGACTTCCGTATCATGCTCGTTCATTTGGCATCCGTACGTGCGGATATAAAATTTCCTGCCTTCACCGAGGCCTTTAAATTCTTCTGAGATTTTAAAATCGTTATGATATTGAACGGATTCTTTGCCCCGTTTTTTCGCATCTTTTAAAGAAGGCGGAATATATACGGCTTCAAAATACTTGCTGTAATCCTTTTCGGATTTTTTGTCCGCCGGATTCACTTGTCCGCTTTCCTGCTTTTGCTTTTCATTCATGTTCGAATGTCTCCTTTCAACCGAAACTTCCACCCTCAAGTATACTGGTTAAAAGCGTTTGGCACAACCGCCAGCCTATTATTGTACACCTTATTGAGAATAAGAATCAATAAGAAATAAAAAAGAGGGAATCATTTCCCCCTTACACAAGCTGAAGCTCTTTTGCGGCTGAACGGATTACTTCCAGGGCCCGGTCAAGCTCCTCTTTTGTATGCTCCGCCGTAATAATGGTGCGGATTCTCGCTTTTCCTTGGGCGACCGTCGGGTACACGATGCTTTGCGCAAACACGCCGCGGGTCAATAAAAGGTCTGATAATGCCTGGGCTTTTTCTTCCTCCCCTATTAATATCGGCACGATCGGTGTTTCGCTTTTTGTGAGGGTCAGCCCCATTTGAACCAGTTTGTCTTTGAAATACGCCGTGTTCTCCCATAGCTTTTCCATATGCTCCGGCTCTTCCAGCAGGACGTCAATGGCTTCTATGCATGCGGCCGTTACCGCAGGCGGATGAGAAGTGCTGAATAAGAAAGGGCGTCCTTTATGGCGCAGGTAATCGATCAGAACCTGCGACCCTGCGGCGTAACCGCCAAGCACTCCGATGGCTTTGCTTAATGTGCCCACTTGTATGTGGACTCTTCCGTCAAGCCCGAAGTGATTAACCGTTCCCCTTCCGTTTTTTCCGAGTACGCCGGAAGCATGCGCGTCGTCGACCATCACAAAGGCATCGTACGCCTCTGCAAGTTTGACGATGTCAGGCAAAGGAGCGATGTTGCCGTCCATTGAGAATACGCCGTCGGTGACGATCAGGCGCATGCGGTAATTCATTGATTTTTTCAGCACCCTTTCCAAATCGTCCATATCAACATGGCGGTACACCTTTTTATCTGCTTTTGTCAGCCTGATTCCGTCAATAATGGAAGCATGGTTCAGTTCGTCAGAGATCACGATATCTTCTTTTGTAAGAATGCTTGATAAGACGCCCTGATTCGTTGTGAACCCCGATTGAAAAACAAGTGCCGCTTCTGTTTTTTTAAAGTTTGCCAATTTTTTCTCCAGCTCATTGTGCATTGTGAATGTTCCGGCGATTGTACGGACGGACCCCGTACCCGCTCCGAATTCTTCCGCGGCGCGTTTGGCCGCTTCGACAAGTCTCGGATGCGACGTCAAACCGAGATAATTGTTCGATGAAAGCTGTATCACGTTTTCCCCTTTGACTTCCACCGACGGACCCTGCTTCGTTTCAATTTGTTTCATTTGCTGCCACGTTTTATTTTCTTTCATTTTATCAAGCTCTGCTTTTAGAAATTCAAATTCTTTCATGATAGAACCCTCCCCTTATGGAATCAAAATGACTTTGCCGCACTGTCCCTTTCTCATCAGGTCAAACCCTTTTTCAAAGTCTTCAAGCGGAAACTGATGCGTGATCACCGGCGTCAGATCAACAAGGCCGGATTCAAGCAGGTGCGATACCTGCCGCCATGTTTCAAACATTTTTCTGCCTGTGATGCCTTGGACGGTAAGTCCTTTAAACACCACGTCATTTGTCAGGTCAACCGTCACCGGACGTTCCGGCAGACTCAGCATGTGGAACCTTCCCCCGTTCGCCGCCATCTTTAATCCTTGTGTTATGGCTGCCGGGTGGCCTGACATTTCGCAGACAAGGTCGATCCCTTCTCCGCCTGTTAAGGTGTCGATCACCTCAAGCGGATCTTCCTCGTCAGCTGAAATGGTGATCGCAGCTCCCAATTTCTTCGCAAGAGCCAGCCTGTAATCATTTTTATCAATGGCCGCAATACGGGATGCACCGGCCGCTTTAGCCACCGCCACCGCCATCAGCCCGATCGGTCCGCAGCCGATAATTGCAGCGGAACCGCCCGCAAGCCGGCTGCTTTCCAGCACCGTATGCACCGCGTTGCCAAGCGGCTCCTGAACAGAGGCGACGGCGGGGTCCATATCAGCGGGGTTTTTCCAAACATTTCGGTCCGGCACTTTGACATATTCAGCGAAGGAGCCGGCTGTATCTACGCCGAGTATCTTTGTATGGGTGCACACATGATGTTTTCCTGTTAAACACGGGACACAAGTACCGCAGACGAAGTGGGTTTCAGCCGAAACGTAGTCACCTATTTTGACATTTGTGACGTGCTTGCCTGTTTCCGCTACGATACCGCTGAATTCATGTCCGAATACTTGAGGTGTTTTGATTCGTTTCTGCGCCCATTGATCCCAATTATAAATATGCACATCTGTACCGCATATAGATGCGGCCTGTACTTTAATGAGAACTTCATTCTCATTAATGGAAGGTATGGGAATTTCTTTCAGAGTTGCTCCGAAAGCGTTTTCATTTTTGACGATAGCTTTCATCTTTCCTCCCAACATGTACACTCCTCCTCGAAAAAACACTGTAATAACTGGATTGTAACATGAGTTAAAAAGGAGGTAAATACCAGTGTCCACTCCAAGAAAACAACTGCTTCCGTCCGGAAAAATGGGCGGGATTTTTTTTGAATATTATATGAATAAAGCCATTTATCATCTCTTCGTACTATTAATATAATATTGTGAGAAAATATGACAGCAATAAAAACAACCTGCTCGCCTTACGCAAGCAGGTTGAGAATGTCATGTTTTTGTTTTTAACGGGGTTCGACGATTAACTTAATCGCCGTTCTTTCTTCTCCGTCAATCTGTATATCTGTAAAAGCCGGAATACAAATCAAATCTACGCCGCTTGGCGCGACAAAGCCTCTGGCAATCGCAACCGCTTTAACAGCCTGGTTTAAGGCACCCGCCCCAATTGCTTGAATTTCGGCGGCTCCGCGTTCCCTCAATACGCCGGCAAGCGCGCCTGCTACTGAATTTGGACTTGATTTTGCTGAAACTTTTAAGATTTCCATTTCTGCTCCCCCTTAGTTTTACAATGGATAAGTGAGTGTTCATTAGAACAATCATTATTAGATGTTGCTATCCAAAAAGCCATCCCCACAATGCTTTTCAAAAATAGCGGGCTACCTTCCATTTCTACTATATTCACTAAGAAGTTGCTATATTCCTGCTTTTCCTTTTAATATTTTTATAAAATAAACACATGATCACCTATTCAAAGAACATATGGTCATCATTGATTAATATCCGTTCGATATTTACGGCCTTTTTCGTTTGATCGTCGATGTCAATGAGCACTCCGCTCAGCGTAGTTTTACCTTCCGCCACCGTAAACCGGACGGGAAGATTGGTTTTAAACCGCTTGATGACCGTTTCTCTGTCCATACCGAGAATTCCGTCGTACGGACCCGTCATGCCTACATCAGTAATATATGCCGTTCCTTTCGGCAAAATGCGGTTATCTGCCGTTTGCACGTGTGTATGGGTGCCTACCACGGCAGAGGCTCTTCCGTCTGTGTACCAGCCGATCGCAATTTTTTCGCTTGTCGCTTCGGCGTGAAAATCAATAAAAATGTACGGCGTGCGCTTTTTCGCTTCTTCTATTAATTCATCCGCTTTAGCAAACGGATCATCAAGCGGCGGAAGAAACGTCCGCCCCTGTAAATTAATGACGGCAAGCTCTTTTCCGTTCGATTTAATATAGGTAATGCCTTTGCCCGGCGTACCTTCCGGGAAATTCGCCGGCCGGACAAGATGCGGCACATCATCAATAAAGTCGAAGATCTCTCTTTTATCCCACGTATGGTTTCCCATTGTAATGGCATCTGCTCCCGCTTCCATCAGGCTGTGGTAGATCTTTTCTGTCAGTCCTTTTCCGTGTGCTGCATTTTCTCCGTTAATAATTGTAAAATGCGGTTTATGTTTCGCTTTCAGTTTCGGGACATATTCTTTTACCATGTCGCGGCCCGGGGAACCGACAACATCTCCGATAAATAAAATTCTCATACATTCCATTCCTTCCTTTTCAGGGACTCAAAAAAATAAAGTGATGCGCTAAGCATCACTTTATTTTGCATACTCTACGGCTCGAGTTTCTCTGATCACGGTCACTTTAATGTGTCCCGGATAATCAAGCTCGTCCTCAATTCGTTTACGGATATCACGCGCCAAACGATGGGCTTCTAAATCATTAATGGAGTCCGGCTTCACCATGATGCGAACTTCACGGCCGGCCTGAATCGCAAATGATTTTTCAACACCTTCGTAAGACTCGGAGATTTCTTCAAGCTTTTCAAGTCTGCGGATATAGTTTTCGAGCGTTTCACTTCTCGCGCCCGGTCTTGCGGCTGACAGTGCATCAGCGGCAGCGACCAGAACGGCGATAATGGAAGTCGGCTCTTCGTCTCCGTGGTGTGACGCAATACTGTTAATAACGACTGGATGCTCTTTATATTTGGTCGCAAGCTCCACTCCGATTTCCACGTGGCTTCCTTCCACTTCATGGTCAATTGCTTTACCGATGTCATGCAGAAGACCGGCCCGCTTGGCAAGCTTTGCATCTTCTCCAAGCTCGGAAGCCATTAAACCGGCTAAAAACGCAACTTCCATAGAATGTTTCAGTACGTTCTGCCCGTAGCTTGTACGGAATTTCAACCGGCCGAGGATCTTGATCAGATCCGGGTGGAGTCCGTGAACGCCGACTTCAAACGTCGTCTGCTCACCCATTTCCCGGATATAGTCATCAACCTCACGGCGGGATTTTTCAACCATTTCTTCAATGCGCGCCGGATGAATACGGCCATCCTGAACGAGTTTATCAAGAGCGATTCTTGCCGTCTCCCGTCTGATCGGATCAAATCCGGAAAGAATGACTGCTTCAGGTGTGTCATCAATAATCAGGTCGATACCTGTAAGCGTTTCAAGCGTACGAATGTTACGCCCTTCACGGCCGATGATACGTCCTTTCATCTCATCATTCGGAAGATTGACGACCGATACCGTCGTTTCGGCAACATGATCTGCTGCACAGCGCTGCAAAGCAAGCGACAGAATGTTTTTCGCCTTTTTATCTGCCTCTTCTTTCGCACGGTTTTCGGTTTCTTTTGTCATGATGGCGATGTCATGTGAAAGCTCATTTTCAACCCGGTCAAGAATGATTTGTTTCGCTTCATCCCGTGTCAGGCTCGAAATGCGTTCGAGTTCTGACTGCTGCATACGAATCATCTCATCCACTTTGCTTTCCATCTCTTCAATATGTTGTTGTCGTTCATTCAGAGAATGATCTTTCTTCTCCAACATCGCTTCCCGTTTATCAATTCCTTCGTGTTTACGGTCAAGATTTTCTTCTTTTTGAAGTAAACGGTTTTCTTGTTTTTGAAGCTCATTTCGTCTTTCACGAACTTCCTGTTCAGCATCTATTCGAAGTGTATGGATTTCGTCCTTTGCTTCAAGCAGAGCTTCTTTTTTCAGTGCTTCAGCATCACGCTTTGCATCTTCAAGGATTTGCTCGGCAGCACCGCGTGCGCCCGCAATCTTTGCTTCGGCAATGGTTTTACGAACATAGTAGCCAACAACTAAACCGAGCAGAGTCAGCAAAATGGAGATGAGAACCGTCATTGGGGTCATACTTTCACCTCCTCTTGCTATGAACTTGGTTTTTGCTTAAATAAGTGCCGGCATGTACATTGTCTGATTTTCTCAACATACAGAACCTTCACAGGGAATGAGTCTCTCATGCCCTTGTCAAGTTTAAATGGTTTAACAATCATGTTAAAAAAACAAATGTTACAACTTCATTGTAATTGTGTCGGAAATACTTGTCAAGCTTGCCAGCTTAACGATTCGCCTTCAGCTCGGATCGTTGCCCATGTATATATCATACCATACCTTCCTCCGCTTTTCGTGAATGACGGCTCTGTCAGTCCGCCTGGTTAAGCAATTGGTAAATTCTATTGTTTACCTGTCCTAATTTGGCGTTATTCTGAATGTTTGACAGTAATATGACATATTTGCTTGCCGAATGGCTGAAGCTGTTCAAAATGTTGTAACCGGGCATAACACCGTGATTGGAATAGCTTCCCGGATCAATGTAAAACCCCATCCCGTAAGCGGCACTGCTTCCTGCTGTAAACATTTTTGTGAAGCTTTCTTTTGAAAGGAGCGTGCCGTTTACGATCGCTTTATCAAATTTATAGAGATCTTCAGCGCTCATATACATGTCGCCCGCCCCGTACAGCTGCGATAAGTCCAAAAGGTGCGGCGTTACAAGACTGCCGCTCTCATCGACTTTGTAGCCGACGGCAGGATATTTGGCTTCAGCAAATGTTTTGTAAAATCCGGCATGCTTCATTCCGGCCGGTTTGAACACGTGTTCTTTTATATATTGTTCATAAGACTCCCCGCTGACCTGAGATACGATATAAGCAAGCACTGAATAGTTGGAATCCCTGTAATCCCAAACCCCGGGCTGCCGTTTAATTCCGCGGTATTCTATATCCTTGATTAAATCAATTGGAGAAATCGGTCCCCGACCCTCAATATGCCCGTTTATGCCGGACGTATGATTGAGCAGGTTTTTCAATGTAATGCGCGTGCCGTTAGGAAAATTCGGCAAGTATGTACTGACGGGGTCACTCGTCTGCAGCAGCCCTTTTTCTTCAAGCTGCAGGACAGCCGTCGCGATTAACGCTTTTTGTGAAGAACCGATATAATATGATGTCTCCGGATTGTTTTTAATTTTTTGTTTTCGGTCCGCATAGCCAAAGCCTTTTTTCAGCACAACTTTTCCATCTTTTACGATCATTGCTGTGCCGCTGAACCCGATCTGTTGCAAGTAATTGCTGATCTGTTTATTGCGATCGATTGATTTAGGTGTTTTCTCTTTTTGCGTCTTTTCTTTTTTCTGTTGAGTCTGGTCTTTTGAAGTATCAGATTGAGCGGCGGGAGCATTTTTAACGGATTCCTTCTCCCGATGATGCGCTGTGACGGTCCAGATCATAATAAAAACAGTGACAAGCAGCAGAAAAAGAAACAGCCCTCCCGTTTTCATCAGCTTCTTCTTTCTTTTTTTATTTATTCTTGTGCGGCGGGGGCTCGTCATCTTTTTTCCTCCTCAGATATAATTTCAACTTTCGCCATGATGTTAGACGAGTGAAGGGTGAAAAAAGTTGTAACATTCCAGATAAAATTTTCCGAAACAGCCAGTGTTTTTTGAAACACACAAAAAAAAGAGCGGAAATTGCTTACTCCGCTCTTTTGATCGTGTTTTTATTCTTCTAATTCCATCTCTTCCTGAACTTCCTCCGCTTTGTCCGTTACACCGTTATTGTCTAAACCGTAATATTCACGGATTTGTTCCTGAATCATCAGCATGATGTCTTTATTTTCTTTTAAGAACTGCTTGGCGTTTTCACGGCCCTGACCGAGGCGTTCTTCTTCATAAGAATACCACGAACCGCTTTTTTGCACGATATCCAGTTCAGTTCCAAGGTCGATGATTTCCCCTTCTTTGGAGATTCCTTCACCGTACATAATGTCCACTTCAGCCGTACGGAACGGAGGAGCGACTTTGTTTTTTACGACTTTAATTCTCGTTTTATTCCCCATCACGTCGTTACCCTGCTTTAATTGCTCGGCACGGCGCACTTCAAGGCGCACGGAAGAATAGAATTTCAGCGCGCGGCCGCCCGGTGTCGTCTCCGGATTTCCGAACATAACGCCGACTTTTTCACGAATCTGGTTAATAAAGATTGCGATTGTTTTAGATTTATTGATGGCGCCGGAAAGCTTACGGAGCGCCTGAGACATAAGACGCGCCTGTAAACCGACGTGTGAATCACCCATGTCACCTTCAATTTCAGCTTTTGGAACAAGCGCCGCAACAGAGTCAACGACTACGATATCAACAGCTCCGCTTCGCACCAGCGCTTCAGCAATCTCAAGCGCCTGCTCTCCCGTATCCGGCTGAGAAAGCAGAAGCTCTTCGATATTGACACCGAGCTTTTGCGCGTAAACAGGATCAAGAGCATGCTCAGCATCAATAAATGCGGCCTGTCCGCCTTTTTCCTGAACCTCAGCGATTGCGTGAAGCGCTACAGTCGTTTTACCTGAGCTTTCAGGTCCGTATACTTCAATAATCCGTCCGCGCGGGTATCCGCCTATTCCGAGAGCGGTATCAAGTGCAAGGGAGCCGCTTGGCACCGTTGAAATTCTTGTATCCGTTTTTTCTCCGAGCTTCATGATGGAACCTTTGCCGAATTGTTTTTCTATTTGCTTAAGAGCCATATCTAAGGCTGCCTGACGATCACTCATTTATTTTTCCTCCTTTATCTTGCCACTACATATACTATACCTTGTTTACTGGCATTTGCCAAGAAAAAAGCGAACGCATATTCGGATTTTTTCCGCGTTCGCTTTTCTGCAAAAGAGCATAATTTCCCTTATAAAACTTAAAAATCAGAGAAAACGGCTCTTTAAAACTTTATTTTTGATCCAGCATTTTTAAAATGAGATGGCAGCCGTATTTAGCGGCGCGCTTTCTGATTCCGGTTCTTGAGCCGGCAAAGTGAAATTCGTGCACCTCTTCTTTTCCTTCCGCTGAAATGCCGATAAAGACGCGGCCCGCCGCATGCCCTTCCTGCGGGTCGGGACCCGCAACCCCGGTAAAGCTGATGCCGATATCGCTTCCGGTCAGCTTTCTCACACCGGCTGCAAGCTCTTTCGCACACTCTTTGCTGACCGCTCCGCTTTCTGCGAGCGTCTCAGCTTTCACGCCGAGCACATGCTGTTTCACGCTGTCGGAATAGCAGACAACGCCCCCTGCAAATAGTTGAGACGCACCGCTTAAATCAGTCACCCACTCTGAAAACAGGCCGCCTGTAAAGCTTTCGGCAGAAGAAATCGTGATTTTGTTTTGTCTGCATGCTTTTGAAAGCTCCTTCACCAGGGACGTATCATCATATCCGTAGAAAAATTCACCGACACGTTCTAAAATGGCGGCTTCCGTTTCTTTTAAAAGCCGTTCTGTTTCTTTTTCGTCAGCATGTTTCGCCGTTAAACGCAGCGTGACCTCGCCGTCAGCAGCAAGCGGCGCAATCGTCGGATTCGTCTGCGCGTCAATGATATCTTCTAAATCAGCTTCAAGCTGGGATTCACCGATTCCGAAAAACCGCAGCACGGTTGAAACGATTTTCTCATTAGAACCGAGCTTTTTAAGAAGCAGCGGCTTCGCTTCATTTTCAAACATCGGACGCAGCTCGCTCGGCGGTCCGGGAAGCAGCATATAAAGCCTTGAGCCGTGCTCTGCAAGCATTCCCGGCGCCATGCCGAAATGATTCGCCAAAACGTCCGAGCCCTCAATGACGAGCGCCTGTTTGCGGTTATTCGGCGACATGGTCCGTTTTGTTTTCGCGAAATATTCTTCGATCGACCGGAATGCTTCGTCATTCAGAACGAGCGGGCGCCCCAGTGTGTTTGCAATGGTTTCTTTCGTTAAATCGTCTTTGGTCGGCCCGAGGCCGCCTGAAAAAATAATCAGGTCTGAGCGCTCTTCGGCAATGCGGATGACTTGCTTAAGCCGCTCCGGATTGTCACCGACAGCGGTATGGTAAAACACGTTTACACCGATTTCCGCCAGCTCTTTACTGATAAACTGCGCGTTCGTATTGGCGATCTGGCCGAGCAGAAGCTCCGAGCCGACCGCAATGATTTCTGCTTTTTTTGCTATTTCCATCTTTAAGTCCTTCTTCCTTAGTTAGATGTTTTTAACGCATCCCAGTTCTTCGCAAAATAATCCCAGCCGGAAATGACTGTGAAGAGCACGGCCACCCATAAAGCGATATCGCCGAACGGGAAAGAAACGAGCTCAAACGGAAGATTATGCAGCAAAAGCGCGGCAACAGCGATGATCTGGGCCCATGTTTTAATTTTCCCCAGCATATTGGCGGCTACAACTTCCCCCGTTCCCGCCAGCACAAGTCTTAATCCCGTTACGGCAAATTCGCGGCTGATGATGATGATGACCATCCACGCCGGCGCAAGGTCAAATTGCACAAGCGTAATTAATGCCGCGGACACCAGCAGTTTGTCAGCCAGCGGATCTAAAAATTTCCCGAAGTTTGTCACGAGGTTCAGTTTTCTGGCGTAGTAGCCATCCACCCAGTCAGTCGTTGATGCGATAATGAATAAAACAGCTCCCGTAAGATGCGCGACCGGAATCGATTCATCCCCTATATGAACGCTGCCCCAATGAAAAGGAACAAGCATGATAATCATAAATACAGGAATTAAAGCGATTCTTGCCAGTGTGATTTTATTCGGTAAGTTAAACATAAAGCCCCTCCAATAATATGTACTCGGACGTGAAGAAAAAGTCATCTTAATCGTTCAGATGACTTTTCCCCTTTTATTTTTTCATCTTGATTGTGATGGTCTGCGCCATCACATCATGCGGATTGAGTTCATAGGACAGAACCTCTCCGTTGATTTTAATTTTCAGGTTAGGGGCATAGCCCGTGCGGATTTCAATCTGCTTTTGATCCGTGACGTCTTTTTTAAAGGTTTCGCCTTTTTGCAGCGTTCCTTCTTTTAAAGAACCGCCGCTGTCATCCCGGACGCGGATCCATGCGCTGTCAGAAGCAATCAGTTCAAGCTTATACTTATCTGCCCCGGAGACGTTGTATGAAGAAGCCGAGCCTTCCGTTCCGGCCGCTTTGATCTCCGTCTTATCGCTGCTTTTTTCTTTCTTTTTCTGCTCTGACGCTTTTGTGTCCTTTTTGTCTTTTTTGCTGTCAGATTGCGCTTCGTCGTTTGTATTGCCGTCGTTTTTCAGCGCAGAATCCTTAGGAATCTCATACTTGCTCTCACTTTGGGTGACGGCCTTATCTCCGTCTGTCTGCCCGGATTTGCTCATTCCGAACTGAATAATCGCATAAATGATCGCGATGACGAGAATGACACCGATGACGACAAGGACGGTCGGAAGCCATTCCGCCGCCTTTGAAGCGGACTTAGGAAGCTCCCTTTGCATGGCGAGACCGGAGATTTTTTCCGACACATCGTCATGGTACGTGTTAGGGATGTCTTTTTTATATTCTTCAAATAACTGATCTGAATCAAGCCCGACAGCTTCAGCGTATTGCTTGATAAACGCCCGCACATAAAAATTGCCGGGAATGACGTCATAATTGCCTTCTTCCAGAGCGGTTAAGTATCTTTTCTGAATTTTCGTCGCCGCCTGGAGTTCATCCAATGACATCCCTTTTTCCTCTCTGGCTTCTTTAAGCCGGATTGCTAATTCTGTCACAACAAACACCTTCCAATATTAAAAATCAAAGCTTGAAAAACCGGTCTGATCAAACATTTGCGGTTCTTCTGCATGTTCATATGTAATGACTTCGTCAGGATCATTTCTGAGTTCGATAATATAATCGAAATCATCGAGCGTATACTCCGAATTTTGAACAAAAATATCGGGGTGCTCCACGACCTTTGTCGCCGGAAGCCGCATAATTTCACTGACGAGCTGAAGATGGCGCTCAGATCCCCGTCTTGTCGAAACGATGCCGTCGAGGATAAACACGTTTTCCGTGCTGTATTCATCGGCAACCAGCTGGCTCCGGATCGTTTGTTTTAGCAGCGTTGATGATACGAAAAGCCATCTTTTGCTGGCACAAACGCTTGACGCAACGATGGACTCCGTTTTTCCGACCCTCGGCATTCCTCGGATTCCGATCAGTTTGTGCCCTTCTTTTTTAAACAGCTCGGCCATAAAGTCAACCAGAAGACCGAGCTCGTCCCTTTCAAAACGGAAGGTTTTTTTGTCATCGGCATCACGCTGAATGTATCTTCCGTGACGGACTGCGAGACGGTCGCGAAGCCTCGGTTCTCTCAGCTTCGTTACTTTAATGGTCTCCATTGTTTTTAAAATTGATTCCAATCGTTTAATTTGATCTATATGCCGGCATCTGAGCAGCATTCCCCTTCTGGAAAGGTCGACACCGTTAATTGTGACAATATTAATTGACAGCATCCCGAGAAGAGATGAAATATCCCCGAGCAGGCCGGGGCGGTTCACTTGAATTTCATATTCAAAATACCATTCGAGCTTTGCCAAATGATATACCCCCTCCATTGTGGCAAATTTTTACCTTCCTTTATCATAAAACATTTTTCTCTAATTAGAAAGAAGAATGTTGCTCTATAGAGGAAAACATAAAAAAAGAGAGGAGAAATCCCCCCTCTTAATGAGTGCTGTTATTTTCAACAAGCTTCACCATCATATTTGCGATGGCGCGCTGTTCATCTTCAGAAGCAACGCTCCAAAGATCAGCAAGCACTTTTTCCTGATGGTTTTTCGAGTCGACTTCGTTCGCAAGGTAACCGCCGATTTCTGTAGCGAGGTCAGTGATCGTTTCATCACTCATCCCTTTTTCCTGCGCATAGTTCAATCTGTCGCCAAGGAAATTCTTCCAATTATCCCAGTTTTCTAATACTGACATGTTGGGTTCCTCCATTTCATCTGTTGTTACAAAATTATTTTGTCCGTGCAGATGCAAACTATACACACATTTTTTTCAGCAGTGCCAGCCGCCGTTTACGGATAATATATGCCCCGTAATATAGGAAGCCTTGTCCGATAATAAAAAGGCCGCCGCTTCGGCGATTTCCTCCGGCTTCGCCAGCCGGCCCGCGGGAATTTCCTCTGCCAACGCTTCTTTTTCATCAGACGTGAACTGATCAAGCATATTTGTATCAACGGCACCCGGCGAGACTGCATTCACGCGGACGCCGCTCGGAGCGAGCTCTTTGGCAAGCGCTTTGACGAACGAATGCTGCGCTCCTTTGACCATGCTGTATAATACCTCGCACGATGCGCCTGTTTCTCCCCAGACGGAACCGATCGCGACAATGCCCCCGCTTTTTTTCCGGATCATGCCGGGCACCAGATTACGCGCCAAAAGAAACGGACTCGTCACATGCAGCTGCACCATCTCCCGCGCCGTGTCATCCGTAACGTCCGTAATCAGGCCGAAATGACTTTTGCCGCTGTTTAATATCAGAGCATCCACAGGATGCTTAACGGAACGGCTGAGTGTCTCCGCGCCATCCGGTGAGGACAGATCAGCCTGTATAACGGAGGCTTTTACGCCGAATGATGCGCTCAGCCTTTCCGCAAGCCTGTGTGCGGCTTCCTTATTAGAATGATAATGCAAAAGGACGTCATATCCGTTTTTTGCGAGGACTTCACTTATACTTTGTCCGATTCCGCCGCTTGCTCCGGTTACGAGCGCTGTCTGTTTCATCAATCAATACTCCTTCTTTCCCCAGAAAAACATCCCTCAGGGCGTGAGGGATGTTTTGTTATGATTTTGGCACGACTTTGCAGACTGTCAGCCTGTCTTCTGACATTTCTTCTTTAATGACCCGCTTTACGTCTTCCAGGGTGATCTGCTCCAGTACGGTTACGACATCAAACAGACTCATATCTAAAAAGGCGTAGCGTGTGAATTGGTTGGCAATATATTCAGGTGAATTGAGCGCTTTTAAAAATGACCCGATTTTCTTTTTTCTCGCAAGGTCAAGTTTTTCCGCAGTCACGGCTGATTCTGCATCAAGCAGCATCTGTTTTAATTCGTCAGCGAGCTTATCCGGCTCCGGTGTATCTCCTCCGACAGAGGCAAAACCGAATCCGTATTCAGCCGTGTAATCAAAGCTGAAGGTTTCATCAATGTAGCCTTTATCGTACAAGTTGCCGTAATGCGGTGAGCTTTTTCCGAAGAGACATTCAAGCATGAGGTTCATGCTGAGCTCGTGCTTCAACAGCTCCCGCCCCGTTTTATAAGGGTCTTTCGCCTTTAAACCGACAAGACATTTTGAGCCTTGCACGTTCATTTTTAATTCCTGCTCCCGGCGGAAAACCGCTTCCTGCTCCTGAACCTCTTTACGTTTGATTTCAGGCTGGTCTGTAAACGGCTTTTTCTCCTGGTTTTTCCGCACCTGGCTGATGACCGCTTCAGGATCTGCGGGACCGACGATAAAGAGCAGCATATTGCTCGGGTGATAAAACGTTTCGTAGCACTCATACAGCAGATCTTTCGTAATATGAGAGATGCTCTCCACCGTTCCGGCAATGTCAATTTTCACGGGGTGGTCTTTATACATATTTTCGATAAGGCCGAAAAACAGCCGCCAATCCGGATTATCATCATACATATTGATTTCCTGGCCGATGATGCCTTTTTCTTTTTCAACTGATTTTTCCGTGAAATACGGGTCCTGAACAAAATCCACGAGTGTTTCCAGGTTTTTCTCTACATTAGAAGTGCTGGAGAACAGATAAGCGGTTCGTGTAAATGATGTAAAGGCATTTGCCGACGCCCCCTGCTTACTGAAGTCCTGAAACACGTCGCCGTCCGCTTTTTCAAACAGTTTATGCTCCAGAAAATGCGCGATTCCGTCAGGGACGTGTACCATTTCTTCCTTATTTAAAGGAACGAATTGATTGTCAATGGAACCGTACTTTGTCGTAAACACGGCGTATGTTTTATTAAAACCCTGTTTCGGCAGCACATAGACATCAAGGCCGTTTGCCATTTTTTCATGATACAGCGTTTCCTGAAGCTGTTCGAAGTTTATCGGTTTAGTCAAGATGCTCCCCCCGTCCCTTTTAAGAAATAAGTCGTATCCAGCTTAATGTTCTTTCCGACATTGATAATGTCCTCTTTTGTCACTTTCTCGATATTGTCGAGGAAAGTTTCGATCGGTATCTCCACTTGGGCTGAAGCCTGCTGATACAGAAATTCCGCTAAGCCGTATGCCGTATCAATCGTTTCTAACACTTGGTTTTTAATAACGGCTTTCGTTTGGGCGATATCGTCCTCTGAAAAGTCACCGTTTTGCATAGCCTGAAATTGTTCTTCGATTATGGTGACGGCCTGCTTATAATTTTTCACCTCAATGCCCGACATGACCATCAAAAGCCCTTTGAAGCTTTCCACCCTTGAGGCTGCATAATAGGCGAGGCTCGCTTTTTCACGGACATTTATAAACAGCTTTGAATGAGAGAACCCCCCGAACAGCCCGTTAAACACCTGCAATGCCGGATAATCCGGATCTGTGTATGTCGTATTGGTCCGGAATCCGATATTCAGCTTGCCCTGCTTGACGTCCTCTTCATCAATGACTTCCTTCGGATCGGGCTGTTCATTCGCCGCGCTTCTTTCAAAAGGCTGCAGCTCCCGTTCTTCCGTTTTAAAATACGTATCAACGGCCGTTTTCACCTGATCTGAATCAACATCGCCGATGACATACAGGTCCAGCTGATCTTCGCGTATGGCTTTTTGATAGGCTTCATACAAATCTTGCGGTGTAATGTGTTCAACATCATCGAACTCGCCGTTGACGTGAAGGGCATACGGTTCGCTTTTGCACATTTCCTGAACGAGACGCAGATTAGAATATCTCATCTTATCATCATATACGGCTTGAATCCGCTGTTTCAGCGTCCGTTTTTCCTGCGTGACATAAAGGGGCAGGAAGGCGCCGTTTTCCAAAGCGGGCGAAAAGACAAGCTCTGATAAAAGCTGAAGGCCTTTTTCCAATAACGGTGTGCGGTCCTTCAGATACTTTTCGTTAGGAATCTCAAGTCTGAACGTAATGACATGACGTTCTCCCTTTTTTGTCAGATCAGCTGAAACGGATGTGCCGTACAGCTCATCAAAATAAGAACGCAGATCAGCGGTTTTCGGGCGGCTTTCTGTTCCGCGCAGAAGCACATGCGGAAACAGCGCCCTTTTTGTTACAAGCTCTTTCGTTAAAGGAGCCAGCATTTTAAACGTCAGCGAAACGGTTTTAAATTTCTCAGTCTTTACGATATGGGCGGTGATCCCGCCGTGCTTTGACTTCATTTCATTTACATAAGTCATGTGAAACCTCCTTCGTTCATTCTTTAATAGTATGTATTATGACCAAATTTCAGCATTCGCAAAAAAGAGTGCGCAGATGTAATTATATCAACTGGAGGATTTATAAGGAAACAAAAAACCTCTGCCCGAAAACAGGCAGAGGCATTGTACGTTATTTTTTCAAATTGAAAGGCCACCAGTTGGCTCTTCCGAATATTTTCACCATGACCGGTACAAAAAACGGAAGGACGACAATTGCGTACATGAGAAGGCCAGTTAATACCACGGTTGCAATCTGTAATAAGGAAAGAACGCCTGACGGCAGCATGGCCGCAAAGGTTCCCGCTAAAATAATCGCCGCAGAAATGATGACGGAACCCATATTTTTCATACTGCTGATCATTGCGGGCCCCGTTCCTTCTTTTTTCAGCTCATTAAAGCGGTCCATTAAAAAGATGGAATAATCCACACCAAGAGCCATCAAAATAACAAAGCCGAAGAACGGTACGGCCCAGTTTACGCCCGGATACCCGAAGAAGTGTGTAAAGATGTATTCCGTCACGCCGATGGATGCGAAATACGTCAGTACGAGCGACGCCACTAAATAAACAGGCATAATGAGAGAGCGCAGCATCATGATGAGAATCAGAAAAATTCCCGCCAGCATAAACATTGCCGTCCGTTTGAAGTCTGAATCCGATACTTCTTTCAGATCGGCATTCATGCTGGAGACTCCCGAAACGCCGAAAGAGGCATTCTTCAGATCCGTGTTCGGAATGGCTCTTTTTACGCTCGCTTTGATCGCTTGAATATCTTGAATGGCCGTATTTGAGTAAGGATTGTTATCAAGAACGACGGTCAATTCTGTCGTTTTTCTGTCATCTGACATGTACGTATTAAACACGCTTGTGAAATCACTGTTTGTCAACGCGTCTTTCGGCACAAACCAGCCTGTCATTTCTTTATCTGACGCCTTGTGAAGCTCACCCAGGTAATCATTCGCCCCCATCATGCCGCTTGATACTTTCTTAAGCCCTTTTACACTATCGTTAAGGCCTGAAGAAAGATCGCTGAGCCGGGAAGAAAAATCACCGAGACCGCTCTTCATTTTTTTCTGACCCTCCGCGAGCTGTCCTGCCGCCGATTCAAGGCGCGGCATTTGTCCTGCAAGAGCCCCCTGTCCGTCTGACACTTGCTGCAGACCGTTTTCAATACTGGTCAGTCCATTGATCATTGCGTTAATTTGAGTGTCAATCTTCTTCTGTGCGGCTGCCAGCCGGGCAAATTGTTTTTCCGCTTGCTGCAGATGATCCTTTTGACTGTCGACCTGTTTAGAAAACGCTTCTGCATCCGCGTTTGCCTTGGAAACGGCTGACTGTACACCCGTAAAGGCCGATTTGATTTCTTTGTAAGAGGGATCGGTTTTGACTGACGGTATTGACGCTTCCAATTTTGCAAACGGCAGCCGGGCAAGCTGCTTGTTCAAATCGGCAAGCTGTCTGCTGGCTTCATCTTTCATCGGCAGGACGGTTTTTACCAATTTTAAAGCGTTTTGCGTTTCTGAAGCGAGACCGCTGTTTTGTTTGAGCTGTGAAGTCAGCATTTGTTTTTGCTCTTCAATCTGATTTCTCATCTGGGCGACGCCGGCTTTATTCTCATTCACGCCAGCCTGCAGTTTATTCAGGTTTTCTCCTATATCAGAAAGCCCGGATTTCAGAGACAATGTTCCGTTAATAAGCTGATTGACGCTTTTCCCCGACTCTTCGATCTGCGGCTGTGAATCAGCTAACGACTTTGCGGCATGCCCTAATCCGTCCGTGATTTTTTCAAGTCCTGTATTGCCTTTATCAAGCCCTTCTTGAAGCTGCTTTGCCTGATTTGTGACAAATAATTGATTCAATCCGTTTCCGGCAGGGCGCGTGGCGCTTCTGACCGTTTTTACACCCTCTGTTTTTTCAAGTTCTCTGCTGATTTTTTCGATATCAATCAGGTGTTTTTCGGTATTTAATGGCTCATCATTTTTGATGACGACTGTGGCCGGAAGAAGTTCTCCCGGGCCGAATGCGCCTGAAATCGTATTAAACGCGCGGACGGATTCATATTTGTCCCCGATTTCGTCAAGGCTGTTGTAAGATAGCGATCCTTTGTAAAGAAGGATAGGCGGGACGGTGAATACCGCAACGATTGCAAGACTGATGAGCGGCCTTTTAAATGAAAACCGCCCTGCCGTTTCCCATGCTTTGCTTTGAGGATGGGAAATATCGCCCTTAACAGGCCAAAACAGTCTTTTTCCTAAAACAGCCATAAAAAACGGCACGATCGTCATGAGCGCAAGCAGCAACACCGCGACACCGACCGCAACGGCGGCTGCCGACTGATACAGCTTAAATGTCGCAAATCCGATGCAGGCAAATCCGATCAGCACCGCACCGCCGCTGTACAAAACCGTCTTTCCGGCCGTTTTGTAGGTGACGACGATCGCTTCTCTTATATCAGCGCCATGCGACAGTTCTTCTTTAAATCTGCTGAGAAGCAGAATGCAGTAGTCTGTACCGATTCCGAACATAATCGCAACCATGAAAATCTGCGTAAAAGTTGAGAGCGGAAAATTCAGCTGGCCGACTAAAAATGCGACAATCGACTGGCTGACTAAATAAGATATCAATACAGATAAAAGCGGCACAAACGGAGCGACCACTGACCGGAATACAAGGATCAGCACGATCAGGATAAAAGCGACCGTTATATATTCAGTCTTTTTCAAGCCGTCCTGTGAGCTTTTTAACACATCTTCGTCGATCAGCGACTGGCCTGTAATGCTGTATGATACGCCGTACGGTTTCAGCTCTTTATCAATTTTATTTTTTATTTCGAGGATATCGTTTTTGGATGTATCAAGCTGCAGCTGAACGAGCATCGTTTGTCTGTCTTTTGACAGCAGCTGTTTTTTGATGTCGTCATTTTTCTCCCCGAAGTATGAAGTCACCGTTTTAATCTGAAGCGCTTTTTTCTGTTCAGACAAAGTGCTGACGGCTTCTTCCAGACGATCTTTTTTGTCTGTCATTAAGCCTTTTTCGTGAAATACGATGACGGCAGAAGAAGACGGTGCATCTGAATCAGACATTTCATCAAGCAATTCATGGGCATAAGAAGAGGAATATCCGTCCGGTACGGAAATCTGCCCTTTCTCCCGTGTCAATTCAGCCATATCAGGCGCTGTAAGCATAAATATCACCGTTGCGGCGATCCATAACGCGGCGATGATCCAGCGGGCTCGGATAATGTTTTTCATTATGTCTGCTGATCCTCCTCTGTCATCATCAATCGATATAATTTTTCATATGTATTAACGAACATCTCCGCCTCGTCTTCATCAAAATACATAATATATGAACGGACGAGTTCCTCAATCCGCCGCTCCACACGGTGAAATACTTCCGTCCCCTTTTCCGTGACATTTAAAAGTATGCTCCGGCGGTCGCTTTGGCTGCGTTCTCTATTGATGTAGCCTTTTTCATACAGGCGGTTCGTCATCGATGTAATGGCGCTTTTGTTGACGTGGCACACCGCGGCCAGTTCAATTGATTTGCAATCCGGATTGAGCATAATATAGCGGAGTATGTAATATTGATCCAATGTCAGCTCTTTGTTCACTTTTTCAGCGATAATGCTGTCAATTTTTTTTAAGACGTGCAGGTATACATCGGAATAACGCTGAATCAGCTGCTTTACTTTTTCTTCATGCACCTTTTCCCCCTCCTTCCAATAGTTAAAATGTTTAACTATTAAAAAGGATAACGACTTGACGGTATCATGTCAATCTTCAAAATAAAATAAAAAAAGACAGTGCAGATTACACCGTCTTTAATGATTCCTTTTTTTCTTTTTCTTGTGATGAGATATTTAACAGCGCTAAAAATACAGACACAATGCCGCAAAAAGCGGATAAAATAAAAATCAGCCAGCCTGCATTTGACATCAGGGCAGCAAAGATCGGCGGTCCCGCCGCTACTCCGATAAACCGCATGCTGTTATAAAATGAGGTGATGGTTCCCGATTCCTCGTTGTCTACGCCTTCTGTGATGACAGCGTCTAATGCCGGTAATGCTATTCCGATACCGATACCGCTGACACACAAAAAGATAAATAATAAATAAAAACTGTGATTCCACCATAGGCCGATAAACGACAGTGTCACGGCACTCATTCCGAAAACAATGCAAAACTTCATTTTGCCTTGGTCTTTCCCGATTTTTCTGCCTGATATATATGAACTGACGGATAGAAATAAAAGCGGGATTGCCAAAAGCGCTCCTTTAGCCACACCGTCAATTCCGTATTTCTTCTCCAGTGAGTCTGATAAATAAAAAAGAACCCCGAACAGCAAAAACATAATCACGCAGCCGATGATAAATACCGTAAAGAGCCAGCGTCCGTCACGCTTAAATATGCGGCCGACATTTTTCACAAATTCGGAAATAGAAGGCGCTTCTTTTTGTTTCTCCGGCTTTGCCACCAAAAACAATACGAGAAAAAAACTGATGAGCGAAAAAAACGGAATGAACCAAAACGGCATAAACCAAAACCATGCAGCCAAGAGCGATCCGAGAATCGGGCTTAATACTTTCCCGGCCGTGTTTGACGTCTCAATGTCGCCGAGCCCCGCGGTAATCCGCTCATCATCCCCTTTGAATAAATCACCGATAAACGGCATCACTACAGGAGCCGCCCCTGCCGAACCGATTCCTTGCAGCACCCGTCCCGCCAAAATAATGGGATAAGGATGCTTGAACGCGGTGGAAGCTATCGCGGCAAGCGCTCCGCCCGCACCGGCTATGAGAAGACAAGGCAGAAGAACCTTTTTTCTTCCGAATTTATCGGACAAATATCCGGCAATCGGAATACAAATAATCGCCACAATCGAATAGACCGTTATAATTAACGATACTTGAAAAGACGATATGGACAGCTTCTTTTCAATCATCGGAAGCACAGGAATCAGCATGGAATTCCCGAGTGTCATCACGAGCGGTACAGAAGCCAGAGCAATGATATTTTTTGTTCCATTTTTCTTCTTACTCAACTTATTCACCCATTCACTATACTTGGTTGTTTCCTGTTTTATTGTGCCTTGCGGAAAACAAAGTATGTATTGAAGCGGCAAATAAAAAAACAGACACATGACGCGTCTGTCTTAAAAACGTTTTCTTACAACATGAAAACTGAACTTATCAGCCCGGAAATAATTTAATGAATACAGCACAGGTTCATCATTCTGATTATAGTGGGTTTGCTTCAGCAATAAAAGCGCCGTCTCCGGCTCGCATTCCAAAACCGGTGAAATCGTATCGTGATATCCGATCGGTTCGATATCAGCAACGGCATAGCTGATCACAGACCCGGAGTTTTTTTCCAAAAGATCAAAAATAGATTCCTGTTCATGACAGAAAGAATTCGGCAGAATGTGCATCGGAATCGTATCTAAACAGTAAACGACCGGAGTGCCGCTTGCCGTTCTCACGCGTTCCAAATAAAAAAGCTCCTGCTCAGGCTCAAGCCGGAATCTAGCGATATCTTCATCAGACGGCGTGATGACCTGAGACGACAAAAAAATCGTACCCGGCACCATGTTCGCCTGCTGAATCATTTTCGTCACGCTGTTGAGCTGTTCAATACCTGAAAGAAACAGCGGTTTTGTATGGACGAAAGTGCCCACACCGTGCCTTCTGATAATCACATGCTCCTCTTCAAGGATACGCAAAGCTTCACGCAGAGTTGCCCGGCTGACACCCATAGATTTTGAAAGCTCAAATTCAGAAGGAAGCTTTTCCTTTTCGGTGTAAATTCCGTTTTGTATATCCTCTTTGATTCGCTCAATCACTTTTAGGTACAAGTGACGATTGTCAGCTTTTGTAGACATGTTTCCCCTCCGTAAACCACTTTCATAAATTATTGAACAATTGGGACAACTATATCATGTTTTAATAAAAAAATAAATAGGAATGATTTTGGTGATATCATTTTCAGTGAAAACTCTCTCCTTTTTAAGAAGAGAGCTCATCATATTGTTCCTTAGATAATAGTACTTCCCTCGGTTTGCTTCCTTCATACGGCCCGACGACGCCCCGTTCCTCCATTGCGTCAATCAGACGGGCTGCTCTCGTATATCCGATTCTGAACCGCCTTTGAAGCATGGAGACTGATGCCGTCTGCATGCCGATAATCAAATCGACCGCTTCGTCATAGAGATCATCCGTTACTTCACTGTGTGTTTCCGACACTTCTTCCGGAATCATCTCTTCTTGATACTGCGCTTTTTGCTGCGTAATCACATGATCGACGACATGCTCAACCTCTTCATCCGATAAAAATGCTCCCTGGACCCGGACAGGCTTATTCGCGCCTACAGGCAGAAACAGCATGTCTCCGCGCCCCAGAAGCTTTTCAGCGCCGCCCATGTCTAAAATTGTCCGTGAATCGGTCTGAGATGAAACACTGAAGGCAATTCTTGACGGAATGTTGGCTTTAATAACACCGGTAATAACGTCAACTGAAGGCCGCTGAGTCGCGATAATCAAATGAATTCCCGCCGCCCGCGCCATCTGTGAAAGTCTCGTAATTGAATCTTCCACGTCGGACGAAGCGACCATCATCAGATCGGCAAGCTCGTCAACGATGACGACGATGTACGGCAGCTCAGGCTGCTTGACTTCTTCTTCGGCATTTGACCGCTTAATATGGTCGTTATAGCCTTCTATATTTCTCGTACCCGTATGGGAGAACAGCTCATAGCGGCGCTCCATCTCATTGACGACCTTTTTCAAAGCCTGCGAGGCCTTTTTCGGATCTGTCACGACTGGCGCAAGCAGATGAGGAATGCCGTTATACACATTCAGCTCAACCATTTTCGGGTCAATCATCATCATCTTCACTTCATGCGGTTTGGCCCTCATCAGAATGCTCGTAATAATACCGTTGACACAGACGCTTTTTCCGCTTCCCGTTGCCCCCGCTACGAGCAGGTGGGGCATTTTGTTCAGTTCGGCAAGCACGGCTTCCCCGGAAATATTTCGTCCCAAGCCGATCAGAAGCTTCGCGTCCGGCTTGTCATTGAGCTTGGATTCAAGCACTTCTTTTAACGAAACCATCGCAACTTCAGCATTGGGCACCTCGATGCCGATTGCTGATTTACCCGGAATCGGCGCTTCTATCCGGATATCCTTGGCGGCAAGCGCGAGCGCGAGGTCATCGCTCAGATTCACGATTTTACTGACTTTGACCCCGACGTCCGGATACACCTCATATTTTGTGACCGCCGGGCCGAGATGAACTTGGGTCACTTTCGCCTTTACCCCGAAGCTTTGAAAAGTCCGTTCGAGTTTTCTTGCATTCTCGTAAATGTTTTTCTTATCGGTCTGCTGGCCGGTATGTTTCGGGTCAGCCAGAATATCCAATGAAGGCATTTGATAATCTTTATTTTCAAGCTCTGTAAACGTCATCGGCGGAGCGGCAGCCGTTTCGTCACTGTCTTGAGCGCCGCCGGAAGGCTCATCTTTTGCCGCTTGCGCCGTCTCCTGCGTTTTTTCCGGAATCAGCGGTTCGACGCGTTCTTCCTGACGGTCTGAAAAGCTTGAAATAATCGGCTCTGAATGGATGATCGGCGAAATGATTTCCTCATCCTCTTCTTCGGGCTCAGGCATTTCTTTTTTCTTTTGAACCCGTTTTTGTTTTTTGCCCGATTTGGTTTTTGTTTTCGGCGAAGACATATTCGTTCTGACCGTCTTCATATCCTCAAGAAATGCCTGCCATTGGCCGCGGATAAACCGGCCGACGGGGCTCGTCCACTTTTTGAGCGTTTCCTGCAGTGAACGCCCCGTTACAAGAATCAGCCCCATTAAGATCAGCACGATCGCCATGATCTGTGAACCCGTTGATGCAAATAAAAAGTGGGAAGCTGCAAACAGTACCGCGCCGATCATGCCGCCGCCCAAATCAGGGGAAGCAGCCTGCTGTTTCATGTCAATCATAAACAGCTCCCACGTGTTGCCGATGACACTTGCCGACCGAATCGACCCGTGATGAGACAGATTTTTAAAGAGCTGCACGTGAGACAGCAGCAAAATACTGGCGATAATACAGTACAACCCCGCCTTTCTTCTCGTTAAAAGGCTTGGACTCTTCTTTTTCCAAAACAGCGAAATTCCGAGAAGGAAGAGCGCAATTAAGCATAAAATAAACCACTCTCCGGCAAAAAAACGGAACAAGTACACAAATGTCTGTCCCACAACGCCGAGCTGCAAAACAGCAATAATCGAGATTGCAACACAGAGCAGTCCGCTTAGTTCGTATTTTAGATTGAGCTTACTCTCTTGTTTCTTTTTAGATTTCCGTTTTTTCTTTGCCACACTCATCACCTTACTGCGTTAAAAAATGTAAAATCATACATCATGAAGAAAAGCAGCCTTTTGCCGGCTGCATTTTTCTGTAGGATTCCCCTATTATAGCATATTTTGCCCCCGAGAAGCGGACTGAATGCCGGTTAGATTTTCAGCTTGATTTTTTGTCCCGGAGCGATGTCCGGATTCAGAAAATCCATCGGGTTCGTACTTAAAATCTGTACGACTTCAGCTTCATTTCCCTTCATCTCAACTAGCAGCGGCACACCGGCGTAATCTACCTGTTCATGCACGCTTTGCTCTATATCCTGACCGTAAACGACTTCTTGGGGCATGACGGTATAAAGGATCATTGAATCATCCTTCCTTCCTCGCCCTTTCGTTCCTCAATCAGCTGATTCAGCTTTTTTATCGCCTGTCCGACGCCGCCCACGTCATCAATTAGTCCGTAATCAGCCGCATCTTTGCCGACTACGTTCGTTCCGATGTCCCTGGTTAAGTTTCCTTTTGAAAACATCAGCTCTTTGAATTTTTCTTCGGAAATATTTGAATGATGGGTCACAAAGTTGACAACCCGCTCCTGCATTTTATCCAGGTATTCAAACGTTTGCGGAACACCGATAACCAGACCTGTAAGCCGAACGGGGTGAATGGTCATTGTCGCTGTCTCCGCGATAAAACTATGATCACATGACACGGCGATCGGCACACCTATGGAGTGGCCCCCGCCGAGTACGATTGAGACGGTCGGTTTTGATAAGGATGCGAGCATTTCCGCAATCGCAAGCCCCGCTTCCACATCGCCTCCGACGGTGTTTAAGATGATCAGAAGTCCTTCGATTTTCGGATTTTGCTCAATGGCGACGATTTGCGGAATGACATGTTCATATTTGGTTGTTTTATTTTGCGGCGGGAGCTGGACGTGCCCCTCAATTTGGCCGATGATCGTCAGGCAGTGAATATTGGTATCTTGGGACATTTGCGGCAGAGATGTCTCTCCCAGCTGCTGAATTTTGCTCATAATGCTGTCTTTCGCATCTGATTTTTCGGGCTGCTGTTCCTCGGTGTTTTCCATACGATGATCCATTTTATCTTTCACCCTTTCCGAATGTCTCTTTGTATTATGAACAAAGATGATGATTTCCATCCGGGACATGAACAAAAACAAAGCCGGAGCATGATGCGCTCCGGCTTTGTATACATTATACTTCCATAATGATCGGAATGATCATCGGCTTGCGTTTTGTTTTTTCATAAAGGAATTGATTCAGCGCATCACGCATTGCTTGTTTCAGCGTGGACCATTCTACGGCAGATGTTTCCGTCGCTTCAGTCACGATAGAGCGGACGAGCTCAGTAGCTTGTACAATTAACCCCTCTGATTCTCTGACATACACGAAACCGCGCGTAATGATCTCAGGGCCTGAAACAAGGTTCTTCTTCTGCTTATCGAGTGAAATCACGACGATGAGAATGCCGTCTTGTGACAATAAGCGGCGGTCTCTCAGCACGATGTTGCCGATGTCGCCGACTCCGAGGCCGTCAATCAGAACGTTTCCGTATGTGACTTTATCCCCGATTTTCACATTCTGGCCGCGGAATTCAACGACGTCACCTTTTTCAATCAAGAAAATATCGCTGCGTTTCATGCCGATCTCTTCTGCGATTTTGGAATGCGCTTTTTGCATTCTGAATTCACCGTTAACCGGAATTAAATATTTCGGTTTCAGCAAATTAAGCATGAGTTTCAATTCTTCCTGCGAACCGTGACCGGACACATGCACTCGTTTTTGGGCGAAAATGACTTGAGCGCCGGCGCGGGCAAGCAGGTTGACGGTTTTGGAATATATCAATTCATGCCCCGGAATCGGTGTTGATGCAATGACAACGGTGTCTCCTTCTTCAATGTTAAGCTGCTTGTGCGCCTGCTTGGCCATTCGCGTAAGAGCGGCCAGCGGCTCACCATGACTTCCGGCTGTAACAATTGCCACGTCCCGCTTCGGATATTTTTTCACATCTTGCACAGGAATAAACATTTCATCTTCGGCTTCAATATAGCCGAGCTTGCGTCCAAGCTGAAGCACGTTTTGCAGATTTTTTCCGGCGATTGCAAGTTTGCGGCCGTTCTGGACGGCAGCCTGTATCACTTGCTGGATCCGGTTGATATTAGACGCGAATACAGCAATGATGACACGGTTTTCTGAATTGTTCATCGCATCGGAAATTTCACCGCTTACATATGCTTCTGACGGAGTATACCCCGGGCGCTCCGCATTGGCGCTGTCAGAAAGCAGGGCGAGCACGCCGCTGTTTCCGATTTTGGCAATTTCGCCAATATCACATGATTGATGATAAGCAGGCGTCTGGTCAAATTTGAAGTCTCCCGTGCATACAATAGAGCCAAGTGATGTTTTGAAGCTGACTCCCACTGAATCCGGAATACTGTGGATCGTTTTAAAGAACGATACTTTCGTTGATTCAAATGTAATGACTGATTTAGAGTGAACTTCACGTAAATCAGCTTTTCGATTATGCCCGTACTGCTTGAGTTTTTCTCTCAGTAATGCAAGCGTAAGCTTCGTTCCGTATACCGGCACCGACAGCTTGTTCAATAAATAAAAGACGCCCCCGATGTTTTCATCGTGCCCGTGTGTCAGAAAGATGGCCTTCACGCGGTCAGCCCGTTCTACTAAGTAGGAAATATCCGGAATGACGACATCAATACCGAGCATTTCATTTTCAGGGTGCATCAGACCTGCATCCACTACAAATATGTCTGAGTCAATTTCAATGACATATAGGTTCTTCCCAATTTCTCCGACGCCGCCAAGGGCGATAATTCTGACGTTTTCTGTATTTTTCTTTTTCAAAATCTGTATCCTCCTAGTCTCATACCCGTCCATCATCACTTGTTCCTATTATAACTGATATCAATTTTAGAAAACAAGAAGAAGCGGAAGGTTTAGGGAAAACCAATATGTATACAAAACGGTCAAACTCACGATAAAAATGAGAATGACCGCGTATTTCAACTGTATAAATTTTTTCTTACAGTTCGCTGATGACGCTGCTCAGGCTCAGACGTTCATCTTCATTCAGCGGGATAAGAGGAAGACGCACAGATCCGACATCAAGGCCTTTCAGCTGCAGCGCCGTTTTGACCGGAGCCGGATTAGGCGCTTTAAAGAGCTCCTTCATGATCGGCAGAAGCTTCTGATGAATCAGTGCCGCGGTTGCCGTCTGCCCGTTCGTATAGTTTTTAATCATCTGCTGCATGTCAGAACCCACAATATGGCTGGCCACTGACACGACTCCTCTTCCGCCGACTGCAAGAATAGGAAGCGTTAACCCGTCATCACCTGAATAGACGTAAAAATCTTCCGGTGTTTCGGCAATGATTTTCGTAATGGCATCAAGATCGCCGCTCGCTTCTTTAATCGCAGAGATATTCGGAATCTCCGCAAGTCTGATGGCCGTTTCCGGCGCAAGCGAAGCGACCGTTCTGCCCGGCACGTTGTAAAGCATCACAGGAAGAGACGTTTCTTCAGCTATGGCTTTAAAATGACGGTACATCCCCTCTTGGGAAGGCTTATTATAATACGGCGTGACAAGCATAACGCAATCGACGCCGGCTTCTTCAGCTTTTTTTGTCAGTTTAATGGAGTCTTTCGTATTGTTGCTTCCCGTACCCGCAATAACAGGCACGCGTCCGTTCACTTCTTTGACTGTAAATTCAAAGAGTGCAATTTTTTCTTCCGTTGAAAGTGTCGGGGATTCGCCGGTCGTGCCTGCGACGACTAAAGAATCCGTGCCGTTTTTCAACAAATAGTCGATTAATGTAGACAGTTTTTGAAAGTCTACATTCCCTTTACTGTCAAAGGGGGTAATCATCGCTGTAGATATATTTCCGACATTCATTTTTTTCACCTCATCATGATTCAATCACATTTACTTTGAAAGTTCAAACACTTCATGCAGCGCATTTACGGCCGTTACCATATCTTTTTCATGAACGAGCACCCAGATCGTCGTATGGCTGTCGGCAGATTGCAGAATCGGAATGCCTTTATCAGAAAGTGCGGAGACGATTTTTGACGTGACACCCGGAACACCCATTATTCCGGCGCCGACCGCTGACACTTTCGCACAGCTTTCCGTCACTGTCGGTTCATATCCTAATTCAGCCAAAATGCTGCGCGCGGCTTCCGTTTTACTGCCGGCTACGGTATATACGATTTCACTCGGCGTAATGTTAAAGAAATCTACGCTGATTCCGGCATTTGCCATTGCTTTAAAGACTTCAGTCTGAACGTTGTATTGCCCCATTTTGGCGGGAACCTTAAATTGCGTCACATCTTTCACATGGGCGATCCCTGTAATCAGCCGTTCGAATACATCGCTGCCGACGTTAGACGAATGATGGGACGTCACCAAAGTGCCTTTGTCTTTTGAATAAGTGGAGCGCACGCGGATCGGCACCTTTGCCTGCATGGCGATTTCCACCGCGCGCGGATGAATGACTTTCGCGCCTTGATAAGCAAGGTTGCAGATTTCCGTATATGTGACATTCGGAAGCGGCTTAGCATTTTCCACGATTCTCGGATCGGCTGTCATAACGCCTTCCACGTCCGTAAAAATGTCGATAAACTCAGCATCAACCGCCGCGCCGAGCGCCGCCGCTGATGTATCGCTTCCTCCTCTGCCGATCGTCGTCGTGTCGCCTTTTTCAGTCGCTCCCTGAAACCCTGCGACAACGACGGCATCATGGCTGGCGAGTGCAGCGAAAAGCCGCTCTGTTTTCATTTCTATAATTTTGGCGTCAGTATGCTGGGCATTGGTTAAAAAGCCGGCCTGGGCTCCTGTTAAAGCTGCGGCTTTTATGCCGTTTTCCTTCAGCATGCTGGAAAAAACAACGGACGAAATCGTTTCTCCGCAAGACAGAAGCATATCCTGCTCTCTCGGAGAAATGTCGGACTGGCTGCCGTAAAGGAGCCCGATTAAAGAATCTGTCGCGTACGGGTCTCCTTTTCTTCCCATCGCCGATACGACAACGACAACCTTATAACCTTCACTTATGGCATCTTTAATGTGTGCTAGCGCAAGCTTGCGGCCTTTGTCATCTTTTACGGATGTTCCGCCGAATTTTTGAACAATGATCTTCACTATTTTCACTCCAAATTAGTCTACGTAACAGAAGAGAGCAGGCAGAGCCTTACTCTCTTCTGTTCGCCTATAGAAAATACGTTTGTTTTATACGAGGTTCAGTTTTTGCAGGCTTTCCGCGATTTGAACTGAGTTCCAAGCGGCGCCTTTTAACAGGTTATCAGAAACAACCCACAAATGAAAACCGTTTGCTCTGTCCAAATCTTTCCGGATTCTTCCTACAAATACATCGCGTTTGCCGACGCAATCAGCAGGCATCGGGTAAAGCTGCTCCGCCGGATCATCCTGAAGCGTAACACCCGGAGCTTCTTTTAAAAGCTGTTTAATATCTTCAACGGTTGCGTCATCACGGTCAAGCTCAATGTAAACAGATTCTGAGTGCCCTGTTTCAATCGGCAGTCTGACACATGTCGCAGCCACTTCCAGCTTCGGCATATGCATGATTTTTTTCGTTTCATTAATCATTTTCATTTCCTCAAACGTATAGCCGTTGTCTTGGAATTTATCAATTTGCGGAATGGCGTTAAATGCGATTTGATAATGCTTTTTGTCGCCTTTAACCGGCATAATGGACGGTTCTGCGGGTTCATTGTTTAAAATCGCCTTTGTCTGGCTGTACAATTCTTTCGCCGCTTCATTGCCGGCTCCGGACACAGCTTGGTAAGTAGATACAATGACTTTTTTCAAACCGTACGCTTTGCGGATCGGTTCAAGCGCAGCCACCATCTGAATCGTTGAACAGTTAGGGTTGGCGATAATGCCGTTATGTTTGTGCAGATCACCTTCGTTCACCTCAGGCACCACGAGCGGTGTATTTTCGTCCATACGGAATGCGCTCGTATTGTCAATCACGATGGCTCCCCGTTTTACAGCCTCAGGCGCCAAGCTTTGTGATACGCTTCCGCCAGCGCTGAATAACGCGATATGAACGCCTTCGAAGCTTTCAGGAACAGCTTCCTGCACTGTATATTCTTCGCCTTTAAACGTTACTTTCGTACCAGCAGAACGCTTTGAGGATAGTAGTGTGAGTGTTTCGATTTCAAAGTTTCTGTCTTCCAGTGTTTTCAGCATTTGCTGTCCTACGGCTCCCGTCGCTCCGACAACTGCTACGTGTAATCCTCTTCCCATCTGTAAAACTCCTTCCGCCAATTAAGCATCATTTGTTGAATTGACTTTGCATTTTACGTTTTATTTTACCATAGAATAGTCACGGATTGACCGAATTTTTTTATTCCGGAATGATTTTCTGTCATCATGATTTTTTATTCATGATGGTGTACGAGCACCGGCTGAACCTGCTGGTGCAAAAGAGCTTTTTCTACCGTAATCGGAAGGAGATCCATTCTGGCGACGAGCGATGTCGGTTTTTTCACGTGGTCATCCTGGCCGAACGGGATGAAATATATGTTTTTTGCGGACATCAGCCTCATTAAATTCGTTCCGTTTAAACCGAGTCCGTCATTTGTTGAAATTCCGAGCACGACCGGCCGGCCGTTGCGGATCGTGGCTTTCGCAGCCATAAGGACGGGGCTGTCAGTCATCGCATTTGCGAGTTTGCTCATTGAATTTCCGGTTAAAGGGGCGATGACCATGCAGTCGAGCGGAAGTTTCGGCCCGAGAGGCTCCGCTTTTACGATGGAATCAATCGCCTCAAAGCCTGTTGCTTCTTCAATTTTTCTGACCCAATCTCCCCCCTCCCCAAAGCGGGTATCGGTCGATTGAACGGTTGACGTCACGACCGGCCGGACTTCAGCTCCTTGACTGATAAGCGCCTCTATTTGCGGAAAAACTTCCTCATATGTGCAATGCGAGCCGGTTAATCCGAATCCGATTCTTTTCCCTTTCAGAGACATGGCTATTTCCCCTCTTTCTTTAAGTCTGCCAAAAGCTTGCTCAATACGTTCGCAATAATCTGTCCGGCTGTTTTCGGGGCCACAATTCCCGGAAGACCCGGAGCAAGCAGCGCTTTAATGCCTTGTTTTTCAGCATATTTGAAATCCGTTCCGCCCGGACGGGATGCTAAATCCAAAATCAAGGTCTTCGGCGTCATGCGCGATAAAACGCTTTGATTCAGAATCAAGCTCGGTACGGTGTTAATGCAGATATCAATATCATTTACATGTTCAGTAAGCTCTTCAAGTTGAAAAGGAGAAAGCCCCATTTCCGATATACGGGCTAAATGAGCCGAACTCCGCGCGCCCACTTTTACTTTCGCCCCTAACGCTGCAAACGTCCGGGCGATCGTCATACCGGTGCGCCCCATGCCGAGAACGGCGACATTTGATCCGTGAATGGTATAATCCGTATGCTGAATCGCCATCATGATTGTTCCTTCAACAGTGGGAATCGAGTTGAATATCGCGATGTCGTCCCGCTCAAATAATTTCACAAGCTTACGGCCGGCTTCGCTGGCGATCCCCTCAAGATATGCATTGGAGATGCCTGAATAAATGACGCAATGCTCCGGTGTCCGCTCAAGATAGCTCTGCTTTAATACCACTTCTTCATTTGAAAAAACCGTGGAAACAACGCCTTCTCCGGTCGTTGCCGATACAGGCAGGATGATACTGTCTATTTTTTGAAAGGGAATCTCATCAATTTTGCATTTGACGGTTCCTGTAAAACCGTCATCCAATTGGTCAAACCCTGCAAGATAAATATCGGCATGCTGTTCTGTCAGCTTTCTTATAATCTCAAGCTGTCTTGCGTCACCGCCAATGATCGCAATTGTTAATCCGGTTAACATCTGAAACGTTCACCTTCTTTACAGTTACTGGATCTTTTAAGTGTCATCCTCCTCTTCATCGTATGTGCAAAGAGAAAGGGCGGTGAATGTACAGCGTCTTTTTCATGAAAAAAGCACCGGCTGTATGAGCCGGTGCTTGCAAAAAATGAATAAGATCTACTCTTCGGGAGGCGTGATCTCCCCCGGAACGTCTAAAATGATCATGTCTGACCCGATTTTTTGGATATGGTTCCAGGGGACGCGGATGTCGTGGCCTTGTTTTCGCAGTCCGAACCATTTTACCGTCGGTATCAACAGCGCGGTAATTTGTCCGTCCTGTTCATTAATTTCCAAATCGGTCTGGCCGAGCACGCCGAGCCGCTCTGCACGTTTAATGTCCACAATTTCTTTACCTGACAGTTCACTGAGCCTCATGATAGCCACCCCCTTGTACTATATGACCCGGAGCAAAAAAAAATGCCTGCCCCGTACAGAGGCAGACTGCTTTGCAGCTTAAGACGAGGCCGGTATATTGCCGGTCGGGCTGATGAGCGATAGTGCGTAATCATCCGTAAATAAGCGGCGGCTGAGACCGTTGACGCTTTCCAGGCTGACCGCATTTAATTCAGCGATAATTTCATCCATGGTCTTATGCTTTCCGAGCAGGAGTTCGTTTTTCCCGTTCCGGCTCATTTTGCTGTTTGTGCTTTCTAAGCTGAGCATTAAGCTCCCCTTCATTTGCTCTTTGCTGTTTTCCAGCTCTTTCGGAGTGATACCGTCACGTTTTAGAACCGATAACGTTTCCTGAATGGTTTCAGACAGAAGTCCGAGCTGATTCGCGCCGGTGCCTCCGTAAATCGTCAGCATACCGCTGTCTTCATAGGAACTGTGATAGCTGTATACAGAATAGGCCAGTCCTTTATCTTCGCGCACATCCTGAAAAAGACGGCTGCTCATGCTTCCGCCAAGCACGTTGTTTAAGACGATCAAATCGTAAATGTCCGGATCTCCGACTTTCAGGCCTTTGAAACCGAGACAGAGATGCGCCTGTTCGGTGTCTTTTTTTCTGGTCAGCTTTTCATAATGAAACTCAGGCTCGCTGATGCCGCTTGCTTTGCCCTTCGCTTCGTATGTACCGAACCATTTCTCCACGTCTTTAATGAATTGTTCCGTTACATTTCCGGCGACAGAAATGACGACGCGGTCCGGCGTGTAAAAGTCATCCATATGCTGTCTGAGAGAATCGCCGTTAAACGATGAAAGCGTTTCCTCCGTCCCGAGAATCGGGTATCCGAGCGAATGATTGCCGTATGTCGCTTTGCTCAGCAGATCGTGGACAATGTCATCCGGCGCGTCTTCATACATTTTGATTTCTTCATATACGACGTTCTTTTCTTTTTTGAGCTCATCTTCGTCAAAAGCAGAATGAAAGAACATATCAGCCAGCACATCAAGTGCGTAGTTTGCATGCTCATCCAGCACTTTGGCGTAATAGCACGTATATTCTTTTGAAGTGAAGGCATTCACTTGGCCGCCTATCCGATCGAAGGATTCTGCGATTTCACGTGCGGACCTGGTATTTGTTCCTTTAAAAAACATATGCTCAAGAAAGTGCGAAATACCGTTTGTCTCCGGCGTTTCATGACGTGATCCCGTCCCGATCCAGACGCCGATTGCCACAGACCGCACCGTTGGATTATTTTCAAGCACAACTCTTACACCGTTTTGGCATGTATAGCGTTTTATCAAGTCTGTTCCTCCTATTCAAAGACAGGCAACTGCCGCCTGCTACTTCATCAGCCTGTTTTCATCCATTAAGTCAGACACTGAGCCGAGCGCGTAGCCTTTTTCTTTGATTTTTGCAATCAGTGTATCCAGGCTTTTCGCAGTCGGATCAGTCGGATGCATTAAAATCATGGCTCCGTTATGTATTTTGCTCAACACCCTTGTTTGTAAAACAGCGGGAGACGGTTTTTGCCAGTCAATGGTGTCAACGGTCCACATGATGGTGCCCATTCCTTTTTCCGCCGCAAGGTCGACCACGGCTTTTCTGAAGCTGCCGCTTGGCGGCGCAAACCATTTCGGCTTCATGCCGAGCGTCTCGCTGATTTGTGCATTGGTTTTGTCAAGCTGTTCGGAAATGCTTCCTGAAGTCAGTTTGCTCATATCAGGGTGATTGTATGAATGATTTCCGATTTCATGTCCGTCTGCCGCTATTTTTTTCCCCAGTTCCTGATTGTTTTTCAGCCATTTCCCTTCAAGAAAGAAAGTTGCTTTGACCTGGTGCTGCTTCAGAATAGGCAGCATTTGCTCCACGTATTCATTTCCCCAGGCGACATTTATCAGGAAAGCGACCATCGGTTTGTCGGGATTTCCTTTATAAATGGGTTCGGGCGCGAGAGAATCAAGATGGACTTTCGGCTTTACCTGCTCATAGACAAGGTCGTCTTCGTGAAATTCTCCGTCCTTTTTCATTTGTTTATAGGATTTTTCCACATTGACTTTTAAACCGTTATATCCCGGTATACTCTTCCATATTTTATCAATCCGCGCGTCTTGCGGCTTCACTTCATACTCTGACGCTTTTTGCAGTAATTCTTCATAGAGCGGATCTTTTGATGCTGACACAGTTACCGCGTCTTTTTTCATTGCGTCTATGTAATCAACTGTATACGGGTTTTTTAACATTTCAAACGAAACAAAAAAAAGAAATAAAAAAACGGCAAACGGCACGAATTTTTTCAACATGTCCTTCCCCCCTCATCACACATTATGTATGAGGAGGACAAGGTAGAACCCGTCTGTTGTCTTTCTCAAAATAAAGAAGCCGGGTCTCCCAGGCTCCTTGTTAGGTTTTCATTTAAGATTGTTGTTGTTCCTGTTCTTTTTCTTTCTCTTCGCGCAGCACTGCTTTACGCGACAGATTCACTCGTCCCTGTTTGTCAATTTCAGTTACCTTCACAAGGATTTCGTCACCGATTTTCACAACATCCTCAACCTTGCCGACCCGTTCGAGCGCTAGTTCAGAGATGTGAACGAGACCGTCTTTTCCGCTGAAGATTTCAACAAAAGCGCCGAATTTCTCAATCCGTTTCACTTTACCGAGGTAAAGTTGGCCGACTTCGACTTCTCTGACAAGATCTTCGATGATTTTTTTCGCTTTTTGGTTGCTGCTTTCATCAGTAGAAGAAATAAAGATGGTGCCGTCTTGTTCAATGTCAATTTTAACACCGGTATCTTCAATGATTTTGTTGATTTGTTTACCGCTCGGTCCGATAACGTCACGGATTTTATCCGGATTAATGGTCATCGTTAAAATTTTCGGCGCATATTGAGAAAGTTCTTTTCTTGATTCACCAAGCGTGCTGAGCATGCTGTCCAAGATTTCCATTCTTCCTTTTTTCGCCTGCTGAAGCGCTTCTTCAAGAATTTCTCTTGAAAGGCCTTCAATTTTAATGTCCATTTGCAGCGCTGTCACGCCTTTTTCCGTGCCGGCTACTTTAAAGTCCATGTCACCGAGGGCGTCTTCCATTCCTTGAATATCGGTTAATACCGTATAGTACTCGCCTGATTTCACAAGTCCCATCGCGATACCTGCAACAGGGGCTTTAATCGGAACACCTGCGTCCATCATGGCAAGCGTACTTGCGCAGATGCTGGCCTGTGAAGTGGAACCGTTTGATTCAAGCACTTCAGATACGAGGCGGACCGTATACGGGAAGTCTTTTTCATTCGGAATGACCGGCTCAAGCGCACGCTCTCCAAGAGCACCGTGACCGATCTCACGGCGTCCCGGTCCGCGCATCGGGCCTGTCTCCCCTACGCTGAACTGCGGGAAGTTATAATGATGCATAAAGCGTTTTGACTCTTCCACGCCTAAACCGTCAAGAATCTGAACGTCTCCAAGGGCTCCTAATGTACATACGCTGAGCGCCTGCGTCTGTCCTCTCGTAAACAGCCCGGATCCGTGTGTTCTCGGCAGAAGGCCGACTTCTGAAGAAAGCGGGCGGATTTGATCAACGCCGCGGCCGTCCGGACGGACTTTTTCTTCTGTGATCAAACGGCGCACTTCGTTTTTCACGAGTTTAGACAGTGTCTGTTTCACTTTTTTAATCGTATCTTCATCATGCTCTTCTTCTTCGAATTTCGCGACAACTGCATTTTTCACTTCATTGATCGCGTCTTCGCGAGCATGTTTTTCGTGAACCTGAATGGCGCTGAGCAGATCCGGCTCCGCAAGGCTTTTTACTTTTGCGCTGAGCTCTTCGTCAATTTCATACAGTTCGATCTCTGTTTTCTCTTTGCCGACTGCTGCGACGATTTCTTCTTGGAATGCGATCAGGCGCTTAATTTCTTCGTGACCGAACATTATCGCCTCAAGCATGATTTCTTCAGGAACTTCATCCGCTCCGGCTTCCACCATGTTGATGGCATCTTTTGTGCCCGCAACGATGAGGTTGATATCACTTTTTTCAAGCTGGTCAACCGTCGGATTGATGACGAATTTCCCCTCAATGCGGCCTACCGTCACACCCGCGATCGGGCCTTCAAACGGGATATCGGAAACGCAAAGAGCGAGTGATGAACCGAACATTGCAGCCATTTCAGATGAGCAGTCCTGATCAACACTCATGACAATGCTGATGACCTGTACTTCGTTACGGAATCCGTCTGCGAAAAGCGGGCGGATCGGACGGTCGATCAGACGGCTGGCTAAAACGGCCTTTTCACTTGGACGGCCTTCTCTTTTAATAAAACCGCCCGGAATTTTACCTACTGCGTATAATCTTTCTTCATAGTTAACGGTAAGCGGGAAAAAATCTAGCGGTTTCGGTTCTTTTGATGCGGTTGCTGTGCTGAGCACTGCAGTATCGCCGTAGCGGACCATGACAGCGCCGTTTGCCTGTTTGGCAAGCTGGCCGGCTTCTACTGTAAGCTGTCTGCCGGCCCAATCTATGGTAAAGACATGTTTCTCTTGTCCCATTCGATTACGAGCTCCTCTCTTAATGTGTGAAATAATCAATTACTCCTATTATGAACGAAATGAATTGAACATATCAATGTCAAAGTAGTATGTAAAAGGATTTCATTGTTTTTTTATTATTATTTTTTTCGCTTTAATACGATAAAAAAGCGGGAATCCTCCCGCTTTTTACGATTATCGACGTAAGCCTAGTTTGTTAATTAACTCACGGTAACGAGTTACGTCTTTATTACGCAGATACGTAAGAAGATTACGACGTTTACCTACCATTTTAAGAAGACCGCGACGTGAGTGGTGATCTTTCTTGTGAGTACGCAAATGCTCGTTCAAGTTGTTAATTGAGTCTGTTAGGATAGCGATCTGAACTTCTGGAGAACCAGTATCAGATTCGTGTGTTTTGAACTCGCTGATGAGTTGATTTTTACGCTCTTGAGTAATTGCCATCCTGTTTCACCTCCATATCATAATTAGCCCCAGTTACCTAGCAACCGTCGGTGACTTCGGATTGCCAAGCAATGGTTTTAAGACTACGAAACATATGATACTAAAAATCGCGCCCATATGCAAATCTTTTAGAATAAAATTTGTGTACTTTTGATGTTTTTTCCGTTATTTGCTGAAAAAACGGATCGCTTCTTGTTTGTCTTTCCCGATCTGAGCCGTCAGTTCATCGATGCCGTTAAACTTCCGTTCGCTTCGGATTCGTTTGTACCACTCGATTTTAACGTCTTCTCCGTATACATCCTGTTGAAAATTAAACAAATGAACTTCAATTGACGGCTGATCGGGACGCTTTTCATAAAAGGTCGGTTTGTAGCCGATGTTGCAGACGCCTTCATACACCTCGCCTTTTATTTCGGCTTTCACTGCATACACGCCTGTCGGCGGCACGATATAGCTGTTGTGCAGGCCGACATTCGCGGTCGGAAAACCGATGGTGCGGCCTCTTTTGTCTCCGTGAATCACAGTGCCCCGGATAAAATACGGCTGGCCGAGAAGAGTGTGCGCAAGTTCAACGTCACCATCCTGCAGCGCTGACCGGATATAAGTGGAGCTGATCTTTCTGTCCTGCTCGGTCTGTTTCTCAACAGTCGTGCATCCGGCCTTGCCGTTTAAATCGTCCGGCAGCGTCTCCATCGTGCCTTTTCCGTATTTTCCGTACGTAAAATCGAAGCCTCCCACAGCGTGCCGCGCGTTCAACCCTAAAATATACTCCTCGGCAAACTGTTTTGGAGACAGAGACGCAAACGCTTCATCAAACTTTACGACATACAGCACATCAGCGCCTAAACGCCCGATCTGGCTGATTTTATCTTCAAGCGGCGTAATCAGATCCTTTGGCTCTTTGTCCCTGCCCAACACATGGGAAGGGTGGGGATGAAACGTCATAACGGCCAGCGACAGGCCTTTTTCTTCGGCAATTTGTCTGGCTGTTCCGATTACTTTCCGGTGTCCCAAATGAACGCCGTCAAAGTAGCCGAGCGCCATGACAGACGCCGGCTGCTCTTCTTTTTGTAAATGATGCGGATGAGAAATATGTATCGTCTTCACAGAACGGTCACCTTTTTTCTTATTGTTCGCTTTTTTGCATGAGCACTTTAGCCGGTTTCAGCAGTCCTTTTTTTGAAGGATGCGGCATATAAATGGCCACACATTCTCCGTCTTCAGTACAGACCGCTATACGGGCGTCAGCTGTCATTGCAGAAAATTCCGCCGGGATGTCAAACACTGACCCGTTTTCAGCTTTCTTAGCTAATGTATCACTTATGACCCATTTCGGCAAATGATTGAGCGCTCTATCGATCGGCACGGCATGCTCTGCAACCGTTCCGTCCGAAACCTGCTGTTCAAGTTCCTCAAACGTGAAACATTCATCAAGGCTGAAATCGCCGGAAGCAGTGCGGATGAGATGCGACATATGCGCAGGATAGCCGAGTTTTTCACCGATTGTCACCGCCAACGTTCTGACGTAAGTGCCTTTTGAGCACGTGACTGTAAAGCGGAATGATGCTGTGTCTTCGTTATAAGTGACAGGGGAAGTGAGCGCGATATCTTCAATCGTGATATTCCGCTTCGGCCGCTCCACTTCAATACCCGCTCTGGCGTATTCATAGAGCTTTTTCCCGTTGACCTTTACCGCGGAATACATCGGCGGCACTTGCTCCTGCGGTCCCTTCAATTCGTCTAAAACGGCTTTGATATCCGCTTCTTTCAGCGGCTCCCTGACAGGTTTTACGCTGACCGTTTCTCCCGTCTGGTCTTCGGTCGATGTGGAGAAACCGAGAGTGATCTCAGCATCGTACGTTTTTGACTTGTCGGTGACGTACTCAACGATCTTTGTAGCCCGTCCGACACAGATCGGCAGTACGCCTGACACTTCCGGATCAAGGGTTCCCGTATGCCCGACTTTCTTTGTTTTTAACAGTTTTCTTATTTTCATTACACAGTCGTGAGAAGTCATGCCGACCGGTTTATGTAAAAGGAGAACTCCGTTAACCATCTGTCTTTCGCTCCTTTGTTATCAATTGTATCCCGTAAAACGCAGAAAAGAGGACAGACGACACTCGCCCATCCTCTTTCCCGTTATTCAGACGGTTTATCTGAATGCAGTTCGTGAATCAATGTTTCAATACGATTGCCGTACTCAATTGATTCATCAAATTCAAATTCAAGCTCAGGCGTTTTGCGGAGTCTGATTCGGCTGCCGATTTCGGAACGGATAAATCCTTTCGCTTTCTCAAGCCCTTTCAGCGCCTCCTCTTTCTTTTTCTCTCCGCCGAGGACGGAGATATACACCTTCGCTATTTGTAAATCACCTGAAACACGTACGTCTGTTACAGTGAGAAATCCGATTCTCGGGTCTTTCAGCTTTCGGCTGATAATATCCCCGAGCTCTTTTTTCATCTGCTCGCCGACACGGTTTGCTCTCATACTCAATTCAATCACCTCTAAGTTAAAACCACTCTGTTCTAGTGATCGTCCGTTCTATCTCGGGAAAGGAGTCAATAAACGCGAGTACACGCTGGATCTCCTTTTCCGCCTGAACGTGAGAGGAGGAGACGACGGCGATTCCGAAGCTGGTCCGCTGCCAAGTGTCCTGATAGCCGATTTCTGCGGCCGACACGTTGAACTTATTCTGAACCCTCGTTATAATCCGCTTCAGAACGGCTCGTTTCTCCTTTAATGATCCCGCATCATAAATGATGCATTCACATTCCGCAAATCCGATCACTTTCTTTCGATTTCCTGCATGACATACGCTTCAAGGACGTCGCCTTCGCGAATGTCATTGTATTTCTTAATCGTTATACCACATTCATATCCTTGTGAAACTTCTTTCACATCATCTTTGAAGCGTTTCAGAACGTCTACTTCCCCTTCGAAGATGACCACGCCGTCACGGATCAGGCGGAGTCCGCTGTCACGTGTAATGTGGCCGTCTGTTACATATCCGCCGGCAATCGTGCCGATTTTCGACACTTTGAATGTTTGGCGCACTTCAACCTGACCGATGACTTTTTCTTCGTATTCAGGATCAAGCATACCTTTCATCGCCGCTTCAATTTCTTCGATGACTTTGTAAATGATACGGTGAAGACGGATATCTACATTTTCAGCTTCAGCCGTGCTCTTAGCATTTCCGTCTGGGCGCACATTAAACCCGATAACGATTGCATTTGAAGCAGATGCGAGAATGATGTCTGATTCCGTAATCGCACCGACGCCTGTGTGAATGATTTTCACTTTTACGCCTTCTACTTCAATTTTTTGAAGAGCGGCTGTTAACGCTTCGGCTGAACCTTGAACGTCAGCTTTTACGATTAAATTGATGTCTTTGACATCGCCTTGTTTAATTTGTTCAAACAGATCATCGAGGCTCAGCTTCGCTTTGTCGCTGCGCTGTTCTTCCAGTTGCTTGGAAGCGCGTGCTTCACCGACAGAACGGGCTGTTTTTTCATCTTTAAAGACGAGGAATTGATCGCCAGCCTGCGGTACGTCGTTTAAGCCCGTGATTTCTACAGGTGTGGACGGTCCGGCTGTTTTCACGCGGCGGCCGAGATCATTGACCATGGCCCGCACGCGGCCGAATGTATTTCCGACAACGATCGGATCTCCGACATGCAATGTTCCCGTTTGAACGAGAAGTGTCGCGACAGATCCTCTTCCTTTATCGAGCTCAGCTTCAATAACCGTTCCTTTTGCCTGACGGTTCGGATTGGCTTTCAGCTCTTCCACTTCACTGACAAGCAGAATCATTTCGACAAGCTCGTCTATTCCCTTGCCTGTAAGAGCGGACAGAGGAACGAAAATCGTTTCTCCTCCCCATGCTTCAGGAACGAGTCCGTATTCAGTCAGCTCCTGCATGACACGGTCAGGGTTCGCGCTTTCTTTATCCACTTTATTCACGGCAACGATAATCGGAACCTCAGCCGCTTTCGCATGGTTGATGGCTTCGACTGTTTGCGGCATAACGCCGTCATCAGCCGCTACGACTAAAATGGTAATATCAGTTACTTCCGCACCGCGCGCACGCATTGTTGTGAACGCCGCGTGTCCCGGAGTATCTAAGAACGTGATTTTTTTGCCGTTTTCTTCGATCTGGTACGCCCCGATATGCTGGGTGATTCCGCCGGCTTCACCTTCAACAACCTTTGTTTTTCTGATGCTGTCAAGAAGGGTCGTTTTCCCGTGGTCAACGTGGCCCATGATCGTCACGACAGGCGGACGGATTTGAAGATCTTCTTCTTTGTCAGCCTCTTCATACTTTTCAAGCTCAGTTTCTTCGAGCACAATCACTTCTTCTGTTTCCACACCGTATTCAGATGCGATCAGTTCGATTGTGTCTTTGTCAAGCTCCTGGTTAATCGTAGCCATTACGCCCAGAAGCATCAGTTTTTTAATGAGTTCAGACGGTTCTTTGCCAAGTTCTTCGGCTAAGGCCCCGACTGTTAAAGAGCCGGAAAACGTAATTTTCTCAGGAAGCTCTTTTTTCGGTTTCAGCGGTTTTTGCTGATACTGATTTTTGTTGTTATGATTGCGTTTGTTTTTGTTTTTGTTGTTGTTGTTCTTCTTGTTTTTGTTAAATTGATTATTCTGCACGTCATTCTTCTTTCCGTCTCGAATTTTGTTTGGTTGATTCCCAGCAGGCTGCTGATTAATCCCTTGCGGCTTGTTTTTGTTCGTTTCCGCAGGCTTCTGAGATGTAACGCCGGCGCCGCCTTTTTTAAATTTCGCATCAAGCTGCTTAATGGTCTTTTCTTCAAGCATTGCCATATGGTTATTTACTACTATATCCATGTTTTTCAGCGCAGTCAAAATTTCCTTGCTTGAAACATTGATGGCTTTTGCATATTCGTAAACTCTCATTTTAGCCATTCGTTCACCCCCAAAAATATTAATCGAGCAAGCTGATCAGCTTATTCGCAAAACCTTGGTCAGTGACGGCGACAACGACACGTGATTCCTTGCCGATAGAGCGGCCGAGATCCGCGCGGCTTTCGACTTTTTTATAAGGCACTTTATAATAATTGCATTTATCGGATACTTTTTTTGCAGTATTCGCAGATGCATCTTCTGTCAGCAGAACAAGTTTTGCACGCGCATTTCTAATTTCTTTTATAACCAAGTCCTCGCCCGACACGACCTTACGAGCTCGATTGGCCAGACCCAGCAAGGGAAACCATTCCATTCCAGACATGTTATTTTTTCACCTTTTCCGCCAGTTCCAGCAATTCTTCGAAAATCTGGTCATCGATTTGTGATTGAAATTGATTTTGCAATGTGTTTTTCTTTTTCGCAGCTAAGATGCATTCTTTCTCAAGGGTGATATAGGCACCCCGCCCGTTCTTCTTTCCGGTCGGATCGACTGAAATCTCTCCTTCTTTAGAACGGACAATTCGGATCAGTTCCTTTTTAGGCTTCATTTCCCCCGTTACCACGCATTTGCGCAGAGGAATTTTTTTTCGCTTATTCACCTAAAGTCACCTCTTATTCATCCGATTCGGCTGTTTCAGGCTCCATAAAGAGCGGCTCTAAATCGTCATCTTCTTCATGCTCTCTCGGATAGATGCCAAGGTCTCTTGCATCCGTTTCACTTTTGATATCGATTTTCCAGCCTGTCAATTTCGCGGCTAAGCGGGCGTTTTGCCCTCTTTTTCCGATTGCCAGAGAAAGCTGGTAATCAGGAACGATGACAGTCGTGGCTTTTTCTTCTTCGCTGACGATGACATCCAGCACTTTAGACGGGCTGAGCGCATTGGCAACAAATTCAACCGGATCATCAGACCAGTTGACGATATCAATTTTTTCGCCTTTCAGTTCATTGACGATCGCCTGCACCCGCTGGCCTTTAGGACCAACGCATGAACCGACCGGATCAACGTCAGGGTCATCAGTGCGGACGGAGATTTTAGAGCGGTCGCCCGCTTCTCTGGCAACAGATTTCAGTTCGACCGTTCCGTCATAAATTTCCGGCACTTCGATTTCAAAAAGACGCTTCAACAGGCCAGGATGCGTTCTTGATACATAGATCTGCGGCCCTTTTGTCGTTTTTTCGACTTTTGTGATAAATACTTTAATCCGATCGTGCGGTTTATAGCTCTCATTCGGCATTTGTTCATTGACGGGCAGCAGCGCTTCAATCTTGCCGAGAGACACGTAAATAAACTTGCTGTCTAAGCGCTGTACAATTCCCGTCATGATGTCTTCTTCACGATCGATAAATTCTGAGTAAATCACGCCGCGCTCAGCTTCACGGACACGCTGCGTCACCACTTGTTTCGCCGTCTGCGCAGCAATGCGGCCGAAGTCTTTCGGCGTTACTTCTATTTCAACGACATCTCCGACAAGGTAGTTCGGATGGATGTGCTGGGCGTCGTCAAGCGAGATTTCAAGTCTTGAATCGTATACCTCGTCTACGACATCCTTTCTTGCGAACACGCGGATCGTGCCCGTCTCACGGTTCAGATCGACCCGTACGTTTTGCGCCTGGTTAAAATTTCGCTTATACGCGGAAATTAAGGCAGCTTCAATTGCTTCGATGATAATGTCTTTACTGATGCCTTTTTCTTTTTCAAGAATAGTGAGAGCATCTAATAGTTCACTGCTCATGTTAGCGGTCTCCCCCCTTAAACACTAATACTTCATTCATTAAAATGTTACAGCTAATCTCGCGTTAGCTATTTTTTCATACGGAATATTGACCCGTTTCTTTCTTGTTTTGACCGTCATCTCTATTGTAACAGTTTGTCCATCAAATTCAGCCAATTTGCCTTCAAACACTTTTAAACCGTCAATCGGTTCGTACGTTTTCATGTACACATTTTTGCCCAGTGATTTTTCGAAGTCGGCTTTTTTCTTTAATGGACGCTCGGCTCCAGGAGAAGATACTTCAAGAAAGTAGTTCTGAGTGATCGGATCGGCCTCATCCAGCTTTTCGCTTAACGCTTCGCTGACTTTGGCGCACTCCTCAATATCAACACCGTTATCGGAATCAATAAACACGCGAAGGAACCAGTTTTGACCCTCTTTGACAAATTCAATGTCTACGAGTTCAAGCTGAAGGTCATCCAGTATGGGCTGAGCCATTCCTTGAACGGTATCAGTCACTTTTTTGCTCATGTTTTTCCTCCTTGTGCTGTCGATATCATATCAGCCGTTCCTCTGCATAAAAACCCTGCTTCAAAAGAGCAGGGGCATTGAGAAAACGATGGACATGTCGAGGCAAAATTGCCTGTTCAATACAAAAGAGCGGGTTTCCCCACTCTTTGCCTCGGTAATCGTTAGCATTTCCAATAAAACTATACCATAACCATATATTTAATGCAAATCAAACTCCGCTCGGAGGCTGTGCACAAAGCTTAAAACAGAGACAGCTGATTTTGGTCCGGAAGCGACTCAAGACAGCCGTGACGGTCTAAATACTCTAAAATGGTTTTTGACACTTTTCCGCGTTTTTGAAGATCCTCTTTTGAAAGGAACTCCCCTTCTTCCCGCGCTTTCACAATATTGAGAGCGGCGTTGGTTCCGAGTCCCGGAATTGAGTTGAACGGCGGGATGAGACTGTTGCCGTCAATGATAAATTCCGAAGCGCTCGAACGGTATAGATCGACCTTCTGGAAGGAATAGCCGCGCTCACACATTTCAAGCGCAAGCTCTAACACGGTAAGGAGGTTTTTCTCCTTCGGCGAAGCATCAAGCCCTTTAGAGCTGATATCATCCATCACCGCTCTGATGGCGGTCGAGCCTTTAATCATTGTATCAATGTCAAAGTCATCTGCGCGGACGGTAAAATACGCAGCATAATATAAAAGCGCGTGATGCACTTTAAAATAGGCAATCCGCACCGCCATCAGCACGTATGCGGCGGCGTGGGCTTTCGGGAACATGTATTTGATTTTTTTGCATGAATCAATATACCAGTTCGGCACATTGTTCTTTTTCATTTCTTCTTCCCATTCCGGCGTCAGGCCTTTGCCTTTACGGACGAATTCCATGATTTTAAAGGCCAGTGAAGGCTCAAGGCCCTGATAGATCAAGTAAACCATAATGTCATCACGGCAGCCGATCACTTCGCTCAGCTCACACGTATTGTTGTGTATCAGTTCCTGCGCATTGCCGAGCCATACGTCCGTTCCGTGGGAAAGCCCGGAAATCTGGACAAGCTCGGAGAACGTCGTCGGCTTCGTATCCTCAAGCATCTGCCGCACAAATCGCGTCCCGAATTCAGGAATGCCGAGCGTCCCCGTTTTACAGCCGATCTGCTCTTCAGTGACGCCGAGCGATTCTGTGCCTTGGAAAATCTTCATAACCTCCGGATCATCTGTCGGAATCGTCTTCGGATCAATTCCGCTTAAATCCTGGAGCATCCGGATGACTGTCGGATCATCGTGCCCCAATATATCAAGCTTCAGCAGGTTGTCATGAATGGAGTGGAAGTCAAAATGAGTCGTTTTCCATTCAGACCCCGTCGCATCTGCCGGGAATTGTATCGGGGAAAAATCGTAAATATCCATGTAATCCGGGACAACGATAATCCCCCCCGGGTGCTGGCCGGTCGTTCTCTTAACGCCGGTGCAGCCCTGCACCAGACGGTCGATCTCTGCGCCGCGCATGTGTAGGTTGTGGTCGCCCGCATAGCCTTTCACATATCCGTAAGCCGTCTTTTCCGCAACGGTGCCGATCGTTCCCGCGCGATACACGTTATCTTCACCGAACAATACTTTCGTGTAGTTATGGGCATGCGGCTGATACTCACCTGAAAAGTTCAAGTCGATATCGGGTACTTTGTCACCTTTAAAGCCTAAGAACGTTTCAAACGGGATATCATGCCCGTCCTTTTTCAAAGGTGTGCCGCAAGACGGGCAGCTTTTATCCGGAAGGTCAAAACCGGAACCGACTGATCCGTCATTAAAGAATTCGGAATATCGGCAGCTCGGGCACACATAGTGCGGAGCGAGCGGATTCACTTCAGTGATTTCCGTTAAGGTCGCCACAAGCGATGAACCGACGGACCCCCGGGAGCCGACGAGATAACCGTCATCCAGAGACCGTTTTACAAGCTTATGAGAGATGAGATAAATAACGGCGAATCCATGACCGATGATGCTTTTTAATTCTTTTTCTATTCTCGCTTCCACAATTTCAGGAAGCTCTTCACCGTAAATACTTCTGGCGCGCTGATAGCTCATTTCACGGATTTCTTCATCAGCTCCGTCAATTTTCGGCGTGTACAGATCGTCTTTGATCGGTTTGATCTCATCGATCATCGAAGCGACTTTCTGCGTATTGTCAACCACGATTTCTTTCGCTTTTTCCGCACCGAGAAAGGAGAAAGCATCCAGCATTTCATCTGTCGTTCTGAAGTGCACTTTAGGCAGTTCGTGCCGGTTTAACGGGTTGGCGCCGCCTTGGGAAGATATTAAGATCTTCCGGTAAATTTTATCCTCATCGTTTAAATAGTGGACATTTCCGGTGGCAACGACCGGCTTATTCAATTTTTCCCCGAGCTTCGTGATGTTGGCGATGATTTCTTTCAGCGCTTTTTCATCCCGGACGAGCTCAAGCTGCAGAAGGTGTCTGTATACTTCCGGCGGCTGCACTTCAAGATAATCATAGAAGGATGCGATATCTTCAACCTCTTCAGGTGATTTTTGCATCATGCCTTCAAAGACCTCTCCCCTGTCACAGGCAGAGCCGATTAACAGACCTTCTCTGTATTTATTAAGCTGCGACCTCGGAATGCGCGGCACTCTGTAGAAATATTGAATATGAGAAATGGACACAAGCTTAAACAGATTTTTAAGGCCGGTCTCATTTACGGCGAGCAATGTAGCGTGATAAGGCCTTGATCTTTGATAAGCATTGGATTGTCCCATATTCTCATTCAGCTGATCATGATAAAAAATGTCTTTTTCAGCGGCATCTTTGAGCATTTTCAACAGCAGGTAGCCCGTTGCTTCAGCGTCAAAGACCGCTCGGTGATGCTGGGTTAATTCGATATCAAACTTCTTACATAACGTATTTAAGCGGTGATTTTTAAACTCAGGATACAGGAAACGCGCGAGTTCCAGCGTATCAATGACCGGATTTTTCGCTTTTTCCGTTTTCAAAAGACGCTTGTACGCCACATTTAAAAATCCCATATCAAAGCTGGCGTTATGAGCCACAAGCACGTCATCGCCGATCCATTCTTTAAAATCCCGGACGACGTCAACGACATCGGGAGCGTCGCGGACCATGTCGTCCGTAATCCCGGTAAGCTCTATTGTCGTTGCTGACAGCGGATGGTGCGGATTGGCGAACGCTTCGAATTTATCGATGATTTCTCCGCCTCTTATTTTGACTGCGGCAAGCTCAATGATGGTGTCATACACTGCGGACAGACCTGTCGTTTCAACGTCAAAGACGACGTATGTGTCTTCTTCCAGGAGACGGTGAGCTGGATTGTATGCGATCGGAACGCCGTCATCCACGATATTGGCTTCCATTCCGTAAATCATTTTTATGCCGTGTTTTTTCGCGGCGGAATAGGCATCCGGGAAAGACTGCACAACGGCGTGATCAGTTAACGCAATCGCTTCATGTCCCCATTTTTTCGCCTGTTCGACAAGCTTTCCGATGCCCGTTACAGCATCCATTTGGCTCATCGGAGAATGCAGATGAAGTTCAACCCGTTTTTCGCCTTCAGGAGCGGTGTCTTCACGGGTTTTGGCTTTTATTTCATTCACGTCATTTGCAATCATGACGAGGTCTCTGACGAATGTATCGTTTTGAATGCTTCCCCGCGCCTTCACCCACATGCCTTTTTTCAGCGTTTTCATCAAAGCGGCGTCTTCTTTTTCTCTGGCGAACATTTTTACTAAAATACTGTTTGTATAGTCCGTGATTTTGAAAATGCAGAGCGTGCGTCCGCTTTTCAGCTCGCGTGTTTCAGCATCAAACACAAACCCCTGCACCGTAATTCTTCTTTCTTCATCCATGATGCTGTCAAGCGTCCGGATTTCTTCGTTCTCTTTAATTTGATAGCCGATGACAAGCGGTCCGGACGGTGCCTGATCCTCATCGCCCTCTTTTTCCTTCTTCTCCATCTCGATAAGCGCCTGCATCGCCCGCTCCTGATCTTCAGCAAGCTTTTGCTCGCGGAATTTCTGGACTTCTTGGTCAGATACGAAAATTTCGGTATCCAGCTGCAGTTCCGGAAAGCCGAATTGGCGGTAGCTGTGCTGAATCAGTGCGCTGTATTTATTTTTGAGCGCAGATGCTTCTGTATCTGTTTTTGTTTTCACGATCAGTTTATTTCCCTTGAGCTTCGGTTTCTGCTGATTCAAAAGAGCCACCATCGGCGGCGAGGTTCCTTCAAGCTCTTCAATACAGCGTGTCCAATAATCCTGTACAAGCTCCTCTGTCACTGTAGGGTCGATGACCTGAACAGACGATGTGACACGGGCGATGTGAGCAAACGATTGTGTTAACCTCATCATGAATGAATCATATATTTGATACGGCAAAAGAGCCTTAAAGCGAAATTGGAAATGCCAGGCTTTTTCTGCTTTATGGATTGTCAGTTTATCAATCTCTCCGTCTTCAAAGTATGTCATGAAGGTATCATCTGTCATATTAAGCTGCTGCAGAAGAATCTGAAACTGTCTTCTGTTTACTGATAACTGTTCCATTCAGACAGTATCCCTCCCTTAAAACATCATAAGTGAAGGTACCTCCGCAGGTGATGAGGTACCTTCTTTTTTCTCTATTTTAACATGATTTTGTACGATTCGTTATGGTGATTACTTCGTCTTAATAAATTCAGAAAGCTCATCCACTGAAACTTCGGCAGATTCACCGGTTTTGCGGATTTTCACTTCTACGATGCCTTCGTCGGCACGTTTTCCGACAGTGATGCGGATCGGAAGGCCGATCAGATCAGAATCAGCAAACTTCACGCCTGCGCGTTCAGCGCGGTCATCGTATAATACCTCATAACCTTCCGCCTGGAATTTGCCGTAAAGCTGTTCAGCAAGCTCTTTTTGCGCTTCGTTTTTCATATTCAGCGCCAAAATATGAAGATCATACGGAGCAACGCTCTTCGGCCAGATCAAGCCTTTTTCGTCGTGATGCTGTTCAGCGATGGCAGAAAGCGTTCTGGACACGCCGATTCCGTAACATCCCATCAACATCGGCTGCGCACGCCCGTTTTCATCAAGGTATGTCGCATTCATCGCTTCAGAGTAACGCGTGCCGAGTTTAAAGACTTGTCCGACCTCAATCCCTTCAGCGAAACGGATCGTGCCTTTTCCGTCAGGTGACGGATCGCCTTCCTGAATGATTCGAAGATCGGCGTACGCTTTTACAGACGCGTCACGTTCGATGTTTACGTTTCGGTAATGACGGTCTTTTTCATTCGCGCCGCAAACGGCGTTTACCATTACTTTCACGGCTTGGTCGGCATAAATCTCAATGTCGCCGGCAGCGCCGATCGGCCCCGCAAATCCCGGCTCCGTGCCAAGTTTCTCCGCTACTTCTTCATGAGACGCAAGCTCAACCACTTCCGCGTTCAGAAGGTTTTTCACTTTCACGTCATTGACCTCATGATCGCCTCTTACTAACACGAGAACAAATCGGTCATCCGCTTTAAACAGCATTGATTTGATGCAGGCGCTCGGCTCGATCTGCAAGAACGAAGCGAGCTCTTCAATGCTTTTGACATTCGGCGTATCAATTTTCTCCAATGCCTCGGGTGTTTCATCTGACGGCTCGCTGTTCATGACAACTTCCGCCATTTCCGTATTGGCTGCGTAAGAGGATCCATCGGAATAAGCGATGGTATCTTCCCCTATTTCAGAAAGAGCCATAAATTCATGCGTGTCTTTTCCGCCCATCGCGCCTGAGTCGGCAATAACGGGACGGACGTTTAATTCACAGCGTGCGAAAATGCTGCTGTATGCGCCGTACATGTTTTGGTACGTTTCCTCCAGACTTTCTTCAGAAGCATGGAAAGAATACGCATCTTTCATGATGAATTCGCGTCCGCGCAATAACCCGAAACGCGGGCGTTTTTCATCTCTGAATTTAGACTGGATCTGGTAAAGAGTGAGCGGCAGACGCTTATAAGATTTCACCTCATCGCGCACGAGAGAAGTAATGACTTCTTCATGTGTCGCGCCTAAAGCAAATTCACGGCCGTGGCGGTCTTTCAGACGCATTAATTCAGGCCCGTACGTATACCATCTGCCTGATTCCTGCCATGTTTCAGCCTGCTGAAGGGCCGGCATCAGCATTTCCACCGCGTTGATTTTTTCCATTTCTTCACGCACGATCTTCTGAATGTTTTGAATGACCCTGTAAGCCAGGGGCATGTAGCTGTAAACCCCGCTCGTATTTTGTCTGATAAATCCCGCTCTCAGCAGAAGCTTATGGCTTTTTGCTTCAGCATCAGCCGGCACTTCTCTCAGGGTCGGAATAAGCGTCAAACTTTGTCTCATGTCTTCGCACCTCTGATTTTTTACTAGTCAATTATAAGAATAAACGCTGGATATCGTTCCATGTGACAACCAGCATAAGAAGCATTAAGAAAGCTACGCCGATAAATACGACAAATGCTTCCTTGTCACGGTTTATCGGCTTGCCGCGGATTGCTTCAATGAATAAAAACAGCAGCCGTCCGCCGTCAAGCGCCGGTATCGGCAGCAGGTTGACGATTCCCAGGTTGATGCTTAAAAACGCCGCAAACTGGAATAAGTTGATAATACCGGTTTTTGCAACTTGATCGGTCATATCATAAATGCCGACAGGGCCCGAAAGCATATCAAGCTTAAACTGGCCTGTCACAAGTTTGCTCAGATTGGTCAGGATCGCTTTTGTGACATCAACGGTAGATGTCGCGCCGTAAGCAATCGCTGCAAGCGCGCCTTTTTCAGTCGGCGCATAAGAGCCGAAGCGGCCGATTGTTTTTTTATTTTCATCTTTTACAGCTTCAGGTGTAACCGAGATATGAAACGATTTGCCGTCCCGTTTGACGGCGACATCGATTTTTTTCCCGGGATTTTCTTTTACTGCTGTCACGATGTCGGTCCATGACCTCATTTTTTCACCGTTAATGCTCTGGATATAGTCGCCTTCTTTTAAACCGGCAGCAGCTGCGCGTCCATTGTCTGTCAGCTTCCCGAGCTCAGGCTGATTCGAAGGCACGCCTTGAATGAATCCGAGCATGACGAGAATGACATACGCTAAGATGAAGTTCATTATCGGACCGGCAGCAATCGCCTTAATCCGCTTCCATACGGGTTTAGACCCGAATTGTCGATTGTAAGGCGCAATCTGCACTTCTTCTCCGTCTACGATAAAAAAAGAGGTCTGACTGACAGTAAAGCCCGCCAGTTCATCTTCTTTCCCCTGCTCGTACCCGGTAATCTTCATTTCGTGCTCAAGATCAGCCGTCTCCACCTCGATAATTAAAGCGTCGGGATATTTTTCCTTTTGATTAATGATGACTTTTTCCACTTCGTCATCTTTATTAAAAAGAAGCCCGACGGTATAACCGGGTTTGACTTCAATCATCTCCGGGTCTTCACCGGCCATGCGGACGAACCCCCCGACCGGAAGGAGTCTGATCGTATACACGGTTTCATTCTTTTTAAATGAAAAGATTTTAGGGCCGAAGCCGATCGCAAATTCACGGCAAAGGATTCCCGCTCTTTGGGCGAGCAATAAATGCCCGAGCTCATGGAAAAAAACGAGCGTTCCGAAAATAATAATAAACGCGATAACTGTATTCACGAACATACCACCTTATGTGAGTATTGAATTAACGTATCCCCGGGTGTCTTTGTCCACTTCTTGGATATCCGCAAGACTCGGATCCTGAATTACGCTGTGGCGGTCCAATGCTTTTTCAATCAGGTCCTCAATCGATAAGAATGAAATCCGTCCGGCAAGAAAAGCGGCAACGGCTTCTTCGTTGGCCGCATTTAAAACCGTCGGCATCGTTCCCCCTATTTTACCTGATTCAAAGGCAAATTGTAAGCAGCGGAACCTTTCAAAGTCAGCTTTCGCAAAATGAAGGCTTCCGATCTCCCATAATTCAAGCCTTTTTGCTTCAGGCAGAGGCAGCCGGTCCGGATATGTCAGCGCGTATTGAATCGGCACCCTCATGTCCGGATTTCCAAGCTGGGCGATGACGCTTCTGTCGTGAAATTCAACCATCGAATGAATGATGCTCTCTTTATGTAATACAACGTCAATCTGTTCATACGGAATGTCAAACAGCCAATGCGCTTCAATGACTTCAAGCCCTTTATTCATCATTGTAGCCGAGTCAATCGTAATCTTTGCACCCATCGACCAGTTCGGGTGATTAAGGGCGTCGGCAATCGTTACAGACTCAAGCTCCTGCCGCGTTTTATCTCTGAAACTGCCGCCGGATGCCGTAATGATCAGGCGCTCGATATTTTTGCTCTGTTCGCCTTGCAGCGCCTGAAAAATAGCGGAATGTTCGCTGTCGACCGGAAGAAGAGGAACACCGTATCGTTTTGCGTGTCCTTTCACTATATGCCCGGCAGTGACGAGAGTTTCCTTATTTGCAAGCGCAATTGTTTTTTTCTGTTCAATCGCTTTCAAAGTCGGGATTAAACCGACGCTTCCAAGCAGCGCATTGACCACGATATCCACTTCGTCCATGACTGCCGCTTCAATCAGGCCTTCTTCTCCGATGCCGATTTGACATTCATGAGAAAAAGACGCTTCTTTCACTTTTTGATATGTATCCATGTCGCCGACTGCTACATATTTCGGCTGAAACGTTCTGATCAACGGGATCGCTTTCTCGGCGTTTTTACCGAAAGTCATCGAGACGAGACGGAACTGATCTTGATGCATGCGCAATACGTCTAACGTCTGCTCCCCGATTGATCCTGTTGCTCCTAAAAGACAAATATTCTTCAAAATGCCACTCCCATTCTATGCGTCCAGATCGGTCTTATTTTCATATTAGCCTTTCTCATGAAAAAAGCGCAAGCAGAAAGTATAAGAACGGCATGACAAACAAAAAGCTGTCAAATCGGTCTAAAATGCCGCCGTGCCCGGGAAGGATTTTCCCCGAATCCTTCACATCATAGTGCCGCTTAAGCGCTGATTCAACCAAATCCCCGATCTGTCCGAACACAGACAGAACAAGCGTGATGACCAAAAGAACCGGGTATGAAATCGGAAGGTGCGCAAACAGCTGAAAAACAGCCGTAAAAATAAGGGCGATGACAATACCGCCGAGAAACCCTTCCACCGTTTTGTTGGGACTGATTTCGGGCCACAGCTTCCGCTTCCCGAGCGACTTTCCGACGAAATATGCGCCTGAGTCCGTTGACCATATGACAACGCAGGCATAAAAGATATACAAAAGCCCGTTTGTTTCAATGTTTCTGATTTCAATAAAATAATGAAAACACAGTCCGATATATACCGTCGCGAGAACGATAAACCCGACTTCGTCAAACGTAAAGGTGTTTTTCACGAGCACCGTATAGCTGAGCAGAATCAATACGGCGAAAATCGTTACTTCCATTTTCGCATCGAAAAAATGATATTTGTCCGGCATCATATACAGCCATAACAATAAGAGGCTGATCAGACCCGGAAAAGAAAAAAATCTGAGCTTTTTCATCCGCAAAAGCTCAAAAAGCGCTATACTTCCCATCACGTAAACAAATACGGTGAACGGCAATCCTCCGAAAATAACCAAAAATAAAAATAGTGCCGCTGCCAGAACACCTGTTAACAATCTTTGTTTCATTTCCACCATCCTCTAAATTCCGCCAAACCTCCGGCCCCGCTGCTGAAATTCTCCCACTGCCTGCAGAAAGTGATCTTCTTTAAAATCGGGCCACAGGACATCTGTAAAAACAAATTCACTGTAAGCCACCTGCCAAAGCATAAAGTTGCTCAGTCTGATTTCTCCGCTCGTTCTGATGAGCAGCTCCGGGTCCTGGATTGATTCTGTCATTAAATGCCCGGAAAAGAGCGCTTCATCAATGTCTTCGATATTCAGCGTGCCGCTTTTCACCTGTTCGGCCAGTGCTTTTGCCGCATTGACGATTTCCGTGCGTCCGCCGTAGTTCAAAGCGAAATTGAGAATCAGCCCGTCATTTTGTTCTGTATCTTTTACGGCCTTCTCAATCGCCCTGTACGTATGAGAAGGGAGCGCGGATTCATCTCCGATAATTTTCACCTGTACATTTTCCTCTATCAATTCAGGAAGATACGTATTCAGGAACTCTTCCGGAAGCTTCATCAAAAAGTCGACTTCCATCTTCGGGCGCTTCCAATTCTCAGTTGAAAACGCATAAAGAGTCAGAACTTTAACGCCGAGCTGATTTGCGAGCTTTGTCACCCTTTTTACCACTTTCATTCCTTCATGATGTCCGGCAATCCGCGGGAGTGAGCGCTTCTTCGCCCAGCGTCCGTTTCCGTCCATAATAATGGCAATGTGTGCGGGAATTTCACCCTTCAGTATGTCTTCTTTTGTATACCGTTCTAAGTTGGAAGCCGCATTCTGCTGATTCTTCCAATTTTTGAGTATGTTGAGCATGAGATTCCTCCGTCACCCAAAAAGGTTGCGTTGCTGATGATCAATGTAATCAACAGTATTAACAAAAAAACCCCCTGTAAACATGAGAGGGTCTTTTCACATTATCTATTGTACATAGTTTTTCATTAAACTTCCATGATTTCTTTTTCTTTGTCCTTCGTGACACTGTCAATTTTTGACACATATTCATCTGTCAACTTTTGAACGTCTTCACTGGAAGCACGAAGCTCGTCTTCTGTAATGTCCCCGTTTTTCTCAAGTTTTTTGAGGTCATCGTTGCTGTCACGGCGGACATTACGGACTGCTACTTTCGCTTCTTCCGCGTATTTTTTCACGACTTTGACAAGTTCTTTACGTCTTTCTTCCGTCAGAGCCGGGATCGCGATGCGGATAATTGTTCCGTCACTTGTCGGAGTTACGCCAAGATCAGCTTTCAGGATCGCTTTTTCAATATCGCCGATTGCCGTTTTGTCATACGGTGTGACAACAAGCATACGCGCTTCAGGCACATTGATGGAAGACAGCTGGTTTAAAGGTGTTTGGGCACCGTAGTATTCTACTGTCACTTTATCCAATAGAGATGGGTTGGCACGTCCCGCGCGGACTGACGCCAATTCACGTGAATAAGCAGCAACCGCTTTTTCCATGCGTTCTTTTGTTTGTGTTAATACTTCGTTTGACAACGTTATTTCCCCCTTACGATCGTTCCGATTGATTCGCCGATTACGGCACGCTTAATATTTCCTTCTTCCATAATAGAAAAGACGATCAGCGGAATATCATTATCCATACATAGTGAAGAAGCCGTAGAATCCATGACTTCCAGCCCGTCTTTTAACACATCGAGATAAGATAATTTTTCGTATTTAACAGCTGACTCATCTTTTCTCGGATCGGCATTATACACACCGTCGACATTATTTTTCGCCATTAAAATCACATCCGCTTCGATTTCAGCGGCACGCAGCGCTGCGGTTGTGTCCGTAGAGAAATAAGGGTTTCCTGTTCCCGCGGCAAAAATCACAACGCGTTTTTTCTCCAGGTGGCGGATGGCTTTTCTTCTGATATAAGGCTCAGCGACCTGACGCATTTCAATTGATGTCTGCACTCTGGACTGAATTCCGAGCGTTTCCAGGCTGTCCTGCAGGGCAAGTGAGTTCATGACAGTAGCAAGCATGCCCATATAATCGGCCGTCGCACGGTCCATTCCTAAGTCACTGCCTGTTTTTCCGCGCCATAAGTTGCCGCCGCCTACAACTACGGCCACTTCGACGTCAAGCTCAGCGATTTCTTTTACCTGTTTAGCGATGGATTGGATAACAGTCGGATTAATGCCGTTTCCCTGCTCTCCTGCCAATGCTTCTCCGCTAAGCTTTAAAACGATACGATTGTATTTTGGTTTTTCCATAATAACCTCCAAGTGTAAACATTGCCGTTTCCTATTATGCAAGAGAAAAAAAGGTTTGTAAATATAGTTTTAAAAATAGGGAACACAAGTAGTGTCCCCTATACTGCCTGAAAAGCCGCGAAAGATTCGCCAAGGCTTTCCGCCATTATTTTTTCACTTGGTTCATAACTTCTTCAGCAAAGTTTTCTTGGCGTTTTTCAATGCCTTCTCCAACTTCGTAGCGGACGTAAGTTTTAACAGATGCGTTTTTCGCAGCCACAACTTGTTTCACTTTTTCGTCTGGGTTTTTAACGAAAGCTTGGTCTAATAAGCAAATTTCTTCGAAGAATTTGTTCAGACGGCCTTCAACCATTTTAGCTACGATGTTTTCCGGTTTGCCTTCTTGAAGAGCTTGCTGAGTCAGGATCTGACGCTCATGGTTTGCTTCTTCTTCAGACACTTGGTCGCGGGAAATATAACGAGGATTTACCGCTGCAACATGCATCGCGATGTCTTTTGCAAGATCTTCGTCAGTTGTTCCGCTAAGAACGGATAATACGCCGATGCGGCCTCCCATGTGAAGGTAAGCACCGAACGCTTCGCTGTCTTCTTTTGTAAGAACAGCAAAACGGCGAAGAGTGATTTTCTCTCCGATTTTAGCAACGTTGCTTGTGATGTATTCTTCAACAGTAGAACCGTTTTCCATCTTTTGACCCATCGCTTCTTCAAGATCAGCAGGAGCGTTTGCAAGAAGGTGGTCAGCAAGCGTGTTCAGAAGCTCTTTGAAGCCTTCGTTTTTCGCAACGAAATCAGTTTCAGAGTTTACTTCTAAGATAACGCCTTTGTTGCCGTCAGTTTTAATAAGAGTAGAACCTTCAGCAGCGATACGGTCAGCTTTTTTAGCCGCTTTCGCAATTCCTTTTTCTCTCAGAAGGTCGATTGCTTTGTCCATATCTCCGTCAGTTTCAGTCAGTGCTTTTTTACAGTCCATCATACCAGCGCCTGTTTTTTGACGCAGTTCTTTTACCTGCTGTGCAGTAATAGCCATTTGAATTCCTCCTTATATGTGTAAACAAGATATGTATAGATACATTTTTCTTGAAAAAAGGTGATAAAAGGCAGTCCCTCTTATCACCTTTTGATTAGGTTACGCAGTTGTCGTTTCTGTTTCAGGTGCAGTCTCTTCAGCAGCTTCCGCTTCTTCTTCGCCTTGCTTCGCTTCAAGAATAGCATCTGCCATTTTAGAAGTAAGAAGTTTGACAGCGCGGATTGCGTCATCGTTTGCAGGGATTACGACATCAATTTCATCAGGATCACAGTTTGTATCTACGATTCCGATGATAGGAATGTTCAATTTGCGAGCTTCCGCAACAGCGATGCGCTCTTTGCGAGGATCGATGATGAATAATGCATCAGGAAGATCCTTCATGTCTTTAATTCCGCCGAGGAATTTTTCAAGACGCTCTAATTCTTTTTTCAATTGAACAACTTCTTTTTTCGGAAGTACTTCAAATGTACCGTTTTCTTGCATTTTCTCGATGTCTTTCAGACGCTTAATGCGTTTTTGGATTGTTTCGAAGTTTGTCAGTGTACCGCCCAACCAGCGTTGGTTGACATAGTACATGCCAGAGCGTACAGCTTCTTCTTTAACAGAATCCTGAGCTTGTTTTTTTGTGCCGACGAAAAGGATTTTTCCGCCTTCAGCAGCAAGGTTTTTCGTGAAGTTGTAAGCTTCCTCTACTTTTTTCACTGTTTTTTGAAGGTCAATGATGTAGATTCCGTTACGCTCCGTGAAAATGTAACGCTTCATTTTTGGGTTCCAGCGGCGTGTTTGGTGGCCGAAGTGAACACCAGCTTCAAGCAATTGTTTCATAGAAATAACTGACATGTGATTTCCTCCTAATAAAATGGTTTTTTTCCTCCGCTTAGGTCATTTTTGTGCAGAACTGCCGTTTGCAGCACCCTCTGCATAAATCGTTAAGCGTGTGTATTTAACACCAAGACATAATATAACACAGCTTTATGCGACAATCAAGAATCCTTTACAGCTTTGCCGCGAAATTTTAAAAACAGCTCGATTTCTGTCTTTCCGCTCTGCACCCGTTTGGCGATTTCCGCGGGGGTGAGCCCTTGTTCATATAATTCTGAAACACGTTCTTCAAACGAATGCGCGCCGCTGTTTTCATCACTTTCAGCCCGTTCCGTTGCACTGATGAGCTTTTCCATGTGGTCCGGAATATCAGGCTCTTTTTTCGGTTCCGGCCGGGGTTCGGCGTCTTCTGCGTCAGGTGCTTGATCATTCCGGCTTTTTGCGTCTTCGAGTCTTTCATTTTCTTCTTTCAGCTCAAGCAGAAACGCTGCAAGAGTGTTTTCCGTCTCTTCAAGAATCTTCTTCTGCTGGCGCTCCGTCTCCTTGAGGGCTGAAAACCTCGTGTACAGAATAATGACGGCATAAAGCAGTACGCCGTGAAGCACAAAGCTTAAAAGCCATAATAGTGTTGACATGTTTTTCACTCGCTAACCATGAGTTCATTATTGAATTACTTTTTCAAGCAGGTGCTTTAATTTAAACAGCGCCTTTGAATGAATCTGTGAAATCCGCGACGTCGAAAGGTTCAGGACTTGTCCGATTTCGGTCAAAGTCAGTTCTTCTTTATAGAATAAACTGACGACAAGTTGCTCTTTTTCAGAGAGCTCGTGAATTTTGCCCGCAAGCTGAGCGATCAGCTCGTCCTTCATGATTTTTTCTTCCGGCGGCACATTTTTGTCATCTCTGATCATCACTTGAATATTCTCACCGTCATCCTGGTCGTGAAGCTTTTCATCAATTGATAAGAGATTGGCAAAAAAACCTTCATTCATCGTTGATACTACGTCCTGTTCCGTCATGCCCAGCTCTTCTGCGATCTCTGAAGGCGTCACATTCCGAAGGTAGCGCTGTTCAAGTTTTTCGATTGCCGCTTCGACTTTTTTTGTCTTCTCCCGTGAAGTTCTGGGCAGCCAATCTTCTTTACGCAGCCCGTCGATGATTGCACCGCGAATTCTAAACGAGGCATAGGTATCAAATTTTAAATCCCGGCCGGGGTCAAATTTTTCCAGGGCATCATATAAACCAAGCATACCAAGGCTCATTAGATCGTCTTTATGCACCGATTTCGGCAGTCCGACGGAAATTCTGCCGACATGATATGTGACCAGCGGCATGTAACGGCGCATTAAATCATCACCGGCTTTAGGATCTTTCCACTCTTTCCAGCGCGACCAAAGCACCTGATCTTCATAATTCAAGGATTGCATTGTTATCCCCCTACCTCATACCTTTATTAAATCGTTGTTTCACCTTGTTTAACAGTTCGAATGTGCAGCATGCAGGACTTTGGCTCAAATTCAATCGTCCGGCCGCTTGAGCCGCCCGTATCTTCACTGATGACCGGAATGTTATACAATGAAAGCTGCTCTTTGATAGCCGCTACATTCCTCGGACCGATTTTCATCAGGTCGTTTGTCATTTTAAACTTAAACATCTCCGCTCCCCCGGCGAGTTTTGCCTTCAGGGCAAACTTGCGGCAGCCGGCTTTCAAAAGCATATCAATTGTCATCTTAACGGCGGTGTCCGCGTATTTTGCACGGTTGAGCTCCGCCGTTTTTGATAAACCGGAGTCCGGCAGCATGACGTGAACGAGTCCTGCCGTTTGTTTGTCTTTATCGTATAAAACCAGCCCCACGCATGAACCGAGTCCCGAGGTTCGGATTTTATCCGGGTAACGCGCGACTTGAACATCCGCAATCCCCACTTTAACGACTGCGGCTTCCGCACGGCTCATAAAGCCGCACCCAATGAGACGAAGAGCTTTTCAAAAGAATCATAGTCCGGGAGCATAAACATATGGGCTTTGAGCTCCTGCCGGCTGCCCTGGTCAAAAATAGAAGTATCCACGACAATGGCATGCTCTCCGACTTGGCTGAGCTCCATCAGTCCTTCACTGATAACCGCGCCGAACATATCAAGTGAGATTTCCGGCACGCTCGGGTAAATCTCAAGCTTTGTCAAATCAGCCAATGCCGTTAAATAGGAGCCTGCTAAAATATTGCCGAACTCATGTAAAGCAGAAGAACTCAAATGATCTTCACCCAACTGGTCAATATCAAAATCCGGATTTCCGATCAGCTCTCTGATAAACTGTTCCGCTTGATCAAAAGGCATGATGAGAAAGATAGAACCGGTCATGTCGCCTTCCATTCTTAAAAAGATACTGGCGACCGGCGTTTCAGCCCCGCCGAAAAAATCAGCGAGCTCATCAAATGTCAATAAAGTCGCAAACGGCACTTCCATGTCTATCTTTCTGTTCAGCAGCTGAGCCATGGCAGAAGCCGAGTGACCCGCCCCGATATTTCCGACTTCCCGCAAAATATCCATCTGCTCTTCTTTGATCGCTTCAAACTTACTCATGTTGTCTTTTCCCCTTTAAGCATTCGGCTCTCCGGACGCAGATGCCGAAGCACCTTTATCCAGCACCGCATGCGCATCGATAATATTGAGGAGCCTGTTATCTTGCTTGACGATCTGTTTAATCCACACATCCGTTTCCTTTGTCTGGCTTTCAGGCGCGGATTCAATTTCATTTTCATGCACGGTGATGACGTCATTGGCCTCATCCACGACCCATCCGACATCGGCGTCACGGTAAGAAATGATGATAATCCGTGTCTCTTCTGTGATGTCCTGTTCAGGCTGGTTCAGACGTTTTCTTAAATCAAGAACCGGGGTAATCACTCCGCGCAGATTGATAACGCCGCGGATATAAGATTCCACCCCCGGGACCCTCGTCGGTTTTTGCCACTTTTCAATTGATTTCACCTGGGAAACTGAGATAGCGTATTCTTTCCCGTTTATCATAAACACAATCATTTTTTCACCTGTTTTGATTTCAGCAGTCATGCGGGCACCTCCTCGTGTCGTTTTAGTAGATCAGCGCATTGCAATCAATAATCAGCGCCACTTCTCCGTTTCCGAGAATCGTAGCGCCGGAAATCGCAAAGACGTTCGTCAAATAGTCGCCGAGTGATTTCAGTACGACTTCCTGCTGTCCGATAAAAGAGTCCACGACAAAAGCAGTGGATTTATCGCCCTTTTTCACGACGATTACATGGAACTGATCGGCATCCTGTTTTGAATCCGTAATGCCGAATTCTTTTTTCAGATAGACGATCGGAACGATTTGGCCTCTGAAATCAATCACTTCTCTGTCATGCGTCTGCAGGATATCTTTCTTATCAATAACAGCCGTCTCTATAATAGAAGAAATCGGTATCGCAAACGTCTCTTCTTCCAGTTTAATGAGAAGAACGGATATAATTGAAAGTGTCAGCGGAAGCTGGATACTGAAAAGAGAACCTTGACCTTCCGCGGATTTGACACTGACAGAGCCGCCGAGTGATTCGAGTTTATTTTTTACGACATCCAGGCCGACGCCCCGCCCTGAAATGTCAGAAATTTGATCGGCAGTCGAGAAGCCAGGAGCAAAAATAAGCTCGTAAATCTCATTATCTTCAAGCGTTTCAGCATCACGTTCGGTGATTACACTCCGCTCGAGCGCTTTTTCAAGAATTTTCTTTCTGTTCAGGCCGGCCCCGTCATCTTCAACCTCAATAAAGACATGATTGCCGCTGTGATATGCCTTAAGCACGACATGACCCGATTCCGGTTTTCCTTTATTCACCCGCACTTCAGGCGATTCAATGCCGTGATCGATGCTGTTTCTGATTAAATGCACAAGCGGATCGCCGATTTCATCAATCACCGTGCGGTCCAGCTCCGTTTCAGCTCCGATGATGGACAATTCGATTTTCTTGTTTAATTCCTTTTGAAGCTGGCGGATCATTCTCGGGAAACGGTTAAAGACGGTTTCTACCGGCACCATCCGCATATTAAGAATAATAGACTGAAGGTCGCCCGAAATTCTGGTCAGGCGTTCAACGGTTTCAGTCAGCTCATTGTGGTCAAGCTCTTTGGCGATCTGCTCAAGACGTCCGCGGTCAATGACAAGTTCTTCAAAAAGATTCATTGAAGAATCCAGTCTTTCAATGTTGACACGAATCGTTTTCGAGCCGCTGTGATGCTTCGGCTGTTCTTCCGTTTTCGCTTGCGGCTTCGGCGTTTTTTCAGCCTTTTTAACCGGAGTTTCCTTCACCGGTTCAGCCGCTTGCGGTTTTTCGGCCGTTTTTAACGGCGCACCGGCAGAAATTTCGACTTTCTCCACTTCTGAAATGCCGCTGATGAGTTCTTTAATTTCTTCAGCAGGCTGTTTTGTCAAGAAACACACCTGAAAATCCGTTCCGAAATCTTCCGTCTCAAGTACTTCCGCGGCGGGTATCGTTTTTGCGACTTCCCCGGCTTCATTCAGCTTTTCAAATATCATGTACACGCGCACGGCTTTGAGCATGCAGCTTTCATTCAGGGAAACCGTTATTTCATAGCGGCTGAATCCTTGCTCTTCCGCCTCTTCAATAACAGTCCGTTCGAACTCATCATAATTCCATTCAGTTGAAGTCTGTTGTTTTGAAGCCGGCGGTTCTGCTGTTTCGGCTGAAGCCGCAGTCTCATGCACCGCATTTACGTCGAGCTTCGCACTTACTTCAGAAATATCACGTTTGCCGTCTCCTCCGTCAATAATGGACTGCACCATCTCTTCAAGATGATCAAGCGCTTCAAACAGCACGTCCAGCCAATCCGATGTAACGGGCATTTCTCCGTTGCGGATGGCGTCCAGCACATTTTCCATCAGGTGGGTTAAATGCGCCAGATCTGTATATCCCATCGTTGCGCTCATGCCTTTCAGCGTATGGGCAGCTCTGAAGATGTCATGCACAAGCTGAAGGTCTGCCGGATCTTTTTCCAACAGCAGCAGCTTTTCGTTACATGTCTGTAAGTGCTCTTTACTTTCATCAATAAAGACATCTAAATATTGATTCATATCCAATTGATTCACACCCTCTCTTTTTTCACACATCCGGTGATGGATGCCGCGATATCTTCCACATGTTTAATCTCATGAATGAGGCCCGCCTTTATCGCTGACTTCGGCATTCCGAACACAACACAGGATTCGTCCGATTCCGCAATCGTTTTAACGCCGCCTGTTCTGAGCATTTCTTTTACGCCTTCGGTTCCGTCGCTGCCCATGCCTGTCATAATGACGGCTACCTTTTCGTAATCGGATAAGCGGCTTGCCGACCGAAACAAATAATCGGCTGACGGTTTATGCCGGCTTTCCGTATCATGAACGTCAAGAATGATGCGGAGCCTTCCGCCTTCCTCTGCAACCGTCATATTTTTTCCGCCGGGCGCGATGTACACCCATCCGTCTTTCGCTTCTTCACCGTTTTCCGCTTCTTTGACCTGAATATCTGACAAATGGTTGAGTCTGTCTGCAAGTGAAGCGGTGAAGCCTTCAGGCATGTGCTGAACGACAAATACAGGCGCCTTTAAATCCTTCGGCAGTTTCGGAATCACCTTTTGCAGGGCACGCGGTCCGCCTGTAGAGGTCGCGATAAATACGGCCTGCTTGGCGGATTTTGCTTTCGGTCTTTCAAATCCCGCCAAAGCCGGACGTTCCGGGATAGAAGGCTCTTTCACTGCCGCCTCAGGTTTTTGTGCGCGGGACAGCCCGGCTGCAATCACTCTCTCAATCAGCTGCTCTTTAATTTTATAAAGATCAAGTGAAATCGATCCGGAAGGCTTAGTGATAAAATCAAAAGCGCCCATTTCCAGGCAGTTGATCGTTCGGTCCTTCCCTTGCTGTGTCTGGCTCGATACCATGATGACGGGAAGTTTATATATGCTGATGATCTTCCGCAATGTATCCGTTCCGTTCATGACCGGCATTTCAATATCAAGCGTGACAACATCCGGTTTGAGAAGCTCTATTTTCTTCAGCGCCTCTTCCCCGTTTCTGGCTGTCCCGATGACTTCTATCTGCACTTCCGCAGCCAGAAAATCGGTAATCATCTTTCTCATAAAAGCTGAGTCATCAACGACAAGCACACGAATCACTGTAAAGTCCTCCTCAATAAAAAAGAAGATAATCTCTCAATAAATGCCGGTTTCTCTTCTCTTGGTTTGTTTTCTTCCGTTTGAAACAAGACATCCGTCAGAAGACGGACGGACCTGCTGGCTTTTGCTTGAGGACTTTTTATTAAAAAAGGCACCTGGTCAATGACGGCTTGACTTACTAGCGGATCATCGGGTATGGAGCCGGCGAAACGCACCTCCGCGCCTAAAAACGTGTGAATCGCATGAGAAAGGCGGTTGTACGTGTCCAGCGCCTGTTTTTGGGCGCGGGCGCGATTGACGGCAATGTTTACGGTCAGCCGTTCATCCGCAAGCAAAAGATGTTTGATCGCGCTGTAGGCATCCATAATGGCCGTCGGCTCAGGCGTTGTCACGGCGAGAATGTCTTCCGCCGATAAAATAAACGGCAGCTGTTCTTTTGAAAGTCCCGCTCCCATATCAAACAGAACGTAATCAAAATCGCTTAATACAGCGGAAAGACCATTCATAAAAACCGACCACTTCTCTCTGTCTGCTTGATAGATCGCCTCAAGCCCCGTTCCTCCGGATATGTAGCGAAGGCCTTTCGGACCGGAGGAAAGTGATTGAGCCAATGCATGCCGATTCTCCATCACATCAATAATGGTGCGGGAAGAAGCAGCGCCGATCAGCACATCAATGTTGCCCATTCCGATGTCAAGATCAATGATGAGTGCTTTTTTTCCTTTTTCCTGCAGGGCAACTGCCATGTTTAATGTTAAATTAGATTTTCCGACGCCGCCTTTACCGCTGATGACGGCTAATGTCTTCGCTTTTTTCTCATAAAGCTCCGGCTTGATCATTTGCCGCTCTCTCATTTTCCTTCTTAATGACTCTGCCTGATCGGGTTTCATGCCAAAAGCATCCTTACAAACTCTTTTGGTGAAGCCGATAGGATGTCTTCAGGCACATCCTGTCCATTTGTCAAATAGGCGGCGCCGATTCTTGATTCCGACAGCACTTGAAACACGGAGCCGAGTGAGGCGGTTTCATCCGTTTTCGTGAAAATGAATTGATTGACCGGCACACCGGAAAACTGTTTCAGCACCTGTTTCATATCTTCATATTTTGCAGATGCCGATAATACGAGAAAGGATTGTAATCCTGATTCAAACGGAATCATCTCTTGTAATTCCGTAATATACTGCTCTTCTTTAAAGTTTCTGCCGGCTGTATCAATGAAAACATGGTCGTATTCAGCGAATTTTTCCAGTGCCTTCAGACATTCTTCCTTTGAATAGCATACTTCAAGAGGAGCCTGAAGCAGCTCCGCATATGTCTTCAGCTGCTCGACCGCGGCAATCCGGTAAGTATCCGTCGTCATAAAGGCAATTTTTTTATGCTCTGTCAGCATTGATGAGGCCGCAAGTTTCGCAAGTGTAGTCGTTTTGCCGGCCCCGGTTGAACCGAAAAGCACGACGTATTTTGATTGAATCCCTTCCTGCCACCTGTCTGCCAAAGGGAGTTTTTTCACTAACAAATCCTGCAGTTTTGAGCTGACATTATCTTCAGTTAAATCTCCGGAAACAATTGAAGAACTGAGCAATTCACTGAGTACGGCGTTTTGCGTATGATCAGGAAGCCCAGCTTGCTTCAATAGTCTCTCGGCTTTTTTTAATGGTTCAGGGAGCACTTCTTTCAAATGCGCCAGTTCGCCAGAAATACTTTGATCCGGAAGACGCGGCGGCTGAACAGGCTCAGCTTTCTCCGCCGTTTCCGTCTTTTTCATTTCTCCAGCGGCAGCCGGCGGCGTTTTTCTCGCTTCCCTGACGTCACGATCTAAAACCGCTATCACTTCGACGGCCTGCTGCGACCGCAGCCCCAGCCATTTTCGTTTCTTTACTTGTTTGGAATGTAAAATAACGGCATCATTGCCGAGTTCCTTTTTGATTTGCTTCGCGGCATCCTGCATTGAAGCGGCTGTAAATTTTTTTATTTTCATTAAATATCCACCACTCCAATGCTCTGTACTTCAACATTTGCTTCCAGCTCATTATAAGAAAGAACCGGAAGATCAGGGAAATACCGTTCTAACAGCTGTTTTACATACATTCTGACAGCAGGAGAGCAAAGAAGAATCGCTGACTCCTGACGGATGGAAAGCTGCTCGGCCTCTTTAGCGACAGAACGGATGATGCTGTCTGAAACCTCAGGATCGAGTGACAGGTAATTGCCCTGTTCAGTCTGCTGAACCCCGTCTGCAATCGCTTTTTCCACCCGGCCTGAGCATGTGATGACCTTCAGCGTTTCATGCTCTCTCGCATATTGTGCCGTGATTTGTTTGGCAAGCGACTGTCTCGCGTATTCTGTCAAAAGGTCTGAATCTGTCGTTAATCTTCCGTAATCGGCAAGAGTTTCAAAAATGGTCACCAAGTTTCTGATTGAAACTTTTTCTCTCAGCAATTTGGCAAGCACCTTTTGAATATCGCCGACAGAAAGAGGGTTTGGCGTGACTTCCTCAACAAGCACAGGATAATTTTCCTTCAGATGATCGATCAGCTGCTTTGTTTCCTGTCTGCCGACCAGTTCGTGAGCATGCTGCTTAATTTTTTCTGTAATATGCGTAGATACGACTGACGCCGGATCAACAACTGTATACCCCAGCATGTCCGCTTCATCTTTTGCAGCTTCGCTGATCCATTTTGCGGGAAGTCCGAACGACGGTTCAATCGTTTCAATGCCTTCAATGACGTCATCTTCAGGCGTCGGTGACATCGCTAAGTAATGATCCAGCAGGAGCTCTCCTTTAGCGACTTCATTGCCTTTAATTTTCAATCTGTATTCATTCGGCTGGAGCGCGATATTATCCCTGATGCGCACAACCGGAATGACAAGTCCCAATTCAAGCGCAAGCTGACGTCTGATCATGACGATGCGGTCAAGAAGATCACCGCCCTGCCCCGCGTCTGCAAGCGGCACGAGTCCGTATCCGAACTCAAATTCAATCGGATCAATATGTAAAAGCTGCACAACGCTTTCCGGGCTTTTCAGTTCATCCGCCTGAGCCTCTTCTTCAAGAATTTCTTCCTCTTCTTCGCTCGGCTTATCCGCTTTGGACAGCATATAAGCGCCGAATGCAAGCAGACCGGCGATCGGCCCCGTCAGCAGAATGCCGATCGGTGTAAGCAGACCGAGCAAAAGTACAGTTCCCGCGGCTACATACAAGAGCTTCGGATAAGCAAACAGCTGGCCTGTAATATCGTGACCGAGGTTTCCTTCAGAGGCCGCTCTCGTCACGACAATCCCCGTAGCCGTTGAAATGAGCAAGGCCGGCATTTGAGAAACGATACCGTCACCGACCGTCAGCATTGTAAAGTGAGACGCAGCTTCTTGTATGCTCATCCCCTGCTGCAGCATGCCGATTACGATTCCGAAAATAATATTGATCATCACGATGATGATCCCCGCGATGGCATCCCCTTTGACGAATTTGCTCGCACCGTCCATGGCGCCGTAAAAATCCGCTTCCCGAGCGACTTTTTCACGTCTGTGCTTTGCATCCTGCTCCGTAATCATGCCGGCATTTAAATCCGCGTCAATACTCATTTGCTTTCCGGGCATCGCATCGAGCGTAAATCTCGCCGCCACTTCCGATACCCGCTCGGCGCCTTTTGTAATGACGATAAACTGAATAATAATCAAGATAATGAAGACAACAAGCCCTACCAGCACATTTCCGCCGACAACGAAATTCCCGAATGTCTCAACAACCTTTCCCCCTTCTCCGTGAGAAAGAATCGAACGTGTCGTCGACACATTGAGCGCAAGCCGAAACAGCGTCAATAACAGCAGCAATGACGGGAATATCGAGAATTGCAGCGGTTCTTGCATATTCATTGTGGTGAGAAGCACGATCAACGCAAGAGAGATATTAATGATGATCAAAATACTTAACAACCATGGAGGGAATGGAATCACCAGCATTGCCACAATGAGGACAACACTTATTAAAACCGATAAATCTCTTGTTGACATGCTGTTTTTCTCTCCTTTTGAATCTGAAATTCACTATACTTTTTGTTTCGTTTTATATACATAAGCCAAAATTTCCGCAATGACTTTGAAAAACTCTTCCGGCACAGCCTGGTCAATGTCAACCTGATCATATAACGCACGCGCGAGCGGCCTGTTTTCAATCGTCATGACATCGTGTTCTTTGGCGATCTGCCTTATTTTTAATGCGAGATGGTCGACCCCTTTGGCAACAATGTAAGGGGCGTCCATTTTCTTTTCATCATATTTTAAAGCAATCGCATAATGGGTCGGGTTGGTAATGATGACATCCGCTTTCGGCACTTCCTGCATCATCCGCCTCATCGCCATTTCCCGCTGCTTCTGCTTAATTTTAGACTTGATAATCGGATCACCCTCCGATTTTTTGTATTCATCTTTTATATCCTGCTTTGACATTCTGATATTTTTCTCATAGTCAAAACGCTGATATAAGTAATCAAGCCCGGCCAGCAGCATTAGAGCCCCTGATCCCGCAAGCCCCATCCAAAGCGTGAGCTTAGAAACGAAAGTGAGCACTTCCGCAGGCGTTAAAAGCGGAAGGCGGAGAATATCGCCATAATGCAGCCAGAGCACCATAAAGGCGGCAAAACCGACCACAGTAATCTTCAAAATGGATTTGACCAGTTCAACAATCGCCCTCATGCTGTAAATCCGCTTAAATCCTTTCAGCGGGCTGAGCTTATTCAAGTCAGGCTTGAGGACTTCCGCAGAAAACAGAAAACCCACCTGCATGTAATTGCTCACGACACCTGCCACAAGCGCGACCAGCATTATCGGCGCGAGAATGAGGCTGATATCTTTCACCGTATCCACGAACAGTTCATGCACGGCAGATGCTGACAGATGTAATGATATCGATTTCGTATAAAACGTTTTAATAAAGGACAGCAGCCTGTCCCGCATATAAGGACCGAGCGCGATCAGCGAAAGAAAGATAATCAGTAAAGAAACGGCTGTATTCACATCCGTACTTTTCGCGACCTGTCCTTTCTTTCTTGTATCCTTCCGTTTTTTCGGAGTGGCTTTCTCCGTTTTTTCACCGGCAAAGAATTGCAGATTCAGTCTGAGTCTCATCATGTCACACCGACCAATGCCAATAGATTCCGCATGGTTTCAACGGTAAGGCTGAAGATGTTGCGGACGACGACAAACATCACCGCCATACAAACGATCAGCATAATAAAGCTCACGGCTATTTTCAGAGGAAGCCCGACAACGAAAACATTCAGCTGCGGCACCGTTCTCGCCACAATACCGAGCGCCAAATCAACTAAAAACAGACTGGCCACAACCGGCGCAGACATTTGAAAAGCGATAATGAACATGGCATTGAAGCTTTTTGCGATAAAAAGCCCAAAGTGATCATTTCCAAACGACGGAAATGCCTGATCAAGCGGGATATACTGAAAGCTGTAATAAATCCCGTCCAATAAAAGATAATGGGCGTTTACGCTGAGCATAAATAACAGCGCCAGCGTATAAACGAATTGTCCGATCAGCGGGCTTTGCGTTCCTGATTGCGGATCAATGACATTGGCGATGGAAAAGCCCATCTGAAAATCAATAAAGGAACCCGCTATCTGAATGGCTGTCATCATCATGAAAGCAATCAGCCCGAGGCTCAAGCCCACAACGGCCTCTTTTATGACAAGCAGCATATACTGTTCCCCTGTTTCTATTTCCGGCGCATGTTTCAGCGTGCTGAAGCAGATCACCGAAAGAAAAAAAGCAAAGCCGATCCGATGAACCGCCGGCAGATTCCGATGTCCGAACACCGGCACCGTTACAAAAAAAGCAGAGATTCTGATAAAGACCAATAAAAAAGCGGGAAATAAATCAATGATGGAATTCATTTGATTCTACCCTGCAAATCGGTTCAGATGAGAGAACAGATCAGTTGTGAACGAAAGAATCGTCGACAGCATCCAAGGACCGAAAAAGATCAGTCCAAGCATCACCGCCACGATTTTCGGAATGAACGCTAGCGTCTGTTCCTGGATTTGAGTTGTCGCTTGAAAGATACTGACGAGCAAACCGACGATCAGCGCGATCGCAAGCAGCGGCCCGCTGATCATTAGTGTTACATATACGGCTTTTTCCGCCATGGAAATTACAAATTCTGAACTCACAATTAGCACCTACCCTAAAAGCTGTCAAGCAAAGATTTCACGATTAAATACCATCCATCGACCAAAACGAAAAGCAATATTTTAAAGGGCAGAGAGATCATAACCGGCGGAAGCATCATCATTCCCATTGACATTAAGACGCTCGCCACGACCATATCGATAATTAAAAACGGAATAAAAATCATAAAGCCCATTTGAAAAGCGGTTTTGAGTTCTGATATCGCATAAGCGGGGACCATCGTCGTCAAAGGAATATCCTGAATCGATTCAGGTTTTTTCATTTTGGCATAGTTCATAAACAGCGCCAGATCCTTCTGTCTTGTATGCTTGCTCATATACTCTTTAATCGGCTTCTCGGCTTTTGTATATGCTTCATCGAGACTGATTTTGTTGTCCATCAGCGGCGTTAAGGCTTCCTTATTAATCTCTGAAAAAGTCGGCGCCATAATAAAAAACGTCAAGAACAGCGCAAGGCCGATTAAAACCTGGTTCGGAGGCATGTTCTGCGTCGCCAGTGAGGTTCTCACAAAAGACAGAACGATGACGATTCTCGTAAAGCAGGTCATCAAAATCAGAATCCCCGGCGCTACTGAAAAGACAGTCAAAAGCAGCAGTAATTTAACAGTGGAGCTGACTTCGGTCGGACTGCTTGAATTAAAAAGATTAACGAATTCATTCATGATGATAAGGGCCTTTCTTCTTTCCTTCAGAACGGCTTTGTTTCAGCTCGTTCAGCTGTTCTTTCAGCGCTTTTGAAAACGACGGAAGCATCGTTTGCGGCTTTTTTTCTCCATCCTTACGCGGATTTACGAGCTTGGTCCATTCCACTTTTGAAGACATCGACTCTTCGTATTGGCTCAGAATCGCCTCGCGCTCTTTTTCATCTTCAATTTCTTTTAAAAGCTGTATCGTTTCGCCCACACCGACTACGAGAACGCTGTTTCCCACTTTAATCAGCTGCACGGAACGGTTTTGGCCGACTGACGTTCCGCCGATATTTTCTACATATTGAAACGGCTTCAGCAGACGGTTTCTTCTATTCATCAGTTTGACAAATCCATAGATCAGCAGAATGACAAATAATAACGCCCCGATCATCTTTACAAAATCAAAAGCGGAGACAGAAGATGCAGAAGCATCCCCTATCTCTTGATCAGCCGTTTGTTTCGATGTATCGCTTTTTTTCTCTGTTTTGTTTGTTGATTGTTTGTCAAACCATTCGTTGACGGTGGAATTGTCAGACTCCGCCGCAAAAGCAGGGAACGGATGTACATTGAGTAAAACGAAACAACAAATCAAAGCTAGTAAACCATGACTCTTTTTCAACAGTCGTACACCCTTTAGCTTAATGTTTTATTAATGGCTTCAAGCACGCGGTCCGCTTGGAACGGTTTCACGATAAAGTCTTTTGCGCCGGCTTGAATCGCGTCAATAACCATTGACTGCTGGCCCATAGCCGAACACATGATGATTTTCGCCTGCGGATCGATCTGTTTAATTTCCTTTAGAGCTGTAATCCCGTCCATTTCAGGCATAGTAATATCCATTGTCACTAGGTCGGGGGAATGCTCTTTGAATTTTTCGACTGCCTGCGCTCCGTCTGAAGCTTCAGCTACAACGTCAAAACCGTTCTTCACTAAAATATCCTTGATCATCATTCTCATAAATGCTGCATCGTCTACAATTAAAATTCTGTGTGCCATAATCTGTTTCTCTCCTCTATGTTCGCTTATTTTAAATTGTTAAGGCGGTCTGCCTGACTTAGAATATCAGTGACTCTCACGCCGAAGTTTTCTTCTATGACAACGACCTCGCCCTTTGCCACGATCCGCTGGTTGACCAGGATGTCAACAGGTTCACCAGCCAGCTTGTCAAGCTCAATAATGCTTCCCGCAGAAAGTTCAAGGATTTCTTTGACGCTTCTCTTCGTTCTGCCGAGCTCAACCGTAACGGAAAGCGGAATATCCATCAGCATATCAAGGTTATTCCTTGATCCTTGCGCCGCTTCGTTATGATCAAACGCCTGGAATTCTACCGGAGCGACTTGAACAGGCGCAGCTTTTTTTGCGGTTCCCTGTCTCTTCGGAAGCTCAGGTTTTGCCTGCGGTTCCGGCTGCGGCGTTTCGTATGTTTCCTGTGGTTCTGAGACGGTTTCTGCGGCCTCTGACTCTTGCTGGTCTGCAGTCATCAGTTCTGCGATCAGATCTTTCGCAAACGTAATCGGATAAAGCTGCATGATGCTCGAATCGATTAATTCACCGACTTTCAGACGGAATGACACTTTTACGAGCAGGTCATCCTCAGGTATTCTGTCGGTCCCTTTTTCTTCCGTCACATCCAGAAGTTCAACCCTTGGCGGAGAAATGTCAATCTTTTTACTGAATACGGTCGACATTGACGTAGCAGCCGAGCCCATCATTTGATTCATTGCTTCCTGCACGGCGCTCAGGTGGATTTCACCGAGTGACGGATCGGCGCCCCGGCCGTCTCCGCCGATCATCAAATCCGCGATGATGGCCGCGTCGCTTTGTTCGACGACGAGCAAATTGCTGCCGTCAAAGCCTTCTGTGTAGTTCACTTCAATGGCAACATACGGATGAGGAAATTCATCACTGATTTTGCTTTTTGAAATGACGGTCACACTCGGCGTCGTAATGTCCACTTTTTGATTTAAAAGAGTGGACAGCGCCGTAGCCGAGCTGCCGAACGAAATATTCCCGATTTCTCCGATCGCATCGCGCTCAAGTTCAGACAAGTTCGCCCCTTGAGGCTGTTCTGTATCCTCTGACTGACTGCTTGTGCCGTTAAGAAGAGCATCGATTTCATCTTGAGATAATCTATTGTTCATCTTGTTCACCTCTTATGTCGTGATCTAAAATTTGCACTGCCTGTCTTCGATTCACCCGGCCGGCCTGCCCTAAAAACTTCGGTTTGTTTCCGACCAATACAGTAAGAGGATCAGTCACTGATTTGTCCAGAGTTATACAGTCCCCGACTTCCAAACTTAAAAATTCTTCTATTGTCAGTTCAGAAGCGCCCAAGAGAGCCACAACGGGAATTTGAGCCGTCATGATGCGCTTTTCAAGCAGCTTCGTTTCTTCGGGCTTCGCTTCATTCCGGTCTGATTGCATCCAATAATGTACGGAAAGCTTAGGGATAATCGGCTCAAGTACGACATGGGGAATACAAAGATTAATGACACCGCTGATTTCACCTATCTGTGTATTGAGAGAAATGACAACGACTGTTTCATTTGGGGAAACCATCTGTACAAACTGAGGATTCACTTCAAATTCAGTCATTTCAGGGTCAATATCAGCAATCGATTGCCAAGCTTCTTTGTAGTTGCCCAGTGCATTTTCAAATAAGTTAGAAATAATATTCGTTTCAATTTCCGTAAGGCTGTCAGCTTTGTTATGAGTGATGCCGATGCCTCCCATGACGCGGTCCAGCATTGCGTATGCGATGGTGGGATTAACCTCCATCATGATTCTGCCTTCCATCGGATGAACATCGAATAAATTTAAAATCGTCATGTTCGGTATGGAACGGATAAATTCTTCATACGGCACCTGGTCAACTGAGCTGACGGATATATGAATATACGTTCTGAGCTTGGCGGAAAAGTGTGTTGTGAGAAGCCTCGCAAAGTTATCATGTATCCGGGTTAAACTGCGTATCTGATCTTTCGAGAATCTGAGAGCCCGTTTAAAATCATATACCTTTACTTTTTTCTCTTTAACTTCCTTTTTCAGCTCTTCCGCATCCGCCTCACCCGTGGAAATGGCGGAAAGCAGTGCGTCTATTTCATTTTGGGAGAGAACTTCTCCTGACATTTTCTTCACCTCCGTATTCTGTCAAATTTGTTTTTATTGCAGATTAAAGGAGGTAATGTACACTTTCTGAACTTTTCCTTCTAGGAGATAGCTGTTTACTTTCTCTTTTAATGATTGTTTAAACGCTTCTCTTCCTTTATCTCCCTCAATCTCTCCGGCGCTTGTGTCAGCTAAAATGGAAATGATGTTGTCTTTCACCTGAAAATCGCGTTTTTCAAGTTCTTCCTTCGCTTTAGCCGAGTCGGTTTCAAGCTTGATGCCGATACGGATGATGCTGTCAGACTTTAAGTTTGTCGTGATATCGTCGACAGACACAGTGGCTGCAACGACTTCGTCAATTGTCGGCTTTTTATCTTTGCCGGAGTGTCCGCTGACGACAAAATATGCTGCCGTTCCGAGGCCGGCGATGACAATTAAAATAATCAGCAAAATGATGACTAATTTTTTCTTCATTCTTCTTCCTCTATTCCCTGATCCAGTGAAAATATTTGTATGCTATGGTAAAACGATATGACTTTTTTGAGAACTGCTTCTTCCGGTTCTTTCACTACGAACTTTTTGCCGTTGGACAGTGTAATCGTCGTGTCGGGGAAGCACTCAATCTGTTCGATAAACAGCGCATTCAGCGTAAAAGGCTGGCCGTTTAAACGGGTGACTTGAATCATGCAATCCGGAGAAGCGGCCTAACCGCCTCTCCTCCCTCCTTACCGTTTCAGATTAACCAGCTCCTGAAGGATTTCATCTGAAGTCGTAATGATTTTTGAGTTTGATTGGAAACCGCGCTGAGCAACGATCATTTCGGTAAATTCATCTGTCAGATCTACGTTTGACATTTCAAGATAGCCTGCCAAAAGCTTACCCGTTCCGTTTTCGCCCGGAGTGGTGACTGCGCTCGCAGCTCCTGAACTTAATGATTCTCTGTAAAGATTGCCTCCGATTTTTTCCAGACCGGCGCTGTTAGGGAACGTGACCAGACCGATTTGTCCGGCATCATGAACCGCATCCCCTGCATCAGTGTATGTAACGGTTCCGTCTGCACCGATGCTGTAATCTTTCGCATCAGTCGGAATATTGATTTTGCCGCCTCCGATTTTTTCAAGGTAGTACCCGTCAGTCGTAACAAGGTTGCCTTGATTGTCCTTTCCGAAATTCCCCGCACGTGTGTAAACGATTCCCGAACCTGTATTAATCTGAAAGTATCCGTCTCCGTCAATGGCTAGGTCGGTTTTATTCTGTGTAGCCTGCGGGGCGCCGGTTGAATGAACGACATCAATGGAAGAAGTCGCGGCACCCAAGCCGATTTGTTTTGAATTGGTCACGTTTGAACCGCCGGCGACTGTCTGGCTGATCATATCTTTAAATGTAACGCGGCTTTTCTTAAATCCCACTGTGTTGACGTTGGCGATGTTATTGCCGATTACATCTAGTTTTGTCTGAAAGTTTTTCATGCCGCTGATACCGGAATATAATGAACGTAACATGTTAAATTCCCCCTGGGTTTCTTTTTATTTAGATGTTTCGCTGACGGCCGTGACATTCCACGGACTGACCTCTTTGCCATTTTCAAGCACGAGCACGTAATTGCCGTTTGAATGCTTGACTGAATTGACTGGGCTTGTCTGATCCTTCCCGTCGCTGTCGCTGAATGTGACATTTTTGCCGATCCAGTTCACATACATCGTAAACGGATCTTGATTTTCTACAAATTTAGTCATCGTCGTATTCATATTCATCATTTGCTCCAATGAAGAAAATGTCGCCATCTGGCTGATGAATTCTTTGTCATCAACCGGATTGAGCGGGTCCTGGTTTTGAACCTGTGTCATTAAGATCTTCAGAAATTCGTCTTTCCCTAAATTCGTGCTGCTGTTTACTGCGGAGGTGCTCTTCGTGCTTGAAGTGGTTGAAGCGCCCGCCGCGGCATAATCCGAGTTTACTGATGTCAACTATTCTTCCTCCATTTCATTGAGAGAAAGCTCCTCCAGCATATCTCCGAAATCGCCTGACTGCTGCTGGTTCTTCTGTTCTCTCTGTCCCTGATGCTGCTGTTTATTGTGATCGGCCGTCTGCCCGTAAACAGGCTGCTGATCCCCGCCTTGAAGCGGGACTGTAAAACGGTCGACCTGGACCGACATATTCGGAAGCGACTGTTTCAGCTGAGGAAGATGCTGTTCCAGCAGCTCTTTCGCGGACTGGCTGGATGCGATTATTTTGCTTTGAAACATCCCGTTTTCGTTTGTCACCTTAATTGTGACAAATCCGAGGTTCTCGGGATTAAGACGAATCGTAAAGCTTCCGGTTGCTTTCCCGAAAGGCGTGTATTTCATCTGTTTCCAGCCGCTGATAACCTGATCCGTTAACGGTTTATTTTCTGCCGGCTGCTGTTCAGCTCCTGCGGACGCTTGCTGAATGCCGGCAAGGCTTCTCGTTCCCGAAAACAGTATATGTGCAGACAATTTGCTGTCAGGCGCCTTTGCTTGAGAAACCGTGCCGCCGTTTTGCTGTTCCGTTTTCCCGGCTGACTCTTGGGATGATTCAGATGATTGAGATAACACAAAAGCTTTCAGCTCAGTTTCAGCCATATCCCATTCCTTTGTTCCCTTTTGAGAAAGGCCCGCAAGCTGCTCCGCGACGCTTTGAAAGCTCTTCAGCTCAGCGGCTGTCATGGCGTAAAGTTTAGATGCAGATTCGTTTTTCGGAAAAAATGTCTGCCGCAGGTCTTGAATCACGCGGTCCGGAACGCCTTGTTTTTTCAATGCCTCTAATAAACGGGCGCCTTCCCGGTAAACCGCCTTTGCCTGCGTGCTGTCCGGCAGTTCCTGCTGAGATGTGAAGAGCCGGGATACGGCTTCTTGAATGAAAAGCAAGCCCTTCTCAAGCGCATCCTTGACGGAATCCCCGTCTTTTGCGGAAGAATCCGGCTCATTCGTTTCAGGCTTCGCCCCCTGCTGTTTTCCCGCTAACATGTCTTCAACGGATTCGGCAAGCTGTTTCAATAAAGGAAGAGCTGTTTCAGCCGTCTGCTTTCCTTCAAGAGCTTTTACCGCCTCAAGCAGCTGTTTAAGCTGCAATTCTTTATCTTCCGGGCCGGCTTTCAGCCAATCACCGATTTTCGATAGGGCATCATTCAGCTCTGCGTCACTTGTTTTTGTTTCATCTCCGGGCTGCCGGGGAGAAGTGATTTCCGACAGGAGCCAGTTCTGAAATAGACCTAAGCTGTTTTCATTCATCTTCACATTGCTGTTTTGCGCAGTCTGCGTACGATTACCCGTTAATTCAAGCAGCTTCAACTTACATCACTCCTTATTTCCGTCAGCGGATAGTTTTTCTGTATATTTAGCCGCTTGTTCAGGAGTCATTTTCGTCAAGATTTCAGCAAGCTGCTTTTTACTTAATCCATTTAAAATATCGAGGGCTTCTTTTTCTTTCAGCTTTACGATAATGCTTGCCGCTTTACCGCTGTCCATACTTTTATAGATGTTGATCATTTTATCTTTTCCGGCTGAATCCGAAGCGTCTTTTTTTGTTTCATCCGTCTTCGTTTTCTGCTGCTGTTCAGCTTCCTGTTTCAGCGAACGGATTTTCTGATTCAGATTATCGATTTCGGACTTGCTTGTGTCTAAATCTTTATTCAAAATGTTAATTTCACTTTTTTGTTCCTTTATGGTCTTTTCAAGAGAAGCCGTTCTGTCTTCCTTCTGCTTTTCCGCCGCGCTTTTCATTTCTTTCGTTTCGGGAACCAATTCTTTTAAAACAGGCGTTTTAGCGGCTGTTTCCTGAATCGGCTTCATCACATCAACGCCGGCAGCCCAAAGGATGATGCTTGCGACGATGATCAGAAAAATCAGCGGGATCATGATAAAAAGCAGGATTGAACCGAACTTTCCAGATCTCTTTTCTTTATCGGCCATTTCATTCGCTCCTAATGCCCCTGAATCATAAACTGCTTGATTGAAATGTCGTCCATTTCCCTCATCTCTGCAGCTTTATCTTCAAGTGCGAACATATTAAATTGTTTTTCCCGCATTTTTTCAAATTTCTTTACTTCAATGTTTTTTTCGGTGAGCTGTTCCTGCTTCTCATTCATTTCATTTCGTTTCATAATGACAAGCTTTTGATAATGGTAGATGGTGTTCTCAAGGTTGGAAACGAATTGCTGATAATGTCTCATTTCCTGAACGCTCATCCCGCATTTCAGCTTTGATTCTTTGTCTTTTTCGAGCAATTCTTTTTTGCTCATATTTTCATATAGTTTTTCAGCCACTGTCTCAAATTCAGAAACCGATTGTCTGTATTCAGTCAATGTTTGGTCTTTTTCATTTTCTTTTAATTCCAGCAGCTTTTGAAATCTGAATTGGTACGCCATGATGTTTATTCCTCATTTCCTGTCAGACTCGTCAATGCCGCAATGCTGTCTTCCAATTGAGCAGGTTCTTCCGTTCCTTGTTTTAAAAATTGAATAAGCTGCGGATAAAACTGAATCGCTTCATCAATTTCTCTTGATGACCCTCTTTTGTAAGCTCCGATATTAATGAGATCTTCAGAGTTTTGATAAGTTGACAGAAGATCGCGGAATTTGTTGGCCGCCTCTATGTGCGCTGTGTCTGAAATATTAGACATGACCCTGCTGATGCTTTTCAGGATGTTCACGGCCGGGAACTGCCCTTTGTTGGCAAGCGCCCGATCGAGAACGATATGCCCGTCTAATATTCCGCGCACCGTATCGGCAATCGGTTCGTTCATGTCATCTCCGTCAACGAGAACCGTATAAAAAGCGGTTATCGTTCCTTGTTCATTTGCGCCCGTTCTTTCCAGCAAACGAGGCAAAATAGCGAACACAGAAGGTGTATATCCCTTTGTTGTCGGCGGTTCTCCCGCTGCCAGGCCGATTTCCCGCTGAGCCATCGCGACCCTCGTGACGGAGTCCATCATGAACATCACATTCCGGCCTTTATCGCGGAAATACTCCGCAATGGCGGTGGCCGTATATGCCGCTTTCAATCGCATTAACGCAGGCTGATCAGAGGTCGCGACTACGACTATCGAGCGTTTCAGGCCTTCTTCGCCTAAATCCTTCTCGATGAATTCACGCACCTCGCGCCCCCGTTCACCGACAAGTGCGATAATGTTTAAATCAGCTTCAGTCTGCTTCGCAATCATTCCCATCAAGGTGCTTTTCCCGACTCCGCTTCCGGCAAAAATCCCGATTCTCTGCCCTTTTCCTACCGTCAGCAGACTGTCAATCGATCTGACGCCGACACCCATCTTTTCCCGTATCGGCGGGCGTTTCATCGGGTTTGGCGGCTGCTGTTCTGTCGAAACGGGGGACAAACCTTTCGGAAGCGCCCGGCCGTCAAGAGGTTCGCCGAACGCGTCGACAACTTGTCCGATTAACCCCGCCCCTACTTTGATACGGAGCGACTCGCCAGTGGCCTCCACAATGCTGCCCGGCGCGATGCTGGCCGCTTCCAGATAAGGCATTAGCAGAATGTTTTCATCCTGGAAGCCTACAACCTCAGCTTTAATCGCTTTTTTTGCATGGCCTTTCGGATAAATGAGACAAACATCTCCGATTGAGCTTTCGGGCCCTTTTGATTCAATCATCAGCCCGATGACCCGTTTAACCTTGCCGTAGCGTTTGTACGGATCCGCTGTTTCAATTGATTCTATTAAATACTGTGTCTTCATTGCTCCGCTCCCGCCTCAAGCGCCGTTAAAAGTTTTTGCTTTAATTGCATCAGCTGGGTGTCTATGCCTGCATCAACACGTCCGAACGGAGTTTCTATCGAGCACGTTCCCTTTGCGGCTTTTTCATCGGCATATAAGCTTAATCTGCATTCTTTGTATAACAGCTGCTGAATTTCGTCCATATGCTGATGAACCGTCTCATAATATTCAGGGTCCACATAGATGGAGATGTCATCATAATCTTTTACTTCGGCTACTACCTGTTTGACCAGCAGAAGGAAAGCCTCTTTATCGTCACTTTTTTGCCGCCAGACTTTTTTAGCGAGCGCAACGGAAAGCTCAATAATTTCTTCTTCAGCGCTTTCCAGTTTTTCCTCGACTGACTGTCTCGCCATTTCCATAACGGCATTGGCCCGGCTGATGAGATTGGCATATTCAGCTTGAGCATCGGCTTTTCCCAATGCCATGCCTTCTTTATATCCTTCTGCCTTCGCTTCTTCCATCAATCTTTGTTTTTCTTCCGCCCAGCGGTTTTTCTCTTCTTCAATCTGCCGAAGAGTGTGATCCAATTGATTTTTCGCTTCTTCAGACACCCTGTCGGCTTCGGCCTTGGCAAAGGCCATGAGCGCCTCCGGATTTTCAAGTTCCTCCCGGTCTGGCTGGGAATGTGTTTTCCTGACTTCCTGCAAGGAAAGCTTGCGCCGTTTTTGTTCAGGAGAAAATGATGATTGCTGTTTAATGATATTAGACAATAATATCGTCTCCTCCGCCTCGCGCGATTACAATTTCTCCGGCTTCTTCCAGCTTGCGGACGACGCCCACGATTCTTGATTGCGCCTCTTCCACATCACGCAAACGCACAGGCCCCATAATTTCCATTTCCTCTTTAAACGTTTCAACCATACGCTGTGACATATTGCTGAAGACGATCTCTTTGACTTCCTCGCTCGCAACCTTCAATGAAAGCAGGAGGTCGTCGTTTTCAACGTCTCTGATCACGCGCTGAATCGCACGGTTATCAAGGGTGACAATATCTTCAAAGACAAACATCCGTTTTTTGATTTCATCCGCCAATTCAGGATCTTGGATTTCTAATGAATCAAGGATCGTTTTTTCCGTTCCTCTGTCTACACCGTTTAACACTTCAACAACGGCTTCTATGCCGCCGGTCTGCGTATAATCCTGCGTAAAGGAGGAGGACAGCTTTTGTTCAAGGACCCGCTCCACTTCATTTATGATTTCGGGAGACGTTCTGTCCATAACCGCAATCCTTCTTGCCACCTCAGCCTGAACGTCCGGGTTCAGCTCAGACAAAATCTGTCCGGCCTGCACCGGGTCAAGGTAGGATAAAATCAGCGCCATCGTTTGCGGATGTTCCTGCTGAATGAAATTTAAAATCTGTTCGGGCTCCGCTTTTCTCGCAAAATCAAACGGCTTTACCTGCAAAGAAGAGGTGAGCCTGTTTAAAATGCTTACCGCTTTGTCTTCTCCGAGCGCTTTTTCAAGCACTTGGCGGGCGTAATTTAAACCGCCTTGTGAAATATAATCCTGAGCGATTGCGATATTATGAAATTCTTCAATGATTTCATCTTTTCTTTGATGATCGACGCTTCTGACTCCCGAAATCTCGAGAGTCAATCTTTCAATTTCTTCTTCAGACAAATGCTTGTACACAGAAGCTGATACATCAAGGCCTAAGGAAATCATGAGGATGGCTGCTTTTTGTTTTCCTGTAAGCTTGTTCTGATCACGTTTCGCCATTTTCCATTCCCCCTAATCCTCGTCCAGCCAGCTTCGAAGCAATTTAGCAAAGTCTTCCGGTTTTTCTTTAGCCATTTTTTCAAGCTGTTTTCGTCTGACTGTTTCTTCCGTTTCAATTTTCTCTTCGTTGATATCAGGCAATCGAACCGGCTCCGGCGGTGTTTCATATTCATATTCTTCGTATTCATCCTCTTGTGAGCGTTTCTTTCTGATGAGGAGAATAATAAGCAGAATAATGGCCGCAAGCAGTACGCCGCCTGTAATGTATACCCAGATCGGAAGACCTGAAGATTGTGCCGAATCTGTGTTCAGGCTTGTTTTTCCGTCAAACGGCTGAACGGATACAACGATTTTATTGTTGATATCATTGTCTGTCAGGTTTTGATTTTGCGTTTCGTTTTTATCAAGAGACGTTCTGACGACCGTTCCTAAAATCTTCTGTATATCAGCCTGTCTCTGTGCTGATAAGGAAGCGGCATTTTTCGGATTAGGCGGCTCCACCATGACTTGAATGCCTAAATCACGCACTTTATACGGGCTTTCCGCGATTTCTTTATGAATACGGTTGACTTCATAGTTGATTTTATTGCTGCTTTTTTCGTAGTCCCCGCTGTTTGAACCGCCGTTTGTCTCAGCATAGTTCGCGGTGTCATTGCTTCCCGTTCCGGCCGTGCCGCCGTTGGCCGCGCCGTCGCCTTTATACGTTTCCGCAACTTTTTCGGCGCTTACCGCTATGCCTTCCATGTTTTCTTTATCGACAGGTTCGACAGTGTCTTCAGTGCGTTTTTCCTTCGTGAAGTCAATATCCGCCGTTACGGAAACAACGACCTTATCCTGCCCCATCATTGTGCCGAGCAGTGACTGAACATGTTTTTGAATGTCCTTTTCGACCTGCGACTTAATACCTTGCTGAGATGCATAACTGTCAGAAACGGACCCTGCACCGCTGTCACTTTTGTCATAATATGTAGAATTTTGATCCATTATGACGATATTATCTTCTTTTAAGTTCGGAACACTTTTAGAAACGAGATGGTACAGCCCGTTGATCTGGTTTTGATCAAGCGAGTAGCCCGGTTTCATCTGCAAAACGATGGATGCGGACGCTGCCGGCTGATCTTCACCGACGAACACGGCTTCTTTCGGCATATTGATCATGACCTTCGAGTTTTTAATACCGTCCATTTCATTTATCAGGTTTGACAATTCGGTCTGAGTCGCCTCAACCTTTAAAACGTCAAACTCATTATCTGTCAGGCCGAAGCCCGCATTTTGTCCGAAAAACGAATAATCAATTGATCCCGTTTTCGGCAGGCCTTCCGCGGCAAGCTGGACTTTAAGCGAATCCACTTGGCTCTCAGGAACCTTAATGACCGTGCCGCCGTCAGCAAGTTCAGAAGACACCTTTTTCGTATCGAGCTCTTCTTTAATCTTCCCCGCTTCTTCCGCGGACAAATCTTTATAAAGAGGCACCATCTTTTCAGACGAAGTAAAAATAATAACGACGATGAGTAAAATAATGAATGCGGCCAAGCCGCTTACCATGAGTATCTTCTGTGTTTTTGATCTGTTGTTCCAAAACGCTGCCGTTTTGGTTTTCATTTGCATTAGAGTACGATTCATGTTAACCCCCGGTCATTCCAGTCATTCTCTTCAATCTGACCACTACATCTGCATTCTCATGATTTCCTGATAGGCTTCCACGGCTTTATTGCGGAATTCGGTAGCGGCCGTCAGAGAGATATTTGCTTTTTGGGCAGCGATCATGACCTCGTCAAGGTTTACATCCTTTCCTGCAGCCAGTTCGTTCGTTATTTGGTCAGATTTTACTTGTGACTCATTTAACGAATCAATAGAGTTTTTTAAAAGCTCCGAAAAGCTTGTTTGGTTTGAAGAATCAGTTTTTTGAGTTTGGTTTAATTGATTCGTTACGTTTTGAGTGTTTTGGGTTTGTTGAAGCTGAAAAGGAGTAATAGCGTTAACCACTTACATCACCTTACTTTCCGATTTCTAAAGCCTTCAAAAGCATGCCTTTGGAGGCGTTTAATGCAGTTACGTTTGCTTCATATGATCTCGTGCTGCTGACAAGATCCACCATTTCTTTTAATGGGTCTACATTTGGTTTTTGCACATATCCGTCTTTATTCGCATCAGGATTCTCCGGATCATAAACGAGATTAAAAGCGGACGGGTCTTCCGTAACGCCAGATACCTTTACGCCATTTCCAGCGCTTCCTGTTCCGTTCATCTTGGAATGTAAAAGGGACGAAAATGATTCGCCTCCGGATTGGAGAGATACCAGCTTTCTTCTGTAAGGCACCCATTCGCCATTTACCTGCTTCGCTCTCGTTGTATCCATATTAGCCAGGTTGGACGATACGACGTCCATCCGGACACGCTGTGCAGTTAAAGCGGAGCCCGAAATATTTAAGCTTTGAAAGCCACTCATTATTTTCCTCCTGTCAAGACGGTTTTCAGAGAATTGAATTTGCCGCTCATTCTTTCAACCAAAGCCTGATAATTAATTTGGTTTTCGGCTAAATCTGTCATTTCTTTGTCGATATCGACATTGTTTCCGTTTTGCTGGTACGATGTATCACTGCTGGACACGATAGAATAATCGTCCCCTGAACCCGTAAAGTCAACGTGCCGATAGTCGGTTTTTACCGCCTCAAGATTGGATGTTTCCTGATCTAACAAATTTCGGAAAGAGACTTTTTTTGCCTTATAGTTCGGTGTATCTATATTGGCGATGTTATTAGTTAAGACTTTTTGCTTAATGTCCGCTCTCCCCAAGGCATTCTCAAGATTTTGTATAGTTCCAGAAAATAAGTCCAAATCCACTTACCTCCATTTCAGATATTTTTCTCCTAAAAATCCTTGTCGAGAATTGTAAAACCATATGCTTATTGTAAGAAATAACAGGCTTAAAGTCTATGAAGTTAGGCTAAAAAAAAGTGCTCAATTATATCTATTTTGCATGTAGGTATTAAGTCCTAGAGTATTTGGACTACAAGCATTTGTTTAATATAAGACTGAAAATAGCAGAATTTCTGTATCTTCCTCCTTTTTTCACACAGCAAGATGGATTATCTCAGATCAGCTTCCAATAAGCAACTTTAAACTGCAACTTTTCACCTATTGTCCATAAAAAAAGCAGGACCCCCATTTTCAGGGATCCTGCTTTTGTCTTAATGAGATTTAAGGTTTTCCAATTCAATAAGGAATTTGTTGTTCAGAACTTTAATGTACGTCCCCTTCATTCCCAGTGATCTGGATTCAATGACGCCTGCGCTTTCCAGCTTTCTCAGCGCGTTAACGATTACTGAACGCGTAATGCCGACACGGTCCGCAATCTTACTTGCCACAAGCAAGCCTTCGTTTCCGTCAAGCTCTTCAAAGATATGCTCAATCGCTTCAAGTTCACTGTAAGACAGAGAACTGATCGCCATTTGAACAACCGCTTTGCTTCGCGCCTCTTCTTCGATTTCTTCCGCTTTTTCTCTTAAAATCTCCATTCCTACAACGGTTGCCCCGTATTCAGCAAGAATGAGATCATCATCTTCAAATTGATCCTGCAGACGGGACAGAATCAGCGTGCCCAGTCTCTCTCCTCCGCCGATGATCGGCACGATCGTTGTTAAGCCCGCTTGGAACAGGTCTCTGTTTTCCACAGGAAACGCCGTGTATTCGCTGTTGATATCAAGGTTTGAAGACGTCTCCGGAACATTGAACAGATTTCTCGTGTACTCTTCCGGGAACTGGCGGTCTTCAAGCATTTTTTTCATGCGGTCATTTTCAATCTGCTGATTAATAGAGTAGCCCAAAAGCTTTCCTCTGCGGCTGACGACGAAAATATTAGAATCAATGACGTCACGAAGCGTTTCAGCCATTTCTTTAAAGTTTACGGGTTTGCCTGCCGCAGCCTGCAGCATGCTGTTAATAATTCGTGTTTTTTGTAGTAAAGCCATGATAAATAATCCTCCTAGAATTCCTCTTATTAAATTTTCACAATATAAATTGACTTAGATCTTTGTTGTTTGCAATCGTTCCGAGCTTTTCTTCAACGTATTGCGGCGTGATGGCGACTTTTTCCATCGTCACGTCCGGCGCTTCAAACGACAGGTCTTCCAAGAGACGTTCCAATATCGTGTGAAGCCTTCTCGCTCCGATGTTGTCCGTGTCCTGATTCACATGATAAGCCACTTCGGCGATCTTACGAATAGCTTCGTCAGAAAATTCAAGAGATATACCTTCTGTCTGCAATAAAGCCTGATATTGTTTTAACAGCGCGTTATCGGGTTCGACGAGAATCTTCACAAAATCATCCACCGTCAGCTTGCTCAATTCTACACGAATCGGAAAGCGGCCCTGCAGCTCCGGTATCAGATCAGACGGTTTGGCCATATGGAATGCCCCGGCTGCGATAAACAGCACGTGATCTGTTTTGACGGAGCCGTATTTCGTGACGACGGTAGATCCTTCGACAATCGGAAGGATATCTCTTTGAACGCCTTCTCTCGATACATCTGCTGAGGAAGAAGCCCCTCCGTTTTTTGCGATTTTATCTATTTCGTCAATAAAGATAATGCCGCCCTCTTCAGCTCTTAACACGGCCTCTTGGCCGACTTCATCCATATCGATTAATTTGCCTGCCTCTTCATTGGTCAGAACCTTCCTTGCTTCTCTGACCGTCATTTTGCGGCGTTTTTTCTTTTTCGGCATCAGATTGCTCAGCGCATCCTGCATATTCATGCCCATCTGCTCCATCCCGGAGCCTTGCAGCATGTCAAACATCGACGGCTGCTGCTCTTCCACCTCTACGGAGACGTAATGGTCTTCGAGCTCTCCCAATGCGAGCTGATGCGCCATGCGTTTTCTTTTTTCTTCAAGGCTTGCTTCTTCCTGCTGGTCGGCTTCATCATCATTTGCCGTCTGGCTTCCTCCGAAAAGCATTTCAAACGGATTTTTCACACCCGCTTGTTTTTTCTTTCCCGGAACGAGAAGCCGCACTATACGTTTGTTTGCATTTTCTTCAGCCTGTTCTTTCACTTCGCTGATTTTTTCTTCTTTAATGAGCCGCACGGATGTCTCAACAAGGTCTCTGACCATTGATTCGACATCTCTGCCTACATAGCCGACTTCTGTAAATTTTGTCGCTTCAATTTTTATAAATGGCGCACCGGTAAGCTTGGCGATCCGTCTGGCGATCTCTGTTTTCCCTACCCCGGTCGGGCCCATCATCAGGATGTTTTTGGGAACGATCTCGTCTCTCAGTTTTTCATCAAGAAGACTTCTGCGATAGCGGTTTCTTAATGCCACGGCGACAGCTTTTTTCGCATCCTGCTGTCCTACAATGTATTGATCCAACCGATCTACGATTTGTCTCGGTGTTAACGGTTTGTTTTCCATGCGCCTCAAGTCCTTTCTATTCAAGTTCTTCCAAAATGATCTGATCGTTTGTGTACACACAAATCTCGCCTGCGATTTTCAAAGCGGCTTTTGCAATATCTTTGGCGGACAGATTCTCTCCGGCATAGGTTTTCAGCGCTCTTCCTGCTGACAGGGCGTAGTTTCCGCCGGAGCCGATTGCCAAAATGCCGTCATCCGGCTCAATCACTTCACCTGTTCCCGATACGAGAAGCAAGGTATCCTGGTTCATGACAATCAGCATGGCTTCCAGCTTGCGCAGCACTTTATCGCTGCGCCATTCTTTCGCAAGCTCAACCGACGCACGTTTTAAATTGCCGTTGTATTCTTCAAGCTTCGCCTCAAACATTTCAAAAAGTGTGAAAGCGTCTGCAACAGATCCCGCAAATCCGGCCAGAACCTTTCCGTTAAACAGCTTTCTCACTTTTCTCGCAGTATGTTTCATGACTACAGCCTGACCGAATGTGACCTGGCCGTCTCCTGACATAGCGCTTTTCCCGTTATGCTGGACGGCAAAAATCGTTGTCGCATGAAAAGATGACATGAGAAGGGCCTCCTTTTAATTTTCTTTAAAAGCTCTCGGGTGGTGGGACATATATGTGTTTCTCAGCATTTCCTTCGATACATGCGTGTATATCTGCGTAGAAGACAGATTGGAATGGCCCAAAAGCTCCTGGACGCTTCTTAAATCAGCCCCTTCATTCAGCAGATGAGTCGCAAACGTGTGCCGAAGCATATGCGGGTGTATATGTAAAGTGCCGGATGCTTTTTTTACAAGCCCGCTTAAAATATACCGGATTCCTCTGGCGGTCAGCGGGCCGCCTCTTTGATTGACAAACAGCACATCATGAGGCTCTTTTGCTTTTTCAAGCAGGCACTGCCTTCCGCTGTTGATATACAGCTCCAGCGCATCACGGGCATATGAGCCGAACGGGATATAGCGCTGCTTCTTGCCTTTCCCGTGAACGAGCACCGTATCCATGAACAGGTCAAGATCGCCGACAGTGAGCGTACAGCACTCACTGACCCTCATTCCGGTCGCATAAAGAAGCTCAAGCAGGGCCTGATCGCGCATCCCTGACGGCTGACTTCTGTCTGAGACAGCGAATAGCTCCTCAAGTTCTTTTTCATAAAGAAACTTCGGAATCCGTTTCTCTTGTTTCGGCAGATGAACAAGCTGAAACGGATTCTCTTCAACAAGCTTTTCCCTCATTAAAAATTTATAGAAGCTTCTCAAAGCTGAAATTTTCTTGCTGATTGTTTTTCTTGACAGGCCTTTTTCATAAGCCTCTGTCAAAAATATTCTCACATCATGATATGCAGCTTCTTTCATTCCATTTATATTTTGAGCATGCAGAAACATCCCAAATTCTTCAATCGAATTAACATAATTCACAATAGTATATTGTGAATAATTTTTTTCAATTTGTAAATATTCAACGAATAACTTTAAAAAAAAGTTAACATTCTCAGTCATTATGAAGACCTCCCTCTCCGAAGGGCTTTTAAATGGTATCATATAATGCATCGAAGTTGCAATGAAAAGCTATATCGTTTTCGAAATAGTTTGAATAGTCTCAATTGCGCGTTTAGCGTATTCTTCATTTCGTTCTTTTTTGTTTTTAATTTTTACAGGCAATTCTTTTAAGAGGCCGAAGTTTGCATTCATCGGCTGGAAGTTCTTCTGATTTGTCGTCGTAATGTAGTGAGCCATGCTTCCGATCGCCGTCTCCTGCGGGAATGTCACAAGATCCTGACCGAGCACAAGTTTGGCGGCATTGATTCCCGCTACAAGACCTGAAGCGGCAGATTCAACATAACCCTCTACACCGGTCATTTGGCCCGCGAAAAACAGATCGTTCCGCTGTTTAAATTGATATGTCGGGTTCAAAAGGCTCGGCGAGTTGATAAATGTGTTTCTGTGCATGACGCCGTATCTGACGATATCAACATTTTCAAGGCCGGGGATCAGTTTAAGCACTTCTTTTTGGTCTCCCCATTTTAAATGTGTCTGAAAACCTACAATATTATAAAGCGTTCCCGCCGCGTCATCCTGTCTGAGCTGAACGACTGCATAAGGGCGCTTGCCTGTTTTCGGATCTTCCAGTCCGACCGGTTTCATCGGTCCGAACAGCATCGTTTTCTTGCCTCTTTTCGCCATGACTTCAATCGGCATACAGCCTTCAAAGAAGATTTCTTTCTCGAATTCTTTTAAAGGAACCGTCTCAGCCGTCGTCAATGCTTCATAGAAACGGTCAAACTCTTCCTCTGTCATCGGGCAGTTTAAGTATGCCGCTTCTCCCTTGTCGTAACGGGATTTTAAGTACACTTTCTCCATATCAAGGCTGTCTTTTTCGACAATCGGCGCCGCCGCGTCATAAAAATACAGATACTCTTCTCCCGTGAGCTCTTTCAGCTGCTGTGAAAGCGATTCTGACGTAAGCGGTCCGGTCGCGATCACCGTCGGGCCTTCCGGAATCTCTGTTACTTCCTCAGTAAGAACTGTTACGTTCGGATGGTTTTTCACGAGATCCGTCACGCTTTGCGCAAATTCATGGCGGTCAACTGCAAGCGCTCCCCCTGCGGGAACCGAGCATTTATCAGCAGATTGAATGATTGCTGAGTCAAGCGCCCGCATTTCTTCTTTTAATACGCCTACCGCATTGGCGAGTGTATTTGAACGGAGGGAGTTGCTGCATACCAGTTCAGCGAATTTATCAGTATGATGGGCTGCCGTCTGCCTGACGGGCCGCATTTCGTATAGTTTTACTTGAATTCCTCGTTTTGCAAGCTGCCATGCCGCTTCACTTCCGGCAAGGCCTGCTCCGATTACATTAACTGTTTGCTGGTTCATTTCTTTTCATCTCCTGTTGTTTGTCCCTTCCACACAAAGAAGGTGAGCAAGGCTCTGCTCACCGCTACTTCTGTGGTTCTTCCTTATAATCGCATTCGACGCATTGGACTTGTATGCCTTTTTTAAGCTTTTTCTCTACGAGCATATTTTCACATTTCGGGCATTTTCGTTCAATCGGTTTGTCCCAAGATACGAAGTCGCATTCAGGATAACGGTCACAGCCGTAAAAGACGCGTTTCTTTTTTGATTTTCGTTCGACAATGTTTCCTTCATGGCACTTCGGACATTTTACGCCGATTTGTTTGACAATCGGTTTTGTATTCCGGCAGTCAGGGAAGTTGGAACACGCCATAAATTTACCGTATCGGCCCATTTTATAAACCATCCGGGAGCCGCATAATTCACAATCTTCATCTGCGTATTCAGGTTCAATTTCCACTTCTTTCATTTCAGCTTCCGCTTTTTTCACGCGTTTTTCGAAATCGGTATAGAAGCTGTCAATGATTTGAACCCATTCTGTCTGGCCATCTTCAACATGGTCAAGGTCTCTTTCCATTTTAGCCGTGAATTCAACGTTGATGATTTCCGGGAAAAACTCCATGATAAGATCCAGCACGATCTGCCCAAGCTCAGTCGGCACAAACCGTTTATTGTCTAATCCCACGTAACCGCGGCGCTGGATGGTGTCAAGAGTCGGCGCATATGTCGAAGGACGGCCGATCCCCAGTTCTTCAAGCGTTTTAACCAGGCGCGCCTCTGTATAACGCGGAGGCGGCTGAGTAAAGTGCTGCTCAGGCTCAATATCTTTTGATAAAACCGCGTCTCCCTCTTTAAGGTCCGGAAGCATGCGGTCTTTTTCTTCCAGCTGATCGTCTTTACCCTCTACATAGACTTTCATGAAGCCGGCGAATTTGACTTTACTTCCGTTTGCCCGGAATGTCAATCCGTTATTGCTGAGATCGACACTCATCGTATCAAGGACGGCAGGCGCCATCTGGCTTGCAACAAAGCGCTCCCAAATCAGCTTGTATAGTCTGAGCTGGTCTCTTCCAAGCACCGCTTTTAAGTCGGCTGGTTTTCTGAGCACTGAAGTCGGGCGGATCGCTTCGTGGGCATCTTGAGCGTTTTCATTTTTCTTTGCCGGTTTCCGTTTTCCCGCTAAGTACTCTTTTCCGTACGCCTGATCAATAAAAGCTGACGCCTCTTCAACGGCTGTATTGGAAATCCGCGTTGAGTCCGTTCTCATATACGTGATGAGTCCGACTGTCCCTTCTTTGCCGAGATCAATTCCTTCATATAATTGCTGAGCGATCATCATCGTTTTCTTCGCTCTGAAATTCAGCTTCCTGGCAGCCTCCTGCTGAAGAGTGGACGTTGTAAACGGCAGAGCGGGATTTCGTTTGCGCTCTTTTTTCGTCACCTTGTCAACTGTATACTTATTGCCTTTCAGCTGAGCAAGGACGGCTTTTACGTCTTCTTCGCTTTTTAAAGGAAGCTTTTTGCCGTTTTTCCCGAAAAATCCGGCTTCAAACGTCTCTTTTCCCTTTAAAAATGAGCCGGTAATCGTCCAGTACTCTTCAGGTTTAAAGTCATTGATTTCCTTTTCCCGGTCGATGATCAACCGGAGCGCAACGGATTGCACACGGCCCGCACTGAGGCCTTTTTTTACTTTTTTCCAAAGGATCGGGCTGATTTTGTATCCGACGAGTCTGTCTAGTATGCGGCGCGCCTGCTGCGCATCGACAAGATCCATGTTAATCATGCGCGGATGTTTAAATGATTCTTTAATGGCGTCTTTCGTTATTTCATTAAAGACGACCCGGCAGTCCGAGCTGAGATCCAGATCAAGACTGTGTGCGAGATGCCATGCAATCGCTTCCCCTTCTCTGTCGGGGTCAGCCGCGAGATAGACTTTTTTTGCTTTCTTTGCCGCTGTTTTTAATTCTTTTAAAACAGGGCCTTTTCCGCGGATCGTAATATATTTCGGTTCAAAGTTCTGTTCGATGTCAACTCCCATTTGACTTTTCGGAAGATCCCGGACATGTCCCATTGAAGCTTTGACTTTATATTTCTTCCCTAAATAACGTTCAATCGTTTTCGCCTTTGCCGGCGATTCCACGATGACTAGATAATCAGACATTTTCATCCCCCTCAAGAGGTGTTCTCTCTCTTTTCAAGTATCAATTCATTTTAGAGCTGCCTTTTTATGGCTTTCAACATTTCATTCTTTATGATGAACGTCATTTTATACATGAAAATAATATGCAACTTTAAATCCTCACTATTATTAAATATTACAATACCGTTTGTCAAACGATATTTCAAAAGGGTTCCGTATACTGAACGCATCGGGCGGTCAGCTCTCCGTCAATATCCTCTGCGCATAATACAGCTTTCGCCCCTTCTTGAATGAGTTTTATAGGTCCTCCGGAATATGGATTAAATATGGAACCCGGAACGGCAAATACCTCTCTGCCTTGATCGAGGGCCTGGTAAGCTGTGATTAATGAACCGCTTTTTTCTTTTCCCTGCACGACCACAATTCCTTCACTTAGTCCGCTGATTATGCGGTTTCTCATCGGAAAATGCCATTTTTTCGGCTTTGTTTCAGGAGGATGTTCTGAGAGTAGGAGATGGTGTTCAGCCATGTATTCTGCTAACAGGAGATTTTCCCGGGGATAGATGTGATGGAATCCGCCGGCTATCACGCCGATCGTAAGCCCTTTTGCCCTGATGCTCGCCTTATGAGACAATCCGTCTATACCGGATGCAAGCCCGCTTACAATGACCCAGCCTTTTTTTGAGAGTTCGGCGGAAAGATGCCCAGCCGCTTTTATTCCGTCTTCCGTCGGTTTCCGCGTTCCTACAATCCCGATTTTTCTGCCTTTTTCAAGAAGCAGCGTGTTTCCTTTTGCATACAAGACAGCCGGCGGATCATAAATCGCTTTAAGCCATGTTGGGTAGCGGGTTGATGAAATCGGAATGACAGTAATGCCTTCACGGCGGTAATCGGACAGAACTTCATCAAGTTCCGGATCCTTGCGCTCTATTTCCCGAAAAATTTCTTCCGGGGCTGTTTTCCCTTCTGATAAAACAGTTAATGGATGCGGATCCGGTAAAAAAGACAGAGAGTGATCAGCTTTCCACCATTTTAATAGAAGAGACGGGGAAATGATTTGATTAATACTGCAGACCATTAAACAGCGCGATGCTTGATCCAAATCTGGCAACCTCCTCTTTTTTCAGCAAAAACAGGAACAGCCGTTACGGCTGCCCCTGCTTCGATCAGTGCGTTTTGCACGTTTCAAATAAGCCTTTTTCTTTTAACACCTTAATCAGCGTTTCACCCATTACAGAAGGGGTTTCCGCGACTTCAATTCCGCAGGCATTCATCGTTTTGACTTTTTCTTCTGCCGTGCCTTTTCCTCCGGAGATGATGGCGCCCGCATGGCCCATGCGTTTTCCCGGAGGCGCGGTTTTACCGCCGATAAAGCCGACAACAGGCTTCGTCATGTTCGCTTTCACCCACTCAGCCGCTTCTTCTTCAGCTGTGCCGCCGATTTCTCCGATCATGATGACGGCATGTGTTTCAGGATCTTCATTGAACGCTTTTAACACGTCAATAAAGTTCGTGCCGTTGACCGGATCGCCGCCGATCCCTACAGCGGTAGATTGGCCTACGCCTGCTTCTGAAAGCTGATGGACGGCCTCGTATGTCAATGTTCCTGAACGGGATACAACGCCTACATGGCCCTTTTTATGAATGTATCCCGGCATAATGCCGATCTTGCATTCTTCAGGTGTAATAACACCCGGACAGTTCGGCCCTATTAATCTCGTTTTCTTGCCTTCCATAAAGCGCTTCACTTTCACCATGTCCAAAACCGGAATGTGCTCAGTGATACAAATGACAAGATCAATTTCCGCGTCAACCGCTTCCATAATTGCGTCCGCCGCAAACGGAGCCGGCACGTAAATAACTGACGCATCAGCGCCCGTTGTATGAACCGCTTCTGCGACCGTATTGAATACCGGTACGCCTTCCGCTTCCGTTCCGCCTTTTCCAGGTGTTACACCGCCAACGATATTCGTGCCGTATTCCAGCATCTGCTTTGTATGAAATAAAGCGGTAGAACCTGTAATCCCCTGTACAATAACTCTTGTATCTTTATTGATAAAAACACTCATTATCTGGTCCCCTGCCTTTCATTCTTTCCTAAACTAAGGATACGATTTTCTGTGCGCCGTCTGCCATTGATTCCGCAGATGTGATGTTTAAGCCTGATTCATTCAGGATTTTCTTTCCTAAATCTACGTTTGTCCCTTCAAGGCGCACGACCAGCGGCAATGTCAATCCGACTTGTCTCGTCGCTTCAACAACACCCTCGGCGATGACATCACACTTCATGATGCCTCCGAAAATATTAACGAAAATTCCTTTTACGTTTTGATCGGAAAGAATGATTTTAAAAGCTTCCGTCACTTTTTCTGCGGTTGCGCCGCCCCCGACATCAAGGAAGTTTGCAGGTTCTCCGCCGTAGTGTTTAATGATATCCATTGTAGACATTGCAAGACCCGCGCCGTTTACCATACAGCCGATATTTCCATCAAGGGAAATGTAGCTTAAATCGTATTTTGACGCTTCGATTTCTTTCGGATCTTCTTCATCTAAATCTCTGTATTCCATAATGTCTTTTTGTCTGTATAACGCATTGCTGTCGAAGTTCAGCTTAGCATCCAGCGCCATGACGTTTCCGTCCCCCGTAACGACGAGAGGGTTGATCTCGGCGATGGAGCAGTCCTTCTCAACAAATGCTTTATATAAACCGAGCATAAATTTAGCGGCTTTGCCGACTAGCTCTTTCGGGATGTTAATTGCGAACGCAATTTCCCTTGCCTGATAGCCCTGAAGGCCGACAGCCGGATCAATTACCGCTTTTTTAATTTTTTCAGGTGTTTTTTCCGCTACTTCTTCAATCTCCGTTCCGCCTTCTTCAGACGCCATTAAAACGATTCTTGAAGTAGCGCGGTCAAGTACAAGCCCGACATAGTATTCCTTTTTAATATCGCAGCCTTCTTCAATAAGTAAGCGTTTTATTACTTGTCCGTCCGGACCCGTTTGATGTGTGACGAGCGTCTTGCCTAACAGTTCTTCGGCATACTCTTTCACTTCATCTTTTGTTTTTGCAATCTTTACCCCACCAGCTTTGCCGCGGCCGCCAGCATGGATTTGCGCCTTTACGACATAAACCGAGCTTGACAGGCTCTCTGCTTTTTCAACTGCTTCCTCTGCTGTAAAAGCCACTTTACCTTCAGGAACAGACACCCCGTATTTTCTGAGGACTTCTTTTCCCTGGTACTCATGGATATTCATTTCCCATCCTCCTAACTTATGTAGCAAAACTAAAAATAGACTGCGCTTTCATTCTATATAATACTGGAAGAATTGTCTAGGGTTCAAAACAAAATCTTTATATCCTTCCAAACATTCTAACTTTTATTTTATTGAAAATATAAATTTAAACGGAGTCCGGGAAATGAATGGTCCTTATTTTTCGTTTTTCAGGGTTTCGTCCAGTCTGTAAACAAATGAAAAAATTTCGGCAACGGTTTCATAGAGCGCCTCCGGTATCTGATCGTCAACCGTCAAATGGCGCATTAATTCGACAAGGGTTCTGTCTTCCTGAATGGGGACCCCAGCCTTCTCAGCTTCTTTTATAATATTTTCCGCCACATGCCCCCTGCCTGTTGCGACAACCTTCGGGGCTTGGTCTTTCTGCCGGTCGTAATGCAGGGCGACAGCTCTTCTTAACGGCGTTTGCTCTTTCATATTTTCACATCCACTTTTCTTCCGCCGTCTTTTTCTATAAACTCTTCCACAAGAGCGCTCTGGTCTTTCGGGCGCCGTTTTTTAGACGTGACGCCTGACAGGCTGAAGCCCGTTTCTTTTACGGCTTCTTTTAAAGCCGGTACGAGAGGGTCGATGGCTGCCTGAAGCTCAAAATCAGTCTCAACCGTAATGGTCATTACATTTTGCTGAATCATGCAGTCCACAACGGTTTCTTGCAGTGTTTCAAGATGCAGCAAAAACAGGAGCCTGCAATGTGACGGATCAAGTTTTCCGTCCGGCTTCTTCCGTCCTTTAAAGAGAACTGTGATGTCATTCTCATACGCGGACGCTCCCAGCGGAAATGACAGCACCATCTGCGTAAAAGAAGGGTTATGCTGCTCAATAAACAGCTGGCCGTTTAATTTATGAATAAGCGGTTCCGCCTCTTGTTTAACGGATTGGGGCGCTTCTTGAAGCGTCCGGACGGCTTGGAGGGCGGTTTTCAGCGCTTGTTTCTCCGGCTGCGGAGATACGCCTTTTTCAAGCGCTGTAATGAATGATAATTCATCACGCGTGCCCAATCCTTTTTTGATTTTCTGCAAAAGGCTTAATACATCATGTTTTTCCGCATATTTCAATTCGGTGAGCTGAACGGCTTTTTCGAAAACAGCCGCCTCCTGTTCTGTCAGATGTGCGTTTTGAAGAACAGGTGCTGTTTTAAATGTTTTTTCTTGAGAAATGAAAGCCTTAATGATCTCCGCCGTTACTTTTACAGGGCGGTTTTCAGTTTTTTCTGCCGATGTCATTAATTTCTCTATAATCTGTTTTGCCGTTTTTTCAGGAAGTTCCGGATCTGTCCGCGCACTCGGAGGAGAAGGTTGGCTTGAGACTGCCTTTCCGTTTTCACGAGTCTCCCGGACAAATGGTGATTGTTTTGATTCCGTCCGTTCTCCTTCATCCATCAGCCCGGTTTCTGAGATCGGCATGCGTGCAGCCCCGGCAAGCTTCTTCAAGAGACGTTCTGCATGAAGATCCGTTTCCGCGTTTAACACGTCAGAAACCGCCTCTTTGAGCACAGACAGCTCTTTTGCCGATTGCGGAGCCTGATTGATTGCCTGAAGCAGTCCTGAGAGGAGGCGACGGGTCGGAACCGGATATTTAACGGCATGAATGGCTGACAAGACTTCCGGATGTGCGGGCAGTTCCCGTTTCAGCGCAAATACGATTGTTTCCGCCGCTTTTTTCAATTCGGCGGCCGGAAGCGATTCAGCCCAGCGGATGCAGGCTTTGAGACTGTTTTCCGTCATCGGCAGCTTCTGCTGCATAAACGTTTCGGCAATCTGCAGAGACACAGGGCCCGGTTTGACGGAAAGTGCGTTTAACAGTCTACCCGCCGCTTCCTGAACGGTTTTCGGGCTTCCTTCGAATTGGTCGATGACATGAAGCCGGCCCGTTTTTTCCGCCGGCTGTTTGTCATAAGAAAACCAGTAATACGCCTGCGGTCGGAGGGCGGTTTCAAGCTTTCCCTGCATCGTCCGGCCGCCGATCTGGATAAGAGCGCTTTGATCGTCCAGCAAACGGAGAACCTTCCCTAACAGCAGCCTTTGAGCGCCGCTGTCTTTACCGCCGTCCTGCCGGTCCGGAGGGATTTCCGCCGTCAGCTGTCTGAAAGCCGCTTGGATTTCGCCGCTAATGTTCATGTCTTAAGCCTCTTTTCTAACAATAAGATTGAACGGGAGCGAACGTTTTTCGGTGAATAGTTGTCGGTCCGTATGCCTGAAGAGCTTCAAGATGTTCTTTCGTTCCGTAGCCTTTATTTTTTTCAAAGCCGTACATGGGGTAGGTTTTGGCGTACTCAGCCATGAGACGGTCCCGCGTTACTTTTGCTATGCAGGCTCCGGCGGCAATTGACACGCTTTTGGCATCCCCTTTTATAACTGATGACTGCGGAATGTCGAGCGGAAGGGTCATGGCATCAACAAGCAGATAATCAGGAGTTTCCGTTAAAGCATTGACGGCTTTTACCATCGCCAGTCTCGCGGCCTCATAAATGTTGATCCGGTCAATGACGTCCGCATGGACAATGCCGACTCCTACAGCCGCCGCTTCTTCCGTGATCCGGCTGTAATACTCCTCGAGCTTCTTTTCCGACAATTTCTTCGAGTCCGTGAGACCGAGAATCTCGCATTCTGCCGGCAAAATGACGGCGCCGGCGACAACCGGTCCGGCAAGCGGCCCTCTTCCGGCTTCGTCAACACCCGCAATCAGGCGGAAGCCCTTTTTGGATGACAGTCTTTCGTATGCCGTCATGTTCAGCCATTGCTCTTTAAGAGCTTTTTCCTTCGCGTGCTTTTTCAGCCATTGCTCTAAAAGCGTCTGTACGCTTTTTCTCGGGTCTTTCTCACATTGGGCAAGGAAGGGGTCGCTTTCGTCCCTGATCTCTTGCAGGCGTTCTTTTACGCTTTTTACGGTTAATGTATTCACGTTCTCTTCTCCCTTACATTATGTATATCGGTATTCTGCGGAAAAAATAAAGACCCGCATCGCTGCGCGTCTTTATTCTGATGGTGCTTCAAATGAAAGCCTGCCGAATTTTTCCGTACGGATGTCCCGAATGATGACTTCCGTTGTTTTATCATAGTCAACCATTCCGCCGCCCATCAAACAGCCGCGTTTTTCACCGATCGCGTCGAAAAGAGCGGCGATATCCTCAGGGATTTCCTGAAGTCCGTAGCGCTCCTTCAAACGGTCGGGATAATGCTCTTCCAGAAAGCGCAGCCCGAAAACAGCCACATCCTGCAGGTTGATAATCGTATCTTTAATCGCCCCGGTGATCGCCAGGCGCAAGCCGACAAGCTCATCTTCAAATTTAGGCCATAAAATTCCCGGTGTATCGAGCAGCTCTAATTCCTTGCCTACCTTTACCCACTGCTGTGAAGTGGTAATGCCGGGCCTGTCTCCCGTCTTGGCAATGTTTTTTTTGGCCAGCCGGTTAATGAGCGTAGACTTGCCGACATTCGGAATGCCGATGATTAATGCGCGGATTGCTCTCGGCCTAATGCCTTTTGCTTTCATTTTATCGAACTTATCCTTCAGCAGCTCTTTCGAGGACGGCACGATTTGATGCAGTCCCTGCCCGTTAACGGAGTTTATTGAAAGAGAGGGAATGCCCTGTTCCTGAAAGTGGTCCTTCCACTGGGCAGTCACAGCCGCATCCGCCTTATCGGCTTTATTTAAAAGCATAATGCGCGGCTTATTTTTTAAAATCTCCTCAATCATCGGATTTCTCGATGACATCGGGATTCTCGCATCCACCAATTCGTATACGATATCAATTAATTTCAGTTTTTCTGTTACTTCCCGTCTCGCTTTAGCCATATGGCCCGGGAACCATTGAATGGTCATGTGACTTCGACACCTGCCTTATTTACCGGAACCGGATGTTCCGATGATCTCTTATGTATTTTACGTTGCTTGTTCCGCTTTTACAAATTTCATATAAAAAAAGAGCCTGTTACGGGTAACAAGCTCTTTTCGTTCGTTATCATTATCGTCTGATTTCTTTAATACGAGCCGCTTTTCCGCGAAGTTCACGCAGGTAGTAAAGCTTAGCGCGACGTACTTTACCGTAACGTACAACTTCGATTTTCGCGATTTTTGGTGTGTGTACAGGGAATGTACGTTCAACGCCAACACCGTAAGAAATCTTACGAACTGTGAACGTTTCGCTGATTCCACCACCACGACGCTTGATCACAACACCTTCGAAGATCTGGATACGCTCACGGTTACCCTCAACAACTTTTACGTGTACACGTAAAGTGTCACCAGGACGGAACGCAGGAAGATCAGTGCGAAGCTGTTCTTTTGTGATATCTTGAATTAGTTTTTGCATCGTTTTCAACTCCTTCCAACAGATGCTCTTGGCCACAACTGCAAGGCACAGCGGAACATCGTTTTCAAGCTTCTGAAGGATAAGCCTCCTTAAGCCACAAGTAGTATCTTATCATATCTTCATCACCTGCGCAATAGAATCTATTCGTTTTCCCACTCGGAAATCCATTTTCTTTGCTCATCAGTGAGAGGATAGTTTTCAAGAAGATCCGGACGTCTTAAAAAGGTTCTTCTGATTGATTCTTTATTGCGCCATTCTTGTATTTTGGCATGGTTGCCGGACAGAAGGGTCTCAGGCACTTTTAAGCCTTTATAATCTGCTGGCCTCGTATAGTGCGGATGCTCTAAAAGCCCCGTGCTGAAGGAATCCTCCACGTGGGATGCTTCTTTTCCGAGGACGCCCGGCAAAAGCCTGACAACGCTGTCGGCAATCATCATGGCAGGGAGCTCTCCCCCGGTCAGCACAAAATCCCCGATGGAGATTTCATCAGTGACAAGATGTTCCCGGATCCGTTCATCATACCCTTCATAATGTCCGCAAATAAACATGAGATGTTCCTCTTCCGCCAGCTCCTCGGCTTTCTTCTGCGTATAACGCTCACCTTGCGGGCAGACGAGAATAATGCGCGGCTTGGCGTCCGTACCGGCTGTCAGCTTTTCAACCGCATCAAATACGGGCTGCGGCTTTAACACCATCCCGGCTCCCCCGCCGTACGGGTAATCATCAACCGTTTGGTGTTTATTATCCGAAAAAGCCCGGAAATTGATGACGTCAAAACGGACAGCCTCTTTTTCCTGTGCTTTTTGCAGAATGGATGAGCCGAGCACCCCTTGAAACATTTCGGGAAACAGTGTTAAAAAGTCGATTTTCATTCGTCTATTAACCCTTCCATTACATGAATCTTAATTTTCTTCTCATTTATATTAATATCCTTTACCACAGAAGCAATATACGGAATGAGCGCATCTTTTTTGCCTTTTCTTGCAACCACCCATACGTCATTAGCCCCGGGCGTCAAGATTTCCTTCACTGTGCCGATCAGTTCCCCGTCTTCTGACACAACCTCGCAGCCGATGATTTCATGAAAATAAAATTCATCTTCTTCAAGCTCTCCCAAGTCTTCTTCAGGGACTTTGATCACCATGTTTCTTAAGTGTTCGACTTCATTGAGACTCGGCATTTCTTTGAATTGCAGCAGGTGAAACTGCTTGTGAAGCCTGTGGGCGCTGACCGTTACTTTGATTGGCTCCGCAGCCCCTTCCGCAAACAAATAGAGCGTATTGCCGGGCTTGTACCGTTCTTCGGCGAAGTCCGTTTTAGAAATGACCCGCACTTCGCCTTTAATGCCGTGGGTATTTACAATTTTGCCTACATTAAACCATCTGTTTGTCATATTATCACCTCGGGCGGATTTCAATTACTACCCCGTCTTTTATGACGATGGTATTTGCCGCTGTTTTTTCATGCCAGTTATCACCGACATTGATTGAAAGCAGCGCATCGATCTCCTTTTCCTTCACTTCGCTTCCAAGCGGGAGCGACTCTGTCTGGCTTATTTGGAAATCGATCATTTTGATTTTGTCTTGTCTTTTTTCAATGGCTTTTTTAAAAGATTCTGCTACATCGGGATTCTGCTGATCTTTTTCATGTTTTCTAAGCTGAAAATAGAGCTGGCTGCATTCTCGTTCAAGCGTTTGCTTTTTTTCTGCAAAAGAGGCCAAAAGCTTTTCCTTGCTTTGCTCGGTCAGAACCTGCATAACGGTTACCCTGTGAATAATCTGCATAGGACCAGACTCCCCACTCTTCCAACATATTTCTGTTCATTTGCCTTTTTTACGTGTAAAAAAAGGGGAGGTGCCGGCCCTCTCCCTTTTTCAGTCAAATATTTCAAATTGAACTTTCTTAGAAGACTGTGCGCCAGCTGCAAAAACGACGGTTCGAATCGCTCTTGCAGTCCGGCCTTGCTTTCCGATAATCTTACCGGTATCTGACTTATTGACAGATAAGCGCAGCGCAATCTTTTGATCAGTCTCTTCCTTTGTGACCGTTATGTCTTCCGGATGGTCGACAAGCGGAGCCACAATGCTGACAATCAAATCTTCCAAGTTCTGATCAGTCATTACTTGCCTTGTTTAGCGTTGTGGAATTTTTCCATAATTCCTTGGCTTGAGAACAAGTTGCGGACTGTATCAGAAGGTTTAGCTCCTGTTTGAAGCCATTTAAGAGCAAGCTCTTCGTTGATTTTCACTTCAGCCGGCTTTGCAACCGGGTTGTATGTGCCGACTGTTTCGATGAAACGGCCGTCACGCGGTGAACGAGAATCTGCTACAACAATACGATAGAAAGGAGATTTTTTTGCTCCCATACGTTTTAAACGAATTTTTACTGCCATTTTACTAGCACCTCCGAAAATATTTCAACAAGATAGTATATTAACAATGATAAAAGTGTTTGTAAAGTGTTTTTTCTTAACAACGGTTTTATCATGTATAACCGATTACATAAAAGGTAATTTAAAGCCTTTTTTCTTCCCTTTTGACATGTTGGTCATCTGCTTCATCATTTTTTTCATTTCCTCAAACTGCTTTAAAAGACGGTTGACTTCCTGAACGGATGTTCCGCTTCCTTTGGCAATCCGCTTCCGCCGGCTGGCGTTAATAATATCCGGCTGTTCTTTTTCAAGAACAGTCATTGATTTAATGATCGCTTCCACATGATTCAGCTGTTTTTCATCGACTTGGATGTTTTTCAAGCCTTTCATTTTGCCTGCGCCGGGCATCATTTGCAGCAATTCGTCAAGAGGCCCCATGTTTCGGACCTGGCCGAGCTGCTCCAGAAAATCATCCAATGTGAAGCTCATCGTCCTCATTTTCTGCTCAAGCTCTTTGGCTTTGTCTTCATCAACGGTCGCCTGAGCTTTTTCAATCAGCGTCAGCACGTCACCCATTCCGAGAATCCGGGATGCCATCCGTTCAGGATGGAACGCTTCAAGAGCATCGAGCTTTTCTCCCATTCCGGCGAATTTAATCGGCGTTTCGGTGACCGCGCGGATAGAAAGCGCCGCACCTCCGCGGGTATCCCCGTCAAGCTTTGTTAAAATGACGCCCGTTAAACCGAGCTGGTCATTAAAGCTTTTGGCGACGTTTACCGCATCCTGACCGGTCATTGAGTCGACGACAAGGAAAATTTCCTCAGGATTTGCGACTTCCTTTACACCGGAGAGCTCATCCATCAGTTCATGATCGATGTGCAGCCGTCCGGCGGTATCTAAAATCACATAATCATGATGCTCTTCCTTCGCTTTTTCAATCGCCTGTCTGGCAATTTCCACCGGGCTGACCTGATCGCCAAGCGAAAAGACCGGCATATCAAGCTGTTTCCCCAGTGTTTCCAGCTGTTTAATCGCGGCGGGGCGGTAAATATCCGCAGCCACGAGCAGCGGTTTGCGGTTATGTTTTTTGCGCAGCAGGTTGGCAAGCTTCCCCGTGGTTGTCGTTTTACCGGCACCTTGGAGCCCGACCATCATAATAACGGTCGGCGGGCGTTTGGCGACGGCAATTTTGCTTTCTTCGCCGCCCATCAGCTCGGTAAGCTCTTCTTTTACGACTTTAATAACCTGCTGACCGGGTGTCAGACTCTGCATGACGTCCTGCCCGACAGCCCGTTCACTTACTTTTTTCACAAAATCCTTTACGACTTTAAAGTTAACGTCAGCCTCAAGAAGCGCAAGACGGACTTCACGCATCATCTCTTTTACGTCTTGTTCGCTGACTTTTCCTTTTCCGCGGATTTTTGAAATCGTCTTTTGCAGTCGGTCGGCTAATCCTTCAAATGCCATTGTTTGCCGCCTCCTAATCTAATTTCTCAAGCGCTTCAATCAGAGCCGTCATTTTTTCCTCTTCCTGCAAGCCGGAAGCAAGCTCTTTCAGCTTTGTAAACATTTCTTTACGCTCCTGAAACTTTTTAAAAAGGAGCAGTTTTTCTTCATATTGTTCAAGCATCGCTTCAGTCCGTTTGATGTTATCGTAAACGGCTTGCCTTGAAACGTCATACTCTTCGGCTATTTCACCAAGGGAGAAATCGTCCAGATAATAAAGCGACATATAGCTCTTTTGTTTTGACGTCAGCAACGACTGATAGAAGTCAAACAAATAGTTCATTCTCGTCGTTTTTTCGAGCGACATTTGAGCTCTCCCCTTTGTTAAGTCAAATCCCTTTACAAAAACTTAGTTTACATGGTTTCAGAGCGTGTGTCAAGTTTTTATCTTGTCAAAGCATGATGCTCTTTTTACATAATAAGTGTTTTCAAAAAAATTCATACAGACCGTCGTTAAAATACTCGAATTCTTGTTTTGATACACGATAGCGGCAATAGCCTTCGTAAAAAGCATTGAGGCATGATTCATTTGTGACAAAACGACTGATCGCTAATGATTCATCATAACGCGGATCTCCCGCCGATATTCCCGCAGCATCGATAAACAGATAGACCTCTCCGTCTCTCACCAGCACATTATCAGTCGTGCAGTCACCGTGAATCATTGTCTGCTGAACAGGAACAGGCCTGTACCTGTCCAATTCCTTCAATAGCTCTGCACTTCCTTCAGCTTGTCCTTTTTTGACATATTCCCCGGCTCGTTTGATTTGCAGATCGAGCCAGTCTGTTTCCGGCTGTAAACCAGAGACCATTTCGGTTTCATGCAGCCGCTGCAGAAACTGGCCGAAACTTTTGATCAGCTTTTTCTTTTCAGTATCCCCTTTGGCTTTTCTTAAAGCCGAAGTCAGGGTGATTCCATCCTCAAATGACATGATGATATGGCTGGCATGCTGTTCCTGTATCATCCCATAGTAAATAGGAACAGGCAGACGACGAGTTTCCGTCAGTTGTTGTAAAACGAAGGCTTCTCTCATTAACCATTCCCGATACTTCTGTTGAAAAGAACTTTTCAGCAAAAATGCGTCTTGACCGGTCACTATTTTTCGAACGGTTGAAGTGCCTCCCTGTTCATCCAGCAGCGACATATGGTTTATCGCACCGATCTTACTTTCCAATTCAGCTTTCAGCCATTTGTCCAACAACTGCCCCCTCCATTCCGATCTATCAATGCGTATAAAAAAAACGAGTATAAAACCGTCCATTTTATACTCGTTTTTTATTCATTAATCTTCGGCTTTTTCAACTAAATCCGAAAAGAGACCGTATACGTAAGATTCTGCATCAAACCGCTGGAGATCGTCAACCTTTTCTCCGAGGCCGACCAGTTTCACAGGGATGTGAAGCTCATTGCGGATCGCCAGGACGATACCGCCTTTTGCGGTGCCGTCAAGCTTCGTTAATGCGATACCCGTCACATTCGTCGCTTTGGAGAATTCTTTCGCCTGCGCCATCGCATTCTGGCCTGTCGTCGCGTCAAGCGCAAGGAGAACCTCATGCGGGGCCTCAGGCACTTCGCGTTCGATGACGCGTTTGACCTTTTCAAGCTCTTTCATTAAGTTAACTTTATTCTGAAGGCGGCCGGCCGTGTCACAAATCAGCACATCCGCTCCTCTTGCTTTAGCCGCGTGTACGGCATCATAAATAACCGCCGCAGGGTCGCTTCCGGCAGCCTGCTTAATGACAGGCACGCCTGTACGCTCTCCCCACACTTCAAGCTGTTCAATCGCCCCGGCTCTGAAGGTGTCTCCGGCAGCGAGCACAACGGATTTGCCTTCATTCTTCAGCTTATGGGCAAGTTTTCCGATCGTTGTCGTTTTTCCGACACCGTTTACCCCGACAAGCAGAATAACGTTCAGGCGCCCGTCCTGAATATTTAATTCAGAAATCTGTTCGTCGCCGCTGTTATAAATGTCGACAAGCTTTTCAGAAATGACGGACTGCACTTCCTGAGGATCCTGGATGTTTTTCAGCTTCACTTCTTTTTTGAGCTCATCAATCAGCTCCATGACGGTTGTAAAACCTACGTCAGCGCCAATCAGCACTTCCTCAAGCTCCTCGAAGAAATCCTCGTCGACTTTCCGGTAGCGGGAGACGAGTTCGTTCACTTTATTTGAGAAGGAATTTCTTGTTTTTTCAAGACCATCTTTAAATTTTTCAGAGACGGAGTCTGTCTGTTTCGTGATTTTCTCTTTTAATTTTTTAAAAAAGCTCATCTTTCAACCTCTTTCCTCGTTACTGAACGAATTCTTTTGTTTCTTCCAGTTTGACCGAAACCATTCGGGAAACGCCGGATTCCTGCATCGTAACACCGTAGAGGACATCCGCTTCTTCCATGGTGCCTTTTCTGTGGGTGATGACGATAAACTGGCTGTCGCCGCTGTATTTTTTTAAATATTGCGCAAACCTGAATACATTGGCTTCATCAAGCGCAGCTTCCACTTCATCAAGGACGCAGAACGGCACGGGCCTTACTTTCAGAATAGAGAATAAAAGGGCAATGGCAGTCAGCGCCCGTTCTCCCCCTGACAAAAGATTTAAGTTTTGCAGTTTTTTGCCCGGAGGCTGCGCGATAATGTCCACCCCGGAATTAAGAAGATCATTCGGATCAGTCAGCTTCAGTTCAGCCCGTCCTCCTCCGAATAAAGAACGGAACACATCGTTGAATTGAGAACGGATCTGGATAAACGTTTCATGGAATCGCTTCGTCATTTCAGAATCCATTTCTTCAATGACTTGAAACAGTGTGTTTTTCGCTTCCGTCAGGTCATTTTTCTGCTCTGTTAAAAACTGATACCGTTCGTTTACTCTTTCAAACTCATCGATGCTGCCGAGATTGACCGTTCCGAGCTCTTCAATTGAAAGCTTGATCAGTTTGACCCGTTTTCTCGCCTCTTCAGGCTCGAGTTCAAGCTGATATTGTTCTTTTGCCCCTTCAAAGGATAAGCTGTACTCCTCGCGTAAATACTGCAAGAGATTATCAAGCTCAACTTCCATCCGGCCGAGTTTTACCTCTTCATCTTTCAGAATGTCCGTTTTTTGCTTGTACAGACGCTTCATCTCTTTCAGCTCAAGCTCGTTCGTATCAAGCGCCCGCTGTAGCTTCACACGCTGATCGCGCCGGCTGGCGATCAATTCGATCGTTCTCGTTTTATCGTGAAGCTTATGATGGGCTGCTTCTTCAAGCTGCTCCTCACCGCTTGTGCTGGACGTCATCTCTGAGGTCAGGAGGCTTAAATCTTCCCGTGTTTCTTTCAGAGCGAGCTGCGTTTCTTCAAGCTCTTTTTTCAGCCTTTTGAGGTTGTCTTCCTCACTCGAGCACGCCTGTTCTTTTTTCGCAGCGGCCACTTTACATTCCGTCAGTTCATGAGAGAGCGTTTCTTTTGTTGAGGATAGGGTCTGCTTTTGTTTTGTCAGCCTTTCCATCTCTTCCTCAAGCTCTTTCAGCTGGCCGGATGCCTCACTCAGCTGTTCTTCCAGAGCTGATTTGCGCGTTTCTTTTTCCCGGCTGCTTTCCGTCAGTGATGCTTTCTCCTGGTCGTAAAGCTCCAGATGGGTATTGATGTTCTTTTCAGCAACTTCGAGTTCATACAGCCTGCCTTTTACATCCTGCTGCTTTGTTCTGAAAGCTTCACCGTCTTCACGGAGGCCGCTCAGCGTATGTTCAAGCTCTTGAATGGCCTGCTTCAGCGCTTTGACCTCTTTTTCGAGCAGAGCTGTTTTTTCTTCCATTTCGGCAAGCCGCACAGTCACCGTCTCAAGCTCGCGGCTTCTGCCGAGCAGAGAATTGTTTTTCTTTTTGACCGCGCCGCCTGTCATTGATCCGCCTGGATTGACGACATCGCCCTCAAGCGTCACGATGCGGTAGCGGTGCCCGAGAAGCTTGGCCAGTTCATTCGCGCCTTTTAAATCTTCAGTGATCAGCACGGTGCCGAGAAGGTTTTGAATGACATTCCGATACGCCGCATCATATGTGACAAGCCCGCTCGCTGTGCCGAGGAAAGACGGATGCTTTGAAGCCGTCTGTTCATCACGGGTTTGGAGCTGGCGCGGTTTCATAACCGTAAGCGGCAGGAACGTCGCGCGGCCGAAGGAATTCTGTTTTAAATATTGAATCGCTTTCCGCGCCGCCTGCTCATCGTCTGTGACAACGTGCTGCGCCGCTGCGCCGAGTGCAATCTCGATCGCCGTCTCATATTTTTGTTCGGTGGCAATCAGTTCGAGAACGGCGCCGCGGATGCCGCCGAGCTGCTCTTTCTGCTTCAGCACTTCTTTTACGCCTTGGTAAAATCCTGAAAAATCGCCTTGCATCGTTTCAAGCATATCTTTTTTGGATCTGGCCTGCTGGACGAATTGATATGCCTGATACAGCGCTGATTCTTTCTTTTCATACTGGCGTTTTTTCTGTTCATATGCTGTCTGGACTTCGCGAAAGCGGACGACCTGATTGTGAATATCCTCTTCAACGGCGGCCAATTCTTCTTCGCACGCCGCTTTGCGGACTGCAATATCGTTACGTTCTTCAAGGTATTTTTCATTGTTTGCGGTCAGTCTCGCCTGCTGGACCGCAGATTGGGACATCTGGTCATCTAAAAGCTGCAGCTCGTTGCGAATCGACGCCTGACTGTTTAACAATTCAAAGTAATCGCTTTTTAATTGTTCGATTTTCTCTTCTACATTTTCATTATGCAGACTGAGAGCCTGCTGTTTTTCTTTCACCTGGGCGTTTAACCGCTTCACTTCCGCACGAAGTTTATCATAGACGGCAGACTGTTTTTCAATGTCCGCTTTCAGTTCGGCTTCTTTGTTCGTGTAATGTGTAACGGATTCCTCTAGCTGTTCCCGGTTTTGAGCGGCGTTTTTTTTGCGCTCTTTCAGCACTTCTTTCCGGCCTTCCAGCTTTTCCAGCTCTTCACTTGTCACGAGCAGAACCTGCTGCAGTTCGTTGATGGATTCATCAAGCGCGTGGATTTTATCTCTCGTCTCTTCTATCATCGCTTCTTTTGCGGACAGAGCCGATGATTCCGCCAATTCTTCTTCTTTAGCAGCCTGCACCTTGTCTTTTAAACCCGACCATCTGCCATGCAGTTGTTCGATGTCAAAGGCGGTAAGGGCAATTTCGACATGCTCAAGCTCTTTCTTTTTTTCTAAGTAGTCTTTGGCGATTGATGCCTGGATTTTCAGCGGTTCGACCTGATCTTCAAGCTCGTGGAGAATATCTTCCACCCTGTTTAAGTTATCCTGCGTCTCAAACAGTTTGTTTTCCGCTTTTTTCTTTCGTGTTTTATATTTCAGCACGCCGGCCGCTTCTTCAAAAATACTGCGGCGGTCTTCCGCTTTGCTGCTGAGAATCTCTTCGACTTTCCCCTGGCTGATAATAGAGAATGCTTCTTTTCCAAGCCCGGAGTCCATAAATAAGTCAATGATGTCTTTCAGGCGGCACTGCTGATTGTTGATGAGAAATTCACTTTCTCCGGAACGGTACACCCGTCTCGTCACGCTGACTTCATGATAATCGATCGGGAGAAATTGATCTTCATTATCAAGCGTTAACGTGACTTCGGCAAGGTTCAGCCGCTTGCGCGAATCACTTCCCGCAAAAATGATATCTTCCATTTTTCCGCCCCGAAGCGAGCGGGCCGATTGTTCGCCGAGCACCCAGCGGATGGCTTCGGTAATGTTGCTCTTTCCGCTGCCGTTCGGACCGACAACGGCCGTGACGCCTTTTACAAAGTCAACGGATATCCGTTCTGCAAATGATTTAAATCCTATAACGTCTAAACGTTTGAGGAACATCCCAGATCCTCCTTATCGTATAAGTATCTCAATATTATCATAATCACCCGCTTATATCAGGCGCAGACATACTGAAATCCCCCTAGGGATACAGGGGGATTTTATTGTTTCGTATGATGTTTTTGCAATTTTGCAAGAGCTTCCTGTGCCGCATGCTGCTCGGCTTCTTTTTTGGAACGTCCGTTCCCGATGCCGAGCGCCTCACCTTTAAGAGAGACCAGCGCCTCGAATTCCCGGTTGTGGGCAGGCCCTTTTTCATTGAGAATTTTGTACTCAAGCGATCCTTTTCCGTCCCGCTGTACAAATTCTTGAAGCTGGCTTTTGAAATCCATCACATGAGAAAAAGCACCATCGTTTATTTTAGGGAACACGTACTCTTTCAGGAATTGCTGAACCGGCTCAAGGCCCTGATCCAGATACAGTGCGCCGATAAACGCTTCAAACACATCCGCTAAAAGCGCAGGACGCTTTCTGCCGCCCGTCATTTCTTCTCCTTTTCCCAAGAGAACAAGATCGCCGAATGACAATTCGTGGGCAAGTGAGACGAGTGACGGCTCGCATACGATAGCGGCTCTCAGCTTCGTCAAATCTCCTTCACTCATGGCCGGATATTTGGCAAATAAGAATTGGGAGATCGTCAGTTCCAAAACAGCGTCACCTAAAAATTCAAGCCTTTCGTTGTCTTCATACGGCTTTTTCCGATGCTCATTCACATAAGATGAATGTGTAAATGCTTGATACAAAAGTTTCTCGTTTTGAAAATGAACCGAAATCCGTTCTTGGAACTCTTTAAATTGCTCTATTTTTTTATAGAACTTTTTTTTATCTTTAAAATGTGAGTGTTTTGACATAGTAACCTCCATAGGCACATCAGGTTCACCGCGCTCCCCGCCGTAAACGGAATCAGCAGCGCGTACAGCGTCAGACGCCGGTAACCGAACGATTAAAGGGCTAAAGCCCCGCTGTCAGGCGGGACTTTTAGCATCAGCTTATTGCTGGTTTTGTATGTAGTTCACAGCGTCGCCGACTGTTGCGATCTTTTCAGCATCTTCGTCAGAAATCTCCATATCAAACTCGTCTTCAAGTTCCATAACAAGCTCAACTACATCTAGGGAATCAGCACCTAAGTCTTCCTTGAAAGAAGCTTCAAGTTTGACGTCAGCTTCATCAACGCCAAGGCGGTCTACGATGATTTTCGTTACACGCTCTAATGTATCTGCCATAGCAATTCACCTCCCCTCAAGTATTATAGAGGATTCGTTTTTAAAAAACTAGAGAAACTAGGATGAAATTTTAAAAACAAATCTTTACATCACCATTCCGCCGTCAATATGAAGGGTTTGGCCCGTCATATAACGCGATCCTTCAGAAGCAAGGAACGTAACAACGCTGCTGATATCGGAAGGATCACCGAAACGCGCGAGCGGAATCTGCTTCAGCATTTCATCTTGGACTTCTTTAGAAAGCTTGTCCGTCATATCCGTGGAAATAAAGCCCGGAGCAATGGCATTGACCGTAATATTTCGGCTCGCAAGCTCTTTGGCTGATGACTTCGTTAAGCCGATCACACCGGCTTTTGCCGCCACATAGTTTGCCTGGCCGGGGTTTCCGCTGACGCCGACGATTGATGATACGTTGATAATCCGGCCGGAGCGCTGTTTCATCATCTGTCTTGTAACGGCTTTCGTGCAGTTGAATACACCTTTTAAGTTAATGTTAATGACATCATCCCATTCATTTTCTTTCATTCTCATCAGAAGATTGTCTTTTGTGATCCCCGCATTGTTCACGAGAATGTCGATTGAAGAAAATGCAGCGACAGCCTCTTTCATCATGTTTTGTACTTCTTCGGAATTTGATACATCGGCTTTTACGGCGATCGCGTTTCGGCCCAAAGATTTGATCTCATCTACGACTTCGTTCGCTTTCGCTTCATTCCCGGAGTAGTTGACTACTACATTACAGCCGTTTTTCGCAAGATCAAGCGCGATCGCCCGACCGATTCCGCGGGACGCTCCCGTTACCACTGCTGTTTTTTCATTAAGCATCCTGATTCTCCTCCTTCAGCGTTTGAATCGCCAGTTCGATGGTTTCATGGTCAGAAACCGAGATTGTTTTAAGGCGGCGGTTCACTTTTTTCACAAGGCCTGAAAGCACTTTTCCGGGCCCGATTTCAACAAACGTCGTGACGCCTTCGTCAATCAGTTTGTTAATGGTTTCTTCAAAGCGAACAGGCGAATACAGCTGTTCGATCAGTTTTTTCTTGATATCGTCTTTTTCTGTCATAACGTCAGCCGAAACGTTTGAAATCACGGGAACAGCCGCATTTTTTAACTCACAGGCGCTGAGCACCTCCTCGAGTTTTTGCGCTGCCGGCTTCATTAATTCAGAATGGAACGGTCCGCTTACTTCTAATGGGATCGCCCGTTTTGCTCCGTTGTTTTTCGCTTCCTCTGAAGCCAGCTCCACGCCTTTTGCCGTTCCGGAAATGACGATCTGGCCGGGGCAGTTCAGGTTTGCAAGCTGTACGAGATGACCGTTTTCCGTCACTTGATCCGTCACCTTTTTCAAGGACTCCGCATCCATTCCGAGAATAGCTGCCATGGCGCCTTCTCCGGCCGGCACGGCTTCATTCATGAATTCTCCCCGTTTTCTTACCGTGTAAACGGCATCTTTAAATGTCATCGCTCCCGCCGCAACAAGCGCCGAATATTCTCCGAGGCTGTGGCCGGCGGTGAAATCAGGGGTGATGCCTGATTCTTTAAACTTTTCCAATACGGCGATGCTCGTTGTCAACAGCGCGGGCTGCGCATTGTATGTAAGGGTCAATTCTTCAGCGTCACCTTCAAAAATGAGCGAGCTCAGCTTTGTTTCAAGCGTTTCATCCGCTTCATCAAAAATACGTTTTGACGCTTCTTCGCGTTCGTACAGGTCTTTTCCCATACCGATATATTGTGATCCCTGTCCGGGAAATAAAAATGCAATCTTACTCATGATGCGGTAACCTCCAGACTACTCATCTGTTTTTTCTTCTTTTACTTCTTCTTCTATAAATGCGGCCACGTTTTGGCTGACCATTTCTCTCGCCTGGCGCAACGCATGGTAAACAGCGCGTGCGTCAGAAGAGCCGTGCGCTTTAATGACGGGCGCTTTCAAACCGAAAAGACTCGCCCCGCCGTACTCAGAATAGTCCATTTTCAGTTTCATTTCCATCAGCTTCGGCTTCAGCACTCCCGCTGCGAGCTTAGAAACAAAACTTGAAGTCAGTGTATCTTTCAGCATTTTGAAAATCGATAACGCTGAACCTTCCAATGTTTTCAACGTGACGTTGCCCGTAAAGCCGTCTGTGACGATGACGTCAGCAGCGCCTTCGAGCAAGTCTCTCGCCTCAACGTTTCCGACAAAATTCACGTTTGTTTCTTTTAATAATTCAAACGTCTTTTTTGTCAGGTCATTTCCTTTCTTTTCTTCCGTGCCGACATTTAACAAGCCGACGCGGGGCGAGCTGATTCCGAGAACCTGCCGGGCATATACAGATCCCATAATTCCGTACTGGACGAGATGCTCCGGTTTGGCATCGACATTGGCTCCCACGTCCAAAAGAAGGAAACCGTCGCCTGAAACGGTCGGAAGCGTCGGCGCAAGCGCAGGCCGGTCGATTCCTTTAATTCTGCCGACAATAAACAGTCCCGCTGTCATGAGTGCGCCTGTATTCCCCGCTGAGATGCAGGCGTCCGCTCTGTTTTCAGCCACTTCCTGCGCCATCAGCACCATAGAAGAGTTTTTCTTTCTGCGTACGGCGCGGACCGGTTCATCAGTCGGTTCAATCACTTCATCGGCGTGCAACACAGTGATGCGGTCTGATGTTGTTGGCAAGTGTGATTCTATTGTTGTCTTGTCACCGACCAGCGTAATATGAAGATCGTCAAATGCCTCAATACTCTTCATTACTCCGTCAATAACAGCTTTGGGTGCGTTGTCGCCTCCCATTGCATCTACAGCTATTCTCATGCATGCTCCACCTTTATGATTGTTTTGAACGGTACATGTCAAAGCTGCCGGAGAACACGACTTCTTCTCCCACATAGCTGTTGACTTCAACTACCGTTCTGCCTTTTTCTTTTTCGACTGCCGTCACTTTGGCTTTCGCAACGACGCGCTCGCCTTCTTTCACCTGTCTTGTAAAGCGGATATTTGCGCTTGCGGTCAGCGCCAGCTCATCATCAATGACGGCTACGGCGAGTGAGTTCGCCTGCGCGAACAAATGATGCCCCCGCGCAATTTGATTGCGGCTGAAGACATGTTCGCGTCTTACTTCTAATATGGAAATGGCCTGGCCGTCAAGCTCCAGATCAATGATTTCACCGATCACTTCGTCTAAAGACAATGATTTCACTTCATCATCAAGCGTTTGTTCTGCCACGTTTTTAATTCTTTCCCTCAGCTCCGGTATTGAGAGCTCTAAGCGGTCTAAACGGATCGTCTGAATGCTGACGCCGAATTTCCCCGCTAATTCTTCATCTGTGATGAAGGGTGTCGATTTGATCGTCTGCTGCAATAATTTTTGGCGTTCTTTCTTGCTTCTTCTCATCTGTAAACACCATCCGGACAATTAAGACTAGGTACTAATAGTAGTATATAATCTCATAGATTGGAATGCAATGATTGTTTTTTGAAAGCCGCCGAATTTTACAGAATCAGCTTAATTTCTCCCCTTCTAGGACGCCGCTTGAAAGTAATTGACCGCGCAGCATGCGGTATTCGTCATCTTTCCAAAAAGCCTCTGAAGACACCAGGTTGGCCGCATCCTGGCGGGCCGTTTCCAAAGCTCTGTAGTCATGAACCATATCCGCCACCTTGAACTCGGGCATACCGCTCTGTTTTTTTCCGAAGAAATCACCGGGGCCGCGCAGTTCAAGGTCCTTTTCAGACAGCTCGAAGCCGTCGTTTGTCTCTGACATGATTCTCATCCGTTCCTTCCCGGTTTCGGATTTCGGATCGGCCATCAAGATGCAGAAAGATTGGTGGTCTCCCCGCCCGACCCGGCCGCGTAGCTGATGGAGCTGAGATAATCCGAAACGGTCGGCGTCATAGATGACCATAATCGTCGCATTCGGCACGTTCACCCCGACTTCTACGACGGTTGTTGACACAAGTACCTGACATTGATTGGCGCTGAATTCTCTCATCACCTGATCTTTTTCATCAGAATGGAGCTTCCCGTGCATCAGGCCGACATTCCATTTACCGCGGTAAACGTCAGACAGCATGTTATATACGTCAATCGCATTCTGTACATCCAGTTTATCCGACTCTTCAATGAGCGGGCAGATAATATAGGCTTGCCTTCCCTGCTTCAGCTCTTTTTCTATAAAAGCCAAAATCCGCTCCAGCATGTCGTGTTTCACCCAATACGTTTCGATTTGTTTTCGCCCCGCGGGCATTTCATCTATCACGGAAACATCCATTTCTCCGAAGACAGTAATGGCCAACGTTCTCGGAATCGGGGTGGCTGTCATAAACAGCACATCCGGATCCTGACCTTTATTCTTGAGTTTTTTGCGCTGTTCGACCCCGAACCGGTGCTGCTCGTCCGTAATAACAAGACTCAGCGCTTTGAATTCCACTTCATCCTGGATTAAAGCATGGGTCCCTACTAAAATATCAATCTCTCCGAGAGCAAGCCGCTCCAAAAGCTCCCTGCGCCGCTTTCCTTTTACAGAACTCGTCAAAAGCGCGATATTTACATCTTCATTTGCAAACAACGATACGAGAGAATCTGCATGCTGTTCGGCCAGAATTTCAGTCGGCACCATTAATGCCCCCTGATACCCCGACAGAATCGCAGCGTACAAAGCGATGGCGGCGACGGCCGTTTTCCCTGAACCGACATCACCTTGCAGCAGACGGTTCATTCGGTAAGGGGATGTCATATCAGCGGTAATTTCCCGAAGCACGCGCGTCTGTGCGGTCGTGAGCGAAAACGGCAGGCTGTCTGTGAAAGCGGCGAGCTTTTCAGCAGGAAACACATGGCTGATGCCTTTTGACTGTTCCCTTTCCGCTTTACGGAACGCCTGCATTTTCAGCTGAAATAATAAGAATTCCTCGTAAACAAACCGGCGTCTTGCCTGCTGTAACGATTCCCTCGTTTCAGGCTGATGCATCGTCTGCAGGGCATGTTTGTAATCAGGCAGCTTATAGCGGATTCTCAATTTTTCAGGAAGCGGATCGGCTGCACTGTCCAAATGATGCTGCAGCGCTTCCTTAATAAACCGTCTCATCATTTTTACGGTGACGTTTTCTTTAACGGAATAAACAGGCTCAATGCTTTTATCTTCTTGATGAGGACCAGTTTTTAATTCCTGCACGGAAACGGTCTGTCTGTGTTTATCCCATTTCCCGGATATCGTGACGACAGAACCTAACGTCAGTTTCTTTTTTAAGTAGGGACGGTTAAAGCAGACCGCGGTAATTAAATAATTGCCGACAAGCACCCTGAATGTCAGCCTGTTTCGTTTTTTGCCGTAATAGGTAAGAGAAGGTTCTGAATGAACCTTCCCTTCTACCGTCACTCTTTCTTCATGTTTTACTTCTTCTAAATCCCTCAGCTCATAGTCGTCATAACGGTAAGGGAAATAATTCAGAAGATCAGAAATGTCATAGATACCAAGTTCGTGCAATGTTTTTTCTGTTTCCGGCCCAATGCCCTTAATTTCCGCTATACTAGTTTGCTGATGGTGTGTCACTTGATTTCAGCGCTCCTCCGAAAATTTTTTTCTCTAATTCTCTTCCCGTCGGTGTCGCAGCTAAACCGCCTTGTCCCGTTTCACGCAGTGCTGTCGGCATCGTCTGGCCGATTTTGTACATCGCGTCAATCACCTCATCGCAAGGAATACGGCTTGTAATCCCGGCCAGCGCCATATCCGCCGCGATCATCGCGTTGGATGCTCCCATTGCGTTTCGTTTGACACACGGCACTTCTACCAATCCGGCGACCGGGTCACATACGAGACCGAGCATATTTTTCAGTGTAATCGCCATTGCTTCCGCTGATTGCTGAGGCGTTCCGCCCGCCATTTCCACAATCGCAGCCGCTGCCATGCCTGATGCTGACCCGACTTCCGCCTGACAGCCTCCTGCCGCTCCTGAAATACTCGCATTATTTGCTACGACAAAACCGAACGCGCCGGCTGTAAACAGAAAACGGATCATTTGTTCTGTCGTAGGGTTCAGCTTATGCTTTACGGCGAATAACGTTCCCGGCACAACCCCGGCAGAGCCGGCGGTCGGTGTAGCGCAGATCGTTCCCATCGCCGCATTGACTTCATTTGTCGCCACAGCTTTAGAAACGGCGTCTAAAATCAGATTGCCCGACAGGCTTCTTCCCGATTGGATGTATGCCTGAAGTTTCACGGCATCTCCGCCTGTTAAACCGGTCTGACTCGTGACGCCCTTCAGCCCTTTTTCAACAGCTGCTTCCATGACGGAGAGATTGCGCTCCATTCCTTGAAAGATTTCTTCCCGTGTTTTTTGCGTCACTTCCATCTCTTGGGTGATCATCACTTCCGAAATCGGAATTTGTTTTTCTTGAGTGATTTCTATTAATTCTTTTACATTACGAAACATGTCATTTTCCTCCTGACTTTTTAGTCAGCTATCTTAGTAACCTGTATAATATTAGGAAGTGTTGAAAGTTCGTCAAGCACTTCTTCTTCAATATTCTGATCGACCTCAATCGTCATCAGCGCAAGCTGGCCGACGTCCTTACGCGCCACTTCCATATGCCCGACGTTGATGGAGAATTTCGCAAGCACATTGGCAACGCCTGCAATCGTGCCGAATTTATCATTATGAACGACTAAAATAGCCGGGTGGTTTCCGGAAAGTCGCAGCTCAAAGCCGTTGAGCTCCGTGATTTCTATTTTTCCGCCGCCGATGGAAATACCGGTAAGGGCTAGCTCTCCCTCATCATCAGAAATGACGATACGCGCCGTATTCGGATGAACGGGCACGGCATCCTCTGTACGGAACTCTACATATATGCCCTTCTCTTCCGCAATTTGAATCGCTGTTTTAATCCGTTCATCAAATGTATCAAAATCAAGCAGGCCGCCGATAATCGCGACATCAGTGCCGTGACCCTTATACGTTTCTGCAAATGATCCGTAAAAAGACACAACGATCCGGCGGGGCTCCCGCCTGAATAAGCTTCTGGCCACTCTGCCGATCCGGGCGGCGCCTGCGGTATGTGAACTGGACGGACCGATCATGACCGGGCCGATAATATCAAAAACGCTTCTATACTTCATGCTGGTTTGCTCCTCCTTAACATCACTTCATTCAGCGCTTTTCTTTAGACTAATTGAACATTTCTCAATTGGCAAGCAGGCACACTGCCGCACTGCCGCAGGTAAATAAAGGCATAAGAATAGAAGGGCCTGATAAGCCCTTCTATTCTGCCGCAAATATATATGGATACAGAGGCTGTCTGCCGTTATGGATTTCAACCTCGATATCTTCACAGACGCTAGCAATATACTCAGCGAGTTTCTCAGCTTCTTCTTCCGGCGCGTCCTCTCCGTACAGGATGGTGACGATTTCATCTTCTTCCCCGATCATTTCATCCAGCAGCAATTTCGCCGCACTTATCCGATCTTCGGCGCTGCCGATAATTGAACTGTTTAAAATGCCGATAAAATCACCTTTTTTAATATCTTTGCCGTCAATATGGGTGTCTCTGACTGAATATGTCACCTGGCCGCTTTTCACATTCCGGATGGCCTCAAGCATATTGGCTTCATTTACATCAGCCGGCTGGTCAGGGTTAAACGCAAGCAGGGCGGTCATGCCTTGAGGGACCGTTTTTGCCGGAATGACAATGACATTTTCTTCAGCCACGCTCGCCGCCTGATTGGCAGCCATCACAATATTGGAATTGTTCGGAAGAATGAAAACCGTCTCCGCATTGACAGACTGAACGGCTTCAACAATATCTTCCGTGCTCGGATTCATTGTCTGGCCGCCTTCGATTACGTGTGAAGCGCCGATGCTCGTAAACAATTCAGAAATGCCCTCTCCCATTGCCACAGTCACGATGCCAAAAGGCTTACGGGCTTCTTTCATAACGCCGGCCGGCTTTTTTTCATCATGTTCTTGGCTGATGATTGAAGTATGCTGTTCCCTCATGTTTTCAATTTTAATTTTAATCAAATCGCCGTAACGCTGTGCGAGATTGAGTACGTTCCCTGGTTCTTCGGCATGAATATGAACTTTCGCCAGCGTATCATCAGCCACGACCAGCAATGAATCGCCGAAACGGCTCAGTTCGTTTCTGAACGCCTCTTCCTTGAACGTCCGTTTATCTTGATCCAGCCTCACCATCACTTCCGTACAAAATCCGAATTCAATGTCTTCTGTACTCAGCATGCTCTGCGCGCTTTTATGATGCTCGGCATTCACCATATCATCGAGTGCCGGAAGAACCGCTTTTTTCGGTACGGCCTCTCCTTTTAAAGCAGCCAAAAAGCCTTCATATACACAAAGCAGACCTTTTCCGCCGCTGTCAACGACACCGACGTCCTTTAAAACAGGAAGCAGATCCGGCGTGCGGTTGAGCGACGCTTCCGCTTCTTCAATAACGGCCTCCATGACCGAAATAATATCGGTTTCTTCTTTGGCCGAGGCGACCGCTTTTTTAGCCGCATCCTTGGCCACGGTTAAAATCGTTCCTTCAACCGGTTTCATAACCGCCTTATATGCCATATCCACTCCCGCTTGGAGTGCTGCGGCAAACTCTCGGGCATCTATTTGGTTTTTGTTTTCAATGCTCTTTGTGAAACCTCTGAACAATTGGGACAAGATCACCCCTGAGTTTCCTCTCGCTCCCATAAGCAGGCCTTTTGACAGGGCGATGCCGACTTTGCCGATGTCGGGTGAGTCAATGTGCTCTACCTCTCTTGCACCGGATGACATCGATAAATTCATATTTGTTCCGGTATCGCCGTCAGGCACGGGAAACACGTTCAGCGCATCCACCGCGGATGCGTTTTGAGACAATGTCTCAGCCCCCGCCAGAATCATTGCCGCAAAAGCTCTCCCATCTAAGTTTCGTCTAGACAATACTCATCCTCCTCACTACGGGTTCGTTACTCGTACGCCTTGGACATAAATATTTACAGAATCAACTGCAAGTCCGATTGTTTGATTTACTGTGTATTTTACCTTCGTCTGAACATTGTGGGCTACTTCGGATATTTTAGTGCCGTAGCTGACAATAATGTACATGTCGATATGTATTTGTTCGGCTTCCTGACGGACATGTACGCCTTTTGCGAAGTTCTCTCTCCGGAGGATTTCAGACAAACCGTCTTTAATCTGGTTTTTTGAGGCCATCCCCACTATTCCGTAACAGTCAATGGCAGCGCCTCCGGCAACCATTGCGATGACTTCGTTGGATATATCAATCTGTCCGTATTTTGTCTTCATTTCAATGGACACACAGGTTCCTCCTTCAGATGCATAGAGTTATCATTATTCTACTATATGTATCCCATTATGAAAAGAAAAGATACAGACAGCGGCCTTCAGCGCGGAAATGTGATTGGTTTTACATGTCAAGTGATTTTTCTTGAAAGTAAGGGAAACAATAGTTGCAAACGGTTTTTAGCTGTGGTAAATTATTTAAAGTATTGTATAACGAAAGCATCTGAGACACTATGTTTAAAAAGATGTTTCGCGCAGTTAGGAGGGAAACAAATGGCACGTAAATGTTTTATTACAGGTAAAAAAACAAAAGCCGGAAACAACCGTTCTCACGCAATGAACGCTTCTAAGCGTACTTGGGGCGCCAACCTTCAAAAGGTCCGCATCCTCGTTGACGGCAAACCTAAAAAAGTGTATGTATCTGCCCGGGCTTTAAAATCCGGTAAAGTTGAGCGTGTATAAGCAAAAATGAACGCCTGCCCTTTTATGCGGCAGGCGTTTTTTATGCGTTCAAAGAGGGCAATTTCAGCTTCTTGGGCTTACTCTTTTCTAAATGAGCCCAGCATCGCCCGGACAATTCCTCCTAAAAACTTCGGCAATTTAATGGTATAAAATTTCATTTTGTCCCCTCCTATAAGTCCCGTATCCGCTGCGTTCATCACTTTAGGATTCATGGTTTTTTCCGCATATGGCAGAAGCCGCTTTTCTAATCCGCGCTCCTTACCATTATTAATATGCCTTTTGCAAACGAAAAAGTACCTCGTGAATGAATGAGTTCGTTACTAATACATAGTGTGGAACCCAGAGGAATATGACAATTATCAAGGGGATATTTAAAACCGTCGAGTGTCAGGCCGTCTGCCGCTTCCGTAAACGGAATGAAAGAAATATAGCGTCTGCGCGCTTTTTTTTCAATTGTATAACGGCCGGGCCCGAACATCTGAATGTCATTCTGCCGGTCGATCAGCTCGACATCGGTATGCTTATGTAAGGCTTTATACAGCAGCTGGATGTTCCCTAAAAAGTGATCGGCTCTTCCGCCCGTCACACCGAATACCCGAATGTTTTCCGGTTCTTTTTGTAAAGCCCAGTCAAGAGCGAGTTCAAGATCGGTATAATCTTTTTCCGCCTGATACACATGGAGGGCCGGCGCCGCTTTTTGAATCTGCATGAGCTCCTCTTCCGTAATGCTGTCAAAATCACCGAAAGCTTCCTGCGGAATGATTCCGGCCTCCAAAAGAGCAACCGTCCCTTTATCAACTCCGACCCACGTCGTATCTCCGTCTGTGTATTCGGATAGATCGGGAATAAGCTCCCGCGGGCCGCCCGCAACGATATTGATTGTCTTCATATGCTATCCTCTCTCTTAGACGCGAAAAGAGCCGGCGGCTTTCACCGGGCTCTTTTTCAGCATGTTTATGATGCGTTTCGGATGTCGGCGATGGCTTTTTTCCGATCCGGCTGATTATATACGGCAGACCCGGCAACAAGCAGATTGGCGCCCGCTTCAGCGCATAAAGGGGCTGTTTCTTTATTAACGCCTCCGTCCACCTCGATTAAAAGCTCAGACAGGCCTTTCTCCTCAGCCAGCTGTTTGACCTGACGGATTTTCGGCAGAACCGAATGAATGAAGCGCTGTCCGCCAAAACCGGGGTTAACCGTCATTAACAGCACAAGGTCAAGCTCCTCGATCACATGTTCAATCATTTGGACGGGCGTATGCGGATTAAGCACAACTCCCGCTTTTACCCCTTGCTCTTTTATCAATTGAATAGTCCGGTGAAGATGCGGACACGCTTCAGCGTGAACGGAAAGGATGTCCGCACCGGCTTTTGCGAATGCCGGGATGTAGCGGTCCGGGTTTTCAATCATAAGATGGACATCCAGCGGCAGATCAGTCACCGGACGGACGGCTTCAACGATAAGCGGCCCGATTGTAATGTTAGGGACGAAATGGCCATCCATGACATCAATATGGATATAGTCCGCCCCTCCTTTTTCCACGTCTTTAATTTCCTCGCCCAGTGAAGCAAAATCGGCGGAAAGAATTGATGGCGCAACCTTAATCATATTAATACCTCGGCTTTCTCTCTTTTATTTCCTGCATAAATTCTTTGTAATGCTCATAGCGGTACGGCTGAATCTCTCCTTCTTCCACCGCTTGCTTTACCGCGCATTTCGGTTCTTTAAGATGCAGACAGCCTCTGAATTTGCAAGAGGCGCTTATTTCTCTGATCTCAGGGAACGTGCTGCCCAGCTCTTCTTCCTCAATGCCGGTAAATTCAAGCGAACTGAACCCCGGAGTATCCGCAACCAGACCGCCTGATGTATGAATGAGCTCCACATGGCGCGTCGTATGTTTTCCGCGTCCCAAATGCGCGGAAATCTCGTTTGTTTTCAGCTCAAGCTCCGGGCTGATCGCATTTAAAAGCGAAGATTTTCCGACTCCCGACTGACCGGCAAACACCGTCGTTTTGTTCTCGAAGTGTTTCACAATGCCTGTTAAGCCGCTGTTTTCTTTTGATGACGTCACATATACGTCATAACCGATCGCCTGATAGTCTTTCACGTAAGAAAGTATCGCCTCTTTCGATTCCCCGTCTGCAGCTAAGTCCATTTTGGTTATGCAGATGATCGGGTGAATGCCGTTGGCTTCCACAAGGACGAGAAAACGGTCCAATAAAGACGTGCTGAACGCCGGCTGAACGGCAGAAAAGACGAGAACGGCCTGATCGACATTTGAAATCGGCGGCCTGATCAGCTCATTTGTTCGTTCTTTGATTTCCAGCAGGTAGCCTTCTTTATCATTTTCAGCCTGATAAACGGCATAATCGCCGACCAGGGGCGTTATTTTATTTTTTCTGAAAATGCCCCGGCCCCTGCATTGAATGATCTTGTCCTGTGATTCATCCAAGACATAATAGAATCCGCTTAACGCTTTTATAATTTTGCCCTCAGGCATAGGGTCCCTCCTTGTCAGTCATTATCTTTCGGGTATTCAATCGTTTTGTAGCTGACCACTTTATGATCGACCATCACTTGATAATACCCCTTCTGTCCCTGATCAATCTTCAGTTCAATTGTTTTTTCAGTCGGCTCTTTTATTTTAAATGAGTCATACGTATCAGAGATGCTGTGGTCCTTATCATCGATGGCGATTTGCACTTCAAGCTCGTCCCCTTCATGTTCAGGTTCGTAAGGAATGCTGATTTTTTCTTTTACCGTTTTCGCCGGTTTTTCTTCAGGTCCGAGCGAGAACGTCACTTCAACATTACTTCCCGGCTTAACCGCAGTGCCGGCTGACGGCTCTTGTTTCATGACTTGTCCTTCCGGCACGTCATCTGAATGGGCTTGTTTTTCAACAAGCTGCAGGCCGTTATCTTCAAGATACCCTGAAGCCGCTTCTTTGCTGTAAGTCTTTAAGTCCCTCAGCGTAACGTCCGCCGGGCCGAGGCTGACCGTTAGATTGACTTCATCGTCGCTTGCGACCATATCGGTGCCGGCTGACGGGTCCTGATCAATTACGGTGCCGGCCTCGCTGTCATCGTTTTCTTCTTTTACATTAACATGTTTGAAGCCTTTTTCCTTCAGCGCTTTTTTTGCGTCGCCGATCTGCCGTCCTTTCACGTCGATCAGCTGGGTTTTCGGTTTTCCGATGCTTTTGTACAGTTTTACAGAAGAACCTTCTTTAACGGTAGACCCCGCTTTTGGGTCCGTTTTGACCATTAATTCCTCTTCTATTTTTTCATCTTCAATGTCCGTTATATCAGGATCAGCCCGGAGCCCGTTCTTTTCAAGCAGGGCTTCCGCTTTTTCGTACTTCATGCCCCGTACGTCGGGGACGCTTACATCTTTAGGCATAAATAAAGACGGGAACACGGTGACCGCAAGAACAGCCGCCATAATGAAAATGAAACAGACGGCCAGCAAAACCCACGGCCATTTCCGTTTTTTCTTTTTGGCTGGCTGCTGTTCCTTATCATCCGTCTCCCCCGGCGTTTCCGCCTGAGGAGCGGCTTTTGCGCCGTCAGTAATAACGGGAATGGCTTTTGTCATTTCCTCATCATCCTGCACGGAAAATTTTTGTTCATTCAGCCTGCCGGCGTCAAAAGCCGTTCTGATGTCCGCCTCCATGTCTTCGGCGCTTTCATAGCGGTGAAACGGATCTTTAGCGGTTGCCTTTAAAATAATGTTTTCAACGCTCTGCGGAATGGAAGGGTTCCACTTTCTGGCGGAAGGCGTTTCTGTTTGCAGGTGCTTTAGCGCTATGCTGACGGCTGATTCTCCGTCAAAAGGGATTTTGCCTGTTAAAAGCTCAAACAGCACGATGCCGAGCGCGTAAATATCTGATTTTTTCGTTGCCAGGCCGCCTCTCGCCTGCTCCGGAGACAAATAATGAACCGAGCCCAGCACAGAATTCGTATGTGTGATTGTCGTAGATGTAAGCGCTGTGGCGATGCCGAAATCCGTCACCTTGATATGCCCTAAATGATCTATCAATATATTGTGCGGTTTAATATCCCGGTGCACGATATGGTTTTGATGGGCATGGGCGATGGCCGAGACGATCTGCTCCATAACGGACAGCGCTTCTTTCGGATGGAGCGGTCCGTGTGCGGTTATGTATTCCTTTAATGTCATGCCTTCCACATATTCCATGACAATGTAATAAATATCGCCTTCCTCCCCGATATCGTAAATACTGACGATATTCGGATGATCGAGGCTTGATGCCGACTGTGCTTCTCTTCTGAAACGCCTGATAAAATCAATGTCATTCACAAAGTCAAACCGCAGAATTTTAATTGCGACTTCACGTTCGAGAATGATGTCCTCAGCTAAAAAAACGTTTGCCATTCCGCCGCCGCCAATGGGCCGGAGGATATGATAACGCCCGCTGATCCGCTTGCCGGTTAGCACTTGTCTTCACCCTCTTTTTCATCTGCGGAAAACTCAATCAACACAGCCGTGATGTTATCTTCGCCGCCGTTTTGATTCGCTTTGCTGATGAGAAGGTCTACTTTTTCCTGAGGATCAGATTCGGCTTGAAGCATTTGTTTGATCTCGTGATCTTCTATTTTATTTGACAGTCCGTCAGAGCATAAAAGCAGCTGATCGCCGTCAGACAGTTCAAAAGAACGGGCGTCGGGGCTGATGGTTTCATCTGTCCCCAGCGCTCTCGTCAATACATTTTTCCGCGGATGGTGCTCGGCGTCCTCTTTCGAAATTTCCCCCGTCTTGACCAGCTCATTCACAAGCGAATGGTCCTCAGTCAGCTGAGTGAATTCCCCCTCTTGAAGCAGGTAGCACCGGCTGTCTCCGATATGAGCCACAGTGACAAACTTCCCCGTGAATAAGGCGCAGACAATGGTGGTGCCCATTCCCCGGCATTCTTCATTCGCTTTAGCGTGGTCATGTACTTTGACATTCGCCTCATGAATCCGGTCTTTCAGCCAATCCTCGCAAGCGGACGGCAGAGAAGGAACCGTTTCGGTCCGGTTCCACTGCTCTTCCATCGCCGCAACCGCCATCCTGCTCGCTACATCTCCGGCAAGATGACCGCCCATGCCGTCGGCGACAACCGCAAGCACCGCGTCTTCTTTTGTGAAAATGCCCGCCGCATCTTCATTATGCCGGCGGACTTTACCTGTATCTGTTTTCAAGGCTGTAATCAACCTCTTCACCTCGTCTCGTCTTGACGCTCCTTCGCGCGAAGCTGACCGCAGGCCGCGTCAATGTCATGGCCTTGCTCTCTTCTGATCGTGACATTTACACCGCGGGATTTTAACGTTTTTTCGAATGCGAAAATCTGATCTCTCGGTGTGCGGACGTAATCCCGTTCAGGCACATAGTTTACCGGAATTAAATTGACATGGCATTTCACGTCTTTTAACAGTTCTGCAAGCTCTTCTGCATGTTCGACCTGATCATTTACGCCGCCGAACAGCCCGTATTCAAAGCTGATCCGTCTGCCTGTTTTCTCGATGTAATATTTGACGGCCTCCATAAGGTCAGGAAGCTTATAGGCTTTGTTAATCGGCATCAGACGGCTTCTGATTTCCGTATTCGGAGCATGCAGAGAAATCGCGAAATTGATCTGCATTTTTTGATCGGCGAAATCGTAAATCTTCGGAATGATTCCGCTGGTGGAAACTGTGATATGACGCGCTCCGATGTTCAGCCCTTTATCGTGGTTAATGATTTTTAAGAAAGCGAGCATTTCATTGAAATTATCAAACGGCTCTCCGATTCCCATGATGACGACTGAGCTGACGCGTTCATCCGTTTCATCAAGCGCCTTTTGCACTTTCACGACTTGAGCGACGATTTCTCCCGCTTCAAGATTCCGTTTCAGTCCGCCGAGTGTTGACGCGCAAAATGTGCAGCCGATCCGGCAGCCGACCTGTGTCGTTACACATACAGAATTACCATACTCGTGTCTCATTAAAACCGTTTCGATCGTATAACCGTCATGAAGCTCAAATAAAAATTTCATCGTGCCATCTTGAGATGTCTGTTTTACAGCCGTTTTCAGCGTTGTCAGCACAAAATTGCTCTCGAGTTTTTCACGCAGGCTTTTTGAGAGGTTTGTCATTTCATCAAATGAAGAAACCCGCTTTTCATAGAGCCATTCAAAAATCTGTGCTGCGCGGAACGGCTTTTCGCCATTCTCGGTCAGCCATTGTTTGATTTCATCTAATTCAAAAGAGTAAATGGACGGCTGCTCAGTCCGCAGCTCTTTCCGTACGCTTGTCTTTTTTAATTGTGTCATTTTTTATCCCTTCTTTCTCATGCTGCTAATAAAGAAACCGTCTGTTCCGAAATAATGCGGAAGAATTTGAAGGCTTCCATCCTGAACAAAGGGTCTCGCCTTTTCAGGCAGCCGCTTTTCAAGAGACAAATCGGGTTCAAACTCAGGGTGTTCTTGTATAAACGCATGCATAACTTCTTCATTTTCTGTCCGATCCATTGTACACGTACTGTATACGAGTGTGCCACCTTTTTTTACTAATGGGGCGATTTCCCTTAAAATGCCGAGCTGGATTTCTGACAGCCGTCTGCTGTCCTCCGGCGTCTTCGTATATTTCATATCGGGTTTTCTTCTGATGACACCGAAACCTGAGCAAGGCGCATCAACGAGAATACGGTCAAACCGTTCTGCGCCAAAGGCCTCTCCCGCTTTTCGCGCATCCATCGTTTGCGCGTCGATGATCGTAAGTCCGAGCCGTTCTGCGCCCTCTTTAATCAGCTTCACTTTATGGCGGTGAAGATCAAGCGATGTGAGGCTCCCCTCGTTCTCCATCAGTTCCGCAATGTGAGCCGACTTTCCGCCCGGTGCGGCGCATGCATCTAAAACGGTTTCGCCCGGCTTCGGGTCCAGCGCCCGCGCGACAAGCATTGAGCTTTCATCCTGTATGGATACCCGGCCGTTTTGGAAAAATGTCGTGTTCGCGATGCTTCCTTTCAAAAGCTTAATCGCATCAGGAGAAAGGTCTCCGGCTTCCGCTTCCAGACCGGCATTCTCCATCTCATTCAGCACCGTTTCCCTGTCGCTCTTTATGTGATTGACACGGAGCGTCTGCTTCGGCGGAATGAGATGAATCCGGCAGATTTTTTCAGCCGCCTCAAAGCCGTACGCCTCGACCCACTCTTTTACGAGCCATTCGGGATGGCTTGTCTCTGTAGAAAGACGGAGAACCGGGTCTTCAATTTCAGCGAATGACGGCGCCCCCTCACGCTGCAGGGAGCGGAGAATGCCGTTGACAAAGGACGCAATGCCCTTATGCCCGCGTTTTTTGGCGATTTCAACCGCTTCATGGATGGCGGCGCGATCCGGAATTTTTTCTAAATACTCCATTTGATACGCGGACAGACGAAGCAGCTGAATCACCCACGGCTTCACCTTATTCGGCTTGCGGATAAAAGGCTTCAGCATATAGTCTAAGGCGATTTTATTTTGCAGCGTTCCGTAGACAAGCTCTGTCAGCAGTCCTCTGTCCTGATCGCTGAGCGTGTTCGTTTTGATAACCGATGTAAGAAGCAGGTTGCTGTATGCCTGATTTTGCTCAAGCTTCTCAAGCGCTTCAAGGGCGAGCTCCCGGACATTAATTTTCTTCATTTGCTGCTCCTAACACGTCACCGGGCTGCACATTTTTGCCTCTTACAAAATCTTCGCCCTTCATCCGTTTTTTTCCCGCCGGCTGCAGCTCAGTGATTAAAAGGGCGGTGCTGTTTCCTGATGCGACGACAATGCCGTTTTGCTCCGTGCGGATGACTGTTCCGGGCGCAGCTTCAGTTTTTGCCGCAACTTTTTCAGAAGCCCATACTTTAATAGTTTGACCGTTCAAAGTTGTATAGGCGACAGGCCAAGGGTTTAAACCTCTGATCTGGTTGTAGATCTCTTCTCCGGGCTTTGCCCAATCAATCCGCTCCTGCTCACGCTTAATGTTAGGCGCGTAAGTCGCTTTTGATTCGTCCTGTTTGATCGGTTTAATATTTCCGGAAATGACGTTCGGGACGGTCTCTGACAAAAGCTTTGCCCCCGCTATGCTTAATTTGTCGTGCAACGTGCCGACGTTATCCGTTTCATCAATTTCCACTTCGATTTTAGAAATCATATCGCCCGCATCAAGCTTTTCAACCATATACATGATCGTCACGCCCGTTTTCTTCTTGCCTTGGAGAATCGAATAATGTATCGGCGCTCCGCCTCTTAATTCAGGCAATAGTGACGCGTGTACGTTGATACAGCCGTATGTCGGGCCGTCCAGCAGCTGCTTGGGCAGGATCTGTCCGAATGCCGCTGTAACAATCAGGTCCGGCTTCAGGCTGAGCACTTTTTCTATTTCTTCTTCGAGCCTTACTTTTTCGGGCTGAAGCACGGGAATGCCGTGACGTTCAGCTTCAGCCTTTACAGGAGGGGGCGTCATGATTTTTTTTCTGCCTTTCGGGCGGTCAGGCTGCGTAACGACACCAACCACTTCATACCCGTCTTCAATAAGCGTGCGCAGGACGGGAACTGAAAAGTCGGGCGTTCCCATAAAAACGATCCTTGTCATCCAATCATCCTTCCATTTCTGCCAGTTCTTCTTCAGTGTAGTAAGCCGTAATTTTTGATGTGAATAAAATGCCGTCTAAATGATCCATTTCATGCTGAACGGCTCTGGCCAAAAAACCCTCCGCTTCTAAAATAAACGGTTTTCCTTTACGGTCGTGGGCTTTTACCTTTACGTAATCCGGGCGGGTGACATCGCCGAAAACCCCGGGAAAACTTAAGCAGCCCTCGACTCCGGTCTGTTCACCGCTCTTTTCAAGAATAACCGGATTTACAAGGTCGATACGGCCGCTTTCTTCACCGATGTCCACGACGGCCGCTCTTTTTAAAATGCCGATTTGCGGCGCGGCGAGACCGACGCCATCCATTTCGAGCATCGTATCGTACATATCGTCAAGCAGTTTTTTTAATTTTTTATCAAACACTGTCACTTCATCGGCGGGTGTTTCCAGAACCTCCGCCGGGTGTGTGACGATTTTTTTCACAGCCAAAATTTTGCCCTCCAAAAACTAATGTTACATCAGCATGTACGGATTCATATCGATTGAAATCATTACATGCTTTTGCGCAATGTCGCGTTTATAGTGCTCCAGTATCTTTTTCAACTGAATCTGCAACTCGTTTTCCTGTCTGTATTTTATCACGCATTGATAGCGATATCTATCTTTGATCCTGGCAATCGGGGAAGCCGCCGGCCCGAGAATTTTCGTATCAGGCCCGCATCCCGCTCTTAAATAGTTTGTAATCTTTTCTGCGGTGACCGCGGCTTTTGCCGCTTCTTCATGAGAAACGGTCACCAGCGCCACGTAATAATACGGCGGGTATGACTGGGCCCGTCTGTGCGCCATTTCCTGCTGAAAAAAAGTTTCATAGTCGTGCGTTTTCGTCAGCTGAATGCTGTAATGAGACGGTGTATACGTTTGAATGACCACCGTTCCCGGCTTTTCATGCCGCCCGGCCCGTCCGCTTACCTGCGTCAACAGCTGGAATGTCTTCTCCGCGGCCCTGAAATCTGGGATGTGAAGCGTCGTATCTGCGCTTAATACTCCGACGAGCGTCACGTTCGGAAAATCAAGCCCTTTTGCGATCATTTGCGTACCGAGCAGGATATCCGCCTTCCCTTCACCGAACGCTGACAACAGTTTTTCATGGGCGCCTTTTCTTGAAGTGGTATCCACATCCATCCTGATCACGCGCGCCTGAGGCAGCACTTTGGTAAGCTCCTCCTCCACACGCTGCGTTCCCGTGCCGAAAAAGCGGATATGTTCGCTGCCGCATTCCGGGCATGTTCCCGGGACAGGTTCCTCATGGCCGCAGTAATGGCATTTCAGCCTTTGTCCGTAGCGGTGATAAGTCATGGAAATGTCGCAATGCGGACATTGCGGCACATAACCGCAATCCCGGCACATCACAAACGAGGAATACCCCCGTTTATTCAGAAAAAGGACGGCCTGCTCTTTTTTTGCGAGCTTCTCTTCCAGCTGTTCCATCAGCTCTCTTGAGAACATTGATCTGTTGCCGTTTCTCAGTTCTTCTCTCATATCAACGAGAGAAACGTCAGGCATGAGCTGGCGGTTTACGCGATGTTTTAACGGAAGCAGCTCATAAACGCCTTTTTTCGCCCGCGCAAATGACTCCAATGTCGGCGTGGCGCTCCCGAGGACGACCGGACAGCTGTGATGCTCGGCCCGGCGGATGGCTACGTCCTTTGCATGATACCGCGGCATTTCCTCCTGCTTATAGGAAGATTCGTGCTCTTCATCAATAATGATCATGCCGAGATTTTCAAACGGGGCAAAGATGGCCGATCTGGCTCCGACGACAAGCCGGACTTCCTTGCGCTGAATCTTCCGCCATTCATCGTATTTTTCACCTGTGGATAATCCGCTGTGCATGACCGCAACCTGTGAGCCGAAGCGGCCTTTAAAACGGTTGACCATTTGCGGTGTCAACGAGATTTCCGGAACGAGCACGATGGCTTCTTGTCCTTTTGCCAGCACTTTTTCAATGGATTGCAGGTAAATTTCCGTTTTGCCGCTTCCCGTGACGCCGTGAAGCAGAAAGACGTGGTGGACATGGTCGGCTACGGCTTGTTTAATCGGCTCAAAAGCGGCCTGCTGCTCTTCTGTAAGAGAGAGCGGCTCTGTTTTTTTGAACATTCTGTCCTGATAAGGATCGCGGTAAACCTCCTCGAAGCTTTCCGTAAGGAGCCCCTTTTTAAGAAGCGTTTTCAGCGTCGCGGAACTGGAATCGGTCTTTTTGCAAAGCTCGGCCGCGGAAATCTTTTCTCCCCCGCCGATAAAATAAGTAAGCACGGCGAGCTGTTTAGAAGCCTGCTTTGTCAATGAATCTGCGTGCCGGGCGAGTTCTTCTTTGTCTGCCCCCGCTTCGATCATGCGGATCATTTTTTTATTCGTTTTTTGGGCGACTTTATATGTGACATCAATGCTTCCTTTGCGCACGAATTTCTGAAGTGACGAAAGAATGCTTTCATCGGTAATATCCGAGTACAGAAGACTTTTTTGATTCCTGAAAAGCTGTTTGATGTCCGGGGTCAGCGCTTCTTCGTCAACGACTTTCAGCTCTTTCTCGTACTTCGCCTTCAGTGCGGCGGGCAGCATTGCCTGAAGCGCCGTGATTTTAAACGACAGCGTTTTGTCAGAAAGCCATGAAGACAGCTGCATCAGTTCCTCAGTCAGAACTGGCGTCAAATCAAGAAGCTTCTCGACTTCCTTCATTGAGCCGCCGTTTAATTCGGACGAATCTTTCAAACCGGTCACAAATCCTTGAAGCTTGCGCGGGCCAAACGGGACAATCACCCGCATGCCGACTTCGATCATCCCTTTTAAATGATCGGGAATTTTGTAATCAAAGGGTCTGTCAATGTTTTTGGAGCTGACATCGACAATGACTTCTGCTACATTCATACGGGTTTTCGGTCCTCGGCTTTCAAAGCGGTCATTTCCTTCAGCATTTCAAAGGAAACGTCAAGTTTAGACATAAGCGCAAGCTCCCGTTTTCTTCCGTCCCGGAAATAGAAGGTGACGACATTCGTATCCGTGCCAAATCCGGCCCCTTCCGCTTTCACATCATTCGCAACGATCATATCAAGGTTTTTCTGTTCGAGTTTTCTGCGCGCATAGCGTTCGACGTCTTGCGTTTCAGCCGCAAATCCGACCAGCAGCTGGTGTGTTTTCCGTTCGCCGAGTTCTTTCAGTATGTCTACTGTACGGTTGAATTCGATCACGAGCGAACCGTCTTTCTTCTTCATTTTGTGATCAGAAACAGCCGCCGGCGTAAAATCGGCCACGGCCGCCGTCTTAATCACCATGTCGCATGAATCAAACACAGAAAGCACGGCTTCTCTCATATCAGCTGCCGATTGCACAGGAAGAAACTGATACAGCCCGACTGGCGGCTCTATTGACACCGGGCCTGAAATCAGCGTCACCCGCGCCCCGAGACGGACGGCGGCTTCAGCAGCAGCGTAGCCCATTTTGCCGGTGGATTTATTTGTGAAGAAGCGGACAGGGTCCACGGCTTCGCGCGTCGGACCGGCTGTAATGACAATATGTTTTCCTTTCAGCGGCGCATCGTCTTCAGGCTCCTTAAAATGCTCTCTGACACGCTCAACAATAAGCTCCGGCTCCTCCAGCCTTCCTTTGCCGACATATCCGCATGCCAAATAGCCTTCACTCGGCTCGATAAAGCGGACCCCGTCCTGATAAAGCACAGAGATGTTCCGTTTCACCGCCGGATGATCATACATATGGACATTCATCGCAGGCGCCACCCAGACCGGGGCCTCAGCCGCCAGCACCGTCGTTGTGAGCATATCATCAGCAATTCCGTTGGCAAGCTTGCCGATGATATTTGCCGTAGCGGGCGCGACAATAATTAAATCCGCCCAGTCAGCGGCATCAATATGAGAAATCACCTTCGGATTTTGTTCATTAAATGTATCTGTATACACTTCATTCCGGCTCAGCGCCTGAAATGTCAGCGGAGAAACAAACTCACGCGCGGACTCAGTCATAATCACTTTGACATTTGCGCCGGCCTGAACCAGCTTGCTCGTGAGTGCGGAAGCTTTATAAACGGCGATTCCTCCGCTTACGCATAGCAAAATGTTTCGGTTTTTCATGAAGTCTTCTCCCCTTTATGAAAGCATTGGACAAATCCCAAACGGAAAAAAATAACAACCTATGTAGAGATAGGTTGCTACGTGTGCTTGTTATTCGCTGTCTTCTCTTTCAAACGAAAGCAGGCCCGCGTCAATTTCTTCTAAAGCTTTGCCTACATATTTGTGAGAAATGGTATGTTCAATCTGCTGGTCCTTTTTGATCTGCATTTCACGCGCGCGTCTTGCAGACACAGTCACCAGCGTATATTTAGAATCTAATTTATTCATTAAAGAGTCAATTGACGGATCTAACATAAGTTATTCTACCTCCAGCATTTTCTTATATCTCGGAGCGACGCGTTCACGTTTTAAGTGCTCGGCGAGAACGATTGCGTTAATCTTATCACAAGCCGTTTGGATATCGTCGTTTTCAACGACATAATCATACGCGTCCATCATTTCGATTTCAGCTTTTGCGGCATTCATTCTGTTTTCGATTAAATCGTCGGTTTCAGTCCCTCTTGTCACGATTCTGTTTTTCAGCTCAGAAAGACTCGGCGGCGCTAAGAAGATAAACAGGCCTTCCGGAAATGCATTCCGCACTTGGAGCGCGCCCTGCACTTCAATCTCTAAGAAGACGTCTTTTCCTTCTTGAAGCGTCTGTTCGACATAATCAACGGGCGTTCCGTAATAGTTGCCGACATATTCTGCCCACTCAAGCAGTTTGTTGTTTTCAATCATGCGTTCGAATTCTTCTCTGGATTTAAAGAAATAATCGACGCCGTCGACCTCGCCCTCTCTCGGGTTTCTCGTCGTGACTGAAATTGAGTATTCAAATTTCGTGTCCTGTTGTGAAAATATTGCTTGCCGAACCGTTCCTTTTCCAACTCCGGAGGGACCTGAGAGAACGATTAATAACCCTCTTTCTTTCATGCGGCAATTACCCCTGCCCTTCATCCATAATTTCTTCTTTCACAGAAAGTCTGTGTGCAACTGTCTCAGGCTGGACGGCAGATAAGATAATGTGATCACTATCCATGACGACAACTGCACGGGTTCTTCGTCCGTATGTAGCGTCTATTAGCATTCCGCGGTCTCTTGCATCCTGGATCATTCGCTTTATTGGCGCAGACTCCGGGCTGACAATCGAAATCATCCGATTGGCGGAGATGATATTGCCAAATCCGATATTAATCAGTTTAATCGTCATCTTCTACGTTCCCCCTGTAAAATAGACGTCTCTAGTGTAACCTGAAGAGACCGTCTGTAAACAATACGCACAGTCGCTATTCTATATTTTGCACTTGTTCCTTCAATTTTTCAATAGAACTTTTCATTTCAACGACAAGCTTTGTGATTTGATGATCATTGGCTTTTGAGCCGATCGTGTTCGCTTCCCGGTTAAGCTCCTGAACAAGGAAATCAAGTTTGCGGCCGACTGCCCCGCCTTCTTTTAATATATCACGGAATTGAACAAAATGGCTCTTTAATCTGGTAATTTCTTCCGTTATATCAGAACGATCGGCGAAAATGGCGCATTCCGTGATCAGCCTGCTTTCGTCGAGCGCGTCCTCCGTCCATTCCTTCATTCGGGCGTAAAGACGCTCGCGGTATTGAATAACAACGGCCGAAGCGCGCTCTTTCACCTGTTCGGACAGCGTCTCAAGCCGCTCAATGTGCAGAAAACAGTCTTCCGCCAAAAGCCGGCCTTCTTTTTTCCTCATGTCACAAAGTTCCTTTACAGCCAGCTCAGCGGCTTCCCTGATGACTTCTTCAAGCTTGTCATCACGCATCTGTTCTTCGTGAATCTGCGCAATGTGTTCAAATCTAAAGAAATCCATTGCATCGGGTTCTGCGGCCAGGCTGTAGCGCTCTTTCATGACGCGTGCGGCGCTCACATATTCATCAAGGAGCTCCCAATCGATGTTCAGGCTTCTTTTTATAAGCGCGTCACTGTTTACAGTGAGAAACAGCTCTACTCTTCCGCGCTGTATATGCTGCAATATCGTTTGTTTCAGCTTATCCTCTACATATAGCAAAGGCCGTGGCAGGCGGGCGTTCACTTCTTTGAACCGGTAATTGACGGATTTCAATTCAACGGTTGCCGAGAGATCGCCTTTTGTGCTGCTTGCGCTGCCGAAGCCTGTCATACTCCGTATCATATGAAACACCCAATTCTTTCCCGTTATCAAAATAAAAGGGCAATAGACATGCTATTACCCCTAAGATTATATCATATGGAATTATTTTTTTCTTGTCAAAAGTGAACCCGCCAGCAAAAAAGTAGGTATGCCAGACATCCCGATAATCAGCATCCAATCGCCCGGCGTAATCGGCACTGTTTTGAAAATCGGCTGCAGCGGCGGATAATAGATGACGATGACCATCAGGAAGACAGAAGAAATGATGGCGCCGAGCAGATAAATATTTTCAAACGGATTCCGGGAGAAAACAGACGTTTCGCTCCGGCAGTCAAACACGTGTATAAGCTGAGCCAGGACAAGAGTCGCGAATGCAACGGTCTGTGCGTAGGGCAGATTTTCAGGATTGCGGTGATAGACGATGATAAACGCAAAAATGGTTGCGGCTCCGATTAAAAACCCTCTTGATACGACTTTCCAGCCCAGTTTTCTCGCAAACACTCCTTCTTTCGGATGCCGCGGCTTCCGCCTCATCAGGTCTCCTTCCGGCTGATCCATACCGAGGGCCATCGCCGGCAGCCCGTCAGTGACTAAGTTCACCCACAATATCTGGATCGGGACGAGCGGCAGCGGCAGAGCGAGAAGCATCGCAAACAGCATCACTAAAATTTCACCGACGTTGGAGGCGAGCAAATACCGGACGAATTTTCTTATATTTTCATAGATATTCCGTCCCTCTTTTATGGCTGATTTAATCGTAGCAAAGTTATCATCCACCAGAATGAGAGAAGAGGCTTCCTTTGCCACATCCGTTCCCGTCACGCCCATGGCAACACCGATATCTGCCTGCTTTATGGCCGGCGCGTCATTAACCCCGTCTCCCGTCATGGCGACGACGTGTCCGTTTTCCTGAAACGCTTTGACGATTTTCAATTTATGTTCAGGTGACACGCGTGCGAAGACGTAGACATCATCGACCGTTTCGATAAGTTCTTTGTCCGTAAGCTCATTCAGCGTCTTGCCGTCCATCACACGCCCCTTTTTCGGAAGAAGACGCAAATCTTTTGCAATGGCCTTTGCCGTTTCGACGTGATCCCCTGTGATCATAACCGTTTTAATGCCGGCCTCACGGCATTCTTTAATGGCCTGTCTGACCTCCGGACGGGGCGGATCAATCATGCCTGACAAGCCGAGCATCGTCAGATTTTTTTCCGCCTGCTCCATTGTCGGCTTTTCTCCGGCCTTAAGCGGTTTATAAGCAATCGCGATCGTACGCAAAGCCTGCGACGCCAGCTCTTTCAGAACCGCTTCCGTTTCTGCTTTCTTTTCTCCTGAAAAAGGCGTACTTCTTGCGCCGTGCATCAGATGTGACGAGCGGTCAATCAGCACATCGGGCGCTCCTTTAGTGATGACGAACTGCTTTTTTTCCTTATCCTCTACAATGACGGTCATCATTTTGCGGACGGAGTCAAACGGAAACTCGGCAACCACGCGGTATTGCCCGCTGAGCCAATCGTTTGAATAGCCGCCCTTTCTTGCAGCCGTCAGCAGCGCTCCTTCTGTCGGATCACCGTCGAGTACATAACGGCCGTCTTTCAGTGCGATTTCAGATGTGTTGCACAACGCGCCGAAAACCAGCATCTGTTCAAGAATCTTCTCATCTTTCGGCTTGATTTCCCGCTCATCTCGGGTGAAAACGCCCTCCGGCTCATAGCCGATGCCTGACACTTTATAAATTTTGCCGCCTGACCACATATGGGTGACGGTCATTTTGTTTTGTGTCAGCGTGCCGGTTTTATCAGAACAAATGACAGAGGCGCAGCCCAATGTTTCAACCGCCGGGAGCTTTCTGACAATTGATTTTTGTTTGATCATGCGCTGGACGCCGATTGATAATGCCACCGTAACAATGGCGGGAAGCCCTTCCGGAATCGCGGCGACGGCCAATGACACCCCGGCCAAAAACATGCTGTAAAGATCATGTCCCTGTAAGACGCCGACTGCAACGACCAATACCGTTAAAAGGAGCGCGACGATAATTAAAATTTTGCCGAGCTCTTCAAGTCTTCGCTGCAGCGGTGTTGAAAGGCTGCCGGCGGATTCCAGCATATCGGCGATTTTCCCCATTGCCGTATTCATTCCTGTACCGACGACAACGCCGACACCGCTGCCGCGCGTTACGATCGTACCCATAAACGCCATATTGCTGATGTCGCCTAACGAAACATCCGGCTTTCTCAGTTTATCGGCTTGTTTAACCACCGGAATTGATTCCCCGGTCAGCGCCGATTCCTCAATTTCAAGGCTTTTCGCTTCAACGATCCGCACATCCGCGCCAATCCGGTCGCCGCTTGAAAATTTCATGATATCGCCGGGAACGAGCTCCTTGGACTGAATTTTCTTCCAGCTCCCGTCCCGCAACGCTGACACATACGGCGTTGACAGCTCTTTTAGTGCATGTAATGACTTTTCCGCACGCCGCTCTTGAAAAAAACCGAGAACCCCATTGACAAATACAATCGCCATAATCGCTACGGCATCTACATATTCGCCTAAAAACCCGGATATTAAGGTTGCCGCCAGCAGCACGAGCACCATAAAATCTTTAAATTGGGCGAAAAACACGGCGATCGCCGGTGTCCTCTTGCCCTCCTGAAGCTCGTTCGGCCCGTGCTTTTCAAGGCGTTTTTTCACCTCTTTTTCGGTCAACCCCTGTTTAATGGACGTATTTGTTGCTTTCAGCAAATCGGTTTGTCCCATTTCATGAAACTTCATTCTTCTCGTCCACTCCCCTGCCTCGCTTTAGAGATGTCACTCTGTAAACAAGCTTATTCTGACTCGTCCCTTTTCATGCTATAATTATCGAATGCAGGAAGAAGGAAAGGGTGTTTTATATGTCTTTTGATGGCATGTTTACATACGGAATGACACATGAATTAAACAGCCGGATCGCCGGAGGACGGATCACGAGAGTCCATCAGCCTTTTAAGCACGATGTGATATTCCATATCCGCGCCAACGGAAAAAACCACAAATTATTATTGTCGGCGCATCCGAGCTATTCACGGGTGCACATGACAAACCAGGCCTATGAAAATCCGAGCGAGCCGCCGATGTTTTGTATGCTGCTCAGAAAGCATATAGAAGGCGGATTTATTGAGAAAATAGAACAGGCCGGATTAGACCGGATTATGATATTCCGCATAAAAAGCAGAAATGAAATCGGCGACGAAACCGTCAGAACGCTGTATGTTGAAATTATGGGACGGCACAGCAATATTATTCTGACTGACGGAGAAGGAGCCATCATCGACGGGCTGAAACATTTATCTCCGTCGATGAACAGCTACCGGACCGTTCTGCCGGGCTATGATTACAAGCTTCCTCCCGCTCAGGAAAAAATTTCGCCGCTTGCCGCGGATGAAGAGGACGTTTTGCGTTATCTCAGTTTTCAGGAAGGACGGCTTGACCAGCAGATCGTCAGACATTTTTCCGGTGTTTCTCCGCTGTTTGCAAAAGAAGCCGTGCACAGAGCAGGTCTCGCTAACAAAATAACGCTGCCGAAGACGCTGCTTGAAATGTTCCATGCCGTGAAAGATTGCAGGTTTACACCGAACATTACGACAGCCGGCGGAAAGGAATACTTTTATCTCCTGTCTCTCACACATGTAAACGGAGAGGAGCGCACCTTTCACTCACTGAGTGAGCTGTTGGACCGGTTTTATTTCGGCAAAGCGGAACGCGACCGCGTCAAACAGCAGGCGCAGGATCTCGAGCGGTTTGTCGCAAATGAACGGAAAAAGAACGCCAATAAGATAAAAAAGCTGGAAAAGACGCTCGACTACTCAGAGAATGCGAAGGAATTCCAGCTATACGGCGAACTGCTGACGGCGAATTTGTATATGCTGAAAAAAGGTGACAAAGAAGCGGAAGTCATCAATTATTATGATGAAGAAAGTAAGACGGTGACCATTCCTTTAAATCCGAACAAAACACCGTCAGAAAACGCGCAGATGTATTTTACAAAGTATCAAAAGGCGAAGAATTCCGTCGAGGTGGTAAAAGAACAGATCCGTCTGGCCGAGGAGGAAATCGCTTATTTCGATCAGCTGATCCAGCAGCTCTCCTCCGCCTCCACAAAGGATATTCACGAAATAAGGGAAGAGCTTGTGGAAGGCAAATATCTGCGGCCGAAACAGCAGAGAGGACAGAAAAAACAGAAGCAGCACGTTCCTGTTTTGGAGCAATATGAATCTTCACGGGGATTGACGATTCTTGTCGGCAAAAACAATAAACAAAATGAGTACTTAACGACAAAAGCTGCCGCAAGGGATGATTTATGGTTCCACACGAAAGACATTCCGGGTTCCCACGTTGTGATTAAAAGCAGCGATCCGGATGAACAATCCATACTGGAGGCCGCTGCGATCGCCGCTTATTTTTCCAAAGCGAAAGATTCCGGCTCCGTTCCGGTTGATTATACAAAAATCAGACACGTGAAAAAGCCAAACGGCGCAAAGCCCGGATTTGTCACCTATGACAGCCAGCATACCGTATTTGTCACACCTGATGCCGACCTTGTCATACGGCTGAAAAAATAAACGCACCTCCAAGCTGAAACCCGCGCTCAGCTTGAGGTGTTTTTTATTACGTATAAACAGAGACGAAGCTCTCCCAGCCGTCAGAACCGATCTTTACAGTATCTGATCAGTTTCCCGTCATGTCTGCCTGATCCGCCGGGCCGTCTGTGATTAAAACGGTCACGCCTGATTTGGCGGCGGATACTTTCACCTTCCCTCGCCGAACCTGAGCACATCCGGGCGGGTCTCTGACCTTTCCTTTGTATGCGGGCGGAATTCAGGGGGCATCGGGATCACATACATATTCCGCATCACTTCGCAATCCTGACCGCTTGTCGGCATATACCATTCAAACTGACCGCTTTCGTTTTGAATTTTTCACATTCGGCGGACTGTCAGGACAGTATAAAAAACACCCTGCCTGATGACAGACAAGGTGTTTTTTATGGTCTTCTTCTTTTCTCAAATAATCGATCCACTTCTTCAGCCAAATCAGCAGTAATGAGAGGCTTTATGTCCTCAGCCAGTCTTTTCGTATGTGCCGGGCTTGCGCCGCTTGTTGATACGGATACTTGAATGCGCCCTTTGCGGATGATCTTCGGCATATACACGCTGCCCCGTTCAGCCTCGCTTACACAATTGACCAGCTGCGTTTCAGAAGCGCCCGCGGCTATCTCCCGATTCACGCTGCGGTCATTTGTCGCGGCAATGATGAAAAAAGCGGGCGCGAGATCCTTCATTTCAATTTTACGGGAAACCCAGCGGATACGTCCTTCATCTGCCAGCTGTTTAATTTCAGGCAGGGCATCGGGACTGATTACAGTAATATCCGCGCCTTCCGGAAGCACTGTTTTGAGCCTTCTTAAGGCAACATTGCCTCCGCCCGCGATGATAATTCTTTTTCCGCTTAAATTAATGTGCAGAGGCAGCATACTGTCCCCCCTTAAAATCAAACTGACCGCCGGGGTTTCGGACAGCTTCTGTCACACGGTTCAAAAACGCCTGCTTAATATGCGGGTGAAAACCTAAGTATGAAGCGAGATGAACATTTTGATTGATCGTTTGAAGCTTTTGAACTTCCCGTTCAATCTCGGTCATTAAAAGCCCGGTAAACAGAAGATATGGAACGATAAAAACGGGTGCTCCGTCATCCTCTTCAAGGCCGGCAAACACTTCTTTATAGTGCGGGTCACATGCTGTTAAAAAACAAGGGATGACTTCTTTAACAGGTGTAATCGCCTCAAGTTTTCCGGCAATCTCACTGACTGCGTTTTTAACGGCCGGATCTGTGCTTCCTCTTCCGATCAGCACCACTTTCGCCTGCTCAATGGGCACTCCGGTATCTTCAATGCGATGATGGACCGCTTTTACGACTTCATCGTCCACTCCGATCGGAACACCATATGTCACTTTTATACCGGGATGCAGGGCCGCCGCACGGTCGATTTCAGCCGGAATGTCATGTTTTGCGTGGGCAGCGGTCAACAGCAGCAAAGGCACGGCCGCAATATGAGTGGCGCCTTGTCTGACACAAGCTTCAAATCCCGCTTCAATAGACGGTTCCTGCAGTTCTAAAAAACAGATTTCCTGAATGGGAGCGTCAGCGTGCGGCATGCATCCTTTTAAAAACGCCGCCGACTCTGTCTGCGCTTTTTTCAGCCTGCTTCCGTGCCCGATGTATAAAATCGCCTGCTTCATTTACAACGCCTCGCTCAAATCCGGATTTTTCTGTTCAGATGCATACCAGTCCAGTTTGCAGTGATAATTGACGACATCACCGATAACAATTAAGCTCGGGTTTTTGATTTCTTCTTTTATCACTGTATCTGAAAGCGTGCCGACGGTGCAGACGACTGTTTTTTGCCTGTCCGTCGTTCCCCAATGAATAAAGGCTGCCGGAGTGCCGCCGTCTCTGCCGTTTTCCAGCAGCATTCTTTCAATCTGCCGGATATTTTTAATTCCCATATAAATCACCAGCGTATCAATGCCCGTCGCCAGCGCTTTCCATTTTTCTTCAAAGTCGTCTTCTTGTTTATAATGCCCCGTAACGAATGCAACATTGGAGCTCGCCTCTCTGTGCGTCACCGGAATGCCGGCATAAGCAGCAGCCGCGATTCCTGATGTAATGCCGGGAACGATCTCAAACGGAATGGCGTTTTGTGCGAGAGCCTCCGCTTCTTCGCCTCCGCGGCCGAAAACAAACGGGTCGCCCCCCTTGAGCCTTACAACGGTTTTCCCCTTTTTCGCATACTTCACAAGGAAACGGTTGATCGTATCCTGTTTCATAATGTGAAAATCCGGGAGCTTGCCGCAGTAAATCAGATCCGCTTCTTCGCCGGCATATTGTAAAATCTCTTTGTTTACCAATCTGTCATATAATATAACGTCCGCTTTCTGTATGGCTTTCATTGCCTTCACCGTTAATAAGTCCGGATCTCCCGGACCGGCTCCAACGATAAATACTTTCCCCATAGCATGTCTCCCCGATCCGTTTTGAAATCTTCCCAGAACAGCCGCGAGGCCGCACTTCAGCTATTTTACCATATCCCGCCATTGCGGGGGATATCCGGCTGATTGCGCGGCCTTTTTGGACCTATTATGCTAAGCTGTTTTTCACAAAGTCAACCAGTCTTCCGGTGCATTCTTCACGTTCAAATTTGCCTGAATCAAGTACGAGCTCAGGCGCTTTCGGCTCTTCATACGGTGAGTCGATCCCCGTAAAGAACGGAATTTCACCATTTCTTGCTTTTTTATATAAACCTTTCGGATCGCGCTTTTCACATATATCGAGGTCGCATTTCACGTAGATTTCATTAAATTCGCCCTCTGCCACAAGCTCTCTCACCTGATCTCTGTCCTCACGGAAGGGAGAAATAAAAGCCGTGATGACGATGGTTCCCTGCTGAACGAAAAGCTTCGCCACTTCCCCGATGCGGCGTATATTTTCCTTGCGGTCATCATCGGAAAAACCTAAGTCCTTGTTTAAGCCGTGGCGGATGTTATCACCATCAAGCACAATGACTTGATAGCCCTGTTCAAACAACTCGCGCGCTGCGGCGTTTGCAATTGTGGATTTCCCTGAACCGCTTAAGCCCGTCAACCAGAGGATAGAGCTTTTATGCTTGTTTTTCTGCTGGTATTCTTCTTTCGTTATTGAGGCTTCATGCCATACGATATCACGATTTGTCACTCTATTTTCCTCCTTAAGAAACGCCTGCTTCTTCTTTCGTTTTCAGCCCTTTAATCAACACCTCGACAACTTCAGGACGGCTGAATTCCGCCGGCGGCATGACGCCGCTTCGCAGCATTTCTCTGACCTTTGTTCCTGACAGAATGACGTGGTCTTCTCTGTCATGAGGGCATGTTTTGGCCGTTCCCATGTTGCCGCATTTCTGGCAGAAGAAGCTGTGCTCGAATTTCATCGGTGTAATCCCGAGTTCATCCGCTGTAAATTGATCAAACAGCTCTTGCGCTTCATATGTGCCGTAGTAATCACCGACGCCGGCATGATCGCGGCCGACAATAAAATGCGTGCAGCCGTAGTTTTTGCGGACAAGCGCGTGGAAAATGGCTTCTCTCGGCCCCGCATACCGCATAGCCGCCAAAAACACGCCGAGGAAAACGCGGTCTTTCGGATAATAATGATCGAGAAGCACTTGGTAGCTTTCCATTCTGACATCCGCCGGAATGTCATCTGATTTTGTTTCACCGACGAGCGGGTTCAAAAACAGGCCGTCAACCGTCTCAAGCGCGGTTTTTTGGATATATTCGTGGGCGCGGTGGACCGGATTTCTCGTTTGGAAACCGACGATGGTTTTCCAGCCCTTTTCTTCGAAGCTTCGTCTTGTATCGGCAGGTTCAAATGTAAACTCAGGAAACTGCTTTGACGCTTTTTTAATTAATGTGATCGGCCCGCCGACATACGTATCGCCGCGTGAAAATAATTTTTTCACGCCCGGATGCGCGGCATCATCGGTTTTATATACGTGAACGGCTTCTTTTTGTTTATCCGGCGTATAAATATCTTCGATGTCGACGACGCCGTATGTTTCTCCGCCGTAAGTCAGTTTCACCGTGTCGCCGACGGCAAGCTCAGCCGCTTTTTCTGAATCGACCGGAAGCGTGATCGGCAGGGACCAGACAACCCCTGATGCCAGACGCATATTTTCAACGACTGATACGTAATCTTTTTCTGTGAAAAATCCTTCAATCGGGCTGTACCCCCCGATCCCGATCAGCTCTAAATCAGCGAACGAAATCAAATCAAGCTCAATTTCTTTGTGGACGGATGTAAGATCATACTGCTCATTCACCCGATTAATTAATGTTCCTCCGTGCGGTGCTAAACTCATAATACATGATTCCTCCCAGTTAACAGATAAATAAACTCAGATTAATAGTTAAATGCCCCCGCCTTGTTCATGGACAGAGCGTTTCTCTTTTCGGATGGCTTTCATCAGACTGGCGGCTCCGCCAGCTGCCAAAAGCACGCTGGCCATCATAAAGATGGAATAGTAATCTCCTTTTAACAGCAGGGAGACAAGCAGATACGAAATCGACAGTGACAAAAACGGCGAAACGACCCAAACTTTGAGCATCGTTTTCACGACTTCTTTATGAAAAACGTTCGGCCCGTTTTTGGCCATTCCGATACCGATAATTGATGATGATGTGACTTGCGCCAATGGGACCGGCAGACCGAAGACGGAACTGATAATGACAAGCCCCGCGCCGGTTCCTGAAAGCAGTATGCCTTCTCCGGCTGAAAATCTCGTAATCTTTTTCCCGTTGGTTTCAAGCACTTTACGTCCTAAAAGCAGAGCGCCGAGAGCGACAAAGATGCCTCCGTACAGCGTTCCTTTTGACACGCTGAGTACGCCCGCAGCCACCAAAGGGCCCACCGCATTTGCGACATTGTTCATTCCGGCTGAAAAAGCTTCCCAAAACCCCGCAAAAAGCAGCACAATCCCTAAAATCTTCTGTTTCCGTTTCGAAATGACTCGAATATTCAGAGAACTGAATACCTTCGATACGAGAAAGGTGAAACAGAACGCGACGAACGGTACGAGCACCCAAAAAATCACGATGACCAAAAGATGCTGTAAAAACAATACTTTGTACGCGACGCCGACACCGACAATCGCCCCGACAGTGACCTCACTCGTCGACAGCGGAATGCCGAGCACATTCGCCGTGAATAACGATAGCGCCGCCGCTCCGATTATAATGCAGACAATGGTGAGCGTAATGGTTTGTTCGGGAATGATTCCGCCGCTGATCGTCTTAACGACTTCACCGCCGCCGATAACCGCCCCTGACAGGACTCCGGCCGCGCAGATGATCAGCGCATACGTTTTCTTTTTAACGGCGCCGGACCCGTAAGCGACTCCCATTGATGCCGCGGCTCCGCTGGCTCCGATATTCATGGCAAAAAACAGGCAGAATAAAATAGCGGCTAATTCCATCGGGCAGCTCCTTTATTCATGCAGTCCGCATTCGGTTTTCGCCATGCCGTTCCATCTGCCGCTCCGCAAATCTTCCGCGGTAAACGCAGGTGAAGTGCACGGTTCACAGCCGATGCTCGGATACCCCTGATCATGGAGGATATTGTAATCCAGCTCATGCTTGGAAGTATATCTCCAGATGTCTTTCCATGTCCAATGGATCAGCGGGCATACTTTAATCGATTGAAACTTGTCGTCTTTATTCAGGAAATTCGTATTCGCCCGGCTCGGCCCTTGATCCCGGCGAAGGCCGGACAGCCATGCCGGATGCCCTGCGAGTGCTTCTCTTAACGGCAGAATTTTTCTGATGTAGCAGCACTGGTTCGGTTCTCTTTCCCACAGTTTATCTCCGTGAGCCTCGGCCTGTTCCTCAAGAGTAAGGCTGGGCTTTTTCAGGATAATGTTCAGCCCCGGGTAACGTTCTTTCACTTTTTCGATCGTTTCATATGTTTCTTTAAAGTGAAGACCCGTATCGAGAAACACGATTTCCGCGTCTTTCTTTACTTTAGAAATTAAATCGATCAGGACGATGCCCTCAATCCCGAAGCTGCACGCGTAAACAAGCTGGTCTCCGTAGTGGCCGTATGCCCATTTTAAAACGGACAGCGCGCCTTTATAGGAATCGTCTTCCGGAAATGTAATCGCCGGCTCTTCCCATGTGTCATACGTTAGCATTTTTTCTTTCCTCCTCCCGGAGACAATCAAACAGCTGTTGTTCTCTGCCGGTTGTCTTATCCCTCAATCTTTTTTTATATAAAAAACTTTCAATCCAGCGGAATGAAAGACAGTGACCCGGTATAGCCCTTATCTTCAAAATGCTGTGCATTTTTCTGGATGCGGCACCTTGCAATACACGCAGGTTGCCGGGCGTCATCGGTCCAGTCCCTCAGCCGCTCTTGATAAGCTTTTTAGATTTGTACTAAATTTTAGCACAATTCTAACAGAAGTCAACCCGAGTTTTTTGATAGGAATAATAAAACAGGCCCTGAGGCCTGTTTTTATTGTCATTATTTTTTAAACCAATCTTTTGACTCGGGATTCAGTTTCCATGATTTCAGTTTTTCAATGTCAGCTGAATGAATCGTTCCGTTTTCAAGCGCGACTTCAATCAGCGTGTCATAATCGGTTAACGAGTAATAAGGAAGACCCGCTTTTTTAAAGGCTTCTTTTGCTTTCGGCAGTCCGTATGTAAAAATGGAAATGACGCCGAGGACTTCCGCGCCCTCTCTTTGAAGGGCCGCCGCAGCTTCAAGCACGCTGCCTCCGGTAGAAATCAAGTCTTCAATCACGACTGTTTTTTGTCCTTTCTTAATGGCGCCTTCTATTTGATTTCCTTTGCCGTGCACTTTCGGTTTGCTTCTGACGTAGCACATCGGCGCGCCTGTACGGTCTGCGAGAAGCACAGCATGCGGAATGCCCGCCGTTGCAGTGCCCGCGATCATCTCCGCCTCGGGGAAATGCTCCTTCAGCAGTTTGCCGAGCCCGTCCGCCACATCATTTCTCACTTTTGGATACGACAATGTCAGACGGTTGTCACAATAGATCGGTGATAAAATGCCGCTCGCCCACGTAAACGGCTCATTCGGACGTAAAAAGACAGCTTCAATGTGTAATAGATGTTTTGCGATAGCCTGTTTCATCGGCGAACGCCCTCCCATTCCAGTTTAATTGCTTCATATGCTTTAACGGGGTTTTCCGCTTTTGTAATTGAGCGGCCCACGACGATGGCTGACGAACCGTTTTCTTTCGCAAATGACGGAGTCGCCGTCCGGACTTGATCGTCAGCTGCGTCACTGGCCGTGCGGATGCCCGGCGTGACTGTCAGAAATGAAGGCCGGACCGCTTCATAAATGGCTTTTGTTTCATGGACCGAACATACCACTCCGTCCAGCCCGCACTCTTCCGCCATTTTGCCGTAGTGCACAACCGTTTCTAACAGCGGCTTTTGCAGCAGAAGCTCTTCCTTCGCCACCTGCTCTGAAGTGCTGGTCAGCTGAGTCACCGCGATTAAAGACGGACGTTTTCTGCCTGCCGGCGTGCCTTCTTCAAGCCCCTCAAGGGCCGCGCGCATCATGCGTGCGCCCCCTGCCGCATGCACATTGACGAGATCAACGCCGAGGCGGGCCAGCCGCTTCATCGCTTTATTGACCGTAGTCGGGATATCATGAAGCTTTAAATCTAAAAATATATCACAGTTCCGTTCTTTTAATTGGTGAATGATGGCGGGGCCTTCCTGATAAAAAAGTTCCATCCCCGTTTTGACAAAAAGCCTTTCCTTTTCAAACAAGTCTAAAAACGTTAAAGTCTCTTCCCCTGATGCAAAATCAAGCGCGATGATGGGCAGGTTGTTTTTCATGTTTCCAGCTCCTTCCGATGCATTCACTTACAGATTGAAAGCCGTGTTGGCGCAGCACACGGGGGAGCTGTTCTATGATTTCCGGGCAGACGAACGGATTGACGAAGTTTGCCGTGCCGACGGCAACCGCACTCGCTCCCGCAAGAAGAAATTCTAATGCATCCTCTGCGGTCTGAACGCCGCCCATCCCGATAATCGGAATTTGAACGGCCTGGCTGACTTCGTATACCATCCGGATGGCGACCGGTTTGATCGCCGGGCCTGACAGTCCGCCCGTTTTATTTGCTAAAATCGGCCGTCCGGTCTTGAGGTCGAGCCTCATCCCGATGAGTGTATTAATCATCGTCAGACCGTCAGCACCGGCCGCTTCAATCGCTTTGGCAATTTCGGTTATGTTTGCGACATTAGGCGAAAGCTTCACATACACAGGCACTGCGGAAACTTCTTTCACCGCTTTTGTCAGTTCGGCCGCCATGACGGGATCAGTACCAAAAGCAATCCCCCCCGTTTTGACATTCGGACATGAAATGTTAAGCTCAAGCGCATGCACATTCGGCGCTTGGCTGATGTGCTCGGCCACTTCTTTATAGTCGTCCACCTGAGAACCGGCGACATTTGCGATAATCGGCGTGTCAAATTGTTCGAGCCAAGGCAGCTCATGATTGAGCACATGCTCAAGGCCGGGATTTTGCAGTCCGATGGCATTCAGCATTCCCGCGCTTGTCTCCGCCACTCTCGGTGTCGGATTTCCGAAGCGGGCTTCGTTCGTCGTTGCTTTAATCATAATGCCTCCGAGGCATGATAAATCGTAAAATCCGGCATATTCTTTCCCGAAACCGAAACATCCGGAAGCGGGGATGATCGGGTTTTTCAATTGGAGACCCGGCAGATTCACCTCTAACATTACAGCGCCACCTCCTCAGCTTTAAATACCGGCCCGTCAAGGCAGACCTTTACATAGGATGTATCGCTTTCACCCGTGCGGCACACGCAGGCGAAGCAGGCCCCGATGCCGCAGCCCATCCGCTCTTCCATCGAAAGATAAACCTCTTTATGGCCGTACTGCTGCTTCAGAGCTTTCAGCATCGGTGTCGGTCCGCAGCTTAGCAGGACATCGAATTCGAGCTGCTTTTCACGGATGATATCGGTGACAAACCCTTTCACTCCATATGTTCCGTCAGCCGTCGCCACATAAGTGTCTCCGTACGCACGGCATTCCTGTTCGTAAAAAACATCCTTTGCTGATTGAAATCCAAGCACATGAATGACGTTTACGCCTTTTTCCGTCAGGCGCTTTGACAGTTCCTGCAAAGGCGGAACCCCCACTCCGCCTCCGACTAACAGCGCGGTTTTGCCGGGTTCAATCCGCCGGACGGGAAATCCGTTGCCGAGAGGGCCGAGAACGTCTATTCTGCCGCCCTCTTTTTTCCCGGACAAAAGACGCGTTCCCTCACCGTCAGCTCTGTAGATAACGGATACTTCATCCGCGGCGAAATTAACGTCCGCAATGCTGAGCGGTCTTCTTAATAGCGGCGTGACCGCGTCACTCACCTTCAGATGAAGAAATTGACCCGGCTCGGTAAGGTGCCGGACAAGCTCTCCTTTCAGCACCATTTTATAAATCCGGTCGGCAATTTCTAAGTTGGATTGAACAGTCAAATGCGCTTTTTTCATATCGTGACTGCCGCCTTTTGATTGGTTTCGGATGCAGGCATATGATCCGCCCGGAATGTCATGCTTTCCAATACCCGCAAAATGGCTTCGGCCGTATCTAAAGATGTCAGGCAGGCGACTCCGTTCTCAACAGATTCGCGGCGGATTCTGAAGCCGTCTCTGGCCGGCTGTTTGCCCTTTGTCAGCGTATTGATGACAAATTGCGCTTCGCCGTTTCTGATCACATCGAGCAGATTTTTCCCTTCTTCGCCGATTTTCCCGACGACTTGAGCCGGAATCTGAGCGTCTTTCAAATAAGCCGCCGTTCCTGCCGTCGCCAAGATTTTATAGCCGATGGCGTGGAACCGCTTGGCGATCAGCAGTCCTTCTTCTTTATCTTTATCAGCAACGGTCAACAGCACTGAGCCGTAGTTCGGGATTTGAATGCCAGAGGCAATCAGCGCTTTATAGAGCGCTTTTTCCAAGGTTGAATCTTTGCCCATGACCTCTCCCGTCGACTTCATTTCAGGGCCTAACGTAATATCCACTCTTCTCAGCTTCGCGAATGAGAAGACAGGCGCTTTCACGAATACCCCCTGCTGTTCTGGCTGCAGCCCCTCTTGATAGCCGAAATCAGCAAGCTTTTGGCCGAGAATGACCTTTGTCGCCAGATTCGCCATCGGAATCTTAGTGATTTTGCTTAAGAACGGCACGGTTCTGCTTGACCGCGGATTTACCTCAAGCACATACACCTCACCTTGCGACAGTACGAACTGGATGTTCAGCAATCCGATGATGTTAAGGCCTTTTGCCAAGGCTACAGTGTATTGTTCGATTTTTTTCTTAATGTCTCCGCTTAAAGACTGAGGCGGATAGACGGCGATTGAATCCCCTGAATGGACGCCGGCCCGCTCGATATGCTCCATAATCCCCGGAATAACGACTGTTTCGCCGTCGGATACGGCATCGACTTCGATTTCTTTCCCCGTCAGATAACGGTCGATTAACACCGGGTGCTGCGGGTTGATTTTGACCGCATTTTTCATATAGTGAAGCAGCTCTTCTTCGTGATAGACGATTTCCATCGCCCGGCCGCCGAGCACATACGAAGGGCGGACAAGTACCGGATAGCCGATGGATGCAGCGATTTTGACCGCTTCGTTCACCGACACGGCGGTTTTTCCGAGCGGCTGCGGCACATTCAGCGCCTCAAGCGCCTGCTCGAACTTATCCCGGTCTTCCGCACGGTCTAAATCTTCAAGTGATGTACCGAGAATTTTGACGCCGCGGGCGCTCAATTCTTCCGCAAGGTTGATCGCCGTCTGGCCGCCGAATTGGACAACAACGCCTTCCGGCTGTTCCAAATCGATGATGTGCATGACATCTTCTACCGTCAGCGGTTCAAAATACAGTTTGTCTGATATGCTGAAATCAGTGGACACCGTCTCAGGGTTGTTGTTGATAATAATCGCTTCATAGCCTGCCTGCTTGATGGCCCAGACAGAATGAACGGTCGCATAGTCAAATTCGACGCCCTGTCCGATGCGGATCGGGCCGGAGCCGAGGACGACGACGCTTTTTCTTGATGTTACCTCAGACTCGTTTTCTTCCTCATATGTGCTGTAGAAATACGGGGTTTCTGATTCGAATTCCGCCGCGCATGTATCCACCATTTTATATACAGGCTTGATGGCTGCTTCTTTTCGCATTTGATACAGCTCTTGTTCCGGCATATTCCATTCCCGGCTGATATATTTGTCGGAGAAACCGAGTTCCTTCGCTGTCTGCAGGACGGCGAGGCTGCCTTTTTCCGCTTTCAGCTCGGTTTCAAAAGCGACCAGCTTACAGAGCTTGTGCAAAAAGAATACGTCAATTGCGGAAAACTCATGAAGCTGCTCCACTGTGTAGCCTCTTCTGAACGCTTCTGCGAGATAAAACAGCCGTTCATCTCCGGCCTTTCTGATCCGTTTTTCCAAAAGCCCGTCAGAAATCTCTTCCGCATCCTTCAGTTCCAGGTGATAGACATCGGCTTCCAGTGAGCGGACCGCCTTTAACAGCGATTCTTCAAGGGTGCGTCCGATGGCCATGACCTCTCCGGTGGCTTTCATTTGCGTCCCGAGCCTGCGGTTTGCCGACTCAAATTTGTCGAACGGCCAGCGCGGGATTTTAGAAACGACATAGTCAAGCGCGGGCTCAAAAGCCGCATATGTTTTTCCCGTTACGGGGTTCATCATTTCATCAAGAGAAAGCCCGACTGCGATTTTCGCCGCAAGCTTTGCGATCGGGTAACCCGTCGCTTTTGAAGCGAGGGCGGATGAGCGGCTCACCCGCGGATTCACTTCGATAATGTAATATTGGAAGCTGTCGGGATCGAGCGCGAGCTGAACATTACAGCCGCCTTCAATGCCGAGCGCGCGGATCAGCTTTAATGAAACATTGCGCAAAAGCTGATATTCCCGGTCGCTCAAAGTCTGGCTCGGGGCAACGACGATGCTGTCGCCCGTATGGATGCCGACCGGATCGATATTTTCCATGTTGCAGACGACGATCGCGTGATCTCTGCTGTCTCTCATGACTTCATATTCGATCTCTTTGTAACCGGCGATGCTTTTTTCCAGAAGGCACTGATGGACGGGACTGAGCTTTAATCCGTTTTCGACGATCTCTTTCAGTTCCGCTTCATTCGAGCAGATGCCGCCGCCCGTTCCGCCTAATGTGTAAGCGGGGCGCACGATAACCGGAAACCCGATCCGGCCGACAAATTCCTCGGCTTCCTGTAAAGTGCGGATGATCTCACTTTCCGGCACCGGTTCATTCAGCTCATTCATCAGCGTACGGAATAAGTCGCGGTCTTCCGCCTGCTGGATGGCGGACAGCTTTGTGCCGAGCACTTCCACTCCGCATTCCTCAAGAACCCCGAGTTCAGACAGCTCGACGGCAAGATTCAGTCCGGTCTGTCCTCCCAGAGTCGGCAGGATGGCGTCCGGCCGTTCTTTTCTGATAATACGCGTGAGAAACTCCGGCGTCAGCGGTTCTATGTATACCCGATCAGCCATTTCCGTATCCGTCATAATCGTTGCCGGATTCGAGTTGACGAGAATGACTTCATAGCCTTCTTCCTTTAAAGCGAGACACGCCTGTGTGCCCGCATAATCAAATTCCGCCGCCTGTCCGATAATAATCGGGCCTGATCCGATCACTAAAATCTTTTTAATATCTACGCGTTTTGGCATACCGCTTCCCCTTCTTTCTCAGTTGTTTCGATCAAGTCAATGAATCTGTCAAATAAGTGATTGGCGTCTTCCGGTCCCGGTGAAGCTTCAGGGTGGTACTGAACCGTAAATGCCGGCAATGTTTTATGCTTGAGTCCTTCGATCGTTTGATCATTGATCGCAATGTGCGTCACTTCAAGCTCTGTCTCATCTATTGAAGAAACCGTATATCCGTGGTTTTGGGCTGTTAAAGCGACTTTCCCTGTCGCAAGCTCTTTAACCGGATGATTGGAACCCCTGTGTCCGAATTTCATTTTTTCCGTTTCCGCTCCCGATGCCAGCGCAAATAATTGATGGCCGAGACAGATTCCGAATAACGGCACCTTCCCGAGTATGCCTTTTATCATTTCAATGGCTTCCGGCACATCTTTCGGATCTCCGGGTCCGTTAGAAAGCATGATGCCGTCCGGCTTGAGCTGAAGCACTTCTTCCGCCGTTACATTGTACGGTACAACGATGACATCGCATTTTCTTTTGTTTAACTCTCTTAAGATGCCGTGCTTCATACCGAAATCGACGAGCACGATGCGTTTGCCGCGGCCCGGACTCGGATATGCCGTTTTCGCCGATACTTGAGCGACTTGATTTCTCGGCAGTTCCGTTTCTTTCAGCCTTGCAAGAACCTCTCCGACATTCTCCTCACTTGAAGCAAACGTTCCTTTTAATGCCCCGGCCGTGCGGATCATTCTGGTGAGTTTTCGCGTGTCGATCCCTTGTAAGCCGGGGATATTTTTCATTTTCAGATACTCGTCAAGCGTGTAAGCCGAGCGCCAGTTGGAAGGCAGCTCGCACAGTTCTTTTACGATCAGCCCTTTTACAAAAGGAGTGATAGATTCAAAGTCATCTCTGTTAATTCCGTAGTTGCCGATCAGAGGATACGTCAGCGTCACGATCTGCCCGCAGTAAGACGGGTCTGATAAAATTTCCTGATAACCGGTCATTCCCGTGTTGAATACGACTTCACCTGCGGTATGCTCCAAGCTCCCGAATGCTTCACCCTCAAATACCGCTCCATTTTCCAGCACTAGTCTTCTTTTCATTTGACGAGTCTCCCTTCTTCATATGCAAGCTTACCGGCAGCCATCGTTGCAACAGGCCAGCCGAAGCACTTCATCTTGTTGAATGGCGTATTTTTTCCTTTAGATAAAAATGTATCTTTGTCAATGGCCGCTTCTTTTTCCAGATCAATCAGGGTGATGTCAGCCGGCGCCCCCGGTGCAAGCGTTCCGTACGGAAGACCGAATGCCTCGCAAGGTTTTACCGTTATGAAATCAACCAGCTGCTTCAGCGTCCACGCCCCGTTTTTCACAAAATGTGTGTACAGAAGGGGAAAGGCAGTTTCTAACCCGACAATACCGAAAGGCGCAAGCTTCATGTCCGTGTTTTTCTCTTCTTCTGTATGCGGCGCATGGTCAGTGGCGATGAAATCAATCGTGCCGTCTAAAAGCCCTTCGATCAGCGCCTCTCTGTCCTCTTTGCTGCGAAGCGGCGGATTCATCTTAAAATTGGTATCAAGTCCCGGGATATCTTCGTCACAAAGCAGCAGGTGGTGCGGCGATACTTCCGCCGTCACGCGGATTCCCGCTTTTTTTGCGTCTCTTACGGCTCTGACGGATTCTTTCGTGCTGATATGACACACGTGGTAATGGCAGCCCGCCGCTTCCGCCAGCAGGACGTCACGGGCAATATGTACCGCTTCACAAATGGAAGGTATGCCGTTCAGGCCGTTCGCTTTTGAAAAAGATCCTTCATGCACGCTTCCGCCGTAAATAAGCGAGTTATCCTCACAATGAGCGACAATCGCTTTATTTATTGAAGCCGCCCGTTTCATGGCTTCATACATCATTCCGGCCGTCTGAACGCCGACGCCGTCATCGGTGAAGGCGAATGCGCCCGCTTCATGAAGCGCCTCAAAATCTGTCATTTCTTCCCCGGTTTGTCTGATCGTAATCGATGCGTAAGGAAGGACCCTGACAGATGAGGTTTCTTTGATCCTGTTTTGCAGCCATTCCATCTGCTCTTTCGTATCCGGCACGGGCCTTGTATTCGGCATGGCGGCGACTGTGGTAAAACCGCCGCGCGCCGCGGCTTTAGAGCCCGTCTCAATGGTTTCTTTTTTCTCCCCGCCCGGTTCTCTGAAGTGGACATGAAGGTCTACGAGCCCAGGTGAAACGAACAGTCCCTCAGCGTCGATCACCGTTTCTCCGTCTTTCGCTGTCAGAAGCCCGGTTTCCGAAATGAATTCACCCGTTACCCGGATATCCTGTACCGCTTTTTCTCCCTGTTCATTTAATATCCAGCCGTTTTTAATGAGATAAGACATAAGCCGCTTCTCCCCTTTTCACATTGGTTTGCAGTGCTCTTTTTAAGACTGCCATTCTGATATACACACCATTTTCCATTTGTTTAAAGATTCTTGATTTTCCGCATTCCACTAATGTTGTGTCAATTTCGACTCCTCTGTTCACCGGTGCGGGATGCATGATGATGGCATGCCGCTTCATGCTCTCCGCCCGCTTTGCGGTCAGCCCGTATGCTTCCAGGTAGCCTTTTTGGTCGGCTTCTGTCTGATGCCTTTCATTTTGGATGCGGAGCAGCATGACGACATCTGAAGCTTGTATGGCTTCATCCGTCTGAACACAGGTGCCGAAGGCGTTTTTCTCATCCTGCCACTGCGGCGGCCCGGAAAACAGCACACGTGCGCCGAGCCTTGTCAGCACCTCGGCATTTGACCTTGCCACCCTGCTGTGTTTGATATCGCCATGAATGGAAACCGTCAGGCCCTGAAAGGTCTCAAATTCCTCTTGAATCGTCATTAAATCGAGCAATGACTGAGTCGGGTGCTGGCCGCAGCCGTCGCCGGCGTTTAAGATCGGAATATTGACTCTGCCGGTCAGATCTTTGTAATATTCATCCGTGCTGTGCCTGATGACGCAGGCATCCGCTCCGATTGATTCCAGTGTTTTGACCGTGTCGTATAAGGACTCGCCTTTTTGAACGCTTGTGCTCGTGCCGTCTAAGCTGAGCACGTTCATCCCGAGTTTCTTTTCCGCCACTTCAAAGCTGAACCGCGTTCTCGTGCTCGGTTCAAAAAACAGATTCGCAACGAATTTTCCCGCGAGATCGGGACGGACTGCACCCTCTTTTATCGCTTTTGCCTCTCGCAGCAGTTCTGTAATTTCAGCCGCGCTCAGTTCAGACATCGCCGTTAAATGATTCATGTTTTTTCTCCTCCGTTTCCGCTTGAAGGCCGTAAAAAACACCCCGGTCTATAGACTCGGGGTGCGGTTAAAGAGAGAAGAGCCGTACAGCTTCTTCCCGTTATAACCCTTCCAAGCCTCTCTGGACTTTCTTTAAAAGGTTTACATATGATTTTGTTTTTCTGATGCAATCGCGTCTTCTTCATTTGCATGCGGCAGGATAAGGTTCAGGATGACTCCGACGATTGCCGCAAGCGCCATGCCGGATATTTGGAACCCGCCTTTTGATACTTGAATAAAAGCCCCTCCGACGCCGATCACGAGGATGACGGATGTGATAATTAAATTCCGCTTGTTTTCATAATCAATGTTGTTGTCAATCAGCATTCTTAAGCCGCTGGAGGCGATAATTCCGAAGAGCAGGAAGGAAACGCCTCCCATAACCGCGGACGGAACAGAGCTGATCAGCGCTGAAACTTTGCCGATAAATCCGAAGCACAGCGCAATCACTCCCGCGCCGCCGATGACAAAGACGCTGAAAACTCTCGTAATTGCCAGGACACCGATGTTTTCGCCGTATGTTGTCGTCGGCGGGCCGCCGATTAACGAAGCGATGATCGTCGCTACGCTGTCCCCCATTATGGAGCGGTGCAGTCCCGGCTTTTTAATGAAATCCTGTCCGACAACTTTACTCAGCACCATTTGGTGGCCGATATGTTCTGACATCGTCACGAAAGCGACCGGCACCATCGCAGCGGCAATGCCCAATGTCACTGACGGCGTGTAGTCTTTGAAAGGGATGATAAATTCAGGAACGGCGAACCATTTTGCATCAATGACCGGCTGAAAATTGACGATGCCCTGTGTCAGCGCAAACAGATATCCGCCTATAATGCCGATCAATACCGGAATCAAGCTTAAAAATCCCCGTAAAAAGATGGCGCAGATAATGGTGATGGCCAAAGTGACGCCGGCTACACTGAAATGTTTCAGGCTGTAGACGAGTTCCTTCGCATTCGGATCAGCATACATTGCCATATTGACGGCTGTGCTTGCCAGTCCGAGGCCGATGACGATGATGACCGGCCCGACGACCACGGGGGGCAGCAGCTTCATCAGCCACCCCGTTCCAAGCTGCCTGATGAGCAGTGCGATCAGGCCGTACACAATCCCCGCCAGGAAAGCGCCGACCATGGCAGCCCCCGGCCCTCCCGTCGCCTTCACCAAGATAATCGGTGATATAAAGGCGAATGATGAGCCGAGATAAGCGGGAATCTGGCCTTTTGTCACCAAGAGATAGGCGAGTGTCCCGATTCCGCTCGTGACAAGCGCCACTGCCGGGCTCATTCCGACCAGTTTCGGCACGAGTATGGTTGAACCGAACATGGCGAATAAATGCTGCAGGCTGAATGACAGCCAGGACAATGGATTGGGGACGTCCCTGACTCCCAGGTTTACTTTTTTCTTACTCATGGCGTTTTCCTCCCGGTTGACTTTCAAATGGTATAAAAAAACCTCTTTGCTTTTTGCGCAAAGAGGCATACAAAGCCCGGCCGCGTCGATCCGCCCGGCTTTGTGTTTTAAAATCCTCTTTGCAAACTCTCTGGAATGCATTTAAAAAGGGTGATTATTCATTTTCGTAAATGGCGACCATATCAGTCTGATCAACTTCGCTCAGCTGAACCATCACTTTTTCAGCTTTTGAGGTCGGAATGTTTTTCCCGATATAGTCCGCTCTGATCGGCAGCTCCCGGTGTCCTCTGTCGACAAGCACGGCAAGCTGTATCGATGACGGCCGCCCGACATCAACGAGAGCATCCATCGCAGCTCTCACCGTCCGGCCGGTATAAAGCACATCATCAACCACAATGACCTTTTGGTCTGTGATATCGGCCGGAATGTCCGCGCCTTTTACAAGCGGCTCTTCATTGCTCGTTTTTTTTGTGAGATCGTCACGGTAAAGGGTGATATCGATTTCCCCGACGGTGACCGGATTTCCTTCAATCTGTTCGATCCGCTCGGCCAGCCGCTTCGCTAAATAAATACCTCTTGTTTTAATCCCTACAAGAATGCAGTCATTCATTCCTTTATTCCGTTCGATCATTTCATGGGCTATCCTTGTCAGCGCCCGCCTGATCGCCTGTTCGTCGAGAATAACAGCTTTTTGATTCACTCGTGACACCTCTCCATTCGTATATAAGAAGAAAAAACCCCTCCTGCCAGAGCATAGAGGGGTTCCTTTCCAGGACGAAGACACACATGTATCTTTTCTGTCCTATCCGTTATCCTTCTCAGCCTCTCTGGACTGTGTTAAAGAATCTATTCAGCTTGTTTTTATTATTCCAGAAAAGAAACTCGCTGTCAATGGCTATTTCTCAAATGTTCAATGAGTTTTTTCATATCTTCAGGAAGGGGCGCTTCAAACTCCATGTATTCGCCCGTCCGCGGATGGTCAAAACCTAATATTCCGGCATGAAGCGCCTGACCGTTGAAATCAATGGTTTTTCTCGGTCCGTACTTCGGGTCGCCTGCCAAAGGAAATCCGATATATTTCATATGAACACGGATCTGATGCGTTCTTCCGGTTTCAAGACGGCACTCTACGAGCGTGAAGTCTTGAAACCGCTCAAGCACGTGGAAATGCGTGACGGCGTTTTTGCTGCTTTCTCTTGTTACGGTCATGCTTTGACGGTCTTTCTTATCTCTCCCGATCGGAGCGTCAATCGTTCCGTCATCATGTGAAATCAACCCGTGGACAACCGCTGTGTACTTTCTCGTCACGGTTTTATTGACGAGCTGATTAACGAGTGATTCATGCGCCATATCATTTTTGGCGACCATTAACAGGCCGGAGGTATCTTTATCAATCCGGTGGACGATTCCCGGGCGCATGACGCCGTTAATGCCTGAAAGATCGTTGCAGTGAGCCATCAGTCCGTTTACGAGCGTCCCTGTCACATGGCCGGGCGCCGGGTGTACGACCATGCCCCGCGGTTTGTTCACAACCAAGACATCCTGGTCTTCATAGTAAATGTCCAAATCCATCGGCTCTGCAAGCACGTCCAATTCTTCCGGTTCAGGAATAGTGACGTTTACCTGATCGCCGGGCTGCATTTTATAATTCGCTTTTACGGATTTGCCGTTAACGGATACCAGTCCCTCTTTTACCCATTGCTGCACTTGAGTGCGTGACCAGTTTTCTCCCGTTGAAGCCAAAAATTTATCAATCCGTTCGCTCTTTTGTTCAGGCTGAACGGTTATCTCAAATTGATTCATGTTATTGCTCCTTCTTTTTCCCGCTGTCAAACAGCATATGAATAAATAAAAGTATTACACCGACGCACAGTGAGGAGTCCGCGATATTAAAAATCGGATAGTGATAATCCACGATGATGACATGAATAAAATCCACCACTTCCTGGCGCGCCGCCCGGTCAATAAAGTTTCCGGCCGCACCTCCCAGCATTAAGCCGAGAGAAATTCCGAGTAACATCTGCCCTTTTGCATAACGCTGTATGTAATAAACGATTCCGATAATCACGGCGATGGTAATGACGTAGAAAAACCACATTTGGCCGGCTAAAATCCCCCACGCCGCTCCCGTGTTGCGATGAGATGTGATATAAAGCACCTGGTCGATGACAGGTATGCTTTGTCCCAATTCCATATGGCTGACGACAAGCCATTTGGTCAATTGGTCGGCAATAATAATAAAAAGAGCGATAAGATAATAAAGCACACACGTTCCTCCAGTATACAGTTACTTTTATCCTTTATGAATTTTATCAGTAAAAGATGCCAGAGTAAAGGCAGATCATAAGCGTATGCAAACAGACGCTGTCACTCATACAGCGCCTGATCATATGCATAATCTCCGGGTACCCAGTATGGAAGGGTTTTCTTTTCAAATTGAGCGGGATAATAAAAATCATCAGCGGTTCTGGCCGTCGGCAGCACCGCAAGTTTTTCAATCGGAATGGGGGCGCCTGTTTTTTCACAATAACCGTACGTATTGTTTTCAAACTTAGACAGGGCAAGAAGAACATCCTGAAGTTCTTCTTTTATATGATAGATCAGAGTTGCTTCTTGGTCGTTCATTGAAGGTTCAACAGATGCTGACATTTGAAAGCAAGAATATTCGAATAATCTTGATTGAAGTTCTTCTTTCATCATGAGAAGCTCCGTGTGGATTGCGGTCAGTTGATCATTCATTCATCACAACTCCTGCTCTTGATGTTATAGCTTTATTGTTGCCCTCAGAGCGCCATTTGAAGCCCATAAGAATTTTCCTGCCGTTCTAATCGATGACATTGCTGGCATGTAAAAAAGCGCCCGGCTGACACCGGGCGCTTTCTCATTTATTATTTTTGATAATATTTTTCAACGATTTCCGCATTGCGCAGTGATAATGTCGGATATTTCGGATTGGCTCCGACATCTTTAGAAATTACGCGGGAACGCTCACACATCTGGCCTTCCGCTTTTTCTACGGTCATTTTTCCTGTTGTGAAGCTTTGCGCGTTTTCCGGCGCTTCACTTTCGTCTTTTACTGTCAGTTCTGAGACGATAAACAGCTGCGCGATGTTTTCTTTAATGGATGACAAGAGGTCGCGGTTTTCTTTGTTCGGATACAAAGTCAGGCTCGCTTCCAATGATCTTCCGATAATTTTTTCGTTACGGGCTGTTTCCAAAGCTTTCAGCACGTCGTTTCGAAGCTCCATGAAGCGGTCGAATTTTTCTTCTGTCGCTTGACTGTCCGGAACAGCAATGGTTTCCGGCATATCTGTCAGCTGCACGCTCGCTTCTTCAACAAATGATAAGTGAGACCACATTTCATCCGCCGTGTGCGGGAGAATCGGCGCCGTCAGCTTCACTAACGCCAGCAGCGTTTCATAAAAGACGGTCTGCATGCTGCGGCGGTCCGGATGATCCGCATGCTCGATGTACACAACATCTTTTGCAAAATCAAGATAGAATGAGCTGAGCTCGATCGTACAGAAATTGTGAATGCTGTGATAAACAACCGCAAATTCGTATTCATCGTACGCTTTTTTCACCTTATCGATCAGCTTATTCAGCTTGATCAGCATATATTGATCCACTTCGCGGAGATCTTTTACATCCACGGCATTGACGCTTGGATCAAAATCGAACAGGTTGCCGTGAAGGAAGCGGAACGTGTTGCGGACTTTCCGGTATACTTCCGCGACCTGCTTCAGGATATCTTCAGAAACCGGGTGATCGGCCTGATAGTTTACGGAAGATACCCATAAACGCAGAATTTCAGCTCCAAGCTGTTTTGCGATTTTTGTCGGGTCAATCGTATTGCCGAGTGATTTACTCATTTTACGGCCGTTTGCATCAAGTGTAAATCCGTGGCTTAATACGCCTTTATACGGCGCTTTGCCGGTGACTGCAACAGCAGTGGAAAGAGATGAGTTAAACCAGCCGCGGTATTGGTCAGAGCCTTCAAGGTATAAATCAGCCGGACGGACAAGATCATCACGTTCTTCAAGAACGGCCTGATGGGAAGAACCCGAATCAAACCATACATCCATAATGTCTTGCTCTTTCGTGAAGATTCCGTTCGGGCTTCCCGGATGTGTAAATCCTTCCGGCAGGAGGTCTTTTGCCTCTCTTTCGAACCAGACGTTTGAGCCGTGCTGTTTGAACAGCTCAGACACGTGTTCAATCGTTTCGTCAGTGATGATCGGCTCACCGTTTTCTGCATAAAATACCGGGATCGGAACCCCCCACACGCGCTGCCTTGAGATACACCAGTCACCGCGGTCGCGAACCATGTTGTAAAGGCGCTGTTCGCCCCACTCCGGCACCCACTTCGTTTGTTTGATGGCATCAAGCAGATCGGATCTGAAATCTTTAATTGACGCAAACCATTGCGCTGTCGCTCTGAAGATGGTCGGTTTTTTCGTTCTCCAGTCATGCGGATAGGAGTGTGTAATAAACTCGAGTTTCAAGAGCGCGCCGTTTTCTTCAAGCTTCTCCGTGATCGGTTTATTGGCTTTATCGTAAAACATTCCTTCAAAGCCCGGCGCTTCGTCGGTCATGTTTCCTTTTTCATCAACAGGGCACAGTACTTCTAAGCCGTACTTTTGGCCGACGATAAAGTCATCTTCCCCGTGGCCCGGGGCAGTATGAACACAGCCTGTTCCGGCATCGGTTGTGACGTGGTCACCGAGCATGACGAGTGAATCTCTGCCGTACAGCGGATGTTCTGCAGTGATGTATTCTAATTCTCTGCCTTTATATGATGCGACAACTTCAGGATTTTCAAAGCCGCATGCCTCCGCTACATTTTCGATCAGTTCAGCCGCCACTACATAACGCTTGTCTCCAACCTTGATGACATTGTATTCAAGATCAGGATGAACGGAAATTCCGAGGTTGGCAGGCATCGTCCACGGCGTCGTCGTCCAGATGATGAAGCTTTCTCCGTTTTCCAGAACGCCTTTACCGTCTTTCACCTTAAACGCAACATAAATAGACGCGGAACGTTTGTCCTGATATTCAATTTCCGCTTCTGCTAAGGCAGATTCACTTGAAGGCGACCAGTTGACCGGCTTCAGACCTTTATAAATATAGCCTCTTTTCGCCATCTCGCCGAAAACGCGGATCTGCTGCGCTTCAAATTCAGGCTGAAGCGTAACATACGGGTTTTCCCAATCGCCTCTGACGCCGAGACGCTTGAATTGTTCGCGCTGTCTTTCGATCTGCTGCCATGCATAATCTTCGCAAAGCTTGCGGAAATCAGCGACGGACATTTCTTTCCGGTTTACTTTTTTGTTTTTCGTCAGCGCCGTTTCAATCGGCAGTCCGTGCGTATCCCAGCCCGGCACGTACGGTGCGTTGTAGCCGCTCATTGATTTATAGCGGACGATGAAGTCTTTCAGGATTTTGTTCAGGGCATGGCCCATGTGGATGTCTCCGTTTGCATAAGGAGGTCCGTCATGCAGCACGAATTTCGGGCGGTCTTTCGTCCGTTCTTGAACAAGACGGTAAATATCCTGCTCCTCCCAGTCTTTTTGCATGTCCGGCTCACGATTCGGCAGATTTCCCCGCATCGGAAAATCTGTTTTCGGCATTAACAGCGTATCTTTGTAATCCATTTTCATTCCTCCACAACATTTTTCAGAAAATAAAAAAAGCCCTCTCATCCCATAAGGGACGAGAAAGCTTATCTCGCGGTACCACCCTTTTAGAAAAAACGGATCATCCGCCTTTTCCTCTCGAACATCGTAACGTGATGGAACGTCCTTTCCTACTCTCGGTTCAGAAAGGAAACTAAAGGGCTGATCTGCATGATTCCGGCCATCCCGGGCTTACACCTTCCCCGGTTCGCTTTATAGCCTGTTTTGAGTCATGCCGGTCCCTTTCAATCGTCTTTTCATCTGAATTTATGAACGTATTATATTCGAACGGGCCGGAGAATGTCAAGAAAATCTGAAAATTATTCTTTTTCCTCAAATACCGCGTCGACTTCGTATTCCAGCAGATGATCCCAATCATCGTTCTTCAGCAGGTCGAGCTGCGCTTCAATCAGCATTTGGAAACGTGTTCTGAAGACTTTAGACTGTTTTTTCAGCTCTTCAATTTCCATTGCGATTTTTCTTGATTTGGAAAGCGACTCATTGATGATGCGATCGGCATTTTTTTCTGCTTCACGGACGATCAGCTTCGCTTCTTTCTGCGAGTTGCGCTTTACGTCTTCTGCGGCTTCCTGGGCTACGAGAATTGATTTATTCAGCGTTTCTTCGATATTGGCAAAGTGGCCGATTTTTTCGTCCAGCTCGTTCACTTTCGCCTCAAGCTCCGTTTTTTTACGGAGTGCGATTTCGTAATCTTTTCTGACCTGCATTAAAAATTCATTTACTTCATCTTCATCATATCCGCGAAAACCTTTTGTAAACGTTTTGTTATGGATATCATTCGGCGTTAATGGCATATTGCCACCTCCATTTTTACATTTCAGTACGGTTATCTAGTTCACATTATAAAACAAATACGGCACAGATGGAGAAAAAAACTGAAAAAACGACTCATTTTTGCCGTTCAAATGTAACTTTCCATTTGTCTTTTTTCGTTTTTCCGTCAACTTTTGCCAAACTGCATCGTCCGAAGCCGCGAATCGAGAGCATGTCCCCTTCAGCAACCTGATAAGACGGATCTTCAATAGCTTTCCAATTCACCTTAACGAGCCCGTTTTTCACAAGCGCCTGCGCTTTCTGCCGGGATTGCCTGCTCATTGAAGCGCAGACGGCGTCGAGACGCAATGAAGAAACCGTGTCATCCCTTATTTCGACATCTGAAGCGGGAATGTGAAGAGCGGAAAGCTCGATTTTCTCAAGCTTTACCGGCGCTTTGCCCGCCTTGGTCAGCTGAGTGCTGACAAAATCGGCGATTTCACCGGAGACGATGAGCTGCACGGCTTCCTCTGAGAAAATCAGATCGCCGTATTTCTGCCGCTTTAAGCCGATCCCCATTAATGATCCGAGAAGAGAGCGGTGGTCAATGCTGACGAATTTTTCAGCGTATTGGACGTCAAAAGCCCGGAGCTCAAAATCATCCTGTTCAGGTTCCATATATTCAGGGTATAAAATCGCGCGTTTGCGCTCAGCTCTGTCATATCCTCCGAAAAACGCAAGACCGCAGGCGTCGCCGATAACGGCTTTTACAATCACCTGTTCCCTGGGATCTAAGAAATCAGTCAGCTTCATCCGATACTGGTCCAGGACAATCTGTTTCCATTCAAGCACCTGATCAATAAAAGGCCGCTCGTCTTGTCTGAAGTGCTGGTAAATATCGCTCATGTTCTTTCCTTTCTATGTAAAGAGGCTTGGCTGGTGCCAAGCCCGTATCAAACTGTCGCATTCAAGTATACATTGCGATCATGCGGTATAGGCCCCAAAGCCCCGTCGTGGCAAACCGAAGCACGATAATCGCTACAATTGGGGATATATCCAGCATGGCAATGGGCGGAATGATCCTTCTGAACGGCTCTAAATACGGTTCGCAAATCGCTGCGAGAAATCGTCCGACCGCCGTTTCTCTCGTACTCGGCACCCATGACATAAAGATATAGATGATCAGGGCAAACGAGTAGATGTAAATTAAATAACTCAGAACGGAAAAAATTTGATAAAGAATCATCCTGCTTTACCACCTCTGATGTTCGTCTTCATTTATAAGCTCCGAAATCGTGCCGGAAACGTCGACATTATCAGGCGTGCACAGAAAAATATCTGAACCGATTCTCTGAATGTCGCCGCCGATGGCGTAGACGGTACCGCTTAAAAAGTCGACGATTCTTTTCGCCTGATCATGCTGGATGCGCTGCAGATTGACGACAACCGCCCGCCTGTTCTTTAAATGATCGGCGATTTCCTGCGCTTCCGCATATACCCGCGGTTCACTCAACACCACTTTAGAGGATTTCTGAACACTTTGCAAGCTTACTACGTTCTGCTTGCCCTGCGGCTTCTGAGCGTAAGCAGGCTGTTTATCTTTCTGCTGTTCATGCTCTTCCTGATGATCCTGCTCTGTTTCAATGTATTCGTACTCATACTCCTCCTCATCCATTGAGAAAAAGTTTTTCAGTTTATTTTTCATGCTCATTTGTTTACACCCCCCGGTTCATTTCCGACTAATGAAGAGCCGATTCTGATAAAAGTTGCGCCCTCTTCAACAGCGATTTCATAATCATTTGACATGCCCATTGACAGTTCCCGGCACGGTGCGTTTGTCTGATTCAGTTTTTGCACCTGATCCCTCAGATCACGCAATTGCCGGAAGCAGGCTCTGATCGTTTCTGTATCGTCTGTCAGGGGAGCCATCGTCATCAGGCCCTCTACAGAAATGTTTCTAAACTCAGCAAGCTCTCTGATAAAGGGGATGACCTCCTCTGTTTTCAAACCGTGCTTAGACGGTTCAAGCGAAGTATTCACCTGCACAAAACAGCGAACCGCATGCTGCGCCCGTTTTTCAATCTCTTTTGCCAATGACAGTCTGTCTAAGGAATGAATATAAGATACACGGTCAACGACGGCCTTCACCTTTCTGGACTGAAGACTGCCGATAAAGTGCCACTCCGGGCTTCCTTTGACGACTTCCTGCTTATGGATAAGCTCGGCATCCCGGTTTTCTCCCAGACTTGTAATACCGGCATCAACGGCCTCTTGAGCCCTTTCAGCTGATACGTATTTTGTAACCGCGATGACGGTTACATCTTCGGGGCTTCGGCCCGATCTGTTACATGCTTCGTTTATTCTTTCGTTTATATGTCGTAATTGATCAGCAACACGCAAGATCTTATGCCTCCTTCATTCCGATAAAGGACATCATGCGTCCCGTTTTCCCTTTGTCGCGGCGGTGTGAAAAGAATAGTTCATGCTCTCGTTCGGTGCATAGACCGCTGACTGAAATGTTTTCTTCCGGAATGCCGCAATGTATCAGAAGAAGACGGTTGACCTCTTTTAAATCAAGCTGATACTGGCCTTTTTCCGTTTCGCATATGGCGGATTCAGCCGTAAAGGGCAGCGCCCGCACTTCATTGATGACGCGGTCGTCGACTGTATAGCTTCCCGCGCTGATGGACGGACCGATGACAGCCTGAATATCTGTTAAACGGGAGCCTTCTTCGTTTACCCAGCGTTCCGTCATGATGCGTCCGATTTGTTTGACCGTCCCCTTCCATCCGGCATGGGCAGCGCCGATAATGGATTTCACCGGGTCATAAAAATACAAGGGCACACAGTCCGCAAAACAAAGGGCCAAAAAAAGATTCGCATCTTTCGTGTAGAGCCCGTCCGTCCCGCGGAATGCGGAAGAATAGTCTCTCGCTCCTTTTCCTTTATCCCCGGCTGTCACGCGCCGGACGCGGTTTTCATGTGTCTGGTCGGCGAACACCCAGGAATCCAGATCAGTACCGCATAAGGACGCTATGACTTCACGGTTTGTCACAACATCATGAGCTTCGTCCCGGACGTGCAATCCGGTATTTAATGACTCATACGGAGGATTGCTGACACCGCCGTTTTTCGTTGTGAATCCGGCGATGACCTTTGTGTTAAGCTGATTCACACAGTTCCAGTCTTCTATCATGAGTGCCGAGGGGGTGGTAAGACTAAACGGGTGATATGTATTCATGGAGATCCAACCTTTCGACAAACATTAAAAAAGCGTAATTTCCCACTCATTTTAACACAATTTTAAGCATACGTTTAGCGGCTGATTGAAAAATGAGATAAATAAATGTGCCGGAAACATTGAGATTTCCGGCTTTTTACAAGTAAAGGGAGGATTACGCTCCCCCCTTTGGTTCATTTACACGCACTAAGATGACATCTTCCCCAATTTTAACTATATTTCGCCAAGGAATGATCATTTCCTCTTCTTTTCCGAAAAAACCGAGAACTTTTCCGCTGCCGCCTAAAATAATCGCCTGAATTTTTCCCGTTGTCACGTTAATATCAATATCCCCGATGCTTCCGAGTTTTTTTCCGTTCGATACGTTTACCACATCTTTTATTTGAAATTCAGATATGCTGATCATCCGTATCACGCCCTTTGCCCGTTCTTTTTCCTATTATATGAACGGCCGGGCTGAACCTTGTCACATCGGGCAATCTTTTTTGCGGCTGCACCAGCCGAGAATAAATCTCAGCATGATTTTCGTATAGTCCATAAGCTCATCAACGGACACTTCCTCGTTTACGGAGTGGGCGTTTTTTAAATCGCCGGGGCCGTATATGACGCTCGGAATCCCGGCCTGATAAAGCCATCCTCCGTCTGTTACGGTTTGGGAAACATCAATGACGGGCTCCTGTTTTTTGACGGCAGAGTGTGATGCAGCCAAGACAGAAACTGCCGGATGATCCGGATCGATTTCCAGCGCCGGGAACACCTCTCCTCTGTCTTCAATCATCGAAGATCCGCCCCATTTGAACACCGGCCTGTTTTCTTTGAGCCACAGATCACTGTCAGCGACACGATTAATATAGTCTTCGATTTCTGCGGCTGCTTGTTCGTGCGTTTCGTTCGGATAAAAGTGGACGGTGATCCATAACCGGCATTCATCGGCGACAAACGCTGCGTGTCTTCCGCCTTCAATGACGGCGGGGTTGATCGTATTGGTGCCGGGCGCAATGCCGGGATAGCTTTTCGTTACCGCCCAGTGGCGCTCCAGCTCTCCCAAGGCAGTGATGATTTTCGCCATTTTTTCGATGGCGCTCGCTCCGAATGTGCCTCCGCCCGCATGAATCATATTGCGCCTCATGCCGTCATGAAATGTTTGTTTGCTTTTCAATTCTATCCAGCCGGTGATGACACCGCCCTGCCCTTGAATATGCAGGCTGCTCGTATCCGCGACAACCGCAAAATCCGCGTGATAGCCGCGTTTGCAGCATTCCAGCGTCCCCGCCTCGCCGACTTCTTCTCCGATTACAGACTGTACAATGAGGTCGCCCGGAAGCTTAATGCCGGCATCATGGATCAGCTTCAGAGAGAAAAGAACACACGCCAAACCCCCTTTCATATCAGCGGCGCCCCTTCCGATCAGCATGCCGTCTTTTACGAGCGGCTGAAACGGGTCAGAGTTCCAGTCTTCGCCCCCGGCTTCTGCCACATCAATGTGTCCGTTTAAAATCAGGCTTTGATGCCTGCTTGAATCTGTCCCTTTTAAAACACCGACTACATTCGGATCTTCCGGATACACATCCCACATATCGACCGAGCAGCCCGTTTCTTTTAAAAAGCCGGCCACCCACTTTTGGGCTTCTGTTGTATTTCTTGCAGGCGGAGCCGGTGTCGGAAAGGCGATCAACCTTTCAGCTATTTGTATTAAATCGCCCCGCCGTTTATCCGCCTGGTGTAACAGCATATCAATCTGATGCATTGGAAATCTCCCCTTTGGCTGTATCAAAAAACCCGTTTCATTAAAATGAAACGGGTAAAAAACGGATCTTCCTCCGCTTTTTTCACCGCTTCCCTCCGCCGGCATGATCCGGATCAGGTCCGTTAAGGGTTGAGACAACGTCTCTCTCAGCTGCATGTCAGCAGCACCCCCAGGGTGAATTGATGTTATTTGACGGATGATACCGCTTTTGCACGTGTTAAAAACGGGCGGCCATTGTTCCATAAGACATTGACAGGCGTATCGAAAAACGCTGTAAGCCGCTCGTCAGAAAGCATGTCCCTGATTTTCCCGGAGGCGAACACCTCGCCTTGTTTTAAAAGCAGCGCCTGATCAAATACCGGCAGAATTTCTTCAGCGTGATGGGTGACATAAAGGATGGACGGCGCATTTTCTTTTTCGGCGATCGACGTAATCGTGTCCAGCAGCTGCTCCCTTGCCATAAAATCAAGACCCGTCACGGGTTCGTCCAAAATCAGCAGTTTGGGATCAGCCATAAGCGCCCGCGCAATCAGCGCTCTTTGTCTTTCCCCTTGTGATAATGTTTCATACCGTCTGTCGGCGTAACTGATGGCGCCCAAATCCTTCAGAAGACCGATCGCTTTTTCCCTTACCTGCTCACTCGGAGTTTCGTACAGCCCGATTGAGGCGTACGCGCCGCTGAGGGCGATTTCAAAAGCGGAGTCCGCGGCATATAATTTGTGCTGAAGACCTGCCGAAACAAGGCCGATTTTCCTTCTGAGCCTGTCACCGAGCTCTGTTTTGCCGAACTGATGGCCGAGCACCTGCATCTCTCCTGAAGTGGGGAAGTAATAAGAGCATAACATATTCAGCAAAGCCGTTTTTCCGGCTCCGTTTAATCCGTACAGCACCCAATTTTCGTTTTTCTCGACGCGCCAGTTAATATCTTTCAAAATCCATTTCCCGTTTCTTTTTAATGACACACTGTCCAGCTGTAAAATCATTGCAGTTTCCCCCGTTTACTTTATTTAAATTTTCTAAAAACTTTTACACATTAGAATACATCACTTTTTTGCAAACGTAAACCATCGCATGAAAAAAGCCTTTAAACAAGGTTTAAAGGCTTTTTCCGTTATTGATGGATATTCTTATTCATTTGTTTAATGGCTGCCTTTTCAAGCCTTGAGACCTGAGCTTGGGATATCCCGATTTCTTCAGCGACCTCCATTTGGGTTTTCCCTTGGAAAAAGCGCTTTCGCAAAATCATTTTTTCCCGTTCGTTCAGTCTTCTCATGCCTTCTTTCAGAGCCAGCTCCTCAATCCATTGTGTATCCTTGTTGCGCTCATCGCTGATCTGGTCCATCACGTAGATCGGATCGCCGCCGTCATTATAAATCGGCTCAAACAGTGAAACCGGATCCTGAATGGCGTCAAGGGCAAACACAATTTCTTCATGGGGCACTTCAAGAACTTTGGCGATTTCCTCTGCTGTCGGCTCCCTGCTTGTCTCACTGATTAACCGCTCTCTTACTTGAAGCGCTTTATATGCGATATCGCGAAGCGACCTCGAGACGCGGATCGGATTGTTATCCCGCAAATATCTGCGGATTTCTCCGATGATCATCGGTACAGCGTATGTTGAAAACTTAACATTATGGCTTAGGTCAAAATTATCAATGGATTTCATTAGTCCGATGCAGCCGACCTGAAATAAGTCATCAACATACTCTCCTCTGTTGTTAAACCTCTGAATGACGCTTAAGACAAGGCGCAGATTGCCGTTTACAAGCTTTTCCCTCGCTGAATCATCGCCCTCATCCTGCAATTGCCTAAACAGCTTTCTCATCTCTTCATTCTTGAGCACCGGTAATTTGGAGGTATCCACCCCGCAAATTTCGACTTTATTTCTTGACACGTTTTTCCCTCCCACTAGGAGCTGCTGTACAACGTTAAGTATCTCCTCGGGTGGGAAAAATATGCACCGCCATTTTACAGAAATAAACATCCGGCGGCGGCAATCCTTGCAGCAGTAAGGGCTGTCAGATGGAAAAAATTTTACACCATTTTGTTAAACTCTTTTCTCAGTCTTTTGATAATCCGCTTTTCGAGCCGGGAGATATAAGATTGTGAAATCCCCATCATGTCGGCTACATCTTTTTGGGTTTTTTCTTCTTCTCCGACAAGCCCGAAACGCAGTTCCATAATCTGCTTTTCTCTTTCGTTTAATTGCTCAAGCGCTTTTTTCAAAAGTTTTTTATCCACATTGGCTTCAATGTCTTTCGTAATAATATCATCATCTGTGCCGAGCACATCCGAAAGCAGCAGTTCGTTTCCGTCCCAATCAATGTTCAGCGGTTCATCAAAGGACACCTCTGAACGGATTTTATTGTTTCGGCGCAAGTACATTAAAATTTCGTTTTCAATACATCGCGATGCGTAGGTGGCGAGTTTGATTTTCTTTTCCGGATTAAACGTGTTTACCGCTTTGATCAAACCGATGGTGCCGATGCTGATTAAGTCCTCGATATTGATGCCGGTGTTTTCGAATTTGCGGGCAATGTAAACGACAAGACGTAAGTTTCTCTCAATCAGGATGGCCCGCGCCGCCTGATCCCCGCTCGGCAGCTTTAATAAGAGCACCTGCTCCTCTTCTTTAGACAAAGGCGGCGGCAGCGCCTCGCTTCCTCCTATGTAATACACTTCATCGCTTTTCAGTCCGAGTTTCATCAGCCATTTATACCACAAATATGTCAGACGCAGCTTAAGTTTTTTCATCTTCCTCCCCCTTCTAAATACAACGCGTTTTGAGTATGATGAATAACAGACTTTTCGTCAGGAAACATGTTTTACAGCCTTCCCTGTCAGCATCTTCGGGTGAACGATTCCGTCAAATTCACCGTCAGCGGATAATGGCTTCGTGCTGATGCCGATCAGGCATTTTTCGCATGCGATCATCTCGTCTTTTGTTAAAATCGTGACGTAATCCGGCTTTAAACAGAGTAAAAATTGATTGTCCTGGCCGACGCCCCTGTATGGAATCAGCCTCAGCTTATCCGCATGACGGAACGAATCATCAAGCTGCTCTATCACTTCAAGCGGACTGGCGGATTTGATGAGGTCCGTTTCCTTTTCGCTGAGAATCGGAGCGAATTTGTCAATGTGAAGGATCATGACCGGCGTTTTCGTCAGCGGATCATACAGCTGATTCCCGGAATCCACCAATCCTTTCGCGCGGATTGTCTGTCCGCTGAATTCCGCCTGCACCATGACAAGTTCATCGTACTGAATGGACTTCGTCTCGATGTCTTCAATTCTCTTTTTCGAAAAAATCCATATGGCCGGAAATCCGATAACTACAAACATCCAGCTGATCGGGTCGCCGAATCCGGTCTGGCTTGTGACCATTACGCCTTGCTGCACAATTGATTCTGTCTGCAGCAGGGAATGTACGCCGATCATTCCCCCGCCGACGAGAAAAGTCGCGAAATAAAAAGCGAACAAATTTTGAAAAAAGTATCGGAACCGTTTAAAGCCAAAAGCCGTAAGCACGATGACTACCGAAAACGCCATTTTTCCCGCCGGATGCTCCACAAAGGGAGAAACAGGCGTAAACATCAGAAGCACAATGGCTGACCCGATAAAACCGCCGGCGGCCACTCTTCTTTTTTTCACTTGGCGTTTTAAAATAAAGGCGGTCAATAAAAGCAAAAGAGAATCAAAACAAAAGTTCAACAGCCAAATGACATCCAGATAGATTTTCACATCTGACCCCTTTCCTCTTTTGTCTTACATATCTGTTTCTCTCTCTTGTTTCATAAGTATAAAGCAAGCTCTGTGGGAAAGTCTGTCAATTAATGTTGAGGGTAAAGTACAATTTTTAAGGGATAACCGTTTTATTTGTCGAGGGCCGAAAAGGTTGATTTTCTATTGTCCCCTTCAACTAAAAAAGCGCTGCCGTGATCTGGCAGCGCTCTGTTTTACTCATTGATATAAAGTTTTCCTTTAGCCGTCTGTCTTGTTTCATTTCCGTAGTCATCTCTTGCGATAACGTCAATTTTTGCTCCGCTTGCTTTGATGGAAGAAGCCGCCGTCCAGTAACCCTCATATCGTCCCGGAGAAATTTCTCTCAGCGGAAGCTCTGTTGCGTTTTGGCTCCCTGCCCGGGCGTTTGTCAGAGGCAGACGGATCACGAAGGAAGCGTCTAATTTCTTTCCGCTTGAAAAAGCGATTTTCACTGATTCTCCGGCTTTTAATTCCTTATCCGCTCCGGGAACCAATCCGGAAATGACGGGAGCATTGTAATTGACATCGATTACCGTCTTTTTCGTTGTTTTGTTACCCGCTTCATCTGAGGCCGTGACCTTGATCTCATTGCTGCCGTTTTCCAGAAGGGTTCTCGCTTGATAAGAACCGTTATTTACTTCAGCTTTTTTTCCGTTCACCTTTACCCATTTTAAATGGTCGTCGTGCACTTTTCCTTTTACAGTCACTGCTTCTTTATTTGTTTTATCACCGTTTGCCGGACTGTCAATCGTCACATCAGGCTTATCCTCATCCAGTATGACCGTGACAGGGCGTGACTCGTCGGTTGACCCGCTGTCTGTCACAGATGCCGCCGTCAGCCGATTGGCATCTTTAGTGAGTGTGACACCGGCCTGGAAATTGCCGTCTGCATCTGCTTTCGTTTCTGCGGCGGTTTTACCGTTATTGGTAAGACGGACAGCGGTTTTTGGTGAAGCCGTTCCTTTCACCGTGATTGACTTCTTGTTTGTAAATGACCGGTCTTCAGGCGACGTTATCTCAGGCACAGAAGCTTCGTAGTCGACCAAAGCCCTGATCATAAAGTTTCCGTCTGATTTATCGGCTTTTGACCAGCGGCCGTCGAGGTATTGCCAGTTTCTGTTCGAGTACGGACTGCCGTCATCAGATGACAGGGCAGGTGTATAAGGATCGGGTTTCGTCTGACGGAACACAAGATAAAAATCCTTTCCGACCGCGATTCCTTTTGAGCTGAGATCCACTTTGGTCCACTCGCCGTTTCGAAGCGCTTCAGCTTGGAACGGGCCGGCAATTTTGCTGCCCGGAGCTCCAGCAGGGCCGGATGCATCATATACTTCTGCTTGAAATTCGGTACCGCCCGGATCAGGCCAGTCGGCGCCCCAAAATTTAAAAAGGCCTCCCGTCAGCATACCGTGTTCTTTTCCGTCTTTGAGGGTCATCTTAACGGCAGATTTGCTGCCGGCTTTAAAATATGACAGCGCGGCTTCTTCCGTCCCGTTATCATAGGCGATTTCCCCTTCATAACCGACATACGGCTTAAGCTTGACGTTTTTTTCAGCATCTCCTTTGATGTCCACAGAAAATTCGCTATTGTAAAAGCCTTTTGCCGCTACTTTGATTGTGTAGGAGCCTTCGTACGCCTTAAGCGAATATTCCCCTTTATCGTTTGTCACCGCCGGTTCAATTGCGGCATCCTCGGCCACATAAAGCGCAGCCCCTTTTACCGGTTCGCCTGTGGACTGATTGGTGATGGTTCCTTTTAGCGTGCCGGACGGCATTTGCTCCAGTGTAAAGTCTGCCTGCGCGGTTTTGTCTGATTGAATAGAAACTTGTTTCGAAGCGGACTTAAATCCGTAAGCCTCGGCTTTCAGCGTATAGCTTCCCGCCTTATGTGACATGCTGTAGCTTCCGCTTGCAGGGTCGGAATATACGGATTTCCCCGTCTCGGCGACACTGATTTGCGCTCTGAGCGGCAGGAGGTTTGTTTCACGTTTCACTCTTTTTCCGGGCGATTTCACTGCCGGTTTGGCCTGTTTCGGACTGACGGCCTTTTTCTTCAGGTGGCCGGGAGGTGTTTGTCTATTGTGTTTACTTTTTTTAGCCGCCTTGCCGAGAGGACTGCTTGAAAGCCGGACATCATCGATATACCACCCGTCTTCATTGAGTACTTCGTCAGACTGCATATTAAACATGAGCTTTATGTTTTGGCCTTTATACGCAGATAAATCTGCCTCTTCATCATTCCATCCTGCGGAATCACCATTGTAAACGGCCGCCTGCTCCCAATTTGATTTCCCTTCCGGCAGAACGAACACATACCCGTAATCAAAAAATTCTTCGAGCTTGTGCCAGCTTTTAAATTGTAAAAACAGCCGTCCTGTTTCCGGAACTTGTATCGGAGGCATCACCAAATTCATGTTGGCCGAATCGGCATATGGGCCGGACAGATTCGTCGCATACACTTTTTCTCCGGAAAATGCGGCGCCTGGCCCTGAACCCGGGATACCCCATTCCCATTGGTCATGTGTCCCGTAACTTGACCAGCCCGCCGGCTGTGATTCAAAATCCTCTTTGTATCCCGCCGTAATGCTCGGTTTCACGTCAGCCCGGTACGTATCAGATTCTACAGAATGACCCCCGAAATCTTTTATGGTCCATTTATAACTTATCTTGCTTCCCGTTATGTCCGGAATCTCCGCCTGGTATGTTCCCTTTTTTTCATCACCGCTTTTTTGAACGGCGGCTGTCGTTTTCCACTCTCCTTCATCAAACTGATAGGAGAGGATCACCTCAGTTACGCTTACATCATCTTCTGCTGTAACCGTTAACGGAAGGTTTGTCCCTTTGTAAGCCTCTGAGACCGGTTCATGACGAAAGCTGGGCGGATTGTGATCTTCGCCCGCAGAAGATACCTTGCCTTCTACGCTTCCGATTCCGTCCGTTACGGCAGAAACGGCATCAAAAGCGTTAACGAGACCGTGGCCGTAACCGTTATTCGGTGATTCCGGAAAAACGGAATCTGTCAGCTTTTCGGCGGTGCGCGTCAAAACGTCTTCCATTTCATCGACCGTAATAGAGGCGTTCGCCTGCCTTAACAAAGCCGCCGTCGCCGCCACATGCGGCCCGGCCATTGAAGTTCCGTCCCAGCCGCCTTCGTATGTTCCTCCAGGAATAGAAGAACGGATATTCACTCCCGGAGCCGAAATGTCCGGTTTTGTTTCATGATACGGTGAGGGGCCTTGAAGTGAGAAATCAGCGAGTTTCTTGTCGATGTCAGTCGCACCTGTCGCAAATGCTTCAGGATAATTGGCCGGATTTGCGATTGAACCCGGTCCTCCCGGTGTAAATAAGTCTTCATTTCCAGCAGAGAATTCAGGAAAAATCCCTGCCGCTCTCCACGCATTCACCATATCGCGATACCACTCGTCCATTCCCGAACCGCCCGCCCAGGAATTATTGACAACATCCGGCGCCATCTCGGGATGCGGCGTGCCGTTTTTATCTTTAGGCGCGAGCACCCATTCACCGGCATCCAAAATATCGGCATCGGTTCCTCCGTCATCTGAAAATGCTTTTACTGCGATCCATTTCGCCCCTGGAGCCACACCGATTTGATTTGAGCCGTCAGGTTCTGAACCCGTCATGGTCCCTGTTACATGAGTGCCGTGTTCAAGGTCATCATAGGGAGCGTCTTTATGGGATACGGCATCATACCAGTTCATTTCATGATTCGGTGCTGCGGGATTTTCAGGATCGTAACCCCGGTATTTTTCCTTAAGCGCGGGATGATCCCACTGAACTCCCGTATCAATGGAGGCGACAACCGTGCCGGTTCCGTCGTATCCTGAGGCCCAGGCCTGCGGCGCATCAATTTGGCTGATATTCCATTCGATGCCTTCCTTTGCTTTAATCTCTTTTTGTTTTTTCTTCATTTGAAAAGGAGCTTTTGATTGCCGTTGAGTAAGCTGACGTTTTTCATTCGGAAGAACTTTTTCTACTTCAGGAAATGAGGCGGCTTTTTCCATTACCTCTTTCGAAGCAGTGACTGCCATTCCGTTGACAATATAATAGGAATGGATGTGATCAGCCTTTCCTTTCTTTTTTTGTTTTTCCAAATATGTTTTCAGATTCTGCTGCGCATCATGAGCCGCCAGTTTTAAAGAAGAAACGACGGCTGACCGCTTTTGATATTCGGTTTTTGCTGCGGAAAGCGATTGAGACTCGGCATTTTTTTCTGCTTCTTTGACCGCTTTTTTCGTATTGGCTTTCTCTTTAAATTTGATAAGAAACGTGACTTTATCATTTTTTTCAAAACGCTTCTTGACTGAATCGGAAATCTTATGCTGAATGCTCTTAGAGGAAGAAAGATCTTTGGTGAAAGAAACTGCCCCCGGTGTGCTGTTCGCTCCGGCTGCACCCGGAAACAACAGTGAACTGACGACAATCGCGCTTAAAACGGAGCCTGTCCATCTGTTTCTTGTTTTTTTCTTCAATCGTATCCCCCCTTATTTGGTAACGCCCTATAAAATGTGTATCCCTCCTTCATAATTGGAATCGTTTGTCATTTCGATGCTGTACGTTAAATGTAGACAATCTTCCATTCAGATATTGTCACATTCTGTAGAAAGCCGTATGAAACTAAAAAACAATCAATTCGTCATAGGTATAAAGTTTCTTTTTTCACTGTATAGATCATGAGGGATAGGAAGGAAGACTGTGCACAAAAAAGAAAAAGGACAAAACCATGTGGTCTTGTCCTTTTTTACATCAGCCGCGTTTGTTGCGGTTTCTTAAAAATGTAGGAATGTCGAGAGCATCATCCGCCGGCTGTGATGTATGGCGGTTCACCGTGTTTTGATGCTGTGTTTCTTCTCGTTTCGGCTCACGTTTCGCAGCGTTTTGGCTTTGAGACTTCAATCCTTGGTTTAAATTCGGACGCTGCGGTTTTGAGTCATCTTTTTCCTGTTCGATAAAACCGGTCGCAATAACGGTGACGACGATTTCATCTTTCAGATTTTCATTGATAACTGAACCGAAAATCATATTGACATCAGGGTCAGATGCAGAAGCGACGATGTCGGCTGCTTCCTGCACTTCGTAGAGGCTCAGGTTTGTACCTCCCGTAATGTTCATCAAAACACCTTGCGCTCCGTCGATTGCCGCTTCCAGTAACGGACTGGAGATCGCCTTTTTGGCGGCTTCAGCAGCACGGCTTTCGCCCGTAGCGATCCCGATACCCATCAATGCTGAACCTTTGTTGGACATGATGGTTTTGACATCGGCAAAGTCCAAGTTGATTAAACCAGGCGTTGCGATGAGGTCAGAGATACCTTGCACCCCTTGGCGAAGCACGTTATCAGCTTCACGGAATGCTTCAAGCATCGGTGTGTTTTTATCGACAATTTCAAGAATGCGGTCATTCGGAATAACGATCAGTGTGTCAACGGCTTCTTTCATTGCCGTGATACCGCCTGCAGCCTGCAGCTGGCGTTTTCTTCCTTCAAATGTAAACGGTCTTGTTACGACACCGACAGTCAAAGCGCCTAAGTCCTTTGCGATTTGCGCGATCACCGGTGCGGCTCCCGTTCCGGTACCGCCTCCCATTCCGGCTGTAACGAACACCATGTCAGCGCCTTTTAGCGCTTCTTCGATTTGTTCCTTACTTTCTTCAGCGGCTTTTTTGCCGACTTCCGGATTCGCTCCCGCTCCGAGACCGCGGGTCAGCTTTTCCCCGATCTGCATTTTCACTTCCGCTTTTGACAGGTTAAGAGCTTGCGCGTCCGTGTTTACCGCAATGTACTCTACACCCTGCACTTCATTTTCAATCATTCGGTTGACCGCGTTATTACCGCCGCCTCCTACTCCGATTACTTTAATTGATGCTAAGCCGTCTATGTTTGTTTCGAAATCCAACATGCTAAATCCTCCTAATCTGCCGAATGACTATCAATCTATTCCCAAAACATGCTTAATAGTTTTTTCATTTTGCTCGGTTTGTTGTGTTCGGCTTGTGTTTTTTGTTTTGCTTTTGGACGCTGCTGCGCCTCAGGCCGCTGATGATGTTCTTCTTCGTGAGAGACCGCGATTTCCTGCACGGCTTCTTCCGGCATATGAAAGCCTATTTTTCTTCCCTGAATTCTGGCATTTCGGCAGGCAAATTGTATCAAGCCGACACCCGTCATATACTGAGGGTCTCTTACACCGATATAATTCGGGCTTGCGACCCTTACATTGTGCCTCAGCACTTCCTGTGCCAATGAAAGCACTCCGGGCATTGCGGCCTGTCCGCCGGTCAGCACAAAGCCGCCGGGCAGATCTGTAATTCCCATATGCTCAATTTCGGCTGCGGCAATCTCAAGAATCTCTTCCACTCTTGCTTCAATAATATTGGCAATTTCCTGCTGTGTAAAAGATTGCTTTTGATTCGTTCCTATGACGGTGACTTCAAATACTTCATCTTCTGAAGCCTCATCGTAGAATGCATGTCCGAATTGTTTTTTTACTCTTTCAGCCTCTTCGGTGGAAGTGCGCAATCCGATCGATACATCTTTCGTGATGTTTTCGCCTCCGAGCGGAATGACGGCTGTCTCCTTCAGGTGCCCCTGTTCAAATACCGCCACCGTCGTCGAGCCGCCGCCGATATCAATCATGGCGACTCCGAGGTTTTTTTCGTCTTTTGACAAAGCCGCCGAACCGGCCGCAAGCGGCTGCAGGCAGATATCAGTAATTTCAACGCCCGCTCTCTCCACACAGCGAAGTAAATTATGTAAGATCGTTTTGGAGCCGGTAATCAGCGTGCCTTCTACTTCCAGGCGCACACCGAGCATTTTTTTCGGATCGGTAATTTCGTCTCTTCCGTCAACGATAAACTGTTTCGGAATGACGTCAACGATCAGCTGCTCGTGCGGAACCGACACGACCTGTGCCGCTTCCATTACCCTGCGGACGTCTTCAACGTGAATTTCTTTGTTTTCACTGGAAACAGCGACAACGCCGTTCGTATCTTGAATATGAATATAATTTCCATTAACGCCGACAATGGCTTTTTTCAGCGGAAAACCTACCATTCTTTCAGCTTGGTCAAACGCTTTTCTTATAGAATGAACGGTTTCATCTATATCAACGATTGAGCCTTTTTTCAACCCTTCAGACGGTACATTTCCCACTCCGATAATGTTAAGGGAATCATCTGTCATTTCTCCGACGATCACTTTTGTATTGGACGTACCGATGTCAAGACTGACGTAAAGTTCATTGTTGTTCATTCTATGGCACCTCCTCACATTTCGATCAAATTCTATTCTATTATTTGCGGAACAACAATACAATGGATGTGGCTTTACAAGTGTGTAACAAAAACAACAGCATCAACAAATTTCTATCTGATTTCTCACAATTTATGTTTAATGAAACTATTCGTTATATTCTATGTATATCCTCTTTTATATCGCATTTTTTTTATTTTTTTTAGAGACGGACCACCTTACCGTAAGATTTCCTGTCACGGTGCCATAATGTGCAAACCAGATGCAAATATACCCGCTTTCCATTAGTCTACACTAAGATGAACCTCCAGAAAAGCTATAGATATTGCCAGAAACATCCGAAAAAAGAAGAAACAGGAGGAAAATTCCAAATGCAATGCTCATTAAAGAAGACACGCCCATTGCATTGAGAATTTTCCGCTTGTCCGGCAGCCTATCCCAGGCAAAAACAAACATAGTCATAATTATTCCGCTATCGGTTATATCGGCTGCCCCGCTGATTATAATAGATTCTTTTGAATCACCTCTAAATTAGTTCTTTAGAACTATTAATCATTTTCTTTTTTCTTGCCGGATTTACCTTTGTTAAATTCTTCAAAATACGTAGCGACTTCTAAGTGGATAATCCCCTTTTTCCCGCCGTCCAGCTGGGAAACGATAGAAGGATAGGTCTTCATCCGGTCGGCAAATGTTTTAATAGAAGCGGTAACTACATACCCGTCGTTCATATACAGCTTGATCCGGTCCTGATCCATTTTTACCGGTGTATAATAGATTTCAGAAATCGACTGCTTTAGCGAACCGGAAAGCTTATCAAGCTGTTCCGCCATTTTGACCCGCTTTTTCGCGTTTGTCCAGTCAACCAAAATCGGGCCCGCGTCATCCGGCGTGACTTCGTTCGGCAGCACGGTGCCGTTCTCCAGCACTTCATAATACACATCATTCCGCTGCAGATACGCGATCGTCTTGTATTCTTCAATGTGAATGCTGACTTTATTAGGAAATACTTTTGAAAGATCCGCCTTTTTCACCAGTTTATTCTGCTCAATCTTTTCTTCTGTTTTTTTCTTGTTCAGACTCCAGAACTCGGTTTGTCCGTTATGTATATCAGAAAGCGCGTTGATCTCTTTTACAGACACGTTTTCGTTTCCGGAAACGGTGACAGAAGACACTTTGCTGATCGGCATCTGCAAGTACACGATGATCAGCACCATCATAAAAAAGAGCACAATGAATGAAATCAGCCGGCGGTTTGCTTTTTGTTTCCGCTGCTCTTTGATTTTCGGAATCCGCTCTTCAATATTTACGATTTTTTCTCTTTCATGATTTGGGTTCACTGCCTGTCCACCTCACTAAGAATGAAACAGCTTGACATTCGTCTGATTGAAAAACAAACGGCATGCTGTGATGCCGTTTGACATTTGTTAAAAGTATATCACATGAGCTCATGTAAATCAGAGAACCTTTTAACGATTCCCTCCGATGATTTCAACTTCTGTATGCATGTCAACATCATACTGCTCACGGATTGTCTTTTTCACATACTCAATCAGGTCAAGAACGTCCTTGGCAGTCGCTCCGCCGGCATTGACGATAAAATTCCCGTGCATTTCGGATACTTTCGCTCCGCCGATCTGATGTCCTTTTAATCCCGCTTTTTCAACGAGGTTTCCGGCATGATTCGGCAGCGGATTTCTGAATATGCTTCCGGCGCATGGGCTTGAATACGGCTGCGTATTTTTTCTGTAATCTTTGTTCTGCTGCATTTGCGCCGTAATGGCTTCCCGTTCCTTTTGCTCAAGCTGAAGAACTGCCTCGAGACAGACGCCGGGGCGTTTTTTCTGCAAAACAGACGTTCTGTAGCTGAAATCCATCTCTTCGTTTGTCAGCCATTCGATTGTGCCGTCTTCAAATAAGATACGGGCTTTCACAAGAATCTCACTCATATCAGATCCGTGCGCCCCGGCATTCATATAGACGGCCCCGCCGATTGATCCGGGGATGCCCGCTGCAAATTCGAGACCGGACATTCCTTTTTTACTCATGGAAGTCGCAAGCCGGACGACCGAATAGCCGCCTCCGACCGTCACCTGATCACCGTCAATCTCCAAATGATCCAGACCTGCGCCCAGTTTGATGACAACTCCTCTTATGCCTTCATCAAGCACGAGCAGATTTGAACCGCGGCCGATAACCGTCCATGGCAGATCATGTTTCTTCACAATATCCATAATATCTTTGACCGCTTCCACACGGTTGGGGATGATTAAAATGTCCGCCGGACCGCCGATTTTCATCGTTGTATGGTTCGCGAGCGGTTCTTGTTCCAGCACTTTGCCGACTTCGCGGTCTCTTAATTCCTGAATTACGTTCTCCATCATAAACCTCCGCATTCCATTTGCTCTATTTTTTTATGTCTTCCATGATACTGTACAGTCTGGCTGCCGCATCCGGAACACCGAGTGATTTTGTCCGCTCACTCATGTCTTTTAAGGTTTCTTCATTCATGACGATTTTGTCCAGCGCAGCGATCAGTTTTTCTCCGCTGAGCTCGGTTTCCTTCAGTACGATTGCAGCGTCATGCTGGCTGAGCGCCTTCGCATTGACTTCCTGGTGATTGGCTGTCACATACGGGCTCGGAATAAGCACGCTCGGAATGCCGAGAGCGGTGATCTCCGCAATCGTCGTCGCTCCGGCTCTTGCCACAATGACATCAATTGATTGTAAGTACTCCGGCATTTGGTGCAAAAACGGTTTTGTCACCATATTATCAGCGGCTTTTCCGCCTTTCAGCTCAGCCGTTACCTTCTCGTAATGCACTTCCCCGGTAATATAAAGCACTTGGTAAGGTCTCGTTTTCAATTCTTCCTGCATATCTATAACGGCACGGTTAATGGGAGCCGCGCCTCTGCTTCCGCCGAAAATGAGCACCGTTTTTTGATTATCTTTCAGCCCGAACTCAGTTAATGAGCGGCCTGTCTTAATTGAGACGACTTCAGAGGCTCTCGGGTTTCCCGTAAACACAACTTTTTCAGCAGGAAAATGTGATTTTGCCTCTTCAAAGCAAATTGCCACCTTATTAACATATTTCGAGAGAAACTTATTTGTGATGCCTGGAAGGCTGTTTTGCTCATGAATGATCGTCGGAATTCCCATTTTTGCCGCCGCGTATACAACCGGACCGCATACATAGCCGCCTGTACCGATAACGGCATCCGGTTTAAACTCTTTTAAATATGATTTGCTTTTCTTCACGCCTTTTAAGAAACGCATGACGGTTTTTACATTTTCAAAAGAAAGTTTTCGTTTGAAACCTGTAATTTCAATGGCGCGGAACGGGATATTTTCCCGTTCAACAATTTTTTTCTCAAGACCGTTCTCTGTTCCGATATACAAAAATTCCACATCCGGATGCCGGCGCTGAACTTCTTTAATAAAGGCCAAAGCCGGATAAATATGTCCTCCGGTTCCGCCTCCGCTTACTGCAATACGCATTCGTATGTCCCCCTTAATCACATAGCGATAACCCTGTTTTTTAGGACAGGGTTATTGATGTTGTCTGTTTTTTTATAGATAACGAATAGATCATGAGTGATGAGGCAAGATACAGATCAATACCTCGAGTACCGGCTGACATTTAAAAGCACGCCGACCGCTGCGAGCATCAGCGTCAGTGATGAGCCTCCGTAGCTTAAAAACGGCAGCGTAATTCCTGTTACCGGGATCAGCCCCGTCACAACGCCGATATTAATCATGACTTGAATAGCTATCATAGAAATAATACCGATGGCGACAAAGCTTCCGTATAAATCCGGCGCGCCGAGGGCAATCCTGACGCCCCGCCATAATAAAATACTGAACAGCAGCAATATGAGCGAACCGCCGATAAAGCCGAGTTCCTCAGATAAAATAGCAAAAATAAAATCGGTTTGCGGCTCCGGCAGGTAAAAAAACTTTTGCCGGCTTTGGCCGAGCCCCATCCCGAACAGTCCGCCCGGACCTACGGCATAGAGCGACTGAATGATCTGAAATCCGCTTCCAAGCGGATCCTCCCACGGGTTTAAGTAAGAGGTAATCCGTTTAATCCGATAAGGAGCGGACAGAACAAGCGCCGCAAATCCGCTTAAACCGATGAGTCCGAGAAACGCGAAATGAGCGATTCGCGCACCGGATACAAAAATCATCACGATGCACGTGCCCACCATTACCGTCCCCGTTCCCAGGTCCGGCTGGCACATAATAATAATAAATGCAGAAAACACGATTCCGAGCGCGGGAACGAATCCGCGTCTGAATGACGTAATATTCTTCTGTTTTTCAGAAAGAAATTTAGCCAGAAACGCAATCATCGCGAGTTTCATAAACTCCGAAGGCTGAATGCTGAACGCTCCCACTCCGATCCAGCTTCTTGAACCGTTCCGCACCATTCCGACTCCCGGAATCAGCACAAGCACAAGCAGAAAAAAACAAATGATCAGAAGCAGCTTCGACCATGTGCGCCATGTCCAATAATCCACATTCATAATGAAAAACATGGCAATGACGCCGATCCCCGCAAACAGCAGCTGCCGTTTTGCGAAGAAAAACGAGTCGTCAAATTTATAATCCGCCCATACCGCACTTGCACTGTAGACCATAATTAATCCTATTGTTAAAAGCAATAACGTAATAATAACTAATAACAAATCAGGCGCTGTTTTTTTAGTAGTCAAAGCAATCGACACCCCAAGCATAAGTCATTTAGGGCTGCCGATGAACAGAGACAAGCCCTTACTTAAGCATATGCACGGCATCTATAAACATGTCACCGCGTTCTTCAAATGTTTTGAACTGATCCCAGCTTGCACACGCGGGTGACAAGAGGATGACGTCTCCTTCATTTGAGAGCGCAAACGCCGCAGATACTGCTTGTTCAACATTATCGACACGTTTGACATGTTGTATTCCCAGCTCATTGCCCAGTTTTTCTATCTTCGGCGCTGTCTGTCCGAACGTCAGGACCGCTTTGACATTGTCCATATACGGTTTCAGATCGTCAAAACCGTTGCCGCGGTCCAGTCCGCCTGCAAGAAGAATAACCGGTGCTTTGAACGCGGAGAGCGCTTTGCTTGTAGCCAAAATATTCGTCGCTTTGCTGTCATTATAAAATTTACGATTCCGGATCGCTGTTACATACTGCAGACGGTGTTTGACACCGGTAAAGCTTGTCAGCACCTTCTGAATCGCTTTATTAGACGCGCCCGCCGTTTTTGCCGCGGCTACAGCGGCCAATATATTTTCTAAATTGTGCGCGCCCGGCAGCACGATGTCATCAACAGGCAGAATCGCTTCATCGCCGAACATCAGCATTCCGTCTTTAATAAATGCGCCGCTTGACAGTTCCTGATGAACTGAAAACGGAACGGTGCCGGCTTTTCCGCTTTCGGCAAGCCGCACGACTGTTTCATCGCTTTGATTCACGATGGCCGTATCACTCTCAAGCTGATGAAGATACACGTTCTGCTTGGCTTTTTCATAGTTTTCACGGCTGTGATGGTAATCCAAATGAGCGTCGAACACATTTAAAATCAGGCCGATTTCAGGTCTGAACGCATGAGTCCCCATAAGCTGGAACGAAGAAAGCTCTGTAACGATCCATTCATCACCGTCAGCATGATAAGCCACTTCACTGGCGACAGTGCCGATATTCCCTGCGATCAGCGCCTTTATCGAGTCAGCTTTCAGCATTTCATAAATCAGGGTCGTCGTTGTTGTTTTCCCGTTTGAACCTGTAATGCCGATGAATTTTGCAGTGGTGATATAATACGCAAGCTCGATTTCCGTCCAGACCGGGATGCCTCTTCTTTGCGCTTCCTCCACCATGATATTTTCATACGGGATTCCGGGGTTTTTGATCAGAATGGTAATGTGATGCTGATCAAAAAGTGACGTCGGATGCTCACCGCAGATGACCTCGATCCCTCTTTCTGAAAGCCTTTGGGCAGGTTCGTTCTCTTCAAAGGCTTTTTGATCATTTACGACGACGTTAATGCCTTTTTCATGAAGAATCGACGCAGCCGCATATCCGCTTTTCGCCAGTCCGAGGACCAGAAAGTTTTGTTTTCGCAAAAAAAGTTCGTTTTCCACTTATAACCACACCTCGATGTAAATTCCTAAAACGGCAAGCAGCAGTCCCGCAGTCCAGAATGTGACGACAACTCTCCATTCAGACCATCCGACCAATTCGTAATGGTGGTGAAGCGGACTCATCTTAAAGATTCGTTTTCCTGTCGTTTTAAAGCTGATGACTTGTAAGATAACAGATAAGGTCTCAATAACAAAAACTCCGCCGATAATGACGAGCAGAATTTCAAGCTTCGTCAGAATGGCAACGGTCACGATCGCTCCTCCGAGCGCAAGCGAACCGGTATCCCCCATAAATACTTTGGCGGGATGGGCGTTGAATACAAGAAAACCGAGAACGGCGCCGACAACGGCAACCGAGAAAATCGCAACGTCATATTGTGACTGGTTCCACGCAAGGATGGCGAAAGCGCCGAATGCGATAGCCGCGGTACCGGACAAGAGACCGTCCAGACCGTCTGTCAGGTTGACGGCATTTGAACCTCCGACAAGCATAAAGAGAACGAGGATAAAGTATCCCCAGCCGAGATCGATTGACAGATGTGTGCCCGGCACCCTGATGCCGGTTGAAAAATGGCAATAATGATATACTCCGTAAAATACAATGGCAATAATGATCTGGCCGATCAATTTCTGCTTCGACGTCAATCCGAGATTCCGTTTCATTACTACTTTAATATAGTCATCCAGAAAGCCGAGCAGGCCGTATCCGATCGTAACAAACAGCAGAAGAAACATTTCCGCGCTCAGATGCGAAAATTTCTGCGTCATGACAATCGCCGTAATGGCGATGGATACGATAATCATGACCCCGCCCATCGTCGGCGTCCCTGATTTTTTCATATGTGATTTCGGCCCCTCTTCCCTGATACTTTGGCCGAATTTTAAACGTCTTAAAAACGGGATAAGAATCGGAGATATCAGAACACTGATTAAAAATCCCATTATTATTGTAAATAAAATCACTTGCTCAAGCATTGCTCTTTTCTCCTCCCGTTTCGTTCAAACGACATACGTATTTATCATATTCACATTGTGTCCCCGTAATTCTTTTCATTTCCCTCATTCTAACACTCTTTCCTGTTTTACTTTTTATTCAGCTCAACAATAGCTCTTCCCGCTACTTCGGCGTCATCAAAGTCGAATGTTTCATTGCCGATCTGCTGATAGGTTTCATGCCCTTTCCCGGCAATCAGAACCACATCTCCCTTTTTCGCGTTGGCAATGGCAAAAAAGATAGCCTGCTCGCGGTTTGCGATACTGTGATAGTAGGTGCCTTCTACCCCTCTTTCCATATCTCTTAATATGGCCAGCGGGTCTTCGCTTCTCGGGTTATCTGAAGTGAAAATCGGTTCGTCGGCAATCCGCACCGCAATTTCCGCCATTTTCGGGCGTTTCGTTTTATCCCGGTCTCCGCCGCAGCCGACGACGACGAAAAGCTTGCCCTCTGTCATGTCTTTGCATGTATTCAGAACGTTTTCCAGACTGTCAGGCGTGTGCGCGTAATCGACGATCACAGGAAACGGCTGATTATGATTCACCAGTTCAAACCGGCCTCTGACACCTTGCAGCTCTTCAAGAGCGCTTGTGATCGTATCAAACGGCAGACCCGCTGCGATCGCTGTCGCCGCTGCAGCCAGTACGTTATACACGTTGAAGCGGCCGACGAGTGAAACCGTGATCTGCTTTGTTCCTTTTGGCGTAACAAGTTCAAAACTTGTGCCTTGCGCAGAGATCTCGATTTGTTTCGCCATGACATCGGCATCGTTCTCGATTCCGTATGTAAGGATGTGCGCCGCCGTCACTTTTTCAAAGTAAGCACTGGCTTTGTCATCTGCGTTTAAAACGGCCCGCTTCGGCTTTTCATGGTTAAAGGAGCCGCCCAGCTGGGAAAACAGGAGGCTTTTAGCCTGTCTGTAGTCTTCCATCGTCTTGTGATAGTCTAAATGGTCCTGCGTCAGGTTCGTGAATACGGCGATATCATAATCGCAGCCGTGAACCCTGCCGAGTGACAGAGCGTGAGAAGACACTTCCATAATAGCTGTGTCAACATGCTCATCATTCATTTTCTTGAACGTTTTTTGCAGTGTGACGCTTTCGGGCGTTGTATTTTTGACCGGGAATGTCTCATCCCCGATTTTAATGTACATCGTTCCGATTAAACCGGTCTGTCTTCCCGCTTTTTTGAAAATCTCATCAACCATGTGCGTCGTTGATGTTTTGCCGTTTGTGCCGGTGATGCCGATAAGCTGAAGCTGCTTTGTCGGCTGCCCGTAAAACGCGTCAGAAAGAACGCTGAGCGCCCGCTGTGACCGGCGGACGATAATGACAGGGACATCGACGTCAAGCTCTTTCTCGGCAACGATGGCCGCTGCGCCGTTTTCTGCGGCTTTTTGAGCGAAATCATGTCCGTCTACCGTATACCCTTTTATACACACAAAAAGACTCCCTTTTCTCACTTCCCTGGAGTCCATCTCAATTGAAGTTATGTCAGGGTCATGAAAGTCATTTTGAACAGGTTCGGCCATTAAATATGTAAGCAGCTTTGTAAGTTTCATTGTATCAAACCTCTCAGAAATTCTATTCATTCTTTTATCATGATAACCGTTTATAAAAGTCAGAATGGCTTTTAAACATACAGTTCATATTTTAGCGTAAATAAAAGGATACATCCAGTTAATCTTAAAAGTTATCTTCTTTTTTTCTCTTTATGATAAAAGGCAGCCGAAAACAATCGGCTGCCTCAAAAAGACTCATTCTTCACTCAAGTAAACACGGATCTTTGAGCCTTCTTTTACTTTCGTTCCGGCTGCAGGTGATTGTTTCACAATTTTGCTTCCTTTTCCTGAGGAGTCAATATTCAAATTGACAAGCAGCGACTCAAGATCAGAGACAGACATCCCTACAACATTCGGAACCTCTATTGTTTTTGTGTCGTTCCATTGATATTTTTTCTCGATTTGATTTTTTCGCGGTTTCACGCCGAGCTCCGGCAGACTGTCTCTCATCATATTTCCGACAATCGGCGCGGCGACGGTTCCCCCGAATTGAATCGTGCCTTTCGGATTATCAACCGCGACATACACGACAAGGCTCGGGTCATCAGCCGGCGCAAAACCGATAAAGGAGACGATATGGTTGTTTTCGAGATATTTGCCGTCTTTGACCTTTTGTGCGGTACCTGTTTTTCCGCCGACGCGATATCCTTCCACAAAGGCATTCCGCCCCGTTCCCTGAGCGACGACGCTTTCTAAAGCATATCTGATCTGCTTTGACGTTTCCTGGGAAATAACTTGCCTTTTCGCAATCGGCGATTGTTTCTTAACGGTTTTTTTCGTAACGGGATCAACCCACTCTTTGGCGATAAACGGAGTATAAAGCGTTCCGCCGTTTATTGCTGCGGAAACGGCTGCCACCTGCTGAATCGGCGTGACGGAAACCCCTTGTCCGAAAGCGGTTGTCGCCTGTTCGACCGGGCCGACTCTGTCTAGCGGGAATAAGATCCCCGTTCCTTCCCCTTGCAGATCAATGCCTGTTTTTTTTCCAAAGCCGAAGTCCTTAATATATTGAAACAGCTTTTGTTTTCCGAGCCGTTCCCCCAGCTGTACAAACCCAGGGTTGCAGGAATTTTGAACGACTTCAAGATAAGATTGCGAGCCGTGGCCGCCCTTTTTCCAGCATCGGAGGCGGGCGCCGTCAACCTCGGCAAATCCTTTGTCATAAAAGTGGTCTCTTTGCAAGTTTACTTTTTGCTCTTGGAGAGCCGCCGCAAGCGTAATAATCTTAAAGGTCGAACCCGGTTCATATGTGCTCCATACCGGCAGGTTCCGGTTGTAAACGGACGGATCTACGGATTGATAGTCAGCCGGATCAAAATCAGGACGGCTTGACATACCGAGCACTTCCCCGTTTTTCGGATTCATTGCGACCGCAATCATTCCGTCTGGGTTATATTTCGCCGCTGCATTGTCGAGCTCTCTTTCTATAATCGTCTGAACCTTGGCGTCAATCGTCAATTTCATATCAAGTCCGTCTTTCGGAGGGGTGTAATCATCCGCTTCATCAGGCATTTTCTTCCCCTTGGCATCCGTATAAAATTTCACTGATCCCTTTACACCTTTTAAGTCATCATCATAATAAGCCTCCAATCCGAGAAGGCCCTGGTTATCAATACCGGCAAAACCGAGAACATGAGACAAAAAGCTTCCGTACGGATAATGGCGGATGCTGTCTTCAGCCACATAAACCCCTTTTAAGTCGAGCGCTTTGATTTCTTTCGCTTTTTTATTGGAAATTTTCCGCCCCTCGGGTGAGATTTTTTCGATGGAGGTTTTCTTAGTAATGTGTTTGTAGACCTTCTCTTCCGACATATTTAAAACTGACGCGAGAAGCTTGCCCGTTTTTATGGGATTTTGAATCTGGCGCGGTACGACAAAGACGGTCGGCGCGCTTTTATTCGTAGCCAGCTTCACGCCGTTTCGGTCAAGGATCTCTCCCCGCTCAGGCTCAAACGGCAAATTCCGGCTCCAGGAATCCTTAGCCAGTGAAGTCAGCTTTTCTCCCATCACAAATTGGACATAGCCTAATCTGCTGTCAATGATCAAAAAAATGATTACGCCAAAAAGCAAAACCAGTAATAAACGTTTTCGAACCGTTACATTTGAAACGCGCAAGGGACCGTCCACTCCTTATTTAGGCTTGTTTCAATTTATGCCTCAGCTTGGACACATAGAACGGCGGCGCATAAAAAAGAAGCCCGCGGGCATCCGCGGACTTCTCTGTCCCGTTAATCAGGATTTTTAAATTTCACCTTAATCACGGTATTTTCTTTCAATTCTTTGCCTTTTTTCACACTTTGGCTTGAAGCGTAACCTTCACCGCTCACATCGATGTGAATGCCTGATACTTTGCTGAATTGAAGCACTTCCCGTCTCGACCATCCGGACATATCCGGCATCGTCATCTTTCCGTCTGTTTTTAAGAAGATTTTCTGATTGGTGATCACATCTTCTCCGGCTGTCGGATACTGCTCTTTTACGGCAACATCGCTGCCGATGACAATCGGTGTGAGATGTTCATTTTTCGCTTCCTTCTCAGCGCCCGTGACTGTCTTATCTGTCAGGTCAGGCATCTTTTGGCTTTTCGTTTCTTCCTGACCGGAATCTGTTTTTTCCGTCGGTTCGATATTCATGTAGTGGAGGCTGTTTTTCATCGTCGGGTTAAAGATTTCCGCAACAGGATCAGAGCTGCTTTGACCCGCTTTTAACTGCGGCTGCTGCACGGCTACATAGATGACGAGCTTAGGATCATTTTTCGGCGCCATGCCCATGAATGAAAACACATAGTTGCTCGTTCCCCTTAAATATCCGCCTGTCCCGGCGATTTGTGCGGTTCCCGTTTTACCCGCGACGTCAAAACCTTCAATTTTATAAGGTTTTCCCGTTCCGATGTCTGACGTCACGACTTCTCCGAGCAGGTTCCGGACTTTTTTCGCCGTATCGGCTGAAATCGGCGTGCCAACTTGCTCCGGTTTTGTCTGCTTGACGACTTTTTTCGTATCGGGGTCGACAATATGATCAATGACGTAAGGTTTCATCATTTTGCCGTTATTGGCAATCGCCGTGACGGCCTGAAGCTGCTGGATCGGTGTTATCGCCGATGCTTGGCCGTAAGCCGTAGACGCTTTGTCAAAATCATATTTGTAGTTAATTTTACTTGATACTTCACCGGGCAGATCAATCCCTGTTTTTTGATAGAGCCCGAATTTGTGCAGGTACTCATTAAACCGGTCAAACCCCAGTTTTTCGTTGGCCAGTTTGGCGAAAGCAACATTCGATGACCTCATGAGGCCGTCATGGAAGCTTGTCATACCCCATCCGGCGCCATCGTTCCAATCTTTAACAGGTTTGCCTCCCACTTTATATGTTCCTGATTTATATTTCTCGTTTGCGGAAAACACATTTTCCTGAATCGCCGCGGCAAGCGTAAAGATCTTCATCGTTGAACCCGGTTCATACGCGTACGACACTAAGTCGTTGTAATAATTGGTGACGTTTCTGATATTCGGGTCAAAACTCGGACGCTGCCCCATCGCAAGCACTTTGCCTGTTTTCGGTTCTACGACAGCCGCCATAATTTTTTTCGGTTTATATTTTTCCGCTACTTTCGTCATGCTGTCTTCTAGAAAGGTTTGAATTTTCTGATCAATGGTTAAATATACATTGTCACCGTTTTTAGGTGCGGTGATTTTTTCTTTGCTGTTCGGAAGTTTCCAGCCGGATTTATCACTTTCGTAAGTGACGGACCCGTCACGTTCCGTCAGATAGTTATTCAGTATTTTTTCAAGCCCTAAAGAGCCTTGTATCTCGTTTGTTTTTTCATTCACATCGGCATAGCCGAGAACATTTGACAAAAATATGCCGTTCGGATAGTAGCGCTTCGTATCTCTTAAGAAAGAAATACCCGGAAGATCCATTTTTTCGATCTTTTGTTTTTTCGCATAAGAGATATCGCGGCCGGCTGAACCGAATTCCACCTGCTTCGCGCCATTCCTGTTTAAGATGTCCAGAATCTCGCTTTTATCAAGATTGATAACGGTCGCCAGTTTTTCCGCCGTTTTCTCTTTGTCTTTGACATGCTGAGGATGCTTCGGATCACTCGTCATTTTTTTATCAAGCACGGCAATGAGCTTATATGTCGCCGTGTCCTCTGCAAGCACTTTGCCGTTCCGGTCAAGAATAGAGCCGCGGCTCGCTTCTATCGTCCGCTTTTTTTCGTGCTGCTCGGTCGCTTTTGTTGCAAGTTCTACTCCGTTTGCTTTACCGGTTAATTGAATGTACGCCATTCTCCCGAGAATGACAAAGAAAAAGAGAGCGAAACAAATACTGAGTATCGCTGCTCCTCTGTTCATAAACTTATTTTTTTTCGGCATGGGTTATCATTCCTGTATGTTTTTCACTTTTTTATCTTTCAGATTCAAACCGTGCTTTTTAGCGATATCCATCAGGCGCTGCGGCTGGCTTAAGTCAGCAGCCGTCTTTTCGAGATCACCGATCTGCTTATTCTTCTCAGATACTTTCTCCTCCAGTTTTTGCACCTCAATATTGGATTGGTACGCCGCGTATGCCTTTGATACGATAAACATTGATGTGGAGAGAACGGCAATGGCAAACAGGACGAGCAGCACCTTTTCCCCGAGTGTAATGGAAGCCCTCTTTTTGACAATCACCTTTTTTTCGGGACTTATCACTGGCCGTTGTTGTTTTTCCTGCTGGTAAGCTAAGTTGCTCATAGGCTGATGACCTCCTTTAATGTTGTCATTTGCTGCCCGTTATTTTCGTTTCTCCGCAATGCGGAGCTTCGCTGACCGGGCGCGGTTATTTTCTTCAAGCTCCTCTTTTGATGCCGTAATGGGCTTTCTCGTAATCAGTTTTAATTCCGGTTCAAATTCTTCCGGTATCACGGGAAGACCCGGAGGCAGTTCGGGAAGTGATGATTTTTCCTTGAATGTCGTCTTGCACATTCTGTCTTCCAGCGAGTGAAAAGTGATCACAGACACCCTTCCGCCCGGCTTCAGCACCTCTATCGCTTGCAAGAGGGCCTCTTCAAATACCTGAAGCTCGTCGTTTACGGCGATTCGAATGGCTTGGAATACACGTTTGGCCGGATGACCTCCGCTTCTTCTTGCCGGAGCCGGTATCGCGTCCTTTATTAGATCGACCAGTTGGCCGGTTGTTTGAATAGGCGATTTTTCTCTTGCCTCTTCAATTTTCCGGGCGATCTGCTTGCTGAATTTTTCTTCTCCGTATTTAAAGAAAATCCTCACAAGGTCCTCATACCGCCATTCATTTACGACTTCTTTCGCCGTAAGGGCGGCCGACTGGTCCATCCTCATGTCCAGCGGTGCGTCATGATGATAACTGAATCCCCGTTCCGGTGTATCAAGCTGCGGAGAGGATACTCCTAAATCAAATAAAATTCCGTCGACACTCGTAATGCCGTGTTCATGTAAACACTCTTTTAAATAACGAAAGTTGCTTTTTACCAGAATGAGCTGTCCTTTGTATTCGGACAATGTTTTCTGTGCGTTTTCAAGCGCCGTGTCATCTTGGTCAAAGGCGATCAGGCGTCCTTTTTCCGATAATTGCTGCAATAAATATGTACTGTGCCCGGCGCCGCCAAGGGTGCAGTCCACATAGGTTCCGTCCGGTTTGATATTTAAACCGTCGACGGTTTCACGAAGAAGTACTGTCTTATGCTGAAACATTTGTGTCGGTCCCACCTTTATCAGGAATGAATTGAATTGTCAGTTGTTGTTGTGATGCACGAAGATCCATTATATATCAAATCCAATCATGTTTTCAGCAATTTCAGCGAATGAATCTTCTTGCTCTTCTGTGTATTGTTCCCATATTACCTTACTCCACAATTCAATTCGATTGGAAACCCCGATGACAACACATTCTTTTTCCAGTTTTGCGTAATTCAGAAGAGATGACGCAATATTAACCCTTCCCTGCTTGTCCAGTTCGCATTCGGTCGCACCGGAAAAAAAGAATCGGGTAAATGCGCGGGCGTCTTTTTTGGTGAGCGGCAGAGCCTTCAGCTTTTCTTCAATCAGCTTCCATTCATTCATCGGATAGCCGAAAAGGCATTGGTCAAGTCCTCTTGTCAGCACAAACTGCTCACCGAGGCCTTCTCTGAATTTTGCGGGTACGATCATGCGGCCCTTTGCATCAATTGTATGCCGGTATTCACCCATAAACATGATAAGGACCCCCACTTTCTCCCCTAAACTCACCACTATCCGCCACTTCTCTCCACAACCTCATTTTACACTGTTTACACATAAAAAAAAACCCTGAACTATTCAGGGTTCTTTAAAACTTTATTTCAAAGTTTGACAATCTGATGTTGGTTTTGAAAAGAAAATGGCAGATGTTTGAAGGTTGTGAAGAATTTTGGACCGTAGCGGTTCAGATAATACATCACATTCCAAATCCGTTCCTGCGGAGCGCCGAGCGGTCTGATGCTGTTTTGGATTCTTTCATAGTCACGCAGCACAAAGCCTTCTTTTTCTTCAATTCTTTTCGTTACTGTCCGTTCTAAAAACAAGAGCTGATCCTGAATGAAGGCGGCATTCTTTTGTAAGAGCGGCTCAAGGCTTGAATCGACCTTCAGCGCTTCGTTCCTTGCGCTTTTATGGACAGCTTCAATCTGCGACTTCGCCTGTTCCATTACAGAAGAAAACTCTTCCGGAATCTGCTCTTCAAAATAAGCGTCTTTCAGGTGTCCGGTGCCGTGTTCGATCGCTTCCTGAAGCGGAATATTCCGTTCTGAAAGCTTCTTTTCAATATGGCGCTCAAGAATCGTAATGTTCAGTCTCGGCACTACCGGAGTCATGCGAAAGCCCATTAATGAGAAAGCCTGCTTCAGCTCACCCCAATAATTGATTTCCCCCGGCCCCGCGATAAACGCCAGAGTCGGGATGAGAAACTCCTGCATAAGCGGCCTTGTCACAACGTTATTGCTGAAACATTCCGGTTTTTCTTCCATATGGGTATGAAGCTCGTCGTTCGTCCACTTCAGGTCAAGCTCCTTAATGACAAAAACGCCGTTTTCTTTTTCAATTAAGAAACGCTCTCCCTCGTATTCGTAAAACAGATTAGCCTGATCTTTGTCCGATTCAATAATCGGGTGATAACCGGCTTCCCGCATAAGAACCTGCTGGTCTGACACGGCTTTGGCAAGCTCGTGATTGTGTTTTAAAATCTGCTGAAACATACCCGTTTCCAGCTTTTTAATCCCCGGATCTCCCGAATTCATCAGAATAAGGCCTTCTTCTTGAAACAAGTCGGCGATCAACAGCTCAAAAAAGTCCGTGAATGTCTCTGATGAGCGTAAACATCGCTTCACGTTTTGAAGGAGTGTGTTTGTGTGATCCGTTTCCTCAAAAGCAGCGAACACTTCATCAATCCAAGCCGCGCATTTTTCCTGATCAAGCTCGGTTTTAGCCGCCGATGTTTTTTTCCAGTACGACTGCGGCAGTTTCCGCTTCACCGGACCTTTATTCTCTGTTGACGTATGCACATAATTAATTTCTTCCAGATCGTGATCTTCACCCGCCACCCAGAAAATCGGAGCGACAGGAATCTGCAGCGCCTCTTCCTGCTGTCTGGCAAGTACGATAATGGAGATAATTTTATGTATGGTGTAAAGAGGCCCCGTTAAAAGACCGGCCTGCTGGCCGCCTACAACCGCTGCGCTTTTTGGATCTCTCAGTTTTTCGATGGAGGCCTGCATGGCGGCGGAGTGAAATTTTTCGTGATAGGAGGATAAATAATCCGCTAATTCCTCTCTGGCAAACGGCCGCGAAGACAAGTCATGAAGCCGCTTTTGCCATACGTCCTCTGAATGAATATCATAATCAAAAAATGAAGACATGTTTTCTCCATCTATATAGTGCTGCACAAACTTATTTTGACTTTTGATGGAAAGTTCAGTTAGCTGCATCTGTCTGGAACTTCCTTTCTCCAATAAATAGTTAGGTTTCCGAAATGAGTATAGCATGTTACCGGAAAACCTCAAAAGACTTTGTTTCAATTTCTTTCTAACGCTTTTATGCTGCGGTGTAAAAACGTGAGATGAACGGCCGGCAATCCGCGGCTTTCCGCTTCTTTTACAAGATAGCCGATAATCGCATCGGCCTCGGTCCGCCTGCCTGCCATGATATCGACGAGCATGGAAGAATGATTTTTTTCCGTCAGTCTGCAAACTTCGCAAACCTTGTTCCACGCTTTTTCTCTATCGGCGAGGCCAAGTATTGTCTCCGCTTCTTCAAACACGTTTCTCATATATTTTTTGTAAGCGTCATTTCTTAACAGCTCTCCGTTTTTCACGCGCAGCAATGCAGTTAACGGGTTGATGCATACATTGATGATCAGTTTTCCCGTTAACAGCCGATACCAGTCGTTTTCATCATATACGGGAAAATCCCGGTGCATGCCGGAAAAGATGCTTTTGAGCGTTTCCGGCCGGGATGCGCTGAATACACTCCATCTTACGGCTCCCGCTCCCGTATGTTCAACGGCATGATCCGATATCTTTTTTGCTCCGTGCTCAACTGTGCCGGCATAAAGCGAATGATCCGTATGCCAATCTCTAATGTCGTGTATGTGTCCCATGCCGTTTTGCAAAAACAGCACATTCGTCCCTTTTATCGTCTCAAGATCCCGCAGCACAGCACTGAGCTGGTGCTGTTTAACGGCTGCGATTAAGAGGTCGAATCCGGAAGTGAGGCCGGTTTGCGCTCTGCATGCCGCCGTACATTCTATTCCGTCTTTCAAAAGCCGGATACCGCCTGAGTTAATCGCATCAGCCTGTTCCGTCCGCCGCGTAATGACCGTTACCTGATGGCGGGACGATAAGTAGTAAGCACATAAAAGACCTACCGCTCCGCCGCCGATAATTCCGATTTTCACACTGTCACACCCTATATCTGCATTTTTCCATATTATCATAGCAGAAGCCGCCGCAAATTACTTCAATTTCGTTTTGAGCAAAAAGACAGGCAAGCATATTATAGTTGGAATTTTCAATTAAAGCGTTTACAATAATGGTAGAACACAACAAAGGGGGAGTTTGTGTTGAAAATAGAGCGCCTGCTCATCAACTTTAAGACACTCGAAGAATTTAAAAGGTTTAAGGAATACGGAATGCAGGAGCTGTCGATGCTTGAAGATCTTCAGGATAATATCATTGAAAATGACAGCACCTCGCCTTTTTACGGGATTTACTTCGGGGATAAACTAGTGGCGAGAATGAGTTTATATCAGGTAAACGGAGGCGCGAATCCGTATTTTGATCAGCGTCAGGACTTTTTGGAACTTTGGAAGCTTGAGGTTCTTCCGGGCTATCAAAACAACGGATACGGAAAAGCGCTTGTTGATTTTGCAAAATCCTTCAGAATGCCGATCAGGACAAATTCACGCATGAAATCAGCAGAATTCTGGGATAAGATGAATTTTGAGCCCGTTAAATATGATATGGCGCGTGATAAAGGAGAAAATCCTTACATCTGGCACCCCGATATGGACGGTGAAATGACATCCGGAGAAACGGCATAATAAAAAACCGGCCGGGCCGCCGCCCTCAGGCCGGTTCATTTTACAGGCTCTGCGCCGATTTCCTGTCGTCTTCTTTTGAATTGACCATCCTTCTCGCTCTGTCCATAATGTCAATTAACGCTTTATAATCTTCTTCCGTCATCTCCAGCTTGTTTCTCAAGCTTTCATTTTCCTCACGCAGATCCTCGACTTCTTTTTGCAGCGCGGTCAGCTGTTCTGTGAGTTTTTCTTTTTCATGACGCACATCCGCTGCGGCCGGCGACTCTTTAAATTGCTGCAGAAACAAAATGACATCATCAATGGACAGCTCTTTTTCTCCTTCCGCCCTGCGGATCGGAGGCTGTTTGACGGTTCCCGGCAGATTGGCGGAATGCACCCCGATCTGCTTTCTTAATTCCTTCCGCTGTTTTTTCGCCAGTTCTATCCCTGACTGATATTGTTTTCTGACATAAGAATTCCATCTGAACCCGCAGGCGGCAGCCGTTCTCGTCAGCGCTCTGCCGACTTCTTCAAAAGCGGAAAGCTGGGTCCCGCCTTCCCGAATATGCCTGAGCACCACTTCGGCCAGCAGCAAATCTTCATCTTGCGTCCACGCGTCTTGTCTCGTTATCGTCAATCGTATCTCCCTCCATATTTGCTCATTTACCTCATACATATGCCGCTGATAGATTAGATAGACTACTGGCGCTCACAATTTTTTCGGCGGAAGCAGGCCGGAGGGGCAAAAAAAAAGAAAAGCGCAGGAACCGAGATTCCCGCGCTTTTCTTCATACATTAATTGCTTTTAACATTTATGTCTTTGCCGTTGTATGATCCGCATGCTTTACATACACGGTGAGACAATTTCATCTCTCCGCATGACGGGCATTCTGTCATACCAGGTACATTTAGTTTGAAATGTGTACGGCGCAATCTTTTTTTCATTTTAGAAGTTCTTCTAAAAGGTACAGCCATTATTCCCACCTCCTTAAAGAGTTAAGATTCATCATCTTGTGTTAAGAGCTTTTTCAGATCCGCAAGTCTGGGGTCGATTTGATTTTTCTTGTCTTCCTCAGAAATCACTTGCCAATCCTTCCCCACTTGGGGAGCGGCTCCTTCTTTTTGTTCAGTTTCACAAAAGACTTGCATAGGAATTTCTAAAAGAATCTCTTCTTTTACGATCGGAGTTAAGTCGACGATATCGTCTTCAGCAATATGAACGTCCTCATCTTCTATATCATCCGACTTATGAAATCTAAACAGTTCTTTTGTCGCGATTGTAAATGGATACGGCACATCAACTAAAGTTCTTGAGCACGGCAAAACCATTTCGCCTGAAATCGTAAAGTCAAACGAAACTTGCTTGGATTCAATCTCCGCGCGGCCCTTCACCCGGACGGGAGAAATGCGGCGGATGTCAGAATTCAATTTTGTCAGCTCATTTAACTCAACTGTTTCATCAAATTCAAAGCTCTTTTTCGCCATTTGATGAAGCTGATAAATCGTCCATTTCATTTGTATCACCTCAGGAAAGCAACAAACATGATTATAGCTTTTCAGAATGTTTTTGTCAATATTTTTTCTTTACAGCATAATGCCGCCGTCATGCAATCGTTGACAGCCGGATAGGCTATGCATACACTAAACGAAACGGACTAAAATATGCACTTCATTTGCAAATGTACCACACGAAGCAAAACATAGCAAGAAAGGCGGGACAAATATGAAAGCAGTCGGCCTGGTTGTTGAATATAATCCCTTTCATAACGGACACCGCTATCATGCGGAACAAGCAAAAATCAAAACGGACAGCAGCGTCGCGGCGGCGGTGATGAGCGGCCCTTTTTTGCAGCGCGGGGAACCGGCCGCCGTCTCAAAGTGGGCCCGGACAAAAATGGCGCTGGAAAACGGCGTAGATATCGTCATTGAGCTCCCTTATATATATGCCGTACAAAAAGCGGAATTATTCGCGCGCGGCAGCGTTTCGCTTCTTCATCATTTAGGATGCAGCAGCTTGTTTTTCGGCAGCGAAAACGGGCGGATCGAACCCTTTATTGAAGCGTCTGAAGCGTTCAGCCGAAAGGAAGATGACTGCAGCCAGATTCTGAAAGAGGAGATGAAAAAGGGTCTCAGCTATCCGGCCGCCGCCTCAAAAGCTTTTTCACACATATTCAAAGGGCGGGACATGCTCGATTTGTCCAAGCCGAACAATATTCTCGGTTTTCACTACGTTAGAGCGATACACGCCTTCGGTTCCGCTATGAAGCCTTATACGACAGCCAGAATCGCTTCCCAGTATCATGACGACGAGCTTCCCGGAGATAACAGCCGGATAGCCAGCGCAACAAGCATCCGGAAAGCGCTGATAGAAAAAGGAACGGCGGCCGCAAGGAGCTTTCTCCCGGAGGCGTCTGCGCGTGAGCTGGAGGCATACAGAAATGCATACGGGATATGGCACAGCACGGAAGACTATTTTTCATATGTAAAATACAGCCTCAGCACTCTGTCCGCTGAAGAATTGAGCCGAATCTACGAAGTGGAAGAAGGCCTTGAGCACAGAATTTTGCGCACCATCAGACAAGCCCGATCCTATCGCGAAATGATGGAACGATTGAAAACAAAACGATACACGTGGACGAGGCTGCAGCGGATGAACACGCACATTCTGACACGGACGAAAAAGGAAGACATGCATCGGCTTTTACAGCCTTCAAGCGCTCCTTATATCCGTCTTCTCGGAATGACGAAAAAAGGACAGGCGTACCTGTCGGCAAAGAAAAAAGAGCTTACCGCACCTCTCGTCAGCAAGCTCTCTTCTTTCTCTCATCCCGCTCTGGATCTGGACATACTGGCGGGACGGGTTTACAGCCTGCCGATAAAAGAACCTGAACGCACATTGTTTGAGAAACAGGAATTTTCACAAGCGCCGATCCGCTATGATGAAGACGAAAAGCGTTTTTTGAATGCGTAAAAAAAGCACCTGCCTGTATCAGGTGCTTTTTACTTTCAGCTGATCCAAATAGTCAAGTGCGTCCTGCATGGTGTCGACAGGGACGATCTTCATATCGGACTTGATTGCTTTCGCCGTTTTTACCGCATTTTTGTAATCAGAATTTTCAGCTCCGTTTTGATTCGGCGCAAAGAAAATATCTTTTCCCGCTTTGTCTGCGGCGACGACTTTCTGATCGATTCCGCCGATCGGTCCGACCTTGCCGTCCACGTCGATTGTCCCCGTTCCGGCTATATTATAGCCTTTTGTTTCGTCAGGTTTTGTCAGCTGGTTGTAAATTTCTAAAGACATCATGAGACCCGCAGAAGGCCCGCCGATGTTTTCAATGCTGAAATGGAGATCCGGCTTTACTTTCACGTTCCGGTCCGTATATAACGCTACGCCGATTCCCGCTCTTTTCGGGTCGTCCGGGAATGATTTCAGCACAATGTCAACGGTCTTTTCTTTCGTGTCCCGTTCAATGTGAAACGTTACTTTTTCCCCCGCTTTTTTGCTGCTGATATAATCAATCAGCTTTTCAGCGGATTCGTATGTTTTCCCGTCCGCGCTGATGATTTTATCACCGACCTCTATTTTTCCTTTTGCCGGCATGTCAGAGACGACTGAGCTGGCGAAAATCCCGTTAAATGAGTATTTCACCTGTTTCCCGGCTTTTTGATAAGCGGCAATGACCGCGTTTTCTTGGGAGCTTTTCATCATTTGCAGCTGGCGCTTCATATAATCCGAGTCTGATTCGCCCTCTTCTTTTATGCTTTCATCAGGGACGATTTCATCGTAAGGATGCACTTTCGCCCAAAGATATGTATACGGATTGGCGGGGCCTACTTTGACAGTCATCAAGGAAAGGCTTCCTTTTTCAGGATAGCCTCCGTCCACCTTAATCAGCGGTCTCAGCTCTGATGCTTCTCCCGGCTGTGTAATGTAATACGGAAGCTTAATAAATGTAACAGCAATTAATAAGATCAGGATGATAAACACCCAGCGAAAATGTTTTGCTTTCATATGAGTTAGCCCTCCCAGTTCTCTATTTCTTGTTTAATCCGGCCGATCATCCGGTCTGCGGCTTCTTCGCCCGCTGTGATCATATGATCAATGTTGGCAAAAGAACTTGAGCTGAATGATTCAAGAGAAGGGCGGATCATGACGTCTGCGGCAATGGTCTGGTGACGGACCAATTCATTTTGCAGTATATCCATACTTTGCATGATTACATCAAAAATATGTGCCGCTTTTTCCGTTTTTTTCACCCGGGATACGTCAGAGGCGATGACGATATCAGCACCCATATCTTTTACGGCGGAAACCGGGATTCTGTCAACCACCGCGCCGTCGACTAACATACGTCCGTTCATTTTTTGCGGGACGAAAACGCCCGGTATGCTGATGCTCGCGCGGACGGCTTCGGACACTGAACCTTTCGTAAAAACGAGTTTTTCGCCGGTCTGAAGGTCGCAGGCCACGATGCCGAGCGGGATCCGCAGTTCTTCTATCGGCTTGCCGTACGTATAGGCATGAACAAGCTGCCTGATGCGGTCTCCTTTTAAAAATCCGAGCCTCGGCATCGTATAATCCGCGTACACCCGCCGCTTAAATGCTTTGGCGACTTTTTTCATCGTAGCCACGTCATGCCCGGCCGCATAAAAGCTTCCGACTAATGCTCCCATGCTGCTGCCGGCAATCATATCAATTGGAATCTGATGCTTATGTAAACTGGATAACACTCCGAGATGAGCGATGCCTCTTGCCCCTCCCGAACCTAACGCTAACCCGATTGTAGGTTTGGCCAACGCGACGAACCCCCTAATAGACATCCTATACATGAATTCTATGGTCTAAATTGAACCCCTATGCTCGTATATTAGTACAGGATGACAAATAGGTACTTGCCCGGCCGCCTTTAAGGTCTGTTCTATATTTTATCATGATATAAATGTCAGTGTGCAATTTTAGCATCGGGGAGGTAAGAATGAATTTGTCTAAGTTTCATACATTTTTGATTTCATTGTTTTTCATTTTTTTGACGGCGACGGTTATTTCACACCCTCAGGCCTCATTCGAAGCCTCCAAAACCGGTCTTTCCATGTGGTGGGAGGTCGTTTTTCCTTCATTGCTTCCGTTTTTTATTCTATCTGAGCTTTTAATCGGATTCGGCATTGTCAAATTTGTCGGCCTTTTACTCGAACCCTTTATGCGTCCCATTTTCAGAGTGCCGGGGGTCGGCGGATTTGTACTGGCTATGGGCATGGCTTCAGGCAATCCGGCCGGCGCGAAGCTGACTGCACGGCTGCGCCAGGATAAACAAATCTCCAGAGTAGAGGCTGAACGCCTCGTCTCTTTTACCAATTCATCCAATCCGTTATTTATATTCGCTGCTGTGGCGGTCGGCTTTTTTCATAACGCGTCTCTCGGCATTCTGCTGGCATCGGCTCACTATCTCGGAAACATCGCCGTCGGCCTGACGATGCGTTCATACGGACGGAAAGAAGAGGCGGCGTATACCGGTAAAAAGACGATCGCTCTCCCTTCTCTGAAGGAAGCATTTCTGGCCCTCCACAAGGCGCGGCTTTCGGAAAAGCGGCCGCTCGGAAAAATTTTGGGCGACGCCGTCACCTCTTCTGTACAAACCTTGCTGATGGTGGGCGGTTTTATTATATTGTTTTCGGTTTTCAGCCGGTTATTATCAATCGTACAAGTCATGGATGTGCTTTCTGTATTTACAAACGCGCTGCTTTCCCTTTTTCATCTTCCGGCAAATCTGGACATCCCTCTTATCAGCGGAATGTTTGAAATTACACTTGGGAGCAAGCTGGTCAGTGAAGCTGATGCCGCCTTGCTGCCGAAAGCCATGATTGTGAGTTTTATTCTCGGGTTCAGCGGCCTTTCCGTACAGGCCCAGGTAGCCGGCATTTTATCGGAAACAGATATCCGCTTTAAACCGTTTTTCGCGGCGCGTATCCTTCAGGGCATTTATGCCGCACTCTTTATTCTCTTACTGTGGAAGCCGCTTTACCTTGCATTGGACGAACCTTACCAGTCCGTATTCCTCCCTTTCCGCGATCAGGACGCGGGATCTGCTGCCGTCAGCGGATGGAATACACTTGTTGAAACCGGGCCCGCCATCACGCTGACAGCTCTCGCCGTATACGCATTGATTTATTGTTACAGGCTGTCAGCACGGACAAAAAAAGGATGAGACGCCGATCAGCGCTTCTCATCCTTTAAATTTCTGCTTCAGCGCCTGTTCAACTTCCGGAGGAACAAACTCTGAAACAGGCCCGTTATATTTTGCGACTTCTTTTACGATGCTTGAACTTAAAAAAGAGTACTGATTGTTCGTCATCATAAAAAAAGTTTCTATTGATTCGTCAAGCACGCGGTTGACGGAAGTCCCCTGCATCTCATATTCGAAGTCAGAAACGGCTCTGAGCCCTCTGATAATCGCTTTCGCCCGCTTTTTTTTCGCATAGTCGATTAACAGTCCCTGTGACGTCTCGACCGTAATATTCGGAATGTCTTTTGTCACTTCTCTTAACAGCTCACAGCGTTCCTCGACTGTAAACAGCGGCTGCTTAGAAGAATTATTGAGCACGCATACGTACACATGCTCAAACACGTTTGCCCCCCGTCTGATAATGTCCAGATGTCCGTAGGTGACGGGATCAAAACTTCCGGGACATACAGCTATACTTGCCACATCATTACCCCCTATTTCGGTATATCGTCACTCCTGTAAGCCCGTAAATTTCCCTTCTTGTTACAGAAAGCGCGCCGACGGCTTCCGGAAGCACAACGGCTTTATCATGCTCGGCTACGACAAAACCGTCTTCATTCAGCATGTTCTGCTCATCAATCATTTCGATAAGCGCTTTCAGCTTTTGTTCCTTATACGGAGGATCTAAGAAAATCCCTTCAAAACCTTTTTCCCGTTTCGCCGCGGCATAGAGGGCCCGCTCTGCATCATTGCGGTATACTTCCGCTGAAGACAGCAGATCGAGCGCTTTGATATTTGCTTTTACCGTTTGGATGGCTTTGAAATCACGGTCCACAAAGATACAGCGGTCAAATCCGCGCGACAGCGCTTCAATCCCGAGACCGCCGCTCCCCGCAAACAAATCCAGCCCCGTTCCTCCGTCAAAATACGGGCCGATCATATTAAAAATAGACTCTTTTACTTTATCCGTCGTCGGCCTTGTTGATGTGCCCGGCACCGCCTTTAAGGCTCGTCCTTTTCTTGAACCGGAAATCACTCTCATTATTCACACCACTTTTTCTGAAAACTTTGATGTTTCTCATCGGCTGAGCCGTTATGTATAAAAACAATCCCTATCTTATCATAAAGCATTCTTTCAAACAATGAACGTGAAAAACGTGTATACATATTCACATTCCTGTCAAGACTACGTGTAACAGCATCAAAGAATGATGTTGTTGCCAACCGCGGAGAAGACTTACGTTTCCCCATAAGTTCTTCCTCCGGTTTCTCCTCTCCCTTTTCCTTCTCCTTAACTTGTTAAGGAATAGAAGGACCCCGCAGGTATCTGCGGGGATTTTTTTATATACCGACTTTATAATCGTACTCTTTCGCTTTATCAAGCTTTGATTCAAATTCCAGCTTTAAAAAAGGTTTATAAGAAGGCTCTACCTTCTTCACATAAGAATAAGAAGAAATCTTTTCCATTGTTTTTTCGATCAGGTCCATATCGCAATACAGCACAACGTATTTCAGCCGCTTGGAAACATAATGAACGTTGCCGAATTTTCTCAGCATTTTGCTGTGTTTTAAGGAATGCAGATATACGATTATGCCTTGGCGCTTATTTTCCATCATGATCACCCGCCTGACTTTCTGTTCATTTTTATGTAAAAGACGAGACGGCCGTCTCGTCAGGAAACTTTGCATCCGCAGCCGCCGCCGGAACCGCAGCCGCCGCCGCAGGATGACAGGCCGTCAAAATAAGGATTCCCCGTCGGCACTTTTACATGCTCCGAGACGGCCGTTCCGAGTTCAATGCTGATCTCGTCAAGCAGCGACTGAAGCTCAGTCTCCGCTTTTTTAAATTCGGCCACCTTATCGTTTAAATCGAGCTCCCGCTTCATTTCTCTCATTTTGCGGGAAATCTCTCTATAATCAGGATGGTATTTGCCAAAGCGCTGCACATCCTCATACTGCTCTTTAACGCTCATAAAAGAACGAATGATCCGCCCTGCCTCTTCATCTTCACGGAGACGCTTGTAACAATCGCGGTAATTTTCAGCCGTCTCAGACTGCAGAATCATGCCGGCAAGCTGCTCCGCTTCACTTTGAAGCTTGACGGACTCAATTGTTGCATACATAAATACGCACCTCCAGTTGCTAGTTTACCATGAAACCACCCAATTGGAAAATGCGGCGTTTAAACGCTTTTTAATCCTGCGAACGCATGGCGTGTACCATCTGCATCATCATCTGCGCCATTTGAATCCCGTTTGAGAATTGACTTACCCGATGCGGTATCGTCTTTTCATAAAAATTCATCATGTCAAGCTGAAAGGAATTGAGATCGTCCGGTTTTCTCGCAAGTCTGCGGTACCAGACGGGACGCTGCCGTATAAACCGTTTCCGTTCCTCATCTGCGGATATGAATTCCTGAACCTCTTTTCGCATACACGATCCCCTTCTTTAATCCTTTCTGAATGAAAAAGGATGTTGTCCGGAGCCTTGCCGGGGCTGCTTCGTGCTGCTCCCCGAAAATTGGCTTAAAAGGCTTTGCAATGATGAAATGGACTGGCTCATTTTATTGATCTGCTCATTCATTTGGTTGATATCCATCTTTTTGACGGCAGTGACCATTTTTGAAACGAAATCATTCTTTTCAGCTGGTTCCTGTTTGGTTTCCGCGTCGGAAGAAGGCTGAACGGCCTCGTCTTTAAAAGGGTCCCACATCGGATCATCCTCGCCTAGGAGCACCCAGTTTTCATAGACTTCCTGCCAGCTTCTTTGTTCCTTGCGAACATTTTGGATCAGTTTGGGATGCTTTTTTACGAATTGTTTAAAATCATCGATTGATTGCCGTGATTGCTGATTCGCCACAATTCTCACCCCCTCCGAAAAGTTTTGCCTGCTATAATGTATCGGTTCATGCGCCTTAATGTTCGCCTAAATTGCGAAAAAAAGCAGGTATATTTTTTCAGCAGGAGCGCCGCTCGTGAAAAAACATAAAAAAACCGCGGGGGACGCGCCCCTCTGCGGTTTTTTACTGCCAAGGCTTAATGAAGTTTTGCGTATAATACTTCCGGTCCACGCCGACACCGAGGTGCGTATAATCCGGGCTTAACAGCGCCTTCCTGTGGCCTTCGCTGTTCAGCCAGCCCTCCACGGCTGCAGGACCGTCCACATAGTTGTAGGCAATATTTTCACCGGCCTCCCGGTATTTCACATCGCCTTTTTCCAAGCGGTCCTTCAGAGTCCCGTATTTCTTTGAGACGTGAGAGAAATACTTGTTATCCTTCATGTCCTTGCTGTGGCCGAATGCCACTTTCGCGGCGCCTTCGTCCCATTTCAGCCTTGCCAGTCCGTGTTTCACGCGGATGACATTTGTAATGTCGAGAATCTGCTGTTCACTCGCTCGTTCAATGTCGTTCCATTTTTTATCAGAAACTGGCTCGGGTTCTGTCAGCTTTCCTCTGTACATGACCTCATACGGCCTTTGTTTCACAAGCGTTTCCGCATCAAATGCCCTGATGCTTGACAGATTCCCGTCAAATTTGTCCATGTACAGCTGAACATACATTCCGCCTATCTTGACGGTGGGACGGGTATTGATATCTTCTTCGGAAAACTCAAACCGATACGTGTTTCCCTTGTCAGTCACATTGACAAAAGGAGAAACCTGCGTCGTTTTAAAAACTTCGCCCGTCGATTCGCCGATCTTAAACGGTTTTGCGTTGATGCCGCTTCCCGAAGCGTATAAAGTCACGGCTTTATCATTCAAAATACCGACTTGTACGTATTGGTCTTTCCCCTGGTTGTACACCCACCACTCGTAATCGTAGGCAGAAGGATCTTTCCGGGACGGTTCCCCAAGTTTCTTTTTCACATCGGCGGCAGATTTGCCCATGAGAGAAAGCAGTCCGGATGACGGCATTTTCAGCCGTTTTCCGCTCTCTTCTTCATTGGAAACCTGAGGCTCCTCCTGATTGGTCTTTTTCTGAGGAGCCGATCCATATTGTATAAACAGAACATACGCTCCGTAAATAAGCAAAAGGATAACGAGAGCCCTTGCGATATTTTTCAACCTCTCACCCCCATATCATCAAACCGTTCTGTTTTTGTGTACTCTTATACAGTACAGCCTATTTGCATCGTCCGTGATTTATGTTTAATGGATAAATTCCTCCGGACCTCCGTCTTCAGAAATGTCAGACAGCGCCCGGCCCGCTTGCTCATTTGATTGCTCGGCCAACGAAAGATCGCCGAGCGTAACAATGCCGACCAGTTTTTTATCCCTTGTGACGGGAATTCTTCTGAGCTGATGTTCAGCCATCAAATGGAGCACCTCCTCCACAGAGGCGTCTTCTTCTGCACTGATAACCCGCTCTGTCATTGCGTCGGTTATTTTTTGAGAGTTCGGCTTTTTTGAAGCAATTCCCCGTAATACGAGATCTCTGTCTGTCACGATCCCGACAAGTGTGGCGCCGTCTTCATCCACTATCGGAATGGCGCCGACATCCGCGTCTTTCATCTTCACCGCAGCTTCATATACATTATCTAATACTGTACAATATTGCAAGTCTGACGTCATGAGCTTATTGATCTTTGTCATTGCGGAATTCCTCCTTTTTTCTGCTACTATTGTCGTCAAATTTTTCTTTTTGCATACTTTCACCGTATGAATCATTGAAAGTGTAACGCTTTCATACTATGATTGTCAGGAAAGGGCATTTTTAAAAGGAGGGGGAAGGTTTGAAGTTTGAAAACAGCGGTCTTGAAGGGGTAACAGCGGAGCTCAGCCGCTTGAATGATCTGATGGAAGGTAAAGGGCTCATTCTGGCTGGACAATGGGATTATGAAAGAGTGACTTACGACAAAAAGTTTTCAGTACCTGAGGGGACATTTTATCTGCGGATTCAAGGAACGGCAAAAGAGGGCGATGTCGGCGGCAGACGGGCCGTGATTCAGCTGAAGGCCCCTCTTTTAGGAAAGCATTATTATCCGCACGGCGTAGAATACGGCAGCGCTGAAGAATTTCCGGAACATGTCATCGCTGAAAGCAAAGCTTTACTGCTTGAATTGGAAGAGTCATTAAAAACAGTGCAAATGTAATAAAAAAGTACAGCATATTCTGCTGTACTTTTTTTTATGAGACGGTATGCTCGATATACGGCGGCTCTGACAGCGTATCTTTTTCCCGTTCCGTTCTGACCCACTGAAAAAAGATGACAGCCAAATATATTCCGTAAACCGCCTCTTGAATGATTTTCATCAGCACTGCCCCAAGCTGCTGATCTTCCAGAGGAGGTAGCGTGTTAAACATCTCCGGTCCGGATAAAGGGATCTCCTCCAGCAAATCTAAAGGAACGCAAAGCTTCATTGCTTCGGCCCAAGCCGCCGGATCTGTATACGTGGCATACATGGGCGCCCCGCTGAACATAATGAGCGCGCAGGCCGGCGTTAACAAAATCCCGTCTGCCATAATATACCCCAGCTTCATTAAACCGCTGAGACGGGGCAGACCGTCCACCTTATGCACAAGCGGCCACCACATAAAAAACGCCGTTACAAAGATGAGTCCGTTCATCAGCGTGTGATACAGCGAATCTGTTTTGACGAAATCAAATATAAACGGGATGTGATACAGCGAAAAAATACCGTTAAACAGCACTAAAGCGATAAGCGGCATTGAAAAAAACGAAAACAGCGGCTTTACGACAGGACGGAAGATCAGTTTTTTCCATGCCCAGCCGGGAATTCCGGAAATCAACAGCGGCGGTACGACTAAAAACAGAACCGCCATCTGCGCCATATGGGCGCTGAACATCACATGGCCCAATAAATCAACCGGACTTCCCGCAGCCGCGTAAAAAAATAGCGCGGAAAGCACAAACAGCACCTTCTCCTTAACGGCCACACGTCCTTTATGCCGGCTGCACCAGTAAAAGTAAACACCTGTTATCACGGCAGTTATACAAAACAGATACGGGCTCCACATTGCGCGAAACCCGAACATTTCCAAATTAATCAAATCTCTCACTCCCCGCCGCCCCGATTACCACCAAATAATCGTGACAAATGCAAGCACGGTGATAAACGCGACAAATATTCCCGAATACAGAAATAATGACGGCGCTTCATGCCCCTTCTGGCTCATATGCATAAAGTAAAACAGCTGAAAGATGACCTGAATGACCGCAAGCAGGATCAGAAACGGCATCGTAAACCATCCGGCAATGCCGTCTGCAGCCACCGTCAAAAACGCGACAAGCGTAAGGCCGATCATCAAGCCGAAGGATATGACCTGATATTTCATCTCCTCGGCATTTTTCCTTCTCCGATATTCGAGATCCGTACTGACAGTCCCTCTGTTTTTGTTATCGTCCATCGTTATCCCACCATCCCCATCAAATATACAACGGTAAAGATAAAGACCCACACGACATCGATAAAATGCCAATATAAGCTGGCCACATAATATTTCGGCGCATTATAAAGGCTGAGCCCTCTTTTCGCATTCCGGATCATGAGCGCGCTGATCCACAACAGCCCGAACGCCACGTGTGCTCCGTGTGTGCCGACGAGCGTATAAAACGCTGAGCCGAGCGCAGAGCTTGTAATGGTAAAGCCGAATTCGTGAGTGTAATGCATAAATTCATAGATTTCAACCCCTAAAAATCCCGCTCCCAATAATACGGTAACCAGAAGCCACACCTGCATTTTTTTAAAGGAGAAATTTTTCATATGATACATCGCATACACACTCGTTAAGCTGCTCGTCAAAAGAAGCATCGTCGCGATAAACACAATCGGCAGCTCAAACATCTCAGCCGTTGACGGCCCTCCGGCTTTAGATTCCCGTAAAGCAAGGAATGTCGCAAATAGCGAGGCGAACAGAACTGTTTCGCCGCCGAGAAACAGCCAAAATCCCAAAAACTTATTTTTCCCCTCCAGCGTTGCTTTTTCAGGAGAAGCCGGAAAGGTTTCAGCCGTCATTTTTTCCTGCAGCTGCATTACGCCTTCACCCCTTTATCATCATTCGGCAGATCTTCTTTGTGAATATGATAGCCGTAATCATCGACCACAGAGCGAAGCAGCATGGTAAAGAATGTGATGCCGAGCCCTATGAAGATAACCGGAAGCCCCCATGAATAATCGGAGTGGTATAAAAACCCGAACGCTGCGACAAACAGCCCGAAAGATATGATAATCGGCATGATGGAGCCGTTCGGCATATGAATGTCCTCTACAGGCTCTGCAGGCGCCATCCCTTCATTTCCGGCCTGCTTTTCAATCCACAGCGGGTCAAGTCCCCGGACAAACGGAAGCTGTTTAAAATTATATTCCGGCGGCGGCGAAGAGACCGCCCATTCAAGCGTACGACCGTCCAGCCACGGGTCGTTCCCGACGTATTTCCCCTTTATTGAGGTATAAATAATATTGACGACGAGTAAAGCAGCCGCGCCCGCCATGAAAAACGCGCCGATTGAACTGATCAGGTTGCCGGTATCAAGCCCCTGGCCGGGCAGATATGTGTAAACGCGCCGCGGCATTCCCATCAAGCCGAGAAAATGCTGAATGAAGAAGGTAAGATGAAACCCGATAAAAAATAAGACGAACGAAATTTTCCCCATCGTTTCATGAAGCACCTTCCCGAACATTTTCGGCCACCAGAAATGCACGCCCGCCAGGATGCCGAACACAACGCCGCCGATAATGACGTAGTGGAAATGCGCTACGACAAAATACGTATCGTGGAACTGATAATCTGCCGCTGCGGCCGCCAGCATGACACCCGTGACTCCTCCGAGTACGAAAGAGGGAATAAAGGCGACGGCATACAGCATAGGCGTCGTGAATTTGACGTTTCCTCCCCAGATGGTCAAAAGCCAGTTGAAAATTTTAATGCCGGTAGGCACCGCGATCGCCATCGTCGCAACCGCAAATATCGCATTAGCGATCGGTCCGAGTCCCGTTGTAAACATGTGGTGAACCCATACCATGAACCCGAGAAAGCCGATCAGCACGATCGCAAAGACCATAGACGAATAACCGAACAGACGTTTCCTCGCAAATACGGGAATGATTTCTGAAAAAATCCCAAAGGCGGGAAGAATTAAAATGTATACTTCCGGATGCCCGAAAATCCAAAACAGATGCTCCCAGATAATCGTATTGCCGCCCAATTCAGGATTAAAGAAATTCGTTCCGAACAAACGATCCAGCATCATCAGCGCCAATCCGACGGTGAGCGGAGGAAATGCGAATAAAATGAGTGCCGACGCCACAAATGTCGTCCACGTAAACAGCGGCAGTCTCATATACGTCAAACCCGGCGCCCTCATATTAATAATTGTGGCGAGAAAATTGATCCCCGCAATGAGCGTCCCTAAGCCTGATATTTGCAGACCGAGCACGAAAAAGTCTATGCCGTGCCCTTTCGAATTCAGCGCAAGCGACGCGTACGACGTCCAGCCTGCATCAGGAGCGCCCCCTAAAAACCAGCTCAGATTCAAAAAGATGCCTCCGAAGAAAAACAGCCAAAATCCGAGCGCATTCAGAAATGGGAATGATACGTCACGCGCCCCGATCTGCAGCGGCACAACCGCGTTCATCAGCCCGAATAACAGCGGCATCGCCGCCAGGAAGATCATTGTCGTGCCGTGCATCGTCATAATTTCATTAAACTGCTGAGCACCCATAAAATCGTTCCCCGGCCTCAAGAGCTGAATCCTGATAAGCATGGCCTCAAGTCCGCCGACGACGAAGAAAAATCCCCCGGCGATCATATATAAAATCGCGATTTTCTTATGGTCAACCGTCGTCAAATAATCCCAAAGTAAAGAGCTTTTTCTTTGCTGTCCTGTAAGCGTATTCATCATTTGCGACCTCCCCCCTGATATCTCCCTGTCCTCACTTGTTCTCCGCTTTCAGCCCTTTTAAATATTCATACAGCGCATCCGTTTCAGCGTCCGAGAGCTTCGGATAAGTGCCTGTCATTTTATTGCCCGGTTTAATGCTGTCCGGATTTTTCAGCCAGGCTTTTATATTCTCTTTATTCGCATCCTTAATACCGGCCACTTTGACCCGTTCACCGAAGGTAGCGAGGTTCGGAGCCGTTCTTGCCGCTTCAGCCCGTTTATCATTGGGCTCAACCGCATGACAGCTCAGGCAGTTTTTTTCCTTAAACAGCTCTTCTCCTTGCGCGGCTAAACCGGAATCTGTTGTATGCTTATAATTTTTCATCGCTTTCGTCCATTGTTTAAATTCTTTTGACGGCAGCGGTTTCACTTTGAAATCCATCAGCGCATGTGAAGGTCCGCACAGCTCTGCGCATTTTCCGAAGAAATATTCTCCCGCTTCTTTGCTGCGTTTAGAATCGAAGGTCAGAAAGAAAGTATTGTCATTATCCGTATTCGTATCGATTTTCCCCCCCGCTGACGGAATCCAGAAAGAGTGTTTCACATCTGAGGACTTCAGCTTGAAATAGACGCGTTCATCTGTGGGAACGATCAGCTCCTGACTTGTCACAAACCCGTAATCGGGATACTCGAATTCCCACCAGTATAAATTCGCCCTTACATTAATCACGAGCGCATCCTCTACTTTACGGTTTTTCTTATCCATCGGCGACGTATCCGCCAGTGCCAATGTATCGATGACAACCGGAATGACAAGAATAATCAGAAGCAGGATCGGAATAACGGTCCAGGTGATTTCTAAAAAACGGTTCCCCTCCACCTGTTTCGGTATCGTGTCTTCCCCTATACGCGACCGTCTGAATCTCACAATGACGTAAAAGAAAATAACTGCTACGACCGCAACGACGACAACCATGATAAGTGTGCTGAGCACCGTCAGATCATATTGTTTATCAGCCACTTCGCCGGCAGGCTTGAGTGTGGACAGAAACGGTTTTCCACAGCCGCTCAATAAAAGCGGCACTAAGGCTAATAATGATAAAAGACGCCAACGCTTTAACATTTCACCCAACCCCTTTTTTGAATCAGTACGAGATGCATAAGCAGTAAATCTGCTTCCAGCCGAAATACTTCATTTCCTCATTTCTTAAAATATGAGATTTTTTACTTAAAATTCCATCTATGTATAAAAGCAAAGCCGCCTGATTAAACAAAAGGTCAAGGCGGCGTTTACTAGTTGTCATTGTTTGTTTTGGCGATCAAACAAGCTCATTATTCAATTAAAACAGCGTGAAGACCACCATCGCTACAAAATAAATGGTCATGTAGTTAAGCGAATAGACAAACATAAGGGTTGCCCACTTCATGATGTTTTTCATGCGGAATCCCATCAGTCCGAGAACAAGCCATCCGACATTAAGCAAAGTGCCGAGAATGACGATCGGAAGACCGAGACTGCCGAGGAAAAACGGAAGCGGCAGCAGGCATGCGACCCAGACGATAATCTGTCTTTTCGTCACTTCAAAGCCGTGCACTACCGGAAGCATCGGAATATTCGCTGCTCTGTAATCTTCCGTCTTTTTAATCGCAAGCGCTAAAAAGTGCGGAATCTGCCAGATGAATAAAATCATGAATAAAACCCACGCGACAACACCGATGTGCCCTTCAACCGCTGTCCAGCCGATTAACGGCGGCACGGCGCCTGATACACTTCCGACAACCGTATTAATCGTATAACGGCGTTTCGTCCACATTGTATAAAGAACAACGTACGTAAACACGCCGATAAAACCGATGACTGCTGCCATCACGGTGGTCATCAAAAGCATGATAAGTCCTAAAGCAATGAGTAAAATTCCTGACCACAGCGCTTGATTCGGCTGAATCTTTCCGGTTACCGTCGGTCTTACTTTCGTGCGTTCCATTAAATGATCAATATCACGGTCGTAATAGTTGTTAACCGCACAAGAACCGGCGATGATCAAAGAAGATCCTATTAATGTAAGAAGCACGGTGTTTAAATTGCCTAAAAAACTCAGACCGGATATATGTAACGCAAGCCACATGCCGGTAAAAGTCGTAATTAAATTCGAATTGACGATTCCTATTTTGATAAGCGAAAGGAAATCCTTCCATGCCGTCGTCTCTTCAATCTGTCCGTCTATAGCTGTATCGTTTAAAATTCTGGAATTAGCCATAACGTAAACCTCCCTTACAAACCTAAAGCAGGTTTTTTAAGACCTGCAACTCTATCATACAAGATAATGACCTGTAAAAAAACATCCTCTTAAATATTAAACGAGAAACAGGAATTTATTTGTGAACTTTTTATGAATTTTACCAAATCCGCCGGTTTCATAATAAAGCGGTTACTTTATTTCTATCAGACCCATCTGGAATAATCAACCCCATTATCTAAGAAGTCCTGATTCTATTATATTTTTGTGAACAAACAGAATTGAGAATTGCCACAAAACACATATTCGCTTACACTTGGTACGTATATCATTTTGTCCAGTTTGTTAAGAAGGTGAATGTAAAATGAATAAAGCTTTGAAAGCGCTCGGCGTGCTGACGACATTCGTTATGCTCGTCGTGCTGATCGGCGGCGCTCTTGTCACAAAAACAGGATCGGGTCTCGGATGCGGAAGGCAGTGGCCGCTGTGCCACGGCCGGTTTTTCCCGGAGCTTAACGCCGCTTCTATCATTGAATGGAGCCACAGACTCGCAAGCGGTGTCTCAATCGTTCTCGTGCTGAGTCTGGCTTTTTGGGCATGGAGAAAAGTCACGCCTGTTTTCCGTGAAACAACCTTTCTCGCCATTATGTCCATTATCTTTTTATTTTTACAGGCGCTTCTCGGCGCATTAGCGGTTGTTTTCGGATCAAATGCGCTCGTTATGGCGCTTCATTTCGGCATATCGCTGATTTCTTTCGCTTCTGTTCTGATTTTGACGCTGCTCATATTTGAAGCTGATAAATCAGACAAAAAGCTCGTCAAGCCGCTCAGAATCGGCAGGAAAATGCAGTTTCATATGATCGGCCTTTCGATTTACACGTATATCGTCGTTTATACGGGGGCTTATGTGCGCCATACGAAATCAAGCCTTGCCTGCCCTGACGTTCCGCTTTGCAGCAGGCTGAATCACGGGCTTCCGTCCCATTTTCAGGAATGGGTGCAGATGGGCCACAGAACGGCAGCGCTGCTTCTGTTCGTATGGATTCTTGTCGCTTTTGCGCATGCGGTGCGCTCCTACAAAGACCAAAAACAGATTCTTGGGGGCTGGATAGCGGCTCTTGCCTTTGTTGTATTACAGGCGCTCTCCGGAATCATGGTTGTTTATTCAGAAATGGCCACCGGCTTTGCACTTGCCCATTCGCTCTTTATTGCCGGCCTGTTCGGCGTCTTATGCTATTTCTTATTATTAATCGCCCGCTTCCGCTATGAATCAAAACAGCGGAACATCTGAGGCACACGAAAAGGCCGAAGCATCAGAGCTTCGGCCTTTTCACATATAAAAAACCTGATCGCACACGGGGCGGATCAGGGTTTTTTATGTTCATTTTTTACGCTTTTTCAATTTCGATCAGTAAATCGCCTGTCTGAATCGGTTCACCGTTTTTCACATGAATCTGCTGTATCGTCCCGGAGAACGGCGCCTGTACCGTCGTCTCCATTTTCATCGCTTCATTAATCATCAGATGATCGCCTTTATTCACCTTTGCCCCGGTTTCCGTTAGCAATTTTATGACTGTTCCCGGCATAGATGCCGCAATGTGGCTTGGGTTTGTCCGATCTGCTTTTAATTTTTCCTGCACGGACGATTTAATGCTTTCATCTTTAATGACCACCTCGCGCGGCTGGCCGTTCAATTCGAAATAAACGACACGTGTCGCATCTGGCTGCGGTTCACCGATAGATACAAGCTTCACGATCAGCGTTTTTCCGCGCTCGATTTCCACTTCGATTTCTTCACCGAGTGTCATGCCGTAGAAGAAAGTCGGTGTGTCCAATACGGAAATATCACCGAAGCGTTCAGCCGTTTTAACATATTCAGTAAACACCTTCGGATAAAGAGCATACGCGATTGCGTCCTGATCACTCAATTCCATCTGATGCGTTTCTTTCCATTCTTCTTTAATGCCTTCAAAAGATACCGGTTCAAGCAGCTCCCCCGGTCTTACCGTGATCGGCGTCTGTCCTTTCAGAACGAGCTTTTGCAGTTTTTCCGGAAATCCGCCGTGCGGCTGGCCGATCTGCCCTTTAAAGAGCTCAACGACTGAATCCGGAAAATCAAGCGTTTCGCCTTTATCATAAACATCTTGTTCTGTTAAATTGTTTTGCACCATGTAAAGCGCCATATCTCCGACGACTTTGGAAGAAGGTGTTACTTTCACGACGTCGCCGAACATGCGGTTGACGACGCTGTACATGTCTTTCACCTCATTCCAGCGATCGCCCAGGCCGACTCCTTTTGCCTGCTGCTGCAGATTGCTGTACTGGCCGCCCGGCATTTCATGATTATAAATCTCAGTATGCGGAGACTTCATCCCGCTTTCAAATTCACTGTAATACTGACGGACGGATTCCCAATATTGTGACAGTCTTTCCACCTGCCGGACATCCATTTCAGGACGGCGGCTGTTTCCTTCAAGGGCATGATAAAATCCGCTTGCGCTCGGCTGTGAAGTCAGACCCGCCATTGAGCTGACGGCGACATCCACGATGTCCACACCCGCTTCAACAGCTTTGGCATAGAGAAAGACGCCATTGCCGCTCGTATCATGCGTGTGAAGATGAACGGGAATATCAATCGTTTCCTTCAGCGCTGAGACAAGTTCGTATGCGGCTTGAGGTTTCAAAAGACCGGCCATGTCTTTAATGCCGAGAATGTGCGCACCAGACGCCTCAAGCTCTTTCGCCATAGAAAGATAATATTGCAAATCATATTTCGTCCGGGTCTTATCAAGAATATCTCCCGTGTAACAAATCGCAGCCTCCGCCACTTTTCCGGTTTCACGGACGGCATCGATGGCCAGCGTCATCCCTTTTACCCAGTTCAGGCTGTCAAAGATCCGGAATACGTCAATACCGGACTCCGCTGACTGCCGGACAAATTTTTGGATGACATTGTCCGGATAGTTTGTATAACCGACGGCATTTGATGAACGAAGGAGCATCTGGAACAATGTGTTCGGCACTTCCTTACGGAGATCTTCAAGGCGTTTCCAAGGGTCTTCTTTTAAGAAACGGTACGCTACATCAAATGTCGCGCCTCCCCACATTTCAAGGCTGAACAGTTCAGGCCACAGGGCAGCCGTAGGATTCGCGATTTTTTTCAAATCATTGGATCTGATCCGTGTTGCGAGCAGGGACTGATGGGCATCCCTGAACGTTGTATCGGTCAGGAGCACGGATTTTTGCTCTTTCACCCAGTCTGCAAGCCCCTCGGCGCCTCTTTCATCAAGGATCTGTTTCGTACCGTTTGCCGGCTTTTCCCCGATATCTAACGTAACGGTCTGAGGCTTATCAAATGCAGGTTTTTCTTTTTTCCCGATTCCCGGAAAACCGTTCACCGTGACATTGCCGATATAGGAAAGCATTTTTGTTCCGCGGTCCTTCTGTTTTGGGAAAACAAACAGCTCAGGCGTTGTGTCGATAAACGATGTGTCGTATTGGCCCGTCAGGAATTTTTCATGCTTTGCCACGTTTTCAAGAAACGGAATATTGGTCTTAATGCCCCTGATCCTGAATTCCTGCAGGTTGCGGACCATTTTCGCTGATGCCTGTTCAAACGTCAGCGCCCATGTCGACAGCTTGACGAGCAGTGAATCATAATAAGGCGTGATGACGGCGCCCTGGAAGCTGTTTCCCGTATCAAGGCGGACGCCGAAACCGCCGCCTGAGCGGTAAGCCATAATTTTACCCGTGTCAGGCATAAAGTCATTCAGCGGATCTTCAGTGGTCACACGTGATTGTATCGCATACCCGTTTGTAAAAATGTCTTTCTGCTCTGGGATATTGACGGCACGGCTGTGCAGTCCGTGGCCCTGCGCGACGAGGATCTGCGTCTGAACGATATCAACCCCCGTTATCATTTCCGTAATCGTATGCTCTACTTGTACGCGCGGGTTCACTTCAATAAAGTAAAATTCACCGCCCGCTACGAGAAATTCCACGGTCCCCGCGTTGATATAGCCGACATTTTTCGCAAGCGCCACAGCCGCTTCGCAGATTTCGTCCCTTAATTCAGGCTGCAAAGATACACTCGGCGCCACCTCAATGACCTTTTGATGGCGTCTCTGAACGGAACAGTCCCGCTCATACAGATGGACGACATTGCCTTCTTTATCTCCGATCACCTGAACTTCAATATGCTTAGGATTTTCGATCAGTTTTTCAACATACACTTCATCGTTTCCGAATGCGGCTTTCGCTTCTGATTTGGCCCGCTCAAACGATTCTTTCAATTCGCTTTCGCTTCGGACGATTCTCATTCCGCGGCCTCCGCCTCCGAGCGATGCTTTAATAATAAACGGAAATCCGTGGACTTTTGCGAATTGTTCGACATCTTTTATTGTTTCAGCCGGTCCGTCACTCCCCGGAATAACGGGGATACCGGCTTTTTCCGCCTGCTCCCTCGCCTTTACCTTATCTCCGAACATATCCAAATGCGCTGACGTCGGTCCGATAAATACGATACCCTCTTCTTCACAGCGTCTCGCAAATTGGATATTTTCAGAGAGAAATCCGTAGCCCGGATGAATGGCATCAACGCCGTTTCTTTTTGCGATCTCAATAATCCCTTCAATATCAAGATACGCGTCAATCGGTTTTTTGCCTTCGCCCACAAGATAAGCTTCATCCGCTTTATAGCGATGATAGGAGCCCGAATCTTCTTTTGAATAAACGGCTACCGTTCTGATGTTCAATTCTGTGCACGCCCGGAAAATCCGGATCGCAATTTCTCCCCTGTTTGCTACTAACACTTTTTGGATGGATTGTTGTGACAAACTTTTCTCCCCCTTGGCCTAATAAATATGTAGTTTATAATAAAGGAATATCCGCCCTGTGTATACACTTGTTTTTTAGAGATACACAGATTTTTCCGTCTGCCGTCTTTTTACCCCCTTAGACGGAACGGGCTCCCTCTTTTTCTTCTTTTCTGAGTACTTGACATGCATGCTGACATTCACCAATATACCGGCGCTCGTTAATAACAAAAACATTGATGATCCCCCGTAGCTGATAAACGGCAGCGGAACACCTGTGATCGGAATTAAACCGCTGACACCGCCGAGATTGATAAAGGTCTGAATCGCAATCATGCTGGATATCCCGATTGCCAAAAGGCTTCCGAACGGATCTTCACATTTTCTCGCAATATAAAAACCTTTTAACACGACAAAAGCCAGCAGCACAATGACAAACAGGACGCCGAAAATGCCGAGCTCCTCTGAAATAACCGCCATAATAAAGTCTGTATGCGATTCAGGCAGATAACCGTATTTTTGAATGCTTTCTCCAAGACCGAGACCGAAAAAACCGCCTGAGCCGATCGCATAATACGAATTTATAATCTGCAGGCCTGATGTGCTGGCGTATTTAAATGGATTTTCAAGGCTTTCAAACCGGCTCATACGCCCGGGTGTCAAAATATCGTCCCATTTCAGATAGATGATCGGGCTGACAAGGAGTAATACGATTCCCGCCATGAGAACCAGCCTGAGCAGGGTCCTTCCGCTGAATCCCGAACACATAATGACGCAAAACGCGATCAGACCGATAATCATCGCCGTTCCGAAGTCGGGCTGAATAGCGATAAGCGCACAAATGACTACGGTGACGATCACCGGCGGCGCAACCCCCGTCAAAAGCTGATCGATGTAGCTTTGTTTCTTTGCGTACACCGCGGCAAGATACAGTATCAGGGTCAGCTTGACAAATTCCCCCGGCTGAATGGCCATTCCGCCGATTTTAAACCAGCTTTGCGCATTTCCGGCAACATGTCCGAAAACAAACAGCGCGCAAAGCGCAGCCACTGACGCAAGCAGTATGATTTTCTGAATCTTTTGATGGGCGAACACTTTGTACGGAAAAACGGCCGCGATAATAAACAGCACAAACCCCGCGATGACGGCGAACAGCTGCCGTTTAAAGAAATAGTCGCTGCTCACGCCGTAACGCATAACGGCGGTAATCATGCTTGAGCTGTATACCATTACCAACCCGAAACTGCACAGCAGAATGATAGCGCATATCAATGAATAATCGTAAGATTTTAACATTCTTTTAAACATAACATCCTCTTTCCTGCTTAAAGCTTACGTTTAATACCTATTGCGTATTATATTTTACTATAATTCATAAACAATTTACGCAGTTTCTTTATAGTTTTTCGGATGAAATGCAGATTAAGAGACCGTCTTACGAAAAGAAGATGCAAAAAAAACGGTTTACGGTTATAAAAAAACCCAAACCGTTGAATAGTTTGAGTTTGATCATTTATTTTCCTGTAAACGCGTCATGCAAAGCAGACAGTTCTCTTTCAAGTCTGTCCAGCAGCTCTTTGCCGTCGTTTTCGTCAACTAATCCCAGGCGGACAGCAAAATCGATTTCCCTCGACAGTCCGAACATCTGAGTATCCAAGACCTCTTCATACAGAGGACATTGAGGCATCGTTAAGTTATCCATTTGTACTCGGATCAGCTTCAAAATCTTCTCAGCATCTAACTTCAACAGCTCGAATGCTTTCTGCTGATGGTCAACTATAATCTCTGAAGCCAAAAGTATCCCTCCGTTCCCCAGGCGAGTACCTAATTCTTCTATTTATCATAAAGGGTATCAGATGAAATTGCAAGAGGATTTAAGCAGATGTTATGATAAAAAATGTTTCAAAAAATACTCAGCCTGTATTTCTCAGACATGATTTCCAAAAGCTTCACACCCGCGATGCTGTTGCCTTTTTCATCAAGCGCCGGGCCGAATATACCGATTCCGAAGTTGTACGGCGAAATGCCCATGATTCCTCCCGAAACGCCGCTTTTAGCGGGAATGCCGACCTTTATTGCGAATTCCCCGCTCGCATTGTACATGCCGCATGTCACCATAAACGTCTTGCAGATTCTCGCCACATCTTTTTTAATGACCTGTTCCCCGGTTTCCGGATGCTTCCCGTCAAGGGCGAATACACAGCCGATTTTGGCTAAATCCAGACTGCTCATCTTAATCGCGCACTGTTTTGTATACAAATCCATGACCTCTTCAACATCGCCTTTAAAAATGTCATACTGCTTCATGTAATAACACATGGCCCGATTAATCATGGAAGATTTGAATTCCGATTCCGCGACATGTCTGCAATATGTAATGTCCTGATTGTTCGCAAGTCTTCTGATGAATCCGAGCAGGTAATCCAGGCGGTCTTTCGGCGAATGCCCTTTAATTAAAGCCGTAACGATGAGAGCTCCCGCATTAATCATCGGATTTAAAGGCTTGCCCGGATTCACTGTTTCAAGCTTAATCATGGAGTTAAACGGGTCGCCGGTCGGCTCCTGACCCACGCAGCTGAACACCTTTTCCTTTCCGTAATCCATCAGTACGAGCGCCAGAGAAAGCACTTTCGAAATGCTCTGCAGCGTAAATGTCCGGTCGGCGTCTCCTGCCGTCAGACATGTATTTTCCGCATGATAAATCGTGACCGAAAGGCTGTCTTGTTCGGATTCAGCCAGAGCCGGAATATAGTCTGCCACTTTGCCTTCTTCGGTCCTTTTTTTCGCTTCCTGAACTAATGCGTCCAGCTCTTGGTAATGCCGGCATACCATGTCGATCATCCTCACTTCGCTGCCATTGTATACATCTAATTTGCGACGCAAAGTGACAATTCATGCGAAAACTTTTATACTTTAAGTAAAGGGGGGCTTCAACATGAGCGTTATTCAAGTAAAAGGCAATGTTACATACCCGATTACAATTGATCCGAGTGTCTGGATTTTCGATGACCGCAAATTTCCGTTTGAAAACAATCAGCCTGTTCATCCGGACGGCTCTGCAGAAACCCAGGAGCATACGCTTGATCCTGAACGGGTGATCAGAGAAGGGCGCATTTCGCCGCCGACTTTAAAAAGTGAAAAACGTTATGAAAAAGAAAGACTGATGAACGGCAGCTTCGCCATGAAGCTCGGCGCTGTTTTAGCAAATGCCGAGCCGAAAGAAAGCGCTGTCCTGTGCGCATTTATTTCAAAATCAGAAAGAACCGAAGTGCCGCTCGAAAAGGCGATGGACGCAATCGCGCATTTCAGCGATGCGGGAAAACCGCTTCAAGACGGCGGTCCGGTCCATTTTTACGTGGACGGAGACTTTGAAAAACCGATAACGGGCGTCACAGAAATCGAAGTTTTATAACAAATCGGCGGCAAGCTGTGCAAGGCCGGATCTCTCACCTTTCACAAGCTTCACGCTGCCGGAGACGGTTTGTCCTTTAAACCGCTCTACAACATAAGCAAGTCCGTTGTTTAAACTGTCTAAGTATGGGTGATCTATTTGCTCCGGATCGCCCATCAGGACAATTTTGCTTCCCTCTCCCACCCTTGTCAAAAGCGTTTTGACCTCGTGCCTCGTCAGATTCTGAGCCTCATCAATAATAATAAACTGATCCGGAATGCTTCTTCCCCGAATGTATGTCAGCGCCTCCACCTGAATCGATCCGATTCCTGCCAAAATCGCTTCAAGTTCACCCGGCTTTTTCGCATTGAATAAAAATTCAAGATTATCAAAGATCGGCTGCATCCACGGCTTGAGCTTTTCCTCTTTTTCGCCCGGCAAATATCCGATATCCTTTCCCACCGGGACGATGGGACGCGCGACGATCAGCTTTTTATAAATACCGAGATCCTCCGTCTGCAGAAGCCCTGCCGCGAGAGCAAGCAAGGTTTTTCCCGTTCCCGCTTTTCCGATCAGGGTGACAAGCGGGATATCTTCCCTCAGCAGAAGTTCGAGCGCCATTGTCTGCTGGACGTTCTTCGGCCTGATACCCCATACGTGCTCATCATCGAAAACGAGTCTTTTTACGGTCTCGCCTTTCTTATCCGCCATGCCGACCGCAGACGAAGATCCTCCTAATTCATCTTTCATCAGCACAAATTGATTCGGATAAACCTGATGCTGCTGAAGCTCCTTGACTGGAATTTGTTTGTTTTTATAAAACGAGGCAAACCGCTCTTTATTCATAAATATATCTTTGTACCCGCTATATATTTCATCATGGTCAACGACTCTGTCGTTTAAAAAATCCTCCGCCAAAAGCCCGATGGCATCCGCCTTTACCCTGACAAGCACATCTTTGCTGACCAGGATGACGAGGCGGCCGTTTTCTTTCGTTTCCTCCTCAAGGCTTAAATTTTTTGCCACCGCCAAAATGCGGTTATCATTCGTTTTTTCGATAAAAATTTCTTGGAGCTGATGAAATGACCGGTGGTTCAGTTCAATTCTGAGCGTTCCTCCGCTTTCAAGCGGAACTTTCTCGTGCAGCCTTCCTTTCTCCCTGAGCCCGTCTATCAGCTTAGATACGTGCCTCGCATTTCTCCCGACCTCGTCCATATACCGCTTTTTTGAATCGACCTCTTCCAGCACGACGGCGGGGATGACAACTTCGTTTTCTTCAAAGGAAAAAATGGCGTTAGGATCCTGCAAAAGTACATTCGTATCTAACACATAAATTTTACTCAAGTCTCAGCCTCCTGAAATAAGGATCAAAGCCCATCGTGTGCTTCTCTTTCCGCGAAAAACGGGGATGCCTGCTAAAATATATGATTTGGTGAATAAAGATAGAAGGTTAATTCAACAATAAAATAAATGAAAGCATTCAAGGAGGGAATCTGACGTGCGAATTCTTTTCATTATCATACAAGCCTTGTTTATCCTGACCGGCTGCACTGCTGTACAGGACGGCCGCGGCCGCAATATCCAGAACGAATCAACCGATCAGCGTGATGCAAAACCGATTCATGTGAAAAATACGGCTCCTGAGACAGCTGAAAATCCCGGCCGGACAGACATCGCTAAGCATCTCGTCGAAGTAACCGAAAAAATCCCCGGCATTTCAGATGCCACCGCGGTTGTACTCGGAAGATACTCCGTTGTCGGAATCGATGTGGATGACAATTTAGAAAGAAGCAAAGTGGAGAGCATTAAATACACGGTTGCCCAGGCGTTAAAAAACGATCCTTACGGCGCCAATGCCGTTGTCGTGGCTGATCCTGATACGGTTTCCCGTCTGAGAGGCATGGGCAGCGACATTAAAGCCGGCCGCCCCGTTTCAGGCATTTTGGACGAACTTGCCGCCATCGTCGGTCGTGTCATGCCGGAAGTCCCGAATGATGTGACCGACAATGAAAAAGAATCACCGACTCAATCGAATGATGATCAGCTGAACCAAAGAGACCAGAACAAGCTGCAGAACGAACAGAACGATCAATCGGATCATCATATGAAAAACCGCCAGTAAAAAGCAGCGCCCGCTCCAAAGGAAGGGCGCTGCTTTCTTTCCCTTTGGCAGGAGGGGCATCCATGATATAATGCTTGTCATAGTGAAAGAGGTGAAAATCAATGAGAGTAAAATGTTCCATTTGCGACAAAATCGAACAAATTGATGATGAAACACTGACAGCCAAACGCCTCCGCAATCGTCCGATTCATACATATATGTGCCGGGAATGCCATGACCGAATCAAAATCAAAACGGAGGCGCGGCTGAATACCGGACACTTTTCCTTTCATCCCGGACAAAAAGCGAAAAAAGATAAACTGAAAAAATAAACCGAATAAAAAATGACCCGCCGGAAGGCAAGGTCATTTTTTTATTGCGGTTTAGCTGACTGGCTTTTTTTAGACTGGTGCAGACGGATTTTGTAAATGATCAAAATCAAGGCGGCGACAACAAGCCCTTCTCCGACCGGCAGAAACACACCGAAAAAAGTCAGCACGGTGCAGCCGAGCACGAGAAAGAGATAAACTGCCGCAGCCTTCAACACCGGCAGCCGTTTGGCAAAGCCGAGTTTAAATACAATCATCGAAAGCACGACGATCGTTCCGTATAACAGCCACATTCCCGCCAGCGGATGCTCATCCACTTGGTAAAGAGCCGCAAAGAACGACAGCCGTTCACTTACTTCATTCAAAAAGATCCCCCTCCCCTTTTCCGTTCGGGTTCTACCTTTTCAAATTCTGCAAGTGATTAAGACATTCCTGCTGTTTTTTTCTTTTTCGCCGCTTTTTCACGTTCGTTTTTATTCAGGATTTTCTTTCTTAAACGGATGGATTCCGGCGTTACTTCGCAGTATTCATCCTCGTTTAAGTACTCGAGTGATTCTTCAAGCGACATAATGCGCGCTTTCTTAATCGTAGTCGTTTGATCCTTCGTAGCGGAACGGACGTTTGTCTGCTGTTTCATTTTGCTGACATTGACGACAAGGTCATTGTCACGGTTATGTTCGCCGACAATCATGCCTTCATATACTTCTGTTCCGGGCTCAACGAAGATGACGCCGCGGTCTTCAATACCTTGAATTCCGTAAGATGTCGCTTTTCCGTTTTCCATGGAAACGAGCACACCTTGACGTCTGCCTCCGACTTGGCCTTTTTGCATCGGCTGATAGCTGTCAAACGTGTGGTTCAGGATACCGAAACCGCGTGTCAGTGACAGAAACTCAGTAGAATAGCCGATGAGTCCGCGTGAAGGTACGGTAAAGATCAGGCGGACCTGGCCGTTTCCGTTATTAATCATATCAAGCATTTCGCCTTTTCTCGCACCCATTGATTCCATAACAGAACCGGTATGCTCTTCAGGCACGTCAATCTGCACGCGCTCAACAGGCTCGCAGCTGACGCCGTCGATTTCCTTAATGATAACTTCAGGTTTAGACACTTGAAGCTCATAGCCTTCACGGCGCATGTTTTCAATTAAAATGGACAGGTGAAGCTCACCCCGTCCTGAAACAACCCATGCGTCTGGTGATGCAGTCGGTTCGACACGAAGACTGACGTCTGTTTGAAGCTGCGCGTTCAGACGCTCTTCAATTTTGCGGGCTGTGACATATTTGCCTTCACGGCCTGCAAACGGGCTGTTGTTTACGACAAATGTCATTTGAAGCGTAGGCTCATCAATGCGCAGAACCGGCAGCGGCTCATGGTGGTCAGCCGGACAAACCGTTTCACCGACGTTGATGTCTTCCATGCCCGAAACGGCAACAAGGTCTCCCGCTCTCGCTTCTTCAATTTCCACGCGTTTCAATCCTTGGAAACCGAAGATTTTCGTTACACGGAATGATTTAACCGTTCCGTCAAGTTTCATCAATGAAACCTGCTGACCCACTTTCATCGTGCCGCGGAAAACGCGTCCGATACCGATACGGCCGACATAATCATTGTAATCAAGCAGCGCCACTTGGAATTGAAGAGGCTCTTCGGCGTTATCTACCGGGGCAGGGACATGTTCAAGAATCGTTTCATACAGTGATTCCATGTTTTCGTCCTGCTTTTTCGGATCCAGACTTGCCGTTCCGTTAATCGCAGAAGCGTAGACGACAGGGAACTCAAGCTGTTCTTCGTTTGCGTCAAGCTCGATGAACAAATCAAGCACTTCATCAATGACTTCTTCCGGGCGGGCGAAATCACGGTCGATTTTGTTTACGACGACAACCGGATTTAAGTTCTGCTCAAGGGCTTTTTTCAGTACGAAACGGGTTTGCGGCATGCAGCCTTCATATGCGTCAACGACTAACAGAACGCCGTCAACCATTTTCATAATCCGTTCTACCTCTCCGCCGAAGTCGGCGTGTCCCGGAGTGTCCAAAATATTAATGCGTGTATCTTTATAGTTAATCGCAGTATTTTTCGCAAGAATTGTAATACCGCGTTCACGTTCAAGATCGTTTGAATCCATTGCGCGTTCGGCAATATTTTCGTTGGCACGGAATGTTCCGGCTTGGTGAAGCAATTGGTCTACCAAAGTCGTTTTCCCATGGTCAACGTGGGCAATAATCGCGATGTTGCGAAGATCGTTTCGAAGTTTCACATTTTCATCTCCTAAAAAAATTAGATAACTTTCATATTATACCACACATCCTCTTTAAAAGCGTTACGTTTTTCTGTAAACTGAAAGTATGACGTTAAAGGGGATGGAAATATGAAAAAATTGAATTGGCTCTTATTATTATTTGCATTCGCAGCAGTCTTCAGCATGATGCTGATCGGCGTATCAATCGCTGAGAAAAGCGCATGGGGCATCATCGGAAGCATTGTTCTCGTTATCGCCATGATGGGAAGCGGTTTCACCGCAAAGAAAAAAATGCGCGAACAGGGACTGCTTGATTAAAAGCATGACCCTTTGCAAAATTCCGTAAACATGGAAAGACAATATCTTATGAAGCCTGAATCAAAGATTCAGGCTTTTTTATATCCTCAAAACAGGCTCCAGATGTAAGGCTTATCTCCCCCGCAGCCTAGTCAGGAAGCCGGAAATGACGGCCCCCATTCTAGTTACATCAGCAGATTCCCTCAGAATATACAGTCTGAAATAGTCCGGCATCGTTATGCAGAAAATACCATACCTCCTATATCAATTCCATCATTGTCTTTTTATACTTGTGACTGTAAGCAAATACACATGACAAGGAGAGAATGAAATGAAAACATCTTTTTTGAAGAAAACCGCTGTAACTGCCGCCGCAACCGCCTCAGCCGCCTTGCTTGCATTCAGTCCGCTTGATTCTGCCGGCGCAAAAACGATCCAGGCAAATGAACCACATGCCCTGCAGGCTTCCGGAGAGAAAACACCGGAAGACGCGGCAAAACTCATTGACATCATCAGCCAATCCATTTACGAAAAAGACGGCGTCTATTATTTTGACGGTGAAAAAGCGGTTGAATTGGGATTAGATAAAGAAACCGCACAGACCATTCAAAAGCTGTGGGACAGTTCAACCGAATTTTTAACCGTTCTTTCTCAATGTATCGAGAAAACGGACGGCGAATATACATTTAATAAAGAAAAAGCGGTGGAGCTCGGATTTACGGAAAAAGAGGCCCTTATCGTTGATCAGCTGTTCACCGCTTTTTCCCAAAGTCTTCATATCCTTCAATCTGCGCTGATTGAAGAAGACGGTGTGTATACGTTTGATCAGGACCTTGCTGAAAAAGCAGGAGCAGGAAAAAAAGAAGCAAAGCTGTGTGCCGGATTCTTTAATTCACTGCCGCAGGAATTGCTTGAAGGCATTTATACAGCCTTTCATCCGGCTGAGTAAACGGATAAAACGCCCGGTCATTCAGCCGGGCGTTTTTTTAAATCAGCAGTTTAAGGATCAGCATGATAAAGAAAACAGCGCCGAACAAACCGGCTGCTTTTATCAGCAGCTTCCCGTAATACCGTTCCTTAAACCGCCTTTCTTCTTCTGCATAACAGGGGGGCGCCTTCATCTCAGGGATGCCGAGGTCAAGCGGCGCCTTCATCATATGATATAAACTCCCGCACTTACCGCATGATTCAAGATGGCGGGAAATAAACCGCTCCGTTTCTGTTTCACAATCGCCTTCAATATATAAAGGGAGTAAATCTCTCACTAAACAGCAAGTCATATCTGTCCGTCCTTCCTTTTTTCCGCCAAGTGCTGTTTCAGCTGCATTCTCGCCCTGTACAGGGTGCTCTTCACCTTCGAAAGACTCCAGTCCAAAACATCAGCAATCTCTTCGTAAGACACTCTTGAAATATCTGTCGAAATGCAGAATAAAATGACTGAAAATCTCTGACATCTGAAACAATCCTTTTCGTTTATTAAGGCCTCACCTGTTTAGACAAACGGCTATAAAAAAAGTTTTACAGATCGGAACATTTTTCCCCTATCATTTTTCCCGACTTCATTTGTCATTTTTTTCAGAATAAATCGCATCATTCGACTCATGTCTGATTCAACACGTGCCTCTCGGCTTATCCCCTGACGCTGCCCGCCGGAAGCCTTTACGGGACGATTCTATCAATTCATCAGCGGAGTCTAGTTTTATATTGCAGAATGAGAGAATGCTGGTTTATTATAACAATATAGGTTTTCATTATTTTCAAAAAGGGGGATTTATTGTGGGTTTAGGTAAGAAATTGTCTGTTGCTGTCGCCGCTTCCTTTATGAGTTTAACCATCAGTCTTCCGGGTGTTCAGGCCGCTGAGAATCCTCAGCTTAAAGAAAACCTGACGAACTTTGTGCCGAAGCATTCTTTGGTGCAATCTGAATTGCCTTCAGTCAGTGACAAAGCAATCAAGCAATACTTGAAACAAAACGGCAAAGTCTTCAAAGGCAACCCTTCTGAGAGACTGAAGCTGATTGACCACACGACCGATGATCTCGGCTACAAGCACTTCCGTTATGTGCCTGTCGTTAACGGTGTGCCTGTGAAAGACTCGCAAGTCATTATTCACGTCGATAAATCCAACAATGTCTATGCGATTAACGGTGAATTAAACAACGATGCTTCTGCCAAAACGGCAAACAGCAAAAAATTATCTGCAAATCAGGCGCTGGATCATGCTTTTAAAGCAATCGGCAAATCACCTGAAGCCGTCTCTAACGGCAACGTTGCAAACAAAAACAAAGCCGAGCTGAAAGCAGCGGCCACAAAAGACGGTAAATACCGCCTCGCCTATGATGTAACCATCCGCTACATCGAACCGGAACCAGCTAACTGGGAAGTAACCGTTGATGCGGAAACAGGGAAAGTCCTGAAAAAGCAAAACAAAGTGGAGCATGCCGCTGCAACCGGAACAGGTACGACTCTTAAAGGAAAAACGGTCTCATTAAATATTTCTTCTGAAAACGGCAAATATGTAATGCGCGATCTTTCGAAGCCTACCGGAACACAAATTATTACGTACGATCTGCAAAACCGACAATATAACCTGCCGGGCACGCTCGTATCTAGCACTACAAACCAGTTCACAACTTCTTCTCAGCGCGCTGCGGTTGATGCGCATTACAATCTCGGCAAAGTGTATGATTATTTCTATCAGACGTTTAAACGCAACAGCTACGACAATAGAGGCGGCAAAATCGTATCTTCCGTTCATTACGGCAGCAAATACAATAACGCGGCCTGGATCGGCGACCAAATGATTTACGGTGACGGTGACGGCTCATTCTTCTCGCCTCTTTCCGGTTCAATGGACGTCACGGCCCATGAAATGACACACGGCGTTACACAGGAAACAGCCAACCTGAACTATGAAAATCAGCCGGGCGCTTTAAACGAATCCTTCTCTGATGTATTCGGGTACTTCACCGATACTGAGGACTGGGATATCGGTGAGGATATTACGGTCAGCCAGCCGGCTCTCCGCAGCTTATCCAATCCGACAAAATACGGACAGCCAGACCATTACAAAAATTATCAAAACCTTCCGAACACTGATGCCGGCGACTACGGCGGCGTGCATACAAACAGCGGAATTCCGAACAAAGCCGCTTACAACACGATTACAAAAATCGGCGTGAAAAAAGCGGAGCAGATTTACTATCGCGCACTGACGGTATATCTCACTCCGTCATCAAGCTTTAAAGATGCAAAAGCAGCTTTGATTCAATCAGCGCGGGACCTTTACGGCTCTCAAGACGCTGCAAGCGTAGAAGCGGCCTGGAATGCGGTCGGCTTGTAAACAAGAAAAGAGACCGGAGAAATCCGGTCTCTTTTTTATATCTGAACATTTCACAATGGCTTCACCATGATCATATATGTCTTTTCCCGATCGTCTTTTTCAAGCTTAAGCTGTTCAAAGCCGCATTGACTTAAAAACAAAACCCATTCCTGCCTGTCCAGGGGAACGGCTGAAAACATCGCTTTATGCTCTCCTCTCAGCCGGCCCGCAATCTCTTCAATGACCGCGCGTCCGATTCCTTTCTCTTTTGCCTCCGGAGCGACGGCCACGGTTCCGAGCCACGGTTTTCCGTTTGAAGGGGCCCATTCCAAATGAAAACTGACGGCGGCAGGAGCGCCGTCAATCTCCCATACGAGCCACGTTCCATTGTACATGGAGTATGCAAGCATAAACTCCGCCGCATTTTTTGTTCCGAACTCTTCGTTTTTCCACACCGGGTGGGATGCCGCCAGCTGCTCCAGAAACCCGAGATCTTCTTCTTCAAAATCTCTACCTGTCAGCATGTAAATAGTCGTCAAAGATAATTTTATGTATAGCCGGATTCCCCGCAAGCACGCTGTGGTTGTCTAAAAACGTGAACGGCTCGCCGTCTGTGGTCGTGTAAATGCCCCCGACTTCGTTCAGCAGCACGCAGCCGGCAGCGTAATCCCACGGCGCGAGCCTCATCGTAATATATGCGTCAATGCGGCCGGCCGCAACACTGGCCAGCTCAAGTGCCGCCGAACCGTAGGAACGCGTTCCTCTGACCCGTTTTACGAGCGGCGCCAAAATACTCGGGTCAATCCTTCTGTTTTCCGTCACCCATGTGGCATTGATTGCAATAATGGCTTCTTCAATGGAAGCTTCTTTTAAAGGAGCAAGCGGCGCATCGTTCAGATAAGCCCCTTTTCCGCTGAATGCGTGATACAGTTCGTCCTGCATCACATCATAAATTAAGCCGATTTTGCCTTTTCCGTCTTCAAAGATGCCGATGGAGATCGCGAAATGCCGCTTTTGATGGACAAAATTCATCGTCCCGTCAATCGGATCAATGATCCAGACGATTCCGTCAAGGGAGCGGAGTTTATCCCCCTGCCCTTCTTCTCCGAGAATCCGGTGTCCGGGAAAAGTTCCTTGTATACGGTCAATGAAAAAGCGCTCCGTCTCTTTATCAATATTTGTGACTAAATCATTCGGATTTGATTTTGTTTCAATCGTCAAGCTTTCCTGCATGGATTGTCTGATTCTCGTTCCGGCTTCTTTTACCCATTGTTTTGCGATATCATCAATTTCCGTCCAATTTGTCATACCGTGTACCTCTTTTCTATGTATAGCTTATTCTATAGCATACTGATAAAGGCGATGAAAAAGCAAGGAAAATGAAAAAAATGCCTTCTCACGTAAAAACGAACCATTTCCTGCGGTTCGTTTTTACTATTCTTTATCCGTTAAGCCGAATCCATTCTTTTCTGAGACGTTCCAGTTTTCTTTTGCTGAGATCGATTTGATCTTCATTCTCTTTTTGCATGGCCTCATACAGGGTTGCCAATTCATAATCAACCTCTAGTCTCCAGACAGCTACACGGTTATTTTTTTCCTCCCTGAATCCTTCCTTCACCACTTGCCTCATTGTCTTTCGCCCCTTCCAGAGATCATTTGTTAAAAAAGCATCCCATTTTTCCAATTCATTAATGATACTTCTTATATCGTATGGAAACTTATATTCGGCTGTAACAACATTCTTAAAATTGTGTGTTTACCTATTCGTTTTTTACCACCATTCCTCTCGGCTCAAACGTTCTCAATGTTTTTGCGGCCGGCGGCGGCTGTGGTAAAATATGAATACTTACGTTAAGGAGGAAAAAGATGACTCAGATGCGTTTTACAAAAGAAGACTTCGATACATTTACAATAGAAGGCTTAGATCCGCGCATGGAGGTGTTAAAAGAACAAGTCCGTCCGAAGCTGACCTTGTTAGGAGAGCATTTCGCACCGACATTGTCAGCATTGACAGGAGATGAAATGTTCCCGCATGTCGCCAAGCACGCGAGAAGATCTGTCAACCCGCCGGCTGACAGCTGGGTTGCCTTTGCCAACAGCAAACGCGGCTATAAGAAACTCCCTCACTTTCAGATCGGTTTATGGGACACCCATATGTTTGTATGGTTTGCCATCATTTATGAATCTCCGATAAAAGAGGAATACGGCAGATTGCTGGAAGCGAAGCAGGAGGAAATCACAAAACAGATTCCCGGTCATTTTGTATGGTCGCCGGATCATACGAAGCCAGGTGCGTACAAGCAGTCCGACATGGATCAGGAGCAGCTGAAAACATTATTTGAACGCCTGCAGACAGTGAAAAAAGCAGAGCTTTTATGCGGCATTCAGCTGCAAAAAGAAGACGTGATCAACATGAACAACAATGAATTCCTGCAAACCATTGAAGATGCTTTTAGGAAGCTTTCCTTTTTATACACACTGACTCAGAAAGTCTCATAACATAAAAAGCGGGCCGATTGCCGGCTCGCTTTTGTCTACATTTTGATAATCGCTTGATCTGATTGTTTCGCCTGTTTCACAGTCCGATACGGGGAATAGGTGCTGTCAGCTTCAAATTGGCTGCAGATTTTCTTTTCTTCCGCTTTCCCGGGAACGATTTCTTTAAAGCGGCGGTACGCATTCAGAAGTCTGTCTCGGTCAGCTCCTTTTTCATAGGCGTTTTCCACCTGCTGAAAAAAAGCAATGACGTCCACGGCCTCCTCTGTCGTCCAGTCCTCATTCATCGGATATTGATATTCCAAATGTCTTCACTCCTTTATCATCATGCTCAAAATAAGCATCTTCCATAGATCATAAATTGTTCTTTACTTTCTTTCAAGTTCATAATATAATTCATTTGTTTTACGTTTAAAAAACGGGTAATAAAACTGAATGTAATACAAACTAATCCGTAGGTATTATGATAAAGGTGGGAAAACAATTGCCGCAACATGAAACACCCCTGTACAGCGGACTGAAAAAGCACGCGGACAGACAGCCTGTCCAATTCCACATTCCGGGCCATAAAAAAGGCGCGGGAATGGACCCGGAATTCAGACAATTTATCGGAGAAAACGCGTTAAGCATAGATTTAATTAATATCGAACCTCTGGATGATTTACATGCGCCAAAGGGCATCATTAAAGAAGCCCAGGATCTGGCCGCGGAAGCATTCGGCGCAGACCATACCTTCTTTTCCGTACAAGGGACGAGCGGCGCCATTATGACGATGGTCATGGCCGTATGCGGACCCGGAGATAAAATCATCATCCCGAGAAACGTTCATAAATCCATTATGTCGGCCATTGTATTTTCCGGAGCGGTGCCGATTTTTATACACCCGGAAATTGACGCTGAGCTCGGAATTTCTCACGGCATTACGCTTGAGTCCGCCGAGCGGGCTTTGACGGAGCACCCTGACGCAAAAGGCCTGCTTGTCATCAATCCGACGTACTTCGGTGTGGCAGCTGACTTGAGCAGCATTGTAAAGCTCGCGCATTCTTTCGATGTGCCTGTTCTTGTCGATGAAGCGCACGGCGTGCATATTCATTTTCATGATAAGCTTCCTCTGTCCGCCATGCAGGCGGGCGCTGATATGGCAGCCACAAGCGTGCACAAATTGGGAGGCTCCCTGACGCAGAGCTCCATTTTAAATGTGAGAGAAGGCCTTGTTTCCAAAGAAAGAGTACAGTCAATTTTAAGCATGCTGACGACAACGTCAACATCCTATCTGCTTCTCGCTTCACTGGATGTCGCAAGAAAACGCCTCGCTACAGAAGGCCGCGATCTTCTTGAAGAAACGATTCTGCTGGCGGATCAGACACGGGAACGCCTCAATCAAATTGAAGGCATCCGCTGTGTCGGCGAAGAAATCACTGGGTCAAAAGCTGCTTTCAGTTATGATCCGACTAAATTAATCATTTCGGTCAAAAACCTCGGCCTGACGGGTCATGACGTTGAAAAATGGCTCCGCGAATCATTTAATATCGAAGTCGAGCTGTCCGATTTGTATAATATTTTATGTATTTTCACCCCCGGAGACAGAGCAGGAGATGCCGACCGTCTTGTAAGCGCGCTTACAGACATTTCAAAGCAGGCTTCCGCAAATGACTATGCTCATCAGCAAGCGGAAGTTCTGCTTCCTGAGATTCCTCTGTTAGCGATGACGCCAAGAGACGCGTTTTACGCAAATACGGAAGTCATTCCGTTAACAGAATCCGCGGGACGGATCATTGCAGAGTTTGTCATGGTGTACCCGCCGGGAATTCCGATCTTTATTCCGGGTGAGATCATTACTGAAGAAAATATCAGCTACATTTTTAAAAACTTGGACGCCGGCCTTCCTGTGCAGGGTCCCGAAGATGCCACGCTTGAAATGATCAGAGTCATCAAAGAGCAAAAAGCCATCCAATAAACATAAAGAAGCCCGAAACGAAATCGTTCCGGGCCTTTTTACGCTTTTTACTCTTCTTCAAGATGACACTGGCATTGTCCGCAGCATGTTCCGTATAACGTCGTGACCTTCTCATCCTCAAAGTAATGAATCGCTTCGTTACAGTCTTGGCAAACAATTGTACCCATCTGTCATTCCCCATTTCTCAGAATTTGAAAACGCTTAATTTTTACTTGTTGTTATTATATTATTATGTCACATTTAATATGTCAACTGATAAATTGTATAACACATTTATTTTTTACGGTCTTTTTATAGCTCGAGGGTCAATCACGGTATATCCTTTATGACGCAATCCTTTTACAATGTCCGGCATGGCTTCAGCCGTCCATTTCCGGTCATGCATCAATATGTTGGCGCCGTCCCGCAGGTAAGGACTGTTCAGTGTGATATCGGTAAGCGCTTTTTTGGATTGATATTTCTGATCCCAATCATACCCGAAGGTCCAGTTCATTTTCACCATACCTTCTTTTTTTATAAGTCTGTCACTGTAGTCCGTATTGCTTCCGAAAGGCGCCCTGAAAAATGCGGGTTTCTCTCCTATTACCTTTTCAACCGCTTTATTGACGCCAATGATTTCCTCCCGTTGTTTTTGTTCGGAAAGATCTTTTAAGTTTTGATGAGTCATTGTATGATTTCCGATCATAAAGCCTAACTCATGAATATGCTTAAGCGCTTTCTTATTTTCATCTTTTTTCAAAAAATGTCCGTTTACAAAAAAGATCGCTGACGCATTGAGATCATGCAGTTTGTCCGCAATCTCAGCGGCATGCTGATCAGGCGCGTCATCGATCGTTACCAATGCGATCGGTTTTTTTTCTTTCTGTTCATCCATTTTTTCCACAGAAAAGGTTTTCGGATTGATATAGTAACGGGGCTCCGCCTTCTGTTTTTTCTCTTTTGTATGATGGTTTTCCCGTTTGGCATGATTGGCCGCGGCTTGAGAATAGGGTTTGTTTGTTTGCATCTTTTCATTTGATTGGCAGCCGGCGAGTAAGCACATACATATGACGGCTGCAGCGGCTTTATACATGACAATCCCTCCTGATATGGTTTTGCCCCCAGTATAACGAAAAAACAGCGCTCTCACGAAAAACAATGTGCCTTTTTTACACATCGGCTGTACAAGTTGTCACACGTATTATTTCTTCATTAAAAACGGTTTCAATTATATAACAATTCAGTAACAAGCCTTAGGTTTTTCACCTCTCGTGATACACTTAATATAGTCCTTATAAATGGATGAACCAATATATTATATAAAACAGAGGAGTAAGATAGATGCGCTACCGTACGGTGATTCCCTTTTTTTTGATGCTGTTCGTTCTGTCAAGCTGTTCGGTTTCTACTGTCATTCCATTCAAAAATAACCGGATCGACAGCATTCATCACACTCAAATCTTGTTTTTTTCCGATGAAAATCATATAGATAAAGAAGTTCCTTATTACGATGCGATTCTTGATTTAGAAAAGAAATATCCCCATCATGTCGATCAAATGAAGGTTTATGACAACAGAAAGGGATGGGAAGAGGAAATCAACACGTTCCCTGCGCTGATGGTGATCAATCATCGGCATGTGGTCATGAAGATTGAGGGATCCGTAAAGAAAAAAGAGGATATCATCAAACCTATGCAGCATGTGCTTGCACAATAAAAACAGCCCCCGCTTTTACAAACGGGGGCTGTTTCTTTGTTACATCATTATTTTACGATGTGGATCGGGCTTCCGATTGCTACTTCGGCAGCTTCCATAGTGATTTCGCCCAATGTCGGATGAGCGTGAATTGTCATCGCGATATCTTCAGCAGTCATTCCGCCTTCGATCGCCAGGCTCAATTCAGAAATCATGTCAGAAGCGCTTGCGCCGGCAATTTGCGCACCGATTACAAGACCGTCTTCTTTACGGGTGATCAGCTTCATGAAGCCGTCAGTTTCGTTAAGAGACAGCGCACGTCCGTTTGCTGCAAACGGGAACTTAGCTGCAACGACTTCAATGCCTTCTTCTTTCGCCTGTGCTTCAGTGTAACCGACAGAAGCCAGTTCAGGCTCAGAGAATACAACCGCCGGAATACCGAGGTAATCGATTTCAGCCGGCTCTCCTGAAATAGCTTCCGCAGCGATTTTACCTTCGTAAGACGCTTTGTGAGCCAATGGAGGTCCGTCAATGATGTCACCGATTGCGTAAATGTTCGGTACGTTCGTGCGGCACTGCTTGTCTGTTTTAATGACACCGCGGTCAGTCATTTCGATACCGACTTGCTCAAGGCCGAGCTCATCAGTGTTCGGACGGCGTCCGACAGTGATTAATACGTAATCAGCATCAACCGTCTTTTCTTCGCCTTTTACTTCGAATGTAACTGTTACGCCGTCAGGTCTTTCCTCAACGCCTTTAGCCATGGCGCTTGTATGGATTTCAACGTTGCCTTTTTTCTTCAGTCTGCGGGTAACAAGGGAACTCATTTGTTTTTCGAAGCCAGGAAGAATTTCATCTCCGCCTTCTAAAATAACCAATTCAGTTCCGAAGTTCGCATACGCTGTTCCAAGCTCAGTACCGATATATCCGCCGCCGATAACAACGAGCTTTTTCGGAATTTCTTTAAGCGCAAGTGCGCCTGTAGAGTTCAGAACGCGTTCGCTATATTTGAAGTTTGGCAATTCGATAGGGCGAGAACCAGTAGCAATGATTGCGTTTTTAAATGTGTATGTTTGCGCAGAGTTCTCATCCATTACGCGGACAGAGTTGCTGTCTACGAAATAAGCTTCCCCTTTTACAACGTCCACTTTATTTCCTTTTAAAAGACCTGCAACACCGCCGGTAAGCTTATTTACAACAGAAGCTTTCCATTCTTGGACTTTTGTAAAGTCAACCGTTACGTTCTCAGCAGTGATTCCCATGTCATCTGAATGTTTTGCATTCTCGTAACGATGGCCTGCATTGATGAGCGCTTTTGAAGGAATACAGCCGACGTTCAGACAAACGCCTCCAAGCGTTGCTTTTTCAACGACTGTTACTTTTTGTCCAAGCTGAGCAGCGCGGATGGCAGCTACATAGCCGCCTGGTCCCGCACCAATCACAAGAGTATCTGTTTCAATAGGGAAATCTCCTACTACCATAACATTACGCCTCCATTAAAATAAGTTGTGGATCGTTCAGTAAACGCTTGATGTGGTTTAACGCATTTTGTGCAGTTGCTCCGTCAATCATACGGTGGTCAAAGCTGAGAGAAAGAGCTAAGACAGGAGCAGCTACAATTTCACCGTCACGGACGATCGCTTTTTCAGCAATACGGCCGATACCGAGAATCGCAACCTCTGGGTGGTTGATAACCGGTGTGAACCATTGGCCTCCGGCAGAACCGATATTTGTGATCGTGCAAGAAGCGCCTTTCATTTCCGCAGGTGCAAGCTTGCCTTCACGCGCTTTTGTAGCAAGGCTGTTGATTTCATCAGAGATTTCGAAAACGGCTTTACGGTCGGCATTTTTCACTACCGGCACAAGCAGGCCTTTTTCGGTATCCGCTGCAATTCCGATGTTGAAGTAATGTTTTTGGATCACTTCATCTGTTTTATCATCAATCGATGTGTTTAAAACAGGGAATTTTTTCAAAGCGGATGTTAATGCTTTGACGACGTAAGGCAGATAAGTCAGCTTGATGCCTTGATCAGCAGCAACTTGTTTGAACTGTTTGCGGTGAGCAACAAGATTTGTTACGTCAACTTCATCCATAAGAGTTACGTGCGGTGCAGTATGCTTAGAGTTCACCATTGCTTTCGCGATCGCTTTACGGATACCGCTCATTTTTTCGCGTGTTTCAGGGAATTCGCCTTCAGGAGCCTGAGCCGCTGCAGGTTTAGCTGTTTCCTGAGGTGCAGCTGTTTCTTGCGGTGCCGCTTCTTGAGCCGCTCCTCCATTTGCAAAGCTGTCGATATCTTCTTTTACAACACGTCCGTTATTGCCTGAACCTGTTACTTTACGGATATCCACGCCTTTTTCACGGGCATATTTGCGTACGGAAGGCATCGCGATCACGCGTTTGTTCGGATCAGCTTCCGCTTGGTCCTGCTGTCCTGCGCCGGTTTCTTTTGCAGGCTCTTTAGGAGTCTCTTCTTTAGAGATATCCTGCCCTGCTTCAGCAGACGACTGAACTTGAGCCTCAGTTTTCGCCTCTCCTGAATCATGGCTTCCTTTAAATTGAAGATCTTCGTAACCAGGTGCGTCAAACGTAATAATCGTTTGTCCAACAGTTGCAACTGTTCCCTCTTCAACTTTTAATTCTAATACTTTTCCTTTAACAGGTGAAGGAATTTCTACCACTGCTTTATCATTTTGCACTTCAGCCAGAACATCGTCTTCTTCTACCTCGTCGTTCGGCTTAACAAACCATTTTACGATTTCGCCTTCGTGGATACCTTCCCCGATATCCGGAAGTTTAAATTCAAATGCCACAGTTTTCGACCTCCTAGTTGATTAAGCAAATTTTAGTTATGCATACGCAAGCATTGAACCTAGTAAACAGACTCCTTCATCATAAGAGAAAAGGACTCTCTTTACCGTCTTTTATGATGCCTGATTAAAATTCAAGAACTTTTTTCGCAGTTTCAAGAACGTCTTTATGGTTTGGAAGCCATACGCTCTCAGCAAGCGAGAAAGGAAATACTGTATCAGGCGCCGCAACACGCAGAACCGGAGCTTCCAGGCTCAGAATCGCGCGGTCATTGATTTCAGCTACAACGTTGGCAGCGATGCCGGCTTGTTTTTGAGCTTCCTGCACGACAATTGCGCGGCCTGTTTTTTCAACAGAAGCAATAATCGTATCAATATCAAGCGGACTTACAGTGCGAAGGTCGATAACTTCAGCAGAAACGCCTTCTTTTTCAAGCTCTTCAGCAGCCTTAAGCGACTCATGAACCATCGCGCCGTATGTGATGATAGAAAGGTCAGTACCTTCGCGTTTCACATCAGCTTTGCCAAGCTCGATTGTGTATTCCTCTTCAGGAACTTCCTGACGGAAAGAACGGTAAAGTTTCATATGCTCTAAGAAAACAACCGGATCATTGTCTCTGATAGAGGCAATCAGCAGTCCTTTTGCATCGTAAGGAGTGGAAGGGATAACAACTTTAATACCCGGCTGCTGAGCGATAAGGCCTTCCAAACTGTCAGCGTGAAGTTCAGGTGTATGAACCCCTCCGCCGAATGGAGAACGGATTGTCACCGGAGAAGTCCAGCGTCCGCCGGAACGGTAGCGGAGACGAGCCATTTGTCCTGAGATTGAATCCATTACTTCATATACGAATCCGAAGAATTGGATTTCCATAACAGGACGGTAATCTTGCAGGCCTAAACCGAGAGCGAGACCGCCGATACCGGATTCAGCAAGCGGCGTGTCAAATACGCGGTCCTCACCGAATTCTTTTTGAAGGCCTTCAGTTGCACGGAATACGCCTCCGGCAACGCCTACATCTTCCCCGAAAAGCAGAACGTTTTCATTGTTTTTCAGTTCTGTGCGTAACGCATCAGTGATCGCTTGAATCATTGTCATTTGCGCCATGGCTTACTTCGACTCCTTCGCTTTGTAAATTTCAAGTTGTTCTTTCAAGTTGAACGTCGGCTCTTCAAACATATTCTCAATCAGCTCTGTTACTTTCGGTTTTGATTCGCCGTCAGCCTTTTTGATAGCTTGTTTGATTTCTTCTTTGGCCTGTTCAATCACTTTGTTCTCTTCTTCTTCAGACCATAGTCCTTTGTTTTCCAAGAACTTGCGGAAACGTACGAGCGGGTCTTTTTGCTCCCATTCATTTTCTATTTCTTTCGTACGGTATTTAGTCGGATCGTCACCGGACATTGTATGAGGTCCGTAACGGAATGTAAGAGTTTCAATCAGAGTCGGACCTTCACCGTTAATTGCGCGCTGGCGTGCTTCTGCAGTTGCAGCGTAAACGGCTAGTGCGTCCATTCCGTCTACTTGAACACCTGTAATACCGACGGCAACTGCTTTTTGGGCAATTGTCTGTGCGGATGATTGCTTTTCTACAGGAGTTGAAATCGCATAGCGGTTATTCTGAACAACGAAGATCGCTGGCGCTTTAAATGCTCCGGCAAAGTTCATTCCTTCATAGAAGTCACCTTGAGAAGCTCCGCCGTCACCAGTGTAAGTAATAGCAACCGCTTTTTTACCGCGCTTTTTAAGACCTAAAGCTACACCTGCGGTTTGAATAATTTGAGCACCGATAATAATTTGAGGTGATAAAGCATTTACTCCCTCAGGCATCTGATTACCTTTAAAATGGCCTCTTGAGAAAAGGAATGCCTGATGTAAAGGAAGCCCGTGCCAAATCAGCTGAGGAACGTCACGATAACCCGGAAGGATAAAGTCGTCCTGTTCAAGCGCGAAGTGTGATGCAATTTGAGAAGCTTCCTGGCCCGCTGTCGGTGCATAGAAACCTAAACGTCCTTGACGGGAAAGAGAAATTGAACGCTGGTCTAAAATGCGGATATACACCATTCTTCTCATTAATTCTTTTAACTGATCATCTGAAAGATCAGGCATTGCGTCTTTATTTACGACTTCTCCTTCAGCATTTAAAATTTGGAACGTTTCAAACTGCTTATTAATAGCATCAAATTGTTTTTTGCTATCAACAATTGAAGTTTTTGTCTTTGCAGCCATTTTTTAAACCACCTCTTCTTTTGATTTAACAGGGTTAGGATACCGTTTAGCCATCCGTATTAAAAACAGTCTTATCATGCTCTGCAATTCTAAAATTAATCATTCAGAAATTCACATAGCGCTTAAGCAAAGATAATGACGTTTAAACTGTACTAATAAAAAAAGATTTTTTATTAGTACAATATGATCAACAACCATAGTTTACAGTAATTAAACAAAGCCGTCAATTATTTATAACCTTATTTTGAAACCGCTTATAAAACTTAAGATCATACTGCGCCAAACTGTACTATAAAAGACTTTAAACTGTATTATAAAAAGGCTCTACTGTACTATAATTAAAAAAAATTACAAAGAGTAAATTAAGTTATTTAACTTCGAGGGCGGGCTTTGAGAAGATGCCGCGGGATAAAAACGGGCAGTTAGCAATCGTTCCGCCTGCCGGACAGGCGGGACGATGCTTTTGTCTAATTATTCAATACCCGCCCACACGATATTCAGCGGCGTCAGCACGGCATGAGGATGAAACTCGGAAATCGGAGTGAAAAATACATACGTAAAATCTTCGGCTGGATCAGAAAACATGCCGCACCAACCCATTCCAAGATGTGAGAAGGTGCCTTCTGTCATGAAATAATGGTCACCGGCCGGCCACAAATTAATGCCTAAACCAAAGCCGCCCTCCTCTCTGGGCGCTCCGAAGAAGTAAAATGGAAGACCGGGCTTTATTTGATTTCTCAGCATGGCCTCGACTGTTTTTCTTCCAAGCAGCTTCTTATCTTTCAATCTGCCTTTATTTCTAAACATTTCAGCTAACTTCCAAATATCTTCCAGCGAAGAGTACAGACCGCTTGTCGCTTTATTCGGAAAATACGGGTGATGACTTTTTTCCAGCTGTACGCACTCGTGCTCATTGATCACACAAACTTCTTCTTTTAAAGCATCAGGCACATAAAAAAACGTTCTTTCTAATCCGAGCGCTTCAATAATATGCTTTGTTACATACTGTTCGTAGGACACGCCTGTTACTTTGGAAATAATGATGCCAAGTATAACAAAGCCGGTTCTGGAATAGTTCCATGCTTCATCCACTCCGTACTCTAAAGGCGTATTGATCAGATAGTTTATCCATTCTTCCTCATTCGTTAAGTCAATGCCTTCAGCCTTTTGAATATCCAGCTCAAAACTTAATCCCGCCGTATGAGTCAAAAGGTGTAAAATTTTAATGTCTCCGAAACCCGGTTTATCAAACGCAGGCAAAATGAGCTTGACCGGCATTTTCAGATCGAGCAGACCTTTTTCGACGAGCTGCATGACGGCTACAGCGGTAAACACTTTTGTCAAAGAACCGATTTCTCTGATTGTATCAAGCTGAAATGTTTGCTTTTCTTTTTGTCCGCCGGTAAATTCCCCTAACGACTCAGCTGCAAAAACCTCGCCTCCTCTTGACATCATATAACTCGCACATTGCAGATCTCCATTGTCTATCATCGTCTGATAATGGCTGTTAAGAGCGTTAATTTGTTTCATATCAAATGCCGGATTGCTTATTGTTTGTTTCATTGTTTTCTCCCCCTGTACTGTATGTATCGTTTTCATCCCTTACTTACTGATTTCTTGATGAATTCTGACACCGCTTTATTAAATTCTTCCGGATGTGTGAAGTTCGGAAGATGCCCCGCTCCCTTAATTTTCTTTAATTCTGCATTGCTCAGCAGTTTCTGCAGCCTTTTTGTTTCTTTCTGATCAACTACGCTTTCCTTCTCACCCGTAAGGATAAGCGTTCTTGTATGAATGTCTTTTAAAAAGCCGATCGTAGAATAGCCTTCTTGTTGATGTATCTTCATAAAACGTTCAATAGAAGCATTTAAGAATTGATTCCTGTATAAACTTTCATATTCATGCGATTTTCCTATAGCTATAAAATCATTTTTCAGTTTTTCCTCAACACTGCTTTCAGGGTCTTCTTCGTATTCGGTGTAACTTCCGGAAAGAATGAGTGTTTTTACTTTTTCAGGGTATTCATAGGCTATCCTCTGCCCTATCATGCCTCCCCAAGAAGCTGCCGCAATGTGGATCGGCCAAGCAACCCCTATCTCGTTCAGCACTTCGATAAAAGTCTGAGCCAGCCCGCTAAGTGTAAAATCGGCGCTCCCCTCACTCAGCCCGTAACCCGGTGTGTGGATGACAATTACATTAAATTGGTCTGCCCACTCCTTCATTTGTTCTTTCCACATGTAAGCAGTGGTAGCAAAACCGCAAATCAGTAAAATTGTTTCACCCTTACCGCTCATCAATATTTCCATATGCCGGGCATTTTCTGTGTTTGCCAGAAAATGAACCGTTTCCGTTTCTTCTGTCTGGTAAAAAGCGATGAGTTTTTTTGCGGCATCGCTTTGATCGTGCTGAAGGGCTCCTTTCTTCAGTCTGCTCCAATAATGCAAATAATCGTCGAGATGACGATTGGAAGCTGTGCCGAGTATTCGGAATGGACTTTCAGCTTCTTCCGTAACGATTGACGAAGCATCAAAATCGGCTGCAATCGCTGAATCTCTTACTAGAGGCGGTGCTGAACGGGCGGATAACGGATTGAAATCATTTTGTATTTTTTCTTTTTCTCCGTATAACACGATCAGCTGGTGGCCTTGGCCGAGAAGCGAGTGTTCAAAAGCTTTGATTCCGGCAGTATTTTCTAATGGGTGAAGTCCGTACTCGGTTTTCATAATGTCTTGAATGCCGGGATCAACTGACATGCCTCCGTCCTTCCAGAAAGGCCAATTTACAGCGATGGTTTTTCCTGATCTCCCCCCCTCCTTTTTCATACATTCCCTCCACTCGGCAAAATGCTCCAGAAAACGATTGGCGTAGGCGTAATCGGCTTGACCCAGACTTCCGATTTCTGATGAGATGGAAGAAAACAAAACAAAAAAGTCTAAAGGCATATTTCTGAGCGCTTCATCCAAATGAATCACACCATTGACCTTTGATTGCAGCACCGCCTGGGCTTCCGCGTCTGTTTTATTCATAATGAAAGAGTCTTTCAACACGCCTGCACTGTAAATGACCCCGTTGATTTCGGAATAATCAGCATGAATTTTTTCCGCTAACTTGATGACCTGCTGTTTATCTGACATGTCAGCCTGGATGTAAGAAATGCTTGCCCCGTCATATCGGATGCTGTCTAATTTTTCTTCCATTTCTGCTGTCATTTTCGATCGCCCGGCAATGATAACGCTGGCTCCGTGATTTGCATAAATAAACGCTGAAATAATCCAGCCGATGCCGCTTAACCCTCCGATGATGAGATACACTCCGTTTTTTACAAACTTTGCGGCCTTTTGCCCTGGTTGCAGCGAAGCATCTTTGTATGCTGTCACCCGCCTTTTTTGATCGCCGTCATATTTCACAGTCTCATGATGTCCGGCACTTAATTCATTGAGAAGCAAAGGTGCTTTTTCAATGGTCTGTCTTGAAGAAATCTCAACCGTTTTACACTTTATATTCGGCTGCTCCGCATTCAGCGTTTTAAAAAAGCCTCCAATCGCGGCGTAAACCGGATTTGTATATTGATCCTTGTCATGTACGTACAAAAGGTTGATGTTATCTTTTATTTTTTGACGGATCAACGCTTTGCTTAAATAAAGGATTGAATAAAAGCTGTGAGTCAAATCTAACGCTGCCTCAGTATAAGCTTTTTTTGACAGGTAATGAATGATTGACGCCGGAAACGCTCCGGACTTTTTCATATCATCTAACAGTCTGGTGTAATGAGCAGACTGCTCCGGATTAAATTTATAATGCTTTTCATTTACCATTTCATATTCAGCAGCGGCTTCCGCATAAATAACATTTTCACTGCCGATGTACTTTCGGATTTCATCACTCAATGAACTGTCGAAATCGAAAATCAATGTATTTTCCTTAGGCACTTCTCCGGATTTTAATGGCGATTCTATCCATTCTTTTTGTAAATATAAAGATTCAAGCACCGGCTTTTCAGACGGCTCTTTCGTTTGCGTTTTTTCTTTAAAAGCTGCGGCCGGCGTATTACGCACAGCATATTTTTCTTCTAAATAAGCCGCTAAATCATGAATATTGTTATAATCAAAAAGCAATGTCGGATACAGTTGTGTATCTAATCTTTCCTCGAGCATTTTCGATATATGCAGCAGCTGTTTTGAGTCAAGACCCAGTTCGTAAAAAGATTGATGTTTGTCCGCTTTATTTGGCGGCGTGTTTGTAACATCTCCAATAATGGATGACAGCTCATCTGTTAATGTTTTTTGACTGTCTTGGTGCTGAACTGTATCAGAGATAGAGTCTGTAACGCGAGCTCCGTATTTCTCCTGCAGATATTCCGTCAATTCACCGATTGTGGAGTAATCAAATAATAAAGTCGGGTACAGCTTTGAACCTAACATCAGTTCTAATTTTTTGGATAAGTCTAATAACTGTTTAGAATCCAAGCCCATCTCGTAAAAGGAAATATCATTCTTCACCGTTTCAGCAGGCTTTTCAATCATGCCGGCTATCTCTTGGATCAAATTATTTCTGATCATTTCTTTATTGTTCGTTACGCTGCCGACCTCTTTAGCTTTTTGGGAATGCTCCAGCCTTTGTATTGATTTTTCATTTCTGACTCTTTTCACACCGAATCGCTCATAATAAAAAGCAAGCTCTCCATCAGGCCTGTATACTTCTATGTCCGCATATAAAATGTCTTTAGAAGGCGGCTGCGTTATACTGTTTTTATCAATATACACAAAACAAGACCCGGTTGTTTTATGCAGTGCCCGGAATGTCTCAATATATATAGGGATAAACGCATTTGTTCCTTCATCCGGCAAGTCTGATGTAAGGATTCCCAACAGGCTGAGAGATCCATCCAAAAATGCGGGATGCATGTAAAAGTCATCTGTATATTCTTTTGAAAGTCCGCTTAAACTGACCTCTCCCAGAATATAATTTTCACCTTCATATACCGTACCTTCCAATTTCATAAAATCTTTATGAATCAGGCCGCCCCTGCGCAAATTACGATAGGCGGCTTCAGCATCCGAAGTCCGGACGGCCCCTTTCTTTAATGCTTCGATTGAAATTGTCTTTTCGTTTATCGCATTTTTTCTTATGATTTCCGCCTGCAAGTTGACTGACGCTTCACCTTCCGCCTTTTCAGCGACCCATTTCCTGCTTGTTGTTTCAACAAGCCAGCCGTTTTCTTGTTCCGTAAACTGGAAGGTGACTTTCTTATCAAAATGGACTGACGTGGCAACAGGTTCACGGAATAAAACATGTTTGATTTCAAAACTTCGGGGTGATATCCCTTTATCAGCTAAAAATCGTGTTATTAAATCCAGATACGTTACGCCGGGTATCGTACGCACTTGATGAAGGACATGGTCTGAAACAATATAATCGTCATGTTTGACTAATACGCTGAACCTCATGCAACTCGACAACCTTTCTTCTTTTACAAAGTAAAGAAACAGAGCAGGTGCTACTCTGTTTCATCAATAATTTCAAGAAGCCGTTTTTTATTCTGTTTGATTTGTTTTTTCCGATTTGAATCCGGCCAGTACTCTTTTCTGACAAACTCGGCAGGCGGCAGCGGAGTTCTGACGGAATGATATGAATCATCCAGGCCGCTTACCAAAAGGTGGGCGTTTGTTCCGCCAAAACCGAAAGCGCTGATGCCCGCCCTCCGTTTTCCATCCTTCCAGCTTCTCAGTTCTGTATTCGGATAAAAAGGCGACTTTTCAAATTCAAAGCGGGGATTTGGCGTTTCACAATTCAATGTAGGCGGAATTTCCTTATGCCATATTGATAAAATCACTTTAATGAAACTTGCCGCTCCGGCGGCGCTTAATAAGTGTCCGATATTGGTTTTTACACTTCCTACTCCGCAAAATTGCGTTTTGTTTGTGTCTCTTCGGAATACTTTTGTCAGAGCCTGAAGCTCAATCGGATCTCCAATCATCGTGCCTGTGCCGTGAGTTTCGACGTAGCTGACTGATCCGGGAGTGATATCGGCTTTTTCAAATGCATCTTGAATAACCTGCTCTTGAAGCTTAGGATTCGGAGTCGTAATTCCCATTGTCGCACCGTCGTTATTAATAGCTGATGCTTCAATGATACCGTATATCCGATCTCCGTCAGCTTTTGCTTTCTCCAGCGGTTTTAACAGAACAGCGCCAAAACCCTCTCCGGGTACAAAGCCGTTTGCCCTTTCATCAAAAGTAAAACACTGGCCGTCCGGCGAAAGAGCTCCTCCTTCTGTTAACATCAGGTAAGGAATTTCATCCAAAAGCAGATCCGCCCCTCCTGCCAGCGCCATTTCTGAATCACCGTTTTTTATGCTTTGGCAGGCTAAATGAATGCTGACTAATGAAGAAGAACAAGCGGTATCAGACACCATGCTTGGACCGTGAAAATTAAAGAAATGCGACACATGTGAAGCAATAAAGTTTTGACTAAGCCCGACGATGTGGCTGCTGCTTTCTTTCGGCAGTTTGTGACCGTAGCCGGCCATTCTGGAACCGACAAATACGCCGACTTTTTTTCCCGATAATTCTGTTTCTTCATAACCGGCATCCCGTACAGTCTGTACACTCGTTTCTAAGAAATGTCTTATCAGCGGATCCGTTTGGATGGCTTTCTCCTCTTCCATACGGAAATACTCCGGATCGAAGCTGCCGATTCCATTGATAAATCCTCCCCATTTGCTGATGCTTTTTCCCTTTTGCTGCACCGGAGAGTAATTTTCTTCTATATTCCACCGGGAATCAGGTACTTCTTTAATATGGTTCTTCCCTTTTCTCAGATTGTCCCAAAATTCCTCTTTATCAGCCGCGCCCGGAAACTTACATCCGATTCCGATAACAGCTATCTTTGCAGAGGAAGCCGTCTGCGGTTCTGTATTTCGGCTCGTCACAGACTGTATATCATGCTGATTACTGCTTTGAGAATCAGTCTGTTCGATTTGTTTTTTCAACGGCGGCGCCGTCTTACCGATATATTCCGCAAGACCAAGAATCGTGTTGTGTTCAAGAAGCACAGTAGGGTCGATTTTTTTCTGAATCATTGCTTCTATACGATGTATAATGCTGACAAGAAGTATAGAATCCACACCGTATTCCTGAAAATCCGTATTTGGGTTAAGCTTTTCAAGGGGTATGCTCAATTCCTCGGCAAATACGGCAGAAAGTTCACTGACAAGCCCTTCTGAACGATCAAAAGTGCCGGGAGTCTCCTGTCTTCGGGCCGGAAATGAAGCCTTGCCGGTTTTATTGATGTTCAGGAGACTATCTGCATGAAACACTGTTCCTTTTTTCACGATAGGAATGATATTGGCCGATTTTTTCTCCAGTGCATGATACAAAATCGCCAGTCCTTCCCGCGTGGAAAGAGAGTCCAATCCCAATTCATCATATAAAGGACTCGTCACAGTCCCCATTCCGACTTCTTTCCAGCTCGGCCAATTGATGGACGTGAAATACGTTCTCCTCTTTTGAAAATGATAAGCCGCGAAATAGTCCATATATGCGTTTGCAGACGCGTAATCAGTCATTCCTTTCGACAGTTTGGGTGACTGTGCTGCAATTGATGAAAACAGAATAAAGAAATCCAGCGGCCTATTATTAAAAATCCGCTCCAAATTCTGAAGTCCAGTGACTTTCGGCCCGTACACCGTCTTAAATTCACTCATTCTTTTATGAATAAAGGCCGGATTTCCGCCGCTGTGCAGTCCTGCACAGTGTATGACACCGCTAATATCTTTAAATTCAAGGCTTACTTGGTGAAAGAATGAACGAAGCTTCTCTTCATTTGTGAGAGAACCGCTGTAATACAGATAGTCGACACCTTTCTCTTCAAAACTTTGAAACAGTTTTATATTGCTGACTGTCTTTTCGTCCTGTCTGCCCTCTTTCAGCAAATGATCCCATTCACTTCGCAAAGGTAATGGACGCGTACCCGTCAGCACGAGTTTTTTCACTCCCCGTTTCACCAAATCTTCAGCTATTGCTCTGCCAATGCCCCCTGTCCCGCCGGTAATGACGATGGCTTTATCCGCAGGAAATGAAACCGGCCCGCCGGTATGGATTCTTTCTTCTTCAAAATACGGAACATACCTGACGCCGCTGCGGTAGCATACTTCATTCTCTCCGGTACATTGCGCCCTTTCAATCTCAAAGATTTGTTTCAGCTTATGCGTTTCTTTCATGCTGTCTATATCTATTGTTTTCACATGAACAAAGCCGTATTCCGCAGAAAGGGCTTTCAGAAAAGCAGCTGATTCTGCACCCGTCAGCTTTGGTTTTTCCGCTTTAAATACCTGCAAGCCATTGGTTAGTTGTAAAATGGATAATGGTGTTTCCTTTTTACTCCGCTTAATTATTTCTTGTATAAATAAGAATTTACCATATGGGATGCCGTTCTGATTTTCACTCTGGTTTCCGATATCTGAGAAATCAAATATATTTTCGACCTGCCGCTCACCGCCCGAAAAGACCTCACAGATAACGTCGTATGCGTGGTTTTCATCTAATAAAGAACACTCAAACATTTGATCAGAGTGTTTTATAAATGAAGAGTGATGTTTTATGACAATCAGATTCTCCTGATCTATATCCGAACAAATGGTGCGGGCAATTGATTCTGTGTCTTGATTCACAAATACAACTGTCAGTCCGTACTCTTTTGTTTCGGAAGGATTTACAAACGGATTCTCCCTCCATTTTTTTTGCAAGTGATGTTGAAAAGAATGCTGAGGGATCTCTGCCCTCTCAGTCCTGAACGGAACCCAATAACGTTCTTTTGCAAACGGATAAGTCGGAATTGAGATCCGTTTACCCGGCTGCTGTAAATGTTGATGAACGGATTTCCAGTCGATATCCGCCCCCCAAACCCATAATTGAGCCAGCTTTTCCGCTTCACCGTTCTCAATAATGGTTTTTACAAACAATTCACCTGCTCTGCCTTCCGTTAACGCCTTCATTTTTTCAGCAAATGCATCTGATTGCTGATTAACATATACGCCTGGAACTTGCTTGTCCCCGCGGCAAAACTCAGATAATTTATCTTTCATTTCTTTAAGAGAGGTACCGGTAATCGCCGCTCTGGCCTCCATCGCTTCTCTGCCCGATTGTGTAGTGTATGCCAGATCCCGTAAAACGACGCTTTCCGATTGGCCGCCTTCCATCACTTCATTCGGGAACATGTCTCTTATCGCTCCGGCATATTCCTTCAGTAAGTATTCAGTAACCGCTTGAATAGAGGGGCAATCCGTTAATTCATACATCGTGAGTTCAATATGAAACATTTCGTTAATAAAATCCGCCATCCGGCTTAATTCCAAAGGCCCTACGCCAAATTCACTCAGGTGATCAGAAATATTAATTTCTTCCGGATGGATATGAAGCAATTCCGAAACAAACGGTTTGAGTACTTCATTCACCTTTTCTTTCATATCAGGCTGTTTATCCTTTACTCCAGGACTTAGTGAACGCTGAATAAAATCTTTCATGTTTTCGGCATACTCAAGAAGACGTTCGTTGTCTTTGGCAGATAACAGGACAATATGCGGTTCGTTCTCAACATGTTCTGTTGAGACGTTTGTTTCTTCATATTCTTCTATAATAATATGAACATTCGTTCCCCCGGCTCCGAATGAGCTGATTCCCGCTCTTCTCGGAACAGTTACTGTTTTTCCGTTTTCCTGCAGTTTCGGTTTCTTCCAGTCTTGCAATGACCGCTGTACATAAAAGGGAGATGCTTTAAAATCAATATTTGGATTCAAAGTCTCCGCATGTATGGAAGGAAACAGTTTTTTCAATTTCATTTGCAAAAGAACCTTTGTCAAACCGGCAATTCCCGCTGCGGCCTCAAGATGGCCGATATTTGATTTGACAGAACCAATTGAACAATATTGAGTGTGCTCCGTAAATTCCCGAAACGCTTTTGTTAATCCGGTGATCTCAATCGGGTCTCCCAGAGCAGTTCCCGTTCCGTGAGCTTCAATATAACTAATTGTACGAGGGTCAATACAAGCTTTCTGAAGCGCGTCCTGTATCAGTTCAGACTGACCATTCGGATTAGGAACCGTAAAACCGTTTGTTCTCCCTCCGTGATTGACCGCTGTCGCTTTAATCAGCGCATAAATATGATCTCCGTCCCTTACCGCTTCCGCCGCCGGCTTTAAAAGTACGGAGCCCACTCCTTCTCCCGGTACATAACCGTCACCGCCCTCGCCGAATGTACGGCATCGGCCATCACTTGCAAAGAAGCGGCTTTGATTTAATAATGTATATTTATTCGGATGAAGTGTAAGATTGACTCCGCCCGCAACAGCAAGTGTGCTCTCTCCTCTTCGTATACTTTCACAGGCTAAGTGAATGGCGTTAAGAGAGGATGAACACATTGTATCCACCGCCATACTCGGCCCCTTAAAATTAAAGAAATACGATATTCTGTTTGCTATTGCAGAAAATGGAGACCCGACGGCCAGTTCATTTCCTTTAAGTGATTCTTCAACGCCGAAAAATTGATAGCTTCCATATGTGACGCCTGCAAATACTCCGACCTTTTTGCGGGTCAGATCTGAAGGTTTATAACCCGCATCCTCTATGGTATTGTACACTGTCTCTAAAAAGAGACGTTCCTGAGGATCAAGAAAAGCCGCTTCTTTCGGTGATATCCGGAAAAATAAAGGATCAAACCGGTCTGGATTTTTCAGAAAACCTCCCCACTTATAGCAGCTTCCCTCGAGCATTTCCTTCCGGTCATCAGGAATTTCGCTTACGCAATCCCGTCCATTCATCAGCACATTCTGGAACTCCCTGATGTTTTCCGCACCCGGGTATCTGCCGCTGACACCGATAATGGCTATATCAGCAGAAAGGGGATCGGCCGCAATGTGCTCTTTTGAATCTTCTCCTTCAGAGCGTGCCGGCGCTTTTGTTTCCACTGGTTTTCTTTTTTGCTTTTTTTGATATGAAACAAGTTCAGATCTGCCGGCCGGGTTCAGCAGTTTCATCATTCGTTCGCTGTGATGACTCAGGAAATATTCGGCTAACTGCGATATTGAATGATATTCAAAAAATAATGTTTTCGACAATCTGCCGATACTTTGCTCCAGCTTTTTGGTCAGACGCATGATCATCACTGAATCAATGCCGTATTTCTCCAGGTATTGTTTTTCATCTATGAGTGAGGCCGGTAATTTCAATTCCTCTGACATTATATTTTTTAGATAACTGATGATATTTTGTCTTAATTCATCGCTTTGCAAATCGGCATCTTCCTGCTGGTCTGAATGTAAGCTGATTGTGCCGGCACGCTTCAGCACATCCTCAATCTTTTCTTTTCGGCCTTTCAGGGCAATCAGCTGTTCAGATGATTGACACAAGCTGTTCTCCAGAGCCTGTATTCCGTCACCGTCATCTAGCGGGTCAAGGCCGAGTTCCTGTTTCATGTAGGATATTCCTTCATCGTCAATATTCATCCCGCCGGAAGTCCATAGCGGCCAATTGACTGACACCACCCTTTCGGCAGACTCTTTTGCGGTCATAACTGCTGCATACTGATCCAAAAAGGCATTGGCGAAAGCATAGTCACATTGGCCGGCTGAGCCGAAGACTGCCGATGTAGATGAAAACAAGACAAGTAATTCAACTTTCATTTTTTTGATTTCTTCCGCCAGCCAGAGCGTGCCATAAACTTTCGAACCTGTGACTTGATCGATTTCTTCTTTTGTCTTTCTTAAGATAAAAGAGTCACGGAGTACGCCGGCACTGTGAAATACTCCATGTAAGATGCCGAACTGCTCTTTTGCAAAAGCAAACATCCGTTCAGCATCACTTTGTTTTGAAACATCAGATCGGATGTATTCAATTGTTGAACCTGAGCTTCTTAAATATTCGATCTTTTTTTTCTGCTCTTCAGTTAAATCAGAGCGCCCTGTCAATATGAGATTCGCTTTCCATTTTTCCGACAGATGTTTTGCCAGTATATAACCGAGACCGCCCAGGCCTCCTGTAATCAGATAATTCCCATGATGTTTCAGCGGCTGGGTTAAATCGAATGAGCCGGCTTTATTATAGCTTTTCGTAAAACGTCTGCCGTTTTCATAGCGCACTTCAAAATGGATATCCCGTTTTTCGTCACACTCTCTCTGATATATATCAGCTATTGCTGGAAGAGCGGCTCCCGCACCCTCTGATTGAGTGATATTGATAATCTGATAGTGAAAATTGGGGTGTTCCTGGTGAACGGTTTTCACCAATCCGCCGAGAGCATGATGCAGCGGCAGTTGTTCTTTATTCTGAGTTTGAAAAATATGCGTCAGTTTTATTATCTTTTTCCATTTTAATTCAATCAGCGTCTGTGTAATATACAGAAGAGAAAACAATCCGTTTTCCAATTGTTTCTGTATACCTCCCTTACTCATGTCAGCCTGAGAATCAGACCACAAGTGAAGAATCTTTTCGGGCGGCTGATAATGATCATGAATGTACCGGAACAGCTTTAGATAATCGTCTTTTTTCACGTGGTTCATACAAATCGTATCATCATGTAAAACAGCAAATTCTTCTCCGCGGATGACAAACAAGAGAGTGCAGTCCTTAAACAAACCGCTCAATTCTTGTATTTGCCGTTCATTTTCTGCAAAAATCAGGAGCAATCCCGTCAAGGGTACGCTCTTCGTACTCGGAATGAACGATTCTGTCCATTCCGGCTTGTAATATAAAAGAGGATGGTTCGATGCCCGTGATTTTTGATTCTGAATGGATGTCACACGGGCATAGCCTTCGTCAGCCGACATTTGTCCTGTTTGAATCAGATCAAGAATATCGCTGATTTGTTCACGTTTTCCGTTCATCATTCTTCCCCCATTAATTGTTTCAATACAGCCTTCTGATCAATATCATTGGTTTCCAATTGACGCAGGAGACGAATGAGTTCATCGTCCGTCTGAACAGTGTCTTTTTCATGACCATATCTGAATCTCACATCTCTGCACTCCGCCAGAATGCTTCCGTTTCCATCTGTAAATGTCATATGACACGTTACATCACGGCTGTTCTGCCGGTTCACTTTTTGAGTATAAACGTAAAAATTTTGAGCGAGAGGCTGATAGACATCCGCCGCTCCCATTCCGATCAATTCCGGGAAGGTTTCTCCGCTGACAAAAAACGCACTGGCTTGAATCGCGGACTCAAGCGCTTCAGGAGAAATCGTAAAATTTTCTCTTTTTGCATAAAGCTCATCCGGCATTGAATGAAGCGACAGCATTCCGTAACTGTTTTTCGCTGATTCAATGACAAAAGGCGCTTCAGCCGGATGTTCAGTCATTTCTGATTTGACTTCAGCAATATCAAGCGCTTCAGGAAGCATACCGCTTTCAGGCTTAACCATATGCGCATTTCCCTTGGCAAGACGTACTTTATTCTCATTTTTTGTGTTTGCATATATGTCAAACCGCGCAAAGTCACGCTCAGGCGTCAGCGTAATCATCAGTTCCCGTATATCTGTCATTCCGTTCATGCTTTCGGTCCACAATAAATCGGTCAATGTTTGAACTGGTTGTCCAAATGCCGCCGCTGCATTGACGATAGCCATTTCAGCCAAAGATGCATAAGGGAAAAAGGACACGTTTCCTTCAGACAGACTTAGTGCGAACGGATGATTACGGCTGATTTTTTTCGTGAAACTGAACTGATTAAAATCGGACGTGTTACTCCCCAAGAAAGGGTGACCCGTCTTACTCACATCCGCTGAAACAAGTGCTTCCCCTTTTTCCGCTATCCAATACCGCTGTTTGATCAGCGGTTGTCCCGGAATAGAAATCCTGCGGGCATTCCGATTCACCTCAAAAGTCTCCCAATCTATCTTTCTTCCGTTTACCCATTTGGATGCTGCTTCGGCGTAATCTGAACAAACGTGAGGCATTTCATTGTGAACTTCTGATTCGAATGTATTACCGGTATAGCTTAAGCTGCTTTTTTCACCCCTGGTATAAGCTGAAAGCTCTTCAGCAATGACCTGCCCGGAATCTGCCACTATCGCCAGCCGTTCTTCCATATGATCGCGTCCCGTCTGAAGTGTATAGGCAATATCCTGAAGACGCAGTTTATGATTGTTATCCTTCGATTCATTTTCTGATAGAAAATCAGCCATAACCTTCGCATATTTTATCAGCCGTTGTTTGTCTTGAGCCGATAAAACAAAGATCACTCGGCCGCTTTGATGATCAAAAGCTTTTGGCGGCTCATACGCTTCCAATATAAGATGCGCGTTTGTCCCTCCTGCCCCAAAAGCGCTTACCCCGGCTCTTAAAGGATGAACAGCATGGCTGTTTTGCGGAATATTCCATTCAGCCGCTTTCCGCTGCACTTGAAAAGGAACCTGATCAAAATCTATAAACGGATTAACAATATCGGAATGCAGAGAGGGAACAAGCTGCTTATTCTTCATTTGGAGAAGCACTTTCGTTACCGCAGCGATTCCTGCCGCAGATTCTAAATGTCCGATATTTGATTTCACCGAACCGATGGCGCAAGGATGGTTCAATTGATAGGAATCTTTCAGTCCTTGAATTTCAATCGGATCGCCTAATGACGTCCCTGTTCCATGCGCTTCAATATAATTGACGGTGTTCGGATCAATGTCAGCTTTACGAAGCGCTTCTGAAATGACCTCCGCCTGTGCATCCGGATTCGGTATGGAATACCCGCTCGTCTTTCCTCCGTGGTTAACGGCGCTTCCCTTAATCACACCGTATATTTGATCTTGATCTTCTATTGCGTTTTTCAATGGTTTTAACAATACAGCTCCGACTCCCTCACCGGGAACATAACCGCTTCCGTCTTTTCCAAAACTCCGGCATCTGCCGTCACTTGATAGAAACTGTCCCATGCTGAGGAACTTATATTTATTCGGATGTATTGACAAATTCACTCCGCCGGCTAATGCCATATCGCTCTCTCCGCAATGTATGCTTTGGCATGCGTAATGAATAGAGGTCAGTGATGAAGAGCACATTGTATCCAGAGCCAAACTCGGACCTTTTAAATGAAAGTAATAAGACACCCGATTGGCAATTGAAGAATAGACGGAAGCCGGCGAGAAAGCCACTCCGTTTTCTTCTCCTTCAAATAGTTGATATTGGCCCCACATGGCACCGACAAATACACCGACTTTCATCTTTTCCAGCATGTTTCTCGGGTACCCTGAGTCTTCAAAACAATTTTTGGCCGTTTCTAAAAAGAGCCTTTCCTGGGGATCCATAAGTTCTGCTTCCCGTGGGGAAATATGAAAGAAAAGCGGATCAAATTGATCGGCACCGCTGATAAAACCTCCCCACTTGCTGTAAGACTTCCCTTTCATATCTCTGTCTTCGCTGAAGAAATCATCCATATTCCAGCGGTCAGGCGGGATTTCTGTAATACAATCTTTTCCGCTCTTTAAATTCTCCCAAAATTCAGGTAAGTCTTCAGCCATCGGATACTTTCCGCTTAATCCGATAATGGCAATGTCTTGATGCCTTATATCAGCCGTTTCATTTATTTGGATCTCACGGCTTTCATCCTCTATGAAGGTATCTTGAAGTGCAGATTCCAATTTTTCTTTGTCACCTTCAAACACGATCAGCTGTGATGCGTTCAGAGAGAGTGAATCTTGAAAAGCTTTGATCCCATTGGTTTTACTAAGAGGAACCATACCGATTTTTTGTTTCATCCATTTTTCAGTTTGTTTATCCACTTTCATGCCGCCGTCTTCCCATAGGGGCCAGCCGATGGCTACTGAGACGCCGGAGCGTTCTTTTTTCCGCCTCATTCCTTCACGCCACTCAGCGAAAAGATCGATGAACCTATTGGCCAGGGCGTAATCCGTCTGTCCGATATTCCCGTACATCGAGCTGCTTGATGAAAACATCACAAAGAAGTCCAAAGGTTCGGTTTGCAGCAAGCTGTCCAATAAGACCGTCCCATTTATTTTCGGAGCGATCACTTCCTGAATTTCATCTTTTGATTTTTGAATCAATAAAGCGTCGTGCGTCACACCGGCACTGTGTATCACACCGTTGATTTCTCCGAATTGCCTTTTAATGGTTTTTATGATTCGCTCTGCATCGCGGCTATCTGAAAAATCTCCTCTTATATATTGAACCGAAGAACCGCCTGCTTTCATTCGGCTGATTTTGTTCTTTTTGTCTTCCGTCAGTTCAGAACGGCCCGCTAAAATAATATTGGCTTTCGTTTGCACTGCGATATGTTCTGCAAATATAAGGCCTAAGCCGCCGGCCCCTCCTGTAATCATGTATACTCCGTTTTCTTTAAAGGAGAAACTTGAGTTTTGTGCCGGTTCTGCTTCCCGTAAGGCACGGACCCAGCGCACATTTCCTTCATAATAAAGATCGGTTTCTCCCGGATGCGCTTCAGTTGATTCGCATCTGATGATTTCAGCTGTAAGAGCCGGCAACGATGACATGTCTGAAACTGATATCCCGATTGTCTTAAGGGCCAGTTTCGGGTTCTCAAGCAAAATAGACTGCCCTGCGCCATGGACTGAAGCGTAAAGCGGCTGATCATTTTTATGATCCGCCGGATAAAGGAAAAGCGATACAACCTTTTTTTCCGCCTTGCTGCGCATCAATGCCCGGCTGAAAAAGAATAGCGGGTAAGCCCCTTTAGAAAGCTGTTCACTTATTTTTTCCGGGCCGGCAAATGATCCTTCCGGCCACCCGTACACCACAGTGTCGGGCATTTGCCCCCTTTTTTTCAGATCAGCTGCAAGCCTGTCAAAGTGAGCTTCCTCCCTGTGGTCTATCTCATAAACACCGTCTCCGTGATAGGAGAAACGATTCCCTGATAAAACGAGAATGATCTGTGTATTTTCGAATCCATTTTCCCGCATAAAATGAAAAAGCTCTCTGTTATATTGAAACAGCAGACATGTTCTTTTCTTTTTATTTCCGCAATGCGGGTCCCAAGCGGCAGCCTTTTGTCTCCAATACGGCGTTAAATAGGTCAGAGCCGTATGATTCTCTCCATGATGAAGAGGGAGGTCTTTGTCAACGGAAGTCTTTTCGCCGCTCTCCGCAAAATAATTTGCAAGTTTTTGAATCGTCGGATACTCAAACAATAAAGTAGGGTACAGTTCCCTGCCTGTTTTCTCTTCCAATGCTTTTACGGCTTGCATAAGTGTTACGGAATCCAGGCCTTGTTCATAAAAACCTTTTACCACAGAGAGTGTTTCAGGGGCAGTCCCTTTGATGTCTGCGATCAGCTGCTGAATGTCTCCTTCTGTTATAAGAGCGGAAAGATTTTCGTTCTTACTTTCTTTCATGTCAGGCAGTTCAGCCGGTTGATTTTGCGTTAAGAAATAATCGGACATTTTTTTATTTTCTTTAATATACGCGGCGAGTTCCCGGATCGTTTTCTGCTCAAACAGGAGTGTAGGATACAGCTGTTCCCCTGTTTTGTTTTCAAGTTCTTTGACAATGGCAAGCAAAGAAGCGGAATCCAGGCCTTGTTCATAAAAACCAATGTCTGTCCTTATGTCACGCAGATCTAGATTTGAAACCCCGGATATTAATTCTTTAAGGTGTGTCTCAATGCTTTCGCTTCGATCTATGATGGAATCTTTTCTGATCAGGCCGTCTTTTGGCTGAGAAGCCGCTTCAGTTTCCAAACGAGTCTGCTTCAGGTTTTCAATTAAATCTTTTGAGCGAATATGTTTCACAGACAGCCGCGTAAAATAAGCGATCATCTCCCCGTGTGCATCGTACAAACCGTAACTGACTTGGATGACATCCCCTGAATCATGATGTTGGTCTTGCTTCTCTATGTACACATAACACCTGTCTTCCAGGCGCTTCGTCATACGGAAAGATTCAATATGAATGGGAATATACGTTTTCATCCGGCTTGCCGGAGATCCTTGTGTAAAATATTCGGGGCATGCCTGATAAAGGATCGATATGATGGTAGACGCATCAAGAAAAGTGGGATGTAATTGAAAATAGCCGGTATATTGTTTGGCAATTTGGCTGAGCGACAACTCTGCAAGTACAGAATGATCAGACGCATAAACCTTCCCCAGACTCTTCATAAATTCAAAATGCTCTATATCAACCTTTTTTAAATAGTCATAACATATCTCCATATCGGCTTCACGGACGGAGGCATGTTTGATTTCATCGATATGAATTGAACTCATGCTTTCCGGGAATTTCTGCATGAGCCTGCAGTTCATATTCTCATCCCAGCTTTCATCCAGAATGCGGTCATCTTTTACCTTTCTGCTCTTCGCCTGGATTTCCCATCCCTGTTCCAATCCCTGAAAACGGATGCGGATTTCTCTGTCAAAGGTATCCGATGTTGCTACAGGTTCCAAATACAAAATATTCTGACACTCGAGTTCTTCAATAGGCAAACCTTTACTCAGCGCCATACGGTATATCATATCTAAAAATGTGACACCGGGTATAATCCGGGTGCCATGCACTCGGTGATCCCTGACAATATAGTCCGTATGTTTAATTGTTAATGTGAACTGATAGTTTTGATTACTGGCCACCTGTCTCATTCCTTTTCTTTTCTTTATAATTCTTTGAAATCAAGTAAAGGAATCAGCAATTCTGACTCTTCCTTTTCTGGAGTTTCTCCATTGTCGATCCAGCATTGTTCCTTATTGAATATAACCGGAGAAAGCGGGTGTCTTTTTGTCTCTCCATATCCTAATGTGAGATGGCTGTCGCTCAATATCATATGTGCGTTCGTGCCCCCGAATCCAAAAGAACTGATTCCGGCTCTCAAAACCCCTTTTCTGGGACGCCATTCTTTTAAAGACGTGTTCGGAAAGAATGGCGACTGATCAAATTTAAAACGCGGATTTGGCGTTTTACAATGTAATGTCGGCGGGAGCATCTGATTTTTTATGGATAAGGCAACCTTTATAATACTCGCTATCCCCGCTGCGCTCATTAAATGTCCGAAATTCGTTTTTACGCTGCCTACTCCGCAAAATTGCGTTTCTTCCGTAACCTCCCGGAACA
>NZ_JBSJQA010000007.1:0-164233 GCF_053663455.1 Bacillus sp. JK62
TAAGTTCACTGCATCCTGCAGTAACGTCTGTGTGATCTGCATCATGCAGACCTTAGTTTGACTGACTACGCACATCGCTGTGCGATTTATTTAAAACTTTGAATTAACAGGTACGTTTTGTCTTGTTTAGTTTTCAAAGATCATCTCAACCTCATCTCGAGGCGACTTTTTCAGTATAACATTTCAGCGTTTTGCTGTCAAATGTTTTTTGTTTTTATTTCTCCGCCGCTGTGAGCTTTTTGGTGAAGCGCATCAGCGACGTTTAATAATATACCATGCCTATGATTCAGCGTCAACACTTTTTTTGAAAGAATATCCTCGATGATATACTTCCTGCCCTTTGGTCTCTATTTGAGATACTTCAACAAAGCCTTTTTCCGTCAGGTAATCAAGCATGACACCGAGATCTTGGGTGAAGTGCACCAGTTCAGGGTGCTGAAGCAATTCTCCAAACTGCCACATTTCTTTTTCTTTCATCACCTGAAAAAGGTGCGCAGAACCGATTTCAGCTTTTGAATGGATGAGAAAATCATTTGCTAAGAATAATAATTCGAGCCTTTTCTCCAAGCTTTCGTGACTCTCGACAAGTTCGGAATATAGCTTATATACCTGCGGCTCAATGTGACGGACCTGGTTCCAGACTGTCGTTTCGGGATAAAACCCCCGGTCGATCACTTCTATGCGGGCCAAGTGGTGAAGAGCGTGCACTACCGCATAATATGCATCCAGAAAATGATCAGCTTCAAAAAACGCTTTTCCTTCTACAAATCTTCTGATCAGCTTGCCGTATTCCATTCCGATCTTTAATTTCCGCTCGGCGAAAGGAAAAGTGCTGAGCCGGTCATTGAGTTCAGATATATATTCATTGCGGTCAAACAGCACTTTACCGTTGATGATCCAATCTATGACTCTTCTATTTGTCCCAAGCAGAATCCATTCCTGAAGCAGAGCATCCGTTACAATATGTAAAGAAGCGGTTTTGTGTTCGAATTCATAATGCTTTATAAAAAGAGGTTCATCAGCCTGTTTGACAATGACAAGCATGACCGTATCAAAGTTATCCGTGATGGATGATGCTTTACTCCTTCTCTCAATCATAAGGACGGCCAGCGTATCGGGATGACTTGCTCTTTCTTGGTAAATTGGACGGAGAAGATTGTCCATTACGATTCCTCCAATGCGATTGTTTCACTAGCTATTGTTTCTACATTTCTATGATAAAACATGAAAGTCCTTTTTTCTAAACACATTGCACTATTATAACAAATTTCCTTTCAGGTGCCATATTTATTCTTCCCTTTTCTTACGAAAACATGAAGAATATGCCATCTGTTTTGTGCTATAGTTAAACGAGAGGGGGATGGACATGGCGAAATACTCAAGCAAAATTAATAAGATCAGAACGTTTGCGTTAAGTTTGGTTTTCGTTGGGTTTATCATTATGTACATCGGGCTGTTCTTTAAGCAGTCTGTTTTGCTTGCCAGCTTGTTTATGATTCTCGGCCTGCTGTCGATCGGACTCAGCACCGCCGTTTATTTTTGGATCGGCATGCTGTCCACAAAAGCGGTCCGGGTGATGTGCCCCGCTTGCGAGAAAGAAACGAAGATTCTGGGCAGAGTGGATATGTGCATGCATTGCAGAGAGCCGCTTACATTGGATAAAGGATTGGAAGGCAAAGCGTTCGATGAGTCTTATAACAGAAAAAACAGTGTAAAATAAACGAAGCTGACCGTATCAAAGCGGTCAGCTTCGTTTAGTGGTTTTCTTTTTTGGAACATTCTTGGCAGACGCCGTAAATCTCCAAACGGTGGTGGCTTACCTTAAACCCTGTGACGTGAGCAGCAAGCTGTTCCACTTCGTCAAGCCCGGGATAATGGAAGTCCACGATTTTTCCGCAGCTTTCACAAATGGCGTGATAATGGTCAGAGGTGACAAAGTCAAATCTGCTGGACGCATCTCCGTACGTCAGTTCCTTTACAAGCCCCGCTTCCCGGAATACACGCAAATTGTTATACACTGTCGCAACACTCATATTAGGGAATTTCCCTTCCAAGGCTTTATATATATCGTCCGCTGTCGGATGTGCCATAGAATCCACGAGATATTCCAGAATGGCATGACGTTGAGGAGTAATCCGGACTCCCGTATCCTTCAACGTGTCTAAGGCTTCTTTTAATTCATGTGCAGCCATCCGTCATGCACCTCTCTTCTAAAAAAGATTCTTACTTTATAATGTTTATAATTAGTGTACATCTTTTTCCGGTCTCCTGTCAAATGTAATCTGAAGAAAACCCCGTGAGTTCAGCATTTGTCCATTAATTAGACGCAATTTGTTCCAATTCGCGAAGCGCCTCGGCAACGTGATCTTTCACTTTTACCTTTCTCCACTCCTTCACAAGACGGCCTTCTTTGTCTAACAAAAAAGTGGATCGCTCGATACCCATATATTCTTTCCCAAAATTCTTCTTCAGCTTCCACACATCAAAAGCTTCCGCCAGTTTGTGCTCATCATCAACGAGGAGCTGGAAAGGAAGATCGTGTTTTTGCTTAAATTTTTCATGTTTATCACGGCTGTCAGTGCTTACTCCGATGATAACCGCATCAAGTCCCGCGAAACTTTCGTGCTGATCACGGAAATCACATGCTTCCGTCGTGCATCCGGGTGTCATGTCTTTCGGATAAAAATAGAGAACGACGTACTTCCCTTTAAAATCCGTCAGTGCTACTTCATCCCCGCTGTCATTCACTAATTTCATATCCGGTGCTGTTTGTCCGATTTCAATCGTCATTTCTTATACCTCCGGGTTTTTTATTAAGCGTATCCAATTCACGTTAAGATTACAACCGTTATCCCCCCGCTCTTTTCTGGAAGCATGAACCGTTGTGCTCGCAATGAAGCATGCTACAATAGAACATGATGTAAGGAGATATTAGGAGGGTCATTTTTTGTATACAAAATCAGTTGAACTTCATAAGGAAGCGTTAGAGCATATCGTCGGGGGTGTGAACAGCCCGTCCAGATCCTATAAAGCGGTAGGCGGCGGTTCACCCGTTGCGATGGAAAAAGCGAACGGCGCTTATTTCTGGGATGTAGACGGGAATCAGTATATCGATTATTTAGCGGCTTACGGCCCGATTATTACCGGACATGCCCATCCGCATATTACTGAAGCGATTAAAACAGCGGCTGAAAACGGCGTGCTGTACGGGACGCCGACCAAACATGAGGTCACTTTCGCCAAAATGCTGAAGGAGGCCATTCCTTCACTTGATAAAGTACGATTCGTAAACTCAGGCACTGAAGCGGTGATGACAACGATCCGGGTTGCACGCGCTTATACAGGCCGCACAAAAATCATTAAATTCGCCGGCTGCTATCACGGCCATTCTGATCTCGTACTTGTCGCTGCGGGTTCCGGCCCGTCTACGCTCGGCACCCCTGATTCCGCCGGCGTGCCGAAAAGCATCGCCAATGAGGTGATTACCGTTCCTTTCAATGACATTGAAAGCTACAAAGCCGCGCTGGATAAATGGGGTTCAGAAATTGCAGCGGTTCTCGTCGAGCCGATCGTCGGCAACTTCGGCATCGTTGAACCTGAAGAAGGATTTTTAGAACAGGTAAATGAGTTGACCCATAAAGCGGGCGCGCTCGTCATTTATGATGAAGTGATCACGGCGTTCCGTTTTATGTACGGAGGCGCGCAGGATCTTCTTCAAGTGAAGCCTGATTTAACGGCGCTCGGTAAAATTATCGGGGGCGGCTTGCCGATCGGCGCTTACGGAGGTAAAAAAGAGATCATGGAGCAGGTTGCTCCGCTCGGCCCGGCATATCAAGCCGGCACGATGGCCGGAAACCCGGCATCTATCCTATCAGGCATCGCCTGCCTGGAAGTGCTGAAGGAAGAAGGCGTTTACGAGCGGCTTGATGAGCTCGGCGCCAGACTTGAGCAGGGCATTCTCGCCCATGCGGAGACACATGGCATTACCATCACCGTCAACCGTTTAAAAGGCGCGCTCACGGTTTACTTCACTGATGAAAAGATCGTCAATTACGAGCAGGCGGAAAATACGGACGGAGAAGCATTCGCCAAGTTCTTCAAGCTGATGCTTGAGCGCGGGATCAATCTCGCTCCATCGAAGTATGAAGCTTGGTTTATCACAACCGCACATACTGAAGAGGATATCGACGCCACTTTACAAGCCGTTGAAGATGCGTTCAGACATATGAAAAAATAACTGCTGAAACAAGCGGGAGCCCGGGGCTTCCGCTTTTTCTTTTTGTCCGATTTGTGAGATAATGGTTTTTTCAAAAAAAGACCCTTGAATAATTGGTATGATCCCTGTATATTACTTTATTGTTTAGCAAATCAGCCGACAGGGAAATGTAAGTGTCAGCCGTTCGTTCGGCACATAATTTATTAGAGAAAGGAATGCACGCACAAACCAATGAAACTTGGTGCCCGCATTTTTAAAACAGGGATTGCGATTACGCTCGCGCTCTACTTAGCATCATGGATCGGACTTCCGTCGCCGATCTTTGCCGGGATTGCAGCTATATTTGCCATACAGCCCTCTATTTACAGGTCTTTTCTTATCATTATTGATCAGGTTCAGGCAAATATCATCGGCGCTGTCATCGCTACGGTATTCGGACTGATTTTCGGACCGAGTCCGATTATGATCGGATTGACCGCAGTGATTGTCATCACGATCATGTTAAAACTGAAAATTGAACACACCATTTCGATTGCGCTCGTGACGGTTATCGCGATTTTAGAAACACCGGGAAACAGCTTCCTGACGTTCGCTCTGATACGAACAAGCACCGTTATTTTAGGCGTGCTGTCTTCTTTTATTGTGAACCTTGTGTTTCTTCCGCCGAAATACGAAACGAAGCTGACTCATCATACGGTTGAATATACCGATGAGATCATGAAATGGATCAGGCTGACGATGCGTCAGTCCACGGAACACTCGATATTGAAAGAGGATATTGAGAAGCTGAAGGAAAAGATGATGAAGCTTGATCATACGTACCTTCTTTATAAAGAGGAGAGAAGCTACTTTAAGAAAACGACGTATGTAAAGTCGCGCAAGCTTGTTTTATTCAGACAGGCGATTATTACGGCAAATCGGGCGCTTGATACGCTGAAAAAGCTGCACCGCTATGAAAACGAAATTTATCATATGCCGGAGGAATTTCAGGAGACGCTGACAGAAGAAATTGATTATCTGCTTCATTGGCACGAAAGGATTCTGATGCGGACGGTCGGCAAGATCAAACCGCATGATGACGATGCTGAAGAAAGCATAAGATATAAACAGCTTTTGACGAAGTCTTTCTTGAAAAATCAGCAGAACTGCGAGGATGAACTGCTTGATTACAATATGCTCAGCATTATGGCTGCGGTTGCGGAATACCGCGAGCAGCTGGAGCATCTCGATACATTAATTACGAGTTTTCAGACATACCACCCGAAAGACAGCGAATTAGAAACAGACGAAGAGTAACCCGGTGCTTCCGTAAAACCGGGTTTTTTTGCATTCAAAAAAACGTATGCCACCCATTCGGACGGCATACGTTTTTGTATCAGTTCAAATTCTGAATCGTAAATAAGTGTCTGTACTGGCCGCCTCGGGCCATTAATTCCTCGTGCGTGCCGGTTTCGACGACGGCGCCGTTTTCCATGACGACAATTTTATCCGAGTGCGTAATCGTGGACAGCCTGTGGGCGACGATAAAAGTCGTCCGGTTTTTCGCAAGCTTTTCCATCGCTTCCTGAATGTAGTGTTCACTTTCAAGATCAAGAGCCGATGTCGCTTCATCCAAAATCAGCAGCGGCGGATTTTTTAAGAATACACGGGCGATCGAAATCCGCTGCTTCTGCCCGCCTGACAATTTGACGCCCCGTTCGCCGACTTTGGTTTCGTAGCCTTCGGGGAAGTTCATAATAAATTCATGGGCATTTGCCGCTTTCGCAGCCGCAACCACCTCATCCAGAGACGCTCCCGGTTTACCGATGGCGATATTTTCACGAATCGTCTCACTGAACAGAAACGTATCCTGAAGCACCATTCCGACTTGATTGCGGAGGCTTCTCGCTTCATAATCGCGAATATCTGTGCCGTCAATCAGCAGGCTGCCGCCGGATACATCATAAAAACGCGGTATGAGGCTGACAAGCGTCGATTTTCCGCCGCCGCTCATCCCGACGAGCGCGACGGTTTCCCCTTTTGTCACCTTTAAGGAAACGTCCTGCAAAATCGTTTCTTTTCCTTCCTCATAACGGAACGAGACATTTCGGAATTCAACTTCGCCCTTAATGTCGTCAGCTTTTACTGCATTCGGTTTATCAGTCAGTTCATACGGCTCGTCGATAAATTCAAATATGCGGTCCATCGAAGCGATCGACTGGGTCAGCGTGGTCGATGAGTTGATCAATCTTCTGACCGGATTGTACATTCTGTCAATATAGCCGACGAACGCAACCATCGTCCCTACCGTCAGCGGACCGTTTATGACAAAATATCCCGCAAATGCGATAACGAGCAGCGGCGCCAAATCCGTAATGGTGTTCACGACCGCGAACGTTTTCGCGTTCCAATTCGTATGACGGATCGCTTTGTCCAGAAAATGTCCGTTTTTTTCATCAAAATTGGCTTGTTCATAATCTTCAATGGCGAAACTTCTGATAACGGGCATCCCCTGAACTCTTTCGTGCAAATGTCCCTGGACTTGGGCGAGTGCCTGAGAACGCTCACGTGTCAGTTTTCGGAGACGGCCGTAAAAGTATTTCACTGAAATTCCGTATAACGGAAACAAAATGACAGATATCAATGTCAGCTTCACATCGAGTGTAAACATAATACAGATGACGATCAGCACCGTCATCATATCAAGCCAGATATTCATCAGTCCCGTTATGACAAAGTCTTTTGTCTGTTCGACATCATTTATCACCCGGGAAATGACTTCGCCCGTTCTCGTGTTGGCATAAAACCTCAGGCTCAATTTTTGAATATGATCAAACAATACCCCCCTGATATCGTAGAGCACCCGGCTGCCCGTCCATTGCGCGAAGTATTGCCGATAGTACTCTACCGGGGGGCGCAGAATTAAAAACAGCACGAACATGATGCCCATTATCGTGAATAGCGATGATGTTTTAGCGCTTGCCATTCCGCTCCCTTGAATAATGTCATCGACCACGTATTTTAACAGAAGCGGGAGAGCCAGCGGGATGGAGAATTTTATAATGCCGATTAACACTGTGATAAAAATTTGTTTTTTATAAGGTTTTACAAATTGCATATAGCGTCTGATTACGCCCACACTTTATCCCCCTCTCTCTTTAAGGCGTGTGAGCCCATGTGAAAAACCTGTTGACACCCCAACAGGTTTTTTATTGTATTCTTTATTTTGTATAGCGCAGATACCGTTCATACCACATATCAACAAATTCCGGAGCAAACGGTCCTTTCCGCTGATGAATCCAGTGCAGCAGCGTATTCAGATACTCCTTCAGAATGCTGTCGATCTCTTTAGGGTAATTCATTGATTTGCGGTGGTCATCGTATTCATCCTCGTCAAGAATGTTATATGTCATATCCGGAAACACCTTGACATCCAAATCGTAATCAATATATTTGATGGCCTCTCCGTCATAAGCGAACGGCGAGCTGATGTTGCAATAATAGTGTACCCCGTCATCTCTCAGCATTCCGATGACGTTAAACCACTGACGGGCATGAAAGTAGCAGATCGCCGGTTCTCTCGTCACCCACGTCCGTCCGTCGGATTCCGTCACCATTGTCCGGTCGTTAGCTCCGATGATACACAATTCCGTACTTTTTAAAATCGTCGTTTCATTCCAAATTCGATGAAGCAGCCCGTTATGCTTATAGCTGTGAATTTGAATGGTTTCTCCTTCCTTGGGATATCCCATATTTCTCCCCTACTTTCTGTAAAGCCCTGCAGTCAATGCAGCCGCAATTGCTTTCCGACAAGTCTTTTCACTATTATAACGTTACGAATTAAAAAATGAAAATAAAAGAACCACTCCGCTTCCGGAATGGCACATTCATTTCTGCACATAGGAAGACGGCTTTTCCGTGCTGCGATAAGACTGGATGACTTGCTCTGTCTGCCTTTGGAATAACTCCTGTATGCCGGCCAGGTCTTTTCGCTTTGTCGCAATTTCGTCCTGTACATTGTCCAGCTTTGCATCTCTTTCCAGACTGATGAGTTCCGCTTCCACCTGCCGGCAGCGGTCAAGTTCTGACTGCAGCTCGAGAAGCTGATCCATGATTTTCATCTGTTCACTTACAAGCTTTTCAAACTCTGACATCGGGTTCCTCCTTAGGCTTTTAGGTTGATACTCCTTACCATTTCGATTTTACGCCGGAAAACCCTTTGACTCATTCTGTAGAGGAATCACAAGTTTTGTCGTTTTGGCAACAGAAAAAAGCACTTCCATCCGAAGATGAAGTGCTTTTTCGTTTCAGTGATTAGCTGTTTTGCTGTTTGTTTTGTTCAGCAGATTGGTTTTGCTTTCTAACCTGCTGCGCATCAGTTTCACTGCCGAATTCAGTGCCGTATTGACCCTGACCGGAAGCTGATTGCTGGTTTTGTTTTTTCACCTGCTGAACGTCTGTTTTGCTGTATTTTGAGTTTGCCATTGTTATCACCTCCACGCACTTTAGAATGCGCAGGAGACGATAAGGCTATTCATCTTTTTTAAAACTTATACGAGCAGAGAGCGTCCGCCGTCAATAATGATGGTCTGGCCGCGGATCATGTCCGCTTTTGAAGAAACTAAAAACTCCACCGTGTCGATCATATCTTTGATCTCGACCATTCTGCCGGCCGGCGTATTTTGGCGGGCATCTTCCAGCAGTTCATCTCTGTTAGGGAAATGCTTCAGCGCGTCCGTATCAATCGCTCCGCCTGACACCGCGTTTACGATGATGTTTTTCGGAGAAAGCTCAACCGCCAGATAACGGGTTAACGATTCTAAAGCGGCTTTTGAGACACCGACCGTCGTATAGTTTTCAAGATAGCGGATGCTGCCGAGCGAGCTGATGCTGACGATGTGGCCGCCTCCGTTTTTCTCCATCATCTTTGCCGCTTCCTGGGCGCAGAAAAGCAATGCTTTCGCGTTGATATTCATCGTCCAGTCCCAGTGTGTTTCTTCGAGTTCCATAACCGGTCTCAGCACGCCTGAAGCCGCATTATTGACGAACACGTCCAGTCTGCCGAATGTTTCGTCAATCTGGTGAAACATGTCTTTGATTTTTGCCGGCTGGCCGACATTAGCTTTAATGACGAGCGTTTTAACGCCGAGTTTTTCAATTTCTTCGGCGGTTTCTAATGCCGCTTTTTTACTGCGGGCGTAATTGATGACGATATTGTATCCTTTTTCCGCGAGTCTGATGGCGGCTGCTTTCCCGACGCCTCGGCTGCTTCCCGTGATCAGTGCGCATTTATTTTGTTCCATTTTTCCTCAGCTCCTTGCTGTGTATAGTTCTTTTCATTCAACAAACAATAAAAGCAATATGTGTTGAAAGGGGTCTTTTATATGTATGTCGGACGTGATATGGGCGAATTGGCCATGATGCCCAAACAAGATTGGAGAGATTCAGAGCTCGCCTATTTCCATCATGCCTTCCAGCAAATTATGCCGTATTTAAACGAAGAAGGCCAGTCCAAATACCGGGAACTGATTCAGGAAATCGAAGCCCGCGGCGGACTGAAACGGAATGAAGCGGATTACGGCCACGGCACTCGCGTCAGCTATGACTGACGCTCTTTAGCGGCCGCTTTCTTCCGCCATTTTCCATATCTTTTGATGGGAAACGGGAAATGCGTATTCCTTGAGCTCCTCTTTTGTGACCCGTATGAATTCCGTTGTATCCGACACTTGTTTTACTTTACCGAAAAAGACCGAAATATTCCAGACGAGATGGGTGAAAACATGTTCTACGATGCCTTCCAGCTCCCCGATTTCAGCGGTTATTCCCATCTCTTTTTCTAAATAGGCTTCAAGCTGCTCTCTTTCGGTTTTGATTCCTTTCTGGGTTTCGGTATTCGGAAACTCCCACAAGTTGGCGAGCAAGCCTTTTGGCGGCCGTTTATGAATATAGACATCGCCTTGATCGTCTGTCAGCACAACGGCTGCCATTGTTTTTATTCCGGGCTTTTTCTTTTTGCTTTTAACGGGCAGCTCCCGCTCTGTCCCTTCCGCAAATGCCGAACAGTGCTTTTGTACGGGGCAAAGCAGGCATGACGGCGATTTCGGGGTGCAGATGATCGCGCCGAGCTCCATTAAACCCTGATTGAATTCAGATGGTTTTTCATGAGAAATGAAAGCGGATACCGCCTGTTCGAAAATGGTTCTGGTTTTAGGTTTTGCGATATCGTCCCATATGGAAAGAATTCTCGACATGACACGCATCACATTGCCGTCTACGGCGGGAATCGGTTTGTTGTATGCGATGCTGAGCACGGCGCCTTTTGTATAAGGGCCGACGCCTTTCAGTCCGCCAAATTCCTTTTCCCCGGCAGGGACGACTCCCCCGTACCGCTCATGCACTTCTTTTACGGCACTTTGCAGATTTCTTACACGGGAGTAATAACCTAGCCCTTCCCAGGCTTTGAGCACTTTTTCCTCATCGGCTTCAGCGAGCGCCGAAACGGTCGGAAATTGCTCAACAAACCGCAAGAAATAAGGAATAACGGTATCTACGCGCGTCTGCTGCAGCATCACCTCTGACACCCACACCCGATACGGGTCCTGATTTTCTCTCCACGGCAGAATTCTCTGTTCTCTTTCGAACCATGTAATTAAGTCCTCGCGAAATTTGTCTATATCTTTTTGTTTCATTTTTTCTTCAAGTGCGTTCATATCTTCTCCTCAGATGTTTCGGGTTCCGCTTTTCTTGACACTGTATTTTGGTGTAAACTAAGGGCACGTTACGATAATATGTTACATTAAATAGTGATAAAGAAAAAGCGGAAACATATGAGAACGGCGGATAAACGCCATGATTGGGCAAACAGAAAATGGGGAATATCTTATAATGCGAAATATGCGGGCGGCTGATTTTTAACGCCTGCTAGGAGGTCAACAATGGATACTGGCACTCACGTTGTCATGGGTATCGCGCTTGGCGGAATCGCAACTCTTGATCCTGCCGTCGGCATGCACACCCCCATGTCTCAGGCAGTTATGATCGCCGCGCTTGCCGGCTCTCAGGCACCTGATATTGATACCATATTGAAGCTGAAAAATAATGCCGTTTATATTCGAAATCATAGAGGATTCACGCACTCCATTCCCGCCGTATTATTTTGGTCCGTTCTGATTCCGGGCATTTTGTTTATGTTTTATCCGGAAGCGAACTTTTTGCACCTGTGGCTGTGGACGCTTCTGGCTGTCGTTTTGCATGTGTTTGTTGACATTTTTAACGCGTACGGCACACAGGCCATCCGTCCGTTTTCGAGAAAATGGATCGCTCTCGGTTTAATCAATACCTTTGATCCGTTTATTTTCGTCAGCCACTTGGCCGCGATTGCCGTGTGGTATATCGGAGGTCATCCGGGCGTGACATTTCTGATGCTTTATATCATCCTCGCAGGATATTACGCCGTCCGGTTTTTGATGCAGCTGCGGATAAAGCGAAGGCTGCGCGAAATGATTGAAGAGGAGATTGAAACCATCATTATTTCGCCGACGATGAAATTCAGGCAGTGGCGTATCGCCGTGACGACGGCGCATGCCTTTTATGTCGGCAGAAGCCTTGACGGCCATGTCGTGATATTGGATACATTCAACCGCGTGCCCGTTCCGGAAACCGACGTGATGAAGGCCGCGAAACAGGACGAAAATATTGCAGCCTTTCTTTCATTTTCCCCCGTTTACAGGTGGGAGGTCGATACTTTTAAAGATCATTATGAGGTGCGCTTTATTGATTTGCGCTACCGGAGCAAAGGCCACTATCCTTTTGTCGCCATCGTCCACCTCAGTCATGATTTAGAGCTTCTCTCTTCCTACACGGGCTGGATTTTCAGCGAGGAAAAACTGCAGAAAAAATTAAAGCTCGGCTCTGTTTAAGAGCCGGGCTTTTTTTGTCTTCTCACATATATAGCGGCAAACACGAGGCTGATCACCGATAGAGCGGCCGCGGGTTTAAAAAACGGCGGGTAATACGTTAATTGAATATCGTTTTTTCCTTTTTGCGCTTTAAATCCGATAAAGGAATAATCCGCTTTTTCAATCTGTTCTTTTCTGCCGTTTATCTTCAGCTCCCAGCCTTTTTCATATGGAATCGGAAGCATGATATACGGTGCGCGGGTTTTGTTTTCATACGAGATATGAAGCGTATTTCCGCGCCATCTGAGATCGGCCCGCGGTTCTTTTTCCGCTTTTCGGTATGCGTTTTTCAGCGTATCGTACCGTTCTTCGTAAAGCGCCAGTCTGTCAAGCTGATACGATCCTTTCGGCAGACGGATTTGGATGTTTTTTGTTTTCGGCACTCTGACAGTAAGATCGTTGACACCTGTTTTGTAAATGGATTGATTCGATTTTCTCGTTGTCGTGTAATCGTTCACTTTTAATGTAAAGCCCTGGTCCTTCGCTTTATTCTTCAAATAAAAGCTGACGTAATAATCGCCGCCGTCCATCTTAGCGGCTTGCGGCGTAATGATCAGGCCGCCGCCGTCTTCGTTTACCGTCAGGATGCCGTTATGATAATCGCCATGTTCGGCCGCTATCTCTGCATGGCGGATCATATTTTTCGCCTCAGGCGCTTTTTTCGTGTTGGCTGCGCTTGATTCCGTGATGATCCCGTCAAGCATTGCCCGTTCTCTGGCAAGGGCGGGCGCTTTTTTCAGGCCGTCCTCGTTATATATGCGATCAGCTGTCCGTACGAACGGAAGCATATATTGATTTTGATAAACCGCATAATGGGATGATTCCATGATTTTTTTGAACCCGTACGGCACGCCGGCCTCGTTTGTTTTTTCCGTCATATAATATTTTCCGTAAAGCAGGCTGTATAAATTAGCCCTGTTTCCTAATGTCGCATAGCGGCTGACGCTTTCTCTGCCCATATCAATCCGGAGATCGTTCCAGTAAAAGGACAGCAGATTGCGGTTCAGGATGCTTGAGTATACGCTGAATCCGTTGAACCCGTAAATGATCGGGGTGTTATTGAAAACACCGTTCATCCAATCTAAACGGGCAAACGGATCAGGGTCTTTTTCTTTCAGACGCTGAATAAGCTCTGTTTGTTCTTTGCCCTTATAGTCAGGACCCGTCATAAAGGTATGCGATACCGTATAAATCTTCCCGCCTTCTGATAACGCATATTTTTCATATGTATTAGCCGTCAGCACCGCCGTCAAGAGAATGACGGCATAGACGGCGGGCACCGCGCCTTTCAGTCTTGTCTTTGCTGCAAGGAAAGCGGCAATGGTCAGCCCCAGAAGGAGCAGGATAGGCAGGTTGGCCTGATCAGAAATATCCAGGCTGAACCGTCTCACTTGGCTCCAATAGAGCAGAACGGCGAGTACGGCGGATATCAGCATACTCTTCATGCTGATGTCTGAAAGCTTAGAAAGCCCTGCTGCAACCGTTCCGGCAATCGTGAAGCACAGGACGTATTCAAACCTGTTTTGCGGAGCTGAAAAACCGTTAAAGGCGCTTGCCGCAAACGGACTGAAGTGAAACAGAATGTACAGCAGACTGATTCCCGCAAACAGCCGGAACAGCCGGTTTTTATATAAAGAAAATGTAAATAGAAAAAGCAAAAAAACCGCCGGCAGAATGATTATCCGGCTTGAAAATAAAATGTTGTCGGAAAAATCAAGCCATGCAATTTGCTCTGAATACGGCGGCCGCAGATTATGAAGATATCCGTATACGACAGGGATAAAGGAGACTGCGCTTATGCCGAAGCCGAGCAGACCTGACAGAATAAACATTCTGCATTGAGTGAGCTTTTTGGCTTCATTGTCTTCAAGATGAATGATCCATCTGAATAAGATGTAAATGCCGATGAAAATCAGATTAATATATGCAAAATAAAAGTTGTTGATCAATGTCAGCGCACAGGCGAAGATAAACCACGCCGGCTTTTTTCCCCTGATGATTTTTTCCGCGCCGAGCACGAGCAGCGGCAGCCACACCATACTGTCAGTGAAAAAGTCCCAATACACCTCATGCCGGAAGTAGATAATCGAGACCCCGTACAACACGGCGCCGGCAAAAGCAGGCACCGTCCGTTTGACGAAATAGCGGAACACACAAGCCGCCGTGAATATGATGAAACTCTGCTTGGCGATGCTGATAAAAACGGAGGCCTGCGCCCAAAACAGCGCATCAGCCTCACCCGTCAGCTGAATAAGCTGCAAAAAGCGGACAGCGGCGGAGATAAACAGGAATAGAAAAGAAGTAGAGAAATAATAGCCGAGCTGACTGTACACTCCCCCGCCCAGTCCGAACGAATAGCTGTAAAACAGCCTGCCGTTCATATATTGATCAAACAGCAGCTTTTTGAAGACCGCCATTTGGGCGATCCCGTCTCCAGACCCCGTCATATAGCGGCCTGCCGACCACTCTTTTAAGAAAAAAATATGAGCGGCTGCCGCAGCCAGCACACAGGCTGCCGGCAAGATCCATTTATTTTTTTTCATACAACGTCCCCAGACCCTGCGCACAGCGGCGGCTGTTTAATGGTTCCACTTGCGCTTTTTTGTATAATTCGTTTCATTTTGTTCTCCGTACGTTATATTCGCTTCTTTAATTAAATAGTGCGGGCGTTTTTTTGTTTCATAGTAAATCCGGCCGATGTATTCTCCGATGATGCCGAGACTCAAAAGCTGGATGCCCCCTAAAAACAGCACGGCGGAAATAATGGTGAAGTATCCGGGTACGGACACGCCGTGTGTCAGAATATGAACAAAGGTCGTTACAATATAAACCATCGACAGAAGCAATATCAGAATACCGGTGAAAAAGCATACCCTGAGGGGCTTGTTGTTGAAGGAGACGACACCGTCCATTCCGTAGTTGAACAGATTGCTGAATGACCATTTGGACGTGCCGTTCTTCCTTTCGACATTTTCATAAAATACGATTTTCTGGTCAAACCCGATCCAGCAGAACAGCCCTTTCGAGAAACGGTTCCCTTCACTCAGCTTCAAAAGGGCATCAACGGCCTGCCGGCTCAGCAGGCGGAAATCTCCGACCCCGTCACGCAAGTCCACTTCGACGGCTTTGTTGATAAATTTATAATACAGGGAAGAAAGCACGGAACGCACGGGGCTGTCCCCTTTTCGGTTGCGCTGCGCGATGACTTGGTCATACCCTTCTTCATAGCCTTGAATGAAGTCTTTCAGGAGATGGGTCGGATGCTGCAGATCGGCGTCCATCACGATTACCGCTTCGCCCTGCACGTGTTCAAATCCTGCCAGAATGGCCGCTTCTTTCCCGAAGTTGCGGGAAAAAGATATGTATTTGACGCGATGGTTTCTGGCGGCCAGTTCTTTAATCTGCTGAAGGGTGTCATCCGCGCTTCCGTCATTGATGTAGAAAATTTCATAGTCATAATGAATCGTCTGAAATTCTTTTTTTAAAGATTCATGAATGAGCTTGACGTTGTTCCCTTCATTGTAAGACGGAATAATAATTGAGATTAACCTTTGTTTCATGAAGGCACCTTCTTTGTATTATTCTTTTTTTAGGACGGCCTTAAAGGAATTGTCCGCAAAACTTCAGTAAGGCTTTTCCTTTTTTTAATGACGTTTAAACCCTTTTTTTGTTACAGAGAAAGAAATTTTTTTCTGCATATGGTTTATATTTTGTCATGTTTTTCGGCAGATATGAGAAAAAAAAGAAAAAGTCTGTACGCGGGACAGACTTTATTGCTGAAGGTATTCATGAATCAAATGGCTGACGATGCGCGGTTTTTCGTGAATGACCCAATGTGAGGCATCATCTATGAAGATTAAGTCGCCGTTTGGAATCATCCGTTTTGTTTCCTTGGCGAGCTTTTTGCTCAGCGCGCGGTCGTTGACGCCCCATATTAACCGGTACGGAACGGGCATTTTAAGCGGAACGGCAGGGCCTAAACCGCCGGCTCTGATCGCCCGGTACCAGTTCAGCATCGCCGTGAGCGCTCCTTTTCTGCCCCATGCTTCTTTGTAGCTGTCGACATCTTCCCGTGAAAAAAGCGCCGGGCGTTCGGATAAGCCGATCGCGTGATCCAATACGCGGTAATCGTCTTCAGACAATCTCCGTTCCGGCTTTTCCGGAAGCTGAAAGAAAGCGATATAAGAGCTTTTCTTCCACTGCGGCGGGTAGAACGGTGTGACCTTCCGCATAACCGCCGGGTGCGGGATATTGACCGTGATCAATTTTTCAACGTATTGCGGCCGCGTGGATGCCAAATGCCAGGCCACGGCTCCTCCCCAATCATGTCCGATGACGACGGCTTTGTCATTTGTAAAATGAGTGATCAGCCCGATAATGTCGTCTCTGAGCGTATCAATGGTATAGTTTTCAATGCCCTCCGGTTTGTCACTGAGATTATAGCCGCGCTGATCAGGCACGACAACATGGTATCCGGCATCCGCCAGCGGTTTGATCTGACTCTTCCAGCCGTACCAGAATTCCGGAAACCCGTGCAGCAGCACCGCCAAAGGACCGTCTTTCGGACCGGCTGAAGCCGTGTGCAGCGTCACTCCGTTTGTTTCGATCATGTGAAACGTAATGTCATTCATCGATTCTCCTCCCCGTTTGTTTCAATCTTCTTTCTGTTAAGACGATGATCAGTACGCTGATCGCAATCAACAATACGGCCTGAACAATCAGGGCGAACGGCTGAGTAAGCCGGATAAGCAGGCTGCCCGAAAATCCAGCTGCCGCCGAAATAAGGCCGAACAGAATCATGAGGAGCGCACTGAATCGATTGCCTTCTTTCCACTGCGACTCATCCGCCATAGAGCGCTTCGTCCGATATCCGTACAGGCTGTTGATCGACTTCGGCGGAAAAAATGTGACTGAAATGCCGGCCGCAGCCATCAGAAGGCCGCCGATCACCATTATCATATCCATCACTCTCCTTTTCATCTTTTACGAAAGGAAAGGCGAAAGGTTTCAGAAAAAAAGCAGGCTCATTCGCCTGCCTGAATCTTTATTTTTGAGTTAAGTCGGCCGTTTTCACATAACCTGCTTTCCCGCCGTATGTGATGTACGCCCATTTACGGTCAAACCCTCCGTCATGGCTGAACCCCCAGCCGAGCACATTGACGGTTTCACCCGCTTTAACGGACCCTTTTTTGCCGGTTTCCAAAGTCGGCGTATAAAAATCGGTTTGTTTCGCGGTCACCGCCTTCACCGGCTGCTTCATCAGAAAATGCGTGGAAATATAGGCTTTGTGACCTTTGTAGTCAATTTCAGCCCAATCTGCTCCTTGAAGCCGTTTAACCTTTACGGAATCCTCTGAACGAAGCGTGCCGATAATCCGCCCTTGTTTATTGGGTTCTTTGCGGACATTAAGTTCTCCTGCTTTCACGATATATGTATCTGCTGCGGTGTCTATTTTTGTCTGGTGAACTGCTGCGGCATTCGCTGCCGGATCAAAAAAAACGGTGCCTGCGGCTAAAAATAAGCAAAGTCCTGCGGCCGGAATAAATGCGGTTAACCCCTTTTTCATGTTCATTGTGGTTCCTCCCCGCTATTTTATAAGTTATTACACATTTCCACATTCCGCCGGTCGTCAAACATGATTTTCCCATTTCTTTTATAAAAAGAAAAAACCGCCGGACGGTATCCGGCGGGCGCACTGCTATATTAATGCAGGAGACCCCTGCTTTGATCCAAATAATGAGAAACGTCTTCCCGAACGCTCTGGAACATATGGAGCTTGCTGCCGTATGATTCGATCCATTCCTTGACGACGCGTTCCGTCATTTGCTCTCCTTGATACGGGCGGCCGGCTTTTGCGTAAGTCGCTTCGAAATCTCCCCATAAAAGCTCAACCCAAGTCCGCGCTTGCAAATAGCTGAGCATGTCATTTTTCTCAAGCAGCAAATTCGTCAGTTTGTCGATATATGTATTCATGTCTCTGTCTCCTTTCCTTGGGAAAACCTGCTGCTTTTACGCAGCTCGTCACAGGCATATACTAACTTTACGTCTTCAGTCCAGAAGGCGCAACCTTTTGATATTGGCCGAGGGGGAAAACAAATGGTCCGGAACAAGGCAAAAGGATTTCCTAATCAGAACAATAATAAGTTTGAAGGCGAACCGCGGGCAAAGGATGACTACGCTTCTAAACGGGCGGACGGTTCAATTAATTCGCACCCGCAAGAGCGCATGAGAGCTTCAGGCAGACGATAACACACACCGTAAGAGACCGGGAATGACCCGGTCTTTTTTTTTTGCGAAAAAAAACATCCTCTTGCGGTCATAACGCTAAATAAATTCCATAATATGTTAAATGTTAAAACGAAAGCCGGTAGACAAAAAAGGAGGGGTTTTATAAAATGAAGACAGTTTCAAAACGATTGCTGAGCCTTACCGCATTCTTACTGTCAGTTTCATTATTTGCTGTTTCAGCTGAAGCAGCGGGCAGCCCGCAGACATCTGTATCAAACAGCGGTGAGGAGTTTGACGCAAATCAGAATCAGCCTGTACAAACAACACAGACATCCCCCGCTTATGAAGGAACGGGCCTCACCAAAAGACAGCTTGCACAAAACAGCAAAGCTGACATCAAGTCATTAAAGCCTTCCAGTATTATTGGGACAGACGAACGAATCAGAATTTCTCCCACAACATCATTTCCATATCGCGCGACAGCACAGCTGACCGTTACATACAGCGGCAGCACAAGCACCTACGGATGCACCGGTTTTTTTGTCAATGCCGACACGATCGTTACGGCGGGACATTGCGTGTATGATCAGAAAAACGGCTGGGCATCGAAAATTACGGCAGCTCCCGGCCGCAACGGGTCATCGTACCCGTACGGCTCTTATTCAGGCAAGACATTCTACAGTGTCAAAGGGTGGACAGAAAACGGTGACACAAACTATGATTACGGCGCAATCAAAGTAAACGGATCGCCCGGGAATACTGTCGGCTGGTACGGCTACCGGACGACCAACAGTTCCAGTCCGGCCGGGCTTTCCTCAACCGTGACAGGATATCCGTGCGACAAAGTGTCCGGTTCCATGTGGTCGGACAGCAAGCCGATACGTTCTGCCGAGACATATAAACTCACTTACACGACAGATACGTTCGGCTGCCAGAGCGGATCGCCCGTTTACCGCAATTACAGCGACACCGGCCAGACCGCCATTGCCATTCATACAAACGGCGGGTCGTCTTACAATCTGGGAACAAGGGTGACAAACAGTGTATTCGACAACATTCAATATTGGTCAAATCAATAAAGCTTTTGTTATCTTTCTCGCGGCGGCCGTTTTATGCGGATGCGGCAAAGCGGATGATTCCGCCGCCAAAAAGGCAATGCCCGTTACACTCCATGTTGAGCATGCAGACGGTTCACCGGCGGCCGGTGTGACGGTTACCGTGATGAAAGCGGCGGAGTCAGATCATCAGCCGAATATAGACCGCGGAGAGATAATAGGCAAGACTGATCACCACGGCGATATTGCATGGAAAAGCGGCGCGAAAGGAACCTATGCCGTCGTTTTTGAAAAAGACGGAGTACCGGAAACCCGGAATATTTCCTTAGCTGAGAGTGATAAACATACGGTGATCAGTTTTACATTGAAACACTGAAAAAAGCTTGCAGGCGGAATATCCCCTGCAAGCTTTTTGTTATCCTTTATGCACTTGGTATTCATAAACATCTTTCTTCTCAGACAGATGAGCGAACGTGGAAAGCACAAGGCCGAGAGCCGTCATCAGCGCACCGCCGGCAAACAGCCATGAGTAAGATCCCGTTCCCCCGAGAATCAATCCGCCGATCCAGGCGCCGAGCGCGTTTGCCAGGTTAAAGGCGGAAACGCTCACCGCAGCGGCTATTGTCGTGCCGTTTTCAGAGGAAGAAATAACCTTGGTCTGCAAAAGCGGCGGCGTGCCGAACGCACAGGCGCCGAACAAAAATGTCGCTGAAACGGCGGCGGCGGGAAAGACAGCGATATAAGGGAAAATCGCCAAGACGCCGATCAAGCCGATCATCACACCGATCATCGTGCGCGTCAGCAGTTTGAGCGGCACTTTCCCCGCGAAGAAATTCCCCGCCACTCCGCCGAGACCGTAGGCAAATAACGCGCCTGTGATGCCGACTGTGCCGAACCCCGCTGAATCTCTTAAAATCGGCTCAATAAACGTGTAAGCGATAAATACGCCTGAGTAGCCGAGAATGGTGATCGCAAAGGAAAAAATCACTTGTTTATGCTTAAAGACACTCCATTCATTCATCAGCATCGGAATCACTTTCGGTTTTCGGTTCGGTACGACCAGCATCAGGCCGATCAGTCCGATCAGGCCTAAAACGGAAATAATGAAAAAGACGGCCCGCCAGTTAAGGGCATCCCCTAAATAAGAGCCGAACGGAACGCCGAGCATCAGCGCCACGGTTAATCCGCCGTTCATGGAAGCCGCGGCGGCGGAACGTTTTTCAGGCGGCACCATTTCACTCGCAAACACCATGGCGATCGCAAAAAAAGCTCCGTGAATGGATGCGGATAAAATTCTGGAAATCGCCAGCACGGCGAAGTTCGGCGCAAAGACGCTCATCAGGTTGGCAAGGACGAAGATGCCCATCAACCCTAGCAGCACCGGCTTTCTCGGCAGCTTAACCGCGATAATGGTTACGATCGGGCCCGTCAGACAGACGCTTGCCGCGTACGCCGTAACAAGTATGCCCGCTGAAGATACATGTATATGAAAGTCATCGGCAATCGACGTCAGAATACCCATGACAGCATATTCCGTATACCCGATGGAAAATGTGCAAATCATTAAAACAAAAATCATTAATTTCACAGATGGCTGTTTCATTTTGATATTCAACGCAAATCGCCTCCTTTTTATTAAAAAACAACGAATTCCATCTTAAAAGATATCAAAAATGAATTCAATCATTTTTTACTGAAAGGTTGAAACGAATGTGCCCGAAAAGAAAAAGAGGCCGGAACCGGCCTCTTTTGTTATTATTTTTCTTTTAAAACGGAAATCGGCAGTGCTTCTTCCCCGTCAGACGGGGAAGATCTTTGTCCCCAGGCGAATACGCCGTTGATGTAATCAATGCGGAAAGTGTCATCAGAACCTTCTATCTGATACACCCCGCCGGGCCGAAAGTCTTCCGGGTTCAGCATGTAAGCTTTGGCCATCGTCATTTTCCGTTCAAGCACGGCCAGTTCATTTACAATGCCCATCTGTTCCGCTTTTCGCGCTTTTTCCGTCAGTCCCGCAATTTCTGTCTGTAGTTCATGAGGCGTCATTTGACTGTATCGTTTGTCCATTTCAGTTTACTCCTCTTCCTGCAAGAATTGATCAATATCGTCAATCGAGAATCCTTTTCTGAATAAGTACTGTTTGACCTTCATTCCGCTTTCATAGCTGCCGTCATAGCGGTATTTCCTGATCGCTTTTTCCGCATGAGCCTTCAGAGCTTCCATCTCGGCTTCATCATCATTTTCATACTCCGTCTGCTCCAGAGCGGCATTGATGACGTCGAAAGGGAAACCTTTTCGCTGAAGCTGCATCTGCGCCCGCTGTCTGATCTCTTTTGTGGACAGCTTTTTGTCTTTTTTGAGGATTTTGCCGATATGTTTCAGCGCTTCTTGTATCTGCTCATCAAATGTAAACGCGCTGAGCGTCTCCTTGATGGTATCGTCGTCTATTCCTTTCGCTTTCAGCTCGCGGAACAGGACGTCAGGGCCTTTACCGTTTGTTTTTTTGTGGGTGCTCGCATAGGCTTCGGCAAATTCTTTGTCATTTAAGTAGCGGTAATCGTACAGTTTATGGATGACTTCAGAAATGACCATGTCCGGTGTTTCTTTTTTCTTCAGGTGATCCCGGACTTCTTTTTCAGACCGCATCCGATATGATAAAAATTCTACGGCGCGGTTAAAGGCTTTTTTCACGTCATCACCGTGCTGGATTTCAAGAATGTCAAGCTCGTCCAGTTCTTTCCCTTTTTTCAGGTCAAAACGCACAAGCACGTCGGCGTCGACGCTGAATGCATATTTCTCATCAAGAAAGATGTTGAAGCGCTCGGTATTTTTCTTTTGGGTCGATATTTTTGTAATAAACGGCATCCCGGTCTCCTTTCCCGCCCCGATGTTCAGGCGTTTTTCTTTTTGGCAAATGAGGTACAGTATATGTATCAACGTGTAAGGAGAGATGGATATGAATATCGCGATGACAGGCGGCACTGGTTTTCTGGGCCGGCATCTGACAGGTGTGCTTACCCGCCGGGGACATCATGTCTATATTTTATCAAGAAAACAGAGAGAAACCGAACAAAAAAATGTGACATATGTTCAATGGCTGGCCGAAAACGCGGCGCCTGAGCGCGAGCTTCCCCCTATTGATGTATGGGTGAACCTCGCCGGCAAATCCATCTTTGACCGCTGGACGGACACAACGAAAGAACAAATCATCTCAAGCCGGGTAGAAGCGACGAGAGAAGTCAGACGGATTATGAAGCAGCAGCCGAAAAAACCCCGGGCTTTAATTCAGGCAAGCGCCGTCGGCATTTACGGCACCAGCACAGAGAAAACGTTCACTGAGCAGTCCGATACGTCAAATGAAGACTTTCTCAGTCATACGGCTCATATGTGGGAGCGTGAAGGCCAGAAAATTGAAGCGCTCGGCATTCGGACGGTATATGCCAGATTCGGGGTGATGCTCGGTGAAAAAGGCGCCCTGCCGCTCATGGTTCTTCCTTATAAGCTGTTAGCCGGAGGCACCGTCGGCTCTGGACGGCAGTGGCTGTCATGGGTTCATGTCGATGACGCCGCGGAACTTATTGCTTTTGCGGCGGAGCATGATGACTTGTCCGGTCCCATGAATGTGACATCGCCGAACCCCGTAGAAATGAAGCAATTCGGAAAGACGATCGCAAGCGTCCTGCACCGCCCCCATTGGATTCCCGTACCGGAATTTTTTCTGGAGAAGGCCTTGGGAGAAATGAGCCTGCTGATCGTAAAAGGCCAGCGCGCCCTGCCTAAGCAGGCGCTGACATCCGGTTTTCAATTTACGTATGAAGAACTTGAGTTGGCTTTAAAGGATCTCTTATCTGCATAAAAACGGAAATAAAAGCCAATCCTATTGGTATTCTGTTTTGAAGGAGGGTCTTCTTTTATGGAAAAGAAGCGCGAAAAACATCAGCAGGGAGCCAATCTGAAAAAAATGCAGGAAGTCCTTTATTCCGGTGAATTCAAAAAAGCGGAAAGAGCAGCCAAACGGAAATAAACTGAATAAAGATCGGGACCGGGCAGATACTATGTTTGTTTGATATCACTTTTTTCAGGGGGCGATTGATATGGGCAGAAATCATACTCACAAAAACCGTGATAAAAACAAACAAAAACTTCCTCAAGTTCCGGATGCTTTGAAACGCGAAACAGACGGCACGTACGAGGAATATTCAAGCGAGCTTGCTGATTCCGCTGACCGCGAAGCGCAGGCGCGGATGAAAGCCGCTGACAACAGAGCTAAAAGCAAAACCCGCTAATACGAAATCCCCGCCTCTGTATGGAGACGGGGATTTTTTTACAACTCGGTAAACAGGCTCTTTGCCGGCGTCCGTTCTTTCGCCTTAGGCTGTTCATCCGGATAGCCCGTTTGAATGATGGCGGCGAAGCGCTCATTGTCTGCAAGGCCGAAGTCTTGGTGAACCTGTTTGTCATACATGATGCGGCCGCTTTTCCAGACCATGCCGATGCCGTTTTCATGTGCGAGAAGCTGAAGGTTTTGAATCATGCCGCTCAGCGCCGCGAAATCATCGTTTCTCGTAAATTCATTTTCATCTTCTTTTAAGACGACCAGCAAAAATCCCGGAACGGCGCTGAGGTTTTTTCTCATGTTCCGCTCTTTTTCCTCGTTGAAATCATCTTTTATTTTTTTGAAAAATGAGACGTAGCTGTCCGCAAGCTTTGCTTTTCCCGCTTCGCTTGCTGCGTAGATAAAACGCCATGGCTCCGTCAGTCTGTGGTTCGGCGCGTAAACGGCCGTTTCAAGCATATCTAATATGACTTCAGAAGGTACGGTTTCCGGTTTAAACGACCGGATGGATCTTCTGTTTCTGATTGTATGTGTAAGACTTTCGTTTTGCTGTAATTGTTCGGTTTTCGGCATGCGGATTCACCTTCCTATTCAATTGAAAATGATTATCATTTATAATATAACGGATACGACCGTCTTTTGTAAACCGTTACGGAAGCTGAAAATTGATTGATTCGGCATACACGGCCGTTCCCGTCATCTCGATGTTCATCTTTTCGTTATCTTCTGTAATCCTGATTTCCACTTTTCCGTCTTTCCCGATTTCCTGGCCTTGTTCGATCGTGAGGCATTCGGCTTCAGAGCCTCCGTATTGCCGCATATAGGCTGCCATGACGCCTGAAGCGGTTCCCGTGACGGGATCTTCGGTCGTTCCGGAGAAAGGGGAAGAAAAATGACGGCCGTGCAGATCACTTTCCGAATGAACGGTTTCCAGAGAAAACGGATGAACGCTCGCTTTCGGAAGATCGCGCAAAACAGCGGGGAATTGTGCGTTGTCAGGCACCATATTCCGTGATGCTTTAAGTGATCTCAGCGGAACAATCAGTGTCCAGATCCCCGTTGATCCGTAAACAATCGGCAGCTCGCTGTGAAAATCCTCAGCCGTAATCCCGAGCGAGGCCGCAAGCTTTTCTTTGTCGCCCGTAAACGGCAGAAATTGCGGGGGTGCCTGTTTGAGCGTGATGTATACCCGGCCGTTTCGTTCAGCGGCTTTTGCGGGAAGAATGCCGGCTTTTGTCTCAATTTGATATGTCTGATCAGCCTGAAGCCTTCCCTTTTCAATTAATGCGTAAAGAGAGGCGACGGTAGCATGTCCGCATAAATTCATTTCGTGGCCGGGTGTAAAATAGCGGATGCGCAGATCGGCTTCTCCGCTTTTGCAGAGAAATGAGGTTTCATTGTACCCTGCCATTTCGGCGATCATCTGCATCTCTTCATCTGAATAATCATCTCCGTTAAAGACGATTCCCGCGGGATTTCCCAAATCAGGAATATCGGTAAACGCTTCATATTTAAACACGGTTGCCTGTTTCATTCATCAGCCTTCCTTTCACCTTATGATCATGTTATTCAGTATAACAGAGTAAAATTAGAATTTTTAGTTAATTCTTCAAAAAAAGACGCCTTTTAACGGCGTCTTTTTTTGGTTTTTCCGATCAGGCGGGTGACGAGAATCATCGTGACGGACAGCGATCTGTTTTTGCGGTACGCCAAGTATTTCCCGCGCCACTCCGGTTTGTATTTTTCTTTAAAGGCCCGCAGCCCGCTGAAGCTGTACATATACCGGACGTTGTTGAAAATGACGGCCGCGATTCTTTCCGACCAGAAAGATGTAAAAGCCGTTCCTACGTTTGACAAAGGCGCCATGCCCATATTAAAGGTGGTATAGCCTTTTTCCTGCGCCCAGAGAAACAGACGGATGAAAAGCGCGTCCATAATACCGTTCGGCGCGCTTTTCCGATAACGCATCAAGTCGACTGATATCTCGCCTTCCTGATACATCGGCATCAGGTTGGCAAAAGCGATGATCTCCCCTTCCGCGTCTTTCACGTAAGCAATCGGCGCCTGTTCCAGATAATCCCGGTCGAAGAAACCGAGAGAAAAACCTTTCTCTTTTTTCGGTCCGAGCCATTCGTCCGATATGTCTTTCAGCTTGGCGATAAACTCGGAGGAAAACGGCGGTTCCCCGACATGAAATGTGTAGCCTTCGCGGTCAAATTTGTTGTTAATCGCCCGCAGCCCCGCTTTTTTCTTACCTGACAGCGTAAATGCTTCCATATCCACGAACGCCTCTTCTCCGAGCTTGAAGAAGTTATAGCCGAAGTCATGGTACAGCGCCAGATCTTCACGTTCGATCTGATAAAACATGACACTCAGCCCCTGCTTATGCGCTTCATTCAGAAATTCCTCAATCACAAGCGGAAAAGAGTCTCTCTGTCCTGACGGATCACCGAGCACGACAAGCCTTCTGGAAATCTGGCCGAACAATAAAAGCGCTTTGCCGTCGCTTGAGAAATAAAACCGCTTATCCCCGAGAAAGCCGAGATGGCTGAGGGCGTTTCCGCCTTCTTCCGCCAAAAAGGACTTCAGCCGTTCAGGATCGGCCTTTTCTCCGATCGGCTTCGATCTTTTATGATAAAAGACCGTAAACAACAGGAAAAACAGCGGCACAACAATAATGGCCGTCATCGTGGCATATGTAATGTGCGAATTGTTATGGACGAAATAATCGTGGCGCAGCAGCCGATTCATTTTATCCCAGATAAAGCCGGCAATGAGATTGTAGTTAAACAAGGCGATAATAAACAGAGCGGCGGCAAAAATCATCTGGCCGAGCGTATACGATGCCTGCTCTCTGATAAACTGCCGCTTTAACAGCACCAGCAATACGATGACGACAGGCAGAATAAAGATCGCGCTGATGTTCAATCCTTTTAAGAAACTGAACACAAAACCGCCGACCAGCGCGGCAACCGCCATTGAATAAGAACGTTTCGTCCGTTTGTATAATTCAATCGGCAAGATTAAAAGAATCAAAGCCGCGCTTAACGATAACGCGTTAAACGCAAGGAGCGCCGGGCGCGGAATATGCGGGATGACCGTCTCCCTGTCAATCGGCAGGGCGACGGACGCAAGCACAACGACTCCCGCCATGAAAACCAAAAGCGACAGCGAACCGTAAAGCACTCTGATTAAGATGGCGCGCTGGAATACGAGAAGCACGTTCGTCGTTTCCACGGCGGGCGCCATCTTCGGATTTGATTCCAGCCGTTTAAGCGTATTTTCCGTTAAATCGCCGGCCGCAAAGAACAGCCCGAACACAAACGGAATAAATGAATACACAATCCGGTAGATAACGATGGATGTCACAACCGCCTCCTGCGGAAAGCCCATATTCTGCATGCCGAGCAGAAACAGAAGGTCAAACGAACCGAATCCTCCCGGCACAAGGCTGATGATTCCCCCGATAGCAGCAATGGCAAATACACCGAATACATGGCGGACATCCGCGTGAATCCCCATGACATACAGGGAATAATACATGACGACGGCCGCCGCAAACCATTCGGCAAACGATGCCCCGATGTAAGAAAAAACCGGATGCCTCGGTTTTGCTTCACCGTCTTCTGCGCCAGCTTTTTTATTGTTGATCCAAGCGGCGATTAAGGCTGCCGGCACAATAAGCGCCACTCCGGCGATAACAGCCCACAGCCACGGTTTCTCACCTGTAATCTCTCCGACCGGCAGAATGCGGGCAATGGTCAGGATACTGAAGACGGACAGCCCGAGCAGCGCTGAGGACGTAAGCCAGGCGATGCCTGCGACGAGGCGTTTTACGTCATTCGTATGCTCTTTGTAAAGCATCGTCCGCAGCCCGACGCCCGCCAGACCGCCGAATCCAAGGACATTGTTAAAGGAATTGGCGATAAAGGAGACCCTGAATACTTTCCAATTCGGAATGTCGAGGCGAAGCGTCCGTTTCAGCACAAAGTCATAAAAGGACATCGCGCTGACGGCAAGGAGACCGAGCAGAACGAGAATAAATAAATCGTAACGCTCAATCCCGTTAATAATGTACAGCGTTCGTTTAAAAGAAAGGTCTGTCAATTCCTTTTTGGACTGATAAATGACTAAAAGCAAAACTGCAATAGGAAATAATACTTTTAATATCGATAAGGCATTCTTTTTAGTCAGCAATGTTCTCTCCAATCATCATAAAATAGCTTATTTATTATAATTCCCCCAATAATCTCCAACATATTATACACTACCACCTCACATTCAAACAAAACTCGTCTGCAACTTTCTTTCTCTGATTAAAATCAGTAATATGGTATGCAGGAGTATGAATGAGGAAGTGAGACGATGGATTATAATCTGCATGATACAACGGTATTAGGCGGCGATATTTTTTCTCCTGAGGAACGGGATATTTGGGTGCTGTACATGAAAGTGATGACATCGGCGGGACTCGGCGATGTGTCGGAGTGGATGAAACTGGATATGAGCATGCCGCAAATGAAGGTGCTGATGCTTCTGAACAACCACGGAACTCTTAAGGTGAGTGACATAGCAGAGAAAATGGGCGCTTCCCTTTCAAATACGACGGGGCTGCTTGACCGTTTAGAAAAATCATGTTTCATTACACGCGCTCCGTCAGAAGAAGACCGCCGTTCAGTCGTCGTTCAATTAACAGAAAACGCAAAAGATATATTCCGCAGCCTTTATCAAAAAGGACATGTGAAATTGAAGCGTTCATTGGAAACGCTGACCGCTGAAGAAAAACAAACGGTCAATCAAGGGCTTGCCATTTTGGCAAGAGCGCTTGATTCTTCCAAACAGGCATAGAGATGATAAAGGCCTGCCGGTATCGGCGGCCTTTTTTTGTTTGACATTTAATTCACTCTAAGTGAATAATATATTCGAAGTGAATTAAAACGGAAGGATTGATCAGTATGCCGGATCCATTGCAAACAGAAAAAAACCAGAGCCGGGCCATCACTCTTTTTACGATCGGTGTGTTCATGGCGGCGCTGGACAACGGAATTATTTCCGCTGCTCTGACGACGATTAACAGCTCTTTTGATGTTTCTCCTTCATGGGGATCGTGGGGAGTGACCCTTTACACATTGGGACTCAGTGTCAGTGTGCCGATTGTCGGCAAGCTGTCGGACCGATACGGGCGGAAAAAACTGTTTATGATGGAAGTCGGCCTGTTCGGACTCGGCTCTTTGCTTGTCGCACTCAGTCAGAGCTTCCCGATGTTTTTGGCGGCACGGCTCATTCAGGCGCTTGGCGGCGGCGGAATTTTTATAATCGGGAGTTCGCATGTGCTGGCCGTGCTTCCGAAGGAGAAACAGGGGAAAGCTCTCGGGCTTTTAGGGGCGATGAACGGTATGGCGGCCGTCCTCGGACCGAATATCGGGAGCTTTTTGCTTGATGTAACCGGGTCGTGGCATTGGCTGTTCTTGATTAACCTGCCGATTGCCGCCGCTTTGGTTGTGTGCGGCGGTTTGTTTATCGCTGAAACGAAAGAGCCTGAGGCGAAACGGCTTGATCTCGCCGGGACAATGCTGCTGTCTCTTGCGATCTTATCTTGTATGATCGGTATCACGAATCTCAATGGGGCGAAGCTGTCAGAAAGCATAATGGACGTAAAGGTGTACGGCTATCTTTTGGGAGCGGCACTTCTCTTTCTGGTGCTGCTTAAGGTCGAAAAGCGGGTTGAAAACCGGGGGGGCGATCCGATTCTCGCCTACTCGCTGCTGCAAAATAAAGTGTTTCAATGGACGCTCGTCATCGGATTTTTATCGGGAGGGCTGCTCGCTGCGGTCATTTTTATTCCTTCTTATGCGGAGCAATATTTGCACGTATCGGCGGAGAAAGCGGGTTATTGGATGACGCCGCTTGCGTTGGCGTCAGGCATCGGAGCGTGGCTCGGCGGGGCGGTCACGGATAAAAAAGGGCCGGTCTTCTCCGCGGCTGTATCAGGCGCCATCGCCTTTGCCGGATTCAGCCTGTTTCCGTTATGGGTGACGGATAAATGGGAATTTGTCACGGCGAGTGTCATTGCGGGGATCGGTTTCGGATTTCTGCTCGGGGCTCCGCTGAATGTGCTTGTATCAGAAACGGCGGGCCAAAACAAAGGAACAGCGCTCGGCACGCTGTCACTCGTAAGGCAGGTCGGGCTGACGCTCGCTCCGGCTTTATATGCCGGCTTCATTACAGCGGGCTTTGACCGGATCGGAGAGGACATTAAAAACCGCTTAATGAAAAGCGGCATTCCCGCTGATCAGGCGCAAACGCCCGATATTGGCGGCGAACTTTCTTCGTTGCAGGAGCAGGTAAGCCGAATCCCCGTTCCCGCCGTCAAAAAAGCGGTTTCTGATGCGATTGAAGCGGGCATTTCCAGCGGCTACCACCATCTTTATACGGCAGCCGCCGTCATTTCATTATGCACGATCGTGTCTGCGGCTGTTTTGGCGTTTTTCCGGAAGCCGGCATCCTCTAAGACAGATGCCAGCCCATCCGCCGGGAAAGCTCAGTAATATGGGCGATGTGTTGTTCAGAGTGCCAGACATATAGCCCGAGCGCCTGTTCCAGCGTAACCGTCTCTTTAGATACAGGATGGAAGTACGTCCGTTTGAATTGGGCTTCCGTCATGGAGCGCAAAAGAGCGGCCCATCTTCTGTGCAGGATTGTTAACAGCTCAAGCGCATCCCCGCAAGCGGCGGTTTTGGAATCATGAAGATCGGCCCAGCCTTTTTCATCATAAGGACGGATTTCCGGTTCATTCTCCGTTAAGCTCAATTTAAACCGGGTATAGCCGTTCATGTGGCTGTCCGCCAGATGGTGAACCACTTGGCGGACAGTCCATCCCCCTTCGCGGTACGGCGTATCAAGCTGACTGTCCGACATCGCTCTGACAGCTTGTTTCAGTTTGGCCGGAGCGTGTTCCAGCGCATTGATCCATTCTTGTTTCTGTCCGGACGAAATCGATTCAGCCGGCTGATATTCTCCAATCGGATAGCTGAGGGTTTGTTTTTCCATTTTTGTCTCTCTCCCGCTGATCGTATTATGAAAGTATGATGGTGATGTCGCAGCCTTCCGCTTTCGCTTCACGAAAGACCTGAAGCACACTCTCGGCGCCATTTTCTGTAAGCTCCTTGCTTTGTTCAAACTGTCTCCATTCTAAAACGAGGGGATATTCCACCCAGCCGGTCAGACAATCCCATAAAGCGTCAAGGTTTTCACCGTAGTATTCAGGAAGGGCAAGTTCCTTTTTCAATGTCTGGTGCAGGTCGCTCATACTTCTGATTTGCTCCCCGTTAATAACTGCTTTATTCATGCGCGGCTCCTTTCTCTTGATTCTATTCTATCAGTTTACCATTTTCCTCTTCAGAAGTGACCGGAGTCTGCCGCGGTTCCAGCTGGACGATGCCTTGCCCGCCGTCAACGGCCACCCTGTCCCCCGTTTTCAGTTTTGACGTTGCATTTCCGCACCCGACAACGGCAGGAATCCCCAGTTCCCGGGCGACGATCGCCGCGTGGGACAAAGGGGCGCCGACGTCCGTTATGATAGCAGCCGCTCTTGGAAAAAGCGGGGTCCAGCCTACATTGGTTGTCGACGTCACTAAAATTTCCCCCGCCGCAAAAGAATCACCGTCTTCCGGAGCATCAAGGACACGGACAATGCCCTCCACTCTCCCGGCCGCTCCCGCGAAACCTTTTAAAGTATGCGCATCATCCGTTTCCGCAGGCATAAAAGCATCGTAATAATCCGCTCTTTTGTCAGGATCCTCAGCCCATTTAAACGGATTGAATCTTCCGTTAATAACGGATGGGAACGGCGGCAGTTTTTTATAGGTTTCATAGTTTTGCTTTCTCGCTTGAATCGATGCAACCGCCGGCTCTTTCCCCGCGAGCAGATCGGTTATTTCATGCAGATACAGGAAGAAAATATCGTTCTTCATGCCGGTCATTTCCGCCGCTCTGAGCGCGAATGCTCTGGCTGTCCGGTACACCCTGACAAATTCGGATCTGGTTGTTTCTCTCATATTCGCGTATTCTGACGCTTTTTCCATTTTGGCTTTGAGCCATTTGACCTTATGAGGAAACTTTTTTTCAAATCTTCGGAAGGCCTGTTCATGCGCCCGCTGCTGTTTCAAAAGCAGTTGTTCGGCATCAATACCCGACTCCTTGTGTTCTTTGATCTGCTTCGTCAGCCAATCCCGGTTTTCTCCCGGATGCGGTATGGAAAGTTCGTATTCATGCGGACCACGGTGGCCTTGGTTCCTGAGATATTCTTCCTCGCTCATACGGCCTTTCATGACTTGATCAATGCCGATAATCGGCTCCAGGCTGGCCAGTCCGCCTTTTCCCCTCAGATTGGAAAGCAGGAGATTCGCATCTTCTATGCCTGCGAGTTTTGTTAATTGAGAGGTTAACGACGAAGAGGATTGCGCAGAATCACGCCCGCCGGATATTAACGCAAACCACGCGTTGCATAAATACGGATAGATCTCATTGTTCCATATCGCTAATAATGCCCGCTCCGTTTCGGCGCGTTTCAGCTTTTCCTCAATATTCCGGCACCACTCCGGCGATTCGTCCAAGTAGGAGGACATGTTTTTTTTCGCTTGCTTCATTTTCGACAGATACGGTTTCAGTTTTTTCGGGATGATCTTCAAAAGTTCATACTTTGAGAACGGATATAAAGGAATCTTCATTTCCGCCGGGATTTCTCCCAATGTATCGCTCATCATTTTTCCAATTTTTCCGCCTTTCGGATTCAGACCGAAAGCGGCGAGAACGGAAAGAGGCTGGCTCATATTGTTATAGGCTCTGCCGCAAATATTGCCGGACCAGACATAATAGCCCGGAATGATGCCCGACTCTTCATCCAGATTCCGGAGGAGCGACCATGTCAGCGGCGTCATCACATCGGGAATCGCTTCTCCTATATTTGTGTTTGTCCATAAAAAATCACCGCTGAAAGAATCGTTCCATTCATAGGTTTCCAGATTTCCGGCTTGTAAGGTCGTAATCGGGCGGGATTGAAGAATATACAATGTCCCGCCCGCGGCGGCCCATTCAATATCCTGCGGCCCTCCAAGATCTTTTTCCAGCTTTTTCGCCAGTTTATAGAGCTTTGACGCATATTTGCGAAATTCCCCGGGGCCGTCATATTTTTTCTTGGGCCGTGCCAGTTTAAAAGAATAGGCATCGGCTTCCCCGGAAACGAGCTGCTCCCCGAGACCGTAGACGTAATTGCCTGTCATCTCCCGCCTGCTCCCCGTAATCGGATCTGCGGTAAACAGCACTCCGGATATCTCAGACGGTATCATCAGCTGGATGACGATTGCGATTTCATGCTCATCTTCCATTCCCTGAACGGCGCTGTACGCTTTTACTCTTTCTGACTGTACCGACCGGCGGACTTCATCAATCGCCCTGGACATGTCTTGATCTGTTTTGACATTCAACACCGTATCGAATTCTCCGGCAAAGGAAGCCTGAGCGGAATCCTCGCTCAGCGCGGATGAGCGTACGGCAAACAACGCAGATGCATGGCGGCTGCGGATGGAATTCACATATTGATCAACAGCCTCTCTCGCCTGATGGCGGAGCTGTCCGTCCTGAAAGGCTGACGGCAAAATCACAAACCCTTCAGGCACAGGATACCCGCTTTGATACATTTTAGAGAGAATGCTTCCTTTTCCTCCCGCAAAGGAATAAAGTTCGGCCGGAAGTTCTCCGAATGTTTTGACACAGTCATTCATAATGTCCCCGCTCCTTTTTAGTCGTTCATCCAAGCTCACAGTTTTTCTCTTTTTCACTTTTTTTGAAAGTATTTCCTACAAGTATACAATATATCGGTCTTCACAAGGGAGAAAATCAATGGCGTTATTTTGTCATAAATGCATCCGTCAAAACAGCCGCAGGCGGGGGCTTTGTTTGCAGGATGTACAACTATCCGTCCTCGTGCCGGATAAAGCGGACCCGTATCAAAAAGGCGGCCGAAGCGCCGCCTTTTTTTCAGACTGTGCGGCCTTGATGCGCCGCCGTATTTCTTTTGGTCTGCTTCGGCTGATACACTTTCCCGACAAACAGGTATCCGTATCTGAAATGGTTGCACCCCCACGATACGAAAATGGGACCGAGCGTGCAGATCAAAAATAAAAGAAGAATGGCAGCCGCTAAAGGCATTGACCGCAAATAGCCTTCCAGAAGATATCCGCTGATTAAAAAGTAGGAGTGCAGCAGATAGATTGAAAACGAATAGTTGCTGATCATCATCACAATCGCGGGCACTTTTTTGAGCTTTGAAAACAGATGAAAACACAGAAAGATCATACTGACCGCGTAAATCATAATATCCGGACGCTTAGAGGAAATGGAGCCGCCGCTGATATATGAAACGGCCACAATCAATATTGCCGATACGGCCGCACTGAAGTAAACCGCATAACGGTACTGATTGATGAGCGATAAAAAACGCGGATATTCCTTTCCGCAATAAAATGCCAGACAGAAATAAAACACCCAGCCCGGAAACGGAACCCAAAAGAACGGAAAAATAGAATCAAGCCCCGATGATGCCGGCGGATGAAAGATCGAAAAGTAAGCCAGATAGACGGCGTTGATGATAAACGAAACAGACAGCACCCATACTGGGGATGTGTTGTTCAGCCAGCGGTGCAGCAGCATATGGAGAATGTAAAATTGAAAGATCACAAGAATGAAGTAGCCGATGAAGTTTCCTAAAAACACATTTTCTAAAAATTTACCGATCACTGAAACGAATCCGGCTCCTTCTTCCGCCACGCTTTTCATTAAAATGGCATCCACCGCGGCAATAAACAGAAACGGCACGAAAATGACTTTGCCCCTTTTCTTTAAAAAACCCGCTGGAACGCCTTTCGGGTATGACCTGGCAAGCAGAAATTCCGAAATAAAGATAAACGCCGGCGTGCTGAACATCAACAGGGTCCGAAACGCATCAACCGTATGGGCGGCACTGGCTAAGGACTCTTCCTGAATCATCAGCACCATTGAAACTGCGTGAAGCAGAACGACACTTAAACAGGACAGGCAGCGAATTACGAAAATTTCTTTTATCTGCATGCGGCCGCTCCTTTTTCACAAGCGCGCCGGACTTTGGCGTATGCTTGGCGCAGCCATTTTTCCCGCAGTTCGGGTGTGCTCGTTCTGACGACAGAAAAAAGGTTCCGCTCGGCTTTTTGAATGCCGCAAAATTGCAGAATGCCTTTTTTCAGCGTAATCCAGTCCGAGTTTTTCCGGAACCACTTTAAGTACCAGCCCGGGGAGTCCGCCGTATAAAAGACCTGTGCCGTCTCTGCCCGGAGCAGTCCTTTTACGCGGCCGTTTTCATATGTGTAGGCTTCTCCGGCGACAAGCACTCTGTCAAAAAAGCCTTTCATAATCGCCGGAACGCCTCCCCACCACAGCGGGTAGATGAAAATGAGATGATCCGCTTCTTTCATCAGTTTCCGGTATTTCTTCGTTTCAGTGTCCCGGTTCATGTCAGAGCGCTTTTTTTCGCCGCCGTACTTCAGCACGGGATCAAATTGATCGGCGTATAAATCAATGACCGTATAGCTTTGGCCGCTGTCCTTTAAAGCCATGGCGACGTATTTTACGAGAGCCGCATTGAAACTGTTCTCATCCGGGTTTGCATACACAATCACCGTCTTCATATGTCCCTCCCAGTATTTATTAATTTTTACAATGATTATATCATGATGTCATATGAATGAGGCAAAGACACGAGAAAGGCTTTTTCCAGTTCTGCTGCCGTTTCGATAACCCCTTTCTGCATATTTTGCTGATTTTGCCGCCGCGGATTCAATGACAAGCATCCGGCGCTTCTGCGTTTTTAAGCGGCCGTATGGTATACTAGCTGTCAAATGAATGGGCTTGGAGGACAACATGAGAATTTTAAAGTACGCGATTTTAGGGCTTTTGCGAAAAGGCGAATTGAGCGGATATGATATATCGAGCTATTTTAAGGAAGAGCTCGGCCAGTTTTGGAGCGCAAAGCACAGCCAGATTTATCCGGAATTAAAAAAACTGACGGCTGAGGGATTTATTACGTTTCGCACTGCGATTCAAGGAACGAAGCTTGAGAAAAAAATGTACACGCTGACTGACAAGGGAGAGCTGGAGCTTGCTGCCTGGCTGACGAAAAAAGACCCGATTCCGGAAACGGTGAAGGATGAATTTATGCTGAAGGCTTATTTCATCTCAGCTTTGACGCAGGAAGAAGCTGATGAGCTATTCACCGATCAGCTCGTAAAACGGAAGGAGAAATTGTCCGATCTGGAAAACAGTTATCAAGAACTGATGACATCGTCCGCGGAGGCGGATTCATTTTCTTCTCCTGATTTCGGCCATTATCTCGTGCTGACAAAAGCGCTTGAGCGGGAACGGAATTATATTTCCTGGCTTGAAGATATTTTGGCTCTCATCAAAAAAGCATAAACAAAACGGGGCGGCTCTGTATCTGCAGGCCGCCTGTTTACGTTCTGAGAACCGCATTGATAAACGAATCAGCCATTAAAATAAGAAAAAGCAGACTGAAATAAACAATCGAATAAAAAAACATCCCCTTCGACCATTGCGTGTCATCCGCCGCCTGAAAGCCTTTGACGCTCCGGTACAGCCAGATGGCCCCGAGCAGGAGAGCGGTTGCGGTATAAAACGGGCTGACGTCTATATAAAGAGGAACGAGCAGCGAAACCGCAGTCAGAACGGCGATATAGCGCAGCATTTTTATTTTTGTGACGCGATTGCCTTTTATGATCGGCAAAAGCGGAATGCCGGCGGCACGATACTCTTCCTTTCGCCTGATTCCGATCGCCCAGAAATGCGGCGGCTGCCACAAAAACATAATCGCGAATAACAAAATCGCGGGCATATCAATGTACCCGGCCAGCGCGCAATAACCGATTAAAGGCGGAGCCGCCCCGGGAAAGCTGCCGACAAATGTGCTCCAGACGGATTGTCTTTTAAACCAAAGCGTATAAACGACGGCATACAGCAAAAATGCAAGCAGGCCAAGAACGGCGGTCAGTACATTAAGCGAAGCAAGCATGATGAATCCGCATGCGCCGAGACATGTGCCGTACAGGATCATGACCGTCGGCGGTATTTTTCCCGTGACGCTGGCGCGGGTGCGGGTTCGCGCCATCTTTGCGTCCATGCCGCGGTCAAAGAAGTTATTAAAAACAGTGCTTGACGCCATGACTAACGCCGTTCCGATCATGGCAACCGCCATGGCGGCAAATATACCGGGCCCTCCGCCCGTCCTTTCCGACTGAAGCCACGCGATCCAAAATCCGCCTAATGCGGCGAGTGAATTTGAGATGATAATCCCCGGTTTGGCAAGAATGATAAAGTCCTTGACCGTCATCCGGTTTCCGTTATGCTTCATAGACTGTTCCGTCTGTGCTGCATTTGAATTCATTTGTTGAGGTTCTCCTTTTTCGGCTTATCATATCAGGAAGAATCAGGAAGCACAATTTATTTTGGGCATTTTTCACACAATTGTAAATTGTATATGAAAAGCCGCATCTTGTGACCGGATGCGGCTTTTCCCTTTTTCTATTCAAAGTCTGCCCATACTGCTCCCTGATCCGCCGAACGGACACCATTTTCAATCCAGCGGATGCCCTGAGCCCGGGCAGGCGATGGCGGGCTCCACGCATCATTTTTGCGCCTCACTGAGATGTTCGCTCTCTTCAGTCACACAAAAGCCGTGTGTATATTGCAAATCGACGTTCTTCTTTCCCGAGCCTTCCCAAGAAAACTTCGGAAAAATAAAAACCCTTGCCGGTTAGACGGCAAGGGTTGTTTCTTACAGTGTAAATGCGATATCCGCCCCTGATACAGGGTCTTTGACGAATACGCCCTCTTCTTTTTCTTCGATCTCAAAGCCGGCATCGGTCAGCGCTTTTGTCACACGTGACAGCTCTTTTTGATGCGGCAGCGCGATGGTGTAATAATCCAGCCCGCTTGCATTTCCCGGTTTCGGCGGCGCATGTTTTCCGGCCCATATATTCAGACCGATGTGATGGTGATACCCTCCCGCTGAAACAAACAGAGCGGACATGCCCGCGTAATTGCCGACAATGTCAAAACCGAGGATATCGGTGTAAAACGCTTTGGCTTCCTGTAAATCCGTCACATGAAGATGGATGTGACCGATTACGGTTCCTTCCGGGAGACGGCTTTTCCGTTCAGCTCCGGCTTCTTCCAAAAGCCCATCCACATCGACGGGCGCCGTTTGCATGACGTAATTGCCCTCTGCATCCCGGCGCCACGTGCTGCGGGGACGATCGGCGTATATTTCAATGCCGTTGCCGTCCGGATCAGACAGGTAAAGAGCCTCACTGACTGCGTGATCCCCCTGCCCGAGCGCGATGCCGTTTTCAATCAGCCTGGCCAATGCGATGCCGAGTTCTTTCCGGTCAGGCAGAAGTATCGCGAAATGGTAAAGGCCGGTGACAGACCGCTCCGGCAGAACGACGGCGCTCGGATTTTCTTCAAGCACCAGCAGGACGCGTTTTCCGTCTGCTGACAGTTCTGCAGAACGATCTGTCTGCGAGATGACTTGAAGGCCGATGACATTCCGATAAAAGCCGAGCGACCGTTCCATATTTTTAATGGTCAATTTGACATAACCGATTGCCGTATCTTGATGAATGCCGGTCATTTGAACGCCTTCTTTCTTATGCTGAAAAAGTTTCTCCCTTTTTTGATTTGAAAAGGAGCTGATCCAATGAAAGCAGTCGGCTTCCTGAAAGCGCTAAGTGAATTGACGCAACCAGTAAGATGAAATCAAATTCCGATCCGCCCATAAATGGTGAGGAAAGCTTCGCCGTGAAGATGGCGCCGACTAATGTGAGGGCAAACAGAACGCCGATTATGCGCGTCGCCAAACCGAAAAAGATCAGAACCCCGCCGACAAGCTCAATCGTCGCGATGACGTAGACCATAAAGGCCGGAAGCCCGATGCTCTGGAAAAATTGCGTAGTTCCTTCCAACCCTTGAAACTTGGATAAACCGTGAACAAAAAAGATAATACCTGTTACAACCCTTAAAAGCAGTGTTCCTGTTTCGAATGATTTATTCATAAAATCCTCCTTGAAAATTATTATCACTTACTTTATGTAAGCTAGTATATATACATAACTTATTTACGTCAAGTAATTTTGTTACATTTAACGAAAATAACTTAAAAGTACTATTTGTCTTCGCAAAAAAAGACCTCCGCACTCTGTCGGAGGTCTTTTTCCCTATCTATGATTCCCGGAACTGGCTTTCATATAATTCCCGGTAAAACCCGTTCTGGCTGAGCAATTCGGCATGGGTTCCTTTTTCAGCCATTTCGCCGTCTTTCAGCACAAGAATCTGATCGGCTTTTTGAATCGTATTCAGCCTGTGAGCGATGATGACGCTTGTTCTGCCCGCCATTAAACGGCCGAGCGCTTCTTGTATTTTCACTTCCGTCACCGTATCAATGTTGCTCGTCGCTTCATCCAAAATGAGCAGCACAGGGTCCGCCAGCACAGCTCTCGCGATGGAAATAAGCTGTTTTTGTCCTTGGCTGATGCCCGCGCCGTTTTGGGTAAGGACGGTATCGTAGCCTTTCGGGAGCCGTTCGATGAATCCGTGGGCATTGGCGGCTCTTGCGGCTGCCTCCACCTCTTGGTCAGATGCATCCAGACGGCCGTAACGGATATTTTCCCTGATGGTGCCCTGAAAGAGAAAGGAATCCTGCAGGACAAACCCCATGTTTTTTCTCAGACTGGATCTCGTCAGTTTTTTGATGTCCGTTCCGTCGATGAGGATTTTCCCGTTATTCGGCTCGTAAAAGCGGGCGATCAGGCTCGTAACGGTCGTTTTACCCGCTCCGGTCGGTCCGACGAAGGCGATTGACTGTCCTTTCGGAACGCTGAAGGACAGATGTTTTAAGATCAGGCTGTCTTCCTGATAGCCGAAGGAGACATCTCGGAATTCAATCTCTCCCGTTTTGATCGGCTGGTGCGTCGCATGCTCTTCATCTTCCCGCTCCTCTTTTTCATCCAGCACGTCAAACACCCGTTCAGCCCCGGCGATGGCCGATAACATCGTATTGAACTGATTGGCTAAATCATTTAAAGGGCGCGTGAACTGCCGCGAGTATTCTGCGAATACGACGATGGAACCGATCGAAATCCACCCCTTCAGCGCAAACAGCCCGCCGACCGCCGCTATAATCGTAAAGCTTAAATTGTTTAAAGAGTTCATGACTTTCGGAATGAATCCCGAAATTGTCTGCGCCCAAAACCCTGATGATTGTAACGCCGCGTTTTTTTCTAAAAATTGCTCCATGACGCGGTCTTCCCTCGAATAGGCTTTAATGACCTTCGCTCCTGATATCGACTCTTCAATAAAACCGTTCAGCTCGCCGAGGTTTTTCTGCTGCTGCTTAAACAGGAGTCCCGTCCGGTTGGTGATCCATTTAATGCTCAAAAGCATGATCGGAATAATCAAAAGCGTGATCAATGTTAAAAGCGGACTCATGTACAGCATGACGGCGATTGTGCCGACGAATGTAATGACGCTCGACAGCACTTGAATGACGGATGTATTTAAAGTGGAGCTGACATTTTCGATATCATTGGTAACCCGGCTCATCAAGTCGCCGAGGCGCTGTTTATCAAAAAACGGTATCGGCAGCTCATGCAGATGGGTGAACAGTTCGCTCCGCATTTTAAACACGGTGCTTTGCGAAATATTGATCATCCAATAGTTTTGAAACCATAAGGACAATGATTGCACGAGGTAAATCCCAAACAGCAAGAACAGCACCCCCGCCAATCCGTCCGTCGTCCGTCCGACGATAAAATGATCAATTGCTTTCCCGATGACGAACGGTCCGAGCAGGCCGAATATGGCGCTTATGACTACCATGATGATCACAAGGGTTAAAAGCCCTTTTTTCTCGGCTACATACGACCAGATTCTGCGCAGCGTGCCTTTTGTATCTTTTGCTTTCGCGCGTTTTCTGCCGCCTTCATTTGGTTTGAGCGGTATTTTCGGATATCGGAAAGGTTTACGAATGTCTTTCTCCACTGTCAGCTCCCTCCTTTCCGAATTGTGATTCATAAATCTGCCGGTACAGATGAGACTGTGCCATCAGCTCTTTGTGCGTGCCTTTTGCCAGCAGTTCGCCGTCTTCAAGCAATAAGATGGTGTCAGCCTTCATCGCGGTCGTTATTTTCTGCGTAATAAGCAGTGTCGTGCATTCATAGGATCTGATGGCTTGTAAAAGCTTCGCTTCCGTTTGAAGATCGAGCGCGCTCGTACTGTCATCTAACAGCAGGAGGGACGGCTTTCTGATAAAAGCGCGCGCGATGGAAATCCGCTGCTTCTGCCCGCCTGACAAATTGACGCCCCGCTGTCCCAGCACCGTGTCGTATCCGTTTGACAGTTTCATAATCGTGTCATGGATTTGCGCGTCTTTGGCCGCTTCCATTACTTCATCTAGTGAAGCATCCTCCCGTCCCCAGGCGATATTTTCACGGATTGTGCCCGAAAACAGAAGCACTTCCTGCGGCACATAGCCGATTTCCCTGCGCAGCCCGCAAGCGGAGAATTCACCGATCGGTTTGCCGTCTATGAAAATACTGCCCGAATCAGCCGTGTACAGGCGCGGAATCAGCTGAAAAAGCGTTGATTTCCCTGAACCTGTCGCGCCCATAATGGCAACCGTTTCTCTCGGGCTGGCAGAAAAGGACACGTGATGCAGCGCGTCTTTTTCCATGTCCGGATAGCGGAAGGACACTTCGCGAAACTCAATCCCGCCTGCAAGCGCCCGTGCCGGGTCGTGCCCCGTTCCCTCGCCGCCTTCTGTTTCCAGCACCTCGCCGATTCTTTCTCCGGAAGCCTTCGCCCGGGAAAATACCATAATGAGAAATGGCAGGACGGACAGCGCGCCTGTAATCCGCGTCGCATAGTTAATGACGGAAACGACATCGCCGACCTGCGCTCCGCCCTGAGCAATGCTTTTGGCGCCGAACCATAAGATAAACAAAATGCAGCTGTTCATCAGCAGCATTAAAATCGGCATCGCCGCTTCCACGAGACGAAAAGCGGAAACCGTTTTTTCCATCAGCTTCGTATTCGATTTCAAAAAACGTTTCACTTCGTGGTTTGCACGGAGGAGCGCTTTAATCAGTTTGATCGCCGTCAGGTTTTCCTGCATGATCGTGTTGACCTGATCAAGCCGCTTTTGCACGGACCGAAACAGCGCGCCGCCTCTTTTCAGCACCCACAGCAAAAACAAAAGCAAAATCGGCACCGTGATCAGCAGAAAAAACCCGAGTTTCACATTGACGGTCAGCGAGAGAATAATGCCGCCCGCGATCATTAACGGCGCACGAAGCATAAACCGGAGACTCATGAAAAGCATATTCTGGACCTGCGTCACATCGTTTGTCAGCCTGGTGATAAACGACGTAGATGAGAATTGCGCAAACGTCGAATAAGAGAAGGACTGGATTTTTTGAAAAAGCCCTTTTCGCGTATCATACGCATAGGTCTGGCTGATGTGGGCGGAGTAGAATGAATTTAAAATTCCCGATGCGAATGAAACAGCGGTCATTCCGATCATCACACCGCCCCACAGCCAAACCGTACCGAGATCCTGCTTTAAAATTCCTTCGTCAATGATTTTCCCGATCAGCAGGGGCTGTATCAGCTCTACCGTAAGCTCGATGAGCATGAAAAACAGAGCGATTCCCGCCAAAAGGGAATACGGTTTTACATATGATAAAGCCTTTGACATGTGTAAGCCTCCAAATCCTTTGTTCAATATTATTATTTTATGCCTTTCCGGCAAATGAATAAAGAAATTTGGTGTGCCGTTTTTTTAATAATCTGCGAAAAAGATAAAACCTTCCCGGGGAGGGGAAGGTTTTGACCTTATTGATCCAATTGCTGTTCAATGCGCTCCCGCATTTGCGGAACGCCTAATCCGACAATGACCTGAAGCGCCCTGCCTTTTCTGACGACGCCGTGGGCTCCCAGCTCTCTGAAATCGGCGTCACTTTTGACCTTTGATTCATCAGCGACAGTGACGCGTAGACGGGTGGCGCAATTGGTGACCTCCGTAATATTGTCCTTTCCGCCCAGCGCTTCAATATACAAAGCGGCTGTATCCCGCTGTGTTTCGTCTGCCGCAGCCGTTTCTTTTGAAGCCTGCTTCCGTTCTCTGTACTCCTTTTTCGAATAAAGCTTTGTTTCCTGCCCTTCCTCTTTTTCTCTGCCCGGTGTGGCGATGTTGAATTTGAGAATGAGGAAACGGAAGACGAAAAAGTAAACAGCGGTAAAACACAGCCCGATGATGATCTGGTATACATACGTCAAGCCGTGGCTTGACGCCAGCGGGATCCAGTTCAAGGTCGCAGCTTCGATCAAACCGCCTCCCATATTTCCGACGACGCCGGCCATATACATGACGGTTGCCATGGAAGCGGCAAGCAAAGCATGAACCGCAAATAAAAACGGCGAGATAAAAAGGAATGTAAATTCAATCGGCTCTGTAATCCCTGCGACAATGGACGTCAAGGTGACCGGGATCAAAAGGCCGGCGACGATTTTTTTCTTTTCCTTTGAAGCCGTGGCGTAAAAAGCGAGCGCGATCCCCGGTATACCGAAGATTTTCGAGTTGCCGTGAAGCGCGAAGCCCCCCTGCGGGAACAATTCTTTCAGCGGTTTGACGCTTTGAGAGTATTCCCCGAGATGCTGGGCCCAATAGGTGACGATACCGCCTTCAGCCACAGCCGGACCGTAAATAAACGGCGAGTAAATAAAATGATGCAGGCCGGTCGGAATTAAAATCCGCTCCAGGAATGTGTAAATCCACACGCCGATCGCCCCGGAAGAAACGAGAAAACTTTGCAGCGAGCCGATTCCGGACTGAACCATCGGCCATACGTATGCCACCGCAAGTGAAATCGGTATCATAATGAAGAAAGAAATGATTACGATGTATGAAGAGCCTTGAAAAATCCCCAGAAAATCCGGCAGTTTTTTATCAAAATAACGATTGTGCAAATACACGACAATAGATGAAATAAAGATGGCGCCGATAATATTCGTATCAAGCGTTTTGATGCCGGCGATCATCGTCAGCCCGCTCGTTCCGCCGGCTTCCTGAGTCATATCGACATGAAAAGCCCCGCCCCAAACCGTTAGAATCGCATTGATAAAGTAATTGAATGTCAGATAAACTGTAAGCGCTTCCAAACAAGCCCGCGCCTGCGCTTTTTTCGCTAAGGCGACAGGGATGCCGATCGCAAACAGGAGCGGCATCTGATTAAAGACGGTCCAGCCGCCCTGTTCAATGACGTACCAGCATTGATACCAAAGCCCGTCAGGATCAGCCAGCGGCCCCATCAGCGTTTTATTTTTAAACAGCGTGCTCAGACCGACAATAATACCGGAAAATGCAAATAACAAAACAGGCACAAACATCGCGCTGCCGAAGCGCTGGACTTTTTGCATCATTTCACGTGACCTCCCGCTATTCATCAAAATTTTCAAGCTCTTTATAATCAACATATGCACGGAATAACGATTCGCCCACCAGAAAAAACGGGGCAAATGCGACAATTTCCGTTTTATCGCTTAACGTCACCGGCTTGCTGGTCGCATAAAGATTATACGGCGTCGTTTGCGCCAGTACGTTGTTTTTCAGATTGGTGATTGAAATAAACGGAACTCCCTTTGCGGACAGGGTCCTTACCTGCGGAATTAATTCGGGTGTTTCGCCTGATAAAGAAATAATGATGAATACGTCATCAACCTTAAAATCATCACACATAATATCAAACTCTGTGATGTCCTGAATTAAAATCAGATACTTCCGCCGGGATACAAACATCCGCTGCAGCTCACGGGCGCACACCCTCTGAGCCGTCCCCGATCCGTAAACGAAAATCCGTTTTGCTTCATCTATCAGCCGGCACATCTCCGTCATATCTTTTGACTTCACGTATTTTACATTGGCTTCAATATCATCCAGCAGCTTTTCAAACGTCATATTCTCGCCCTCTTCAGGCTGATCCTCCCATTTCAGAAAAACACGGAATTCACTATAGCCGCTGAAGCCCAGTTTTTGGGCGAGCCGCAGGATGGAAGACCGAGAGACATTGCAGGCTTTCGCCATGTCATTGATACCGAGATGGTAGCACGTATGCTTATGATTCAATATATATTTTAAAATATAAAAATCGTTGTCATTTAATTTCGCGTAATGCTGATTAACCAGTTCTTCAAGACTCATCCCAAAAATCCCCCCGTTTTCTTTCTATTATATAGAATAACAGATAAAGAAAACGGGGAAGATTGTCATCAGGAAATAGGAGACGGGCTTACATCAAGCTCAGGCCAGTAGTCCTTATTAGCCTCCATCAGATCTTCAAGAATCAGTCTTGCCACACGGGCATTCGGCACTGTTTTTGACAGGATCAGCGCCTGCCACAGCTTTTGAAATGACCGCTCTTCCCACGCTTCAGCCGTCAGTTTTTCGACAGACACCTGCTGTTCCATCAGGCCTTTTTGAAATTGCGGTATGTTCCCGACTGAGAGCGGTTCCGGTCCGTTTGAACCTACGAGACAAGGAATCTCAACCATGGCTGACGGATCAAAGTTTGCGATCGCGCCGTTATTTTCAACGATTAACAGCATTCTCTCCCCTGTGTTGTAAGCGATGGCCCGGGCAAGATCGACGATATAGGAAGCATGATCATCAATTTTAATTTCACTCTTCTCCGATGATTGTTCGCGCGTAATCATATCGCATTGGCTGAAAATGAAAGCTTCCCGCCCTTCCATGACTTCGTTGGCTCTCGTATGGTTCGGATTTGATTTTTTCACCATATCATCCGGGAATAAGTAATATTGCAGATATGTGTTCGGAAGCGTATCCGGATCAGCCGCCTGTACGTCGCGCGCTTTTTTGAATGTGTCATTCCAGCTTGCTTCAGTCTGTTCGGCCTCCGTCTTCGGAACGTAGCCGTATTCACGGACATGCTCTTTCAGCTTCGGCATTAAATCATTGCCCTCTCGATCGGTGATGGACGTCCACCAGCCAAAGTGGTTCAAGCCGTAGTAACGGACGTTCATTTCTTTTCGTGAAGATAATCCGAGGATGTTCGCCATGCGATCCTCAATTCCGACCGGCATGTCGCAGATGTTCAATATTTTTGAATTCGGTCTGAGGCGCCGTGTAGCTTCGGCCACAATCGCCGCCGGATTGGAGTAATTCAGCATCCATGCGTCAGGCGAGTACGTTTCCATATAATCAAGAATCTCCAGAACACCGCCGATAGAGCGCATGCCGTATGCGATTCCGCCCGGCCCGCATGTTTCCTGGCCGACCACGCCGTACTTCAGCGGGATTTGTTCATCGAGTGCGCGCATCGCATATTTTCCGACGCGGATATGCGCCATGACGAAGTCAACATCCGTAAAAGCCGTCTCTGGGTCATCAGTCGCCAAAAATTCAATGTCCGGCGCTTTTTCTTTTATGAATACCTCACACGCACCCGCAATCCGCTCCTGCCTTTCTTTATCATTGTCATAAAGTTTCAGCTTTCTGATCGGAAACTCTTCCAGGTGGTTCAAAAGCATTAATACAATTCCGGGGGTAAATGTGCTGCCGCCGCCTGCAATAACGATTGAGAATGATTTGTCTGTCATGTGAAGCCCTCCTCTGATAACGTTTACATTTTATTTATATCATGAGAAGGTCCGATCTGTACCGGGTTTGGAGGAGTTAGATCATTTGATCATTTTTAGTTATTTTTCTCAAAAATCGGGAAAGTTCCCACAGGTACAAAAAAGGCCTGCTGTCATCAGCAGACCCCTTCTCAAAAATGCTCTTGTAAATCAGAAAGCAGCACTTCCTGCTCAAATTGTGGATTTCCGATCGGAAAAATCCTGGCTGTTTCCTTGTCTTCGTTGACATGCTGAATATAAATCGGAACTCCTTCATACGTCACATACGCCATGGCGGCGGATTCCGAAATGTCTTTCGCACGCTGTGTATTCACGTCTCAAACCTCCTTTAGGCCTCACACATAACGTGTCCGGCAGCCAAGAGAAGTATGCTTGTTTCTTACAATTGTCCGGCGGTGAGTTTGAATTTTTTGAGGCGTTTGTAAAACGTGCTCCGCGGGATTCCGGCCATTTTGGCGGCCTGTGTAACATTCCCCTTCGCTGATTCAAGCGCGTTTACGATGATGTTTTTCTGAATGTGCTCCCGGATGGAGACAGGGGACGCTTCTTCCTGTTCATAAGACTCGGCCGCCTCTTTAAGACCTGACGCTTCAAGCAGGGCTGCGATGGGGCGCCCTGACAGCCGTCCGTCCGGGAACATGACGGAAAGACGTTCAAATACATTAAACAATTCCCTGATATTCCCCGGCCATTTCCGGCTCTTTAATAGGTCTAAAAAGTCATCAGGAAGCTCCCCCCGCCAGCCGCGATTTCGCTGAAATTCAAGGAAGAGGCCGGGAATGTCTTCGGTGCGTTCTCTTAATGGAGGGAGGTGGATCGGACAGACGTGAAGCCGGTAAAATAAATCTTCTCTCAGCTTTTTGCATTCGACAAGCTGTCTCAGATCAGTGTGGGTGGCAGTGATGATTCTGATGTCAACGGGAATCTCTTTTGTCCCGCCGACCGGGGTGACTTTCCGTTCCTGCAGCACCCGTAACAGAGCGACCTGCATGGAGTGTGATATTTCTCCGATTTCATCGAGGAAAAGCGTGCCTTTATCGGCTTTTTGCAAAGCGCCGTTATGCCCTTTCCGTTTGGCCCCGGTGAAGGCGCCTTCCGAGTAGCCGAACAGTTCGCTTTCAATCAGCTTTTCAGGAACCGCTCCGCAGTTGACAGCGATAAACGGGCCGTTTTTCCTGGAGCTGTTGTTGTGAATCGCCCGGGCGGCAATCTCCTTTCCCGTCCCGGTTTCTCCCGTAAGACAAACGGTTGCGTCCGTTCGGGCGACAAGCTCCAGCTGCTGGAGCATATGTCGGGATGACGGGCTTTTGCCTGCCGCACCATGAAATATAAACGACGGCTTTTCTTCTCGTTTGGATAAGTAAATGCATGAGAAGCCGTTCTCCTCCCGCTTCGTCTGCTTGATATGATAGCCCTGTTCCTCAAGCTCGCGCAGCATATGTCCGGTAAAATGCTGAACGGGACGGCTTGCAGCGATAACCCGGCTCATTTCATTGCAAAGCACGATCGGATCGTGAGACCGGGTAAGCCCGGCGAATTTGCTGATCATGTCAAGTTCTGTCATTTTGATCTTTAGGGCAAGCTCCCGTTCCGCCGTATAAGCGATGGAGGAGGCAATTCCGAGCATAAAAGGCTGAGCGCGGGCGGCGGGGCAGGAAATATCAATGACACCCGCCAGCCGCCCGTCTTCATAACGGATGGGCGCGGCGGAACAGCTCCATTGATGAGAAGCGAGCGAATAATGTTCAGAGCCGTGTATCATGACCGGTTCATTTGTATAAAGAGCCGTCCCGATCGCATTCGTGCCGACGGCCGTTTCCGTCCAGCGGGCGCCTTTTAAGAAATTGATGCGGTTCGCTTCATGAATGGTGCGCGGGTGGCCGTCAACTGAATGGACAACGCCGTCAGAATCAATCAGAAGAACCATCATTTCCATTTCCCGCATCGCCGTTTTCATTCTTTCTGCGTGCGGCGTTGAGGCCGCTAAAAATAACGCATGCTTTTCGGCCTGCCTTTCTAAATGATCTGCCGGCATTACATTCGGTCCCTTTTCTAGATACGGGTTGACGTCGGCTTTTTTGCAGCGGTGCCATGAAGCGGCCACCCGCTTCTGAATACGGGATTCATCGAGCACGCCTTCTTTCACAAAACGCTTCCAGGTTTTAAAATCATTCCGAATGACATTCATTGTATTCGCTCCCCCCTGTTCAGACCATCTTTTCATATATTGTAGGGGAAAAGTAAAGCGCTTTCAACGAAAAATACCCCTTCTCATCTGAGAAAGGGTATTCCGGTTATACGGAATGCACCGCAAGTCCGGTGACATTCAGCAGGGCTTCCTGAAGCGTTTCTGACAGAGTCGGATGCGCCGCGATAAAGTGCTCCGACATATCCGCCGTCATTTCACCGTTCATCATCATGACCGCCTGACCGATCAATTCCGTCACGTCCGGCCCGATCATTGACACCCCGACGATTTCTCCGAATTCCGGCTCGGCAATGATTTTCATTTTGCCGCCGTACTGATGCTTAATTAACGCTTTTCCGTTAGCAGAAAATGAGCATTCTCCGATTTTCACATCTCCGTATGTCTCTCTCGCCTGTGTTTCCGTCAGCCCGACAGCTGCCATTTCCGGCGATGTATAAATACAGCGGGGCACCGCCCGCATATTGACTTTGCTGTCCTTTCCCGAGGCATGCGCGGCGGCTGTGATTCCTTCATGAATGGCGGCATGCGCTAGCTGCATCCCTCCGGCCGCATCGCCGCACGCATATATATGAGGCACATTGGTCTGCATATGGTCATTGACTTCAATCCCGCGCGGAGAATACCGGATGCCGGCTTGATCCAAATTCACCCCTTGCAAACGCGGCTTTCTGCCGATTGCAACCAAAATGTGATCAGCCTGAGCCTCAATTTCTTTTCCGTCTTTTGTCCACACGGCGGTTTTCCTTTCTTTGTCAATCCGCTGAAGGGCGGCTTTTGTCTGAATATCAGCCCCGCTGTCTCTTAAAGAGTCTTCGAAAGCGGCGGCGATTTCCCCGTCTTCTGCCGGGAGCAGCCGGTCAGCCGATTCAATCACCGTCACTTTCGTTTTAAACCGGCTGAATAAAGAGGCAAATTCGCAGCCGATCACACCTCCCCCGACAATGAGCAGAGACGAAGGGATTTTCTGTAAAGAAAGCGCATCTTTGCTGTCGATTACCCAATCGCCGTCAAATGGGGCAAACGGCAGCTCCGCCGGTTCAGATCCGGATGCAATCAATATCCGGTCCGCTTCCAGAATGTCTTTTGCGCCTCCTTCTTCTTCAACAAGCAATGTCTGCTCTGTGAGAAATGAGGCTGTCCCGCTGATGACTTTAATCTGATTTGCTTTCATTAAGTATTGAATTCCCTGCACGAGCTGGCTGACGATTTGCCGTTTGCGCCCCTGCATGCGGTTCCAATTGAGTGTAATGTTTTGCGGCAGTTCGATGCCGAATGTATTTGCATGCCTGATTTTATCGAGCACATTCGCACTTTCCAAAAGCGACTTTGTCGGGATGCACCCCTCATTGAGACAAGTGCCTCCGAGCGGCCCTTTGTCGATCAGAACGACTTCTGCTCCTCTCCGCGCGGCAGTCACGGCAGCTGCATATCCGGCCGGCCCGCCGCCGATAATGGCTAGTTTCATTTTTTCACCTCTCTCTATAAAATCAAACCGGCAGGCTCTTCAAGCAGCGCTTTGACCGTTTTCAGGAAGTCCGCAGCCGGGGCGCCGTCACATACTCTGTGATCAAAGGTAAGACTCAGCGGCAGCATGATGCTTTTGACAAGCTCATCTCCTTTAAACGCCGGCGTTTCATAGCTTGCGCCCACTCCGAGAATACCGGCTTCAGGCGAATTAAGAATCGGGGTGAAATGCTCAATTCCGTAACCCCCGAGATTTGTAATAGAAAATGTCGATCCGTGCAGGTCATCTCCGGAAGCATTGCCTTCCCGCGCCCGGCGTGCCGATGTGCTGATGTGATCCGCAAGCTCAAGGAATGAAAGCTTTTCCGCATCCCGGATCACCGGCACGACGAGACCGTTTTCAAGAGAAACCGCCATCCCGAGGTGGACATATGGATAGGTGATGATCCGCTCCTCTTGATAAGAGCTGTTCAGCTCAGGATGCTGTTTCAGCGCAAGCACCGCGGCCCGGGATACGAAATGTGTGACCGTCAGTTTAACACCGCTCCGCTTTTTCGCGCTGTCGGCGAGCTGCTGCTGCCATTTTACAAGCTCCGTAATGTCCGCTTTCATCGTCAACGTCAGCTGGGCGCTGTTTTGCAGGCTTTTGTGCATTCGGTCTGCAATCACTTTTCTCATCGCTGAAGCCGGTTTTCCCTCCGGCTGTGCCGTCTGAACCGAAGACTGCGGTTCAGCTTCTGTCTTCATGGCCTTGATGACGTCAGCTTTTACGATTCTGCCTCCGGGCCCCGTCCCGTTCAGCGTATCAACTTTCAACCCGGCTTTCTCCGCCATTTTTCGGGCAACGGGAGATATTTTCACGCGGTGTTTACGCTTTTGCCCGGCTTTGGGAGCGGGAATATGTTCAGGTTCAGATTGCGGTTTCCCTGCATTTTCAGGAGCCGGCGCCTCCTTCTCCCGCACTTCTTCGCCGTTTTCCCCGATATAACAGATGGGCGTTCCCGGGGGGACTCCTTCTCCCTCTTTGACTTTAATGTGAAGAAGCGTGCCGCTTTCAGGCGCTTCTATTTCCATTTCTATTTTTTCCGAGTTGATGCTGGCGATGCTTTCTCCCTTTTCAACCGGGTCGCCGACTTTTTTATTCCAGACGGATACTTCACCTTTCTTCATCGCCATTCCCAGCTTCGGCATTACTACTTTTACAGCCATTCTATATCCCTCCTTTAATTCATTGCCGGCTCGCCAAGCAATTCAAGCGTGACGCTGACAATTTGGTCTGGTGTCGGCAAATATTGATCTTCAAGCACCGGCGAAAACGGCACCGGTGTATGCGGCGCTGTAATCCGCTTAATCGGCGCATCAAGCAAATCAAAGCCCTTATCGGCGACAATCGCAGCAATATCCGTGGCGATGCTGCAGCGCGGATTGGCTTCGTCAATGATGATCAGCCGATTTGTTTTTTCTAGCGATGTGAAAATCGCTTCCTCATCTAAAGGAGACAGACTCCGGGGGTCAAGCACCTCGGCGTCGATGCCTTTCTCAGAAAGCTGTGCAGCCGCTTCAAGCGCGGTATTAACCTGCTTGCCGACCGCAAACAGCGTGATGTCACTGCCTTCGCGTTTGATATCCGCTTTTCCGAGCGGAATTGTATAATAATCTTCCGGCACCTCGCCCTTCATGTTGTAGGACGTTTTGTCTTCAAAAAAGAATACCGGATCATTGTCTTCTATTGCCGCCAGCAGCAAACCTTTGGCGTCATACGGATTGGACGGCACAACTGTCTTCAGCCCCGGGATGCTGGTGAAGAGGCCATACAGCGCCTGCGAATGCTGAGCCGCTGCCCGGAACCCGGCTCCGTATGTGGTGCGGACGGTGATCGGCACTTGCGCTTTACCGCCGAACATATAGCGGAATTTCGCCCCTTGGTTGATCACTTGATCAAAGCACGTTCCGATAAAATCGTTAAACATCAGCTCGGCAATCGGTCTCAGCCCCGTGGATGCCGCAGCCATGGCCGCACCCATGTAGCCCGCCTCAGAAATCGGTGTATCCAGCACTCGGCTGCGCCCGAATTCCTGTACGAGACCCTTTGTGACCCCGAGTACACCGCCCCATGCCTCATCATCTTGCAAATGATCGACCGCCGCTCCCCCGGCGACATCCTCACCGATTACAAGCACATTGTCGTCTCTTCTCATCGCAAGCTTCATTGCTTCATTGATCGCGTCCGACATGCTTATGACTCTCGCCATCTCACATTCCCCCTTTTTCATATGACACGTAGACGTCTGTCAACAGCTCTGACTCTTTCGGATACGGACTCTTTTCGCTGAACGAGACGGCTTTTTCAATCGATTCGCTGACTCGCTGTTCAATGTCTGACAATTTATTTGCATCTGTTTCTTTTAGAAGATAGTTTTTAAAGCCTTGGATAGCATCCTTTTCTTCAAGATGCTCAGTCTTTTCATCCTTTGTTTTATAAGTTTGGGCATCGCCTTCGAAATGGCCGTAGTTTCGGTAAGTCATACATTCAATCAAAGACGGGCCTCCGCCGTTTCTTGCTCTTTCTATCGCTTCCCCGGCCGCCTGATAAACTGCTAAAATATCTTTTCCGTCCACCGTGACCCCAGGCATGTTGTAGGCAGCCGCCCGATCGGCGATTGAATCACAGGCTGACGCGTACTCAAATGTCGTGGCTTCGCCGTAGCCGTTGTTTTCGGCGATGAACACGACAGGAAGGTTCCATACTGCCGCTAAGTTCAGCCCTTCATGGAAGGTGCCTTGGTTATTGGCTCCGTCCCCAAAGAAGCAAACGCTTACATTTTTAGTTTGTTTATATTTAGCCGTGAGCGCTGATCCGCATGCGAGCGTGAATCCGCCCCCGACGATTCCATTTGCGCCTAACATGCCTTTATCAAGATCCGCAATGTGCATAGAGCCGCCTTTGCCTTTACACAGTCCGGTCGCTTTTCCGAATATTTCCGCCATCATGCCGTCCAGATCACAGCCTTTGGCGATACAATGGCCATGTCCCCTGTGTGTGCTTGTAATGCTGTCGCCATCATGTAAATGAGCGCACACCCCCGCAGCTATCGCTTCTTCACCGGCATACAAATGGACGAATCCGGGAAGCACTCCTTGCGCGAACAGTTCATGCACTTTGTCTTCAAAGCCCCTGATTTCCAGCATCTTTTGGTACATCCACAGCGCTTTCTCCTCAGTTAATGACAAGCCTTCTCGTTTTAACAATTCCATTTTGTGCGCCTCCTTCTATTTAGGGTTCACACTTATAAATGCAAGAAGCATGCCAGCCTTTGAAGCCCGTAAAATGAATGTTTTTATTTTTACAATGGAGACAGTTTGAGACAGGTGTCTCATTTTGTCTCGATCTGTTCCCTTTGTCTCGTTTTATGGCATAAAAAAAGACCGGGCATCACCCTGTCTTTGACAATGATCGACGTATTTATTTCCTCGGAAATCTTTTATTGCTTCATTCTTCCGCATACAGTCTATCGCGGCGTTTGAGTGGTTACACTCTTTTTTTCATATCCACGTGCTGCAGTTCATCCTTTTCTTCAACAGCCCGATTCAGCGCTTGAAGCATGTAACCAATGCCTTTATACGATGACAGAGGCCAGGTGATATGCTGATGCTCTCCGATGACGGCGTTTAGGACGCTTCGGTATTTTTTCCCGCCAAGCATGACAAGCTCTTCGACGTCGGAAAAGCCTTTTTCATGAAATTGACGGCGCAGCTCGTCCGCTGCCATGATCTCCGGGTGACCGGTTCCAAAAGTGACATCGTAATTTCCGGGAACAGTATCATCCGGACGAAGAAATCCGTGCTTCGCCGACAAAATCACCCACTCATCGAAAAATGCTTTCGCATATCGCTCGCACGCCTGATGAAACGGGCTGAGATAAGCGTCTTCCGCCCTTACCGGCCCTGTATCTGAATGGACATCCCAAATTTTTTTCTTGCCGCAGGGGATGATGCACAGTCGTTTCATTTTTCTCTCCCCCTTTATGATGTATCTCCTATCAATGTACCATTATTCGTTTATTTCTGCATGACGAAAACGGCCATGGATCTGTCTGGGTAAAGCTGCACACAAAAAACCCGGAATTCAAACCGAACTCCGGGCCGGATGAAGAGTTGTTTATGTCACTCTTGCTCCATCCCATCAAGATACTTTCTCTCAAAGTCATCGAGCAATGCACGCACTTCATCTGTTGACTTTGTATTCATGCATTGATTTCTTAATTCACTTGCTCCCCGGAATCCGCGGAGATATATCTTGAAAAAGCGAGGGAGCGGTTTATATGCTCTGGCTTCTTCTTTTGAATACTCATCATGGAGATCCAGGTGCAATCTCAAAAGATCAAGCAATTCCTTACTGCTATGCTCTCTCGGCTCCTTTTCAAAGGCGAACGGATTAGTAAAAATGCCTCGTCCAATCATAATCCCGTCAACACCGTATTGTTCAGCGAGTTTCAAGCCGGTCTCCCGGTCAGGAATATCCCCATTGATCGTCAAAAGGGTATCTGGCGCAATCTCGTCACGAAGTTTCTTAATTTCCGGAATCAACTCCCAATGCGCATCTACTTTACTCATTTCCGCTCTTGTACGCAGATGAATAGAAAGATTCGCAATGTCTTGTTTCAGTATGTGTGTCAGCCAGCCGCGCCATTCGTCAACATCCGTGTAGCCAAGTCTCGTCTTCACACTTACCGGCAGACCTCCTGCTTTCGCCGCCTGTATTAATTCTGCCGCAACTTCAGGACGGCAAATCAGGCCGCTTCCCTTTCCATTCCCCGCCACATTAGGGACAGGACAGCCCATATTGATATCCAGGCCCTTAAACCCTAATTCCGCCATCCCAATACTCATTTGGCGAAAGTTTTCAGGCTTATCTCCCCATATGTGGGCAACCATCGGCTGTTCATCCTCCGTGAAAGTCAAACGGCCGCGTACACTATCCTTCCCATCCGGGTGACAATAGCTTTCTGAGTTTGTAAACTCTGTGAAAAACACATCAGGTCTGCCTGCTTCACTCACAACATGGCGAAAAACGACATCCGTCACATCTTCCATTGGTGCCAGTACAAAAAATGGCCGCGGTAATTCACGCCAGAAATTATCTGTCATAACAAATCCAAATCCTTTCATGATGGGATACAGCCAAACCTTTATCCCAAAATTAAAAACTGACCATGCTTCTTTTACACTTATAGCATGTGTCAGCACTTCTTATCAAACGATAGTAAATTTTGAACATTTCACTTTTTACACCTTAAAAAGTGAAAAAGCAAACTGGAGTAGAACACATTAATTGAGTTAACGTAATAGACTATCGCTATAGTTAACCCCATATCGTTCATTTCTGATCAACTCAGTCAACTCCTTAACCTTTAAAAGGGTTTGAGAGAGAAAAAGTGTGATGATTATCTACACCTAATTTTTATTTATATTGTGGTTTATTAAGATTAGCGCTGACCTTCATCTTTCTTAGCGGCCTTACTTTTGCTCTTTTTGGATAAAAAGGAGTCCAACCTAAATAGAATATCATATGAGTTCTCCCTATTACCATAAAACAAATTTCAAGAAATAAGTTGATTAAGCAAATGGGGCTGGGGGGTATATCTGAGTACTGAAGAGAATGTAAAAAGAAAAAGCCTTAACTTGCCGATTGTGAATCACATGAAGTAAAGAGGATGGGAAGAGAAAATAAACTTGAACTTAACAGAATTCAAGAACTTCAATCTGGATCTTTTCGGATTTGCTCATGGTTTAGAAATAACCAACGCAGCAAGTGGCTTCTGGCTCTATACAGTATATGTACTAAGGGTCGATCGGCTTTCAAAGCCCATATGTTAATATCTTTATACAATCACCTATATATATTTGTATAAGGTTACGATCCGGTAATCCTGATCCAAAACCAATAAAATAGACTGCTGACTAAGTGCCGCAGTCTTCATTCATAAGATTAATAAGAAAGTGTTCATTTTCTTTCATCATTAAATAAGGCGTCAGAAGTTATTGCTTTCATTTCGAATATTCTTTGTTATACCGTTAATGATTTGTATAACAGTGAAAACCCCCAAGAAAACAGTGACAATATTAAACCATGGATTATCATAGAATGAAAGATATGTTTGAAAGAAATCCAGTTCAGCTATGTTTGCTGGGAATCCATTCATTTCTCTATAATTCGGACCCCATCCCGTTAATTCTACAAAACTAAAATAAAGCTGTGATATTAAAAATGCCAACAACGTGTGAAACCAACTTTTTTTATATAACGGTCGTTTTTTATATACTTTACCCATTTCAATTACCATTTCCTTTTCTGCAATACTTTTTAGCCAAGTGACAATCTAACATCATTATATGATGAAGCACGATTGTCGCGATAATTACTTATTAAGGATATATCCATCGCAGGTATTACTGTAAGAGTTGTTATCACTTGTGGTTCCGCCTCGGATTTATTCCTTTTTTGGGAATAAGGGAAATAATTGGGGTCCTTTTTTCCTGTTTAGGCTTTCATATTATGTATAACGACCAAACATGCTTTTTTAGTGTGTTTGATCTTTTATCGATGTGCCAACTGCCGCTGGTGATTAGTGTAAGTAAGCACCCTTGCCTTTTACAGCTTCTACTTCAGAACCTTCGTTCAGTTGTTGAAATTCCAATATCTCTCATTCGGTTTCACCTCCTGTTTATCTTTTATTAAAGACCTACTTACTTTGGCATGATAAATACTTTACAGTTGAATAATGTTACAACTTCATCTCAAACCAATGATATCAAATTATTTTACATTATCCCAATAATGTCATAATACACCACAGCGTCATTATACAAACGAGGTCAAAATTGGCTGTTTTTCACTCGCTTTTCCACACATTTTTCAACTCTTTTCGTCAGTTTAAATAAAGATCTCCGAGAAAAGAAGAAACATAAAGTTTAGAAAAGACAGCCAGGGCAAAGGCTGCGCATAAAAAAACCCGGAAATCGGAATTGTTTATTTACCGAATCCAGGTCTGATTACGAATTGTTTATTTTAGTTAGACGATTTCAACACAAGCTTCGCCACGGCTTCCACATGAGCCGTCTGCGGAAACATATCCACAGGCTGAATATATTCGACGCGATAGTCCTTCGACAGCGTCTGCAAGTCTTTCGCCAGTGTGGAAGGATTGCAGGATACGTAGACGAAGCGTTTCGGTTTTACTTTTTTGATGGTATCTAAAAATGTTCTGTCACAGCCCGTTCTCGGCGGGTCGACGATGACCACGTCAGGACGGAAGCCTTCTTTCGTCCATTTCGGGAGCCAGTGTTCGGCTGTTCCTGTGACATATGCCGCGTTTTTGATGCCGTGTTTTTTGGCGTTTTTCTTCGCGTCATCAATTGATTCTTTAATGACGTCCATGCCGCGGATCTCTTTTGCGCCGCTTGAAACCCACATGCCGATCGTACCGACGCCGCAATACGCGTCTACGACTTTTTCTTTTCCTGTCAGCTGAGCCGCTTGTTTCACTTCGTCATACAGCTTGACCGTCTGCTCAGGGTTGAGCTGGAAGAAAGCGCGGGCGCTCAGTTCAAATGACACGTCACCGAGCACTTCTTGAATGGCATGGCTTCCGGCCAGCGCTTTTGTTTTGTCACCGAAAATGACGGATGTGCGCGCGCCATTGACGTTTTGAATAATCGATTTCACTTCCGGCAGCCGGTTCTGAATGGCTTTGACGATCTCATCTTTATTCGGCAGTGTCTCTTTCGCAGTGACAAGCACGACCTGCACTTCGCCTGTTTCAAAACCGACTCTCGTCACGATGGTGCGGACATCGCCTTTTTTGGTCCGTTCGTTATAAACGGATACGTTGTGTTTTTCCAAAATACGGCGGACGATACCCGTTGTTTTGTTTGTCGCCGGATGCTGGACAATGCATTCCTTAATCGGGACGATTTTATGGGAATCAAGTCCGTATAAGCCGGCAATGATGCTGCCGCTTTGCGAGCGTCCGACTTGGAACTGGCTTTTGTTCCGGTAATTCCAAGGGTTGTCCATTCCGATCGTATCTTTAATGTTCATTTCTTCGACATTGAATCTCGTATGACGTTCCAGAGACTGAATGACAATGTCGCGTTTTTCGCGAAGCTGCTGGGTGTATGCCAGATGCTGAAGCTGACAGCCGCCGCACTGGTCGTAGACCGGGCATGGCGGCGTGACGCGGTGTTCAGACGGCTTGCGGATTTTTTTGACGCGTGCTTCTGAAAATTTCGGCTGCACATTTGTCGCTTCGGCAACGACTTCTTCCCCGGGCAGAGCGCCGGGAACGAAGACAACTTTTTTCTTAAAATAGCCGACGCCCTCTCCGTTAATGCCGAGACGTTTGATGGTCAGCGGAAATGTCTGCCCGATTTTCAATTCGGCAGGCGCCTTTTTTTGATGTTGATTCACGTTTTTTTCTCTCCGTTTCTATATAAAGCCTTTCTCCTGGGAAAACGGCTGATTTGAAATATCACATCTTTTCAGTATAACATGCAGCCGGCTGTTCCTTCATGTTTTTCACTGGAAGTTTCCAAAAATCCTCAAAGCGGTTTTTCATTCAATACTTCTCCACAAATACAAGGACGCATAGCTTAAATACGGCGCCCATTCGCTGCTTACCTGAAGCATCACGTCTTTTGACGGTTTATCCTCAAGGGCGAAGCGGCGTTTGATGGCATTTTGCAGGCCGATATCCGCCAAAGGAAACAGATTCGGGCGGCCGAGGCCGAACATGAGGACGTTTTGGACGGTCCACGGGCCGATGCCTCTGATGGTGATCAGCTTTTTCATAATGTCTTCATCCGATAAATGGGTAAGTTCCGCCAGATTGAGCGCTCCGCCTGCAATCATGCGTGAAATGTCAATCGCATATTCCGCTTTTCTCATGCTGAACTGGAGCTCCCGCAAGTCCTGATAATCAAGCGCCGCGATCGTTTTCGGCTCGGGATAGCACCAGACGCCGTCTTTTTGTTCACCGAAGGCATGGACGAACCGTTCCGTTAAGGTAAATGCGAAAGACAGGTTGAGCTGCTGGTGGATGATGCATTTCATGAGACAGTTGTAGACGTCATATTCCAAGACGAGCGGGGTTCCCGCATGCTCCTCAAAAAGCGCCGACAGATTTGTTTTTGAGAAATGATCAAGCACAGGCTGAAGCGGCTGTTCCCATTGAAAAATGTGTTTGATCCGTTCAATCATCTCCTCGCGGTCCGTTTCTCCGCTGACGAGGAAGACCGGGTCTGCGGCGGTGCCTTCCGCTTGAACCGTGATGACGGACAGTTTGCCGTCCCGTGTTCTGAGCGGCACTTTGATTGATCTTGCATGAAGATCGACCGCATTCAGCGGATCGAGCGACAGCCTTTCAAGGACTTTATCAAAATGATACGGCGGCGTGACCGAAACCGTTTCCTTCCACATATGCTCCACCCCTTTTTGTCCAAGTATATCATGAAGCGGCCGGGCGGCAATTCGTATACTTTTCTTCATAACGCCGCATGATATAATGGCAGGCGGAGGGTTGTTTATGATACATATAACCGCAATCACAACACATAATGAGATATTAGATAATATCCCCCTATCACGTACAGAACAACCGGACATCGCATGGTACTGGATTGATTTTTTCGGCGCTGAGATGCATGAAACCGAGCTGCTGCGGGATTATTTTCACTTTCATCCGCTTGCGATCGAGGATTGCTTTCAGCACATGCAGCGGCCGAAAATCGACCATTATGACGGCTACCGTTTTTATGTGCTCCACGCCTTGAACCCGGACACACTGGAAATGGAAGAGGTGGACATTTTTCAGTCCGACCGTTTCATCGTCAGCTTCCATTTGCACGAATCGCCCGGCGTCTCAAGGGTGAGAGAACGGTTTTTCGCTTCTCCGGGATTAGCCAAAAAAGGGCCGGGGCACATCACTTATATGATTATGGATCAGCTTGTCGATGAATATTTCCCCGTGCTGTACAAAATTGAAGACCGGCTGAATGAAATTGAAGACAGCAGAACCCATAAATCTTACGGCACATTAATGAATGAAGTGTTTGAATTGCGGACTGATCTTTTGAACCTGAGACGGACGATCATTCCGATGCGCGATTTAATGTACCGGATTTTGAGCCTTGACCATGTAAAAGAAAGCCGTGAAACGAAGGCGTATTTCAGCGATATTTATGACCACCTGTTAAAACTGGCCGAGCTGATCGAGTCAAACCGTGATATGACGTCAGATTTGCGGGACAGCTATGTGACGCTGAATTCAAACCGGATGAACGCCATTATGATGACATTAACCATCGTCTCGACCATTTTTATCCCGCTGACGTTCATCGCGGGGGTTTACGGCATGAATTTCGATAACATGCCTGAGCTTCATTGGAAATACGGGTATTTTATCGTTTTGGGCGTCATGGCCATTCTTGTGGCCGCCATGCTGTTTTGGTTCGCCCGCAAAGGCTGGTTTAATATTTTCAAGTAAGAACGGCTGCCGGCTGTTCTTTTTTTTGAGAAAACATGATATGTTGGAAAAAAACGTAAAGAGGTGTGCGCCGTTACCATCTTTTCTCACAAAATCATTTCTTCTGTCCTCCTGCTATTCAGTGTTATGTCCATTGCCCCGCTGTATAACGGCTGTACGGTGTCTGATTACATCTTTGAGTCGCTCGGCTTTTCTTCCTGGTCTGAAGACGGAGCCCATATCTCCGTCATTCCCGGGGTCGTGCTTTACCTTGCGGCGTTAATCTGGTGTGCCGCCGCGTTCAGGCGGACGCTTCCCGCGGCGGGGCTGTTTCTGATCTTTCTCAGTATGGGAGCCGCTTCCGCTATCAGTCCTGCCACCGAATATGCCGCTTTTTCCTTAAAACAGTTCGCGCCCGAAAAAGAGTCTGTCGAATATTTGAAGCACCGCAGCGAATGCAGCCATCTGATTGAGCGAAAAAGAGCGGGCATGAGCTGCACGCTTTATATCAATCATTATGGAAAAGGGGAACAAACCATTTCTGTCACGCCGGATTTATCAGAAAACATAAAGGACGTCACATTCAAATCAAAAACGTTCACTGTAAAACCCCGTTCAAAAACAATCATCAAAACGCGGTTTAGCGGATTTTATAAGGGGAAAGCCGCCTCAGACTCCGGATGGTCTTCAGAACCTGAACTGAAAGTGGCAATCCTGTACCCAGCAGAATAACCATTTCGCATGTATAATGGTGGAAAACTTTTCATTGGAGGGACTGTCAAATGAAGATCGCCATCGTCGGACTCGGCAATATGGGCCGCCCCATCGCCGAAAATATCATGAAAGCCGGATACAGCCTGACTGTATATAACCGGACGAAAGAAAAAGCGGCTGACCTGCTGGATAAAGGGGCCGAATATGCCGAAACGCCCCGCCAGGCAGCTGAACATGCGGACATCGTGCTGTCAATGCTGTCAGACGATGAAGCCGTAACAGGCGTGACGTTCGGAGCTTGCGGCATTATTGCCGGGTTATCTGAAAACGGCATTCATATTTCAATGAGCACGATCAGTGCGGCGTTGTCAGAACAGCTTTCCGCCGCACATTCGGGCAGAGGGCAGTCCTTTATTGCCGCTCCCGTCCTCGGCCGCCCCGATGCCGCCGAGAAGGCCGAGCTTCGCATCATCACAGCCGGACCGGCAGAAGCGAAGAAAAAGGCCGAACCGCTGCTTAACATCCTGAGTCAGCAAGTATTTGACACGGGTGAAGAAACAAAAACGGCCAATGCCGCGAAAATCAGCGTCAATTTCTTGCTCGTTTCTATGCTGGAGGCGTTATCTGAATCATTCTTAATGATGGAGAAGTTCGGTTTAGAACAAAAACAATTTCTAGAAATCGCCAATGCGCTCTTTGGCTCTCCCGTCTATCAAAATTACGGAACCATCATGGCCGAGCAGAAATTTGAGCCGGCCGGCTTCAAAATGTCTTTAGGGCTGAAAGATACCAATCTGGCGCTCGCCGCCGCAGAACAGGTTTCCGCAAAACTCCCTCTTGCCGAACTGGCCAAGAGCCAGTTTGAAAGCGGGATCGCACAAGGCTTCGGGGATCTGGATTGGGCCGCTTTGATTAAATGTATCAAATAACAAAACACCTCTCCATTACCAGGAGAGGTGTTTTTTACAGGCGCGGCAGCTTCATTTCTTTCTCAAACATCAGGTCATCAATGCTTTTAAACGTGTAGCCTTCTTTTTTCAAATCGGTAATGGCATCGTCCAGAGCTTCTGAATTGTCCTTTGAAACGGTGTGAAGAAGGTAGATCGCGCCGGGATGCGCCTGCTTTATCATGTGATCATAGGCGTATTGTTTCCCTTTTTGCTCGTTAACCTTCCAGTCGACAAATGCGACGGACCAGAAAACGGTTTGGTAGCCGAGGCGCTTCGTTTCTTTGAGGACATATTCGCTGAATACGCCGCGCGGCGGACGGAGATACAGGTTGTCCCGCTTTCCGGTAATGTTGTACACAGCTTCCGTGACGGAATCGAGTTCGTCTTGAATCTGATCGCCCGTTTTTGTCGTCAGATCAGGATGATGAAAAGAATGATTGCCGATGATATGGCCTTCCTTTGACATCCGTTTAATCAAATCAGGCTGCTCTTTCACAAAATGACCCGTGACAAAAAAAGTGCCCGTGACGTGATGTTTTTTTAACACATCAAGCACTTTCGGGGTGTACCCATTTTCATATCCGTTATCAAACGTTAAATAGATGGTCTTTTCTTTCGTATTGCCCAAATAAAAGGCATCATATTTTTTGACCAGATTGTCCAGCTGTCTGCCGGCATCCGGCGGCTGATGATTGACGCTGCGTTTAAATCCCCAGTTTATCCGTTCATTCGGCACGGCTTCTGCGCTGTTGATGCCTCCCGCAAGTAAAACGGCCATGCAGCAAATTGAACAAAACCATTTCATGACCAGCACTCCTTCTGCATTTTTCCTTATTTTGCAGTTGGCCCTGCCCTTTTATACAGCCGCATTATGGAAAAAGAAAAACCCCGGCATCCGCCGGGGGTTATTCCCAATCCTTTTTAAAGCGTTCGTATTTTGCTTCCAGATCATCAAGCATGCCGATGAGCCGGTCTATATCTTCAACGTCCGTTGATTCAGGGTCTAATGAATCAATGACATTCATAAACATATCGAGTCTGTTCTTTAAGTAATCGAGCTGCTGATCTTTGCTGTTTACTGCATTCCCCATACTTCCACTCCATTCATTTTTTATAATGGTAGCGTATTTTTTGGCGTTTTTCAATGGTTCCGCTACTTGCGATCTTGGCAGATCAGGTCTAAAATTAACAGTTGGCAGACGTTAGTATGCCCCATTTATAAAGGAGTTAGATAGTCATGACACAAAACACAACACTGCGTCCGATCACACCGGAGTACGATCCTTGGGAAGCGTACATGGATGTCGACCAGTATGGAGATATGAAATTGACGAACGTTGAATTCACAACGACGACTTTGTGCAATATGAGATGCGAGCACTGCGCCGTCGGGTACACGCTCCAGCCGAAAGACCCGAATGCGCTGCCGATCGACCTTTTATTAAAGCGGCTTGATGAAATTCCTCTGTTGCGCTCTATCAGCATTACGGGCGGCGAACCGATGCTTTCGCTGAAATCGGTAAAGGAATACGTCGTCCCGCTTTTGAAATATGCGCATGAACGCGGCGTGCGCACACAGATCAATTCAAACCTGACGCTTGATATCGGGCGCTACGAACGGATTATTCCTTATTTGGACGTTCTTCACATTTCCCACAACTGGGGAACGGTCGAGGACTTTGCCGATATCGGATTTGCGATGATGGAGAAGAAACCGACATTTGAACAGCGGGCGCGCTATTTTGACAAAATGATTGAAAACAGCCGCACGCTGGTCGAAGCAGGCGTAATGGTTTCAGCGGAAACGATGCTGAACAAACGCACGCTGCCGCATATTGAACATATTCACCGGCAGATTACGGAAGAAATGAAATGCCAGCGGCACGAAGTCCATCCGATGTATCCGAGTGATTTCGCCAGCGCGCTTGAATCACTCAGCCTGAAGGACATGAGACAGGCCATTCATCATCTGCTCGACATTCGCGATGAAGAGACATGGATGCTGTTCGGCACGCTCCCGTTTTACGCATGCAGCCCTGATGAAGAAGACCAGAAGCTCCTCCGCCGCCTGCGGGAAGCGAAAAACGTTACGGTGCGAAACGACCCTGACGGCCGCTCCCGCCTGAATGTCAACATTTTTGACGGAAATATCATTGTCACGGATTTCGGCGATACACCGCCGCTCGGCAATATTAAAACAGACAGCCTTCCCGATGCATATGACAAGTGGAGACAGACGAAGCTGAGCAAAGAGCTGAACTGCCGCTGCACAAACGTCCGGTGCCTCGGACCGAACGTCCTTGTCAAAAACAGTTATTATCAGGACACGGATTTTTCATTACGAAAAGCCAGAGGTTAACAGAAGATGGAAACGACAATTACGGATATTTTGAAAAGCAAAGTGGTTGAGATCATCATCGTCGCTCTCGTGCTTTACGCCGGTGTTTTTCTGATCAACCGCTTTGTCCAGGTGTTATTTAAACGCATAGATTTCTTGGAGGAACGGAAAGGGAAAACGATTGAAAGCCTCGTCCGATCCATCACCCAGTATACGGCGACGATCGGTTTTATCTTTTACGTCATTTCTTTATTCGTTCATGATTTCGGCCGAATCTTAGCCGGGGCGGGTGTTGCCGGTATCGTCATCGGTTTCGGCGCCCAGTCGTTAATCAAGGACATATTGGCCGGTGTCTTTTTGATATACGAACGCCAGCTTCATAAAGGCGATTACGTGACGATTAACAATCTGTTCAACGGCACAGTCGAAGAAATCGGGCTCCGTTCCCTTCAGATCCGTGAGTGGACCGGCAAGCTGCTTACCATTTCAAACGGTGAGGTCAGACAGCTTCAAAACTATAACATTGATTTTATGCGGATTACCGAGTCCGTCGTGATCAGTTATAAAGAAGATCCCGAGCGGGTATATGCCGTCTTAGAAAAAGCCTGCGACATGCTCAATGATGAGCTTCGCGATTCACTGAAGCGAGATGAATTTCTCAATGCGACGGAGCCGTTTCAAGTGCATGGAATCATGAGCCTGAACAAATTGACGAGAGGCATAGAATTTACCGTCAAAGGCATGGTTCAAGATAAAGAATACTTCTCGGCAAGCCTTGCGGTGAGACGCGTTCTTGCCCGGGAGCTGTACAACAACAATGTGCAATTGCTTGAGGAAATGTATCATACACAAAAAAGCTGATTCCCGAACCGGAATCAGCTTTTTTTAGTTATCTCGGCTGCGCTGTCATTTGAAAACCGAATGTGACGTGATCCTGAACCGGAATCCAAGCCCCGATTCCTTGCGAAGTCACATTTTTGACGACAAGTTTCCGCTTGCTGCCTTTCAGCACCAAATACACTTCACCGTATGTTACTTTTCCTTTTTCATTAACGGCCGGAGCGTAGGCGTGCAGGTAGCCGAGCCGCTGCGGAGAAATTTTGTAGGTTTGATCGCGTTTTGTGCCTGCGCCGATAACCGTTTCAAAAGCGAGCGGCAGTTTTGTTTTCTTCATCGCTTTTTGCATCATCATACTTTTTACGTCTTCTGCGTTCGGCACCTTCGCTGTGAGCCCGCCTTTGATTTTGTATTGCTGTTCTTGGGCGTATGAGATAACCGCGGTTTGCTGTCCGCCCCGGTTATCCGCTCTGTTTGTGTTAATTTTTTTATATTCCCAGTTGGCGACCGTTTCGTTCGATTGATAGCCGAGCGCCCATTTCCCGAGAAATATTGTCGCCCGATATCCGATGGCAAGCGGTGAACCGGAAACCGAGGATTCATTCAGCATCTTTATCAGATGCGGATTTTCGATATTGATCTCGGATGTATCTAACAATTCCTTTGCCAGTTTGCTCGGCTGAAGCATCGGCTGGTCCTGTGAAGCATTCGGATACGTATTTTCCTTTGAAATGCTTACGACAGAGTTGGGAACCTTAAACGGTTTCTTTGCACCGGCAGACGGCATTGCGAAAAAACTAAAGGATAACAGCAGAATCAATGTGGCATGAAACAGCTTTCTCATCATATCACTCTTTCTATAGCATTTTCCTTTAGTCTTTTCCTCCGCAATCGTTGTTATCCGCATTTTTTACAGGTTAAAGCAGGAAAAAACCGATCGCCATAATGACATAAGCGGCAAGGAGCGTAGCCCCTTCAAACCAGTTCGAATCACCGTCATTTGAAATCATCGTCATCAAAAGGACGGATGATATCATCGCCACAAGCTCGGGCAATGTGAATACAAGCGGCATATTGACCGGAAAAAAGATGGAACAGATCACAAGAACCGGGGCCACAAACATGGCGATCTGCAAAGTCGAACCTACCGCGATTTCAACGGCGACATCCATCTTGTCTTTGTACGCCATAATAATCGCCGACGCATGCTCTGCGGCATTTCCGACAATTGCGACGATAATCACCCCGATAAACAGCTCGCTCCAGCCGAACTGTTCAGCCACCGCATGAAACGTATGGACAAGGTTTTCAGATATGTAGGCGACAATAATAGTTGAAATAAATAAGACGGCTGTCGCTCTTTTCCCCGACCACTCTGGCTGCTCCTCTTCTTCCTTTGTCTCCGGCTGATTCGGCTGATAAACACCGCGGTGGGTGACGAGCTTGAAATAAAGAGCTGCCACGTACAAAAGGATCATGATAATGCTGATGCCGACACTCAAATCAAGCTTGTTTTTTTCCCCCATATCCATGGAAAACACTTCGGGAATGACAAAAGCTACGATAATGGCAAAAATCAGCAGGCCTGAATTATGCCGGGCATCATGAATATTGAATTCCTGCCGCTTGTATTTCAAACCGCCGATAAAAAACGACAGTCCCGCGACGAGCAAAAGATTGCCGAGCACCGAACCGGTCAGTGAAGCAAGAACGATGCCCGTCAGCCCTTCTTTTAGGGCAAAAAGCGATATAATCAGCTCTACCGCATTGCCGAACGTGGCATTCAGCAGACCGCCGATCCGCGGTCCCGCGATAATGGCAAGAGATTCAGTCGCTCTCCCCATATAACTTGCAAGCGCAATAATCGTCAAGCAATAAATAATAAACAAAACCGCTGACGGCCAGTGCATCAGGCCGCCGATGACTGAAAGCGGAACTCCCGCCGCAGCCGTAAAGAAAAAAATCCGATTCATATCTGCCTGGCTCCTTTTTTCGAATAAGTCTTTTTATATCCTTCTCAAAAACTCCCTCAATTACACTTCCTCGGCAGCCCGAATTGGCATTTTCAGGTTGCCGGACGCGGAAAATCCGTGTACGATCAAGAAAGATACTGAAGAAGGAGAAATACGCGATGTCACGACTGTACTTCTTTATTTTGGTTCTGCTTGTTTCCATCTCCGGATTTTCCCAAGGCATGCTGCTGCCGGTGATCTCCGTCATTTTTGAAACGAACGGAGAATCCGCAGCCATAAACGGACTTCACGCAACCGGCCTTTATATCGGCGTGCTTCTGGCGTCGCCGTTTATGGAGGCCCCGCTGCGCAAGCTCGGATTCAAACCTCTGATGGTCATGGGCGGATTTCTTGTTATCATCAGCTTATTCAGTTTTATTTGGCTTCAATCCATATGGTTGTGGTTTTTTCTTCGGCTGCTTATCGGAATCGGGGATCATATGCTGCATTTTTCAACCCAAACGTGGGTGACTTCCAAGTCAACGCCCCGAAACAGAGGAAGAAACATTTCGCTGTACGGACTGTCCTTCGGGCTTGGATTCGCTGTCGGCCCGTTCATGGTCCCTCTTGTGAAAACAAGTCCGTCCCTTCCGTTTATCGTATCCGGCTGTATCAGTCTTTGTGCCTGGCTGTTTGTGTTTGCCTTACGTAACGAGTACCCGGCGCAAGGTCCGGATGAAACATCCGGAGACAACAGCGCAAAACGGTTTTACCGCGCCCTTCTTTTCGGCTGGGTCGCTTTTCTCCCGGCTTTCGGGTACGGTTTTTTAGAAACGGCGCTGAACGGAAGCTTTCCCGTGTACGCCCTTCGTTTAGGTATATCCGTTGATGCCGTAGCGCTGATATTGCCCGCTTTTGCCATCGGAAGTATTGTATTCCAGTTCCCTCTCGGTTTATTAAGCGATCGATTCGGGAGAAAACGTGTTCTGCTCGTCATCTTATTAACGGGTGCCCTTTGCTTTTTGACAGCCGGACTGTTTCCGTCGCCTTCTGTCATCGGCTGCTGCTTTTTCACGGCGGGAATGGCGGTCGGCAGTATGTTTTCCCTCGGCATCAGCTATATGAGCGACCTGCTGCCGTCCCATCTGCTGCCGGCGGGCAACCTGCTCTGCGGCATTTCCTTCAGTCTCGGAAGCATGATCGGCCCGGTGGCGGGCGGCTGGTATATGCAGCGGTTTGAAAGCGCCAACTTGTTTTACTTTATTACGGTGATTCTGGTCTGTATTTGGCTTGCGCTCGTCTTCGGGAAAACAAAACACAGCCCCGCTTCCGAATCCCATTCTTTTCCGGTCTCATAAAAAAGCCGCCTGATCTGAGCCAGGCGGCTTCTTTCTAGTGGTATCCGTTCTGCCCGTTAGCGCTTCCGCTTGTTTTATTCTTCGGGCCGTTTTTTGAGTTTTGTTTATTATGGCTTCCGCCTTTTTTCGTATGCTTGGTCATAGCCGATTCCCTCCGTTTTTCAGCTTGAACGTCATCCGTTCCTCTATAGCTTGCTCCCGCGGTACGGATTTTCATCAGGAAGCTTTTTACGTTTATGTAAAAGCGCGTTGATTTCTCCTCCTAAAATCAGCAGGGTTCCCGTAAGGTAAAACCAGATCATAAGGACGATAATTCCCCCGATGCTCCCGTATGTGGCGCTGTAGTTGGCAAAGGTGCCGACGTAAAATGAGAACAGCATACTGACGATAATCCAGCCGGCTGCCGCGAATACGGCTCCCGGCAGCACAAAACGGAGGGAAAGCTTTTTATTCGGCGCGAAAATGTAAAGCGCGGTAAACACGATTAAAAGGATAAGCGGACTGATACCCCAGCGGACAACCGACCACACCTGCAAAAACAGGCCGGAGGCGCCGATAAAATCCGCGGCCAGCATTCCGATTTCTCTGCCGAACACCGGCAGAAGCAATGCGATTAAAATCGTAACCACCATCGCAATGGTTAAAAAAATTGAGGTCAGGCGAATGATGATAAATGAGCGGTTTTCCTCGACTTCGTAGGCATGGTTAAATGCTCTGACAATCGCGTTCATACCATTCGAAGCCGACCAGATGACGGCGATAATCCCGAATGACAAAAGTCCGCCGCTGCGCTTGTTCAGCGTTTGCTCCGTTATGGATTTCACCATGGACATGGCGCTGTCGGGCGCGTATTGATCGACCGCCCCGAGCACGTCTTCTGCCGATATGGGAAGATAGGCGGTGAGCGTCAGCATGAAAATCATTAACGGAAACAATGACAGCAGGAAAAAATACGCCAGCTCCGCCGATTTACTTTGTCCTTCATGCAGAGAAAACCTTGCAAACAGCTCCTTTATAAAACTCATGACATCCCACCTCAATGATCGTTTTTCGAAAAATGCTCCTTCGTTTCTTTTAACAGGTCAATGACCTGCGGTGTCGTCTGCTTCAGCTTGGTGATCTGCCCGTTTAAAAAACTCAGATCTTCCGATACGGTATTGGCGAAGATTTTCACTTGATCCATTTTTGCGGAAGCCTGCTGCTTCAGGGCTTCAGGATGTTTTCGGTAAAATGCCGCACGCCGCCTGCACGCGTCCATATTCCGGAAACATGCCTCTCTCGTCGGCTTATGTAATAAGGACAGTGCTCCGCCGGCGGCAGCGCCGATCAGAATCGCTTTTGCCATGATGCGTGTCTGCTTCATCGGTCAATCCCCCTTATAAATGATGGTCTTTCTTTATTATCTCCAGCAAATGACGGCACCCGGACTCGACCAAAGCGTACACCTCGCTGAAATTTCCGGTATAATACGGATCGGGCACGTCGGCAAGGTCCGACTCCGGTACATAATCAAGCAGCCTTGCAATACGCGGCGCCGCTTTTTTATAACCTGCCATGCTGCGCAGATGTCCGATATTTTCTGCATCCATCGCAATGACGTAATCAAAATCGGTCAGATCAGACTCACGGACCTGCCTCGCCGTGATGCCGCTTGCGCTGATCCCTTTCTTCTTCAGGATCTCCTTTGTCCCTTCATGCGGCGGATTTCCCGCATGCCAGGCGCCGATTCCCGCTGAATCAATGTTAATCTGCCCGTTCAGCCCGTTTTTCTTCACCATATCAGAAAATACCGCCTCTGCCATAGGCGACCGGCAAATATTTCCCAGACAGACAAACAGCACATGTATCATATCGATAACCTCCCTATTCTTTCCCCGCATTTTGAGGATCAAAAACCTTATCAACATCTTAGCAACTTTTCTGCGGCTGTGGAAATAAGCTTTTATTCTAAATGAATTCTGTTAGAATAAAGGGTACGAAAACGGTCATGAAAGGATGCATGAATTTGCCGAGCCAACAAACAGAAACGTTAAACAAAATGATTGAAGACATTTCGCAAAAGCTCAACATGCTCAATGTCGGCGTCATCAGAGCGGAAGATTTCAGTGATGAAAAAATAGAAGATCTTACATACCTTCATCAAATGGTCATGAAAAAAGCATCATTCAGCCCGAGTGAAATGCAGGCCATTGCCGAGGAGCTCGCTTCTCTCAGAAAATAAACCCATGTCAGACCTGCCGAAAAACGGCAGGTCTTTTCTTGATTTAAAAAAGTAAAAAATAAAAGTTCATCGGTTTGACACATATAAAAAGAAGGAGTATAGTAACTGTGAACTTGGTAGAACGATATACTAAATGAGCGGGCCGCTTATCTTTTTTGTTTAGTAGAACGATATACTCATTGTGATATCAGCGTTATTCAAGTTTGTCTATGCAATCGTTTTATCAAACCAGTTTTCAAAGAAAGGCAGTGGTTCAATAAAGGGGATTGGTGCTGTGCTTTTATCAATTAAAAAAATAATTTAATTCTTTATTAACCGCATTAGGGGATGTCATCATGAAAAACATATACACCAAAATGGCAGCGGGTCTTTATATTAACTATTTCCTGCTGGGCATGATCAATATTATTATTGCATCCAATATGGAGGCATTATCAAAACAGCTTCATACTTCCGCGGCAGGGGTCAGCTATTTGGTCTCCGCCATCGGGATCGGGAAGCTGATTTCGCTTCTGTTTGCCGGGAAGCTTTCGGATACATTCGGGAGACGGCCGTTTATCGTGTCGGGCGCCTTTCTGTATCTGATTTTCCTAATCGGAATTCCGCTTTCGACAAACTATACGGCCGCGTTTATCTTCGCCATTTTCGCCGGGATCGCCAATTCCTTTTTGGATTCCGGGACATATCCGGCGCTTATTGAAGGATTTCCGAAAAACGCAAGCTCTGCAACCGTGTTAATCAAAGCGTTTGTATCCATCGGCGCGACGGTGCTTCCGTTTTTTATCGCGTTTATTGCGGACAGGCATTTGTTTTACGGCTGGACGTTTTTCGTACCGGGCATTATTTTCTTCCTGAACGGCTTTTTCCTGTTGAAAGTTCCGTTTCCGAATCATAAGCAAAAAGAAGACGGCGGCCGGACGGAAGCCTCTCCGTCTGATGACGCGTTCACATCACAGCCGTCGATATGGCGCGAAGGCCTCGCAATCATTCTGTTAGGCTTTTCATCAACGGCGCTGTTTATGCTCGTTCAAGTATGGCTTCCTAAGTTCGGGCAATCCGTTTTGGGCATGCCTGAGGTGCAGGCCGTCAAATTGTTGAGCTATTACAGCATCGGGGCGCTTGTGTCCGTGTTATTGCTGGCTGTGCTGTTAAACAGAGTGATTCAGCCGATTACGGTAATGGTGCTGTACCCTGTAATCGCGGCAATCGCGCTGCTTGCTCTGATTTTTATTCAGCAGCCGGCCGTATCGGTCATCAGCTCCTTTGTCATCGGACTTTCAACTGCGGGCATTCTGCAATTGGCGATGACGGTTATGGCTGTTTTATTCCCTAAAAATAAAGGTACGATCACATCTTTTGTTAATATAGCATCAAGCTTATCTTTTATTGTCATTCCGCTTGTAACGGGAGCGATATCCAAAGCCGCCGGCCTGACGCCTGTTTTTCTGCTTGATATCGGAATTGCGGCCGTCAGCGCCCTCCTCGCATTGTTTATCGGAATCCGCTTTAAGCAAGTGATGAAAGCCTGACTATTTTTTAAGGGAGAGGATTTATCATGCATTCTATCACGATCAGAAACACGGTCATCGGCGAAGGGCTTCCGAAGATCATTGTGCCGCTGATGGCGGCCGGAGAGAAAGAACTGCTCAAAGAAATTGAAGCCGTCAACGGGCTTCGCCCGGATATCATTGAGTGGCGGGCGGATGTATACAAGCATGTTGACAGCCTGGACGCCGTAAAAGGCATGCTTGAAAAGCTGCGGAAAGCCGCAGGCGCAACACCGCTGCTTTTCACATTCAGAACCCATAAAGAAGGCGGAAATAAAGTTATTGATGACCGCTTTTACATTGAATTGCTTAAAACCGCCATCGAAACAAAACATATTGACCTTGCAGACGTTGAGCTGTTTACGGGAGAAGCGGAAGTCAAATCAATTGTGAAAACCGCTGAAGACAACGGCGTATATGTCGTCATGTCCAATCATGATTTTCATCAGACACCGAAAAAAGAAGAAATCATTTCCCGGCTGCGGAACATGCAGGCGTATGGCGCGCACATTCCGAAAATCGCGGTGATGCCGCAAAGCACGGAAGATGTTTTCGTCTTATTGGATGCCACTCACACGATGAAAACACAATACGCGGACCGGCCGATCATCACGATGTCAATGGCGGGAACAGGCCTGATCAGCCGCCTGGCCGGCGAAGTCTTCGGCTCGGCGTGCACGTTCGGAGCGGGCAAAGAAGCATCAGCGCCCGGGCAGATTCCCGTTGAGGAATTGCGCAGCGTACTCAGCATTTTAAATAAACATATGTAATCAGCGTTTTTTGCCCTCAAAGCGGGATGAAAAACAAATGAATGGACTAACGGAGGAATACATCATGAAGAAAGAATTAGGACGGATTAACGGAAAAACTCAGCTTATCGGATTATTCGCGACACCGATCGGACACTCTTTATCTCCGGCGATGCACAACCTGGCGTTTAAAAAATTAGGATTGAACTACGCTTACCTCGCGTTTGAAGTCGGCAATGAACAGCTGGAAGATGTGGTAACGGGAATGCGTGCCTTAAACGTCAGAGGCTTCAATGTCTCGATGCCGAATAAGATGAACATTCTCCCTTACCTCGATGAACTCGCGGATTCAGCGAAATTCACCGGCGCGGTAAATACAGTCGTTAATGAAAACGGCAGACTGATCGGACACTCCACTGACGGTATGGGATACGTCCGCAACTTAAAAGAACACGGCATCGATATCACAGGGAAAAAAATGACGCTGGTCGGTTCCGGCGGGGCCGCCACTCCGATAGCGATTCAATCCGCATTGGAAGGCCTCGGAGAAATCTCTATTTTCGCCCGCAATGACGCGTTTTTCGAAAAAGCGGAAGAAAATGTCCGCATCATCAATGAAGAAATGAAGGGATCTTCTTGTAAAGCGAAAGTCTTCCCGCTCGAAGATCAAGATGCGCTGCGTGCTGAAATCGCTTCAAGCGATATTTTCACAAACGGAACAGGTGTCGGCATGAAACCGCTTGAAGGCTTAAGCGTTATTGAAGATACATCCATGCTCCGTCCGGATTTGATTGTGACAGACGTCGTTTACAACCCCGTTACGTCGAAATTGCTTGAACAAGCTCAAGCGGCCGGCTGCAAAACCATTAACGGTCTCGGCATGATGCTTTGGCAGGGCGCCATGGCGTTTGAATATTGGACAGGCCGTGAAATGCCGGTTCAGTATATTAAAGAGCAAATGTTTGAATAACCTATTGTGACAGAAGCGCCGAAGGACAATCCGTCTTCCGGCGCTTTATCTTTTTCCCCCTCCTCTCTCTTTCTTCTCATGCGCCAAAACGCTTATAATGGATGTAACGAATAAAAACCAAGTGAGGAATGCGACGTATGAAACAGCAAAAAAAACGCCGGGTGACATTGCAGCAGGTCGCCGAACATGCCGGCGTCTCAACATCCACCGCTTCATTAATTGTCCGCAATAATCCCCGAATTTCCGAAGCGACCCGTGAGAAAGTGCTGCAATCCATGCGGGAGCTGGGGTACGTATATGATCGGGTCGCCGCGAATTTACGATCACAGACGTCTACAACGGTAGGATTGATTATCACTGACATTTCCAATACGTTTTTCTCAGAGTTTCTGATCGGCGTTCAGAATACGCTTGAGGAAGTCGGATTAACGGTGCTGTTAGGCACGACATTTGATTCCGTCGCCAAGCAGGAGCAGCTGATTTCGACCATGCTGGAGCACAGGGTCGGCGGATTGATTTTGTGTCCGGTTTCAGGTGCGGCTGAGGAAACCCTTTCCCGCCTTGAGCAGCTTGACATTCCGGTCGTGCTCGCCGTCAGGGAGATTGCCGATGCAGACTGTGATTTTGTCGGAGCCGATTATGAAGAAGGCACTTATAAGGCAGTGCGTCATTTCATTGAGAAAGGCCATCAGGAGATTGCGTTTCTGGGCGGCGTGAAGCACTCATCAACATGGACGAAGCGTATGAAAGGGTTTAAAAAAGCCCTCCGTGAAGCGGATCTGGAAGTGAAAAATGAATATGTCATTGACAGCGCGCCGACCCGCGAAGCAGGCTGTGAGGCCGTGACGGAGCTCCTCCGCCGGTCTGAGCACCCGACCGCGATTTTCTGCTTCAGTGATTTGGTCGCGTTCGGCGTCATGCAAGGGATCAGAAAAGCCGGGCTCGTTCCGGGCGAAGATATTGACATTGTCGGCTTTGATAACGTGCCGGAAGCTGAAATTTCTTATCCCCCGCTTACAACCGTTTCTTCCTTTCCGCGGCAGTCGGGAAAAGAAGCGGCTCAATTGCTGCATCATAAAATCACCAATACCCAGCACAAAAAACAACGCATTATTCTGGCGCCTGAGCTGGTCATCCGGGAATCTTCACAAAAAAAGCGGAACGCCTGATACGGCGCTCCGCTTTTATATTACGCAAGCAGTTTTAATGATTCGCGGTTGAATGCCGGAATGTCATCCGGTGTGCGGCTTGTGACCAGCTGGTTCTGGCAGACGACGACTTCTTCATCCACCACATTCGCGCCCGCGTTTTCCATATCGATTCGGATTGAAGTAAATCCTGTCGCTTTGCGCCCGTCCAATGCTTTCGCGTTGATGAGAAGCTGAGGGCCGTGGCAGATGGCGAACACCGGTTTTTTATCATCCATAAACGCTTTGGCAAATTGGACGAAACGGTCATCCGCACGCAGCATGTCAGGTGAGAATCCGCCCGGGATCAGCAATGCGTCAAAGTCTTTCGGATTCACATCATCGATGGACGCGTCCACTTTCACTTCCGCTTCCCCTTGTTTTCCTTTGACTGTTTTTCCTTTTTCCTGTTCAATTACGGTTAATTCATGACCCGCATCTTTAAAAGCTTTCGCAGGTTCAGTATACTCGACATCCTCAAAGTAATCCGTTAATACAACTGCAATTTTTTTACCCATAGTTACTACCTCCTGCTTGATGAAGTCTACATAAATCCATGTACCCCAGCCACACTAACATCAAACATAGGTAACGCGTTTACCGCCCGCCTGTTTTACATAGGTCATTATCCTCATTTTTTATCTTTTCACAAGAATCATCATGAAATCTATATAAACTTTCACAAAATATTCTTACAATGGTACTGCATGACAAAATTTGTTGAAAGGTGGAGAACAGGTGAGAATACAGAAAAGACGATGCAGCGTCAATATGACACTCCGTATTCTGCTGCCCCTAGTTATGATACTTAGTCTGATCCTCCCAACATCACCCATTAAAGCAGAAGAAAACAAATCCTCCAGTGTGAATCTCAGCATTTTAGCCACAACTGACGTTCACGCTAACATGATGGACTACGATTACTACAGCGACAAACCGACAACGGAATTCGGGCTGGCCCGAACGGCTCAGCTTATTGAGAAGCACAGGCGCGAAAACCCGAATACAGTGCTTGTCGATAACGGAGACCTGATTCAGGGGAATCCCCTCGGAGAATACGCCGTAAAATATGAGAAAAATGATATCATTTCAGGCGCAAAGACCCATCCGATCATTGAAGTGATGAACAGTCTGCATTATGACGCAGGAACACTCGGCAATCATGAATTTAATTACGGGCTTGAATTCCTGGACGGGACAATCAAAGGCGCTGATTATCCGATCGTTAATGCTAATGTGAAAACAGTAAGCGGCGAAAACCGTTATACGCCTTATGTCATAAAAGACAAAACCGTCACGGATGAAAACGGCGGCAAGCATCAGCTAAAAGTCGGCTACATCGGCTTTGTTCCTCCTCAGATCATGACGTGGGATAAGAAAAATCTCGAAGGCCGCGTTCAGGTCGAGGACATTGTGGAATCCGCAAAGAAAACCGTTCCGAAAATGAAAGCTGAAGGAGCCGATATCGTCATCGCCCTCGCCCACAGCGGCATCGAAAAAAAAGCGCAGTCTTCCGGAGCGGAAAACGCCGTTTTTGACCTGGCAACGAAAGTCAGCGGAATTGACGCGATCGTATCCGGCCATCAGCACGGGCTTTTCCCTGATGCCGAATACAAAGGCGCTGCTCAATTCGACGTCGATAAAGGCACGATTAACGGCATCCCCGTTGTTATGTCAAGCAGCTGGGGCAAATATGCGGGCGTCATCGACCTCCGGCTTGAAAAAACAGACAGCGCGTGGCATGTGGAAGATGCAAAAGGCAGCATCGAGCCGATTGCCGGCAATGTGAATTCGGAAAACGAAACCGTCGTCAATACCGTCAAAAAAGCGCACGAAGGCACTTTGAAATACATCAGAGAACCCGTCGGCCAGACAAAAGCCGATATCAACAGTTTCTTCGCCCAAGTCAAAGATGATCCGTCCATTCAAATCGTAACGGATGCGCAAAAATGGTACGCTGAAAATAAGATGAAGGATACGGAGTACAAAGATCTGCCTATCCTCTCGGCGGGCGCCCCGTTTAAAGCCGGCGGGCGGAACGGCTCAAACTACTATACAAACATTTCCGCGGGCGACCTCGCCATCAAAAACATCGGCGATTTGTACCTGTATGACAACACGGTTCAGATCGTCAAGCTGAACGGAAGCGAAGTGAAAGACTGGCTCGAAATGTCCGCGGGGCAATTTAATCAGATCGATCAGGCAAAAGGCGGCAGCCAAGCGCTTTTAAATGACGCCTACCGCTCATACAATTTTGATGTCATTGACGGTGTCACCTATCAGGTCGATGTCACAAAACCGGCGAAATACAACGAAAACGGAACAGTCATTCATCCCGATGCAAGCCGGATCGTCAACCTTTCTTATCAAGGAAAGCCCGTCAGCGCCAAGCAGGAATTTCTGATCGTCACAAATAATTACCGCGCTTCAGGCGGCGGAGGATTCCCTCACTTAAGCAATGATAAAATCGTATACTCTTCTGCCGATGAGAACAGGCAGGTCTTAATGGATTACATCATCCAGCAGAAAACGATTAATCCGCAGGCTGATCATAACTGGTCCATTCTTCCGGTCAAAGGGACAAACCTGACATTTGAATCTTCCTTGGCCGCAAAGCCGTTTGCCGACCGCGCAGATGACGTCGCCTATATCGGTGAATCACAAAACGCGGGCTACGGACAGTACAAGCTCCAATTCAAAGATGATGAACCGGGCACAGATCCGCCGAAAGATGACGCATGGAAACTCACCGTTATGCATACAAATGACACGCACGCCCACCTTGATAACGCGGCGAGGCGGATGACGAAAATTAAAGAAATCAGAAGCGAAACCGACCGCAGCATTTTGCTGGATGCGGGAGACGTTTTCTCAGGCGATCTCTATTTCACAAAGTGGCAGGGGCTGGCTGATTTAAAATTGATGAACAGCATGGGCTACGACGCAATGACCTTCGGAAATCATGAGTTTGATAAAGGTCCGGGTGCTCTCGCCAGCTTCCTGAGCGGTAACGGGAGCGCGTCTGACCCATCCGGGAAATACAATTTTCAAGCGCCTGACTTTCCGCTCGTCAGTTCAAATGTCGATGTGGCCAAAGAGTCAAAACTGAGACCATTCATGAAAAAAGCAGACACATTTACGGCAGGGAAAAAGAAAAAAGCAGGCATCTATCCATATATTCTGCTTGATGTAAACGGAGAAAAAGTCGCCGTATTCGGCTTGACGACAGAAGATACGTCCGTCACATCAAGCCCGGGAAAAAGCATTGTCTTTCATGATGCCTTCCAATCCGCACAAGATACGGTAAAAGAAATACAGAACAAGGAACATGTCAATAAAATTATCGCCCTGACCCATATCGGGCATCAGCGTGATCTCGATCTCGCCAAAAAGGTAAAAGGCATCGACTTAATCGTCGGCGGACATACGCATACGCTTGTAGATAAAATGGAAATTGTCAAAAACGAAGAGCCGACCATCGTCGCCCAGGCAAAAGAATACGGCGAATATTTAGGCCGTGTCGATGTCGCATTTGACAAAAACGGCGTCGTCCTGCCGGAACAATCCTCTCTTCAAGCGCTACCGGTGAATGAGCAGACGAAAGAAGACCCGGATCTGAAAAAAGAGCTTGATCCGTTTAAAAAAGAGCTCGTCTCAGTTAAAAATGAAAAAGTCGGTTCAACGAAGGTCGCACTTGACGGCCAGCGCGAGCATGTCCGCTCCAAAGAAACCAATCTCGGAAACTTCATCGCGGACGGCATGCTGCAAAAAGCGAAGGAAGCGGCCGGCGCCCAAATCGCGATCACAAACGGGGGCGGCATCCGCGCGGGCATTGATAAAGGAGACATCACACTCGGCGACGTGCTGAATGTAATGCCGTTCGGCAACACGCTTTACGTCGCGGATTTAACCGGAAAACAGATCAAACAAGCCCTGGAACAAGGATTAAGCGGAATTGAAGCTCAAGGCGGCGCCTTCCCTCAAGTTGCCGGTTTAACATACACGTTTACACTGAATAAAAAGCCGGGACACCGCGTTCTTCAAGCTGCGACCGTACAGGATGACGGCAGTGTAAAGCCGATTTCTGATAAGAAGACATACAGAGTCGCCACCAGTAACTTTGTCGGTGAAGGCGGAGACGGATATTCCGTCTTTAACGAAGCGTCCCATAAAGAAGACCTTGGCTTTGCCGACTATGAGGTCTTCGTTGAGCAGCTTGAAAAAGCGGGAAAAGCGGTGGAACCGAAAGTTGACGGCCGTGCGCAGGAAGTGTACCTGCCGACGAGACAAAAAAACGATTCGTGGACGCTTGAAGATGACAGCGCATTTGCCGTCTATGCCAAAAACGCCAACACGCCGATCGTGTATTACGATAAGAATGACGGCGCCAAAAAGCCGATTGATCTCAGCGTGACCAAAAAACAAATCGGCCTGTTAAAGGACAGAACATCGGATTCTTCCCTTACGATCCTGCATGACAAGTTCAACATGAAAATGCCGATGGCAAACGCTGCTTCAGCTGATACACGATTCGGTGTGACGCCGAAAGGAAAAGTTAGCGGGGCGCTTTCAAATGTATACGACTTTACAATGAAGCAGAAAAACAAAGACATCAAAACATTCAATGCGCCGGTAAAGCTCACCCTGCGCATTGAGAATATGAAAAAGGCGAAACAGCCCGGCATTTATCATGTAGACCGGAAAAAGAACGTCTATACAAAAACAGACAACGGTTCGGTTTCACACGATCTCGTCACGGGCTATACAAATCATTTCAGTGAATACACCATATTAAACGCAAACACGAAGAGCGCGCCGCCGACAAGCGGCGATCATGGCTCCGGAAAGCAGCCAAGCGGACAAAAACCGTCATCCGGCCCTGCGCAGGACGGAGTATCGCCGGGCGGCCTGCTTCCTGATACGGCCACAACGATGTATTCCATCCTTCTTGCCGGGTTACTCATCAGCGCGCTCGGAACGGCACTGTATCTGTACCAAAGAAGAAAAGCAAAAAAAGTGAACGAAGCATAAAAATACCGCTTTTATCGGGCGGTTCATCCCAAAAGCTCTCCTGATCTGATATCAGGAGAGCTTTTTCTGCCGGTCCCCCCTCTGAGTCGACAGCCGTATGGCCGAGTGATAAAATATGAACGTTATTCGCGAAAGACTGCATCCGCATCGTTTAACACTTCACGGCAGGGCCTCTCTTTCACACGGCGCCGCCTGTTTGGAGGACTTTTTTTGAAGATTACAGGAAACAAACGAAACCGCATGTCTTACAAGAAAAAGCTGTTTTACGTGATAACAGCGCTTTGTTTTATCAGCTCGCTCATTTTTGTCACTCACAACGCTTCTTTTTATGAGCGGCCGATTGCCAAAGTGACGAAAACAACATTGGAACATCAGTCTGACGTACAGGACATGCATAAAAACAAAGATAAGATTTTCACTCAGACGATCACAGCCAGACTTGAAAACGGAAGTCAGAAAGGACAGCTCATTCATTTGTCCAATCAGTATTCTTTATCCGGAGCGAATGATCAGAAATATTCGATTGGCGATGAAGTATTCGTTTCTATTGATAAAGGGAAACCATCAAACAAAGATATATCGGGAAGCATTATAGATAAAAAACGGGATAAACAGATTTTGCTGATCGCTTGGGTTTTCATCTTCACCTTGCTTATCGTCGGCAAAAAACAAGGCTTCTTTTCGATCGTCAGCCTGATGTTTAATGCCGTTTTACTGTCGTTTGCATTAGATTTGTACAGGAAGCATCCTAATATAGGGTTAATTTTCATCTGCGGTATCTGTATTCTCATCTTTACTGTCATCTCATTGCTGCTTGTCAGCGGTTTTCACGCGAAAACATACGCCGCCATAGCCGCGACGCTCGCAGGCACGTTCGTTTCCCTGCTGATTACGTATCTGGTAATGCTGGCAACCGGAGAGAAAGGTCTCAGATATGAGGAAATGCAGTATTTAACCCGCCCTTATCACACGGTGTTTATGGCCGGGGTATTTATCGGATCACTGGGAGCGGTCATGGATGTGGCCATTACCATGACGTCATCTGTCTTCGGATTATATGAAGAAAACAAGGGTATCTCATTACAAGCTCTCAGACGTTCCGGGATGGAGATCGGAAAAGACATCATGGGGGCGATGACCAACATTCTGTTTTTTGCTTATATAAGCGGCTCTATTCCGATGATGCTTTTGTATTTGAAAAATGATTCCCCGATAGGATTCACTCTTTCTATGAACATTTCCTTGGAAATAGCCAGAGCATTGGCCGGGGGGATCGGAATTGTATTAACCATACCCGCCAGTCTGTATGCTTCTGTCTTTTTTATTAAACGAAAGAAGGCAAGCTCATGAATGTCATCGTAATTCTCGCGGCGATTTTATTTCTATTAATGGTCATCATCGGCGGAAAAAAAGGAGCGAGGTCTTTTATTGCGTTATTCTTAAATTTCGGTGTTCTCTTTCTCACCATTATTTTCATGACAGACCCGCATATCAATCCGATTGTTTTAACATTGCTCTCTTCCGCCGTGATTTGCAGCATTACTCTTTTTTATATTAATGGAGGAAACGTCAAAACCGTAACCGCCTTTATTTCTGCAATGCTGACCATTGCATTGCTGCTGTTTTTTATTATGGCCGTAACAAAACATACTTCGATTCAGGGATTCGGTGAAGAAGAATTGGGGGATATCGGCATATTCACACTGTTTGTCGGGGTGGATTTTGTAAAGGTTACCGCAGCTATGATCATCATGGGCACGATTGGGGCGATTACCGATGTCGCGATTTCCATTACTTCACCCATGCGGGAAATTTACAGTCATAATCCGTCCATGAGCAGAAAAGAACTGTACACATTCGGATTAAGCATCGGGAGAGATATTTTAGGAACGAATACGAATACGTTATTCTTTGCTTTTTTCGGCAGCTATTTGGCTTTAATTATCTGGTTTAAAGACTTATCATACTCAGCTGAAAAAATAGTGAACTCAAAAGTATTCAGTGCGGAAGCCGTCACCATTCTTTGCGCCGGAATCGGGATCGGCATCATCATTCCCGTTACGTCCTGGATCACCGCCTGTTTTTTAGCAAAACCAAATAAACAGTAAAAGCTGCCGGGACACGCCCGGCAGCTTTTTTTATCTTATACCCACTTTACAACGTCTTTTGAGGCAGATCTTGTTTTCGGGCGCGGTTCTCTGACACGGTAGCCGAATGCGGCCATGACAGAGATGTCGAAACTTCCGTTTTCCAGAAGCCCTTCTTCTTCAAGAATCCGGTGGATTTCTTTATAGTTGAAGCCTTCAACAGGACAGGAATCGATGCCGATCTGCGCAGCGGCTGTCATCATATTGCCGAGGGCGATGTAAGTCTGTTTGGATGCCCAGTCAAACAGCGCGCGATCTGATTCAAGCAGATTGAAATCATTTTTCTGGAATTCTTCGGTTTTGCTGATATAGCCTTCATACATATCTTCCGGCATTTTTTTGACTTCCCGCAAGTGATTTTTGACATAATCGGCGTCAAAACGGATATCCTTTGCCGTCCGGGCAAGCAGAAGTACGAAATGGCTTGCGGTCGGCAGCTGCTTTTGCGCCCCCCATGTGAACTCGCGGAGTTTTTCACGAAGCTCCGGATTTTGAACGACGACAAATTTCCAAGGCTCCAAACCGAGTGAGCTTGGGGATAATCTTCCCGTTTCTAAAATGAATTCAAAATCGCTTTCTGAAATTTTTTTCTCAGGATCAAATTCCTTTGTGGCGTGTCTGAATTGATACGCTTCGATGATCTGCTGTTTTTTATCTGACATTCATGATCTCTCCTTTTCATCTCGTTATGTACTATTGTAGCCATTATTTTTGAAAGTACCAGTACGCACATTTTTGTTGGATAGTATTCATTTTGATACTGACAAAAAAACGGGCTGCCGCGGCAGTCCGTTTTTATTTTTCTCTTCTCGCAAAGTCGACGAAACGGAATTTATCGAGCCTGTGCCGGCTTTCCGTATATTGGAAGAGGCTGGTATCCTCCAAAAAGACGCGGTTTTTCACGACCGCCATATGGCTGAACCCGCCGAGATCTAAATACTTCCCGTCTTCCTCCCCCGCCGGCTCCACGACAATTTCCTTTTGCGCGTAGCTGATGGACAGGCCGAGCTCTCCTTCGAGATACTCATAGATCGAATCTTCGCAAATCGCCTTCGTCAATTGAGGCACATGTTTTTTCACAAAGTAATCCTTGTCTAAAATAATATGGTCTCCGTCAATCCGTCTTGATCTGACGACTTCCCACACCTTTTCATCCGCTTCTGTACCAAGCTCTTTTGCGGCTTCTGAGGGAGGCAGGATCAGCCCGAGACGGTGAACCTCCGTTCTCGTCTCTTTTCCGAGCGTTTCCGAAAGCTCTTTGAAACTGATCAGGCCTGAGACTGGAAAACGCATTTTTTCTCTGTCTAATATGACGGAGCCTTTGCCTTTGATTTTCTGGATGTAGCCGTTTTGCGCCAGCATATTGAGCGCTTTACGGACGGTTTCTCGTGATGTGCCGTATTGATCGCACAAATCATTTTCAGACGGAAGAACGTCTTCAGCCTTCCGCTGGCCGCTTTCAATCTGCCGCACCATATCTTTATAAATTGTGATATATTTATTCACTTTCATTCATGACCACCCAGATTAGTGTATCACGCTTTTGTCAGATGATAAACGATCGATTCATACGGACGGAGCGTCAATCGTTCCGGCCGCCCTTCCCTCGGTTCATCATTCGTCAGCAGCACCGTAAACCGCCAGCCGTCCGTGTCTTTAAGCGTTACCGTAAAGTCCGCTTCTTTCCCGTAGAAGTTGTTGATGCACAGAAGTTTTTCATCCTTGCCGTGTCTGACGTACGCCAGAACCGCCGGATCATCTTCAGCAAGCAGCTCAAACGTTCCTTCAGTCACGATGTCATATTCCTTTCTGAGCTTGATGAGCTTCTGATAATGGTAGAAAATTGAATCCGGGTCCCGCAAAGCCGCTTCCGCGTTAATGTCCCGATAATCATCCGCCGCCGGAATCCAAGGCGTTCCCGTCGTGAAGCCGCCGTGCGGTCCGCTGTTCCATTGAACGGGGGTTCTTGCATTGTCTCTTGATTTCTCTTTTAAAATGGCGATAATGTCTTTTTCTGACACGCCTTCTTCCTTCATCTTTTTGTAAATGTTCAGTGATTCGACATCGCGGTATGAGCCGATGTCATCGAACTTCGGATTGCCCATGCCGATCTCCTCACCTTGATAAATGTAGGGCGTGCCCTGCATCATATGAATGGCCGCCGCCAGCATTTTGGCTGATTTCGTCCGGTATTCGCCGTCGTCTCCGTATCTGGATACAGCCCGCGGCTGGTCATGATTGCACCAGAATAATGCATTCCAGCCTCCGCCTTTTTGCATCTCCGTCTGCCAAAACGCTAAAATCCGTTTCAGCTTCAGAAAATCAAACGGAGCGAGCGCCCATTTTTCACCATTCGGATAATCCACTTTTAAATGATGAAAGTTAAAGGTCATATCGAGTTCTTTATTTTCAGGGTTTGTGTACCGGATGCAGTGGTCAGCCGTTGTCGAGGACATTTCACCGACCGTCATGCTGTCATATTTCGAAAACACTTCCCGGTTCATCTCATGAAGAAATTCGTGCACGCGCGGCCCGTCCGTATAATAAGGGCGTCCGTCACGGCCATCCTCGGCATCAGGAAACGATTGGTCTTTAGAAATGAGGTTGATCACATCCAGCCGGAAACCGTCGATCCCTTTTCGGAACCAAAAATGCATCATGTCGTAAACCTGTTTTCTCATCTCTTCATTTTCCCAGTTCAAATCGGCCTGCGACACATCGAATAAATGCAGATAGTGCTGGCCTGACGCCGGGTCGAGCTCCCAAGCGGAACCGCCGAATTTTGATTCCCAGTTGTTCGGCGCCCGGCCGTCTTCCTTTCCGTCTTTCCAAATGTAAAAATCCCGATACGGACTGTCGGGTGACGAGACCGCTTCTTTGAACCATTGATGCTCGACTGATGTATGGTTTACGACAAGATCCATGACGACCTTGATTCCTCTTTTGTGCGCTTCATCAAGAAGGCGTTCAAAATCCTCCATCGTTCCGTATGCTTCATAAATGGTGCAGTAATCGCGAATGTCATAACCGTTGTCATTCTGCGGCGAATCGTAAATCGGCGTAAGCCAAATGACATCAATCAAAAGCTTCTGCAAATAATCAAGCTTCTCGATAATACCGTTCAGATCACCGATCCCGTTTCCCGTCGTATCATTAAAGCTCTTCGGATAAATTTGATATACCGCTGCCTTTTTCCACCATGGTGTGCTGTCTGTTTTCATTTTTCTTCACCGCCTGTATTGTTTTGAATGGAAAGGGAAAAGGGACAGCCTGTTAGAAGGCGCCCCGCAGGTTTTCTATTTTTGCCGTTTCAGCCGCGCATACCCGTATGTTCCCGCAAACGGGAGAATCAGCACAATCAGCATTCCGATCGCAAACGGACCCCAGTACCGGCTCATAATGGAGAAGATCCCCGGCACGCCGCCGACTCCGACCGAGCTTGCGAGAACGCCTTTGACGGAGATGAACATCCCCGCGATCCCCGAACTGATCATAGCGATCACAAACGGAAATTTGTAACGCAGATTCACGCCGAAAATCGCCGGCTCTGTAATGCCCAAATATGCGGAAATGCCGGCCGTCAGTGAAAGCCCCCGCTGTTTTTTATCTTTTGTAATCAGCATCATGGCCAGAGCCGCCGATCCTTGAGCGATATTTGACAATGCGAGCATCGGCCATAAAAATGTGCCGCCGAGCTTTGATCCGATTAATTGAAGATCGACCGCGAGAAACGTATGATGCATCCCCGTGATCACAAGCGCCGAATACAGCCCTCCGTACAGCAGGCCTCCGATGGCGGAGAATTGGCCGAAAACGGCAATCAACCCCGCCGTCAGCGCGTTACCGATCGCAAAGGTGATCGGACCGATGATAACAAAGGATAGAAAACCGATGACCAAAAGCGTCACCGGTGCGACGACCAACAGCTGAATGCCCTCCGGCGTCCGTTTCGTCAAAAAGAGCTCAAGCCTGGCAAGTAAATAAGACGCCAGCAGAATCGGAAGCACCTGACCTTGATACCCGACTTTCTGCACCTCAAGGCCGAACAGGTTCCACACCGGAATATCGCCGCTCTGCTCGGCGGCCCCGTAGCCCCATGCGTTTAACAGATCAGGATGCACCAGCATCAGCCCGAGCACGATGCCCAAAAGCGGGCTTCCTCCGAACCGCTTCACTGCCGACCAGCCGATTAAAGCCGGCAGAAAAGCGAAGGCCGTCCCCGCAATCAGATTAATCATATTGGCGAGATCCGCCCATTGCGGGTACACTTGGACAATCGATTTCGTGCTGTAGAAAATACCTTCCGCCGTTAAGATATTGTTCAGACCCATTAAAAGTCCGGCCGTAACGATCGCCGGCAAGATCGGAATAAAGATGTCCGCAAGCGTTTTCACAGCACGCTGCAAAGGATTCATGTTTTGCGCTGCCGCCTTCTTCACGTCATCCTTGGACGCTTCCCCCATCCCCGTTTCCTTCACTAATTCCGCATATACTTTGTTGACCGTCCCCTGCCCGATCACGACTTGAAACTGCCCGTTTACCGCAAAAGATCCTTTGACAATGTCTATTGCATCAAGCATTTTTTGGTTTACCTTGGTTTCATCTATTAATGCAAACCGCAAACGCGTCACACAATGAGTCGCCGCCTCAATATTTTCAATTCCGCCGACAGCTTCAGCGATCTGCCGCGCAGCCCGGTTAAAATCACCCATGCCAACCCCTCCGTAACCGTTTTCATTTTGTCTCGCAAACTTGTATATACATGTTTATGACTCTATTGTAATGATGTATATACATGTCGTCAATCTATTTTTATAGCGCTTTCATCACAAATATACTGCGAAAGACCCTGAAACAAAAAAAGCCCCGCCGGAACCGGGCCTTGACTTCTTGTTTGGTCGGGAACATGTCCGGGCGGAATTCACAACAGGAGCACAAAAAGCATACAGTACTGTACAACTAAGTTAAAGAGGTGTGAAGAGATGCCATCCACTGTTATCAACCTGTACTATCTGAAGATTAACAGTATTTCTGGCAACGGATCTATTACGATTGGGGAAGCGGCATACAACAGTCCCACCACAAATAACAAATCACAAGGACTGAACTCTTCATTCGGCGATACGTCACCTATAGAATCGATGATGGAGAACTTGTTAAATGATCCTGATGTCAACGACCAGACAGCCATAGGAACCGCAGATACCGCAAATATTACGCCGGTGCCGCCCATTATAGATTAAAGGGGTTTTTATGAATGCCTTACCAAATTAACGTCGTCAATATAAAAGTAAACGGAGCAACGCAAAACGGAAACGTCGATATCGGTCAGACCGTACAAAACAGCCACACCGCCAACAGCAAGTTTGTCGGCGCGAACTTTTCTTTAGGGGATTTTTCGCCGGCCGCCGGATGTTTGAATTCGGGCCATCTTGACCCTGACGTGAGCGACCAGGATCAGATCGCCAACCCGTCAATGCCGATCGCAAATCAAATATAGGGAGGTTCTGCCGAGGTGGATATCGAAAAAATGAGAAAGTGGCTTGAGATTACGAACGAGCACAAGCCCAGCGACTTTTGGACCAATGTCCTGAAACGGAAATCTCCCGAAGATTTTTTCTCCTTACAAAAAAACACCCTGACTTATGATATTTATCAGGATGAACAGCACACATTTGTCATTGTGGAAATGCCCGGCGTTTACGAAGAAGAATTGACATTGAGGCTGCTGTCAAGGACACGGCTGCATATAAGAGGAAACATCACACCCCTTTTTCCGAAGAACATGGGCGTCTGCCAAAACCGGTATTACGGGGAAATCGATGAGACGATTGAGCTTCCTGAACCGGCTGAGCCCCACCTGTTACAGGCGCAGTGCGTAAACGGCCTGCTCCACATTTCCTACCCGCGCCTTATGGAGCACATTCCTTTTCAGAAAAAAATCTAAAGAGCCGGCTTACGGGCGGCCCAGCCGTCTGTACACTTTCTCCTTATAATGAGAAGATGCGGGTTTTGAGAACATGGCTTTCTCCTCCGTCAGTTTGTCGAGTCTGACTTGTTTTTCCGTCCGTTTGTTCCGCAGGTGATCCCGCTCCTGTTCATTGCGGCACTTGGCGATCAAATAATCGAGCGTCATCAGCTCTTTCTTCAGCGCGCCCTCATCCTCGGCGATCCCGGCGTTTTTTAATATGCGGTAGCCCATTCTGAGCGACTCCGGAAGATGTGCGGCATCGTCTTTCGGCAGGGGCTTTCCCATTCCTTTGATGCTGGCGAACTCTCCATCCTTAATGGCGCGCTTGATTTTATCTTCAGCCACGATATGGGCAATATCCATCACTGTTCACCTCTTTTTTCAATAGAACCGGGTGTGATCATACGGAAATTCACATCCCAGTTTGTGCCATTTGTGTTTTTTAAAGCTGTCATTCAACAGATGAACCGCTGTTGCGACAGCGTTTTTCGCCCTTTTTCCGATGAGCCTTTTCCACCTTTTCTATTTGCTGGTTTCATGGTATATTGATTACGTTCGTTTTTTCTATCGTTCCGTGTAAACCGTGATCGGAAAAAAGGAGTGTAACAATGAAAACATTTATAAAAGAAAGAGGACTTGCCTTCTTCTTGATAGCGGTCGTGTTATTGTGGGTGAAAACATATGTCGCTTATATTTTAAACTTTAACCTCGGCATAGACAACACGATCCAGAAAATATTGCTTTTTGTGAATCCGCTGAGCTCCAGCTTGTTCTTTCTTGGATTTGGGCTTCTTTTCAAGAAAAAATTACAGCAGACAGCCATTATTGTGATTCATTTTTTATTGTCTTTTTTGCTTTTTGCAAACATCGTCTATTATAGATTCTTTAATGATTTCATTACCATCCCGGTCATGATGCAGGCAAAGACAAACGGCGGCCAGCTCGGAGACAGCGCGTTCTCGTTAATGAGATGGACAGACGCCTTCTACTTCCTGGATACCGTCATTTTGATTATTTTGGCCCTTAAGATGAAAAAACCGGCTGAAAAACCGGCGAAGAAATCATTCAGAATCGTTTTGGCTTCCGCCGTGCTTGTGTTCCTGATCAACCTCGCCGTCGCGGAATCCGACCGTCCCGAGCTTTTGACACGCTCATTTGACCGAAATTATCTGGTGAAATACCTGGGCACGTACAACTTTACGATTTACGATGCCGTGCAGAATGTGAAATCAAACAGCCAGCGTGCGCTTGCCGATTCAAGCGATGTAACGGATGTGGAAAACTATATGAAGGCCAACTATGACGTGCCGAATAACGTCTACTTCGGAAAAGCCGAAGGAAAAAACGTCATCTACGTCTCATTAGAGTCTCTGCAATCCTTTATCATTGATTACAAAATTAACGGCAAGGAAGTGACGCCGTTTTTAAACAAACTGGCGCACGATAATCAAACATTCTACTTTGATAACTTTTTCCACCAAACGGGACAAGGTAAAACATCTGATGCGGAATTTATGATGGAGAACTCTCTGTACCCGCTTTCGCAAGGTTCGGTTTTCGTCAATAAAGCGCAAAACACGCTGCAGTCCGTTCCTGCGATCTTAAAAGGCAAAAAGTACACGTCTGCCGCTTTCCACGGAAATACGCAGACTTTCTGGAACCGTAACGAAATGTACAAATCGGAAGGCATCGATAAGTTTTTCGATTCCGCTTATTATGACATGAGCGAAGAAAACACGAAAAACTACGGCATGAAAGACAAACCGTATTTCAAAGAATCCATGCCGCTCTTAAAGAGCCTGCCGCAGCCGTTCTATACGAAGTTCATTACGCTGTCCAACCACTTCCCGTTCGGAATGGATAAAGAAGACACGGACTTCCCGGCGGGAGACTTTGGCGATTCAGTCGTCAATAATTACTTCCAGTCCGCGAACTATCTGGATGAATCAATTGAACAGTTCTTTAATGACCTGAAAAAAGACGGCCTGTACGATAAGTCGATTATCGTGATGTACGGAGACCACTACGGCATCTCCGAAAACCATAATAAAGCGATGGCGAAAGTGCTCGGCAAAGATGAGATCACTGAATACGACAATGCCCAGCTTCAGCGGGTGCCGCTCTTTATCCACGCTCCCGGCGTGAAAGGCGGCCGCAATCATAAATTTGCCGGTGAAGTCGATGTCGCGCCGACCGTTCTTCATCTGCTCGGCGTCGATACGAAAGATTATCTCATGTCAGGTTCTGATATCTTATCGAAAGAGCACAGAGAAGTCATTCCGTTCCGTAACGGAGACTTCATCTCGCCGAACTATACGAAAGTGTCCGGCAAGTATTACGATACGAAAACCGGAAGACTTTTAGATGATTCAGAAGTCGACAAAAAAGAAGACTCTCTCGTCAAGACCGAGCTTGAAATGTCTGATAAGATCATCAACGGCGATCTGCTTCGTTTCTATCAGCCGAAAGGCTTCAAGAAAGTGGATCCGTCACAATTCGATTATACGAAGCGTGAAGATTCCTCAGCAGACGATCAAAAAGAATAAACAAAAGCCAGATCATTGATATGATCTGGCTTTTTTATGTTCAGCTCCCGGCGGCGGCCATAGTGCGCTTTTGCAGGCTGTCGGAAAGAACTGAATAAGCGACGACTTTCTTTTTCTGCTGTTTGACGACATCTACATGATCTTCGTAGCTGTATACAAACACCGTCACATCTTTTTTTCCTTTTCTCGTCTTAATGACAAGCGGATCGGCTCCGTTTTGCGGATGAAGATAACGCTCTTCATCCCCTGGGTATATATAATGCCGTTCGATAAACACGGCTTCGTTAAAATCATCAATCACCCGTCGTTTGTCTTCGCCTTCCAGACGTTTTCCGCCGAGGGAAACGGCAGCGGACTCGTCACTGAGCTTTGAATGGGTTTCAAACTTGCGGAGGATCCATTCCACCGCTCCGGTAGGAAGGCATGTCAGCACAATCTTAATCAGGCTTATGACAACAATTGAAACAACTGCAATCCATGTCACCTTACATCATCTCCATACTTGTTCTACATGAATCTTAACATAGAAGAAAACATTGTTTTTTGTACATTATGTGAAACTTGATATATGTTCAAAAAAATCCGGATCACATAGGTGATCCGGATTTTTCAAGTCTGCTTCTGATCGTCAAGGCGGACGGCTTCTCTCAGCTCTTCCGCAACAAATTCGACGTTCGGCCCGATAATGACCTGCGCCGTTTTATTCCCCGTTTTGATAACCCCTTTTGCTCCCGCTTTTTTAAGCGCCGCCTCATTAATGAGAGACGTATCCTGCACGGTCAGCCTGAGACGGGTCGCACAGTGATCAATCGTTTCGAGGTTTTGCCTGCCGCCGAGCCCCTTGAGCATGGCATGTTCTTCGACGGAACCGGCCGTATCTTCACTAAGCACTTCTTCCTCTTCCTCATCATCTTCCCGTCCCGGTGTTTTCAAGTTTAACGTTTTGATGAGCATGTAGAAGACGACAAAATAGATCACCGCATAACAAAGCCCGACAACGAGCAGCAAAAGCGGTTTTTCGGCAATGCCGTAGCTGAGGAGATAATCGATCGCCCCCGCCGAGAATGAAAAACCTGACCTGATTCCGAGAACATTCACGATAAATAAAGAGAACCCGGTTAATATAGCATGAACCCCGTACAAAAGCGGTGATAAAAACATAAATGCAAATTCAATCGGCTCTGTAATTCCGGTAATAAATGCCGTCAGCGCGAGACCGATCATCATTCCGGCCGTCGCTTTGCGCTTACTTGGCTTAGCCGCGGCAATCATTGCCAGACATGCGGCCGGAAGCCCGAACATCATAATCGGGAAGAATCCCGTCATATAAGTCCCCGCCGTCGGATCCTTCGCAAAGAAGCGGGCCAGATCTCCCGTTTTTCCGTGAAAATCGCCAAACTGGAACCAAAAAATATTATTCAGCACATGATGAAGACCGAATGGAATCAAAAGCCGGTTAAAAATCCCGTAAATCCCGGCGCCGATCCCGCCAAGCCCGATCATCCATTCCCCGAAGGACGTAATCACCGACTGAATCGGCGGCCACACAAATCCGAAGATCCCCGCCAAAATAATGGTAATCAGCGCCGTTACAATCGGAACGAGCCTGCGCCCGCTGAAAAAACCGAGATATTCGGGCAGCTTCGTATCCTTAAAGCGGTTATACGTGTATCCCGCAATTAACCCCGCGATAATCCCTCCGAAAACGGCCATATTATTTGTCGAATTGATTGATTTTACAGCCGCGTCCAGCATGATATAAGAAATGGCTCCCGACAGAGCGGCGGCCCCGTTGCTGTCTTTGGAAATCCCGATTGCGATTCCGATCGCGAAAATCAGCGGCAGATGATCAAATACCGCGGTCCCCGCCGCGTAAATGAACGGAATATTTAATAAGTCCTCTCTGCCGATGGCCAAAATAATACCAACGGCGGGCAGAACGGCAATCGGAAGCATAAAAGACTTTCCGAGTTTTTGCAAAAATTGAAGCATTTTACCCATCCCCCTTCTTTTTTCTTAAATATACCACATAAGTTATCTAGTGATCTATACCAATTTTCCTTCATTTATTCACATAAGGCTTGTTGGTTTTCTATTTATAAACCAGTTGTGGTAAGCTTGAATCAGATGATTAAAAATAGAAAGCGGGAATGACAATGATTGTAACGAACGATCAAGAATTAGAAGGCCTTAAAAAAATCGGCAGAATCGTCGCGCTGGCGCGTGAAGAAATGAAGAAAAAAGCCGAGCCCGGCATGAGCACGAAAGATCTTGACCTGATCGGAAAGGCGGTGCTTGACGAGCACGGAGCCGCTTCCGCTCCGGAGAAGGAATACGATTTCCCGGGCGTGACATGCATCAGCGTAAATGACGAAGTCGCTCACGGCATTCCGAGCGCCTCTAAAATCTTAAAAGCCGGAGATCTTGTCAATATCGATATTTCGGCGGAGTTCGGCGGTTTTTATTCCGATACGGGCATTTCATTTGTGCTCGGAGAAGGCGATGAACGTCTGCAAAAGCTTTGTAACTGCGCGGCATCCGCATTTCAGAAAGGATTGGATCAGGCAAAAGCCGGCAAACGTCAAAACCAGATCGGCAGAGCCGTCTACCATGAGGCCCGCTCCAACGGATTTACCGTTATTAAAACGCTGACGGGCCACGGAATCGGCAGAAACCTCCATGAAGCGCCGAACCACATCATGAATTACTACGATCCGTTTGATAACGCGCTGTTTAAAAACGGAACCGTGATCGCGCTTGAGCCGTTTATTTCCACGAAAGCGGAAACGATTGTTGAAGCGGGAGACGGCTGGACGTATAAAACGCCGGATAAAAGCCTTGTCGCCCAAGTGGAACACACCATCGTGATTACAAAAGACAAACCGATTATTTTAACTGCATTGTAATGTTTCATCTCCCTCCCGAACAGGTATACAACAACTAACCCGAAGGAGGGAGACGCATGAAAAAAGATAAAGAAAAAATCAAAATCGAAAACGAAATACACGCCATGCACGGCGTAACGAAACAGCAGATTTTAGAGGATTTCGAGGAATTTAAGGCGTACCTTCATCAGAAAATTTCCGCCGGAAAAAAACTGGGTCTGGATGACAGCAAAATCATTAAAAGCGCCGCCATCCTCGGGGACTATCTCGCCAAACACGAGGAGCCCCGCAATGCGGAAGAAAAACTTTTACAAGAACTGTGGGACATTGCGGATGATAATGAAAAACAGCATTTGGCCCAGCTTCTCGTCAAACTTGCCGGACACTGATACAGTGCCCGGCTTTTTTATGCTCCGTTATAAGAGTTGTGCTACACTGGACATATGTCTGTGAAAGGAGCCATTTTTCAACATGTGGTTTATTATCTTCGGGTTTATTTTCTTTATTGAAAGCATCATTCTTACCGTTTACGGGGTGAAGAAAAAGAAGGGGATGCTGATTTATTTCGGCGTCGTTTTCGGAATCATGACACTCGGAACAGTGCTGTTAAAATTAACCGGCCATTAAGCATGAAAAGACCGCCCTTTACATATATATGTAAGAAAGCTTTACATCTCTGAATCGAAAGGCTCAGTTTTTGCGTTATCCCTTTTCAGCGTCTTTTTATAGATGTTACAATGCCAAAAGTTTGGCAAAAACTGAAGAAACTCTCCCCAGCGGGAGAACGGAGAAAGGAGTTTTCTGACATGCATTATGGCAGTAAAGGCTGGTATGTAGAAGAGTTAAAGAAAAAAGGAATTACCCACTATGAAGGAAGAAAGCTTCAAAGCTTCAAAAAGTACTTCCTTGCCAATCTGCTGGAAACAAAGAAACAAGCATAACGTAAATCAGCCGTGCTGTCAGTGCAGCACGGCTTTTTTTCTATACATTAGTGAGCCTGTCCCTTTTTTTAAGGAAGGACTCCCTCCAGCTTTCTGACAGCGCTTCTTCCCGCAGTATTTCTTCAATCGCTGACAGATTGCCTGAATCACGGTATTTCACTTCGTTCGCATACCAGACGGAAATGCTTTCTTTGCCTCTCGACAGACGCTTGAGAACGGGACGCGGATCGACATATCCTTCTTCAAGCACCCTGAAATAAAAGCCGGTAAATCCCGTCTGCTGTACACGGAGCACCATATCTTTGATGCCATATTTGAGCGCGAGTTTGACGCAGGGCTGGCGCGGCTGGCTTACTTGAACGACGGCTTCCCCCAGCTGAAAGACGTCTCCGATCCACACGTCTTGTTCGGCCAGTCCTTTGACCGTTACATTCTCTCCGAACGCGGCGGCGGGAAGTTTTCTCGCGAGCGTTGTTTCCCAATATGAATAATGCTCGGCGGGATACACGCACACCGCTTTATCGGGACCTCCGTGATGCTTCAGATCAGCCTGCCCGTCCCCGTCAAAATGGGTTTTATACAGCATGACGGGAGAATCTGCGGGCCGCTTGATGATGCCGGAATTGATTTGTCTGCCGGCAAATTCATGAATTGCGGGCTTTCCGAGATTGATAGATAAGACAGAATAGTCTTGCGTCACCTCGTTCACATCCTTTGCGAAATATCCTATCTTTCCTTTATCATAGTAAGAAAAAGGTGGTTTTTCCATGCTTCAGTATCATATGATTGCAGACGGCCGGGTTCAGGGCGTAGGTTTTCGCTACCTCGTCCAGATGGAAGCCGACAGACATAAGATAGCCGGCTGGGTAAAAAACCGTGATGACGGCCGGGTGGAAATCCTTGCCGAAGGCCCTGAAGAGTCGTTAAAACAATTTGCCGAAGCGGTCAGAAAAGGCAGCCCCTTCTCAAATGTCACAAACGTAACCATCGAAGAATCACACCGTCTGAAAGGGTACCGCACCTTTTCCATCAGTTACTGATAAGGCTTGTCCTGATAAAAATAATTCGGCTTCACAATCGTATCGTCATATGATTTATGAAAAATGTGGGTGGAAGCCGGCGAGATCGGCGGAATCAGCCAGGTCCAGTCGCCCGTCAGCTTTCTGCCCGCGTCTTGTTCCTGTTCTTCAAAGCGCTTAAATTGATTCGCGGCCGTATGGTGATCGACAATGCTGACACCGTGTTTTTTGTATGAATAGAGCACTGCCTTATTCAGTTCCACCAGCACCTGATCTTTCCACAGGTCAGTATTCAGGCTGGCGGAAATCCCCATGACCGAAGCGGCTTTTTTGAGCATATCATACCGCTTTTCGTCAGCAAGATTCCTTGCGCCGATTTCGGTTCCCATATACCATCCGTTAAAAGGCGCCGCGTTGTACGACAGTCCGCCGATTTCAAGCCTCATATCGGCGATAATCGGAACCCCGTACCATCTGAGATTTAAATCGGCAAACTCTTCAATATCCGGATGGGTGATCGGCACTTCTTTCACGAGCGTCTGAGGCAGGTCATACCAGACCGGCTGCCCGTCCCCTTTCATCCGGAAAAGCAGCGGCAGAATATCAAAATCGGTCCGCTTCCCGCGCCAGCCGAGTTTTTCGCAAACAGCCGTCAGCTCATATGATGCCGGATCACCGACTCTTCCTTTTTCAGTCTCATATCCCGCATAGCGGATGAGCTGGTGATTCCAGATTTCCACTTGTTTCTCCCCATTCTTCTCAGGAGGGAAAATCGTAATCGTCGGTTTAATTTTTCCGCCGTTCGTGGCGATTTCAATATGTTCAAATAATGCGTCACGCACCTCTTCTTTCGTGTTCACATTGCGCCGGTCAATGACGTTCAGCGATTGCCAGAACAGACGCCCGATACAGCGATTGCTGTTGCGCCACGCCATTTTCGCCCCGTGTTCAAGCTCTTCCGCCGTATGGACGTAACTTCCCGTCCGATCTATCTCATCTTTTATCGCGTGCAGTCGCGCGTTGATTTGCGATTCCATTCCGAGTTCGTGATAGCAGACATCAATAAAATCCTTCGCCTCATCCCAAAGTATTTCCGTATGTTTCAAAAAACTCTCTCCTTCAATTTACATCTGTTTCCCATTGTATCGTTTTTAGGTGTGAACACAATGGTTTTTTTGTATCATACTGGAAACTGCAAAGAAAAAACACCTGTGATTTTCGCAGGTGTTTCACAAAACGGAATGCAGTTTTTCAGCCAGTGTAAGCAAATCCTCACGGTAGTTTTTTCCCGTCATCGGAATTCCGTGACCCGTCAAAAGCGCTTCCGGCTCCAGTTCCGCCAGTTTCTGAACGGATGCGGCCGCCGTCTGCGTATCCGCTGTAAAATAGGCGGGCGGCCCGTGAAGCTCTTGCTTTTGTATGACAACGTCCGCAAGCGATTCCTGTTCAACAGTGATCACGGCATCACCGGCAAGCAGCACGCGGTCTTTATCCCGGAATAATGAAATATGGCCGGGTGTGTGGCCTGGCGTATGCACCCATCTCCATTCCTCAAGAAACGGAACGGTACCGTCTGAAGGCAGTGCCTGAACGGACGGAATGCGGATCGTATGGCGCGGAAACAGCGGTGACAGCTTTGCGACAAGCCCTTTTTTCGCATCGGGCCTGGCAGGCGGATAATCCGCTTTCCCCGTGACGTACGGGAGCTCCTTTTCATGAATGTAAACCGGCACATCCCAAAGCTCAAGCAGTTCTTCAATCGCACCGACATGATCAAAATGACCGTGTGTCAAAATGACCGCCTTCAGCTCATACCCCTCTTTGAATCGGCGTTTCATTTCTTCTGTTATCATCTCCGCCGATTGAGGCATTCCCGCGTCAACCAGAATGATTTCCCGCGGAGCTGAGGGATTTTCGATAAAGTAAACATTCGCAATCTGCACGGTCAGTCCGTAAACGCCGTCCGCCGCTTTAAAACCGGCGCCGCTTCTCACTGAAAAAAGCGGCATAAACGGATCACTCATCATGGCACCTCCTCTGATGCCTTTAGTGTGCGACGAACCGGGTGTTTTATGTTAAAAAATCGTGATTGCGCCGATGATGAGCGCAAAGGCCGTCATGACGATAACGGCAAGAACCGCCCATTTCATCGCAAATTTCTGGTGTTCATCAATGGTGACCCCGGCAAGCCCGACTAATAAATGCGTCGACGGCACGAGCGGGCTTAACATATGAATCGGCTGGCCGATAATCGAAGCGCGGGCGATTTCCACCTTATCTACACCGTACGCCACGGCAGTCTCAGATAAAATGGGCAACACGCCGTAAAAATAGGCGTCATTAGGCATCAGAAACGTAAAGATACCGCTCGTTAAGGCAACAATCGCCGGAATAAAACCTCCCATCTGTTCCGGAATAAGCGATACGAGGGAAATGGCCATTTCATCAACCATCTTCGTCCCCGTTAAAATTCCGGTAAACACGCCTGCGGCAAAAATCATCGAACCGATCGCAAGCACATTGCTCGAATGGGCTGAAATGCGCTCCCTTTGATCGTTAAGTTTCGGATAGTTGACAATCAGCGCGATACAAAACGCAATGATGAACAGCACGGTTAAATTCACTTTTCCTGACACTAAAAATCCCACTAAAGAAAGCGTTAACAGTAAATTGAACCACCACAGTTTCGGCCGCTTCCATTCATCTTCCGCAGCCGCAGCCGTTTCATTTGTATGGGACGGCTGCTTTAATTCGATCACCCCGAGCCGTTTCCGTTCCATCCTTCCGAGTACATAAGCGACCACAATCATACACACCATTCCGCTCGCGATGACGGGCAGCATCGGCCCCGTCAGCTCTGCCGGGTCAACGCCGAGCGCACTCGCCGCACGCGGCGTCGCGCCGCCCCATGGTATCGTGTTCATGATACCCATGCCGACCCCGGCGATTCCCGCTAAAATAATCGGACGGATTCCGAGCATGATATACAAAGGCAGCATTGCGCTTGTCGTAATCATATACGTCGTCGAGCCGTCTCCGTCCAGTGCGACAAGCATGGTCAAAACGGCTGTTCCGACTACAATTTTGAGCGGGTCGCCTTTAACCAGCTTTAAAATACGCGACACCATCGGATCAAATAAACCGGTATCAATCATAATGCCGAAATAAAGAATCGCAAACATAATCATCACTGCGATCGGCGCCACCTGTTCAATACCGGAGATCATCATCTCGCCGACCCGGTTAAAAGAAAACCCGGCAATCAGCGCAAACACGATCGGCGTTAATACGAGCGCCGTTAACACTGAAAGCCGTTTTGTCATAATCAGCACCATAAAAACAAGCATCATAAGAAAGCCTAAGATTGCTAACACAGTATGTCCCCCTTATTATGAATACGCTTACATTTTAAAGGCCCGATTCCCTTTATCCTCCTTTTTGCTATCTTATGAGAATTGGATATTGAAGTAAATATTTTGGATTTTAAAGATTTTTAATTTTTTATAACCTTTTCGTTCATTTTGTTCATTTATAAATCAAAAGCCTTCCGCAAATATGCGGAAGGCTTATTTTTCGCTGCTCATCATCTCTTTATAGAACTCGGTCTGCTCTTCTAAAAAGCGTTTTGCGCCGCTGCTGTTTTTATAAAAGCTCTCCCAATCCCGTTTTTTCAACATTTGCTTCCACTCCGCGGATGAAGTAATCTGTTTCAAAGCCTGATCCCAATAGGCGATCTCGCCTTCGGTCATGTCTTTCGGCCCCATGATGCCTCTCCAGTGCGCAAAGACAAACGGCACCCCCTGCTCTTTCCATGTCGGCACATCGCTGAAGCCGGAGAGCCTTTTGTCAGACGTAACGGCCGCCAATGTGATTTTCCCTTTCCGATAGGCGTCTCTCGCTTCTGAAATGGTCATTGAGGCGGCGTCTATCTCGTGACTGATAAGAGCTGCAATGACTTCATTACTGCTCCCGTATTGAAAAAAGCGGATATCAAACGGAGAAATTCCGGCCATTTCCGCCGCTCTCGCAAAGGAGAGCTGGTCATCATTTCCGAGGCCGGGCGCAAATCCGATTTTTATGCCGCCCGGATTTGCTTTAATATCGCCGAGCAGCCGACTTCCGCTTTTTATCTTTGAATCCTTCGGAAGAGCGACGGTCTGCCACTCTTTTGCGATAATGGCCAAAGGCGTAAAATCAGCTGCCTTCAGCCGGCTTTGTCCCAAAATTTCATTGCTTAACAGCAGGCTTGAATTCATACTGATGACATCCGTTTTTCGTTCGTTTACATATTTCCAGCCGCTGTCTCCGCCTCCGCCGGGTTTATAGATGATCTTTACGGGCCGGCCTAATATTTGCTTCCGCTCTATTACCGATTGCAAAGCTTTTGCCGTTACGTCCCAGCCCCCTTGAGGCGCTGCCGGGACGACAATTTCAACCGGCCCTTCAGCTGAGCGGAAGCCCTCCATCTGCCGTCCGTCAAAAGAAACCAGCGCCGCCAGCATGACAAGAAGCACTCCCAACCGCTTCATTTCTCCCATCCCTTATTCATGTGCTAAATAATATTTCCGTTCCGGCCTGCCGATAATGCCGTACTCTAATTCAGCGAGCGCTTCTTCCCGAGAAACGAGAAACTCGGCGTAGCGCCGCGCCGTTGTTCTGGAGGCGCCCATTTTTTCTCCCAGTTCTTCAGCCGTCATCCCTTTTTGGGCCGTTCTGAGCGCGTTTTTGATTTTTTGAAGCGTAATCGAATTAATGCCTGTCGGCAGATCATTGTGCTGTTTTTGTTCTTTCTGACCGCTTCCGAAAAACATGTCGATCACGGACTGGCTCAGCTCCGGCTGTGAGTGCAGCCATTCTCTTTTTTCACGGTACTTCAAAAGCACTTCTGTAAATTTATGTGCCGACACCGGTTTTATGACATAATGGGAAACGCCTGATCTGAGCGCTTCCTGCAGCAGCCTTGTTTCGGCAGAAGCCGTAATAATGATGATATCAACGGAAGGAAAACGGCCGCGGATAAGCGGGAGCAGATCTGTCCCCAGCTCATCCGGCATATAAATATCCAAAAGCAGCAGATCAGGCTGCCGTTTCTCAAGCAGCGATATGGTGTCTTTGGCATTGATTGCTTTGCCGATGACATTGAATCCATCAAGATGTTCGATAAATTTTTCATGGATTTGCGCTATTCGAAAGTCGTCCTCTGCAATCGCGATGTTAATCACACCGATTCCCCCTTTGGCCTTTCTTTCGGTATAAACACCGTAAATACAGCACCGCCGCTCTTTTGCTGCGAAATCTCTATCGATCCCTGCAATTCACTGACGGCTTCTTTCAGATTGGCTAAGCCGTATCCTCTCCTAGTCCCCTTTGAAGAGTAGCCCTTTTCAAATATCGTTTCTGTTTTTTCCTGAGGCACGCCGTCTCCTGAGTCCGCCACTTCGATGACGATATCCCTGCCGATATCGGTCATGAAAAAGGATACCTCTTTTTTCTCTTTTTCGGCGACGGCTTCGAAAGCGTTATCAATAAGATTTCCGATGATCGTAATGAGCTGGGATGAACCCACATGCTCCGGCAGCGATTCTAAAAAGCTGTTTTCATCTATTGAAAGCTTCACTTTCTTCTCAGACGCCTTTCCCATTTTTCCTAATAGTATGGCCTGAACCCGCTGTGAATGAATGTTTTGAAAGAGGATTTCATGCTGTTCATTCTGGATGGCGTACTCTTCTTTTATCAGTTCAATGGCTTCATTATATTCTCCCAGCTCTAACAGACCGAGTATCGCGTAAAGCTTATTCGAGAATTCATGCGTTTGCGCCCGGAGATCCTCCGAGTATTTTTTCATTTCAGTCAGCTTGTTGATCAGTTTCTTGAGCTCCGTTTTTTCGCGGAAGCTGATCACCGCTCCGTATACTTGTCCGGTCTGTTTCATTTCTTTCACATTTAAGATAAATACTTTATCTCCGGCACGCACCTCCACGTTCGGCGGTAATTCTCCCCCTGCCAACACCGGCATGAGCTTTGCGCCCGGCATGATTTCTTTTATATGCCTTCCGATCATCGGTTCCGGAAGATTCAGCATATCAGCCGCAGATAAATTCATCATGGTTACCGCGCCTTCTTTGTTTACGGCGATAATCCCTTCTTTAATCGCAAGGAGCATCGCATTGCGTTCCCTGTACAGCGCTGCAATTTCATGCGGTTCAAGGCCGAGTGTATCTTTACGGATGCTTTTTGCGAGCGCTGCCGCTCCCCCGATGCCGATAAGAAACACCAAACATGCAAAATAGCCTAAATGCCGCAGATGCGCTTTCATATCTTTTTCTATCTCATCTTGTAGAAACTCGACTGTCACCGTTCCGACGACTTCGTTATGATTTTTTTCCTCCAAAATAACCGGGGCGCTTCCCCGGACGGCCTTCATTCCGTCGGAAACCGGAGACCCGCCGAACATGACGGTTTTGTTTTGCAGATTTTGATTTTCTTTCGGAATACTGCTTCGGGCCGAATGAAATGCAACATGCCCTTTTTGATCAGTGATGTAGACGGCGTGCGCGCCTGCCTGTTCTTTCATTTGTTCAATGACGTCTAACTTTGTAAAAGCCTCTTGATCCGCAAGCCGGAACGCCTCTTTTACGGGAGGCATATATGAAATGGTTTTTGCCGTTTGCACCGCCAGCTGTTCAGCCTGCTTCTGCCCTTCCTTTAATTGCTGAAAGGCAAATATAACCGTGAGCGTTCCGATAACAAGTATTAATAAAGCCGTAATTAATCCGGCGATTTTCATTTGCAGAGAGACATAAAACCGCTTCGCTTCCAACACAGCACCAGCCGTCCTTTCCTCCTAAAATCATACCATTTTTCAAATCTTTATTTCTCATTTTTGAGAATTTTCGTGATCTTTTTCTCTTGCGGCTTACCAAAAAGGTGATGATAGGTATATATTTACTTTTACACAATTGATATAACACATAAAAAAGACTGACCGAAGTCAGTCTGCAATCTATCAGGAAATTGTAACTCCCGCGCTTGCATATCCCGCCACTGTATTAATAAGCGAAAGGCCTGTAGCAGTGGCGGAGAATACCATTAACAGCCGGGTTTGAGGAGTTACCGCAATGTTCAGTCCTGTCGTGATTCCGTTGCTGATGCTGCCGATTGACAATACGCCGGTGAGGGGAGGAGCTAAAGTGACGGATGCTCCGGGGATCGGCGTGAACGTATTGTTCGGCACAGTAGAACTGTATAGTTGTGCGGTTATCGTAACAGTCGAGCCGACAAGCGACAATGCTGCGGTTGTACTGAAATAGGCGGCAATTGATGTAATGGTTCCGCTTCTCGGAGCAGAAAAAGCAAAGTTCAGCAGAGTTCCTCCAGCCCCGGTAAGATCAATTGCGCCTCCCCCTCCGACATTGACGCCCGTCACAGAATTGCCGAACCCGACAAGGCTCACCGTTCCGATTAATCCGCCGGCAATGGTCGTCACGGCAGTGGGAAGACCAGAAGCATAAGGAATGATCGCGCCTGCTCCGGTGATCCCAGTTGCGCCCGTTACTCCAGTGGCTCCTGTTACTCCGGTAGCACCTGTTACCCCGGTTGCTCCTGTTATTCCTGTAGCTCCTGTTACTCCCGTTATCCCGGTTGCTCCCGTTATCCCGGTTGCTCCCGTTATCCCGGTTGCTCCCGTTATTCCGGTAGATCCAGTAGCTCCGGTGGCGCCTGTTACTCCGGTAGCGCCTGTTACCCCGGTGGCTCCCGTTATTCCGGTCGCTCCTGTTACTCCGGTGATCCCGGTTACTCCGGTTACTCCGGTGGCTCCCGTTACTCCGGTGGCTCCCGTTATCCCGGTGGCTCCCGTTATTCCGGTAGATCCAGTAGCTCCAGTAGCTCCGGTTGCTCCGGTCAAGCCCGTTACTCCGGTTACTCCAGTTGCTCCGGTTACTCCCGTTACTCCGGTGGCGCCTGTTACTCCGGTAGCACCTGTTACTCCGGTGGCTCCTGTTACCCCGGTGGCTCCTGTTATTCCGGTAGATCCAGTATCTCCTGTTGCTCCTGTTACTCCGGTGGCTCCCGTTATTCCGGTAGATCCAGTAGCTCCGGTTGCTCCGGTTAAGCCCGTTACTCCAGTAGCTCCGATGGCTCCGGTTACCCCGGTTGCTCCTGTTACTCCCGTTACCCCGGTTACTCCAGTTGATCCCGTTACCCCGGTTACTCCAGTTGATCCCGTTACCCCGGTTACTCCAGTTGATCCCGTTACTCCTGTTACTCCGGTAGCGCCTGTTACTCCGGTGGCGCCTGTTACTCCGGTGGCTCCCGTTACTCCGGTAGCACCTGTTACTCCGGTAGCTCCGGTTACCCCGGTCGCTCCGGTAGCCCCTGTTACTCCGGTAGCGCCTGTTACTCCGGTAGCGCCTGTTACCCCGGTGGCTCCCGTTATTCCTGTCGCTCCTGTTACTCCGGTAGCGCCTGTTACTCCGGTAGCGCCTGTTACCCCGGTGGCTCCCGTTATTCCTGTCGCTCCTGTTACTCCGGTAGCGCCTGTTACTCCGGTAGCGCCTGTTACTCCGGTAGCGCCTGTTACTCCGGTGATCCCGGTTGCTCCGGTCAAGCCCGTTACTCCAGTAACTCCGGTTACCCCGGTTGCTCCCGTTACTCCCGTGGCTCCCGTGGCGCCAGTTGCTCCAGTCGTGCCGGGATCTCCAGTGACGCCGGTTGCTCCCGTGGCACCGGTTACACCAGTCGAGCCCGTTGCTCCGGTAAACCCCGTTGCTCCGGTCAGCCCTGTTGCTCCAGTGAACCCCGTTGCTCCGGTCAGCCCTGTTGCTCCAGTGAACCCCGTTGCTCCGGTCAGCCCTGTTGCTCCAGTGAACCCCGTTGCTCCAGTCAGCCCTGTTGCTCCGGTCAGCCCCGTTGCTCCGGTGCACCCCGTTGCTCCGGTGCACCCCGTTGCTCCGGTGAATCCTCTTACATGAAAATGATTTGGATGACAGCATGGACACCATCTTTCATGACAGCAAGAGGTTTTGCAACAGAATTCTTCACAGCAATGGGCCCGATTTTGATAACTGCGCCTTTGATTTCTTCTTTTATGTTGAAAATGACAGCAGCACTCATTACAATTCCGGCAGTCGTAATCCCAAGAGTCGTATCTGTTATACCAAGTATCTCCTTTTCTCATTACACCACCTCTTCTTGCATAATATTTCCGCAAAAGAAAAAGGTGTGGCAAAATCCCATTTCTATTGGGCGAATTTTCAAATGTTCTTAAGGCTGCACCATGCACAGCTTTTAGAGAAAAAAGACCTAACTGTGCATAAGTCAGGTCTTTCATCTTTAAAATATCAGTCTGCTATTGTCATTAGGTTGTCGGGAAACGAATGCTGTTAAAATCGATATTGAGAGCTGACGCTGCTGTTATATTATTTGCAGTTGTGAAAACAACTCTCAACTGGTACGTATTTGTTCCTGCGGTCGGCGCTGTATCCACTGTTGTATCAGCAATCGAAAAACTATCCGTAGCTGCGGTAGTATTAGTTCGCGACAGAGTTCTTGTATGAATTTGCACTGCTCCCCTATATAATCTCACTTCAAAAACAAAGTTTGAATTCGCTGCAGTTGTTAGCGCGACACTGAGTGCATAATCAAGCTTTACATTCTGCAAAGCGTTAACCGGGATTGCCAGCGTAGCAATGGGAACCTCTGTATTTAACGGCGGATAAACAGTGAGCGGCCCGTTAGTTCTTGTGAAGAGCAAGGTTGGTGTACTGCCTGTGGCTCCGGTTGGGCCTGTTGGGCCTGTTGGGCCCGTTACTCCGGTTGCCCCGGTTACACCAGTCGGGCCGGTTATGCCTGTCAAGCCGGTTGGGCCTGTTGCTCCTGTTGGACCCGTTAGGCCTGTTGTACCTGTCGCTCCTGTTACTCCAGTTGAGCCGGTTGCACCTGTTACTCCAGTTACTCCGGTTACTCCGGTTGCACCTGTTGCTCCTGTTATTCCGGTTGAGCCTGTTGATCCGGTTGATCCTGTTGGGCCGGTTTCTCCCGTTACACCGGTTGCGCCGGTTGAGCCTGTTACACCAGTTGGGCCGGTTTCTCCGGTCGAACCTGTTACACCAGTTGGGCCGGTTGAACCCGTTATGCCAGTCGATCCTGTTGCTCCTGTTACTCCGGTTGGACCGGTCTCTCCCGTTGGGCCGATTTCTCCGGTTACCCCCGTTGCACCGGTTGCTCCTGTTGGCCCTGTTGCGCCGGTTGGGCCTGTTACTCCGGTTGCGCCGGTTACACCAGTCGGGCCGGTTGTACCGGTTGAGCCTGTCGATCCAGTTGCTCCGGTTTCTCCTGTTGAGCCAGTAACCCCTGTTGGTCCAGTCACACCGGTTGGGCCCGTCGCGCCTGTTATTCCAGTTAGCCCGGTTGCACCTGTTGCTCCTGTTATCCCCGTTGCTCCAGTCACTCCAGTTGCTCCGGTTATTCCTGTTGACCCTGTTACACCGGTCGAGCCGGTTTCTCCTGTTGACCCAGTCACTCCTGTTGCACCAGTTACACCAGTCGAACCGGTTGCTCCTGTTACTCCTGTTGGGCCGGTTGAACCCGTTATGCCAGTCAATCCTGTTGCTCCTGTTACTCCTGTTGGGCCGGTTGAACCCGTGGTGCCTGTTACACCTGTTGGGCCTGTTACACCGGTCAAGCCGATTGCTCCGGTTGGACCCGTTTCTCCCGTTGAACCTGTTACTCCAGTTGGGCCGGTTGCTCCGGTCGAACCTGTTACACCAGTTGGGCCGGTTGAACCCGTTATGCCAGTCGATCCTGTTGCTCCTGTTACTCCGGTTGGACCGGTTTCTCCCGTCGCCCCAGTTTCTCCGGTCGCTCCAGTTTCTCCGGTCGCTCCAGTAACTCCAGTTGGACCGGTTGCTCCTGTCGGTCCTGTCGGTCCGGTTGTTCCCGTTCCCCCGGTTACACCAGTTACCCCAGTCGATCCTGTTGCTCCGGTTTCTCCAGTTATTCCCGTTGCGCCGGTCGCTCCGGTTTCTCCGGTTATACCCGTTACCCCAGTCGCGCCGGTTGAGCCGGTTTCTCCGGTTGCTCCTGTTGGCCCTGTTGGACCCGTTGCCCCTGTTATTCCGGTTGAGCCTGTTGATCCGGTTGGGCCGATTTCTCCTGTTACACCTGTTGACCCAGTTACACCGATCGCTCCGGTTGAGCCGGTTGCTCCCGTTACACCAGTTGAGCCCGTGGTTCCGGTTGCTCCTGTTGATCCTGTTAAACCTGTTGGCCCTGTTGCGCCGGTTGGTCCTGTCGATCCGGTTGGACCGGCCTCTCCCGTTGGGCCGATTTCTCCAGTTACCCCCGTTGCCCCTGTTGCGCCGGTTACTCCAGTAGCTCCGGTATCCCCGGTCGAGCCAGTTTCTCCGGTTGCTCCAGTCGGTCCTGTTGCTCCAGTTACTCCGGTTGAACCCGTGGTTCCGGTTTCTCCGGTTGAACCCGTTGCTCCGGTTGGGCCTGTTGCTCCTGTTATCCCCGTTGCTCCGGTTGGGCCGGTTACTCCAGTAGCTCCGGTTGCCCCGGTCGAGCCTGTTTCTCCTGTTGGCCCTGTTACACCGGTTTCTCCGGTTGTGCCTGTTACTCCTGTTGCACCAGTCGATCCAGTTGGACCTGTTACACCAGTTGAGCCCGTGACCCCAGTTGGGCCGGTTTCTCCAGTTATTCCCGTTGCGCCGGTCGCCCCGGATGCACCCGTTGCTCCGGTTGAACCGGTTTCTCCCGTTGAGCCAGTCGGTCCGGTTATTCCTGTTGACCCAGTCACTCCTGTTGCACCAGTTACGCCGGTTGGGCCGGTTTCTCCCGTTACACCGGTTGAGCCTGTTACACCTGTTGGGCCTGTTACACCGGTCAAGCCGATTGCTCCGGTTGGACCCGTTTCTCCCGTTGCACCTGTTACTCCAGTTGGGCCGGTTGCTCCAGTTACTCCCGTTGCACCGGTTTCTCCTGCTGCCCCTGTTACTCCGGTTGAGCCCGTGGTTCCGGTTTCTCCGGTTGGCCCTGTTGCGCCGGTTGCTCCAGTTACTCCCGTTGCACCGGTTTCTCCTGCTGCCCCTGTTACTCCGGTTGAGCCCGTGGTTCCGGTTTCTCCGGTTGGCCCTGTTGCGCCGGTTGGGCCAGTTTCTCCAGTTACACCAGTCGAACCGGTTGTTCCTGTTACTCCAGTTATTCCGGTTGAACCCGTGGTTCCGGTTACTCCTGTTGCTCCAGTTACTCCCGTTGAACCTGTTACCCCGGTTGGACCGGTTTCTCCGATTGAACCTGTTGCGCCGGTTGGGCCTGTCGATCCTGTTGGGCCTGTCGATCCTGTTGGGCCTGTCGATCCTGTTGGGCCCGTTATTCCAGTTACTCCGGTCGCTCCGGTTGAACCCGTGGTTCCGGTTGCTCCTGTTGATCCTGTTAAACCTGTTGGCCCTGTTGGTCCTGTCGATCCGGTTGTTCCTGTTACTCCGGTTGGACCGGTTTCTCCCGTTGCCCCAGTTTCTCCGGTCGCTCCAGTAACTCCAGTTGGACCGGTTACTCCTGTCGGTCCGGTTGTTCCCGTTCCCCCGGTTACACCCGTTACCCCAGTCGCTCCGGTTGGACCGGTCGATCCGGTTATTCCAGTTGAATCAGTTACTCCCGTGGCTCCGGTTGGTCCCGTTTCTCCCGTTGAACCTGTTACTCCTGTTGGGCCTGTTACTCCCGTCGCTCCTGTTTCACCGTTTATTCCTGTTGACCCAGTCACTCCTGTTGCACCAGTTACGCCGGTTGGGCCAGTTTCTCCCGTTGCACCGGTTACACCAGTTGAACCGGTTGAGCCTGTTACTCCAGTCATTCCGGTTGAACCCGTGGTTCCGGTTGCTCCTGTTGATCCTGTTACACCTGTTGGCCCTGTTGGTCCTGTTGGTCCTGTCGATCCTGTTGCACCCGTTTCTCCGGTTGGACCGGTCTCTCCCGTTGGGCCAGTTTCTCCCGTTGCACCGGTTACACCAGTCGAACCGGTTGTTCCTGTTACTCCAGTCATTCCGGTTGAACCCGTGGTTCCGGTTGCTCCTGTTGATCCTGTTAAACCTGTTGGCCCTGTTGGCCCTGTTGGTCCTGTCGATCCTGTTAAACCTGTTGGCCCTGTTGGTCCTGTCGATCCTGTTGCACCCGTTTCTCCGGTTGGACCGGTCTCTCCCGTTGGGCCGGTTGCTCCGGTCGAACCTGTTACACCTGTTGGGCCGGTTGAACCCGTTATGCCAGTCGATCCTGTTGCTCCTGTTACTCCGGTTGGACCGGTCTCTCCCGTTGGGCCAATTTCTCCAGTTACCCCCGTTGCACCGGTTGGGCCGGTTTCTCCAGTTGGACCGGTTGCTCCAGTTACTCCCGTTGCACCCGTTGTTCCGGTTGAGCCCGTTACACCAGTTGAACCAGTTACTCCGGTTGTTCCTGTTATTCCGGTTACTCCGGTTGCCCCGGTCGAGCCAGTTACTCCAGTTGGACCGGTTGCTCCAGTCAGTCCTGTTGCTCCAGTCGAGCCGGTTGAGCCCGTTACTCCTGCTGGGCCTGTTACACCGGTTTCTCCGGTTGGGCCTGTTACACCGGTTTCTCCGGTTGGGCCTGTCATTCCGGTTGTACCGGTTGCGCCAGTCGCTCCAGTTGCACCGGTTTCTCCTGTTGAGCCAGTAACCCCTGTTGGTCCAGTCACACCGGTTGGGCCCGTCGCGCCTGTTATTCCAGTTAGCCCGGTTACACCAGTTGCGCCTGTTGCTCCTGTTATCCCCGTTGCTCCAGTCACTCCAGTTGCACCGGTTTCTCCCATTGTCCCAGTTACTCCGGTTGATCCCGTGGTTCCGGTTTCTCCTGTTACACCTGTTGCTCCGGTTGGGCCTGTCGATCCGGTTACTCCAGTTGGACCGGTCTCTCCCGTTGGACCCGTTACTCCGGTTGCGCCGGTTGTTCCTGTTGCACCAGTTGGACCCGTTACTCCGGTTGAGCCGGTTGCTCCCGTTACACCAGTTGGACCCGTTACTCCGGTTGCGCCGGTTGCTCCTGTTGAACCCGTTACTCCCGTTGCACCGGTTGCTCCAGTCAGTCCTGTTGCTCCAGTCGAGCCGGTTGAGCCCGTTACTCCTGCTGGGCCGGTTACTCCAGTAGCTCCGGTTTCCCCGGTCGAGCCAGTTTCTCCGGTTATCCCCGTTGCCCCAGTCACTCCCGCTACACCGGTTGGGCCGGTTGAGCCTGTCGATCCCGTTGCTCCTGTTACACCAGTTGATCCCGTTGAGCCAGTCGCGCCAGTCGATCCGGTTGGGCCTGTTGCGCCGGTTGGGCCTATCGATCCTGTGGCGCCTGTTTCTCCAGTTAATCCCGTCGCACCAGTTGCGCCGGTTACTCCCGTTACACCAGTCGCTCCTGTCGATCCCGTTACACCAGTTAGACCCGTTACTCCGGTGGGGCCGGTTGCTCCCGTTGAGCCTGTCGGTCCGGTTGAACCAATTGCTCCGGTCGATCCTGTTGCCCCTGTTATTCCGGTTGAGCCGGTTGAGCCGGTTGGACCGGCCTCTCCCGTTGGCCCGGTCGCTCCTGTCGATCCCGTTGCACCGGTTACTCCTGTTGCGCCAGTCGCTCCTGTTATCCCCATTGGGCCGGTTGCTCCAGTAGCTCCGGTATCCCCGGTCGAGCCGGTTTCTCCGGTTGCTCCAGTCGGTCCTATTGCTCCTGTTGAACCAGTTACACCAGTTGAGCCGGTTGCTCCGGTTGCGCCAGTAACTCCTGTTGCTCCTGTTGCTCCCGTTGAGCCTGTTGGCCCTGTTGAGCCAGTCGCGCCTGTTACCCCCGTTACCCCAGTCGATCCTGTTGCTCCGGTTTCTCCAGTTATTCCCGTTGCGCCTGTCGCCCCGGATGCACCCGTTGCTCCGGTGGGGCCGGTTGCTCCCGTTGAGCCTGTCACTCCGGTTGAGCCCGTGATTCCGGTTGCTCCTGTTACACCAGTCGAGCCGGTAGCTCCAGTTACTCCTGTCGGACCAGTTACTCCGTTTGGGCCGGTTACACCCGTCGCTCCTCTTACTCCCGTTGCACCAGTTACTCCGGTCGCTCCTCTTGCTCCGGTTACTCCTGTGGGACCCGTCACTCCTGTGGGACCTGTAATTCCTGTTACGCCAGGTTCACCCCCGGTTTGCGCCAATGAAACGTCATCTATTAAAACCGTGCCGGAAGAAACTTTACTTAATACAATGACGGCAGAGGCTGCGCCAGAAGGCACACTGCTTGTTTTATAGATTTCAGACCATGTGTGAAAGAGCACGTTCGGCAAATTTCCGGGTGTGATATTTTCTTGAATGGAACTGATTTGTTCACCTGCTACGCTGACATAGATGATCTGGAGAGTGACTTGGGGACTTGGCTCATTTCCGAGCGTTGCGAGTGATACGAATAGAGTCACTGACTTGGCTGAAATGGGAACGATTTGACTGAGGTAAGCATATGGCTGAGCTCCAATAAATTGCGCAGAATATCTCCCTGAATGTGCAAACAAACTGTTAATCTGGGTATTTGCCGAACTCCACCCCGCTAATGTGCCGGTTTCAAAGCTTCCGTTTATAATCGGATTATTCATTCAATCTTTTTCCCTCTCCTTCCCGTTGTTGACCGTCTTACTTATTAAGACAGCATATTAATACGGGCTGTGTTTTGACAACCTAAATAAAAAAGGTGATTTCTTTTCATCACCTTAATCCGATCCTTGAATGGGGAATCCCGTCGCAATGAGGGAGCGGTTTGCCGCTGCGACTTGTGTTACGTAGTTCGAAGAAAGGACAGATAAATAGAGCTGATACGCGGCTGTTTCATCCGCCTTCATTTCGTCGATGTACGTAAAAGGAATTCCTATGATTTGCCCGCCTGAAGAAAAGAGGTTCCTCTCTTGTCTCTGTGTTTGTATCGATACGCCATTTCTTTGCAGCTCGACAGCTAAGACCAATGAGAAATGAGACGCGAGCGGATCTAATTCCACATTTACTTGTATGACGGCATCCGTTTTCACCAATTGATCTGTCGGCGCAGCTATCACTGCGCTTAACACGTTTATCGGTGTTCCTTCTAACGGAATCGTCATTAGTTCTGCTGTATTTTGAAAAGCTACCGCAGGAACCGCTCCCGGCGGACCCTCAGGCCCCGGGGGACCGGGCGGACCCGCCTCCCCTTGCGGACCGCGGGAGCCGGCGGGTCCTCTTTTGCCTTCGGGACCTCGCAGCCCGGGTACGCACAAGGCAGATCGATTTTCATCTGAAGACGGAAACCGTTTTTCCGTCCCTGTTTCCGGACTTTCAAGTTCACATGGTAATTGTTCATACCGGCGTTTCATATGTCTGCTCATATATTTGTAAGGTTTCTGTTTCAATATCATGTATTGATTACGGCCGCTGCTCATATTATCACCCCGGCAATATTCTATTCGCACTGAAGTCATCATGTGCAGGCCCTTCCCATTCCTTACAGAAATAAAAAAAGGCAGACCTGAGTCTGCCTTTTTTCTTCTACCATAACCCTAATACTTTCCACCATAATCCGCCGATCACAAGCCATGTCACAATATGGACGATTGACAGGATAAAGCCGATGGACCACCATTTGCTTTGCGATATATAACCCGCTCCGAAAAAGACCGGAGCCGCTCCTGATCCGTAATGCGTCGTCGAACCGAAAAGGTTGCTGAAAAACGCCAGGCTGAGCGCCGCCAACAGCGGCGGAGCGCCTGCCGCCACGATGACGGCGAGAAATGCCGCATACATGGCGCTGATATGCGCGGTTGCACTCGCAAAGAAGTAATGCGTGTAATAATACACGACAATCAGAATCATAAATGCCACAATCCATGAAAAACCGGAAACAGATGATTTCATCATATCGCTGAACCAAGACACCATGCCGAGCTCATTCAGGAAATTCGCCAGCATCACAAGCGCCGCGAACCAAGTCAGCGTATCCCATGCACCTTGTTCCTTTTTGATGTCCTCCCATGTTAATACCTGTGACAAAAGCAAAACGGATAATCCGATCAGGGCCGTCGTCGTTGCGTCGATATTTAAGCTTCCTCCGAAAATCCACAGCGCAAGCACCAATAAAAAGACGATAACCATGGAGAGTTCGGATTTTTTAAACGGACCCATTTCTTTCAATTTTTCCGTTGCGATTTTAGCCGCGTCCGGTGTTTCTTTAATTTCCGGCGGATACAGCTTATAAATGACCAGCGGCGTAATGATTAAGCTCGCCAATCCCGGTACAATGGCCGCGATTGCCCAGCTTGTCCATGTGATGTCCACCCCTGCGACATCGTGGGCCAGCTTGGCGATCAGCGGGTTCGCCGCCATTGCCGTCAAAAACATCGCAGACGTAATCAAGTTTCCTTGAAAACCGGTTTTTAATAAGAAAGCGCCGATTTTCCGCTCTGTTCCGTCTGCCGGCGTTGATCCGAAAGTTTCGGATAATGATCTGATAATAGGAAAAATAATGCCGCCCGCCCGTGCCGTGTTGCTCGGAATGGCAGGTGATAAAATTAAATCACTGAACAGCAGTGAATAAGAAAGGCCGAGTGTTTTCTTCCCGAACCGTTGTACGAATACGTAAGAAATCCTGGCGCCGAGCCCGGTTTTGATAAATCCCCGGGAAATAAAAAAGGCGATGACAATCAGCCAGATTGTCTTGTTTCCAAATCCGCTTAACGTATTTTCAATAGATAGCGTTCCCGTTAACGCGGTGACTGCCAATGCAAAAATTGCAATTGCGCCCATTGGCAAGGGCTTGGAGATAAAGCCGATAATTGTTGCGACAAAAATAGCGAACAAATGCCATGCTTTAGGTTCAAGTCCGGACGGCGCGGGAATAAACCAAATGATTAATCCCACAGCAACAGTAATAAGCAAAGGAATGATTTTTACTGCCTGCTGTTTTTTTGCGTCTTTTTCTGAAGCCATTACAGGTCTCCTCCTATTTTGTTGTCTTCCATCCCCTATCCCATTTTACTACTTAACTAAGTTAATAAACGTTTTTGTTAATTAAAAAACACAAAGGAATATTTTCCTTTGTGCTTCTTGTTTATTATTTTAATATACCCGACCCGGCTTTAGATATAACATCTGATTTTACATTTGATGATGAGCCGATGGAACCGTGCAATGACGGTGTCCAGCCGACGGACTGACTTAATCCGTTGGCGGCTGACGCGTTAATTGCGGCGCCGTTTAAAAGAGTGCCGTCTTCATGAAGCGCTTTTCCGCCGCTGAAGACGCTGATGACTTTATCAGCAGCCAGTCCCGGCACTTCAAAGACATTATTCTGGGCATATATTTTTGACGCGTGGCCCGCGCCCCACGCATAGCTGAACGGGTATGCGGCGCTTTTAGAGCCTGCGTAAAAATTATTATAAATATGAACCTGCCCGTACCGGACCCGCGGTGCGCGCTGGACGATGTTCTGGTAATAGTTATGGTGAGTGGTCACCTTCAGTTTTCCTTCATCCGACGTCTTGCTGTCGCTGTTTCCGATGACGGAGCCTTTGTCATGGTCATGATATTTATTATAGGACAATGTAATATAATTCGCCCCGTTGGCTATATCCGTCTGGCCGTCATGGTGCTGATATTTTCTCCCGTAATAGTAAGGAAAACCGCTGTCGGGATTCGATCCGTCATTAAAGGTGCAATGATCGATCCAGATGTGCGTCGCGCCGTTAATGGTGATATTGTCATATTCCGAGTTCCAGTTGCCGCTGCTGCCGTCCGTCGGGTCCCATTGCGGAAAATAGTCGTAAGCGTCTTGAAATTCAATGTTGCGGATGATGACATTGTCGACGCCGTTCTTTATATTAAAACTTCCGCCTGTCACTTTGGCATTTGAACCCGAACCGATGATCGTCGTATTTGAAGGAATGTCAATCACGACCCGTGCTTTCTGGTTTTTTTGAGATCGCTGTCTGGCGTCTTCCTGGGTGCCTGACGGCGCTTTTTTCCCCCATTTGTCCGGGTCGTACGCCTTCAGATAAGCGTTGAGATCATATGCCGGATCTTTATAATCATTAAAGCCGAGCGTTTTATTCCGGTCGTCCGTATTCATATTGATTGTGCCTTGTATGTAAATAATCTTCGGCGTGCTGTTGGCGCTTCCCCCTAATGCAGAAACGAGCTGCTGTCTGTTTGATACGGTGTAGACATTCGATGAAGAGGCTTTCGCGCCGCCGGTTGTCCCGCCGGAAGCGGCTCCCCAGCCGTCATTTGTTCCTAACGTCTGCCGTCCCAGGTCAGCGGCATAGACGTCCGCAGGGATCATACATAAACAAACCGCCAGCATAAATAACATTTTTTTCATGAATTGAGCTCCTCCTGATTTTTCATTCCAATTTATTACAATTGAATTCTACCAAATCAGTTGAGAAACGGCACCGAAAATGTACAGCATGTGCCTTTCGGTTTTATTGCGGAAACCGCAAAAAAATCCCAAGGGACCGAAAACCCCTTGGGATCTGTTCAGCTTACGCCCATGATTTTACTTTTTCGTTATCCGTGACAAACAGAAGAACTTTTCCTTCATCTAAGCGCTTTTCAAATTGTGATGCTTCCTCTTCTGAAAAGCCGATTTCGTGAATTTTGTTGCGGAGCTCGTCGCCTTTTTTATTAAACATATTGCCGACCGCGTGTTTAATGCCCGTTTCTTTCGCTCCGATGGTATTGACATCAGTATTATCTGCCAGGCGGTCCGTTCTGTCGTCATCATGAGAAAGCACATATACGTCTTCTTTTGCGACACCCAATTGCTGAAGCTCTTTTACGTCCTGCATCAGTTTTTGATCATTTGTATATTCTCTTACTACCGGTTTCATTGATAAGTCCTCCCTTTTGTTTTTGTATATTGGATGTTTACCCGCTCAACCAAAGGTCAAACAAAAGAAAGAGAGTTCCGGGAAAAAACGGGCAGATTGTCGGTGGATATTTTCCGGCGGGACATGTTACAGTAGGGAAAGCTACATTTATCAGAAAAATAAAAATCTTCATGAGCCGATTAAGCAGGGAGGTGGTTCCTATTCATTACTTTTCACCGGAACAGCGATTTAACGCTTGGGTTGTCAGTGATTTAGTGAAGCAGGTATTCCGCCGGCATACCCGCTGCCCGGATGGAATAAAAGAGCTTACGGTCTTTGCTGAAGATACTTTTCATATTAATATCGATTTCGTTTTCTCTATCATTATCAATATCGGTGATATCGAATCCGTTCTGCCGAAAGAAATTGAAAATAAGCTGGGTTCTTATCTGACCGCGCTTCAGCCCGTCATTACCGCTGACATGCTTCATTCTTCAAAAACGAATGCCTATGAATATTTGGAACATGAGAAAAACACCGATGTGTACCGGTTATTCTTTTAAATACGCATATAAGGAAAGAAGGGCCCTGGCCCTTCTTTTTTTGTTGCCGGCGGACGGTTTGATTTTGTATTCGGGAAATGGTTCGTGTTACATTTGGAACAAACACTCATGTTGAAGGAGGATGCATCATGCCGAAAAATCAGCAGCAGATTCAATTGGCAAGACGCCCTAAAGGCGTTCCCGTCCATGACGATTTCCGCTTTGAAACGATTGCCGTTCCCGAACCGAAAGACGGCGAAGTGCTTGTGAAAACGAGTTATGTGTCCGTTGATCCGTACATGCGCGGACGGATGCAGGATACAAAATCATATGTAGAGCCGTTCGCTTTAGATGAAGCCATAACAGGCGGAGTGATTGCCGAAGTTCTGACAGACGGCGATAAGCTGAAAAAAGGAGATGTTGTGATCGGAAATCTCGCATGGCAGGAATATTCAGCCGTCAATGAGTCCGCCCTCCGCAAGTTGGATACGGATATCGCACCCGCCCAGGCGTATCTCGGCATTTTAGGGATGACCGGACTGACCGCTTACTTCGGGCTGCTCGATATCGGCCGTCCGAAAAAGGGCGAAACCGTCGTCGTTTCAGGGGCTGCGGGCGCCGTCGGCTCAACAGTCGGGCAGATTGCAAAAATCAAAGGCGCGCGGGTTGTCGGCATCGCCGGTTCTGACGAAAAAATCGCGTATCTGAAAGAGGAGCTTCAATTTGATGAAGCCATTAATTACAAAACGGCGGATGATATTCAAAAAGCGCTTGAACAGGCATGCCCTGACGGCGTCGATGTCTATTTTGACAATGTCGGCGGACCGATTTCAGATGCGGTGATAAACCTGCTGAATGAATTCGCCCGCATTCCGGTATGCGGAGCGATCTCTTCATATAATACCGAAAGTGAAGAGGAAGACATGGGCCCCCGCGTACAGCCGAAGCTGATCAAAACAAAAGCGCTGATGCAGGGATTCATCGTCGGTGATTATGCTGACCGCTTTTCCGAAGGCGCGAAACAATTGGCCGAATGGCTCAAGGACGGGAAGCTTCATTATGAAGAAACGATTACGGAAGGATTCAGCTATATTCCTGACGCGTTCCTCGGCCTGTTTAAAGGAGAAAACAAAGGCAAACAGATCATCAAAGTCAGTGATCTAAGTTAACATGATGATGAAAAAAGGAGGGCTTTGTCCCCTCCTTTTCTGCTTTTTCGCATCAGCCGCGAAGAATCAAAGTAAGAAAGCCGTCTTCATCAGGCTCCGTATCTTTCAAATTGAATCCCGCTGCTTGAAAGCAGGCTAAACTGATTTGATTGTCTTTTTTCGATGCTTGCCGCCCATTCCTACACGCTGGTAAACCCAGGATCAGTCAGCAGTTTTTGCAAGATCTGTTTTCCGTACCCTTGAAGCTGGTACAAAGGATTGACGATCAATCCGATATACGCCCGTTCCTCCACAAACTCTATAGAGACTATACCTGCCGGAAGCTGCCCGTCATATGCCATAATGACAGTATCGTCTTCATCTTTATTCAATCGTGCATACCACGCGTCTAATGGCAGCATCGCATCCATTCTCCGTCTGATGTTATCGTTCTTAAACCAGTGTTCGAGTATTTCCAGCCCACGTTCCTTCAATATTTGAAATCGGTCTATTGAACCCATCTTCCCACTCCCCCGCCTGAACCTTTTCTATTATTTCACAATAAAAAAGAAGGGCTTCCCGCCCTCCGTTTCTTATTTCTCAGATAATTTTCCGCCTGAATAAACGGCCTCTTTCAGCTCAATTCCGAGTGATTTGGCCATTTTTTTCAATTTGGATTCTTCCATCGGCGTGACAAGGCTGAGTACGGTTCCTTCTTTACCGGCCCGCCCCGTCCGGCCGGATCTGTGGATATATCCGTCTTCATTCGGGATGTCTGCGTGAATGACGTACGGAAGATCATCGATATCAAGTCCGCGCGCCGCTATGTCAGTCGCCAGAAGCAGCGGAAATTCTCCCCCTTCAAACGCTGATAATATCTTTGCCCGCTCCATTTTTTTCGCTTCTCCGTGCAGGATGCCGAGATCCACGTGATGATAGGCGAGTTTTTCCGCATAGACGCTTAAATTTCCGATATCTCTGACAAACACGAGCGCCTGCATGCCGTTCAGCCGTGACAGCTTTTGCAAAAGCTTTACTTTATCCCGCTGATCGCAGACGAGATATTGATGCGTGACGCGCGCTTTTTCCGCCGTATTCCGCTCCACTTTCAAAACGGCCGGTTCATGTGCGATGGCATTCAGCACCTCTTCTGTCTCCGGCTGCAGCGTAGCGGAAAAGCTTAAAAGCTGTCGGTCTTTCAGCGTCGTTTTAATGATTTTTTTCATCGTTTCGCGGTGTTCCTTCGTCACGAGCTGATCCGCTTCATCAAGAACGATCGTCTTGACTTCATGCATTTTCAGCTTTTTCGCCTGAATCAATTCGAGCACCCTGCCCGGTGTGCCTGCAATGATATGCGGTTTATTTTTGAGCTTCTCCACCTGCTTTTTCACGTTTGCCCCGCCGATCAAAGACAAAGCGCGAAGATCGGAGCCTTTTTTCCACTCCTGAATCACTTGAAAAATCTGCATCACAAGCTCGCGGGACGGCGCTAAAATGATCACTTGCGGATGTTTCTGTTCCGGGTTGATCCGCTCCAGAACCGGAAGCGTGTACGCCAATGTTTTTCCCGTTCCCGTCGGGGATTCGGCAATGACGTCTTTCCCTTCCATGATCACCTGAGCGGCTTTTTCCTGAATAACGGTCGGCTCCTGAAAGCCTGACGCCTCCCAGTTTTCGGCGATAAATGGTTGTGTATGCTGTAAAAATGGCCATGTTTGGGTCATGTCGTTCTCCTCAATTCTTAAAATCTACTCCATAGTATCTCAAATGCACGCGGCAAACGCAATTTTCTTTTTCCTTCCAAGCCTTTTAACAAACGGTCTCCTCCTTTATAATCATAAATGAGAAAGACACATGATAAAAAAAGCGTGTCTGATAACGATAGAGGTGTAATGATGAGTATTTTATCCGTAAAAGATTTAAGCCACGGCTTCGGTGACCGTGCGCTTTTTAACAATGTATCGTTCCGTCTTTTAAAAGGGGAACACGTCGGCTTAATCGGAGCAAACGGCGAAGGTAAATCAACGTTTATGAATATTATTACCGGAAAGCTTGAGCCTGATGAGGGTAAGGTTGAATGGGCGAAAAACGTGCGTGTCGGCTATCTCGATCAGCATACCGTGCTTGAAAAAGGAAAAACGATCCGCGACGTGCTGAAGGATGCGTTCCATTACTTATTTGCGATGGAAGAAGAAATGAACGAGATTTACAACAAAATGGGCGAAGCGGACCCTGATGAGCTTGAGCAGCTGCTTGAAGATGTCGGTGTCATTCAGGACGCCCTGACAAACAATGATTTCTACGTGATTGACAGCAAAGTTGAAGAAATCGCCCGCGGCCTCGGCCTGCAGGAAGTCGGCCTAGACCGCGACGTCACTGATTTAAGCGGCGGACAGCGGACGAAAGTGCTGCTCGCCAAACTGCTTTTGGAAAAGCCGGAAATCCTTCTGTTGGACGAACCGACGAACTACCTTGATGAACAGCATATTGAATGGCTGAAACGCTATTTGCAGGAATATGAAAATGCGTTCATCTTAATTTCCCATGACATTCCGTTTTTAAACAGCGTAATCAATTTGATTTATCATGTGGAAAATCAAGAGCTGACGCGTTATGTCGGTGATTATCATCAGTTTATGGAAGTCTACGAAGTGAAAAAACAGCAGCTCGAAGCCGCCTATAAAAAACAGCAGCAGGAAGTGGCTGAGCTGAAAGATTTCGTCGCCCGCAACAAAGCCCGCGTCAGCACGAGAAATATGGCGATGTCCCGTCAGAAAAAGCTTGATAAGATGGATATGATCGAACTGGCGGCCGAAAAACCGAAACCGGAATTCCATTTCAAGCCTGCGAGAACGTCAGGCAAGCTCATTTTTGAAACGAAGGACTTAGTCATCGGCTACGATACTCCGCTGTCACGCCCGCTCAATCTCAGAATGGAGCGCGGACAGAAAGTCGCCCTGTACGGCGCAAACGGCATCGGGAAAACGACGCTGTTAAAAAGCCTGCTCGGTGAAATCCAGCCGCTGGAAGGCACGGTGGAGCGCGGCGAGCATCAATACACGGGCTATTTCGAGCAGGAAGTGAAAGAAACCAATAACAATACGTGCATCGAAGAAGTGTGGAGCGAATTTCCTTCCTTTACCCAGTACGAAATCCGCGCCGCCCTCGCCAAATGCGGCCTGACGACCAAACACATTGAAAGCCGCGTCTCCGTTCTCAGCGGAGGAGAAAAAGCGAAGGTCAGACTGTGCAAGCTGATCAATTCAGAAACAAATCTACTTGTGCTTGACGAACCGACAAACCACCTGGATGTCGATGCGAAAGAAGAGCTGAAACGCGCGCTGAAAGAATACAAAGGCTCCATTCTGCTGATTTCCCACGAACCCGAGTTTTACATGGATATCGCGACGGAAACATGGAATTGTGAGTCTTGGACGACAAAAGTGCTGTAAACACAAAAAGGAACTCCCGCCCGTGCGGAAGTTCCTTTTTTTCTTAATGTCCGGCTTTTATTCCGGCGAGATGTTTGCGTCCCATGAGAAGGACAAGCATGCCTACAAAAACGACGATCCCGCCTACTGTATATGGAGTGCTTGCGGTGAAGTGTTCTGACAGCATTCCCGCAATCCACGGAGCGAGCGCACCGCCGATAAAGCGGACTGAGCTGTAGGCTGAAGACGCGATTGAACGTTCAACCGGCGCAGCACCCATCACAGCGGTTGTCATGATCGTATTCACCATACCGAGAACGGCACCGGCAACAACGATACATGTAATGATCAACGTCTGATGGTCAGTCCAGACCCCCATAATAACGAGAATGGCCGCAAAGGCGATAAAGAGAACGACGAGCGAACGCACTGTGCCCAGCGCTTTGTGCACGAGCGGCGCCGTAAAGACTGACGTAATTGCCAGGAATAACCCCCAGCCGAAGAAGACATATCCAAGGCCGTGTTCATCTAAATCCAGCACGAACGGAGAATAAGCAAGCAAAATAAAAAATCCAAAGTTGTATAAGAATGCAGATACTGCCATTGTCAAAAGGCCTTTATATTTGAGCGCCTTCATCGCATCAAACACACCGACGCGTTTCGCCGGTTTCGGCAGCTTCGGCAGCATGAGTGAAATCGCGCAAAGCGCTATAAACATCAGGACAGACACTCCGAAGAACGGAGCGCGCCATGAAAGGCTGCCTAGCTCTCCGCCGGCAAGCGGCCCGACGGAAATTCCCAGTCCGAGCGCGGCCTCATACAGAATAATCGCTTTGGCGCTGCCGCCGACAGATACCCCGACGATGACGGCAAGCGCGGTTGAAATAAAGAGAGCATTCCCAAGCCCCCAGCCGCCGCGATAGCCGACAAGCTGAGCGATTGAACTTGAGCTTCCGCCGAGAGCGGCAAACACGATGATAAAAATAAGTCCGAGAAGCAGCGTCCATTTTGCGCCGATCCGGCTGGAAATCGCGCCGGAGAAAAACATCATAAAACCGGTAACGAGCAAATAACTTGTAAATAACAGAGATACTTCACTAGGTGAAGCATGTAATTGTGCGGCGATCGCCGGAAGAATCGGATCGACAAGACCGATTCCCATAAAGGAAATCACACAGGCAAACGCAACCGCCCAAACGGCTTTCGGCTGGCTGAATAAGCCTGTTTTCTGTTGTGATGATGTATCCATTTGACCAAACCTCCTGTTTTATCCATTAAAAGAAACGCTATATCCATAGCGTTTACAGCAAAATCATTCGATTGATTGAATGGCGCGGTCAGCTTGTTCTTTCATTCCGTTAAGGCGCGTTTTAAAATGCTGAAATGTGCTGATCTTCTCATCAATCATCTCAAGCTGGTGGTTCAAAGCGTGCTGAATCTCTTCCAGCTTTTCTTTCCGTTCCTTCGGATCCAGTGACAACAAGTACCCCTCTTTGTTTAATTCCAGCTGACGGCTCATCTCCATAAACTGCTGAAGCTCCTGAAGGGAAAAACCGAGCACTTCTTTAGTGCTGGTGACTTTTTCGAGCTCCTCCATATCATCTTCAGAGTAAAGCCGGACGCCGCCTTCTGTCCGTTTAGGAGCAGGAATCAAACCAATCTCCTCGTAAAAACGAATGGTTCGTTTTGTCAATCCGCTTCGCTTGGCAACTTGATCAATCTTCATCCATTCCAAGGTGAATCCCCCTCTTGTCGTATCTGTTTCTATTATACACCATTTGAACCTTAACGTAAACGTAAACTTTTTATGCCGAATAAACTTGGCTTGGACGGAACCTTTGTCTTTAAAGCGCCGGGAGACATTTGTTTAAAACAAAAAGCCGGTATGACCCGCCTTCTTCTCGGGGGCCGTACCGGCTTTTCTTAATTCTCAAGTTCTTCAATCATCAGTGACAATTCGGTCCAGCGTTCCATCGCCGCTTCAAGCTCTTCAGCCGTTTTTGCCTGTTCGGCCATCAGTTCTTGTATCTTTCCGAAATCACTTCCCGCTTCAGCGATTTCCGCTTCCAGACGCTGATGCTTTTCTTCAAGGCCGGCGATTTTGTCTTCGATGCCGTCCCATTCGATCTGATCCTTGTACGAAAGCTTTTTGCGCTTTTTCTTCGGCTCTTCTTCCGCCTTTTTTTCTTCGGCCGGCTGTTTTACCGCCGTCTTCTTCGCTTTTGCTTGTTCCATGTATTCACTGTACGAACCTTGGAAACGGGAAATGATGCCGTGTCCTTCAAATACAATCAGGCGGTCCACGACGCGGTCAAGGAAATAGCGGTCATGGGATACGGTGATGACGACGCCCGGGAACTGTTCGATATAATCCTCGAGCACGCTTAATGTTTCTGTGTCCAGATCATTGGTCGGCTCATCTAAAAACAGCACATTCGGCTCCTGCATCAGTACATTCAGCAAGTACAGACGGCGTTTTTCCCCGCCCGACAGCTTTCTGATATATGTCTGCTGCATCGGACGCGGGAACAGAAAACGCTCAAGCATTTGTTCCGCGGTGATGACATCGCCTTCCGCCGTTTTGACGATTTCAGCTGTCTCTTTTATATATTCAATGACTTTCATATCGCCGTTCATTTCGCTGTGATCCTGGGTGTAGTAGCCGATCCGGACCGTCTGCCCGATGGTGATATTGCCGCTGTCAGGCTGAATTCTGCCGGCGAGGCTGTTTAAAAGTGTCGTTTTCCCGATTCCGTTCGGCCCGATGATGCCGATTCGTTCCCCCGGGATGACAAGCTCATTAAACTGGCTGATCAGCGCTTGGCCGTTATAGGTAATGGCGACGTTATCGGCTTCGATTACTTGTTTTCCGAGACGGTGGGAACCGATCGCGAAATCGAGTGATCCGGAGACTGCCGGCCCTTTTTGCTCCTTGAGCGCCTCCGCTCTGTCCACTCTCGCTTTTTGTTTCGTCGAGCGCGCTTTCGCTCCTCTTCTGAGCCACGCCAATTCGCGGCGCAGGAGGTTTTGGCGTTTTGTTTCTTTCTGCTCTGCCAGCGCCTCCCGTTCGGCCCGTTTTTCCAGGAATACTTCATAGTTTCCTTTATACGTATAAAGGCTGCCTCTCTCAAGCTCGTAAATTCTGTTCGTCACCCTGTTCAGAAAATATCTGTCGTGCGTGACAAGCATAACGGCGCCCGGATATTGCGATAAGTAGCCTTCCAGCCATTCAATCGTTTCATTGTCCAAGTGGTTTGTCGGTTCATCCAAAATGAGCAGGTCAGCCGGCTGGATGACGTTTTTCGCAATCGCGACGCGCTTTCTCTGGCCGCCGGACAGCTCGCTGACATCCTTCATCAGATCGGTGACGCCAAGTTTGGTTAAAACCGTTTTGGCTAACGTATTCGCCTCCCACGCATCATTCGCGTCCATTTGGGCCTGCGCATCAAGCAGGTGTTTCTGGCGCTGGCCATTTTCCGGTTCTTCATTCAGCGCCTGAAGCGCTTTTTCGTATTCTCTCATCGTTCTCATGACGGCTGATCCGCCGGAATAAATATGTTCAAGAACGGTTTGTCCGGCCGGAAGCTCAGGGTCCTGATGCAAAAACTCAATATGCACGTTTCCTGAAGCCGTAATCTCGCCTTCCTCCGTTGATTCAAGGCCGGCAATGGTTTTCAGAAGCGTAGACTTCCCCGTTCCGTTCGGGCCGATTAAACCGATTCTTTCATTCTCTTCAATATGAAAGGAGATATGGTCGAATAATGTCTTATCTCCGTATGTTTTATAAAGGTTTTCCGCTTTTATGATGCTCATGGTTCCTATCAATCCTCACGTAAGTTCATGTGTTCATTTTAAATCAGGCGCTGGAATAAAACTAGTAAAAGGACAGACAAATTTCTTGGAAGAGATCATTTTGTCCGAAGAATGTTTCCGCCTCTCCTTTTATACACTGGAGGGGAAGAGGTGATGACATGATCAGCGTCAGTTTGTGCGTTATCGTGAAAAATGAAGAGGAAGTGCTTGCGGGCTGTCTTGATTCCGTCAAAGACATTGCGGATGAAATTGTGATTGCTGATACGGGCTCGACCGACCGGACGAAAGAAATCGCGGCCCGTTATACGGATAAGATTTATGATTTTGAATGGATCGATCACTTTGCGGCCGCCCGTAATTTTGTGTTTTCGAAAGCGGAAATGGATTATATTCTGTGGCTGGACGCCGACGATATGCTGACGGAAAAGGACCGTGAAAAGCTGATTGAACTGAAGGCGTCGCTTTCAAAAGAGGTGGACGCGGTATCCATGTACTATCACGTCGGCTTTGATGATCGGGGAGAGGTCAGCTTCAGATACCGCCGCAACCGACTCGTCAAGCGTGAAAAAGGATTCCGCTGGATCGGAGCCGTGCATGAGTATCTTGAGGTATACGGAAACATCATAGAAACCGATATTGCCGTCACACACCGGAAATCCGAGAAAAAGCACTCGCCTCCCTCAGACCGCAACTTGAAGATTTATGAGAAAATGGCGGAAAACAGTGAAACGATGACACCGCGCGATTTGTTTTACTTCGCGAATGAATTAAAGGATCACGGCCAGTATCAGCGCGCCATCACGTATTATCACCATTTTCTTTCCACAAAACAGTGCTGGATCGAAGACGAGATCAGAACGTGCCAATATCTATCCGATTGCTACAGGGCGGTCGGCCATGAAGAGGCCGCCATGACGTCTCTCTTAAAATCATTTCTGATCGATTGTCCGCGGCCGGAGTTCTGCTGCAGGCTCGGCGACTATTTTGCGGAGAAACGGCAATACCGGCAGGGCGTGTTTTGGTATGAGCTCGCCCTATCCGCCAAAAGCAGTGATGCAGGCTTTACCCAGCTCGAATATTCCACCTGGTACCCCCATCTGCAGCTCTGCGTCTGCCACTGGCAGCTCGGCGACAGAGAAAAAGCGAAGATTCATAACGACAAAGCAGCCTCCTATCATCCGTCACATCCGAGTGTCCTGTATAATCAAAACGTCCTCGGCACATAACATCGAAAAAAAGAGCTGCCCCCGTATGAAGGGCAGCTCCTTTTTGATTACGCTGTCGGAATTCCTCCGCTTACACTGTAAATTTGGGATGTCACATAACTCGATTCTTCTGAGGCCAAAAAGACATAAATTCCTGCCAGCTCCGCCGGCTGTCCGGCACGCTGTAATGGAACGGCCGGTGTTTCCTTGCCGAATTTCGGAATGTTTTCACCGGGCTGTCCTCCTGAAATCTGCAGCGGTGTCCAGATCGGCCCCGGCGCTACCGAGTTGACTCTGATTCCTTTATTCGCCAGCTGCTTTCCTAGGCCGACGGTAAAACCGATAATGGCATGTTTCGTCGCGGCATAATCCAACAGCATCGGGCTTGGATTATACCCTTCTACGGACGTTGTCGTGATAATAGACGCGCCTTCCGGCAGATACGGAAGCGCGGCTTTGACGAGCCAATACAGCGAGAATACGTTGACTTCAAATGTTTGATAGATTTGTTCTGTAGTAAGATCGCTGATATCATCCACTGCCTGCTGTTTGCCGGCGACAAGAGCGAGCGTGTCAAGACCGCCAAGCTCTTGATACGCTTTTTCCGCCAATTCTCCGCAAAACGCTTCATCGCTTAAATCTCCCGGCAGCAGAACGGCTTTTCTTCCCTCTTTTTCAATTAACGCTTTCACTTCTTCTGCATCCGGCTGTTCCTCAGGCAGATAGTTAATGGCCACATCCGCCCCTTCCCGGGCATAAGCAATTGCGGCGGCCCGGCCGATACCTGAATCGCCGCCGGTGACGAGGGCTTTTCTTCCCTTCAGCTTGCCGGCTCCTTTATAGCTTGTTTCACCGCAGTCCGGCACAGGCTTCATCTCTTTCTGCAAACCGGGCGATTCTTGATATTGTTTTGGAAATTCATCATGATCATATTTCGTCAGCGGGTTGTGCAGATTTGCATCAGACATACAAGACTCTCCTTTATCATTGGTGATGTATTCGTATGTGTACCCCTTTAGCATGACGGATCAAACGTGTAAGTGCAGTTTCCGCTTGATAAAGGGAAAACAAAAAAGGAGCCCGTAAGCTCCCTTTTTTTATGATTCTCCGAGCACGTTTTCAGCCATTTTCGCTAAATGCTGGGCGCTTCCTGAAATCTCCTGCATCGTGGCAGAAATTTGTTCTACCGCCGCCGCTTGGCCGTCCGTGTTCTGGTTGATGGATTCAATTGAGTCCTCCAGCCCTTTCAGCAGGCTGTGGATTTTTTTCGTAATCTGGTCAATTTGGCCGACATTGTCTTTTGAATGAGTGGCAAGCTTGCGGATCTCATCCGCCACCACGGAAAAGCCCTTGCCGGATTCTCCTGCTCTCGCGGCTTCAATGGCCGCATTCAAACCGAGCAGATTGCTTTGATCCGAGATGCCCTTGACAGTGACGGAAATGTCGGCGATTTCTCCCGCGCTTTCACTGACTTGTTTCGCCTGAGCGGAAATTCCGGTCATCTGTGCTGAGAAACCGCTGATAGATTCTGAGATATCTGCGATCGCCGAAGCGGTCTGTTCCACGACGGCGGACAGGCTTTCAGCGACATCATGAAGCTTGGCTGATTTTTCAAGGCTCGTGCCGAGACCGACACCGCCGATGACTTTTCCGTTTTCATCATGAAGCGGAATCGCTCTGGCGATCAGCGGAAATCCGAACAGCTCTTTCGGCACCATGCTTGTCTTCTTCTGATTCATGCGGATCGCGTCTGTAATGATGTCCCCTTTTTGCAGCGGGTCTCCCGGCTTTACATTAAGAGAAAACGTTTTAGCCGGAATATTCACGATTAATTTTTCTGTATCATAAATTCCGATGGTGATGTCATCTTGGATCAGGCTGTTTAAAAAAGGCGCAACTTTGACAAAAGCGTCAAGCAGGCTGTGCGTTTGCTGCTCCGTCTGTATACTCATTTCTTTCACTCCTTCTTAATATGGGAATTGACGTTTTTCATGCTGAACCGAAATCCATTTCAGCGTGGTGAATTCTTCAAGACTCCATTCGCCATTCAGCCTGCCGAGACCTGATTGTTTCTCGCCGCCGAACGCGACATTCGGTTCATCATTAATGGTCGTATCGTTGACGTGAATCATGCCGGTTTCGATCCGCTTAGCAAACTCAACGCCCCGCTCCACGTTTGCCGTATGCACGGCTCCGCTTAAACCGAACGGTGTCGCGTTTGCGATGCTTACCGCTTCATCCTCCGTTTCAAACGGCATGATGCAGACGGCCGGTCCGAACAGCTCCTCCTTCGCGATGCTCATCTCAGGTTTCACATCTTTTAAAATGACGGGCTCAGCGACCGTTCCGCTGAATCGGCCGGACAGCACCGGAACCGCTCCCTCTTCTATCGCTTTTTCGACAGACCGTCTCAGACCTTCCGCCTGTCTCTCATTGATTAAAGGACCGATAACCGTATCAGGGTCCATCGGATCGCCGACTTTCAGCGATGACACTTTCGCTTCGTAAAGCTCTGTAAATTTGTCATATACAGATGTGTGAACGAGCACGCGGTTCGCCGACATACAGATCTGGCCTTGATGCGTAAACCGGCTGAATACGGCCGCATTGACGGCGTATTCAAGATCAGCATCCTCAAGCACGATCAGCGCGCTGTTTCCGCCAAGCTCCAACAGCGGTTTTTTAAAGTGTTTGACCGCAAGCTGTCCGATATAGCTGCCCACTCCGGTTGAGCCTGTAAATGAGATTATCCGCGGCACGGGATGCTCAACAAAGCTGTCGCCGATCTCCTCGATATCCGTCACGATGACATTCAGCAGCCCGTCCGGTACGCCGGCCGCTTCAAAAATTTTCGCGATAAGCGTTCCGCCGCAGATCGGCGTTTCTTCATGAGGCTTCAGCACGACGCCGTTCCCCGCGCCGAGTGCCGGCGCAACAGATTTCATCGAAAGGAAAAACGGGAAATTAAACGGGCTGATCACCCCCACGACTCCGGCGGGTATTCTGTACAGCCTGTTTTCTTTTCCGTCAATCGTGGACGGGAGAATTTTCCCTTCCATCCGCACCGGAAATGTTGCGGCTTCTTTTATCATATTTTTGACAAGTCCGATTTCAAACTCAGCCTTCAGCCGTGTTCCGCCAAGCTCCTCCATGATTAAGTAAATAATCGCTTCTTCGTGCTCTTCAATGAAAGAAACGGCTTTTTCCAAAATGGCCCGCTTTTTAAAAGGGTTTACTTTGTCCCATTCTTGTTTTGCAAGAGCCGCGGCGCGATATGCCGCATCCACGTCATCAGGCGTCGCTTTTCGGAATGAGGTGATGACTTTTTGAGTATAAGGATTTCTGTTTTCCAATACGTTCCGGCTGCTTCCATCCCTCCATCGGCCGCCGATAAACTGCTTATTTAGTTCTTCATATTGAAACATGTAAACATCTCCCTTTCACCGAAACTTGAAATTAGTTGATGAGTCATCTTTTGTATCGGTCTTAAGGTGAGAAAATTGAACTATTTCACAATAAAATTCCCTTTCCTTCCGTGCATCGACGCTTTTTAGCTTTGTCCTTTTAAAGTGGAAAATTCTTTAATTGACTGCGAGAAATTTCGACAATATAATACAAACGTCAGTGTATATAATGATAAGAATATTATGAATTTTCAGGAGGACCCATATGTCTTTACTATTTCGGAAAAAGCCGCTGGCCGACTTAAAGGCCCAGAGCAAACAGACCAGCCTGTCCCGCTCGTTAAGCGCTTTTGACTTGGTTTTGCTCGGAATCGGCTGTGTTGTCGGCACGGGGATTTTTGTGATTACCGGGACTGTGGCCGCGACAGGCGCAGGACCGGCTTTGATTCTGTCGTTTGTGCTCGCGGGCCTTGCCTGCGCGCTCGCCGCGTTTTGTTATGCGGAATTTTCTTCATCCATTCCGATTTCAGGCAGCGTATATACGTATTCATATGTCACTCTCGGTGAGTGTCTCGCGTTTTTAATCGGATGGGACTTAATGCTTGAATATGTTATCGCGCTCGCCGCCGTCGCAACCGGCTGGTCATCCTATTTCCAGTCGCTTCTTGCAGGCTTCGGGCTGCATATTCCGGAGGCGCTGACCGCCGCACCCGGCAGCAAAACGGGTGCCGTGTTCAACCTGCCGGCCGTTATCATTATTTTGGTCATTACCGCGATTGTTTCAAGGGGCGTGAAAGAAAGCACCCGCTTTAACAATGTCATTGTATTGATGAAAATTGCGATCATTCTGCTGTTTATCGTCGTCGGTTTCGGCTACGTGAAACCGGAAAACTGGTCTCCGTTTATACCGTTCGGAATGAAAGGCGTCATCACGAGCGCCGCGACCGTTTTCTTCGCGTATCTCGGATTTGATGCCGTGTCAAACGCGTCGGAAGAAGTGAAAAACCCGCAGAAATCAATGCCGGTCGGAATCATCGGCGCGCTTGCCATCTGCACCGTCCTTTACATTACGGTATCGCTTGTCCTGACGGGAATGCTTTCGTACACCAAGCTGAATGTCGGAGACCCTGTATCTTTCGCGCTCCAATTTGTCGGCCAGAACAAAATAGCAGGCATTATTTCCGTCGGCGCGATTATCGGGATTACAACGGTCATGCTCGCTCTGCTTTACGCTCAGGTGCGCCTTACATTTGCGATGAGCAGAGACGGCCTCTTGCCCCGCATGTTTTCCAAGGTTCACCCGCGTTTTAAAACACCGTTTCAAAACACATGGGTGACGGGGATCGTTGCCGCCGGGATCGCAGGTTTTATTGACCTGGGAACCTTGGCGCATCTCGTCAATATGGGAACCTTGGCGGCCTTTACGGTCATTGCGATCGCCGTCATCGTTTTAAGAAAGAAACATCCGGAGATCAAATCTTCCTTCCGTGTTCCTTTCGTGCCTTTTGTGCCGATCATCAGCGCATGCTTATGCCTGTATCTCGCAAGCAGCCTGCCGGGCGTGACATGGCTCGCCTTTGTCATCTGGATCGCCGCCGGGATCGTCGTTTATATGATGTATTCTAGAAAACACAGTTTGTTAAATAAATAAAAAGGGAGGCTCTTTTTTCTGTTTGAGAAAGAAGAGCCTTTTTTGCACTTGATAATTCATTCACCTTATGAATAATATGGTGTATGCTTCGTTTACATAAAAAGGAGGAGAATCACTTTGGCAATTGCCGCCCCGCTTAAAGAAAAACCTGTCCATCGTCCCGAGACAACCATGTATTCTATTTTGTTCATTATCGGGATCTGTCATCTGCTGAACGATTCACTGCAAGCGGTGATTCCGGCGATGTTTCCGATTTTGGAACGTTCCATGAATCTTACATTTACGCAGCTCGGAATTATCGCCTTTACGCTGAATATGGTGTCTTCCGTGATGCAGCCCGTCATCGGCTGGTATACGGATAAACGCCCGATGCCGTATGCTTTGCCGCTCGGACTCACCGCAAGCATGCTCGGCATTTTAGGTCTCGCGTTCGCCCCGTCTTTTCTGACGATTTTATGCTGTGTCTTTTTTATCGGCCTTGGCTCCGCCGTCTTTCATCCTGAAGGATCGCGTGTCGCTTACATGGCCGCCGGCGAAAAGCGCGGGTTGGCGCAATCAATTTACCAAGTCGGAGGGAATACCGGCCAGGCGATGGCGCCCTTGATTACCGCGCTGATTCTCGTTCCGCTCGGTCAATTCGGCTCTGTCTGGTTTACGCTAGTCGCCGCAATCGCTGTGCTGTTTCTCATTTATATCGCCAAATGGTATAAAGGCCGCCTGATTCATTTGCGCGCCGCAAGTAAAAAATCACCGGCCGCCGCTGTGCAGACCGTGATTACAAAACCGATTATTCTCGCCCTTATCATGATTATCTTCTTAATTTTCGCGCGCTCCTGGTATGTGAGCGCGATCGGCAACTTTTATACGTTCTATGCGATGAATGCCTATCATGTCAGCATTCAGCAGGCACAGAGCTACATCTTCGTCTTTTTATTTTTCGGAGCTGTCGGAACGTTTCTCGGCGGGCCGCTTGCAGACCGTTTCGGAAAGCGGAACGTCATCATCGTTTCCATGACGGCATCGGCTCCCTTGACGATTTTCCTTCCGTTTGCGGGACCTGTCATCGCCTATGGCGTACTGGCGCTGATCGGCGTTGTTCTGATGTCCAGCTTCTCCGTGACGGTTGTCTACGCGCAGGAGCTTGTTCCAGGCAAAATCGGAACGATGTCAGGGCTTACGGTCGGGCTCGCCTTCGGAATGGGCGCGATCGGAGCGGTTGCGCTCGGAGCTCTTATTGATTCAGCGGGATTGACGCCGACCATGACAGCCGTCGCCTTTCTGCCCGTTTTAGGTCTGCTCGCCTTTGTCCTGCCGAGCGACAAAACATTAAAAGAATGGCATTCATAAAAAAATCCCTGCCGAAAAGGCAGGGATTTTATGTTTCAACCGTATAAAAATGAGTGTCAGGAACCGCATATTTCGGAATAAACCCGTCTCTGAAATCAGGAAACGCTTTTTGAATTTCATCAATCCATTTTTTTACGTTTTTGATGTACGGGACGTAAATCATACTGACTGTCGCCTCGTCATCAATGTGATAGTACCAGCAGAGATTGAATTCGTTCTCCGTGACGAGCGTAAAGCCTGAAAAATGATAAAAAATCAGCGGGGTGTCATTGACATATACAGCCCCGTCGCGCAGGCTGACGTCATATTGCTCAATATTCCACAGCGCCGCATTCGCGCCGATCGACTCCGTGACATGAACGTGTTCAAACTGCGCGGGCCACTTTTCAACATACCTTTGGTCACCGTATGTCTTTTTTTCTTCATTCATCTCCACCGTACAATAGGAGATGCAATCCTGTCTCCACTGCCAGACCGCCCGGTACGCTTCCCCGGTATTCCGCGTGCCGACAAACCCGGTGTTGTACTGCCCCGTCAGCTTGTAATAAGACGCAAACCGTTCTGAATTGCGGTGATCCGTCAGAAAAAGGGAAGCATCCGGCTTTTCCGCAAACAGCTCGCCCGCATCTGAGAAGAAAAAGAGATCGGTGTCCAAATGGGCAAAATATTCGGCTTCATCATACTCCGTCATCACATGGAACAGAAAAGCCGGCTTCAGCGTCCAGCAATATTCATGAAACGTCCGGCCGCCCTTTGCTTCAAGCAGCTCCGGGTCCTCCATTTCATGGAGCTGAACCGCCGTGACATGTTCCCACGGCACCTGCTGAAGCAGTTCGTACGCTTTCTGATCGACACACAGCACATACAGATGAAAATCCCGGCAATGCTCATGGAGAGAATGAATCATCGGCATCAGTTTAAAGATATGCGTTCTGGAAACAATGGTTGAAAAATGATATTTACTCACCATATCACATCCAATTTATTTAAGATCCACATGCAGTAAATCAGCAGTCAGCGCTTTGAACGCCCTTGCAAAGTGCGTGACGCCCAGCTTTTTTTCCGCTTTTGCCAAAAGCTTTCCGACCTCCGGCAGCTGGAAGCTGTTCGCCGTGATCCGCGGGCTTTTCGTCTTCCAGTCCGGGTCAAGGTTGCGGTCTTTAACCGCGTGCAGCAGCTCGAGAAAAATGTGCAGCAGGCTTTCATATTTCTCATAATCAAGCAGCACCTCGATGTCTGCCATCATGCTGTTGGTTAACTCCGCATCAAACGGACCGTTAAACGCGAGGTGCACGTCAAGCGAATGAATGTCATTATACTTGTCGCACATGTACGCGATATTCGCCCTGATGTCATCAACGGAAGCGCAGTTGCTCGGATGCTCCTGATGGACGCTCATGATATCGCGCCGCAGCTGAAATCTCATTCCCGACTGATGAAGCCTGATGCCGAGATCATAATCTTCAAAGCCGTATCTGACAATGCCTTCATCAAACAGGCCGAGATCTTCCACGTGCTGCCTCTTAACTGATGAATTGTTCGTAATGAAAAAACGCCACGGCAGACGGTAGCCGTTCAAATCATCTCCGTATTTTCCCAAAATGCTTTTCAGCACCCGGATAAAGTCGGTATCTAAATCAAAGCATCTGTCAAGAAAGCTTCCGTCTCTGATGTCACTTTCATCAAGGAGCGCCTCTTTATCGCCCGGCAGCTCTTCATACAGTTCGGCGAGTTTTTCCTTATGCTCTTTTTCAAAACGGTCATAATAAAAGCTGTAAATCCGCTTCCAGAACATACCGCATACGACAAGATCGTCCCGGTTCTCATGAGCCTTGATATGCTTCGCCACCAAATCCTTTTCGGCAAGCATGTCGCTGTCATGGAAAATCAAAATATCGCCTCTGGCATTGCGGACCGCTTGATTCCGGCCGTAAGCGATCCCTCTGTTTTCTTTAATTCTTACAAAAATCAGCGGAAAATTCGCGCTGAATGATTCAAGCATGGATAAGGTTCCGTCTTCCGAACCGTTGTCAGCCACAATCACTTCGAACGGCTCTGTGCATTCCTGTTCATTCAGTGACAGCAGGCTGTTATAAAGCCTCTCCTTGGAATTATATGCGGGAACAATGACGCTTGCCTTCACTTTTCGTTCACTTCCTGTATATGATCATTTATTTGTTATCATCCTCAGATGCAAAGCCGCTGAACTCCGGGCAGACGGCGCTGACCGTCCCGATCACCCGCTTCAGAATGTCCTGATAAAGCTGATGGACAAACGGCAGGTCGGTCCGGTCCGTCTCATGAATCTGCCGAATGTCGCCGGCTGTGACGATCCGGTATCCGCTAAAATGATAGAAAATCAGCGGATTTCCGTCTTCGAGCACAAGACGCCCGTCCTTCCATGAAAACGTGTGGCGGCCGTAATTCCAATGGCCGATATTCACGCCGGGCGTGGTGATGTCACACACATTCGGGAACAGGCCGGACATGTAATCCAAGTAGCCTTGATCTCCGAATTTTCCTTCGCCCGGCGCATTTTTGCATTCTTCCAGGCAGCGTTCTTTCCACCATCTGAGACAATCTGTGCCGGCACTGTCGGTTTTGAAGCTGAGAAAACCGGAATTATACCGGCCTAAAAGACGCTGCAGCATGTCGATCTCCTGTTTTTCAAATGAGGGAATGACGATATCGCCCCGTGACAGAAGCACCGAACAATCCGGCTGATTGTCAAAAATCGCGCGCGGATCAGCGAAGAAAAACAAATCGGCATCAATGTACGTGACACGCTCTAATTCCGGATGTCCGTCCAGCACGAATTCGAGAAATACCGGCTTCACCGTCCAGCAGTATTCGCTCTGATTCCTCGTCCGCTTCAGTTCAAGGAGCTCCTCATTTTCCAGTGCGGACACCTGAATCAAGGTGACATTATCCGGCCGCATTGCCTGAAGCACGTCATAGGTGTCTTGATCCATACACAAAGTAAAAATGGGGGCGTCCGCCTGAACCGCTTTCAATGAGCCGAACAAAGCGATAGCCTGATACAGCCTTCCTTTTGATAAAACTGTGCAATATGCGCTTGTCACGTCTTTCTCTCACCTCTGTTTCTGTTACTTTTGAAAAAAGGCTTTATACCATTCGATCGTTTTTTCCAATCCTTCATCAATGGTATGCGCGGGCGTCCAATTCAGAAGCTTCCTCGCCTTTTCCGCTGATAAATATTGGTGCTTGATTTCGTGGCTTCCCTGGTTGAGCACTTTCGGCTTGAGGTCACTGTCCATGGCCTTAAGAATTTTTTCTACAAGTTCCAGCACCGTCAGCTGAATCTCATTGCTGAAGTTGAACGCTTCTCCCGCAAGATTGAGCTCCTCCATCTTTTCCGCCAGCAAAAGGTATGCCTCGACCGCATCCTCGATGTAAAAATAATCACGGATAAATGTGCCGTCGCTGCGGATTTCCGGCGCTTCACCGTTCAGCACGAGCTGAATCGTCTGCGGAATAATCCGGTTGAAGTTCAAATCCCCGCCGCCGTACAAGTTGCCGCAGCGCGTAATACAGACCGGAAGTCCGTACGTATTAAAATATGTGTGGCTTAACAAATCGGCACAGCTTTTTGATACGTCATACGGATGTTTGCCCTGAAGAGGCATGTTTTCATCGTACGGCAGTGTCGGCTGGTCGCCGTACGCTTTATCACTGGACGCGACGATCACCCGTTTGATGAGCGGATGCCTGCGGCACGCTTCAAGGATGTTCCATGTTCCGAGAATATTGGCTTCAAATGTGGAAATCGGATTGCGGTTTGCGACGCCGACGATCGCCTGAGCGGCTAAATGAAAGACCGTGTCAATTTCATATTCGCCCAGCGCCCGCTCAATCACATCCAGATCTTCAAGCGCGCCGTGCACGATATTCATTTGCTTCACTTGTTCTCCCTGATACAGGTTCGACTTGGGCACAGTGTCACGGACAAGTCCCGTCACATTAGCCCCCTGATCGATCAGTTCCTTCACCAAGCTGCTTCCTAAAAGACCTGTACATCCCGTCACAAACACATTTTTATTTTTCCAGAAACTCAAACTTGATCACCATACCTTCCATACATGTTGTCCCCGGTCCCACATCTTGTTGATTTCCAGCAGGTTTTTATACGTATCGATCGCCGTCCAGAAACCGTAATGCCGGTATACCGCCAATTCGCCGTCCTTTGCCAGCTCCTTCAGCGGTTCTTCTTCAAACATGACGTCCCTGTCTTTCGGCAGATAATCAAATACCTTCGGGCTGAGCACGAAAAATCCGCCGTTGATGATGCCGTCACTTGAGGTTTTTTCAGAAAAGCTTTTCGCCATACCGTCTTCAACCGTCAGCGTTCCGAATTGCGAGGTCTTTTCTATACCGGTGACGGTCGCCGCAGCCCCTTTTGATTGATGATAGCTGATCAGATGAAACAGGTTGATGTTCGCCAGTCCGTCCCCGTACGTCATAAGAAAGGTTTCATCACCGATGATGTCCTTCGCCTGTAAAAGCCGCCCCGCTGTCTGCGTGTGTTCCCCCGTGTCTAAAAAAGTGATTTTCCACGGCTCGGATGTTCCCAATATCCGCACTTCTCCGGTAGAGCTGTCCAGCGTCATGCTGTGATTCTTCCAGTCATAATCTAAGAAATATTCCTTAATCATCTCTCCTTTGAAACCAAGAAGCAGGATAAATTCGTTCACGCCATAGTATTGATAGAGTTTCATAATATGCCATAGAATCGGTTTGCCGCCTATCATGGCGAGCGGTTTGGGACGTTCATTGGTGATTTCGCTCATTCTCGTTCCTTTTCCGCCGCAGAGAATGACTGCTTTCATCTCTACCCCTCTTCTCTGTGAATATTGGATTCGAAACCGCCCGTATAAGAGAAACCAACCCGATAATTTGTCCGATTCTCTATCACCGGTTTCAAAATCTACTGTAAGATATGAGAGATTGGCGCCCTTTGTGACCAAAAGCTCTCTCTTTTTTCAGATTGGTGAAGATACACACAAAAAAAGAGCCTCACGGAAATTCCGTAAGGCTCTTTCTATTATTTATTATCCTGATTCAGCTTTTCTTTGCCGTAATGATATTTAGACGGATCAACCGGCGTAAAGTCGCTCAATTTGTGGAATCTGAGCAAGTCTTTGTACATCACGCTGTCAGACAGCTTCAGCTGCTCTGTGACTCTGGCTTTCAGGTTTTTCGTTTCCTGATTGCCTTTCAGTTCTTTTCCTGTCTTCGTATCGTATACGACATTGGAGATGGAAGTATATTTCGGCGTGACGTAATCTCCGTTACGGAACGTCACCGTATCATCATGGTCTTTCGAGAAGAGATCGGTGCCGAAATTAATATATTTCTTAGAATCGATGCCTTCCAAGTGAAGGATCGTCGGCACAACGTCCATTTCACCGCCGTACGTATGGTTCACCCCGCCTTTTTTGCCGGGGATGCGAAGCATAAGCGGCACACGCTGATTCTGCGCGTTTTGATAAGGCGTAATTTCTTTGCCGAGAATTTCTTTCATCGCGCGGTTATGGTTTTCAGAGATTCCGTAATGGTCTCCGTAAAGCATAATCACCGAGTTGTCATATAAACCGGATGACTTCAGATCTTTAAAGAACTGTTCAAGCGCTTCGTCAAGATAACGCGCCGTCTGGAAATAGTCATCCACAGTCGCGTCGCCCGTTTTCGCTTTTTCGATCGTTGCGTCTTTTTCATCAAGCGTAAACGGATAATGGTTCGTCAGCGTGAGCAAATGCGCGTAGAACGGCTGTTTCAGCGACTGAAGCTTCGGTATAGATTCTTTGAAGAACGGTTTATCCTTCAGTCCCATATTGACAAGGTTGTCATCAGACATATCGTATGTGCTGGCGTCAAAGAATTTATCGTAGCCGATATGTTTGTAAATCTGGTCACGGTTCCAGAATGATTTGTAGTCACCGTGTAAAACGGCGCTTGTATAGCCCTCACTTTGGTCAAGGATGGCAGGAAGCGATTGATACGTGTTTTCCCCTTTTGTCACGAAGGCTGATCCTTCAGGCAGTCCGAACAGACTGTTATCCATCATCAGCTCGGCGTCAGATGTTTTACCTTGGCCCGTTTGGTGGAAAAAGTTATCAAAGTACGTCATGTCCTCTCCGCCGCGGGCGAGTTTATTCAGGAACGGCGTGACTTCTTTTCCGTCAAGTTTGTAATTGATCAAAAATGATTGGAAGCTCTCCAGGTGAATCTTAATGATGTTCTTGCCTTTGGCCTTGCCGAAATACTCGGCGTTCGGCTTCGCATAATGCGACGATGTATAGTTTTCAACGCTCGTCAGGTCATCACTGCTGGCATATGCACGCTGTGATTCCGTCTGCGCCGTCTGTACGCCGTCATAAATCGTGTAATTATAAAGGCCTAAGTATTTTACAATGTAATTGCGGTCAAACGTTCTTGTCAGCAGCTCCGGGCGGTCCTCTTCGGCAATCGCCAGGTTCACGAAGAACAACACAATACCCGTCACGATAATTAATGACGTATACCGTTTTTTCAGCTTGAATTCCTTCAGCTCACGTCTCCACACCAGAAGCGCGATTAAAATAATAATATCAACAAAGTATAAAATATCATGGCCGGACATAATGCTGAAGATGCCGTCTCCCATATTTCCGACATTACCGGATTGCTTTAAGTTCGGGAATGTCAAGAAATCATCGAAGAATCGATAGAATAGGATATTGGCATACAAAATAAACGTCATGATGAAATCAATAATCACCATGATAATCGCTGATTTGCGGCCTTTCGCAAACAATGCCAGTCCTAAAAAGAAAATGGCGCTTGAGAACGGATTGATCACAAGCAGAAACTGCTGCGTCGGACCCTTCACCCCAAGGTTGAATTCAGCATGATAGGCTAAATACGTTTTGGCCCAAAACAAAATAATAGCCAGTACAAAAAAACTAAGTCTGTAAGAAAATAATTTCTTCATGGCAACCTCTACTTTCCTAAACACTTTAAATCTGTATTCTTACTTTTTGCTTCAATTCCTGCTTTCCAAGCAAAACGAAAGCATCACACAGCCCCATAAACACACCATTTTAAAAAACGATATATTTATCATTCGTGTCATGCCCATTGAACATCTTATCCCGCCAGCCATTAGACGCAGGATATCCGTTCTTCGTTTCACATTTTTTTCTGGCATTAAAAGGTACCGTATCAGACCCGGTCTGAAAATAGGAGATACCAAATATAAGAATAACACAAACTTCTAAAAACGAAAAATGAATATCAAAGACAGCCGCCCAACAGGCGGGCTGAAGTTATTGTATGCAAAGGGACTGAAAAACTTGAAGGTTTTTTTTGTGAGGTAAAAAAAGGACCGGAGTCATCCAGTCCTTTCCCTGTCAAATTATCGCTTAGACCCTAAAGATATACAAAAATGCTTTCTTCACGTATACCTTTTGTTTTTTATAATCCAACCATGCAGCAGAGCTGGCATTTGTGACTGCTTAAACTGTTCTCCAACACTGGTCCTTAAGGCGTCTTGCAAATTTCTGTTTCTCATTAGCGAAAAAAATTGTGAACTGGTTTCATCAAACCCGCCAATAAAGGAATTAGCTCCGTTTTTTTTCTGTTCAATAACGAGTTTTTTTCATACTTTTTAAATTGAGCCTCGACATACAGTTTTAGTTTTTCACTAATCATTTCCCGCTCTCCTTTTAGTCCCAGCTGCGTTTTAATATCTTAATTCTCACGGAGGTTTAATTTCTCGCCATTTTAATGTAATGTCTGTATCCAATTAGAGAAACTATAAATCCTAGTATTGTATAGCCCAGTACAACAAATGTTACCCATACTAGACTTTCTCCTCCAGATATCGTCGAGACCGATTGAATTAACCCTTGATGCGCCCAGTACTGAGGAAAGAGCATTCCAATAGTTTGAAGATAGCTTGGCAATTGATCATAAGGAGTCCATAAACCACATACAACAGCGGTACCTAATGCAATCACATTTGTCATGACCAAGCCGGTATTTTCAGTCTTTGCAAAGACTGAAATAGCAACTCCCCAGGATGTAACTAGTAAAGATATCAACACAACAACCCACAAATACGCCGGAAAATTATTAATTTCAATATCGTACAGAAATATTCCCAGAACGGAAAGGAGAAGAATTTGCATAAAAGTTATGACTAAAAAAGGGATGCTTTTTCCTAAGAAGAAGTTATAAGGCTTTAAAGGAGTACTTGCCAGTCTTGATACAATTCCTTTTTCCCGATCCTTTACAAAACTTATAACGATGGAGATAATAATGAATGTTGAAAAGAATACGCTCATGCCGGTTACAGATTGAGAAGCTACTAAAGTTTTGTTTGCACTGTCTGTCGTAAATAGCTCAATCAGCAATATGATGGACACAATGGGTAATATAATCGTCCAAAAAAACAGAGACTTATCCTTTAACTGTTTTAGCGTTTCAATTTGAGCGAGCGGTAACATGATAAATTCCCCCTTTATTCTTCATCACGCAAATCAGTGCCGGTAAGTTTAAAGAATACATCTTCTAATTTTGGCTTATATAAAAACAACTGATGAGGCACAATATTGTTTTCCTTACTGACCCTAATTAAGCGCTCCATGGTTTCTAAAGGTTCTTTGGTTTTTATTATCAACCCTGAATTAACGACTGAAAACTCAAAACCATGGCTCTTTATTAATTCAGGAGACAATGAGGAGTTAAACATAATAGATGATTCTTCATGTCGTTTAAGCAGTTCATTTATTTCTCCTTCATCGATAATTTGCCCTCTGTCGATAAAAGCTACATAGTCACAAAGAGTTTCAATCTCTTCCATGTAATGACTCACATAAATAATGGTTTTACCGGCTTTTTTGAGTCGATTTACGATTTTAAAAATGTAGCGGCGTGATTGCGGGTCCACACCTACCGTCGGCTCATCTAGAATAATTAAGTCTGGATCGTGCATTAATGCACACCCGATATTTAAACGGCGCTTCATTCCTCCAGAAAAGTTCTCCACAACGTCGTTTGCCCTTTCTAACAACCCGATATCTTCTAACAGTTTTTTTGTTGTTTGCTTTAGTTTTAAGCCATTCAGCCTGTGTAACTTTCCGAAAAATTCCATATTGGTTTTTGCGGTTAATTTTTCTTCAAGGCTGATATCCTGCGGAACATAACCCAGCCTGCCATTTTCCTTGCCGACAAATTCAACCTTACCGTCATATTCGCGGATGATGCGCGAGATGATCTTAATTAAGGTAGATTTGCCGGATCCGTTCGGTCCAACAAGTCCATAGCAGACTCCTTTCGGAATTGTTAAAGCAACATTGTCCAAAGCCAGAGTCGTGCCATAGCGCTTACTTATATGTTCAACTTGCAGCATTTACACCATGCCCCCACTGTTATTTATTTTAAATATGGATTCAATCGTATTAATGTACTCCTTGTAGGCTGCTTTCCCTTCTTTCGTGATCTGAACAATAGTCTTCGGCTTTTTGGATACGAACTTCTTGGTTAGTTCTATATAAGCTGCATCTTCTAACTTTTTCAGATGCGAACCTAAATTCCCATCTGTGATGTCTAATGACTTTTTCAGGAAAGTAAAATCACATTGATCATAAGTCATCAATAAACTCATAATTCCCAACCGCACTTTGGCATGTATTAAATCATTGATATTGTTAACATTACTCATTTCCTTGCCCTTTTCTTTTCAAAATCATTCCTGTAAGTAATAGGCTGCCTCCGCCAATAAATGCAAAAACAATATTCATTGCATCAGGAAATAGGCAGAATGTAAGCATACCGAGTATGCTCAGCCAAAATCCCATAACAAAAATCTCTTTTGTTAACACGATGCCTAAGAATATGTACATAATAGACACCATTAAAACAATCAAAAACGATAGAAATTCTCCTGTTCGCGGCAATAATCCCATTAAAAACAGGAAAACAAAAATGCATACCACTAATATGAATCCAATCCAAGCATATTTTAATTGATTCTTTAAGAAAGTGGGCATAGGATCAAATTGTTTCTGCTTAAGATATGTCTTCAAAGTCAGTATCCATCCTAATACTGCCAGTATTAACCAGACACAAGCAAGGACTACAGAAAGTACCTTAAATAAAGAAACGGAATACGCAATAATCCATATACAGCCCCAAATAATGAAATATGGACTGGTTTGCCTTGAGTACTCAGTCTTGTAATTCGTCAAGACTTTGATATGAGATAAGTTTTCAGCTATCTCTGATTCACGAAAATTCTGATTTGACATAAGACAGGCTCCTCTTTTCGCAAAGTACTTTGTGAAACAGAGTATATTCTAATTCCATATATTTGTAAAGAGGTTTTATCCAAAATAGGCGCAACTATTTAGTCTTGGGAACAGCAGATGGGACTCTTTGCGCCGGTATGCTTCCATTACAGCATGAGACGTCCTTTATATAAGCATCCTAATAAAAAAGAGAAGCCTGCTGATCTTCAACTCAATAGATAGCATGCAATGGCTGTCTGAATTTCTGGCTAACGGAGGAACATATGGTAAAACTTTTAAGCCACACTTCTGATGACAATTTCTGCAGGTTTTAGAAATGACCAAAATAGAAGGTCCGGGAGTCAAGCAGGGAAGATATCTTGACCAGGTGTGGTTGGACAAGCCGAATGTATATCGATTGGAAAGCAATTCATTTTATTGAAGGAAAAAGGACTGGAGTCATCCAGTCCTTTTCATCACATTGGTCAAATCCCCGCCCAAACATCTTTTGCGTAAATGCCTTTTGTCTGGAGGTCCAAAAGCCATTCTTGCGCTTGCCGTTCGTCTGTTTCGTGGACCGACTGATACGCTTTTTGCAGCGTTGCCTCTACATCGGGCGCCATTTTGCTGCCGTCGCCGCATACGTAGAGGTGCCCTCCCCGGCCGAGGATGGAAATTAAAGCGCCGGCGTCTTTCGCCATTAAGTGCTGCACATACGTTTTCGGTACGCCTTCTTTGCGGGAGAAAGCCGTATGAAGCGTCACGATTCCGTCTTTTTCATAAGCTTCAAGCTCGTCACGGTAAATAAAATCATGATCGTTTCTGCATCCGAAATACAGATGAGCCTCCCCCAGCTCTTTTCCTTCTTTTTTTAACGCCGCCCGAGCCTGCAGAAATCCGCGAAACGGGGCGACTCCTGTGCCGGGACCGACCATAATAATCGGTTTTTCCGGATCTTCCGGCAGCCGGAATCGTGTTTCCGGAGTGCGGACAAACATTACGATACCATCCTCAGGGCGGCGGTCCGCTAAATAATTCGAAGCGACTCCGCGATACTCACCCAAACCGCTCCGGGCGGGGCCTCGAACGACACCGACGGTAATTGAGGCCTGCCCGGGATGTTTCCGCGGCGAACTTGAAATCGAATAATACCGCGGCTTCAGCGGGCGCAAAAGCTCCAGAAATCGCTCAAACGGAAGTTCACACGCTTCATATTTTTCAAGGAGATCGAGCATCGAGACGCGCGATGTTAAGATTTGCTCCTGATAGACGCCCTCCTCAAGAAAATCTTCCAATTCCCGTTTGTGCGGCGGACAGACCGTATAAGCGGCCATTTCCCGGATTTGGGCCCTTGATGCCGCTTCCTGCAATTCGACACAGCTGCTCAGAAGATCATGCAGCCTGACCGGCCGATCGAGCGGGAGATGAGCCGCGCTCTGTCCGCTGGCCGTCAGCAGCACTTGATCATTCCCGTTCAGATTGAACCGGCGGAGAACACGGCTGACCTGCTCTTTGCTGTTTACCGGCAGCACGCCGAGATGATCCCCTTCATGATAGGCAGCCTCTTTCGGCAGAGTGATTTCGATATGCCTTGTGCTCCGGCCGCTTTCCGGCGCCTGAAGTTCCCTGTTTTCCGCAACGGATGCGTAAACCGCTTCATACGTCTTTGCCAAAGGAGACCCGCCAAGCCCGCTGACAAATTGAAGGCCCAGCGCACTTCGCTCTTTTTCGGCATTTTCATTCAGCTTGAGACCGAATGCCTTCATGGCGTCCGTCCACATGCTTTTTTTCCATTCATCAAGATTTCCTTCAAAATCGCCGCTGACGTCCCCTTCACCCCGGGAGGAGAAGCGTTCCGCCCCTTTTTCGGCAAGCTTCTCATCAATCAGTCTCGGTACAGCCTGATATGTCGCCGCCCAGTTATGATCACCGCAGCCGAAGACGGCATATCGGACGCCTTCCAGTTCCCCGGGTTTGACTTCTTCAAGCCATTGAACGAATTGTCCCGCGTTGCTCGGAGGCTTTCCGTTATAAGAGGACGTAATGATCAAGAGAGCTCCTTCTTTCGGCAATTTTCCGATCCGGTCATTTAAAGGCGCCGTTTCAGTCCGGACGCCGTGCATCCCGGCAGTATCGGCAAGTTCCCGCGCCACGCCTTCTGCGGTTCCCGTATCTGAGCCGTACAAAATCAGAAGCGGTCGGTTATCAAGCCCGATAATGGATGCGCCTTTTGTTTCCCGTTTTTCTTTTTCGACGTCTTCCGCCGCTTTTTCAGCCGCCGGGAGAGCTGCCGCAACGGCTCCTTTGTTTCTCGGCCGCACCCGGATATGAAAGTCGCCGGGCTTGATCGTCAGGGTCTGTTTAATATCGAGCTCATAATCGGTGTGATCGATAAAGGTAAAATGCTGCAGAATCATTCCCAGAACAAGAGTTGCTTCATGCAGGGCGAACTGCATACCGATACACGCCCTCTGACCGTTTCCGAACGGCTTGTACGCATGGTGAGGCACTTGACCAGGATGTTCAAACCGCTCCGGATAAAATTCCTCCGCATTGTCTCCCCACGCGTCTTTATCACGGTGAAGCTGGGGAATTAAGACGGAAATTCTGTCTTTCGGCGTGATCGGATATTTCCCGCCGATCACCGTATCCTCTTTCGCATAAAGGCTGAACGCAGGCGCGGTCGGCCATAAGCGCAATGACTCCTGCAATATCATCCGGATATAACTAAGCTCCAGTACTTGTTTATAAGAAGGAACGGGATCGGTCAAAACCCGATCGGCTTCTTCATAGGCTTTTTCCAAAACACGGGGATGTTTCAGCAGAAAGTAGATGGCAAAGGAAAGCAGGCCGCTGGTCGTTTCGTGGCCGGCAATTAAAAACGTGATGATTTGAAACCGGATATTTTCATCATCAAGTTTTTCGCCCGTTTCCGGGTCTTCCACATTCAGCATTCTGGCCAGCAGATCCTTTTCATCCCGTCCGCCTGACCGGCGCTCTGCGATAATACTGTCTACTAACGAAAACATCGCCTGAATGTCATGATGAAATTGGCGCTTCGTCCTGATCATGAGCTTATCCTGAACATCAAGGCGCTGCATTTGGTGCATCGCTTCATCAAGGGCGCGCACCATGCTGTTGATAAACGGATGAGGCGTTTCCCTGTAATAGCTGTTAAACCGATAGTTAAAGCCGCAAAGCCCGATCGTATCGAGCGTCAGGCGGGTCATATCAGCAGGCACATCAACGGCCTCATCCGGGTTCAGCCTAGCCCATTTTTGAATCAGCTGCACCGCGATATCAGTCATCATCGCATGATAATCTTTCATCGCGCGCTGGCTGAAGGTCGGCATCAGAATATTATGCGCCTTTCGCCAGTTAGGCTCATGCGTCCAGCTTGTAAACAGCCCGTCACCGGCAAACGCCCGGACTTTCTCCAAAGCCCCCTCAATGCTTTTATCGAACCGCTCTTCATCACAAACCTCTTTCACCAGTTCATGGCCGGACACGACGATAATGGCGCCCGCCGGCGTATGCAGCTGAAAAATAGGCCCCTGCTCGTTTGCCAGTTTGATCAGCGACATTGTAGGCTTGTCTTTATCAAGCAAAGGGAGATTGCCGAGCGGACCGAATGTCTTCGGCTGCGGAATCGGACCTGTTTCCTTCATGAATAACACCCTTTCTTACACATTGATGCGTTCCTTCCAACTACAGTGCCCTTTTCACCGGCCGATTATCCGCCGTTACGGATCAATCCCCGGATTGACGATCAATAACGGTTTTTTCTATACTGGAGAGGCTTGTCAAATACAGAAATAAGGTGAGTTCACATATGGATTTTGAAATCAAGTTTTTATCGTTTTATGTCATTCAAGTGGAAGGAAAAGACGAACAGGCAAATAAACAGTTCAAACATTTCCAGACCCTTGACACGGAAGAATTTGAAGAAAGCGAGCTGAAGGATTTTCTTGACGGGGAATTGAAGAAAATCGTCAAACGGAAAGCCGAACGGCATCCGCAATCCGAGCAGGTCCCCACAAAAATCGGCCATTTTATCACGGAGCCGGGCCATGAGCTTGATTCAAATCCGAATTACAACCTTTTCAACCGCGCCAGACTTGCGGATACGAAGGAAGCATTTATCGAGGCAAGCGAGCAGTTCGTCCGTACTTATCTTGACACGAGCGCCGTGCGCGGCGGTGTTTTTATCGTGGCATCGGCCGTTCCGCGCAAATATTTTGAGGACAAATTCGTCTTTATGATGAAATGCGATTTCGAGCCGAAGGTCGCCCGCATCTCAGACGCCTCGTCTCTCATTAAAAAGGTCGAAATGGCCATCACGACAAAAAACATGAAAAGCATTCAATATCCGTATATGCCGGAAGAAGGCATGACGGAAGAGCATGAGCTGAAAATCCACCAAGCCTCGCACGCCCGTTATTTCGAAGATTTTCTCAAATTTGTCGAATATGGCGAATCGATGCCGGAAATCATGAAAAACCAAGTCATGAACATGGTGCAGGAGCACGTGTATGAAACTTTTGAAGAAAACAGCGAAGAGCTTCAGCAGTTTGAGCACGACATTGAAATTTGGGAAGCGAGTGAAAAGCGGGAAATTCAGGAGCGCCTCGACACCCATCAAGTCATCGAGGCATCCGCGCAGATCATTGAACACACGCCGGAAGCCGAGCTGAAAATGAAAGTCGGAGAAACAGAGATTAAAGGATTACTGGCTGATTTCGGCGAATCCATCCATCTCGCAAAAGTGAACGGGCGCTATGTCGCGCTCATTGAGGCGGAGACGATCTCGTTTGAAAAAGGCAGTTCGCCGGTGGAGTTTCACAAGCCTGAGGGGCTGCATGAGGTGATTGAGCGGATACGGAATAAATCTGAACAAGACTGACAAAAGTCCAGACGCCATGTTCTGGACTTTCTTTATTTAATAAGGCTCTTTGAGCAATCGATAGCATTCACCGATGATGTCTTGGACGCCGGGCGTTCCCTTTATCTCGCGGCGGACGATTTCAGATGAGAGATTCTGCACCTGTAATGCCCGCTCCGCCCGTCTTTCAAAGTATGATTGACATGCAGTTTCATGGTTTTCGTGCTTTTGCAGTTCTTCACTAAGCACAATCGCGTCTTCAATCGCCATCGCCGCTCCCTGCGCCAATGTCGGCGCTCCTGCATGGACGGCATCCCCGCCCAGAACGACGCGGCCTCTGTGCCACGGTTCTTTGACCGCCATCTGCTCAATCTTATGAAACAAAACGGGATATTCCTTTGACATATTCTCTGTCACAAACTTCACTCCCGGAATTCCGCGCAGCAAGTCTCTCACCCGTTCAAAACGTGTGTCCTCGTCATCCCTGAAGTCAGCGTCATACGGCCGGATGATAAATACATATCCTGTTTTTTCAGAGAGCGGCACGACCCCGACCTGCGTCTGCCCTTTTTTATACATCAGTGTCGAATCATGAAATATCGGCTCGGGAAAAGAAATGTAAAATCTGTGCGCTCCCATGCCTAGATACTCTGTTTTCACTTCCCTTTGCAGCATTTGATCGCGGACAGCGGAGCGGATGCCGTCAAAGCCGGCGAGAATGTCAGCCGTCATCGCGGCTCCGTCTCCACAATGCACCGTTATTTCATCTGCCGTTTCTTCGTAAGACACGACTTTTTTACCGGGCAGAATTGTGACCCCCGCCGCTTCAGCATGCTTTTTGAGGATATCGTTTAACGTTTGCCGCAATATATTATTCCGCCCCGGCAATGAATCATCTAAAAACGCCTCACTCACTTTAAACTGCAGCGTTCCGTTTTCATCATGCTGCTTCAGCCATTCCGTTTGAAAGCCGTGTTGGCAGCATTCATCATACACACCGATTTCCCGAAGCACCCGAAGCGCATTTTGAGGCTGAAGAATGCCCGCTCCGCTTTTTCGCATGTCGGACGCCGCCTCGCAAAGGGTCACTTCAAAACCCGCTCTGCCGAGAGAAATCGCTGCGGACAGGCCGCCGATCCCTCCGCCCGCTATGATGATCTTTTTCACTTCATGGTTCATCACGATACCGCCTTCTCTATTTATTTATCATTCATTAACTATTAGCCACCTTACTATACAGGCTGAAAAACTGTCAATCTTTATAGGTTGCCTTTTGAATCCGGCAAGCTTATACTTTGAACCACTAAAATAGTACGGAGGCTTACAAAAATGGAGTTGAGACATTTGCCGGATTACTCGCAGATTGCCGGACGCGCTGAGATTTACGCCGATATGGATGCTGAATCATTGAAAACATTTTTGACGTTATTTGATATGTCTAAAAAAATGAATCAGGTCATGGAGCATTATTTCTCAAGTCACGGATTGTCCGAAGGGAAATTCAAAATTTTAATGTTTCTGTTTGACGCACCCGGCCACAGCCTGAGTCCGACGGAGCTGGCGAAAAAATCCAATGTCACCAAAGCGACCATCACCGGATTGATCGACGGACTCGCACGGGACGGCTTTGTAAACCGCAGCCGGCATACCGGTGACAGACGAAAAATCAGCATCGAACTTACAAGGGAAGGAAAAGAAAAGCTGATGCTGTTTCTTCCCGGCCACTTCTCCAACATTTCAGCAGTCATGGAAAGCTTCACTGCTGGAGAAAAAGCGGAATTGACAAAAATGCTTGAAGTTTTATTTGATAAGCTTTTGCTGTTTTCCGGAGACAGAACATAAAGTAGTATCGTAAAAACAAAGGCAAATTTCTATGAGATAGAAATTGAAGTAAAAAGATGAGGGTTATAAAAAAACAGCCTGCACATTTGTTTGTTCAGGCTGTTTCAGAAGAAATAATTTTAAAATTACTTTCTCTTCACTATAAATGCAGGTGTTTTAATGCTGGAAGTTACATTTGTATATCGATTTTTAGTCTTCAACCTCACTCTCACACTATTTGATCCTTTTTTTAACGATTTTTGATTTGAGAGTTTAAATACTTTTTTAGGTGTTGAGTGACTGAAAGAACCTTTCTTTGTTTCATTAGCCACCCATTTTGAACCGTTCCAAACATCAATTGTCATGGAATAATCAAATGTTGCGATTGTCCCGCCCCCATATGATGCTACACAATCAATAGAAGTAGCTTTTGCAGAATAAGAATCCGCATCGGTACAAACTCTCAATACATATGTTGCATAATCTGTACTACAAGGCATAATATCCTTCCCCTTTCAAATTTTTTGAAACAGGTTTGTTATTATGACAAACCCTCCGTTCACTTCTAGCTGGCAAACGTATGACAAAGGGGATCTCATGGCTTATGAGATTAAAAATTCAAAACTCTTAGAATTAACAAAAGGCGCCCCTCTTAGCAGGGCGCCTTTTTCGCGCGGTTAATCATCACTGTTTAAAATCCCGAAAAACCGAAGCAGGTTGATAAACAAGTTGATAAAGTCGATATAAAGCGTCAATGCCATCAAAGGAATCAGGTCAGCCGTGATGTCCCGGTGCTTGATCTGGTTCAGATCGTATAAGATGTACATTGAAAACACAATCGTTCCGATGACGGAATACGCCATCATGGCGGCGGAATTCAGCGGGCTGAAAATATTAAAGATCCCCACTGCGAGAAGCGCGATAAGAGCGACAAGCAAGAAGGACCATAAAAACGACAAGTCCTTTTTCGTTTTAGCGCCGATCGTGCCGAGCACCGCAAAAATCAAAAACGAAGAACCGAATGCCTCCAATACGACATAGGCTCCGGCTGCGGACGCATAATGGCTGATGATCGGAAACAGCGTCATTCCGGAAATAAAAGCGAATGAAAAGACAAACACATATCCGACGGCTTTTTTTCGGCGCAGCCAAAATGCGGCGATGATCATGATGACCTCCAAGACCGACAGCGGCAGCATCAATGCCGGCGGAATGAACTGGCCCGTATACAGGCCGATTGTCGCAACTAACAGTGTAAACACAAATACCGTTATAATGCGCTGCATAATAGATTGTTTGCTCTCATAAGCAGCAGTTTGCATGTCAAAAGTCCTCCCAAAAAATGATCGTGATAGGTCTATTATAAATAAAATGGGAGAAATTTGCATGATTTTAAGAAGATTTTAAGGATGTCAGGCCTGACGTTTTGCTGCGCACTCCTGCATATCCATGAAATCATGCAGTTTTTTCGTCAATCCGCCGTGCCCGAATCGGATATTCCCCTTCTGCCCCGGCGTTTTCACGAAATCAAGGAATGCCAGCACATAAATACGCCTGACAGGAATCGGAATGACGCCCGCATCATAAAACCAGCCATCAATTGTATTGAGCACGCCTTTATTTATGCCGTATTGCTTCGTGCACCAATGCAGAAAGCGCACTTCGGGCAGGTGCAGATACCGGCTCTCCCGGAAAGGAACAGTTGAATGCTTCATATGTCGCCTCCTGTCATTGGCTGTTTTTTAAGATTGTTTTACTTCTTTGCTCTTCAGGGAAAATCGATATTTCTCCACCTTATCAATTTGTGTCACTTGGGAATTATGAACCGTAATCTGAACAGTCCCGAAATCGAGCGTTTCCAGCGCACTGATAATCTTTTCGATCACATGCGGATCTACGTTTCCTTTGGACGTCATCATGCTCCCCCTTTATGTCTGGCCGTTCGTCTTTTGACAATGAGTGTTTTAATTCATACTATTCTGATAAGAAATATATAATTATACTATTATGTTTTCATTCAGAAATCAACAGCATTTACACAATTTTCGGATATGTTTTCTTTGCGAAAACTTTCACTTCCTTCGCTTTGACATAAACCGTGTCGCCGACGCCCGCCCCCAAGGCGTCATATTGCTCTTTTGAGAGCTCAATCTCCAAGTGCTGGCCTGTGTCGGTACGGACGGCTTCCAATCTGACGGACGGTCCGATGGCGCGGATATGAGCCGTCTTTGCTTCAAATGAATGCAGACCGGACGGTTTTTTTTCTACGGTAAAATGGTGCGGCCTCACATAAGCGATCCCCTTGTCCTGATCAGCATGCCCGACAGGTATTGCTGCGTTTCCGGTGATCAGCTTTCCTTCCTCCACTCTTCCTTCAAATACGTTGACACTGCCGAGAAAGTCGTACACAAACGGATTTGCGGGGTGATCATACACCTCCTGCGGCGTTCCGATCTGTTCAATCGCACCTTCATTCATAATGACGATGCGGTCGGCCACATCAAGCGCTTCTTCCTGGTCGTGAGTGACGAAAATACTTGTCATGCCGAATTCATTATGAAGCCGTCTGAGCCATTGCCTTAACTCTTTTCTTACTTTGGCGTCAAGCGCGCCGAACGGTTCATCCAACAGCAGAATGTTCGGTTCTACGGCCAAGGCGCGTGCGAGGGCGGCTCTTTGTCTCTGTCCGCCTGACAGCTGCGAGGGATAGCGCTTTTCATAAGGTTCCAGTTTCACAAGCGCCAGAAGCTCTCTCACCTTTTCGGCAATTTCCTTTTTGGCGGGACGCTGCTTTCGCGGACGGACTTTTAATCCGTAGGCGACATTTTCAAAAATCGTCATCTTGCTGAATAACGCATAGTGCTGAAACACAAAACCGACATGTCTGCTTTTTACATGCGTATCCGTCACATCTTGTTTTCCGAACAGGACACGTCCCCCATCCGCCTGCTCGAGGCCGGCAATGACTCTCAATAATGACGTTTTGCCTGAGCCTGACGGGCCGAGAAGCGCAACCAGCTCGCCATTATTGACGTGAAGATTGATATCCCGCAATGCCTGATAGTTTCCGTAATGCTTAGAAATAGTGTCGATCGTAATCTCCATAATGACTCCTTCCTCATCCGGCTTTGACAGAACGATAACCGGCTTTCCATTCAATGATGTTTTTCAAAAACAGTGTCGCAATCGCAAAAACCGACATGACGGAGGCCGCCGCAAAAGCGGCCGTAAACTGATATTCGTTGTACAAAATTTCGATATGAAGCGGGAGCGTGTTGGTAACACCCCTGATATGACCGGAAACGACTGATACGGCGCCGAATTCGCCGATTGTTCGGGCCGCGCTCAAAATCACCCCGTAGATCAGCCCCCATTTGATATTAGGAAGCGTCACATGCCAGAACGTTCTCCAGCCACCAGCACCAAGGGTGACGGACGCTTCTTCTTCAGCATTTCCCAAGCTTTGCATAAGCGGTATTAATTCCCGGGCAATGAAAGGGAGCGTCACAAACAAGGATGCAAGCACGATTCCCGGGACTGCGAAGACGATTTTTATCTGGTGATCAAGTAAAAATGGACCAAGCCAGCCGTGAAGCCCGAACAAAAGGACAAAGATTAAGCCCGCGATTACCGGAGACACGGCAAACGGCAGATCAATCAGTGTCAAAAACAGACTTTTCCCCCTGAATTCATATTTGGTCACAGCCCACGCCGCGGCGACGCCGAACAGCGTATTCAGCGGAACCGTGATGAAAACGACGAGGAGCGTCAATTTCATCGCGGCAAGGGAATCCGGATGCGTGACAAAGAGGATATATGCTTCCGCTCCCTTTTTAAAAGCTTCAATAAATATAAATGCAAGCGGCATGATTAAAAATATGGACAAAAAGAGCAGGACCGCTGAGATCAGCACCCATTTCACAACGGGTGATTCCCGCATCTCCCGCTTTGGCACGGCTGTTTTCGCTGTTTCCAGCTGCATGGCATATCCCCTACCTTCCTGCGTATTTTCTCGCGGTGAGCCATTGCAATCCATTGATGATGAATAAAATGAAAAATGTGATGACAAGCATGACTGCCGCAACAGCTGTTGCCCCGGCATAATCGTATTGCTCTAATTTCGTCATAATGATCAGCGGGGAAATCTCGGTTTTAAACGGCATATTGCCCGCGATAAATACAACAGAACCATACTCCCCGAGGGCGCGGGCAAAAGATAATGCGAAACCCGATATAATAGAAGGAAAAAGCTCCGGCAGAATGACCTTTTGGAAGGTTTTCCATTTCGAAGCTCCAAGTGACGCAGATGCTTCTTCCGTTTCCTTTTGGAGATTTTCTAAGACGGGCTGAACCATCCTGACGACAAAAGGCAGCCCGATAAACGTCAATGCGATGACAATGCCGATCGGTGTAAAGGAAATACGGAAAGGAAACAGCTGTCCGATCCAGCCGTCCGGTGAATACATTGCCGTTAATGTAATGCCTGCGACGGCGGTCGGCAGCGCAAACGGCAGATCAACCAGGCCGTCAGCCAGCCTTTTCCCCGGAAAGTCATATCTCGTCAGCACCCAGGCGATGACAACGCCGAAAACCGCATTGATCAAAGCGGCGCAGCCCGCCGTCAAGAAGCTCAGCCGATAGGAAGCCGCGGCCCTCGGCTCAGAAATGATATGCCAGACGTCCCCGGGCCCCATTGACATCGTATGAAAAAACACCATGGACAGCGGCACGATAACCAAAACGGCCATATATAAAAATGTAAATCCCATCGTTAATCCGAACCCCGGAATCACGGACGGTTTTGTTTTTTTGAAAAGTAACGTTCTCATACTCGTTTCCTCTTTCTATTTCTCATAGATGCTGTCAAAGGTTCCGCCGTCATTGAAATGGGTTTCCTGCGCTTTTTTCCAGCCGCCGAATTCCTTTTCGACCGTCACCGTTTTAATCTGCGGGAATTGTTTTTCATACTTTTTCAGAACCTCTTTATCGCGGGGCCGGTAAAAATTCTTCGCGGCGATCTCCTGCCCTTTTTTGCTGTAGAGGTAGGACAAATATGCTTCAGCCGCTTTTTTTGTTCCTTTTTTATCGGCGGTTTTGTCGACAACAGAGACAGGAGGCTCAGCCAGAATGCTGATTGAAGGATTGACAATCTCATATTTCTCCTTGCCGAATTCCTTCAGTGTGAGATAGGCCTCATTTTCCCAGGCGATCAGCACATCCCCCATCCCTCTTTCTGTAAAACTGGTCGTGGCTCCGCGCGCCCCTGAATCAAGCACTTCCACATTGCCGTAGAGGTCTTTCATAAACTGTTTGATTTTCGTGTCGTCATGATGATACGTTTCATCGGCATATGCCCATGCCGCTAAATAGTTCCATCTGGCTCCGCCCGATGTTTTCGGATTGGGCGTAATGACCGAAACGTCCTTTTTCACCAAGTCAGCCCAATCAGTGATGTGTTTCGGATTCCCTTTTCTGACTAAGAATACGATGGTTGACGTGTAAGGAGTTGATTGATCCGGCAGACGTGACTGCCAGTTTTGATCAATGAGTCGGGCTTTTTCTGCTATCGAATCAATGTCATAACCTAAAGCAAGCGTTACGACATCAGCGTCGAGTCCGTCTATTACGGATCTGGCCTGCTTCCCCGAACCTCCGTGCGACTGCTGAACGGTTACATCTTGACCCGTTTTCTTTTTCCAGTAGGAAGAAAAGGCCTGATTATACTCTTTATACAGCTCCCGTGTCGGATCATACGATACATTCAGCAGCTGAACGGTCTTTCCGTCTGATGACGCGCTGCCGGACTCAGATTGACAGGCTGACAGCGCCCCTGCCAATAAGATCAATACTAAAAATGCCGCTGTTTTTTTCATGTGCCTGATTTCTCCTCTCTTTTTCCGCATAAAAAAAGGCATATTATCCCCTTTCAAAAAAGGGAAATAATATGCCTTCAGTTGACTGATGGGCAATTATACCGGTATCAGATTTGGGCAGAACGGCCAGCTTTCGTTTGTGTACGATCAGCTATTTGTGCCGGTTCGATGTGTATAAGAATAATTCAAACTATCCCTAGCTGTCAACTAAGTTTTAGAATATTTAAATTGTTTTCCGCTGACAAAAAAAGCGCCCCGCCTCTGGCCGGAGCACCTTTTTTCTATGCTTTTGCTTCCTCGATCACACATGTGACACCCATGCTGGCGAGCGCCTGCTCCAGGGAGCCGTAAGTTTGATACTCTGAAAAATCAAGTCCCAATTGGATAGAAGTCTGTGCCACATCAGGCCGAATGCCGGAAAACACGGTTCTGATGCCGAGGAGAAATAACGTTTTCGACAGCATATACAATTGCTGCGCCACCATCGTATCGACAATGGGCACACCGGACAGATCAATCACAAGGTTTGTGATCCGTTTGGCGACACAGTTTTCCGGCACCGACTCCAAAATCACACGCGCCCGTCTTGTATCAATCGCGCCGATAAGCGGCAGAGTGCCGATCGTATCCGCGATCAAAATAACCGGACAGCTCAATTCGGAAATAAGCTCCTGCTGAGATGACAGCCTCGCGATCATTAATTTCTGAAACTGTTCAGTAAAATCCGTCATCAGCTGATCAAACGAGCCGTTGACAATGTAATTCCAGCGGCGGGCATCCTCATTTGTTACAATGTCCTGATGCTCATCCATAAAACGGGTGACCGCCTCCCAAAAGACAGTTCTTGAATTGCCGATCGCCTCAACGACCTCATGAACCTCCGCGTCTTGCTCCACTCTGCTTTTCGCTACCTGTGCGGCCCATTTTTCTTTATTATGCTGAAAAACGGCCGGATCTTCCAAAAAAGCGCTTGCGATGACCGTGTTTGTAAAGGTATGCTGCTCGATCAGCAGCCGTTTCATTTCCTCACTTAATTGATCCGCAGAATAAAAACGCCCTCTCAGCTTCCGTCTCAGTTTAAGCCATTTTTCCGTCAGCTCTGCCGAATGTGTAATAATATAATCATGAAGTAATTGGTCTTTGTTCACTGCCGTCTCCTCTTTCAAGAATATGTACTTTTGTCTAAATTATAAATCGGAATCGCCAATCGCACTAGAGAAATTAAAAAAAGCCGGCACATTAAAGCTTTTGATTGCTTTTTTCGGCAGGAGGATACACTATAAAAGAAATGAAACAGGAGGTCAGTATGATGATCAAAAAAATCGCGACAGTTGCCGTATACACTGATGATCAGCAAAAAGCGAAAACATTCTGGACGGAAAAAGCGGGGTTTGAAACCGTCGCCGAGCATCCGATGGGACCGGGCGCCTTCTGGCTTGAGGTAGCGCCCAAAGGGGCCGCCACTCATTTGGTTATTTATCCGAAATCGATGATGAAAGGGGCCGAGCATATGAAGGCTTCTATCGTATTTGAGTGTGAAGATGTCTTTGCCGCATACGAACAGATGAAAAAGAACGGCATCACCTTTTTAGATGAACCGAAACAAATGGAATGGGGCAGCTTCGTGCAATTTAAAGATGAGGATGGTCATGTCTTTCTCCTGAAATCGTAATCCGTCAGGCATCTCAATTGACTTTGAGAATCATTTTCATTTAAAATATTGGATAAAGCGTGAAAATGATTGGAGAGCTGCCAGATGTTTGTGCAAATCAGAAAAATGACCGTAAAAGAAGGACATGCCGACAAAGTAATCGAACGCTTCAGTTCAGAAGGCGTGATTGAAAAGCAGGAAGGTTTGATAGACGTAACGGTTCTGGAAAAAAAAGTCCGCCGCGGTGATGAAGAAGTCGTCGTGTTAATCCGCTGGGAGTCTGAAGACCATTGGAAACAATGGGAAAAAAGCGAAGACCACATCGCGGCCCACAAAGCAAACCAAGGCAAGCCGAAACCTGATTATATGCTTGGAACGGATGTCGGTATGTATCATGTCAGAGCCGTTAAAACAGGCGTACACGAAAAATAATAAAGAGCATTTGCCCCAGGGCAATGCTCTTTTTATTTTTTCTCCTCATACGGCAGGACAAACAGCGGTTTATCGGGCTTCCATTCCGCATACAGCACGTCCTCCGTTTTTTTGATGTTCAGCTTTTTCAGCTCCTGATTCAGCTGCTTTTCTTCCAGCCCGGCTTCTTTCAGATTTTCATACAGCACTTCGCCGTCAATAATCAGCGTGACCGGCAAAGAGACCTGCTTCGGCTTTATTTGCATGTCGCCGTTTTTCGTCGTGTCATATTGGAATTTCGGCAGGACGCTGACCATCCCGTTTGTTTCTAAAATTGCGTACTCCGCTTCCTGTATGGAAAAGCAATTCGCCTGTCTGAGAAGGCTTTGCAATTGATTAATGTCCAGCTTATTCTTTTTCAGCACATCATATTTCAGTTTTCCTTTATGTATGATAATACTCGGCTCGCCTTCCAACAGCTTTCTGGAGCTTTTTACTTTCTGCGTAATCAGTTCGATGAGATAAATTAAAACCCCCCATAACAGAGAAGCAAAAATGATTTCAATAATCCTGACGCCTTTATCATACACCGCATTTCCGACCAGTTCGCCGAGGATGAGCGCGGAAATAAAATCAAACGGCGTAATTTGCGAGAATTGAGTTTTTCCAAGCAATTTTAAAATCACAAATAAAATACCCAAGCCGCATACTAACTCCCAAGCCACTGTAAGTAAATGTCCCATATTCGCACCTTCTTCTTAAAAGTCATTACCATTATGGACATCCGCCTGTTTTCTATACAGCGGCCGGCAATACACAAAAAAACGCAGCCGAGGCTGCGTTTTTTTCACTTCTGCTTACTGTTTTTGATTCGATCTGACGACCCGTAAGCACACCTCAGCGGCATAACCGGCTACCGCTCCGGAACCCGCAAACATCGCGGCAAGCCCCAAGCCCATTCCTTCCCAGCCGCCGACACCGAAAATGCTGTAAACAACCGTACCGAAAGCAGTCAGGCCCAGCACCGCCAAAAGGCACTCAGGCCACATCTTTTTCGGCCATTTCTTACGGAGCACAGCCGATACGGCAAAGTTAAGACAAAATGCGGCCAGACAGATCAGATAAAAAAACCCCATGTCTTTTGCACCTCCGTCATGAGGAGCTTTTTATTTGCTCACCTTTTTTTCAAACAAATGATAACCCGGCGCGAGTCCTTTTGATTCGTACCCCATTCCGCTGTAAAACGACTGAAGCGCCTTGTTTTCAGCCACGCAGTCGAGCCGGATTTTCGTTTTTCCCGGACAAGACACACCCGTCTCCGCCCAAGTCATGATTGTCCGGCCGAGCCCCGCGCCTGCAAACCGCCTGTTAATCGCCAGCCGGTGGAGATATACGGACTCCTCATGTCCTTCATCGCCCCATAGACGTCTGTCCCACCCGCTTGCTTCGGGAAGCAGCATGACGACGCCTGCCAGCTCTTCATTCTGCCTGAATAAAAAAACATACCCTTTGGCGATCGCCTCCCGCATATTGTGGGTATCTTCCCCTTGCAGAAGGCCGCTCCACTGGTTCGACCCTTTATCGCGAAGCCATTCTGCCGCTTGCACGAGCAGATCCATAACCTCTTCTTCATCATCCTTCCGGGCGGAGGTGACCCGGAATGCCCCCGCCTTCTCCTCCGTAATCGTAAATGGTGTCATAAAATCCTCCTGTAATCAGAATATTCGACACCTTTATTATAGACCAAACGCAGAAAGGAAAAAAACAGCCGTCATGTTTGAGGGCCGTTTAAAAAATTTTCTTCTTATCACGTTCTTCTTTTAAAATCTCAACCGCTTCCCTGAAACGCATAGAGTGAACGATTTCACGCTCACGCAGAAAACGGAGTGAATCATTCAGGTCAGGATCATCGGAAATATCAATAATCCATTGATACGTCGCTCTCGCCTTTTCTTCAGCCGCAATATCCTCATATAAATCAGCAATCGGATCTCCCTTCGCCTGTATGTAAGACGCTGTGAACGGAACTCCGGCCGCATTGTGATAAAACAGCGCGCTGTCATGGTTGACGTAATGATCACTGAGCCCTGCATCACGCAGCTGCTCCGGTGTCGCATCTTTTGTCAGCTTATAAATCATCGTCGCAATCATTTCTAAATGCGCAAACTCCTCCGTGCCGATATCCGTCAGCAGGCCGATCACCTTATCAGGAATCGTGTAGCGCTGGTTTAAGTACCGGAGCGCTGCGGCCAATTCGCCGTCCGCCCCGCCGTATTGTTCAATGAGAAACTTAGCCAGCATCGGGTTGCATGTACTCACTTTAACCGGATACTGCAGCTTTTTTTCATATACCCACATTTACAGATCCCTCCTTATACTTGCCATGGCCAAGGACCGCGGCCCCAGTCCCATTGAGCGCCGGCCTGACTCACGCCGAATTGCAGAAGCGGTCCGTACTCAGGTTCAAACCGTTTTCTCAGCTGCCTTGAGTACCGGGAATATTCATGAAACTGCTGAAGCGCGAGACGGTCATGGGGATGCGTATCCAGATAAAGCGTCAGCTCCACCAAGACAAAGTCCGCCGCCTGAATTTGCTCCAGCAGCCGATAGTATTCATCATCAATCTTTTTCGCCATATTCGATTCCCCCCCGATAAGGATTATCATAGAAATCGTAAAGATCCTTCCAAAGGGTTCCTTTTCTCAATGCCTCCATCGGAGAAAACTGCTCCAAGTGATACGGCTGAAACCGCATATAAAGATGCGGCGGCGTTCTGTAGTATTTTCTTCCGATCGGCGGGCAGGGATCAAACCGGCTGTGGAAGGGTTTATAGGATTTGACCGGTGTAAACGGCTGATTTTCTTTCATTACGATCCTCCTTTCCTAAACACATGACCTTAATAGGTATGAATCCGTATCAACATTTATGCCCTGTAAGAAAATAAAAAAGCCCGTTAAAAACGGACTCAATGCGGCTCATCTGGAATTTGAAGTAAAAAAATCATAATGAAAAATCTGATTGAAAGCGCTGATAATGTTTCAATGTATATTCCGTAAGTCGTCGATCATATTCAGGATATTCATATCTCAATAAAACAGCCACTGACGTTGAATATGCTCTGAAGAGATCCTGGCAGTCAAACAATGCCTTCCACACGCTTTCATACGTATTGCCGACATAAGTATTCAGCAGAATTTCCCAATCTTTCGCATTCATGTAATGTTGAATATACTTATAATTCTTCCCTACACTTAATGAAAACTGATTCTCTATCCCGATATTCCACGCAATCATACGCAAAACATTAGGCCTTAAAATGTCATTCATATGATCCAGCGCAAACAGTATTTCTTTACGCATTAATCCTTTAATCACATAGGTTGAAACCATCCAAAATTCATTGCAGCAATCATCAAACTCTCTGGGGGTCGGTTTCTTTATATGATATTGTTCATCACTCGCAATCATCTTACTGTTGATTCGGTCATCCTTGTCTAATACTATTTCCGCCAAACCATCACTCTGTGTAAAATAATTCTCTGTTTGACTCAGAGGGATCAAAGTTAAGTCGATTTTATGATGATCTTTAAAAAGCATGAGATAGGAGAACCAGTCTCCGAGTTCCGGAGGGAAAAGTTCCATATCTTCAGGTTTTTGCATCATCATTCTTTCGCCAAACTGATCCAGCCAGCTTTCGTCAGATGTGAAAGAGTCCATATCGGTCACAAAATAAGAAATATCATAGTCTTGAAATTTGTCTCTCGGTACATTTTTATTGGTTCTTGATCCCTCTAAAGTGACAAGACGGATTCTCTCGTCCTTCATCGCAATATCAAGAATCAATTTCATCATTTCGTCTTCACTTCTCACATGTAAAACCTCCCGATAAAGAGTTTTTACAGATCATGCTTTTCAGTTTATAAACAACTTGCTCATGATTTACAGAAATGTCATATGTACTTGATGATTTTGCTCCAATCGTAACACAGCTGCAAGAACATGAGAAGAGCACTCTTGCTGTTCCAAGAGTGCTTTTCCCGAATGGTCAGATAAATTGGCTGTCCCGATGATGATGATGATGATGGAACGGGTAGCCGCCGTAACCGCCAAAACCGCCGTAACCGCCAAAACCGTATCCCGGGTAGCCGTAGCCTCCGCCGAAACCGTATCCCGGATATCCTCCGAAGCCGCCGTAGCCACCGTAGCCTCCGTAACCTCCGTAGCCGCCAAAACCGTACCCCGGGTAGCCTCCGTAGCCTCCATAGCCGCCGCCGTAAATCGGTCTTCTTTCATTCATGATTTATCGCTCCTTCACATAGGTTACAGTCCAGTTTATGACATGCGGAAGGAAACGTATGGGCATCCGCCCAGTTTTGGTGAAATAATCAATAATTGCTTACGGAGAAATACGATACAGGCCGGCCGCATAAGCAAAATAAAAAGGCCGGAACTTATGCCGTCCCGGCCTTTTTGTCTTTATTCGCCTAAATCCACATTGTGATAAACCTGCTGTACGTCTTCGAGGTCTTCCAGCACATCGATCAGCTTTTCAAATTGAGCTTTCGCATCTTCCGGAAGCTCGACTTCATTTTGCGCAAGCATCGTCAGCTCCGCAACCGTGAACTCTTCAACGCCGGCATTTTTGAATGCCTCCTGTACGGCATGGAATTGATCAGGCTCGGCATACACGATAACACTGTCATCCTCTTCTAAAATATCGCGCACGTCCACATCAGCTTCCATCAGCAATTCCAGCGCTTCATCCGCCGTCTTGCCTTCAACGCCGATAACGGCGGTCGCATCAAACATGTAAGCGACAGACCCGCTCACACCCATATTTCCGCCGTTTTTCCCGAATGCGGCGCGCACTTCAGGCGCCGTGCGGTTTACATTATTCGTTAACGCATCAACGATGATCATTGAACCGTTCGGCCCGAAACCTTCGTAACGCAGCTCGTCAAAGTTCTCCTCCGCGCCGCCTTTCGCCTTTTCAATCGCACGCTCAATAATATTTTTCGGCACACTGTACGTCTTTGCGCGTTCAAGCACCACTTTTAACGCCTGGTTCGATTCCGGATCTGGCTCGCCTTGTTTTGCCGCCACATAAATCTCACGGCCGAACTTCGCGTAAATCCGGCTCGTATTTGCGTCCTTTGATGCTTTCTTTTCTTTAATATTGTTCCACTTACGGCCCATTTTGTTCCACTCTCTTTCACGAATTGAATCTGTATGATAAATACTCTGCTTCTATTATACCTCAGCGGTTGGGTTGTTTCGAGTGTAAGACATTAGAAAAAACAGGCACGCTTAAAATCACCGGAGCGCAGTAAGCCGAATTTGAGGATTATTGTACAAAACATAAAAAAGCCCCCCTTCATACAGGAAGGAAGTCGCAAGCCAAAAGATTCATTTTATTCTTATTACCTATTTCCTACACTGTATATCCTGACTCACGTGGTAAAATTTTGATATCGAACAAAAGAAAGGATATGGTCATGAAAGTTTTCGAAGCAACCACCCTCCTGGCCGCCGCCAAACAGCGCGCGGGTGAATACAAAAAACTGCGCGGCCAGATGGTTAATCTGAAAAAAGCGTTTCAAGGCATGGCTGATCTTGGTGACAATGATTTCTCAGGCCGGGGCGCAAATAACATCAAAGCTTTTTTCAAGGACCACGCCGGCGTCACAGACAGCTGGCTTGATCTGATCGACATGAAAATCGCATTTCTCACAAGCCTTCCCGGTAAGGTCGAAGATGCCGGACTTTCCAATTCGCATGTGGAGGAATCATTTCTGGAGCATGAGCTCACCCACGCCCTCAGTAAATCAAAGGCGATGATGGAAGAGCAGAAAAAGGACATGCGCTCCATCCTCGGTGAGATCGATGACATCATCTCGCTTGATCTGTTTTCAACGGAAAGCACAGATCAGAAGCTTTCTTCAGCTGACAAAAAAAGAAGCGAAACGATACATAACTCGGCAAGCTTGATCACGATCTAACGAAAGAATACGCAGAAACCGAAGCGAACGAACAGTTCATCCAAGCTGACTTCCAGCAGCTTCAAAATGCCACGGGCAAAGGAAAAAGCGCCACGCCGCTTCACTACAACGCCAAGGCGTACCGTGAAAGCGACATCCATAAGAAAAAAGGCGAGATTGCAAGACATTCGGATGCTTATTTGACGATTAAAAAGGAAGAGGCGAAAGAGCGTGAAATCAAGGATCTGAAGAAAAAGCTGGCCGATGGTGTCACCGATCCGGATGAGTATTTGGAAATCGCGAAGAAGATCGGCTATGAAAACCTTGAACCCGCTCAGGTGGAATATGTGATGCAGCTTGAACAAGCAAAACAGCTCGAAGAAGTCGGAGAAACGGCTTGGGATATCGTCAAAGGAATAGGCGTCGGCCTTTATGATGTGGGAAAAGACACCATAACAGGCGTCAAAGATCTCGCTGTCGGCGCATGGGATTTTTACCATCTCTCCGATGAACAAAAAGTCGCTAAAACCATATCGGCTGTATTGAACACACCCTCCTACGCAAAAATCATATGGACAAACCTGGCGGATTCGTGGAATGATAAAATGGTTAACGGGGATGCGTATTCAAGATCACATTACATCACCTACGCCATCGGGAGCATCGTCGGACTAAAAGGTTCCGGCTCAGCTGTAAAAGTATCAAGCAAGCTCGCCAAAACAGGTGCCGCCAAAGTGGATAACGTCTTGGAAGCCGGTGAAAAAGCGGCTGCAAAACATGTAAAAACC
>NZ_JBSJQA010000008.1:0-141610 GCF_053663455.1 Bacillus sp. JK62
CCGAACACGGAAGTTAAGCTCTTCAGCGCCGATGGTAGTCGGGGGTTTCCCCCTGTGAGAGTAGGACGCCGCCAAGCCATTACACGTAAGTGTAATATATGGAGGATTAGCTCAGCTGGGAGAGCATCTGCCTTACAAGCAGAGGGTCGGCGGTTCGAGCCCGTCATCCTCCACCATATTTGCCGGCCTAGCTCAATTGGTAGAGCAACTGACTTGTAATCAGTAGGTTGGGGGTTCAAGTCCTCTGGCCGGCACTGTTTTCCAAAAAAATACGGAGGGGTAGCGAAGTGGCTAAACGCGGCGGACTGTAAATCCGCTCCCTCAGGGTTCGGCAGTTCGAATCTGCCCCCCTCCACCATTTTTGGGCTATAGCCAAGCGGTAAGGCAACGGACTTTGACTCCGTCATGCGTTGGTTCGAATCCAGCTAGCCCAGTCTCAGACACCTTTTGCATAAAGGTGTCTTTTTTTATCGGCATTTTGTTTCGATTTTTGATTGTTCATCAGATATACTATTTTTAAGCTGCTGTTAAGGCAGTATATTCTGTATTTTCCATCTACACCCTGCCTGAAATTTGGTAAAATAAATGTAATAAAAAAATGAAACCTTTTAAAACAATCAACGTATAGATACAGACCGGTGAAGGGCAGAGGTAAGATAAAACATGGAAAACCTGATTAAAAAAAGAATCAAGCAAGTCAAAAAAGGCGATCAAAATGCGTTTGCAGAAATCGTTGACCTTTATAAAGATAAGATTTACCAGCTTTGCTACCGCATGCTCGGCAATGTTCACGAAGCGGAAGATATTGCGCAGGAAGCTTTTATCAGAGCGTATGTCAATATCGACAGTTTCGATATCAACAGAAAGTTTTCAACGTGGCTTTACAGAATTGCGACCAACCTGACCATTGACCGCATCCGCAAGAAAAAGCCTGATTACTATCTGGACGCAGAAGTAGCGGGAGCAGAAGGGCTGACGATGTATTCGCAGATCGCCGCGGACGGGGTTCTCCCTGAAGACGCCGTATTGTCATTGGAGCTGTCGGACACAATTCAGAAAAAGATTTTAAAGCTGCCTGACAAGTACAGAACGGTTATTGTATTAAAGTATATTGACGAACTCTCTTTAATTGAAATCGGGGAGATTCTGAATATCCCTGTCGGCACCGTCAAGACAAGGATACACAGAGGCAGAGAGGCTCTTAGAAAACAATTGAGGGATCTTTAAGTGGGGTGATGAAATGAGCTGTCCTGAACAGATTGTGCAGCTTATGCATAAGCATCTTGATGGAGATATCCTTCCTGAAGATGAAAACGTATTAAAACAACATTTGCAGTCATGCGGGAATTGCAAACGGCATTTTCATGAAATGGAGAAATCCGTAGCACTCGTCCGAAGCACATCGCATGTCACGGCCCCTGCTGATTTTACTGCCAAAGTTATGGCGAATCTTCCAAAAGAGAAAAAACGCGCTTCTGTAAAACGATGGATCAAAACTCATCCGATGATTGCAGCCGCAGCGGTTTTTGTGATTTTAATGGGCGGCGGTTTTTTCAACAGCTGGCATAATGACCACAATTTCAGTGTGTCCAAACAGCCGAACCTTGTCGTGCAGAATCACACGGTCACCGTCCCTGAAGGCGAGACCGTAAAGGGCGATGTCACAGTAAAAAACGGCAAGCTGTTCATTGAAGGAAAAGTCGACGGCAATGTGACCGTCGTCAACGGAGAAAAATACATGGCCTCAGCCGGACAAGTCACCGGGCAGATTGAAGAGATTAACCAATTGTTTGACTGGGTCTGGTACGAACTGAAATCGGCGGGACAGGGCGTCGTAAGCGCTTTGGACCCGAATGAAGATGAGTAAAGCGTATAATCGCTTTACTCTTTTTTTGTGCAACGCCGCGCCGGCTCATTTCACTTGAGAAATCAAAATGTGGTATAATGAGCACGCTATATGATGTACATATTGCTCATGCAGCACAATTCATAACGGAAAAAACGAAATGACTGAATTCTTGGAGGACGAGGAAATGGCTTTTGAGGACATCCCATTTTTGCAATACCTCGGCAATGCCGTTGATATTCTCCTTGTTTGGTATGTGATATATAAATTAATCATGGTCATACGCGGGACGAAGGCGGTTCAGCTTTTAAAAGGAATCGTCGTCATCGTATTGGTCCGGATGGCCAGTTCATATTTGGGACTCAGCACGCTTCAGTGGCTGATGGACCAAGCGATAACATGGGGATTTTTAGCGATCATCATTATATTCCAGCCTGAGCTGAGACGGGCGCTTGAACAGCTCGGACGGGGCCGGTTCTTTTCCAGGAGCGGAACCCCTGTGGAGGAAGCGCAGCATAAGACAATTGAAGCGATTACAAAATCGATCAGCTACATGGCGAAACGCCGCATCGGCGCACTCATCGCCATTGAGCGCGATACGGGAATGGGCGATTATATTGAGACGGGCATCCCGCTTAATGCGCAGGTCAGCTCGGAGCTTTTGATTAATATCTTCATCCCCAATACACCGCTGCATGATGGAGCGGTCATTATGAAAAATAACGAGATTGCTGCGGCTGCCTGTTATCTGCCGCTTTCTGAAAGCCCGTTTATTTCAAAGGAGCTGGGGACGCGTCACAGAGCGGCTGTCGGCATCAGTGAAGTGACGGACAGCTTAACCATTATTGTATCTGAAGAGACGGGCGCCATCAGTGTGGCCAAAAACGGAGACCTTCACAGAGAATTGACGGAAGAAGCACTGAAAGAAATGCTTGAAGCCGAGTTTAAGAAGAACGCCAGAGACACTTCTTCTAACCGCTGGTACTGGAGGGGCAAGAAAAATGGATAAATTCTTAAACAACCGCTGGGCTGTAAAGATCATTGCATTGCTCTTGGCGCTGCTGCTTTACGTTGCGGTTAACAACAACCAGGCGCCGACTCCGAAAAAGCCGGGGGAATCCTTTTTTCCGACATCAACGACTGACGAGGCTACGCTTACTGATATTCCTGTAAAAGCATACTACGATGAAGCGAACTATGTCGTCACCGGCGTGCCCCAGACGGTAAATGTCACGATTAAAGGCTCGACAAGCGCGGTGAAAAAGGCGAGACAGACGAAGAATTTTGAGATATACGCCGATATGAATAAGCTGAAGACCGGGACTCATAAGGTCGAATTGAAGGCGAAAAACGTATCGGACGGACTGACGATCTCCATTAACCCGTCAGTCACGACGGTTACGATTCAGGAAAAAACGGCTGAGAGTTTTCCCGTGGAAGTTGAATACTACAATAAAAGCAAAATGAAAAAGGGATATACCCCTCAGCAGCCGATTATCAGCCCGAAAAACGTGCAGATTACAGGTTCGAAAAATGTGATTGATAACATTTCACTTGTCAAAGCATCCGTGAACCTTGAAAATGCAAATGAGACCATTGAAAAGGAAGTGAAGGTGACCGTCTATGACAAAGACGGCAACGCACTTCCTGTTGATGTTGAACCGTCAGTCATTAAAGTGACGGTTCCCGTAGCCAGTCCGAGCAAAAAGCTTCCTTTCAAAATCGAAAGGAAGGGAAGTCTTCCGGACGGGGTGAGTGTTGCGAGTATTGACTCGAATCCGAGTGAGGTGACGGTTTACGGCCCGCAGGATGTGCTGGATTCACTGGAATTTATTGACGGCGTATCTCTTGATTTAGGCAAAATTGATAAAGATACCGATATCAATGCCGATATCCCGCTTCCTAAGGGCGTCACTAAGGTATCACCGGAAAAAATCACGCTTCATGTTAAAGTGGACAGTGAAGACAAAAAGGATTTTGACAATGTCGCAATCAAGACGGTCGGACTGGGAGGCTCACAGCAGATTGAGTTTCTCGACCCTGAATCGCAGGCGATAAATATTACGGCCAAAGGCTCTCCCGCCAACATTAAGGCGCTGAAAAAGTCGGACATTGAATTGTATGCCAATGTCTCGGACTTGGATGACGGAGAGCACTCTGTAAAGCTTGAAGTAAACGGCCCGCAAAACGTCACATGGTCCCTGTCAAAAGACACGGTTAAGATCAAGCTGACTTCTAAGAAAAACACAAGTTCAAATAAAAATGACGGCGGCTCCGCTGATTCCGGCAATAAGAACGGCACAAGCGGAGACGCAGACAAAGACAAGAGCAAGAACCGGGAAGACGACACTGACAGCGATCAGAATAAAAGTCAAAACCAGGATCAAAATCAAGACCAGGATGAAGACGGATCAAGCGCTGATTCTTCTTCAACAGAATGAAAAAGGAGCGATACAAAATGGGCAAGTATTTTGGAACAGATGGTGTAAGAGGTGTTGCCAACAGCGAGCTTACGCCAGAGCTGGCCTTTAAAGTGGGGCGTTTTGGCGGTTATGTCCTGACCAAAGATAAGCAGCGCCCGAAAGTGCTGATCGGCCGTGATACACGTATCTCCGGACATATGCTGGAGGGAGCCCTTGTCGCCGGACTTTTATCGATCGGAGCTGAAGTGATGCGCCTCGGCGTTATTTCTACGCCGGGGGTATCCTATTTAACGAAAGCCATGGATGCTGAGGCGGGCGTCATGATCTCCGCTTCTCACAACCCCGTACAGGATAACGGAATTAAATTTTTCGGAGGGGACGGCTTTAAGCTTTCTGATGAGCAGGAGGCCGAGATTGAACGTCTCATGGAGGAACCGGAAGATAAGCTGCCGAGACCGACAGGCGCGGACCTCGGGCTTGTGAACGATTATTTTGAAGGCGTTCAAAAGTATCTGCAATTTTTAAAGCAGACGGCGGACGAAGATTTTACGGGCATTCATGTAGCGCTTGACTGCGCCCATGGTGCGACATCTTCCATTGCGACGCACCTTTTTGCCGATCTCGATGCTGACGTATCTACAATGGGGACGTCTCCGAACGGATTAAACATTAATGATGGCGTCGGTTCTACACACCCGGAAGCGCTGAGTGCTTTCGTCAAAGAAAAAAACGCCGATATCGGCCTTGCGTTTGACGGAGACGGCGACCGCCTCATTGCCGTTGATGAAAAAGGAAACATCGTCGACGGCGATCAGATCATGTACATATGCGCGAAGTATTTGAAATCAGAAGGCCGTCTGAAGGATGATACCGTCGTATCGACCGTGATGAGCAACCTCGGTTTCTACAAAGCGCTTGAAAAAGAAGAAATCAAAAGCGTTCAAACGGCAGTCGGCGACCGCTATGTCGTAGAAGCGATGAAAAAAGACGGCTATAATGTCGGCGGAGAGCAGTCAGGGCACCTTATTTTCCTTGATTACAACACTACCGGCGACGGTCTTTTGTCCGCGATCATGCTTGTGAATACGCTGAAGGCGTCCGGCAAAACCCTTTCAGAACTTGCGGATGAAATGAAAAAATTCCCGCAGCTCTTAGTGAACGTGAAAGTGACGGATAAATATAAGGTAGAAGAAAACGCTAAGGTGAAGGCCGTGATTTCTGAAGTGGAAAAAGAAATGAACGGAGACGGCCGGATTTTAGTGCGCCCGTCAGGCACCGAACCGCTCGTACGCGTGATGGCGGAAGCGAGAACAAAAGAGCTTTGTGACGAATATGTCACAAAAATCGTGGATGTCGTGCGGACAGAAATGGGAGCGGAGTAGCGAAGTTTATAAGCAGAGAGCGAACAAGACAAGTGCGATCAGCATAAAATGATAGTAACATGATGCCGGGGCGGCAAAAAATAATTGACCGTCCTTGGCACATGCTGTAAAATCAAGCTTGTTCAGCCTTTGTTTTTCACTTGCAGGAAAGGCGGGATTGTTTGCATCTTTTATAATTACAGCGCCCGAACTAAGCGCCCGAAAAACGGCTTAGTTGACGAGGATGGAGGTTATCGAATTTTCGGCGGATGCCTCCCGGCTGATTCATTTAGATCACAGCCGTAAGGATTTCTTCAAACCGGAGGGGCGACTCTCCGAACAAAGGGAAATCACATGATCTTCCAAAAAAACATGTGGGAGGGGACGATTGAAAGTCCCCTTGTAATTTGACTTTCTTCGTCTCCTTTTACACCTTTAGGAGGAAGAAAATATGTGTGGAATTGTAGGTTACATCGGTCAGCTTGATGCGAAAGAGATTTTGTTAAAAGGATTAGAGAAGCTTGAGTACCGCGGCTATGACTCTGCCGGTATCGCTGTGGCGAATGAGCAGGGCGTGCATGTGTACAAAGAAAAAGGCCGCATCGCCGACCTTCGTGAAGTGGTGGATCACACGGTTGAATCTCAAGCGGGAATCGGCCATACACGCTGGGCGACTCACGGCGAACCAAGCTTCCTGAACGCTCACCCGCATCAAAGCGCACTCGGCCGCTTTACACTTGTTCATAACGGTGTGATCGAGAACTATGTTCAGCTGAAGCGCGAGTATCTTGAAAACGTTGAACTGAAAAGCGACACGGACACTGAAGTAGTCGTTCAAATGATCGAGCAATTTGTGGCGGGAGGACTCAGCACAGAAGAAGCGTTCCGCAAAACACTGACTCTGTTAAAAGGCTCTTACGCAATTGCATTATTTGACGGTGAAAACACAGACACCATTTACGTTGCAAAAAACAAAAGCCCTCTGTTAATCGGCCTTGGAGATACGTTTAACGTCGTGGCATCTGACGCGATGGCTATGCTTCAAGTAACGAATGAATACGTTGAGCTTTTGGACAAAGAAATGGTGATCGTGACAAAAGACGAAGCCGTGATTAAAAATCTTGACGGTGAAGTCATGACACGTGCGTCTTATATCGCTGAGCTTGACGCCAGTGATATCGAAAAAGGCACATACCCTCACTACATGTTAAAAGAAACGGATGAGCAGCCGCTTGTTATGCGCAAAATCATCCAAACGTATCAGGACGAAAACGGCAGACTGGCCGTGGCGGGCGATGTCGCTGACGCCGTGGCGGAAGCGGACCGCATTTATATCGTGGCTTGCGGAACGAGCTATCACGCCGGTCTTGTCGGGAAACAATATATTGAAATGTGGGCAAACGTACCGGTTGAAGTGCATGTAGCGAGTGAATTCTCTTACAACATGCCGCTTCTGTCTAAGAAGCCGCTCTTTATCTTCCTTTCTCAAAGCGGAGAAACAGCGGACAGCCGCGCCGTGCTTGTTCAAGTCAAAGCGCTGGGTCACAAAGCGCTGACGATTACAAACGTTCCGGGATCAACGCTTTCCCGTGAAGCGGATTACACATTGCTTCTGCACGCAGGCCCTGAGATCGCCGTGGCATCAACAAAAGCGTATACGGCTCAGATTGCCGTCCTCGCGATCCTTGCGTCCGTTGCAGCAGAACGCAACGGCGTTGATATCGGTTTTGATTTGGTCAAAGAATTAGGTATTGCGGCAAACGCCATGGAAGCCCTCTGCGACCAGAAGGACGAAATGGAAATGATCGCGCGTGAGTACCTGACTGTTTCAAGAAACGCTTTCTTCATCGGCCGCGGCCTTGACTACTTCGTGTGTGTCGAAGGCGCCCTGAAGCTGAAAGAGATTTCTTACATCCAGGCGGAAGGCTTCGCCGGCGGCGAGCTGAAGCATGGAACAATCGCTCTGATTGAAGAAGGAACACCGGTCTTTGCGCTTGCGACACAAGAACACGTCAACCTGAGCATCCGCGGAAACGTGAAGGAAGTCGCAGCCCGCGGCGCCAACACTTGCATCATCTCGCTGAAAGGCTTAGAAGACGCAGACGACAGATTCATCCTGCCGGAAGTCAACCCTGCGCTTGCTCCGCTGGTATCTGTTGTGCCATTGCAGCTGATCGCTTACTACGCTGCGCTGCACCGCGGCTGTGACGTTGATAAACCGCGCAACCTTGCGAAGAGTGTTACGGTGGAATAATATATTTAACCCCTTTGGTTATTAGCCAGAGGGGTTTTTTAATGCGGAAATGAGAAATACATACTCTTTGCGATTGTAAAGAAATCCCCTTTTATATATTGAAAAGGAATAACACCTGCTTTATAATACGAGATGCATTCCGGTTAACATCCATAAATGTAATCATTAGTAAATCATTTTTGTGTATGTCTCATCGAAAAGTAATCACCTCCAGTAATTTTCATCATGAATATCCATTATATAAATGTAATCAATCGATTACACTTCCAAATTATGATTAAAAAAGACTTTAAAATCCCTTTTGTATTTGTCGGCTCCTGATCCATTATGAATACCTAGACTAGATATGAAAATAACAACATTTTGCAATACTCCGGTTCAATTCTTAAAAAAGTCCTGACAACAATGATAGGAGTGGAATGATGTCAAATCTTTTAGAAATCAGAAACATCAGCAAATCTTTTGGTCATAAAGCTGTTTTAAAGGATGTTACATTCAATGTGCCTGCCGGATCAATTGTCGGTTTTATCGGTGATAACGGCGCAGGCAAGTCAACAACATTTAAAACGATATTAGGATTAATCTATCAGGATAGAGGTAAAGTGAAAATCTTTGGTAAAGAGAATCTGGATAAACATATAAAGTTCAAAGAAGATATTGGGGTCGTATTTGATGCGATGAATCTGCCCGCGCACCTTACGATAAAGCAGCTGAATCATGTATTTAAGAAACTATTCGACGCTTGGGACCAAGATCATTTTTACCGGTTGGTTCATTCTTTCTCTTTACCTATGGACAAAAAAGTGAATACATTCTCGCGCGGCATGTCAATGAAGTTATCCGTAGCTGTTGCTTTGTCGCATAATGCAAAATTATTACTTCTGGATGAAGCAACGGGAGGGCTTGATCCTTCTTCAAGAGATGATCTGTTAAATGAATTAAAAAGCTTTGTGAGTAAAAGCAACGGCGGTATTTTACTTTCATCGCACATTATGACTGATGTCGAGAAGATAGCCAGCCATATCATTATGATGAAAGATGGCAAAATTTTATTAAATGAAGAGAAAGATAAGGTTCTTGAAAGCTATACCGTTATAGACGTTGATGAAGGTCAATTGGCTGAGATTGACGAAGATATCGTTCTAGCAAAAAGGAATCATGGATCTTATTGGAGTGTGCTTGTATCGGATCAACAGAAATTGCCGAATGGCGTAACGGCCAACACCATTTCCATAGAAGAAATCAGCGTCTTTTTAACGAGGAGTGAAAACATTGAGAGGTCTGTTACTGACTAACTATTACTTGGTTTATCGAAGTTTCTTTGCATACACGGGGTTGGCCATATTGGTATCAGCAGTCATTTTTTATTTTGGGGATGCTTCAATGCATCGTTTTGTTGCTATGCTGATTATTTTGTTTGTCGTTATGCCCGCACTTGAGGTTATAAAGTATGAGAGCAAGTCTGGCTATGACAGGTATGTCCTGACTTTACCCGTCAGCAGAACAAATATTGTTCAAAGTCACTATTTCTTTTATCTTTTGGTTGTTGTGATCGGAGCTGTAATATCTTATGGTATTTTCGTTGTATACAGCCTGGGTTCTGATGAACCAATTGACGGCATATTTAATATTGTCTCTTTTGGAACGTTCATCGTTCTCTTTGCCGGTGCAATCGTTTATCCTCTTCTCTACATGATAGGCCCGGAAAAATCCGATGCTATCGTGATTGGAGGGGCAATGGGGGGACTTTTTGCTACCTTTGGATTGCAAAGTGTCGTTGGGTATGTAGCAGAACAAGTACCGCTGTCATTTTTGCACATAAATCCTTCTTTATATGTCCCGATTATATATCTCATGATCGGCGTTATCTTATATATCATTTCATTTTTCATCGCCGCAGCTATATATCATAAAAAAGAATTTTAGCAGCGTGTTTAATGTTTTATGCTGTGACAACAGGATAAGGCATGGCACGGGCTCATAAATTCACTTTAACTCCAAGGAGACAGCCGCCCGCACAATGGGCGGCAGTTCTTCTAATTAAAACTGCGTTGTCATATCGTACTCATAATCATCTTCAATTTCACATTTTTCATAGCCGATTTTGCTGTTGCGAGTGTGTTGTATTTAAAATTCCAGATGCTTGAGACTGAGAGGTTATCTTCCAGTGTGATATCGTAATTTCCTTGAGTGGAGCTGTTTGCGAGTGCGCGGTGCCACACTTTATTTTCTTCTGACATTATGCAGTGTCTTGTGTTTCCTTGACTTGGTATTTGAGTCGCGGCGGTGCCGATTCTTTTCACTATGGCGTCTTTTGGAATGCTTGTCTGTTTGGTTAAGTCGAGCCTGAGAACGGTTGAATCTGATCCGTTCGGACTGAGGCTTGTATTTCCTTTATTTTCAGCTGCGCCGCTGAATGCGAAGGTCTCGCTTCCAGCTTTGATTCGATCGTAAATGGAGAGTGTAAAGTATATATCATCAGTGTATGAGCCGCGGGACATTTTCACGTAGAACATCTCGTTATTCTCTTTCGCATCTGTAATGGCATAGATAAAAGGAAGCGGCGTATCAGGGTTTATCACTTCTGTGCCTTTACTGACCAGCACTTTATTTTTATTATAAATTTCAATGCTCATTCCCTTGTATTCACTTCTTGTTGAGCTCCTGACATAGAGTCTTTCTCCCTTATTTGCCGTGAAAGTGAAGTACGATTCTTTTTCCCCTTCCGGCAATATGGCTGTATCAATATTTTTATATTTCCAGTAGCCTACCGGATTGGCAGTTTCAAATGAGTGATTTCCTGTAATAGCGCTTATTTGTGATGAGTTCTTTTGAGACGCAGAGGCAGAGGCTGAAGGTGCAAACAATACGCCTGATAATACGATTGCACTGACAAATAGTATAGATATATACTTTTTCATGGAAAAATCCCCCTTTTTGACTACATCATACATAAAAAACCCCCATAATGTAAACATTTGTTATTTTAGGTTAAAATCAACTGGAAAACAGCCGATACAAACACTAGAACATTATCTCAAGCGGAGGTTAAAAACATGCGCCTAAACGCTCGTTATATAAAAAATCAAATAATGGCTCAGCAAGCGCTTCAGCGGTATTCTTCCAAAACAAATGTGAAAGATGCGGCAAAAGGGCCGGACAGCTTATTGATTCAGGCAAGCGGCACCCGCGATCTCAGCCAGGTGAATTATTCAAGGAGCGGTGTCACTGAGAAAGGGAGCAGTCTGTCCCGTTTATATCAATCCGCAAATCAGAAAACGATTACGGATAATGGGAATGAGACGGTAATAGACGCTAATAATCGGTATGAGTCTGAGAGTGATATTGCGAGCAAGATTCTTGATGAGAAATACAGCCGTATCAATGAAATCAATAAACGAAAACCAGATCCTTTGCATTATATTAAGGACAAATACCAGCGTGCCGATTCACCTTATTTCAGAAGTGATTTATCAGAATCGGAGCGTCAGGCTGCTTATCATAATGAAACGGAATGGCTGTTTAAGGGGAAAGCCCAGAGCTATGATTTCCGTGATGCGGCGTTTCGGGGTGAAACGCTCAACGGAGAGATTCAAGGAGAAAATGAAAAGATGTTTCAGAGAGGGCAGGTCAATCAGCAAATCGGTGTGCTTTTTCATCGGAATCATATTCAGATTCCGGAGGGTGCGAATCTTACATTTACGATATCACCGATTGATTATCTGTTAAAAGTGAGCGGGATTGACGATAAAGAGCTCACTCAGCAGATTGAAGCCGTCTTAAACTCCGGGGAAAACAGCAAAGAGCTGTTTGCGCACATCATTCGCAGCCGGAGTGATGACTCCTCGCAGTTTACGCCGGAAACATATGAGAAATATCAAGTCGTTCGGGAAATGTATGAGGTGACCGGCTATCATCTGAAAGACTTGCAGATCGTGGACGGAAAGTACGTCACAGAAGACGGCCGTGACCTTTTAGACGTCTATAAGGAAGCGCTGCAGCACGATCCTTTGCTGAAACATACGGCGGCAGAAGCGGCCGCCCATTACGGACAGGCGCTCACGAAGCTTGCGAGAACGGGTTATGACGCCATTCCTGATTTGGTGCTGTCCATTGAGTATAAAAACGGATCTCTGCGTGATGCCGGTCAAAGCAGGCAATACGGATCTGGGGATACAGATTGGCTTTCTGAATGGAAACGGGAGCTGGGTGTGCGTATATAAAATGAGAAAAAAGCTGACGAATGATGCCGTCAGCTTTTCTTTATGTGTTTTCTTAAAACTCCTCATACTCCGCCGGGTCTTGGCCGTTTATGCGTCCGTCGGGGCGGGTAAGCGAGTCGATGATGTTCATGTCGTTTTCATCAAGGGAGAAATCAAAAACAGAGATGTTTTCAAGCTGGCGCTCGGGCGATGCTGATTTTGGAATCGGGATGGCGCCCAGCTGGATATGCCAGCGCAAAATGACTTGAGAAATGGTTTTGCCGTATTTGTCCGCAATCTGTCCGAGTTTTTGATCGTTTAATACTTCGCCGGCGCGGGATAACGGGCTCCATGATTCTGTCACGATGCCCTGTTCTTCGTGCCATTGGCGCTGCTGCTGCTGATTAAAAGCGGGATGCAGTTCAATTTGGTTGATGCCTGGCTTTACGCCGGTTTCACGTTCGAGCCGTTCGATATGCTCAGGCAGGAAATTACAGACGCCGATGGAGCGGATCAGGCCCCATTTTTTCGCATCAATCAGTGCCTGCCATGCTTCCGTGTAGCGGTCTTGTTTCGGATTCGGCCAATGGACGAGATACAGGTCATAGTAGTCCAGACCGGCGCGGTATAAAGATTCTTGGATGGTTTGTACAGCTTTGTCATAGTCATGGTAGCGCCCGGGCAGCTTGGACGTCACGTATAGCTGTTCTCTCGGAACAGAGCTTCTGCGGATGGCTTCTCCGACCGTCCCTTCATTTTCATAGTTATAAGCGGTATCAATCAGACGGTAGCCGATATCAATGGCGCTGGTAATGGCATGAACGCCATTGTTTCCATTAAGAGCGTATGTACCGAAGCCGATCGCGGGAATGCTTGTCCCATCCAGCAGTTTCTTTTGCGGAATTGCTCCAGTCATCATTAAATCCCTCCTTGTTTTCTACTTTACCATTATTCTTACAAATGAAACATAATAATGGAAGGAAATGAGATGATCCGCACATGAAAAAAGCTGACGGAGAACCGCCGGCTTTAAATTTGAAACATCCATGCTACAACGGGGCCGAAGACCGACCCTAACACGGCGCAGAGCGTCATGGAAACAGAACTCATGGAGACCGTTAATTCTCCGTACTCCATTGCTTTTGAGGTGCCGAGCGCATGGGAAGCGCTCCCGAATGCAATTCCTTTCCCGAGTGAGCTGCGGATGCGGATCCACTTGAGAAGCAGCGGTCCTAAGATAACGCCGGAAAACCCTGCGATCATGACGAACACGACTGTCATGGAAGGGACACCGCCGATACCGGACGCAATCTGTATGGCGACAGGAGTCGTAATTGATTTTGGGATAATTGACAAAATCAAACTCCGGCTGATGCCGAACAGCTCTGCAAATAGCAGGCCGCTGACCATTCCGGAGAATAAACCGGCCAACACGCCGCCGATGATCGGAAACATATACTTGATTAACACCCGGCGCTGCTTATAAAGCGGGTATGCCAAAGCCACCACGGCGGGTCCGAGCAGTGAATTGATCCATTGTCCGCCGATCATATAGTCTTTATACGGAATATGAAAAACAAGCAGCACGGCGATAATGAAAATCGTAGTCGTCAAAACCGGTATGAGAAAGGGATATGGAAAGCGCACATATAATCTCACCATAGCCAGATAGGCGGCGGCCGTGAACAAAATTATAACGATTGCGATACATGCTTGCTGCACTTCTTTTTCTCCTTTCTCTGATTGGCTTTGTGCTCTAACAGCTGGCTCGCGTATCCTGCGGCGATCATTGTGACGATGGTGCTCAGCACGATGATCAGAAACAGAGCAGCCCCGCTGGCGGAAAACAGTGACGGGTAATTGATGACGCCCGTCATGGCCGGAATGAATAAGAGCGGAAGAAAAGACAGCAAAAATCCGGCTCCGTCTTCAATCATTTTGACGGGAATGATCTTAACCGATAAACATATGATCAGCAGGATCAAACCGATGATGCTTCCGGGAATGGGCAGGTGAAAGAACTGCTGAACGGCTCCCCCGATAAAGGAAAATGCGAATAAAATAATGATTTGCAAGATGATGCGTATGACTTTCACGACAATGCTGTTCTTTGGAGAAGAGCAGCTTCCCCCTTTCTTGATGTTTCTATAAGTTTCTTTACTTTTGGCACATATATTTGTACTATACAAATATATGTATGCAAAATCTTTCTATATGTTTTCTGAGTAAATGTGCATATGTTTGTATTATACAACTAATGTTGCTGTTGTCAATGTAAGGAGTGAGGCGTTTGTCAAAACAAGATCCGATTGAATTAATTGAATATGAGCTCACCACTTTTATCAGGAGAGCTGTTTATCTTGATAACTCCGACCGTAAAATCGGACATCTGGAAAGGGCTGCGTATTTGTTATTACGGCAGCTGGATGAATTCGGGCCGGCGCGTGTGAAGGAATTGGCCGAATCATTTAAGCTGGATATTTCCACATTGTCACGCCAGGCAGCGGCCTTGGAGTCGAAAGAGCTGATCCAGCGTTTTTCTGATCCTTCTGACGGGCGGGTCAGTCTGTTTGCGATTACGAAGCTTGGCAAACAGAGGTTAAAAGCTGATAAAAAGATGCGTCTTGAGCGGTATCATCGTATGCTTGACGATTGGTCCGGCGATGAAAAAGAAATGTTCAGCCGGCTTTTGCTGCGGCTGAATGAGGCATTTATCGATTAATGCATGATTTTTGCCGGGTTAAGCAGGATTATGGCGTATACAAGGGAGAATGGAAGAGAGTAAGGAAGAGAGTAAGGCTTTACGCCATTCTGCTTAGCAAAAATAATATTGAATAGGGGGCGGAAAACGTTTCTCCTGGGAAATAGTGTTTCTCGGAGGCTGCGGCATTTATTATCTCAATATTCATAATTAAATGAAAATGAAAGCGCTTTATTTTTACTCCATTGGTTCAGAGTGCAAGGTGTTTGCCTGAAAAAAACAATTGTATTTTCCACGAAAATTTATTATGATGGAATAAGGAAATTGGAGATTATATAACGATAGGAAGATAGAATATTTCTAATATTGCGGGAAATGAAGATTGAGTTAGGTTCAACAGGTGCACCTTCTGCTTCATTATTTCACATATATCAGAGCTGTTAAGAGGAGGAAGCGAAGTGGCAAACAAAGAATTAAAGAGAGGCTTAGGCGCGCGTCATATACAGATGATTGCGCTGGGCGGCACGATCGGTGTCGGTTTATTCATGGGGTCATCCAGCACGATCGGATGGACAGGGCCGTCTGTCCTGCTGGCTTATGCGATCTCGGGTATCTTTATCTTTTTTATCATGCGTGCGATGGGCGAAATGCTCTATGTAGAGCCGAGTACAGGGTCGTTTGCGACATTCGGCCATAAGTATATACATCCGTTAGCCGGCTATATGACGGCGTGGAGCAACTGGTTTCAATGGGTGATCGTCGGGATGTCTGAAATTATCGCCGTCGGTTCGTATATGAAATATTGGTTTCCTGATCTGCCGGCATGGATTCCCGGCATTATCGCCATGGCCATTCTCGGTGCGGCGAATTTAATTTCAGTAAAATCTTTCGGAGAGTTTGAATTTTGGTTTGCCATGATCAAAATCGTCACCATTATTCTGATGATTGTGGCCGGAATCGGGATTATTTTCTTCGGTTTCGGTAACGGAGGGCATGCGATCGGATTATCTAATTTATGGTCGCACGGCGGTTTCTTTACAAATGGTTTTTCAGGATTTTTCTTTGCTTTGTCTTTGGTTGTTGCGGCCTATCAAGGGGTCGAGCTGATCGGAATTACGGCAGGGGAAGCGAAGGACCCGCAAAAAACGCTGAGAAGCGCGATTCAGAGCATTATCTGGCGGATTTTAATTTTCTACATCGGTGCGATTTTCGTAATCGTTACCGTATATCCGTGGAATGAGCTTCACTCACTCGGCAGTCCGTTTGTTTCGACATTTGCGAAAGTCGGGATTACGGCGGCGGCCGGTTTGATTAACTTTGTTGTGATTACCGCTGCGATGTCCGGATGCAACAGCGGGATATTCAGTGCGGGACGTATGCTTTATACGTTAGGCGTGAACGGACAGGCGCCGAAATTCTTTAAGAAAGTTTCTTCGAGCGGTGTGCCGATATTCGGTACGCTTGCGGTATTAATCGGACTTGTGATCGGTGTCGTGCTGAACTACATCGCGCCTCCGAAAATTTTTGTTTATGTGTACAGCGCGAGTGTGCTGCCGGGAATGATTCCGTGGTTCGTCATTTTAATCAGCCATCTCGGTTTCAGAAGAGCGAAGGGCGCTGAGCTTGATAAGCATCCGTTTAAGATGCCTTTTGCGCCGTTTACAAACTATTTGACGATCGCTTTCTTACTCATGGTATTGATCGGCATGTGGTTTAACAAAGATACGCGGATTTCTTTGGTTGTCGGGGTGATTTTCCTGGCGATTGTGACGGTCAGCTATTATGCGTTCGGTATCGGCAAGCGCATGCCTGGTGAAAAATCGAAAATAGAAGACGCTGTATAATTCAAAAAGACACCTCTCTTACAGGGGTGTCTTTTTCGGCTTGTCCGCGAGTGGTATACTGGTTAAAAAAAGCAGAACCGGGGGAAACATCGATGAGTCATTACCGTACGTTATTATTTGATATAGACAATACGCTGCTGGATTTTACCGCTTCAGAAACCGATGCTCTTCAAAAATTGTTCCAAGGTTCAAAGCTGGAGCTGACGGCAGAGGTGGAAGCCCGTTATAAAGCGTTAAATCAAGGGCTGTGGCAGGCGTTTGAAGAGGGGGAAATGACCCGCGATGAAGTGGTGAATACACGGTTTGCCCTTTTATTTAAAGAATACGGCCTCGAAGCCGACGGCGTGCTGATGAATCAGGCGTACCGCCAATACTTAGAAGAAGGGCACCAGATGATAGACGGAGCTTATGAGCTGATTGAACGGCTGAGTCCTTTATTTGATTTATACATCGTGACGAACGGCGTCTCAAGATCACAATATAAGCGGCTGGGCGACTCCGGTCTGTATCCGTTTTTTAAAGATGTGTTTGTATCTGAGGACACGGGTTTTCAAAAGCCGATGAAGGAATACTTTGATTACGTGTTTGCGAGAATTCCCGGTTTTTCTGCCGGGCACGGGCTTATTATCGGCGATTCATTGAGCGCGGACATAAAAGGCGGTCAGATGGCGGGAATGGATACGTGCTGGTTTAATCCCGGAAAGAAAGCAAATGAGTCCGGGATCATCCCGACATATGAAATTCATTCGCTTGATGAGCTGTATGATGTGCTGAACGTGGAGCGAAAAGCCGCCGCTCATCTGTAAGGAGAATACGATGAAGATTGCACATACGAAGTTACTGATCAGGGGTTTTGCATTACTATCAATCTTTCATGCGATTCTTCAGCTTCCTCCCGGCCGGGGGGAGCTGAAGGTTTTTTTGTCTGTGCTCGTGATGATGCTGACGGCTAATGACTGCCTGCGGCCGCTATATATGAAGAGAAGGCCTGCTGTATATCAAGGCTCTTTTCTCCTGAGCAACGTTATCGCGGGAGTTCTTTTGTACAATGTCTATAGTGTGGGGACACAGGCCGTAATGGTGCTTTTATTGGCGGAGGTGCTTATTACTGATCAGCAGATTCCGGCTGTTTTGTTAACGGTGAATGCCGCCGCATTTGCCGCAGCTTTATACGCCGGAGGAGCGGGTGTCAGTGATATCGTGCCGCCATACTTCATCATGTTTGCGGTGATTTATTTATATCGGAAAAACCTGCAGGAGAAGTCGAAGGTAGAATTGCTGAACCGAGAGCTGAAAACCGCTAATGACACACTGAAGGAATATTCAGACCGGATTGAGGAACTGGCCGTTACGAAAGAAAGAACAAGAATTGCGCAGGAGCTGCATGATTCGCTCGGTCATTATCTGGCTGCTCTGAAAATGAATTTAGAGTTTGCCGGGAAGACAGCCGGGCATCAGCCGGACAAAGTGAAGCAGATCATTCATAAAGCGCATGATCTTACGAAAGAATCCATTTTAAAGCTTCGCCAGGCGGTTACGCTGCTGCAGGGATCTTTGTCCGGGCGGGCGTTTGAGCAAGAGCTCCGTGACATTTTCAGTCATTTTCAAGAGGCGGGAGGCATTCGCTTCGAGCTGGAGACGGACGCGGCCATAGAAACGGAACAGCCGGATGTGAAGCATTGTCTTTATCAATCCGTTCAGGAAACGATTACGAATGCGATAAAGCATGGACATGCTTCATATGTTTCTGTCCGGATTCAAAAAAACCGAAATATGATATTGGCGCACATTCATAATAACGGCTCAGCCTGCGGAACGATCATAAAATCAAATGGTCTGAAAGGAATTGAGAAAAGAGCGGCCGCACTTGGCGGAGAGGCTGTTTTCTCTTCCGGGAAGGAAACGGGTTTTGACGTGAAAATAAGGATTCCATGCAAGGAGGAATAATCAAGTGAATGTCATGATTGCAGACGACCAGTCCATTGTGAGAGAGGGGCTGAAAATGATTCTGAGTCTTCACGAAGGAATTCAAATATCGGGAGAGGCTTCTTGCGGCGAAGAGGTTCTCCGGCTGCTTTCTCAAACCGAAACCGATGTGATTTTGATGGATATCAGAATGCCCGGTATGGACGGAATCGAAACGACAAAAGCGGTAAAAGCGCGATATCCTTCCGTAAAAGTCATCATTCTGACAACGTTTGAAGATGATCACTATATTTTTGCCGGGCTGAAAAGCGGAGCCGACGGCTATCTCTTGAAGGATGCTGATTCAGATGAAATTACCGCCTCCCTTCAAGCCGTTTATGAAGGGAAGATGATGCTGAATCCCAAAATCACGGTTTCCGTCGTAAAAGCGCTGAACAATATGGAGATCCCTGCGGTGCAGGAAGAGCCGCGGTCAAAGCTGAAGGAGATTCTCACGCCGAGAGAGCTTGATGTGGCGAAACACATTATGGAAGGCAAAAGCAATAAACGCATTGCCGCAGACTTATTTCTGACTGAAGGCACTGTGAAAAACTATGTATCCAGAATCCTCGATAAACTTGAAGTGTCAAACAGAACCGAGCTTACCTTATATTTGCAAAAATTGCTATAACCCCGTTTCACCCTCCTCTCTCCCTTTTTATCACTAAACATATGACGAAAGTAATACCCATATCGAGTACGAAAGTGAATAGAAAACAAGGATCGCCAAGAGTAGAATAAGTGCAGACATGACACAAGGAGTGCTGCACGAATGCTCGAATTAACGGATTTGACAAAAAAGTACGGCGATTTTACCGCTGTCAATCATATATCACTGCGCATCGAAAAAGGAGAGATATTCGGTCTGCTGGGGCCAAACGGCGCCGGTAAATCAACAACGGTGTCGATGATCAGCACCGTGCTCCCGCCGACGGGCGGAACAATCTGTATTGACGGAGCCTCATTGCAGGAGCAGCCTGCGGCCATAAAAAAAGTGATGGGAGTCGTCCCGCAGGAAATCGCTTTATATCAAGCGTTAAGCGCAAAGGATAATTTGGCTTTTTTCGGAAGTCTGTACGGACTTTCCGGTAAGGAACTTTGTAAACGGGTTGATGAAGTGCTGGACATCATCGAATTACAGGAACAGCGAAATCAAAGGATATCTGAGTTTTCGGGCGGCATGAAAAGACGGGTGAATATCGGTGCCGCGCTAATGAATGAACCGAAACTATTCATTTTAGATGAACCGACCGTCGGAATTGATCCGCAATCCAGACACCACATTCTTGAAACCGTGAAGACGTTAAATCAAGAAAAAGGGATGACCGTCATCTACACGAGCCATTACATGGAAGAGGCCGAATACCTCTGTGAAAAAGCGGCGATCATGGATCACGGCTCAATCATTGCCTGCGGGACGAAAGACGAATTGAAGCAGTCAGCCAAAGCCTCTGATACCCTGACCGTGAATGCAGAGGGGCTGAATGATGATGCCGTTAAAAAAATCCGCCGCATTCCCGGTGTTGCCGAGGCTGCTGTCAGCCGGCAGACCATTACGATGCTCGTCTCTGCGGCAGATCGCAATATCCTTGATATTGCGGATGATATCAGGAAAACCGGTATCACCATTAAGGGCATTCATTTCGAGGAAGCCAATCTGGAAAGCATTTTCCTCCGGCTCACCGGCAAAACGCTGCGGGATTCATAGGGGGCGTCATGAAAATATTATTCAGGCTGATCTTATTAGATTTTCGGTTATTGGCCGGCGCAAAGTCTTTCTATATAAAACTGCTTCTGTTTCCGGCGCTGATGATTTTCATTTTAGGAACGGTTTTTCACGGCGATTCAAAAGTGAAGCCATTTCAGACCGCGTTTTATAATGCGGATCACGCGGAGAGTTCTTTGGGTGACCAATTAAAGAATGACGTGCTGAACCAAAATGATCTCATCCGTGTAAAAGATATAGGCAGTTATCAAGAAGGGAAACAGCTTGTCGAAAGCGGCAAAGTCTCCGTTTTTGTATACGTGCCGAAAGGCTTTGCAAAAGCGGCGGAACACAATGAAAAAACAAGTATCAAAGTCATCTCGGACCAACAAGGCTCTGTAAACGGAGACATTGTGGAAATGATGGCCGATTCGTTTGTCACCAGAGTAAAAGCGGAATTCAGCGAAGAAAAAGCGGTGCTGAAGCAGTCGGGACATCTGTCAAAGGGAGATGTCAGCAAAATCATCAGCGGCCTTTCGGGTGAACGTGGACAGGCTGTCACCATTCCGAAACAGTCCGCAGGCAATCACGCGGCTCCGATTGATGCGATGCAGTATTATTCAATCGCAATGGTCGTCATGTTCTCCATTATGACCGCGTTTGCGCTCATTCACGGGATAGTGGAAGAGAGACAGCAGCACACGTTATTCAGAATCAAATCAATGCCTGTTTTACGTATCCAATACGTGGCGGGTAAGCTTTTGGGAATCATGTTTGCCATCCTGATGCAAATGGCTGCCGTCATCATCGCAAGCAGCATCTTGTATCAGGTAAAATGGGGCAATTTGTTTGAAGTATTGCTGGTGACGATCGTTTATTCATTTGCGATCGGCAGTATTGTGCTCCTTTGGGGGGTTACTGCAAAAAACCACGAGACCGTCTCAAGCATGGCGGCTCCTATTCTGTATGGCTTCAGTTTTTTAGGCGGAAGCTTTATCGCAAAAGGCGGCTTGCCTGACAGTTTGAAAATCGTGCAGGAGCTGATACCGAACGGCAAAGCGATCAACAGCTATGTCAGTGTCACGCAGTATGCCGGTCTGAGCGGTATTGCGGCGGATTTGGCAGAGCTTGCCGCCATCGGCGCCGTGTTTTTATGTTTGACCGTCTGGGTGTTTAAACGGAAGGAGGCGGTTTCATGATGCAGCTGTTATTCATGATCAGACATCAGCTGAAACTGATGCTGCAAAATCGGGCTGCCATCTTTGCGACGATTTCCGCTCCGCTCCTTCTCACATATTTCTTTTCCTTTTCTGCGGAAGGCAGTCAGCAGAAGGAAGTATATGTAGCTGATGAGGATCAGAGCGCCTATTCAGCGCAATTTATGAAAATGATTCAGACAGCCGGCCATATAAAAGTCACGAAGGTCACGGAGGACGTATTAAAAACAAAGGTTAATCATCAGGATATATCCTTTGGATTGCTGATCGGCTCTCATTTTGAAGAGACATTATTTTCCGGAGATGAATTGAACGTTTCATTTATTCAGAATGAAGAAAAGGGTGATGCTGTTTTGACAGAGCAGCTGATTGCACAGCAGGCGGGCGCGCTGAAAAAAATAGTCCGCGATGCAAAAGTGATATCCCGCACGCTGCACACCGATGGGAAGCAGGCGGCAGCTGATCTCTTGAAGGATATTCAGGGTCATTCCGCCGTCACCGTTGACCGCCATCACGTTTATGCAGGCGGGCAGGCGGCCGACAGACTCATCGGATTTTTAGTGATGTTTATCTGGTTCGTTGCAGTCCAAAGCCTGCGATCATTTATAGATGAACAAGAAAATCATACATATGACAGATTGCTGAGCACGCCCGTTTCCTATACGGCATATGCAATTTCTAAGTTTGCGGCGGCGTATCTTTTCGGACTTCTCCATATTATCGTGATTCTCGCTGCCGGAACATTCATGCTGCACATCCGTTTTGCTGATCATGTTTTTGCTGCGGGAGCGGTGCTTGCGGCCTGCTCGTTTGCGCTGACTGCTGTAACGATGGCCGTGATACCGTTCATGAAGAGCCAAAAGCAATTCACGTCGCTTGCTTCCGTTTTTATAGCTGTCACGGGTTTATTGGGAGGGGCGTTCTTCACATTAGACACGGCTCCGGAGTACATGCGGATGCTGTCATTGTTTACCCCTGAAAAATGGGCGATCGGCGCGTTTCAAAACAATGGCGGAGGCAGCATGCAGATAGTGCCGCTGAGCCTGTTTCTTGCCGCCGGTGCAGCGTCATTGGTTTTATCACTCTATTTGATAAACCGTAATATGAAAAAACACAGTTAGGAGGATGGCTGCTTTGTATATGGCAGAAATCATCGGAATCATAGAAGTGCTCGCTGGAGCCGCAATGAACGTATGGATCGGCTGGCTCGGAAAAACCTTTTTCGGTAAAGATGACAGAAGTTCAAGAGTCGTGTTAAGAATCTGCGGCATCTTTCTCATAATCAATGGCGTTTCCAGAGCGTTTCATATCTAGTTCACAAAATATTCCGGACTCTTTTATAAAATGTAATCTTTTTCCTTGGGAATCATGTAAAATAGTATAGGATTCTACGAAAAGATTAAGAGGAGGAAGAAACATGAAAAAGAGACTCGTTATGCTATTTGCCGCGGCCGCCGCTGCTTTGTTGCTTGTGAGCGGGTTGTGGGCTCCGTCAGCGTCTGCGGCGCCCGCTCCTGCTTTAACACAAATCCGTATTATCGGTGTGACGTCTGACGGTCAGAATTACCAATGGGAAAATATCGGGCCGAACCAAATCAGCGCATCAAAACCGATGAAGGGGACAACGGGTTATTTAGCCGTATATTTCCAAGGGTATCCGAACAATAACTCGATCCAGGCGTTTAACAACGGAACGAATATTACAAATCTTACGTCAAAAGCGCTGGAAGATGAATATACGAAAAACGGCAATATCGTTACAGGCTATATTAAATATTACAGCGTTCCTCTTTCTTATGTCAGTTCAGGAACGTTCTCTTTCTCCGCAACGGGGCTGAACGGGCCGTACACGCCGTTAAGCAGCGGATTTTTCTCCATTCAGGTACAGAGTTAAAACAGCCGCCCGGTGCTTTCATGTATAGTTTTTCTCTCTTTCCGGGAAGCTATTCCTAAAGAAAAGGGAGGGCTTACATGATGGACAGGACACTTGGATATTTGCGCGAGTCGCTTTCGAACCACTTGGAGCATGATGTGTGCCGGGGGATTTATAAAAAGCTTCAGGTGAAGCATTATGCAAATGAAGGCGAGTTCGTGAAAGATCTAAATGATCTGGAAATGGATGCGCTGAATCAGGTGCTTGAAAAGGAAATCAAATATGCTGAGAACGAGCAGGATGAGAAGCGCACGATGGAATTGAATGAAGTATATGAGCTCCTGTTTTAAAAAGCCTCCCGGCGGCCGGGAGGCTTTTTTATTGTTTCGGAAACAGTTTACAGAATCATCCAACCCTTTGTATAATGGATAGTTGTGAAAAACACAGACGGAGGAGAATCATGAACGAAATAAAAAAACAGACGGTTCTTGAGTTGTCATCGGTTGAAAAAGCTTTGGTTTTTCTGGTGCCGCCATTATTAGGGCTGGTCATCGGATGGTTTCTGCCGGTCATTGCGAAGTGGGCCGTAACATTGGATTGGCTGCCTTTTCACGGGCCGCTGGAAATAATCGCTTCCTTTCACGGATGGAAGGCTGCGGCTGCAACTGCCGTTATCGGCTTAATTGGGGGAGTGTGGCTGACGCAGGCAGCTTTTAAAGAAAGTCTTGTCGCAGTCGTGACGGACAGCGAGGTGTCCTTAACCATATATAATGAAGAAAGCGTGTTTTCGAAAGACAGCATTTCCGGTGTGTTTACGGATGGGAAGTATCTTGTCTTATTAGGCACTGAAGGACAGGAGCTTTTTCGGGAGAAGCTTGAGCCGGCGGTTGAAAAAGCGGCTGATGCGTTTCGCGCGCATGGGTATGTCTGGCTGGGGACGGAAGATCCTTTTAAAGAAGAATACAAACGGTGGGTGCCGGACACGCCGGATTTGGAGCCTGGGGCAAATGCTCTTTTAAAAGCGAGAGAAAAGGCGCTGAAAGAGGAGGAAAAGGCAGATGCGAAAGAGCTGAAAGCGGAAATATCCAAACTGGGCATTACTGTGCGGGAGAAAGGATCGCGCCAATATTGGCGGATCTATAAAACGCCGTCTGCATAAAAAAGCTGCCGCCGTTTGATACGGCCGGGCAGCCCGGGAACAGATTATTTCTTCTTGTCATCATAATATTGAACCGGGTACATGGAGCCTTCCGATACCATTTTGTTGTCTTCAATATCTTCGGGATGCGGATTGCCTGCTTTGTTGACGGGGAATGATTCAATATCCTGCTTCCCGGAGAGCGATGTTTTCATATTGCGGATAAAGTTCATCACCTTTTGGCGGTTTGATTTATCTTTGAGCAGGTAGGAAGTCACTCCGACAGTCGACACGGCAAGTCCTGAAATGAGCAGTTTTTGTTTCACGATAAAAACTCCTTTCTATTTCTGGCTTGCAGTAGTTATTCCCGCTTAACGGCTGTTTAAACATCGGAAGGTTAATTTTGGCTTGCCGCTTTAATGCGATAAAGATTGACAAAACTATTTTCAGAATAATATTATAAATATATGATAGCGCTGGAGTCATATTTTAATTGAAAGGTGTTAACTTTATGAATCAATTACATCGCAGAATGGGAACGTTTGCACTCATGATGGTCGGACTTGGGTCGATGATTGGCTCCGGTTGGTTATTCGGGGCGTGGCGGGCGGCTCAGATTGCGGGACCTGCCGCAATTATTTCCTGGATTATCGGTATGATCGTAATTTTGTTTATCGCACTTTCTTACAGTGAATTGGGTTCAATGTTCCCGGAAGCCGGGGGAATGGTAAAATATACTCAATATTCTCATGGATCATTTATTGGATTTATCGCAGGATGGGCAAACTGGATTGCGATTGTTTCCGTTATTCCGGTGGAGGCGGTTGCGTCTGTTCAATATATGAGCTCATGGCCGTGGGACTGGGCAAAGTGGACAAGCAATCTCGTTCACAACGGCACACTTACGGGAGAGGGGCTCGGCTTCGCATCCGTATTGCTGATTATTTACTTTTTACTGAATTATTGGACAGTTAACTTGTTTTCAAAAGCGAATTCATTGATTACCATCTTTAAAATTATTATTCCGGGGCTGACAATCGGAGCGCTGCTGTTTACCGGTTTTCACGGCGGAAACTTCACATCCGGTTCAAGCATTGCGCCGAACGGCTGGGCGAGCGTGCTGACGGCGGTGGCCACATCAGGTATCGTATTTGCGTTTAACGGGTTTCAAAGCCCGATTAACATGGCCGGAGAAGCAAAAAATCCCGGCAAATCGATTCCGATTGCGGTTGTCGGTTCGCTGCTGGTCGCAACCGTCATTTACGTCCTATTGCAAATCGCATTTATCGGTGCGGTTGAACCTTCCATGATCGTTCACGGCTGGAGTCACCTGAACTTTAACTCTCCATTTGCCGATTTGGCGATCGCATTGAATATCAATTGGCTTGTCATTATTCTTTATGCGGATGCGTTCGTATCTCCGTCGGGAACGGGTATCACTTATACTGCTACGACGTCCCGCATGATTTACGGCATGGAAAAAAATAAATATATGCCGAGCATTTTCGGAAAGCTTCATCCGCTGTACGGCGTGCCGCGCCAAGCGATGATTTTCAACCTGATCGTATCGTTTATCTTTCTGTTTTTATTCAGAGGATGGGGCGTGCTTGCTGAAATCATTTCCGTTGCGACGCTGATTTCTTATATCACGGGTCCAGTGACGGTGATGACGCTGCGGCGGACGGCGGCGGATTTGTACAGGCCTCTCCGTCTGAAAGGACTCAGCGTGGTTGCACCGCTCGGCTTCGTGTTCGCGTCTCTCGTGCTGTATTGGGCGCGCTGGCCGTTAACAGGGCAGGTGCTGTTTATCATTTTGATCGGCCTTCCGATTTATTTCTACTACCAAGCGAAAGTGAAGTGGAAAGGATTCCGCAGAAACTTTAAAGGCGGCGTCTGGATGGTTGTCTATCTGCTCAGCATGATGGTCATTTCATGGCTCGGAAGTGAAAAATTCGGCGGTCTGAACATCATTCCGTACGGATGGGATATGGGGCTGATCGCAATCGTTGCCCTTGCCTTCTATGCGTGGGCGCTGAAGAGCGGATTCAAGACTGAGTATTTGAAAGACGCCAAAGCAATCAACGATCAATTAAAAGGCGGACAGGCGGAAGCCGCCGCCGGAAAAGAATAATGATTGATACAAACCTTGCGGTACATTTCCCGCAAGGTTTTTTTATCGGGCAAAAAACATGGGTTCGGCATCATCCCCGAACCCATGCTGGCTCGATACAGGCTGACGATGAATGAGAGCAAGCCTAACGACGAAAACCAAGGCCAGTATTCTATTTTTCATGATTTCTCCGCCTTATCAATAACTGCCTTCCATACTAAACAATGAATGCAAAAGATATGTTGGGCAACTATTAATCTTTTATGTTTCTTCTTCTCCATGCTTCATCCTTTTTCCTGTACTCTAAAGTCAAAGTTTTAGAGACAAAACAAATAATTAACCACAGAAAAAATACAGTACGTAAGTTGAGATTACAATAATTGTATAATAAATTAAAATATAGGAGGATAAACAAATAGCAGGAGGTAATAAGTATGAAAACGCGAAAATTAGGACTGGGCGTCTACCCTAGAGACATCAGAGATTCCGGTTATACAAAAACTATTAAAACAATTAGATGAATTATTTTCACTCCCTAAGTTTATTTAGGGAGTCATATTATTTTAAGGAGTGAGATTATATTTGAACAAGATTAAGTGGTTAATAATAATTGCGGTCATAGTATTAATAGGTATATTTATATGTATCGGAACTTTTAAATATACTAATACAGTTTCTGATGTTAAACAAACTGAAACAGAAAAAGAAAAGAATTTCTTGAATGATAAAATTGCAGCTATATATTATTCCAGCTACAATAGATTACCCTAAAGATGGGAGTTATACTGTATATATTGATGAAAAAGGAAAAGCAACAGCTGTAAAAGGAGATGCTATTGAAGTTGGAACCATTGCACAAGATGAAAAAAACATAGTTAGACAGGACAAAAAAGAAGTTTATATGATAGGCGATAACTTTAAAAAATTCCCGATGCAGCATCAAGTACATACAAGTTATGGGCAATCATCAGGCCATTTAATAAAAGAAAATATCTTTTATTTTTTGAATAATCAAGGAGTCGGTGAAAACCATTATAATAGTTTAATCAGATGGGGTAACAGCAGTGGATTTCATGAAAAGGTTATTCCGGGTTTCTATACAAGTACCGGTAATGACGGTGAATATATTTACGTGATAAATGAAGATTCTTCAATCAAAACACCGACTTTTCAGGGTATTAAAATAGATAAAGATAAAGTTACAGTTGGGAAAGGAACAACAATTCCTATATTAAATGAAGAAAATTGGAGTGTTTATTCACAGATAATAGTTAAAAAAAGCTCAGCCTTTTTTATACTATATAACCAAACGGATAAATCAAACAAAGTACAATTCAAAGTAGCAAAAATTGATTTAAAGCATAATAAGTTTAAAGGTGCATATCCTTTAGGCAGTTATCATATCCCTGATGAAATTTCTCAGCTGGCTATTCCTCTTTCCACTAATAACTTTTTTGTAAAAAATTACACTTTATATCATTTGGCAGCTAATTCAATACTTTATACTTTCGATCTGAAAAGTATGAAGCCGAAGAAAAAACTCCCATTACATAGGTCAACAAAATTTGAAAACCAAGCAAAATTCACTTATTTTGATGAGTCTGAAATTTTCTTGTTAGAAATAAGCAAGGGCGGGAAATATGTGATTAATTCTTACTCTTATAAAAACGGAAAAAAATTAAAATCTACTCCTATCAGAGGACTTGAAAAAATTATTAACAATACCCATGTTTCTGAATATGACTTTTTTATGATTAAGAAAAACAAAGAAGTATGGGGTGATTAGATATAAATGGCTAGACAGCTGAGTGAGTATACTTAAGGGGAAATTAAATTCACAAAGGAGAATAATAATGGATGAGCTAGATATTGCTTTTGGTATTTTACCACTTTCTATTATTGTCTTATCGATTATATTCACTTATATTTTCAAAAAAGTGTATATAATGCCGCTTGTCAGCATAGTTGTTTCTGTCATACTAATGTTTACTGTTTTTAATCTATCTTTCTGGGGATGGGTTGTTGTCTATGGTTTAGTATCACTAATATTATCATATATTACAAATAGTATAAGAAAGAAAATAGATAATAGAAATAAATAATTATATTCCTTTGTTTAAAAAGGTATCACAAGTAATTCATCATTACAGTGATACCTTTAATTAATATAAAGGTGAATTTAAGCTTTACTAATATGCTCCGCCCGCTACATAACCCATGAGGGCGTTTGCATTATCGGGCAAAAAAACATGGGTTCGGCATCATCCCCGAACCCATGCTGGCTTTATGATTTATATTCTTTTTTGACCTTTTGGAATATATCCGCATAGTTGGTAAACACACCGGTTACGCCCCAATTCAGCAGACGGCGCATGTCCGTCTCGCTGTTCACGGTGTAAGGGTGAAGCAGTAGGCCGTGGCTGCGTATGTTCCGGACGTTTTGAGCGTTCAGCGCTTTGTAATCCGGTCCGATTCCGACGGCATATGTTTTGATGTCCGTTAAATCTGCGTCAGTCATTGACGTCATCTGTTCCGCTTCAAGCAATTGGACGGCGGGAAGTTTCGGATCGAGCTGTTTGATTTTCAGAAGGCTGTCCCTGCTGAAAGACTGAATGATCACTTGTCCAAGTTTCGCATGCTTTCCTGCCAATTTATATTTTTTCAGTGAAGCGATCAGTTTTTCTTCCATACCCGGATATGTTTCGGGCGCCTTTGTTTCAATATAATAGTTTGCATGTCTGCCGAACCGTTTTAACACGTCATCAAGTGTGGGAACGCGAAGTCCGGCGTATTGCGGTTTTGCTTTTTCCGGATAGGCCTTATTGAACCAAGAACCGGCGTCGAGCTTTTGAATCTCGGCTAATGTATGATCCTTCACCCAGCCTTGTCCGTTTGTGGTGCGGTCCAGCTTTTCATCATGCATGACGATCAGCTTGCCGTCTTTTGTCATTTGTAAATCCAGCTCAATATAGTCAGCCTTCATTTTTTGCGCAGTTTCATAAGAAAGGATCGTGTGCTCCGGGACATACCCCGAAGCACCGCGATGGGCAATGGTTAAAATTCTGTCAGGAGACAAGAGGTTTCCTTTTCCCGCCGCCGATACAGGCGTGACGATGAATGACAATAAACCGAATGAAAGCAATACCAAAGCAAACAACTTATGTTTCCGCATGTTTTCTTCCCCCTTAAAAATCAATATCTGTCTCTAGCGTAGAAAATCGTTGTAAATGCTGTACTGCAAAAATATTAATCTTTTATGTTGTTTTCTTACACATGCTCCGCCCGCTTGCCCGTATTCCACGTCATAGCCAAGAAGACGATGGACAGCACGCATGAGGAGATAAGCATGATAAAGCCGCCGTTCCAGTCAAAGCGGTCTACGACATAACCCATGATGGCGTTGGCGAAAGCAGAGCCTCCGATGTAGCCGAAAAACCCGGTTAAGCCGGCTGCCGTTCCCGCCGCTTTTTTAGGCGCAAGGTCAATGGCCTGAAGTCCGATCAGCATGACAGGCCCATAGATTAAGAATCCGATGCTGATCAGCGCGATATTATCGATGAGCGGATGACCGGCAGGGTTAAGCCAGTAGACCAATACAGCGATAAATACGCCGGCCATGAACAGCACGCCGGCCGGTGCGCGGCGGCTTTTGAAAAATCGGTCGCTGATCCAGCCGCACAAAATCGTTCCCGGAATTCCCGCATATTCATAAAGGAAATAAGACCATCTGGAGTCTTCAGGAGAGAACCCTTTCGCTTCCGTCAAATAAGTCGGCGCCCAGTCAACGACACCGTACCGCACGAAATAAACAAAGACATTGGCAAATGCGATATACCACAGAAATTTATTATTCAGCACGTATTTGAAAAGAATTTCTTTGGTCGTCATCTCTTTTTCCTGGTCTTTGAACGCATGTTTCGGATAGTCATTCCGGTATTCTTCAATCGGCGGAAGCCCGCAGGATTGCGGCGTGTCCCGAACGAGAAGAACAATCACAAATGAAATGACGATGGCGATAATCGCCGGAAAGAAAAATACGCTTTTCCAAGTAACAAACATGGCGATGCCGAGAGTCACGAGCGGGGCGAGAATACCTCCGCCTATGTTATGGGCGACATTCCATATCGACATTTTCGTGCCGCGTTCACTGATGGAAAACCAATGAGCCATCGTCCGTCCGCAAGGCGGCCAGCCCATTCCTTGAAACCATCCGTTAATAAACATAAAAATGAACATAATCGTCACGCTTGACGTGACCCATGGCATGGAAACAAATAAAATGTTGACGACACCTGACAAAAACAGACCTGTCGCAAGGAAATACCTCGGGTTGCAGCGGTCAGACACCATCCCCATAATAAATTTGCTGAAGCCGTAAGCGATTGATACGGCCGCAAGCACCAAGCCAAGTTCCCCTTTTGAAAACCCTTGTTCCTGAAAATAAGGAATAGCGAAGGCAAAGTTTTTGCGAAGTAAATAATACCCGGCATACCCGATGAAAATCCCCAAAAATACCTGCAGCCTGAGCCGTTTATAGGCCGCATCCGTCTTTGAATCATCCAATCTCTCAATATGCGGAGCCGGCTTGAACAATTGAAACATCATATCCTCCCCTTTGCTGAACGTCTATCATGATGTATGTATGACTCCTTTCCTTGAAAATGACAAAAAGAACCAGAAATCACCCTTATGAAAGGGCGCGGTTTCCTGGTTCTCCTCATCTCCATCCAAAAATCATTAACTTGTATATGATAGCGCTTTCTTAAATTATCACAGTCTGACGTGAATGTAAACGCTTTAAGGAAAGTTTTCATTTTTTTGAATAAATAACCGGAGGGAATATCAGCCGGAGCGCGAAAGATTTGAGGTACTCGATTTTGTACTCAGGCATAAGATGTGTTAGGCCGAACTAAGAAAAGCGAAGGGAGTGCATCTGTTGATTGATGAATTGGATTTTGCGTTCGGTGTTCTGCCGCTTTGTATCATCATCCTGTCAGTCGCCGGAACGTACCTGTTTAAAAACGCGTTCATTATGCCGGCTGCCGCTTTGGCCGTTTGCCTTATATGCACCTTTACCATATTGAATTTCTCGTTTATCGGGTGGGCCGTCGTGTACACGCTCGTCTCTTTCGCGTTATCGCATATTACGATGGTGGTGATCAGCCAAAATAAAAAATAGGATCGGCGGCAGCCGATCCAGCTATCAAAAGCAGAGAACACATCTCTGCTTTGTTTTATTTATGAATGTGCAGGAATTCCTTGATGACCGCGGTCTGTTCTTCTTTCGGATAGCTTCTGTACAGATGGCTGGCTAAGCGGACGGGGTCACCGAAGAAGTACCGCTCATATTGTGTCTGCCTTGTTCCAAAGGGGCTCATGGTCAAATCCCATGCGAGGCGGAACACTTTTACCCGGTCTTCAGCGTTCAATTCGGCCGCCTGCAAATATTGGTCAAGGTCTCCTCTGATGTCGGAACGGAACGCTTTTTCAGTCGGCAAAGTCACCATTCCGCTTGCCCCGATCAGCTGGATGATTTCCGTGAAGCGCGGGTAGATGTCAGGGAAAATCGCGCTGACCACACGAAGCGGAGTGACACTCGGACGCATATAACCCCATTCGTCTGTTTCCGCATCATTCTCCGACTTTTCCAAAAGGGCTTTCATCGTTTCCAGACCGGTGATGATCTCAGCCATCTTAGCCTGAATATGCTGATATTCGCCTACATCTATCGCATCGACAAGCGTTTGGGCGAGGCCAAGGAGAAACTCCGTCTTTACAATTTGTCTCGTGATAACTTGATGAAATGCGAAGGCGTTAAAAGAGCTTTTCATATTAAAATCAAAAGCCGCCTCGTAATTATTGTAAAAAAATACGCGTTCCCAAGGGACCAAAACGTGATCAAATACAACGATAGAATCCATTTCTTCATATCTTGAGCTGAGCGGATAATCAAACGATGATTTTCCGAGTACGAAAGATTCCCTGCAGATGAATTTTACTCCCTTTGTATTGGAAGGGATTGAAAAAGCGAACGCTTCATCCGATTCAAAATACATCTTAGGCAGAGAAACCACGAGCACTTCATCCGTCAGGCCGCCTTGTGTGGCTAAAATCCGCGCGCCGTGTATGATGAGGCCTTTTTCATTTTTATCGACGACTTTTGCCGAGACAGGTGTCGGCGATACGTTTACGCCCATTTGTGAACGATTCACCTGAGGGGTGATAAACGTGTGCGTAAAAGAAAGATCCTGTGCGGCAGCGCGTTCGTACAGCGCTTGAACATGTTCCGGAAAACAATGATCGCGGTCTTTCAAAAGCGCGGCAGAGGAGGCGAAGCTCATCAGCACGGTATTCATATAATCCGGGCTTCGTCCCATCATTCCGTGCGTGTGCCTGGCCCAATGTTCGAACATGTTTCTTCTTCTTTTTACGTCTTCTTTCGTTTTCGGCTGCAGGTATGAAAGCCCGGCCCGTTCTTTTTTACCGGGAAGACTGTAAGTCATTTGATCTATCATGTCCGGTTTCGTTTGCAAATCATAAAGAGAGCGCTTCGTTTCCAGAAGGCCCTTAAATGCGGGATGTTCAGAAATCTGTCCCTCGATCTTTTCACCATCAAGCCAAATCTCATTTCCAAGCTGATTTAATCGGTCAATGAACATTTTGCCATTAATGATACCCATCATGTCGCCCTTCTTTCTTTGCAGATCCACTACCTCATTATATTGAAAACGAAATTGGGTGTTCCGGTTATTTCCAAAGGGGAAGAGCCTTTTTTGATAAGGGGGGTGAAGGGATTGCATCATAAAAAAACCCCTTAAGCAGAGGGGTTTTTAACTGATCATGTCTTTGTATCGTTGTTCGAGGACAAAGTCTATCATTCCGGTGATACGGGTGTTTTCAGATTTTTGTCTGAAACGGTCAGACACTTGGATTTTCCTTGAAAACGGAAATACAGCAAAAATCCAAACAAGGCCGGCCAGGCCAAAAAACATCTGCAGAACCATTTCAATCAATTCATTAAAATGAGTGCTGAAAAAAAAGATATATAATGTGATGAAAGTGACTGTACATACGATTTTGACAGTATGTCGGAATGTGAGGGGCGGTTCAGTGAAACACATTTTCATTTGATTCAGTGTGAGCGAATCTTGTTTCATTAGATATGTAAGCAGTTCTTTGTCATTTTGACTTCGCGGAATCAAATCATTTTCTATTTTTTGAACGGTGTCCTTGTATGTCTCCATATCAATCTTCATGCGAATCCTCCTTTAAAAATAACTCCAAGAATACTCATTGAGCATTCCTGGAGCAAGGAGCTGCCTGTTCAATTATAGAAATAGTGATAAAACTGTGCTGAACAAGGCTGCAGCTCCTCCTAATTCAGGTGCTAAAACGACTAAAGCACCGATCCCTACAATAACAATAATTCCTGCGCCTGCAATAGCCATGGTATTCACGACAGAATCCCAATCCGGAGAGTACACCTCTTCGGAATCCGGCAGCCTGAAGCTCTTTTGTTTTATTTTAAATGTAATGGTAGTTGTTAGTCCAGTTGTAGCACTGTCACCGACCGGAATATCAGGTGTATAAATTTTAAATTGAATATTCAGCGATCCCGCAGACGGATTGACATACACTTCTAAATAACCGTTGCGGACTGACAAGCTCAGACTGTTAAGCAGGTTTTGATAGGAATCAATTTGTGATGCTGTAAAAGAGACTTGTGAATCTCCCATCAGACCGGTAATATAAGCTCCCGGTTTGCCGTTTGTAATGGTAACTGTGTTAGGAGAACCTTCGCTTGGCACTGTTGCCAAAAGTGAAGTGGATAAAAGAATATCCATTTCAGGTGATGTATAAATGGTTTCTGTCTTGTCGAATTCAAACATGGCATTCGCAAGATTCGATATATTTTCTAAAGCAGGAATGGTTGTTAAAATGTCCGTCAGTGTACGCATTCTTGCATCATACACAGGATCAGAAGGCGGATGAACGCTGCTTGCACCCGAGTCTTTTCCGGAGTAACCGTCTTTGTCAATGGCGACTTTTCCCGCTCCGCTTCCGATCGTTCCTTCATAAAATTGATCAAAAGCCCAGTTTTTCGGCATCGGGTATCCGAGGTTGCCGCTGAATCCGGTCGACATGTTAGCCGTAAAGCTATATTTGGTCAGACCTGCTTCTGACGTCCGGATACAAATGTTTCTCGGCCCGTATACCCCGATTTCATATTTCGGCGCAGTTGAGAACGCCTGCATTTTCATAAAAGCTGACTTGATTTCTTGGAAGTAAGGGATGATTTTATCCGTAACTTCATAATCATACGCATCGAAATCGACGGCAAAGTAAATGGTCGTTCCTGACGGAAAACCTAATCTTCGGGCGGCTGATGCAGCGCTGTACGCATCTCTCGTTCCTTGGTCTTTTACAAAATAAGAAGATTCATAGCCGCCGTCCTGATAAATCGGAAACACACTTAAGCCGGCATTGAAAATCGCGGAAAGTTCTTTTGACGTTAACGCTTTCGATGTCAGTCCGCTGCTCGTCCGCACATTCCCGGTCAGATATCTTCCCACGATCTTATAGCCATTCTCACGCAAAGTTTTAGCCGTATCTGCCGTCAAAATGGCAGCGGTGTCACAAGCTGAAGCAGCCCGTGTTGTGTCGCCTGAGCTTGATAATAAAGCTTTAATCGTCGGCATGTCCGCATAACCTGTCTGCGGCAGACACATAAATTCTTGGAAAGCTTTCACTGCCGATACAACTCCGACGCCGTATTTTCCGTCGAATTCACCGGGGTCAAATGATTTCCCATTACAGTAAAGCGCGTATTGCACAATCAAAACAAAGCCTGTCCGTGAATCGCCGGGAGTCAAGGTAGGACATAAGCTGGTCGTTCCGTTCCCGAAAAATCCATTGGCGACGCTTGTGCTCATGCCTTCTTCTTTTTGCAGAGCATAAATGAGAGCCTTGTTTGTATCGCGGGCATATAAGCCGTCACAAGGCATCAAGCCGATGTAGTCATTGTAATCCCGGTTCAGGTTCTGCTGGATTTGGCGGATTCTTTTGTCGCCTCCCGCTACTAACCGAAAAGCGCTCATATCCAGCAAGGCCTTCATAATGAGTGCCGTGACGATGCCGTCTTGCTTAGTGAGCCCGGCCGCTTTTTGAAACTCTTTTACAGCGCTTTCGGTATTTTCATAGAAAACGCCAGAAAATCCGCCCGGGTTAAATCCTTTACACCACAGCGCCCCTTGCAGAATGTAATTCATGTTTGTCGGCTTAGAATCGGGAGCCTGCTTTTTCAGCGGTTTAAACAATCTTTGTGTCGTCGGTCCGAAGTTATCGGCTGGTTCTGAAATACCAAGCTCAATTTGAAGCGCCCGTGTCAGACCGTAAATGGTATCCCAGCCTGTTTTTCCGTTTTCCGGCACCTTGTTGTACCCGTGTCTGCCTTTGTACGTCTCATTCAGCCATTGTTGTGTTTCCAGGACCATTTCGTCCATTGCAATCCCTCCATTATGTGTAGTGTGCGTTCATTCATAGGTGGCAAACGTATGACAGTTTGTCATGGGTTTATGAGTTTGTTCAAGCAGGGACAGCCCCATCATACAATCGCAGCACAAACGCCGAAAGAGAGGCATTGATAGGAAAAGATCTCTCTATGACAATTGATATAAAAACAGCAAAATGGATAGCGGTTTAAAGTAACATTATCACTTAATCAAAAATAACAAGAATCATAAGTAGTAGTCATATAGTCATTTTTAGGGCTGTTCATACCTCTTCCTGCAGTCAAAATGGTTAGTTGGACGGATTTATGATTAGCTATATTGTCATTAACATAAATAGGGTAAATAGTTACAGGAAGGAAGGGTTTTCTCGATGAAAAGCAAAAAGATTTTTAAGTCGCTCATCATTATTTTTACTCTTTTAATCAGCGGAATTGGTTTTATGGGTTTTTCTTCTCCGCAAAAAGCAGAGGCTAAAGACTGGCTTCATACTTATAAAAGCGGGTATTTCACTAACTATGTGATCAATACGTATCACCCTAAATTCACTAAGACGACAAAAAAGTACAGCTTGAGAGCCGTGACTTTTAAATCCAACAGTAAAGGGAAGGGCACGTATAAAATATACGTCCAAAAGCAAGTCAACGGCAAAGGTGCCTGGAAAACAATCAAAACCGCCAATGCAAAGAAAAATGGAACGACTTATTTTGAAACACCTTCGTTAAAAAAAGGAGATTCATACAGATTTAAAATGGTCAATCAAGGTTCGAAAAAACGTGTCAATTATAGTGCGAGTTGGATTGTATTCGCTTCATAATTTTGATTTTCAGCTTATAATGTTTTAGCTGCCGCAGCTGCGGCAGCTTTTTATTTTCTCCGGAGCTCAACCGCCAGGGAGACCGCATCTGTCTCTTCGGGCGTACGTTTGTATTCACCGCATCATTCTGGATTATGCGGAAAGGTACATCGCTTCAATGAAAAGCCAATCCCGGGTCCTTTTGATTCGTTTGAAAATGTTCTGATATAAAAAAGGCGTGCCGCGGTGTAAAATGGCTATATTGATAAATATGGAGGTTGAGATGGATCAAGATTATATGACTGAGCTTGTCTCAGTCCAGCTGAAGAAAATCCGGTCGGAGAGAGGCTACACACAGGAGAAAATGGCGGATGTGATCGGCCTTTCTAAAAAGTCGCTGGTGCAGATTGAGAAAGGACGGGCGCTTGCGGAATGGCCGCACGTTGTGGCGGTTTGCGCGCTTTTCAGATCAAGTGAAACACTGCAATCTGTATTAGGAGATGATCCGCTGGAGGTCATTGAAACGGTTGCTCACCGCACAATTGACAGGCCGAAGGGGAAGACGATGGGCGGCAAGGTGTGGTGGAAAGCCATCGAGAAAAAAGGCGAGTTCCGCTTGCAGCAGCATTTGATTTCCCACCATTACCGCATCCTTGATTCTTATGATGATCTGTGGTTCAGCAGTTTTGAAAAGGCAGAGGCTTTGGAGCGGCTTGATGAGCTGTTTTTGGAGGCGGAAGAAGCGAAGCGCTGACGCACCTCCGGTTGATGTATTTTCTGACAAGTGAGAAAATATATATAAATTCCAGCCAAAGGAGAGATTCGAATGAAGCCTGAAGATATCGTGCGAAGCGGCCCGAATCAGTACATATGCAAGGAAGGAATCGCAAAAGAACTTCCGGGGCTGCTGGAGACATTCAGAAAACCCGTTATTGTGACCGGAATCAAATCTTATCAGGCGTTCTCCGATTACGGCGGCGGTTCTTCCTGGGATGTGATTCAGCACAAAGGATACTGTTCACCTGAGGCGGTGCGTAAGGTCTGTGAGCAGGCGGAAGACGCGGATGTGATCATCGGTATCGGAGGCGGCACGATTTTGGATTTGGCAAAAGCGGCGGCAGACCGGCTTGATATTGAGGCTGTGATGGTTCCTTCCATTGCGGGGACGTGTGCGGCAAGTACGCCGTTGAGTGTCATATATGATGAGAGCGGCAATTTTATCAGAGTTGATTATCACAAGCGTTCAAGCTATTTGACGCTTGTTGATCCGCTGTTTTTGCTTTCCTCTCCCATTGAATATATGAAAAGCGGGATCGGTGATACGCTGGCGAAATGGTATGAGGCCGAGGCGGTCATCAGAAATACGGAGGAGGCGCCGCCGCTGATGGCGCAGGCGGGGCTGAGACAGGCGGAATATATCCGTCATCTGTTATTGCGTTACAGTGAAGCCGCCGTCGTAAGCATGGAGAAAGGCGAGCTGTCCGTGCCGTTCATCCATACGGCGGAAACGATCATTATGCTTGCGGGAACGGTCGGCGGGTATGGCGGCCGTTTGTGCAGGATGGCAGGGGCGCATGCGGTCCACAACGGCCTCAGTTTTCTTCAGGAGACACATCAGGTGCTGCACGGCCAGAAGGTTGCTTACGGCATATTGGTGCAGCTCGCGCTTGAGAATCGGAGACATGAGATTGAAGAGCTGCTTCCGTTTTACCGCCGGCTCGGTTTCCCCGTCAGTCTCTGTGATCTCGGCATCCTTGACAACCATGAGGAAGCAAAGCGCCGCATCGCTTCTCACGCCTGCCGGGCGGAAGAATCGTTATGCTTAATGGGGCAATATTGCGAGAAGGACGTGTCAGCGGCGATTGAATCGCTCGAATCAGCACAAAAGACAGGATAGAGCTTGTAATCTGTCTTGTCTTTATTTTTTGAATATTTCCGTTATAATGAGTGGGGTATAGAAAGGGAGGGGCCAAAGGACATGTATCAGGCGAAGAAGATGTTGTTATTAGGATCAGGCGAGCTGGGGAAAGAAGTCGTCATTGAAGCGCAGCGGCTCGGGGTTGTCACTGTAGCCGTTGACAGCTATGAGCATGCTCCCGCCATGCAGGCCGCGCACAAAAGCTATGTGATTGATATGCTTGATAAAGCGCAGGTCAGAGAAGTCATTGAGAAAGAAAAACCGGACCTGATCGTGCCGGAAGTGGAAGCCATTGCGACGGATGAGCTGCTGAAGCTTGAGGAAGAAGGGTTTCACGTCATTCCGAATGCGCGTGCGGCAAAGCTGACGATGGACCGTGAAGGCATCAGACGGCTTGCGGCAGAGACGCTTCATCTTCCGACTGCCGGCTATGAATTCGCGAATACATATGAAGAATTTAAAGAAGCGGCAGAAACAATCGGCTTTCCGTGCGTGGTAAAGCCGCTGATGAGCTCTTCCGGAAAAGGGCAAAGCGTGTGCCGCTCGGCTTCCGGGCTGAAAAGCTGCTGGGACATGGCAATGGAAGGCGGCCGGGTGAAAAACGGCCGGGTCATCGTTGAGGAATTCATTCCATTTGAGTCAGAAATCACTCTTTTGACAGTGCGCGCGGCGAACGGTACGTCCTTTTGCGCGCCGATCGGACATGAACAAAAAGACGGTGACTATATTGAATCATGGCAGCCTCATCATATGACGGAACAGCAGATTGAAGAGGCGAAACACATTGCGAAAAGCATAACGGATGAGCTCGGCGGATACGGTTTGTTCGGGGTGGAGCTTTTCCTTACTGAAGATAAAGTATATTTCAGCGAGGTGTCTCCCCGTCCGCATGATACGGGGCTCGTTACGCTTGTGACGCAAAATTTGTCAGAGTTTGCGCTGCATGTCCGCGCGATATTGGGATTCCCGATTCCGGAAATCACTCAGCTGTCGCCGGGGGCAAGCCGTCCGCTGAAGGCGCCAAAAGAGCTTGCTGATTATGCGGTTGAAGGTTTGGAGAAAGCTTTGGCGGTAAAAAGCACTCAGGTCCGCGTATTCGGTAAACCCGTCACGAAAGTCGGACGCCGTATGGCGGTTGCGCTTTCTGCAGCCGAGACCGTTGAAGAGGCCAGAGAAAGAGCGGCCGAAGCACTCAGTCATTTATCAATTACATAAAATGATCTTAAAAGGCGTTTTACCGTAATGGTAAGGCGCCTTTTTTGTTTGGACAGACTATATACTGGAAAACGGGGTTGTGAGATAATGTATGAGGCCGTTTTGTGCCGGCTTTTTAATTCTTGAAACTTTTTATGTCCGCAATCGTTATATGTAATGTTCTCATTTGACGGAGAAGGAAATAACAATACATCATACGGCTTTTCATTCATCAAGAACGGACAATCCGGATCGCAGCATGGAATATTTAAGCAGGGTAATCCGGAATAGAGGAAACCATGATTGCTTACCTTAATATGAACGGCGAAAAAACAAAAATCACCAGATTAGATTGTTCAAATAACACCAAATGCTGTATAATAAAAGAATTTGAATGATAGCATCGAAAGAATTTCATTTTATGTTTCCTTAAAATGTATTCTTTATGCATACGCAGTCCGATTTGATATGGTTTTAATTGGAGGTTTGTGTAAACTGTGAATTATATACCTAGTATGATTACAATTGGAAATTTCATTTGCGGGCTCTTATCGATTCATTCCCTTTTGTATCATAATATACACTCTGCGGTGATCTTTATTTTCACCGGGATGTTTCTTGATTTTTTTGACGGTTTGGCCGCCCGTAAGCTGAACGCGGTATCGGAGATGGGAAGAGAGCTTGACTCTTTTGCTGATCTCGTGACGTTCGGCGTAGCGCCGTCCATGCTCGCTTACAGTGTTTCACTATATACGCTTCCGTTCATCGGAATTTTAATCGCGCTTTCCTACAGCATCTGCGGGATGATCCGTCTTTCCAGATTTAATATTGAACAAAGCAAGCTGCCGACGTTTATCGGGATGCCGATTCCGTTTGCGGGTATGTGTCTTGTCATTTTGAGCTTTATCAATAACGCTTTTCTTCTGGGGGCGGGAACGATCGCGCTCGGTTATTTAATGGTCAGCAACATTAAATTTCCGCACTTTAAAAAACAGGCGCCTGAAAACCTGGAGAGCAGAAGATGGAATTAGTTCAGCAATTAATATCCGATTACGGATATATCGCGATTTTTCTCATGCTGACACTCGGTATTATCGGATTGCCTATTCCGGATGAAGTCATGATGACGCTTGTGGGCTACTTCGCTCATATAAACGTGCTGAATTACGGGCTCTCCATTCTGATCAGCTTTATCGGAGCGCTCCTTGGGATGATTATCAGCTACTTCATCGGCAGAAAAGCCGGCCGGCCGTTTATTAATAAGTTCGGGAAATGGGTCGGCCTGAAGGAAAAGAGGATGGCGAAAGTAGACAGGTGGATGAAGAAGTACGGGCCGTACACCATTATTTTAGGTTATTTTATCCCCGGCATCAGACACGTGACCTGCTACTTTTCCGGAATCGGCAGAATGGAATTCAAAACCTACTTATGCTTCGCCGCCATCGGAGCGTTTTTATGGTGTTTTATTTTTATTACTATAGGAAAATTCATAGGAGTAATCAATGTTTAATACTGCCGCTAAAGTTCTTTACCGTTCATTGATTGAACTGACTAATAATCGATTGACGTCTTATCTCATTAAAAACTTCTGTGAATCGAAACTGAGCAAGCCGATGATTCCGCTGTTTTCCAAACACTATCGCATTAACTGGAATGAAACGGAACGCACGGCTTCTGACTTTGATTCACTGGCGTCATTTTTCATTCGTGATATTAATTTGAATCTCCGCCCCGTGGCAAAAGAGAAGAACGCCATCGTCAGCCCGGTGGACGGCGTCGTTCAGACGGTGGGCATGATTAATCCCAATCAAACTTTCATGGTAAAAGGGAAGGATTATTCGTTCGCTGAACTGACGGGGTTTAAAAGCGCCGATCACAAGTATAACGGCGGGTGTTTTGCCGTGCTTTACCTGAGCCCGAGACATTACCACCGCTTCCATTCTCCCGTCAGCTGCACGTATCAAAAGCTGGCCGAGCTGGGGAAACGCTCCTATCCCGTTAATACGATGGGGTTAAAGTACGGGAAAGATGTGCTCTCAAAAAATTACCGTTATGTGTACGAGCTGACCCGTGCTGATCAGCAGATGCTCATGATTCCGGTAGGTGCGATGAATATTAACTCGATCGTTCAGACAAACACCGGAAACCGGCTTGAGACGGGGGAAGAGCTGGGCTATTTTTCATTTGGATCGACCGTTATTTTAGTATTCGAGAAAGGTATGTTTACCCCTTCGGATAACCTGACTGAAGGCCGTGAATTACAGGTCGGTCAGATCATCGGTTATGCGGAGTCACAGGAGGAGGCGTCCGCTTTATAAAAGCTGCTCCTCTTTTTTATATGGTGTAAGGAAGTGAACTTTATGGAAGAAAAGGATTTGGGAAAGCTGATCGAACAGTACCGGCATACAGGCGATCAGCAAATTCTTGAAGCGGTGCGGGAAGCATGCCGGCCTGTTGTTGAGGCGCTCATCTCAGAACTGGCTGAAGACAGCGCGGATCTTCTGCGGGCAAAAGGCCGTGACCGTTTTCCGTTTATTATCGGCAAGTATCAGACCGCGGCCGGCCTTTCGCTTGAGACCTTTTTGCGCAATACGTATCGGTTTTATTTTCAGCAGGTTTTAAAAGGCGAAGCGTGACTGGAAGAAAGAGTACGGACGGAATTGTTCATCTTTCGCCCGTTTTCCTGTATGATATAGTATAGTGTGCGTGATCATTAATATAATTGAACAGGGTGTATAAATCATGGAAAAACAATATAGAGTTTTACTTTATTATAAATATGTAAAGATTGATGAGCCTGAAGAGTTCACGGCTCAGCATTTGAAGTTTTGTAAGGAGCTCGGTCTGTTAGGCCGTATTTTGATTTCTGAGGAAGGCATTAACGGCACGGTGTCCGGAACGGTTGAACAGACGGATCAATACATGAATGCGCTGAAAGCTGATCCGCGTTTTGCCGACATGCCGATCAAAATTGACGAGGCTGACGGCCATGCATTCCGCAAAATGTTTGTGCGCCATAAAAAAGAGCTGGTGACGCTTCGTCTCGAAGATGATGTTGATCCGAATGTCACGACGGGCAAGCATTTGAAACCGAAAGACTTTTATGAGCAAATGCAGGATCCTGACACGATCGTGATCGACGCCAGAAACGACTATGAGTATGATCTCGGTCATTTCCGCGGAGCGGTCAGACCTGATATTGAGGCGTTCCGTGAACTGCCGGACTGGATTGAAGAACACAAAGACATGCTTGAAGGCAAAAAAATCCTCACGTACTGCACAGGCGGCGTACGCTGTGAGAAATTTTCCGGCTGGCTGCTGAAGCAGGGCTTTGAAGACGTGTCCCAGCTTGACGGCGGTATCGTCACTTACGGTAAAGATCCTGAAGTGCAAGGGCAGCTGTGGGACGGACAGTGCTATGTGTTTGACGAAAGAATCAGCGTACCGGTCAACCGCGTAGAGCACGTTATCATCGGAAAAGATTATTTCACGGGCGAGCCGTGCGAGCGTTATGTGAACTGCGCAAATCCGGCATGTAATAAAAAAATGATCTGCACACCTGAGAATGAATACAAATACATGCGCAGCTGCAGTCACGAATGCCGTACGAACGAACGCAACATGTATGTGAAAGAGCACGAAATGACTCAGGAAGAAATCAATGAACGCCTTGCTTTGATTGAAAAAGAGGATCATGCGGCGATTGATTAATAGAAAAGACCACCAATGAGGTGGTCTTTTTTGTGTTTACATACTTTCTGTCCGTGCGGTCTGGTCTGCCGTGACGGGTCCTTTATATGTGAAAGCTTTTTCCCATTTGGATACGACGATGCAGGCGACCGCATGGCCGGGCACGTTGACACCGGTTCGCGCCATGTCCATGACGCGGTCGACACCGGCAATGATGGCGACGCCTTCCGCGGGGAGACCGACCGCATTCGCTGTCGCCAGAAGCACGACGAGTGAGCCTGACGGGACGGCGGCAATGCCTTTGCTTGTCATGACGAGCACAAGCATCATCAGAAGCTGCTGAGAAAGCGGCATCTCCACATGAAACGCCTGCGCCAGGAAAATACAGGACACCGATAAATAGAGGCTGGAGCCGTCACAGTTCAGCGATAAACCTGACGGAACCACAAAGGAGACGACCCGCTTCGGACAGCCGTATTTCTCCATCCGATCCATCAGCTGAGGCAGAATGGTTTCTGTGCTTGTCGTGGAGAAAGCGATCAAAAACAGATCCCAAATCATTTTCAGCACTTCAAAGTACTTGATTTTAAAGATAAGCCCCACGATCGGAAACAGAACGAAGAGTATCAGGAACAGCCCGAGAAACACAGTGCCGATCAGCTTCAGCATCGGGAGCAAAAGCGCGATTCCGAATTGTCCGACTGAGGCTGCCATCAGGGCGAGAACGCCGATCGGAGCGGTGACCATCACCATCTGCGTCAGCTTGAACATAATATTTGCCGTGGATTCAAAGAAACTCATGACAGGTGCGGAGGCTTTGCCGATGCCGGCTGCGGCAACACCGAATAGGATCGCGAAAAAAATGACGGCGAGAAGATCATTTTTCGCCATAACGTCAATGATGTTAACGGGGATAATATCAAGAAGCATTTGTTTCAGGTCGACTACTTTTTCCGTATAGCCGGAAAGCTCGTGAATGTCTTTTTTAGCAAGATGAGAGAGGTTAAGTCCGACTCCCGGCTTCAGCACGTTTGCCAATAACAGACCGAGCGCCAGAACAAGCGTCGTAATCACTTCAAACCAAATAATCGTTTTGATGCCGAGACTGCCCATTTTTTTCATACTGCCGCTGCCGGCGGCTCCGATAACAATGGTTGAAAACACGATCGGCACGACAATCATTTTAATCAGGCGGATAAATCCGTCTCCGACGGGCCGCAGCGCCATCCCGAAATCCGGGAAGAAATGGCCGATCAATGCTCCGATGGCTAAAGCGATCAAAATCTGGAATGCGATAAATTTTTTCAAGCGAATCCCCCTTTTACTTGCGCATTTCTTACGTAATTCGTGAAGCAGGCGGCAACCACCTTCCTGTCCGCCATAAATTTGTCACATTATTGACTGTGCGAAAGGAAGGATTGCTTTACATTATGTAAGCGCAATCATTGAATATGACAGAAAGTCCGCATTGGAAAAAAAGAAGGAGCATAAAAATAAAGAAAGATTTCTGCTGAAAATATTAAAAATTTTGATAATTATCCTCTTATAAGTGGTATATTTGATATGATATGGTCAACTGCATTCTCATATATCTGTGCATACAAGATTCGGGACAGAAAAAACATGCAGCCCAGAAAAGACTGAAAATTTAAACAATTAGAAGAAAGGTGTGCTTTTGTTGAATCAACTGATTGAAAGACGTAAGGTCACAGCTAGAAAAGAAAAACCGGATTCCGCTTCATTGGGATTTGGCAAGTACTTCACAGATTACATGTTTGTCATGGATTACGAAGAGGAGAGAGGGTGGCATGATCCGAGAATCACACCTTATGAACCGGTCCATCTGGATCCTTCCGCATCGGTTTTCCATTACGGGCAGGCCGTATTTGAAGGGCTGAAGGCTTACAGGTCAGAAGACGGACGGGTGTTGATGTTCCGTCCTGACCAAAATATAAAACGGCTGAATAAATCGTTACGGCGGATGAGCATGCCGCCTCTTGACGAGAAGCTGGCGCTGGAAGCATTGATACAATTGGTGGAGCTGGAGCAGGAATGGATACCGATAGAAAAAGGAACCTCTTTATATATCCGTCCGTTTGTGATTGCGACTGAGCCTTCTTTAGGCGTCCGGCCTTCAAAGCGTTACAAGTTCATGGTTGTTCTGACGCCGGTCGGTTCGTATTACGGCGATCAGCTGAAACCGATCCGCATTTATGTGGAGGATGAGTATGTGCGTGCCGTCACCGGCGGAGTGGGCGACGTCAAAACGTCCGGAAATTATGCGGCCAGCTTACAGGCTCAGCGGAAAGCCGAAGAACTGGGGTACGATCAGGTGCTTTGGCTCGACGGAGTGGAAAAGAAATATGCCGAAGAGGTAGGCAGTATGAATATCTTTTTCATCATAAACGGAGAGGCCGTAACGCCGGCGTTAAACGGAAGCATTCTCGGGGGCATCACACGCGCATCTGTGATAGAGCTGTTAAAAAGCTGGGGCATCCGTGTCAGGGAAGAACAGGTCGCCATTGATGACATCTATGAGGCTGCAATGAGAGGCGAGGTGTCGGAGGTATTCGGTACGGGAACCGCGGCCGTCATCTCGCCGGTCGGCGCGCTGCACATTCACGGCGAAACGATTGAGCTGAATAACGGTTTGATCGGTGAAGTGTCAGAAAAGCTCTATGAAACGATTGCCGGCATCCAAGTCGGGAAGGTGCGGGATTCGTTCAGATGGGTGGTTGAAGTATAAATGAAAAAAGAACCCTTGCGCCGCAGGGTTCTTTTTTTGGTTATTGGGATTTTACGGCTTGCACGCGGGATCTGCTTTTCCGGTTTTTCAAGTAATAAGCGGTGTAGCAAACGGCCATAAATGCAATTCCGCAATAAAGGGCGATGGCCTGGTTCGGATCAAAAGCGATGCCGATACAGGAGGCGAGGCATAGGAGAAAGGCCGCTATCGGTACGGCCGGATATCCCGGCGTCCTGTATTTCAAGTCTGAAAGCTGGTGCCCTTCTTTCAGAAACCGTCTTCTGAACAAAAATTGCGATGCGGCGATGCTCATCCACACAGCCACTACCGCAAATCCTGAGACGGAGACGAGAACAAGATAGACTGTATCCGCTGCAAATACGCTTGACAACAATGACAGAATGCCGCCGATCATACTGAAGATCAGAGCATTAAAAGGAATGCCTTTAGAGGTCAGCCTGGCAAAGGCGGGATGAAGCTCCCCTTCTTTAGACAGGGACCACAGCATACGTGATGACGCGTACAGCCCTGAATTGGCCGCGGACAGAAGCGCCGTTAAAATGACGAAATTCATCAGATCGGCCGCATAAGGCACGCCGACTCTGTCAAATACCGTGACAAACGGGCTTTCAATCACACCGGCTTCCTTGATGGAGATCATCCCTGACAGCACAAAAATCGTTCCGATAAAGAAAAGCGCCAGCCGCCAGACTGTGGTCTTAATGGCGCGCGGAACGGTTTTTTCCGGATCGGCGCTTTCCCCGGCGGCGATTCCGATCAATTCCGTCCCTGAAAAGGCGAAGTTTACTGAAAGCATCGTCATCAGTATCGGGAAAAAGCCATTTGGAAAAAAGCTGCCGCCATCCGTAAAGTTCGACAGCATAGGTGCGGCCTCACCGCTTTTCATCGGGACGAGGCCGAACATCGCCGCTCCGCCCAATAAAATAAACAGTAAGATGGCTAAGACTTTAATGCTTGAGAACCAAAACTCCGATTCAGCAAAAAATTTCACGGAGAAGGCGTTTAATAAAAAGATGAAAAGAGCGAATACCGCACTCCACATCCAAACTGAAGTATGCGGGAACCAGCGCTGCATGAAGAGCCCGGCCGCCGTGAATTCAGAGCCCAGCGCCACCGCCCACGTCAGCCAGTACAGCCATGCGACCGTAAAGCCCGTCGCGGGCCCGATATAGGTCTTCGCATAAGTGTGGAATGCGCCCGTCACCGGCATGGCCACTGACAGTTCACCGAGGCAAAGCATGACAAGATAGACGATGCCCGCGCCCAAAAGGTAAGCGGAAATGGTGCCCGCCGGACCCGCCTGATGAATGGTATACCCAGAGCTTAAAAACAGCCCCGTTCCGATCACACCTCCGAGTGATAGCATAAAGAGGTGTCTGCTTTTCATACTTCTCTGAAAATTCGTCTCGTTCTTGTTGTTCATTTTTTTCCAACTTTCTGCGAGGGCCGTTCTAATAAAAAATCTCATGCCGGCGAACGGCACGAGATTCCGGCGAACCGGCTTTTTGAATAGAATATACAAACTATTCCGATTAGTCAAGTTGTTTTTAAGGTCTTGGCCCAATCGGCAATGGCTTGGATGTCCTCAGGTTTCGTCCGGCAGCAGCCTCCGATCAGGCTCACGCCGTTTTCGTACCAGCTTTGCGCACTTTTTCCGAAATGGTTTTCGCACGCTGCGCCTTTCCAGGTTTTTGTCACCGGGTCATATTGTTCACCGGAGTTCGGATAGGCGATAATCGGTTTGGATGCTGCCCGTTTGATTTCTTCTATCAGCGGCGGAATATGTTCGATCGGTGTGCAGTTGATGCCGATCGCTGCGATTTGGCTGCAGGAGTCAAGCAGGGACGCGCATTCGGAAATAGGAGTGCCTTCGCTGATATGCCGTCCGTCTTTAGCGCTGAAGCTGATCCATGCACAAGTGCCGGGGAATTCCTCCAGCAGCCTTGTGATCGCTTTTGCTTCTGACAGGCACGGAATGGTCTCACAGGCCAAAAGATCGGCACCGGATTCTATGAGGGCTTTCATCCGGGGGCGGTGAAAGCTGATCAGCTCATCTTCCGTCAGTCCGTAATGCCCGCGATATTCAGAGCCGTCAGCGAGGCTCGCGCCGTAAGGTCCGATAGAAGCGGCGACCAAAGGTTTGGGCCGGTGTAAACGGTTTTCTTCATGCGCCCAAAATTCATCGCGTGCTTGTGCGGCAAGTTCAACAGATGTCTGAATGAGACGTATCGCATCGGTTTCCGGGATGCCGCGCGCTGCAAATCCTTCAATTGTCGATTGATAACTGGCGGTGATCGCGCAATCAGCGCCGGCGGCAAAATATTCTGCATGCACCTGTTTGATCAGTTCGGGTCTCTCCAAAAGAATTTTGGCCGACCACAGATCGTCATGTAAATCACAGCCCATCCGCTCAAGCTCGGTTGCCATCGCGCCGTCTATGATCATAACCGGGTATTCATTCAATATTTGTGTAATGGGATTCATAGGCCTTCCTTTCTGACTTTACTGAAAATATATAAAAAGGGTAATGGACGCTATTCTCTTTGTCAATGAACCGGCGGAAAAAAGGTGTTCAGGACGCTGCCCGAACACCTTTTGTTTAGGAAATGTGTTTGCCTTTCGCGCTTTTCGCGATGTCTGAATACTCCCAGCAGTCGATCCCGTCATCATCAGGGAGCACATCTCTGTAAAAGACGGGGTCCTTTCCGGCTTTCTTTTGCCGGGCATAATCGCTCAAAGCGGCAAACGCTTTTTTCGACAGAAGGAAAATCGCGATTAAGTTCACGACCACCATTAAGCCCATGAACAAGTCAGCCATATCCCACACAAGCTGGACTTTGGAAATACAGCCGAACAGTACCATTCCGAGCACGCAGATGCGGTAAATGAACAGCCATTTTTTGTTCTGGCTTAAAAATCCGATATTGGTTTCTCCGTAATAATAGTTGCCCATCAGAGCGCTGAAGCCGAACAAAAGCATTAAGACGGCAAGGAAACCTGACGCCCACGCGCCGACATGATCGCTCAAGGCAGCCTGAGAAAGCGCGATGCCGCTCAGTCCCGGCTGGTGATAAGCGTCTGAAAATAAAATGATAAGCGCCGTGCTTGTACAAATGACGAGCGTATCCGTCAGGACGCCGAATGCCTGAATGAGCCCCTGTTTCACCGGGTGGCTCGTCGTAGCTGTCGCCGCCGCGTTCGGAGCGCTTCCCATACCCGCTTCATTTGAGAAAATCCCGCGTCTTACACCTTGCATCAAGGCCGCACCTAAAGCGCCGCCCGCTGCCTGATCAATGCCGAACGCATTTTTTACGATTAGCGACAGAACGCCGGGCAATTGGGTGATGTTCGTCAGAATGACAAAGAAAGCGACACCGATATATAAAACGGCCAAGACGACTACGATGTATTCCGCCATTTTCGCAATTCGTTTGACGCCGCCGAAGATTACGCCGCCGAAAACCAAGATTAAAATAATGCCCAATGTAAGCCGGCTGGTGCCGAATGCGTTTTGAAAGGCGACGCTGATCGTATTGGATTGAACGGAATTAAAAACAACCCCGAATGACAGTGTGATTAATACGGCGAACAGCGCGCCCATCCAGCGTTTCTTCAGGCCTTTTTCCATGTAATAGGCAGGTCCGCCGCGGAATCCGTTTTGATCTTTTACTTTATAAATTTGGGCCAGCGTGCTTTCAACAAAGCTTGAAGCCGAACCGATGACTGCGATAATCCACATCCAGAAAATAGCGCCCGGACCGCCGAGTGCGATCGCAATGGCGATTCCGGTAATATTCCCTGTTCCGACACGCGCCGCCATACTGATGCAAAATGCCTGAAACGGGGAAATGCTGTTTTTTGTCCGGGCGGCCGCGCCTTCCTTCAAAACCCGGATCATTTCCTTCAGCATGCGGACTTGCAGACCCTTTGATCTGAACGTAAAAAACAGTCCCAGAGAAAGAAGCAGTACGATTAACAGTTTTGACCATAAAAAATCATTTGCCGAGCCGATTACATTTTCAAGGAATTCCTGCATCCAATCACCTCTTGGTTCGTTTGATTAAAAAATACTGAGCTCCCACTCCTGTGCGATATGTTTCAGCAGCATGCCGCCGGTCAGGCTGTTGCCGTATTCATCAATGGCCGGACCGTAAATGCCGATGCCGCAGCCGTTATGAAAAGGCTGCTCTCTTCTGGCGCTTGGGGGAACCAATGCCATGATGCCGCCGGATACCCCGCTTTTGGCCGGGACGCCGACGAAAGCCGCATATTTGCCTGACGCATTGTACATCCCGCACGTCAGCATCAGGGCTTTGGCGAGTTTCGCGACATCTTTCGGAATGACCTGTTCCCGTCGGATCGGATGGTAGCCGTCATGGGCAAGTATCAATCCGATTAAAGCGATGTCCTCGGTTGTACTCTCCATGGCGCACTGCTTTAAATACACTTCAAGCGTTTCTTCCACATCCGCCTCGAGAAAGTTTGTTTCTTTTAAATAGTAGGCGAGCGCTCGGTTCCGATGCGCGGTCTGCCATTCAGAACGGAAGACCTCCTCGTGAATGTGAGGCCGTTTCCCTATTAATTTTTCAAAAACGGAAAAGAGATATTCTAATTTATTATGCGCCGTTTCACCCGGAAGCAGCGAGGCGACGGTAATGGCGCCGGCATTGATCATCGGGTTGAAGGGCTTCCCGGGTTTATGGATTTCAAGCCGGATGATAGAATTAAACGCATCACCCGTCGGTTCCACGTCCACACGATCCAGCACGTAAGAAATGCCTCTGTTCATGCAGGCGGCAATAAAGCTGATGACTTTTGAGATGCTCTGCAATGTGAACGGGACATTCCATTCACCGGCATGAATCATTGAGCCATCCGGCTCTAATATGCAAATGCCCAGCTGAGAGTCGTTGATTTCTCCGAGGGCGGGTATATAATTTGCGCTTTTTCCATTGACGGAAAACGGTCGGTAATGCTCGACCCAATCTTGTAAAAGTGAAGCCAGTTCCTCTTTTTCAAGGCGCTCTCTGACCATATCTTTCATAACATTCCTCCTCTATTGCAAGCCTGTCCGAAGCGGAACCCGGTCTTGGAAAACGTTTTCAAAAATAGCGTGTTCCATGTTAATGTATAATGACATCTACAGAATCATACAAAATACGACAAAATCATTCTTAAAATAAGCCGATAGATTTATAAATCAGGCGGAGCGTCCCGCCATTCGGGTCTAAAGAAATTTGCGGACTGTATCGGTCTTGTTCAAAATAGACAGAAGAAGGAAGTGATTATGATCAGGCTCGACTATTTACTGAAAAAAGACGGCTATCTTTTCGCCCTTATGCTGATCACCGTGCCGCTGGCGGGAGAACTGAAATTTTACCCCCTGAATGAGGTGTACCGGATCAGCTTCGGCGCCCCGGCTTTTTTCTTTTTTCTGCTGCTGCTGCGGCATGTGCCGGCGGTATTGTCGGGGCTGTTGACAGGTGCAGCCGTTGTGGCATTCCGAATCGGCCTGGCTTGCTGGGGAGGAGAGCATGCCGGATTTACGGCAGCTTTTTTCAGCCAATATCCCAGTTTCTTTTTTTACTTTACATATGCCTGTTTGTTTTATGTGCTGAAGGTCAGGCTTTTTTGGGATCGGCCGCTCATGATCGGGTTTCTCGGTTTTCTCATTGAAATGGCGTCCGATGCCGTTGAAATGACGGTTCAGTTTTCCGGCGGCAAGCAGATTATGATGCCGGACAAGCTGGCGGATATCGCGGTTATCGCTGTTTCTCACACATTTATTGTGCTGAGTTTTTTCAACGTGATGAAGCTGCACGAATCTCAGGTCAGGGAAAAACAAACGAGAAAGCAGCATGAGCACATGCTGATGATTGTATCTAACTTATATGAAGAAACGATTCATTTGAAAAAAACGTTAAAAACGACGGAGCATGTGACGAAAGAATCCTATCAGCTGTATCGGGAAATGAGCGGGAACGACCGGGAGCTCGGGAGCCGAATGCTGCGCCTTGCGGGAGAAATTCATGAAGTGAAAAAAGACAATCAGCGAATATTCGCCGGCCTGTCGAAGCTGATTTCAAATGAGAGATTCCGGGATTACATGAATGCCGCCGATCTGGTCGGCCTCGTTATCCGCATCAATGAAAAATACGCCGAATCTTTAGGCAAAGACATTCAATTCAAAAGCGTGATTGAAGGAGAACACCCCGATTATCACGTCTTTACCGTCCTGTCGATCTTAAATAACCTGACCGCCAATGCCGTCGAAGCCATGGGTGACAGGGGTGAGATCCGCCTCGCGCTGCGCAGGGCTGAGGGGGAGATGGCCGAATTTGAGGCGGAAGATGACGGTCCCGGCATCCCGGAAAAAATCGGAGAGGTAATCTATGATCCCGGATTTACGTCCAAATACGATGAATTCGGCACACCTTCAACGGGCATCGGGCTTTCATACGTGAAGGAAATCGTAACCGAACTTGACGGAGACATTTCCTTTCATAACAAGCCAAAAGGCGTCATATTTACGATTAAGCTGCCGGTGAAGCATTTGATTGCAGAAAGGATGAACTCATAATATGCGTTTTTTTATAGCTGATGATGACCGGGCGATCCGTTCCATTTTAAAACAGATGATCGAGGATGAGGACTTAGGCGAAGTTGTCGGTGAGGCAGAGGACGGAAGCCAGATTGAAGGGCATTATCTCCATTTCAAACAAGTCGATATTTTATTAATTGATCTGCTGATGCCGGGCCGGGACGGGATTGAGACGATACGGCATCTTCAGGGGGCGTACAACGGAAAAGCGGTGATGATATCGCAGGTAGAGGCAAAGGAAATGGTGGGAGAAGCTTATTCTCTCGGCATCGAATACTTTATCCATAAACCGATCAACAAAATCGAGATCGTCACCGTTTTGCGAAAAGTAAAAGAGCGGATTGAACTGGAAACGTCGATCGGCGACATCCAACATTCATTAAGCCGTCTTATTCAGCGGAATGAGCCGAAAAAAAGCGGGCCGGGGGGGATGCGCGAGAAATCAATCAAAGAAACAGGAAAATTTCTTTTATCGGAATTAGGCATCGTGGGAGAAAGCGGGGCGCATGACCTCATGGCCGTCCTTCACTATTTATTTGAGGATGAACAGGCGGAAAGAAACATCCCGTCTTTAAAGCAGATGTTTACAAACGCCGCCATTCGGAAGCTGGGGCCTGCGGCGGCACAAGCCGAGGTTAACAGAGAAATCAAAGCCTCGGAACAGCGGATCAGAAGGGCCGTCATTCATTCGTTAAACCATTTCGCTTCATTGGGCACAACTGATTTTTCAAACCCGAAATTTGAATATTACGCCTCGAAATTCTTTGATTTCCCCGCTGTCAGCAAGAGAATGAAAGAAATGCAGGCCAAGGAAACCGTGCCGCTTTCTCCGGTTAAAGTGAATATGAAAAAATTCATTCACGTCTTTTTCTTGGAGGCGAAAGATTTACGCGAAGGATCAAAATTTGTCAGCGGAGGCAGCCGGTAAGCTGATTAATAGGGTTTACGTATATAAGGTTTTTGTGTAAAATAATGTTAACTAAGAAGGAACGGAGGGATCCTGATGGCTGATCAAATTCCGGTTTTCGCACTAATGAAATAGTGTCAAAGTCTCTGCCTTGAGCGCGGAGGAAACCGGGATTGTCTGCCTGAATAAGGAACCTGACAGTAATAGTGAGGGGGCGGCGATTATGCCGCCCTCTCTTCACACATCTCTTTCTCCTCCGCCTAAAGGCGAAGCTCTGTGTCAGTCAATAAGGGAAATGGGGAAACGAAATGACAAAACAAAGGGAAATAGAATCCGTTCTGAACATCGCAAAGGAAAATGGCTTACGGTTAAAATATGAAGGGGCGGACATAAATGAAACGGGTATGGACTTCCAAGTCGTATTTGCTGAAGATGACAGCGGCGTGACATGGGTGCTCCGAAAGCCGCGCCGTCCCGATGTTATCGAAAGAGCGGCTGCAGAAAGCGATGTTCTCGCGTTTCTCCGCAGCCATGCCGCGGTATCAGTCCCCGATTGGCGGATTCATACACCGGAACTGATCGCTTATCCGAAACTGGACGGAATACCCGCTGCCGCTATTGATCTGGATAAGAAACAGTATGTCTGGAATATGGAACACGAGCCGCCTTCAGACGGTTTTGTCGGCTCGCTTGCCGCAGCATTAGCCGGGCTGCACGGGGCAGACCCGGATGCGGCCTCCAGATCCGGAATTGAAATCATAAAACCGGATGACGTCAGGCAAAGGGCGGCGGAATCAATGGATCATATAAAAAAAGAAATCGGGGTTTCAGAACAGCTTTGGAAAAGATGGCAAACGTGGATAAATGACAGCTCGTACTGGCCTGATTTTTCCGCGCTGATCCATGGCGACTTGCATCCTCCGCATATTTTGATCGGCGAAAATCAGCGTGTGACGGGTCTCCTCGATTGGACGGAGGCAAAGGTTGCCGATCCGGCCAAAGATTTTGTCCTTTATCAAGTGATATTAGGAGAAAAAGAAACAAAACGGCTGATGAAGAGCTACGAAGCTGAGGGCGGGCGCGTCTGGCCGAAAATGCAGGAGCATGTGACAGAATGGCAGGCCGCTTACCCTGTGGAAACGGCGAAGTTCGCGCTTCAGACGGGGCAAGAGGAGCATATGCAGATGGCGCGGGATATGCTCGGCCTGTCCGTTCCGAAAGGTTATTGACTTCCGCCGGATGACAGCGTATGATACATTTTAAAATCATAGAACGGATGAACAATGCTGAGGAAGAGTAAGTACGCATCAGCGCGCGGGGTTCAGAGAGTCGGTGGCCGCTGTGAACCGATCCCCGTCCGGTGCCGAATGGGCTTCTGAATTGCTGCGCTGAAATGACAGTAGGCGGTGCCGGGATTCTTTCCCCGTTATCAAGAAAGGAGTATTGAAACCCTGAGTTTCTGTACTTTTTGAGAGAAGGCTTTACAGCCGTTAATAAAGGTGGCACCGCGAAAACCTCGTCCTTTGATGGACGGGGTTTTTTTGCGTTGTTAAGGAGGTGATGGCCATGGAAAGTGACTGGAGACGGACAGACAATCAAAAAAGGAGGGATATTCATGGTGATCGCAACCGACGATCTTGAGCTCACGTGTCCGCATTGTGAAGGAACCGGCGAGGAGAAAGAAGGTGTGCCCTGTCCGAAGTGCGGCGCGAAGGGCGTCATATTGACCGCTCAAGGAAACACGCTGCTGCATTTTATCAGAAAGCATATGGATCAGTGAAATCAAACGAATATGTAAAGAAACAGCACAAAACAAAAAAGCTTGTAGAAAAACATCGTTTTCTCTACAAGCTGCTTTTTCATTCTTCAAAATAAGGATTCACATGGATGAGCACTTCTTCAACATCTGAAAAGTGTCTTTTGATTTCATTTCGGATTTCCCGGGCTATATCGTGTCCCTGCTTAATCGTCAAATCATGATCCAAAGATAACCGGACATCAAGCAATTTATAGTGGCCGTGTTCTCTCGCTCGGATTTTATCGAGCCGTTTGACTTGAGGACAATGCAAAATAACCGCTTTATATTCCTCTATCAGTTCGGGATCGACACTTTTTTCCATGAGAACATCAACAGACGGCCTGATTAATTCCATTGAAATCTTAAAAATGAGGTACGCCACGATGACACTGGCAATCGCATCGGCGTACAACAGATAGGACCATCCGCGTGTGTTCCCGATAATCGCCAATAGGACGCCGATAAAAGCGGCAAGAGAGGCAACGATATCGCCTTTATGATCGTATGCAATCGCTATAATCGCTTTACTGTTCCATTTTTCCCCTTGTTTGATCGAATAACGATATAAGATCTGCTTAGCCACGTAGGATATCAGAGCCGCAAACAATGCGCTGTATTGCGGGATGCTTGGACCTTCAACAAAGGACGAAATCGCTTCTATCAGAATATACACGGAAACGAGCACTAATATGATTCCTACAATCGCTTCGCTGATGACCTCAGCTTTGCCATGCCCGAAAGGATGGTCTTGATCGGGCGGCTTATTAGAAATACCGATGACGGCCAGGACAGCAATTGAAGCCACGACATCCGCTGCAGAATGTATACCGTCGGCAAAAACTGCTTCACTATCGCCTATCAGTCCAAAAAAGATCTTTCCTGCCATTAAGATCAGATTGGCTATCAATGCAATCAAAGCAACTTTTTTGCTTATTTGTTCTCTTTCACTTGTCATTTTTTCCTCCTATAAAACTGCACAAAAAAATAGGAGCGCTTTTGATTCGCTCTCCGTATCCTTTCTTGTGTAATCACTTTGCTTATCATATCAATTCAGTTTCGAGTGGGTCTATAGCAAGGTTGTTTCCTGTTTACTAATAAATAAGGTGACAGAAAAAAAGTTGGAGCAGGGCTAAATAGTACATAAACAAAATTGCGCTGAATTTAAAAATGAACTGTTGACATTTGAATATTTATAATTTATTATTATCTTGAATTCAAGATATTTTAATTCAAGGTAATTTAATTAGAGTGCAGGATAAGAACCTGCCGATCGTTTCGTTTTTTGATCATATGCTATTTGATTTTTTATACCATAATATCTCGAATTCGAGATAAAGGGGAGTGCGAGAGAAATGGCTGAATTTGTACAGCTGGTGAATGAAAGAAGATCTGCAAGCAACTTTCTTCCAGAACATCCAATCACAAGAGATGAGCTCAACGAAATGTTTGAATTGGTTGCGTTGGCTCCATCAGCTTTTAATTTGCAGCATACAAAATATGTGACGGTTCTTGACCCGGAGGTAAAAGAAAAGCTGAAGCAGGCCGCAAACGGACAATATAAAGTGTTCAGCTCATCAGCGGTTCTTTTGGTTTTAGGGGATAAGCAGGCATATCAGCAAGCGGCTGGCATCTATGAAGGGTTGAAGATGCTGGGGGTATTAAATAAACAAGAGTATGATCACATGGTTCAAGACACCGTTTCGTTTTATGAAAACAGGGGAGAACTGTTTAAGAGAGATGAGGCGATAAGAAATGCTTCACTTTCTGCGATGATCTTTATGCTGACTGCTAAGGAAAAAGGCTGGGACACCTGTCCGATGATAGGGTTTGATCCTGAAGCCGTGAAACAGATTTTGAATATAGATGATCAATTTGAGGTCGTCATGATGATTACAATCGGGAAAGAAAAAATAGAAAGCAGAAGGCCGCGCGGCTACCGAAAGCCTGTGAATGAGTTTGTGGAGTATATTTAAATATTTGTAAAGGAGCGGATAAAAATGGCTAAAAAAACGATGGGAATCCATCATATTACAGCAATTGTCGGTCACCCTCAAGAGAATGCTGATTTCTACGCGGGAGTGCTGGGGCTGCGATTGGTCAAGCAAACGGTCAATTTTGATGATCCGGGTACGTATCACCTTTATTTTGGGGATGAAGGCGGGAAGCCGGGAACAATCATCACATTCTTTCCGTGGGCGGACGCCCGTCAAGGCGTCATTGGAGACGGACAGGTTGGCGTGACATCTTACGTCGTGCCGAGAGGTGCCATGGCATTTTGGGAAAAGAGACTTGAAAAGTTCAACGTGCCATACACAAAAATCGAGCGTTTTGGAGAACAATATATAGAATTTGATGATCCGCATGGCCTGCATTTAGAAATCGTGGAAAGAGAAGCAGGGGAGGCCAATACGTGGACTTTCGGAGATGTAACCCCGGATGTTGCCATTAAAGGCTTTGGCGGTGCAACCCTGTTATCAGCACAGCCTGAAAAAACAGGTGAATTGCTGGAAAACATCATGGGGCTTGAGCGAGTCGGCAAAGAAGGAGACTTCGTTCGTTATCGTTCTGCCGGTGATATCGGGAATGTGATTGATCTTAAATTAACGCCTATCGGCCGCGGACAAATGGGTGTCGGCACAGTGCATCACATCGCTTGGCGGGCTCAGGATGACGAAGATCAATTAGATTGGCAAAGATTCATTGCTGCGCACGGATATGGTGTGACTCCTGTTCAGGATAGAAACTATTTTAATGCGGTTTACCTCAGAGAACATGGGGAAATCTTATTTGAAATCGCAACTGATCCGCCGGGCTTTGCACATGATGAATCACAAGAAACAATGGGCGGAAAATTGATGCTCCCTGAGCAGTATGAACCGCACCGGGCACAAATTGAACAAGGGCTGCTGCCGTTTGAAGTAAGAGAATTAGATTGATTTGACACATAAAAAATAAAGAAACATATAGTCAATTGATGATTGCTGGATGGTACCGTCCAGCAAAGAATCAGATGAAATCAAAGATAAGGAGAGATAAAAATGGAAGATGCAGGACTATTACTTATTCGAATCATGATTGGTGTGGTGTTTCTGTTTTATGGATCACAAAAATTATTCGGCTGGTTTGGCGGATACGGGATTAAAGGAACCGGACAATGGTTCGAGTCAATTGGAGTTAAACCAGGTAATGCCGCGGCCGCTTTATCAGGTCTCGGGGAACTCGCAAGCGGAATTTTATTTATTTTAGGTGTATTCCTCCCGCTTGGAGCTGCTATCATAACAATCATTATGTTAGGTGCCATTGTAAAAGTTCATGGAGCGAAAGGGTTTGCGAACGGTGCCGGCGGTTTTGAATATAACGTGGTGCTGATTGCCGTCTCCATCGGAGTTGCACTCATCGGTTCAGGAGCTTACGCTTTGCATTTTTAATATAAGTATCTAAGAACAGTTACTGAAAAGCGGTAACTGTTCTTTTATTTTTCAAGCACGACGTTAAGGTGCTCTGAATCGCAAAAAAGCGGATATGATCAATATAAATGTGTATAGTGAATGTACGAGTATTGATGAGCTTGGTCATGAAAGACGAGCCGATTTGAAGGAGGGTTTTGATGAAAGAGCTGACAGACTTACATTCATTAGATTCTATCGAGAATTTTATTAAGCAGCATCAATTCAGTTTTATCTACATTTCAAGACCTGCCTGTACAGTATGTCACGCTGTTCTGCCGCAGCTCAGAAACGTATTGGATCAGTTTCCGAATATCAAATTGGGGCATACCAACGCTGACGAGGTAGAAGAGGTTGCCGGCAGATTTTCAGTCTTCACTGTCCCCGTGCTTCTTTTGTTCATTGATGGGACTGAGTTTCTGAGAGAAGCCCGCTTTGTTCATTTTGAACAGCTCGAAGAAAGGCTGAAAAGGGTTTATCAGTTATATCAAGATGTATAAAGCGTTACTTTACAAATAAAAAGCCCCCCTTTAAGGGGCTCAGGCTGTCGAGGAAATCTCGACAGCCTTTATTTTCCCCTTAAAATATCCATTTCCCTGTCATAAAATAAAAGACCCGCACAAGAGACGCTTCTCAAAACACAGCCGAATTCGTTCTGTTTGACCAACTCGTCGAAGAGGATCACCTTCTTCGAAAAATTGATAAATACATAGATGTCCTTTTTCTGCACCTGAAATCAAATGAATATGTAAAGAAACAGCAAAAACAAAAAAGCTTGCAGAAAAAACATCATTTTCTCTACAAGCTGAAGGCCGTTATCCGGCCTTTTTTACATTATTCGGACCGGGGTTCTAAAAAACGGGACCCGCCCAAGTCTTTTCTCATCAGATAGATATGGAAAAAATATTCTCCGACGGCGATGATCACGGCGGAAATAAGAGCGGCAAACGCCAGTCTTCCTCCGGAAATGCCCATGGACAGCGGCATTCCCATCAGCCAGACAACAAGAAACGCGATTCCGAAATCAGCGGACGCCGCCGTGATATTATTCCATCTCGGAAGCACATACAGGTCGCCCGTAAAGTAGGAAACGGCTCCCAGCACAATGGTCATCAGCAGCACGTCACCGAATGTAAAGCGAAAACCTAAGCCGAGTATCAGATACAGAATAATGATGGTCATAATGCCTTTAATGGCAAGCGCTTTAATGTGTTCCATGCGAATTCCTCCTTATGGAAATCATGTTAGTATGTTTCCTCATAACGTGAAATATAAACCCTTTTTTCGTGAACATTTGTTTTCTGGCTTTTGGCTGTCATCACTGGGCCGCGGCTGAATATGATGAAAGGAGAAAATACGGGAGGTGTCATGATGGCAGTCGTAAAAGCGTCGAGCGCCGATGTAGATCTAATGGCAAGGCTGCTCAGGGCGGAAGCGGAAGGCGAAGGGAAGCAGGGAATGCTTTTGGTCGGCAATGTGGGAATCAATCGGGTGCGGGCGAATTGTTCTGATTTTAAAGGCCTGCGCACCATCAGGCAGATGGTGTTTCAGCCGCACGCGTTTGAAGCGGTGACTCACGGATACTTTTACCAGAGACCGCGTGAATCCGAGCGGAGGCTTGCCCGCAGGAACATTAACGGAGAACGGTTTTGGCCGGCTAAGTTCAGTCTGTGGTACTTTAAGCCGCCGGGCAACTGCCCGCAGACTTGGTATGGCCAGCCGTTTGTCGCCAGATTCAGATCCCACTGCTTCTATCAGCCGACAGGTGAGACGTGCGAAAACGTATACAATACATTTTGATCCCGGGCGCACCGTTCTTAAAATGAACGGTGTTTTTTTAATGTTTTGTGAAGAAAAATAGGAAAAAAGTGCGCTTGACGGATGACAAGCCAAAAAGAAACAGAGGGGGTTTTCTTCCGGCGGGGCAAGGTTTGTCGAAACAATGTGAAAAATGTCTCCCGCCGTTCATTTTTCAGCCTTACAAACCCTTCACACTTCTTCATAGCGGTTTAACATTTCTTTTTTATAATAAGGGCGATCAATAAGACGAAAGGGGAACTGACATGACACATGACGGCCGTTTAGATGAATGGATCAAGGAATTGGAGAACAAAAGCTTTCAGAACAATACGTTTGACCGCCGCGCATTTATACAGGGCGCCGGGAAAATCGCCGGTCTTTCCCTTGGGTTAGCGATCGCGCAATCCATCGGCGCGTTTGAAGTGAATGCCGCTCCAAAATTTTCAAACTATCCGTTCACCCTCGGCGTAGCTTCCGGCGACCCGCTGTCTGACAGCGTCATTCTCTGGACGCGTCTTGCCCCTGACCCGCTGAATGGGGGCGGCATGCCGAAGCAGGCCGTGCCGGTAAAATGGGAAATCGCCGCAGATGAACATTTCCGTCACATCGTCAAACGCGGAACGGAAATGGCCAAGCCGAATCTCGGACACTCCGTCCATGTCGAGGCGGACGGGCTCAAGCCCAATAAAGTGTACTATTACCGGTTTAAAAGCGGGCATGAGCTCAGTCCCGTCGGCCGGACGAAAACGCTGCCCGCTCCAGGCGCTGACGTATCCGCCATGACGTTTGCATTTGCCTCATGCCAGCAGTATGAACACGGCTATTATACGGCGTATAAACATATGGCGAAGGAAAAGCTTGATCTCGTATTCCATCTCGGAGATTACATTTATGAATACGGACCGAACGAGTATGTGTCAAAAACGGGAAATGTCAGGACGCACAGCAGCGCCGAAGTGTACACACTGTCAGATTACCGCAACCGTCACGCCCAATACCGCTCTGATGCCAATCTGAAAGCCGCCCACGCCGCATTTCCGTGGGTCGTGACGTGGGACGATCATGAGGTGGAAAACAATTATGCCAATGTTATCCCTGAAAAAGGCCAATCCGTTGAAGCGTTTGTGCTCAGGAGGGCCGCAGCTTATCAGGCTTATTATGAACACATGCCGCTCAGGCGCATGTCATTGCCGAACGGTCCTGATATGCGGCTGTACAGGCAATTTTCTTATGGCAATTTAGCATCGTTCAATGTGCTTGATACAAGACAGTACAGAGATGATCAGGCCAACGGCGACGGGAATAAGCCGCCTTCTGATGAGTGGAGAGACCCGAAGCGCACATTGATGGGGACAGAGCAGGAGCAATGGCTCTTCGAAAATTTAGCCGCCTCAAAAGCGAAGTGGAATGTGCTGGCGCAGCAAATCTTTTTCGCGCAATGGAATTTCGGAACAACCGCCAATCCGATATACAGCATGGATTCATGGGACGGCTACCCGGCTCAGCGGGAGCGGGTCATCGATTTTATAAAAAACAAAAACCTGAACAATGTCATCGTGCTGACGGGTGATGTTCATGCAAGCTGGGCGTCAAACCTGCATACCGATTTTAATCAAACGAATTCAAAAATTTTCGGAGCCGAATTCGTCGGGACTTCCATTACATCTGGAGGAAACGGGGCGGATAAACGGGCCGATACGGATCAGATCTTAAAACAAAACCCGCATATTAAGTTTTTCAACGATTACCGCGGCTATGTCCGCTGTACGGTGACGCCTGCCCAATGGAGAGCGGATTACAGAGTGGTGCCGTACGTGACGGAGCCGGGGGCTGAGGTTTCCACGCGGGCTTCATTCATTTATCAAAAAGACCAGACGGGGATTCGGAAGGTCTCTCAAGCGGCGGTTGCAGGCGGTTTAAAGCAGTCAAACGAGGTGGAAGAGGATCGTTTCTTCGCCCATAACAATGCGCATGAAAAGCAAATGAGAAAGAAACGGGCCAAAATCTCACAATAAGGAGGCGCACTCATGTTTTCAAATATCGGCATTCCCGGGTTAATTTTGATTTTCGTCATCGCTCTCATCATTTTCGGGCCTTCAAAGCTTCCGGAAATCGGCCGTGCCGCCGGCCGCACGCTGCTTGAATTTAAAAGCGCCGCAAAAACATTGGTCTCAAATGAAGAGCCGGACAAGCAGACCGCTGAGAAAGACAAAACGGCAGGCTGAATCCTGACATGGGGGCAGACGAATCCGCTTCTGCCTCTTTCTCTATAAGGAGGATGTACGATTGGATAAAAAAGAAACCCACTTGATCGGGCATTTAGAGGAAGTCCGGCAGCGTCTCATTAAAACCGTTATCGCCTTTCTCGTGTTTTTTATCGGCGCCTGCTGGTTTGTACAGGATATTTATGACTGGCTGATCAAGGATTTGCATGGCAGGCTGGCCGTTTTAGGGCCGAGCGAGATTTTATGGGTGTATATGATGATTGCGGGAATATGCGCCCTTACGGCAGCGATTCCGGTTGCGGCCTTTCAGCTCTGGCGTTTTACGGCGCCGGCTTTGACCCCGTTCGAACGCCGCGCCGCTTTGCTTTACATTCCGGGGCTTTCGCTTTTGTTTATTATCGGAATTTCCTTCGGGTATTTTGTGCTGTTTCCGATTGTGCTCGGATTTTTAACACAATTATCCGCCGGCCATTTTGACATGGTATTTACGGCGGACAAGTATTTTACCTTTATGCTGAATCTTACATTGCCGTTCGGATTTTTGTTTGAAATGCCTCTGGCCGTCATGTTTCTGACACGGCTCGGAATCGTGAATCCAACCCGGCTGGCAAAGGCGCGGAAGCTTTCGTATTTTTTGCTGATCGTCGTCTCGGTGCTGATTACGCCTCCAGATTTTATGTCTGACTTTCTCGTCATGATTCCGCTGCTCGTCCTCTATGAAATCAGTGTGACGCTGTCCCGCATCGTTTACCGGAAGAAATGGGCCGAGGCGGCGTCTGCAGCTTAGTGAAGTTCGCCTCCGCCGGTCTCAATATCGTCCTCATGCGCCGCGGCGGTCACCGCGGCGATTTTGAGCGCTTTTGTCACGAGATCCAGGCTGAGGCTCGGCGCAGACTTCTGCAAGGTTTGCTCCGGAATGTACGGGATGTGTATAAACCCGCCGCGGATGTGCGGATGATGGCGGGCGATTTCATCCATCAGCCCGTAAAAGAGATGATTGCATACAAACGTCCCCGCCGTGTAGGATACAGCCGCGGGAATGCCTTCCTTTTTGATTTCCTCAACGATCCGTTTGATCGGAAGGCCGGTCCAATAGGCCGCGGGACCGTCTTGAGAAATGTTTTCCCCGACAGGCTGGTTTCCTTCGTTATCCGGTATGCGCGCCTCATTCAGATTGATCGCGACCCGTTCCGGCGTGATCTGCATTCTGCCGCCTGCCTGGCCGACACAGATGATAATGTCAGGCTGATGCTTTTTGACCGCATCGCGCAGCACGGCAAGAGACTTATAAAAAACGGTCGGCACTTGTTCGGATACGATTGAGGCAGGGCCTTCATGGGAACCGTCCAGCCGTTTGACCGCTTCCCATGAAGGATTGACCGTTTCCCCGCCGAAGGGGTCAAAGCCTGTCAGTAATACTTTTTTCTCCATATAAAACCCTCCTTTTCTTTTTACCATACTCTATAATGGACATATATTCCTGCCGAAGGGGGAAACATGTCTTGAATTCGCCTCTGGTGCAATACCGATCTTTATTTCCGGCGCTCCGCACACATACGATGCTCGCCAGCTGCTCTCAAAGCGCTCTTGCCCTGCCGGTTTCAAAAGCGGTCAATGACTATCAGGAAAGCCTGCTTCAGCATGGCGGAAACTGGGAAGAAGCCATTGGACGTACGGAGCAGGCAAGGTGTGAATTTGCGAAATTGATCGGCGCCCATCCTGAAGAAATCGCCGTTTTACCTTCAGTAACGGCTGCTGTCTCTGCCGTCGTTTCTGCTTTACCGGATTGCCGAAAGAAACAGGCGGTGTATACGGAATTGGATTTTCCGGCGATCGCCCACATTTTGAAGGCGCAGACTGAGATGGAGCTTTCAGTCGTGCCGTCTGAAGATGGAATGATCCCGTTAGAGCGGTATGAGACGTACATATCGGAGCAGACGCTTTTCACCTGTGTGCCCCATGTGTCATATACGTCGGGATTTGTCCAGGATATAAAGCGCATTGCCGAGATATCCGCAAAGAAGGGATCGCTTCTTTTTGTCGATGCTTATCAATCGGCGGGGCACATCCCGATTGATGTAAAAGAATGGGGAGTTGATATGCTGGCCGCGGGTGCGAGAAAGTATATGCTCGGCATACCGGGAACGGCGTTTCTTTATGTCAGAAAGGAACTTGCCGAACGGCTGAAGCCGAAAGTCACCGGGTGGTTCGGGCAGCAGCGGGCGTCGATGCCGGATTTAACCCGTTTTTCTTATGCGGACGGAGCCAAACGCTTTGAGACCGGGACCCCGGCATTTATCAGCATATATGCGGCACAGGCGGCTTTATCTCTATTAAACGATGCCGGCACAGACCGCATTCACCAAGAAGTAAAAAAACTCAGCGCATTTGCGTATGAATACGCTTCTGAAAAAGGACTGAATCTCACAGGGCCGCCGTCTGCCGATGACAGACCCGGCATGATTTCCATACGGGATGAAAAAGCGGCGGAAACGGCTGCGCTGTTGAGGCGGAAAAACATCGTATGCGCACCCAGCGGACAAATCATCCGGCTGGCGCCTCATTTCTATAACACGGCTGACGATCTGATCTATGCGATTGATGAACTGGCTGAAGCGCGCGGTATATAAAAAAACAGCAGACTCACGGGGAGCCTGCTGTTTTCTTATGAATGATTCACTTTGACCCGTTTCATAAAGAAAGCGCTGATCAAGCCGACAACGGCGACAATCATCGCGAAGATAAAGGCGTGCTGGACGCCCGCAATCAGCGCGTGAGAGTATGCGGAAGGATCATTCGGGTTTTTCGCGGTGCTCATATAATTCTTCTGGCCGGCAGCCATGATGCTGACCGCCACCGCAGTGCCGATTGCGCCGGCCATCTGCTGGAGCGTATTCATAATGGCTGTTCCGTCCGGATAAAATTCCGGCGGCAGCTGATTTAAGCCGTTCGTTTGCGCCGGCATCATGATCATGGAAATGCCGATCATCAGGCATGTATGAAGCGCGACAATCAGAAGCGCCGTAGAAGCGCCGTTAATGTTTGAGAAAAACGAAAGCACAGTTGCCGTGATGACAAACCCGGGAATGACAAGCCACTTCGGCCCGTATTTATCAAACAGACGCCCCGTCACCGGAGACATAAAGCCGTTTAAAATACCGCCCGGCAGCAGGATGAGCCCGGACGTAAACGCCGTCAGCATCAGTCCGCTTTGTAAATACATAGGCAATAGGAGCATTGTCGATAAGATAACCATCATACAGATGAACACAATCACGACACCGAGAACAAACATCGGATAGCGGAAAGCGCGCAGATTCATCATCGGCTGCTTCATTGTCAGCTGCCTGATGGAAAATAAGATGAGCGCGATCGCGCCGACAGTGAGCGAACCGATAACCGTCGGGCTTGACCAGCCGTCTGATCCTTCGCCCGCATTGCTGAATCCGAATACGATGCCGCCGAACCCGATCGTAGACAGAATAATGGAAAGTACGTCAATTTTCGGTTTTGTAATGTCAGACACGTTCTGCATGTAGGCGATGCCGAATAAAAGAGCCAACACAAGAAACGGCAGGGAAATCCAGAAAATCCAATGCCAGTTCAAATGCTCTAGCACAAGCCCTGAAAATGTCGGACCGATCGCAGGAGCGAACATAATGACAAGCCCGATCGTCCCCATCGCCGCTCCGCGCTTATGCGGCGGGAAGATGACGAGGATTGTATTAAACATCAGCGGCAGCAGCAGCCCGGTTCCTAAAGCCTGCACGATTCTTGCCGCCAAAAGAAACGGAAAGCTCGGCGCAAGCGCTGCAATCAGCGTGCCGATAATGGAAAAAGCGAGTGAAACGATGAACAGCTGTCTCGTCGTAAACCATTGCAAAAGCAGACCCGATACCGGCACAAGAATACCGAGAACGAGCAGATAGCCCGTCGTCAGCCACTGGACGGTCGCAGGAGTGATATGTAGCTCCTTCATCAGATCAGTCAGGGCGATATTCAGCGCCGTTTCACTGAACATGCCGATAAACCCTGCCGTCAGCAAAGAAATCATGATCGGCATGACTTTATATTGTTTGGAAGGCTGAGCGTTTTCCAAAATCATTCTCCTCTCTTTCTATACGTACATGTCTCTCGTATTTTATGTCTTCAGCAGGTTGGGGATTTGTTTAGAAATATGGAGGATCGGCATTTTGTCTTTTTTGGCTAAGGACACAATGATGCCGCCTTCTATCATGGCATTTAAAACAGTGCTGATTTCCGCCGCTTTCTCATCAGAAAAACCAGCTGATCTTAATTTGCCCGCGAACAGATTCTCCCATTCCTGATAAGCGCTTTGACAGGCCTGCCGGAGCTTTTCGCTCTTTAAAGCAGTCTCGGCAGCCAGTAAACCGACAGGAAACCCTTCAAAATTCTCCGGACATGTGAATTGGCTTGATAAGTCCTGTAAAAACGCTTGAATGCTTTCCGCAGGATCAGGATAGGCATCAAGGCTTTCTTTTATTTTCATACGGATATAATGGCTCATTTCATTGACAGCCTCAATGGCGAGCTGCTCTTTGCCGTCCGGAAAATGATAGTAAAGAGAACCTTTCGGCGCACCGCTTTCTTTAATAATCTGATTCAGTCCCGTGCCGTAATACCCCTGAAGCTGAAACAGCCTGGTTGCCGCGGCGAGGATTTTTTCACGAGAATCTCCATAGCTCATAATGTTCCCACCTTACTGATTTGTGACAAATTTAAAATATAGTGACTGGTCTATTATCTTGATTTCGCATGACGGTGTCAAGAATTTTTAACGGTTATTTTCTTCGGAAGGTTGCCTGACAAGCGCGTTGACCGGTGAGAGGAAAATCTTCATAAATAAAGAAAAGGAGAGAAAAGAATGAAAAAACAATTCATGCCCTTCATTACATTTATCACGGCTCTGCTCTTCATCGCGGCCGGCTGCTCCCAATCTCCTCAAACGAAAGAAACACCGCCCCAGATGGCAGCCGCAGCCTCTGCGAAAAAAGACGGACTTCCGAATATTAAAATTCTTGCCACCGGCGGCACAATTGCAGGCGCTGCTCCTTCGAAGACGTCCGCTACGGAGTACCGGGCGGGGGCAATCGGAGTTGATGCCCTGATTCAGGCCGTTCCGGAGATAAAAGAGGTCGCGCATGTGAGCGGAGAACAGGTTGTGAATATCGGCAGCCAGAATATGAATAACGAGACACTGCTGAAACTTGCAAAACGGGTAAACAAGCTGCTCAAGTCTGATGATACAGACGGCATTGTCATTACACATGGAACAGACACACTTGAGGAAACCGCCTACTTTCTCAATTTGACAGTCAAAAGTGACAAGCCCGTTGTTGTCGCCGGGTCAATGCGGCCGTCCACGGCGATCGGAGCGGACGGGCCGTCCAACTTATATAACGCGGTAAAAACAGCGGCTGCGCCTGAGGCGAAAGGCAAGGGGACGCTTGTCGTATTAAATGACAGAATCGCTTCGGCGCGTTATGTGACAAAAACCAATACAACCGCGACCGACACTTTCAAATCGGAAGAAATGGGTTATATCGGAACAATTGCCGATGACGTCTATTTTAATAACATCATCACCCGAAAGCATACGAAGGATACAGATTTCAAGATAGATAAACTTGATAAACTGCCGCAGGTCGATATTATATACGGCTATCAAAATGACGGAAGCTATCTCTTTGAAGCCGCCGCAAAATCAGGGGCGCAAGGCATTATTTTTGCAGGCCCGGGAAACGGCTCAATGTCTGATGCGGCGCTAAAAGGCGCTGTAAAGTCGGTCAAAAGCGGGCTGGCGGTCGTCCGTTCCACAAGGACGGGAAACGGAACGGTAACACCTAATCGAGAGTATGAAAAAGACCATTTGACAGCTTCAAACTCTCTCAACCCTCAAAAAGCGCGGATTCTGCTCATGCTCGCGCTGACAAAAACGCATGATCCTAAGCGGATTCAAACCTATTTCAATGAGTACTAGGAGAAGAGAACCGGGTGTTCTCTCCTTTTTCGGTATGACGTATTAAAGCATAAGCGTGCTTTCGGGAAAGGGGCGTCTTTCTCATTTTTTCGCCTCTTTTTCAATTGTTGAAAACAGTAAAAAATACACTATTTTTTCCTTTCCTTCTCTAATAGAATGAAAATTGCAAAAATATTACATAGCAGGAGGAAAGTTCATGAAACAAATCAAAAGCAAAATCCTAGCGATTCTTACAGTTTGCATGCTGTCCGTCATTTCCGTATTTGCCTTCCAGCCGACCGTATCGAAAGCCTCCTCAGGGCATAACCCTGTTGTCATGGTCCACGGAATCGGCGGGGCGTCCTTTAACTTCGCGGGAATCAAAACATACTTGGCATCCCAAGGCTGGTCAAGAAAAGAGATGTACGCCATTGATTTCTTAGACAAAACCGGGAACAACAGACACAATGCGCCGAGACTGTCCAATTACGTGAAAAAAGTGCTCAGTGAAACAGGTGCGAAAAAAGTCGATATCGTCGCGCACAGCATGGGCGGCGCCAACACGCTCTATTACATTAAAAATCTTGACGGCGGAGACAAAATCGCCAACGTCGTCACACTCGGCGGAGCGAACGGCCTTGTGACCAACCGGGCGCTTCCGGGGACTGATCCGAACCAAAAGATTTTATATACATCGATTTACAGCTCAGCGGACTTGATCGTCCTGAACCCGCTGTCACGACTGATCGGCGGGAAAAACGTGCAGATTCACGGTGTCGGACACATCGGACTTTTGATGAACAGCCAAGTAAACGGGCTGATTAAAGAAGGTCTGAACGGCGGCGGACAAAATACAAATTAACAGTTTCAAAGCCCCCGGAGAATGAGAATATCCCGGGGTCTTTTTTCTTCCATATTCTTTTTTCGCCGTAAACCAAGCCCTCTGAAGTTATTTTTGTTAAAATAATAAAGTTATATCAGAATTCGGAGGGTTTATTGTGGGAAAAGTGAAAAGAAATGCCCCTTGCCCATGCGGCAGCGGGAAGAAATATAAAAAATGCTGCGGAAGCAAAGAAGCTGCCATTCCGGCAGACATCGCGGCAAAAGAAGCGAAACAGATTCAGGAAAGCTTAATGGAGTACGCCTTTACAGCACATAGAGACGGCATATCATCATTTATTAACCAGCATGAGTTCATTACGGAGCTGGACAGACAGACTAAAGACATCGGAGTCTTCAACCTCGGCATCTGGGGAATTTTCTTCCGTCCGCTGGCAGGCGGCAAGACGATTTTTGAAGAATATCTTCAGAAAAAAGCCGGCGGCATCAACCGCCCGAAAACACGGGAAATCGTTGAATCATGGAAAAGCATGACACCTGCCGTTATGGTGCTTGAAGATGTGAAAGAAGGAATGATTCACTTTGAAGATGTGATGACGAAAAAACAATTCAAAGTGGAAATGGACGTCAGCCAGCAGGATCTTCCGCCGGCGGGAAGCCTGATTCTCGGCTATCCGATCCACGAAGCGGAAAAAGCGGAGTTCTTCATGCAGTTTACGATCTTCCCTGTGAAGCGGACCGAAGCTCTAATCAGCAAAGTGAAAAAGGCGGCTGCCCCGGCCCTTGCGGAAGGAAAATCGCCTGAGCGCTTTATGCAGGAGGACTTCGACACTGTGCTGGCCGCTCTTTTAGGAACGGCGGAAGAGCCTGAGCAGGCTGCTGAAGAAAAACAGACAGAGTGGGCGAACGACATGGAGAAGGAAACGGCGGACGCTATTGAAAAAGGCCTGAGCGGGGATGAATACCCGGCTGAGCTGGTTCCGGCCGTTATTGACCTGTGGAAAACGTTCTGTGTCAAAAAAACACCGACGATCAGAAAGCCGGAAGCTTTCGCGGCGGCGGTCGAATATTACGTAAACAGTATTTCTCTGAACGGCGCGTCCGTTTCTCAAGCTAAGCTGGCGAAGAAGTACGGCGTCAGCGCCTCAACGATTTCCAGCCGTTATAAGGAAATTGAGGGTGCTCTCACGGATGAAGCCGAACGCTTCGCCGCAGCTCTGACATCTTAATACACAGCCAAAAAACCTTGAAGGGCACATGCTTTTCAAGGTTTTTTCTGCAGAAATGCTCTCGGGGCAGGATAATTCTTACCGGTTATCTAATACTAAACAGAGCGATAAAAGGAAGGGAGCCTGAGCCATGGATGAGACACGTACGCTGGGCAGGACGGATTTACGGGTAAAGCGTATCGGTTTTGGCGCTAATGCGGTCGGAGGACATAATCTGTTTCCGAATCTTAATGATGAAACGGGAAAAGAACTCATCCGCACAGCGTTGGACGGCGGCGTCAATTTTATTGATACGGCGTTTATATACGGTTTGGGGCGTTCCGAAGAGTTAATCGGTGAAGTTGTCGCAGAGCGCGGCGTGCGGGACAGCCTCGTGATTGCGTCAAAAGGCGCGCACAAAGAGGTCAACGGACAAATCGAGCTGGACAACAGCCGTGAATTTCTCCGGAGTGAGGCGGAAAACAGCCTGAAGCGGCTGAAAACAGACGTGATTGATTTGTATTACGTCCACTTCCCTGACGGCAAAACACCGCTCTCCGAAGTGGCGGGTACGCTAAAAGAACTGAAGGACGAAGGGAAAATCAGAGCAATCGGCGCGTCCAATCTCAGCTTCCGGCAATTGCAGGAGTTTAACGCCGACGGTTATTTAGAGGTTTTTCAATCGGAATATTCACTGATTCAGCGTGAGGCGGAGCATGATCTGCTGCCTTATTGTGAAAAGAACGGCATTTCTTTTATTCCTTATTTTCCGCTTGCTTCCGGCTTGCTGACGGGAAAGTTTACAAAAGACACAGTCTTTGAGGACAGCCGAAAAAACAGGGCGCCGTTTCAGGGAGAAGCTTTTCACCAAAACCTGGAGCGAGTGGATAAGCTTCGGTCCGTTGCGGAAGAAAAAGGGGCGCAGACAGCGCATATCGCACTCGCGTGGCTTCTGTCGCAGCCGGCGGTGGATGCGATCATTCCCGGAGCCAAACGCCCCAGCCAGCTGAAACACAATCTGGGCGCGCTTGATGTGCAGTTGACCGAGGATGAGGTTCAATATATCAGTGACATCTTCAAGTGAAAATAAAAAAAGGAAATAGCCTGCGCTATTTCCTTTCTTGCTGTCAGGACGTTTTCAAAAACGCTTCTGTCAATCCTTCCAGATCGGCGTCTGTATCCAGATACCACTGGCCGCGGGCGTTTTTCTTCATCTCGATTTCTCTTGTTACGGAAGAAGAAGCCGGTTTCAGGCGCATAAACTCTTCCGGATAGACAGAAAGCAGGTGGCTGACAATTTCGTTTTCATCAGCATCGGGGTGCTTTCCGGCATAGTCTTGCACGCGGTCTTGCAGCTGGCCCGCGAGCGGAGACATATCAAGCGGCGTCACTTTTGCTTCAAGGACGGCTTTTTTGCCTGACATGGATTTGGTATGCACCTTGAGCTCTGTGTTATCCCGAAGCGCTGATGACATGGCGTCAATAATAGCGGAAATGGCTTTTGAATCCGCCTGTTCTTGTGAAATGCCTGCAGAAGCGATAAAGCTGGCTTTCGCCGATTCCTGATATGCGGCGGCCGTCATTTTTTCATTTACACCGGTCAGGCGGGTGAAATCTTTATTGTGCTTGCCGTACAGCATCACATCAATGTATGCGGATAATGCGTCCGCCGGGTCAGGTTTTGCGTTTGAGGCTGTGCCTTTGACTTTCAGTTTATAAGATAAAGGCTTCGCGTCTTTTGCCTGCGGCTGATATACCAATTCATATGATTTGCCTTCGTCAGCCGTGAAGTACAGATTGCCCGTCACTGTCTTGCCCGCATGAAGCGTGCCGCTCTGCATCTGGTCATCCTTATCGGCCGCCGCTGTTTTCGCGTCATCCTGATAAAGCGAGAAGTCGCTGCTTTTGACGGTAAGCGGGTCTTTGCCCGTATTTTTGACGGTGACCGTTACTTTCAGCGCGGCCGGATGTTCAGTATCGTCTGAAGCGGCCCATGCCGTCTCTTTTATTTTCACTTTCGCCGTGCTGCTTTCCTGGCCGCCGCTCGTTTCGCTGCTGCATGCGGCGGTAAATGCCGTGAGAAGCAGTATGAAAAACACGGCGCTCATTTTTTTGATGGACATCTGGTTTACCCCCTGTTGTTATAATGATTAATTCAATAGTCATGAAGACAGACAGGTTAATTATACTAGTTTTGTATAAAAGAGTCTTGGTAATCATCAATCTTTTTGGAAGAAAAGGAAGTGTTATGATGAAAAAAGAAGAATTGAAACAGCTGGCTCTCCGGATCGGAAACGTACCTGCCCGCTATGAGAGTAATGTGGAAGAATATCAGGAAGATGAGGTTTTGTTTTGGTGGGAAGATAAGAATGATCCGGAAGCCGGCATCATGGTTGAACTAGACCGGGACGGAAAACTGAAATCCTTATCCCGTCCGGCTTTCCGGACTGATCTGCCGGCTCTTTCGGAATCGGACATAGAAGAACGGATGCGGGCGTTTGTAGAAACCCATCGTCCTGGGGCATTGGCTGAGTTCGAATTGGAAAACAGCGGCTCCGCCAATGATGGTGATGTGAGATATTCCTATGTTCAGATGGCTGACGGTCTGCCGCTTCCGCTGACCGGGTTTTACGTCGACCTGTCTTTGACAGGGGAAGTAACCGGCTTTTCTTACCATGGGAAGTCCGATAATCTCTTAAGACCCGGGACAATTGCGGACAAGCGGGAAGCATTGGCTCACTTTGTCAAACATATTGAAGCGGAGCTGTTGTTCACCGTACTGCATCAGTCCGTCTATGTGCAGGGGGATGACAAGCCCCATCTCGTCTATGAAATCGTGTCTCCGACGCGGCCGATATCGGCTGACCTGAAGGAAGAGAATGCAGAAATAGACGAATATGAAGAGCTGGAAGACGACATGCTGCCGTATGTCCCGATTTCACGCCCTGCCCCTGAAGCGGAAAAGATGAGCATCAATGACATGATCGGGCTGCACGACGGTTTTTATAAAGAGAGGGAAAGCGATCTTGGAGAGGGCAGTATCGGTATTGCCTGGCGCCCTGAAAAAACAAAATCCGTCCGGAAAGATAAAAGCTTTGAAAGTCTGTTAAAAGAGCGGAATGAACATGTATTGAAAACAAGGTATGATAAAGAATCGGGCCGGCTCACCGGGGTAATGTCATTTATACAAAGTGAAGGCGAACCGGAGTTTTCCGAGGAAGAATGCCATCACATGGCCATCCGCTTTTTGTTCGCCATGTTTCCGGAAGCGGATCAGTATTTCCGGGTTCAATATGATGAAGGAGAAAACGTGGGACTTACATATAAGGCTTGTTCAGGCGGCGTTGATTTGCGATTCGGAGAGGGGAGAATCTGTGTCAGCAAAAAGACGGGTCTTGTCACTGTATATATGCCGCCGGAAATTGATCCGAAAGAGCTCGAGGAAATCGATCCCGTTCCTTCATTGACAATGGAAGAGGCGAAGGACGCGATCCGCCGGGCCATCAAAGCCGAGCTCGCTTGGGATCGTTGTTACGAAGACGGCAGCTGCGGAAAAGTGTACAGGCTCGTATATAAGCCGGTTTTCCCGCGGTTTATTGAGGCTCATACGGGAGAAGTGATCACGAGTTTAATAGGCTGAAGGTCATGGGCGTTCGTCCCGGGTCTTTCATGGGAAATGTGACTATTGTATGGGAAACAGCCGCTCTGAATACGGCTCTTTTCCCTCTTTGCTAAAAATAGACACATAAAAGGCACTTTCTTCCCTTTAAAAGGATAAGGACGTTTTTATATAATTAAAAACAGTTCTTTTTTATACACTCTTCTGAAAGGATGACCCCATTGCTGAAAGAACATCTGAGAAAAAAAGCGCTGGAGATCGGGAATATACCGCCGCACTATGAGCTTGAAATAGAAGATTATGATGAAAAACAAAAAACGAGAGCCTATTATATATGGAAAGATCGTAACCATCCGGATAAAACGGTAACGATTGAGCTGGGCGACGACGGATCTTTGCTTACATACTCACGCAACGACTGTCCGGGTTCAGACATGCAGCTGTCAGACGCCGAATTAAAGCTGACGGCTCTTCGGTTTGCGGCGAGACACCGCCCGCTTACTTTTATGAATTTCATCTTTCAGGCGAGGGAAGAACGCAATGGGTGCATCCGATTTATCTATACAAAAAAAGTGCTCGGCCGGCCGCTTCCCGATTCAGGTTTTTTCGTTGATGTAACCAGGAGCGGCTTCGTCGTGCAGTTTATCTATTACGGGGATACGGGTGAAGCGCCCGTCCCGGAAACATTCGTCGATCGGGAAAAAGTCGTCTCGCATTATATGAGTGTGCTGACATTCAGTCTCGTCTATGATGTGGTCAATTTTGAGAAAATACCGCGTCTCGTCTATGAACCGATTCTGCCGGCTTACAGCTATCCGGCCGGTGAAGATGATATCGTGCCGGATCAGCAGCTTTGCGAAGACAGGAATGAGCCGGCAAAACCGCTTCCCGCGTTTGAACATAAACGGGAAATCAGCCTGGATGAATTAATGGGGTTTACCTCGGATATGGTTCAGACGCGCCGGCGCGATCTCGGGGATGAGATCGGAACGACATGGCGGAAAGGGTCGGTTCCGGAACGGAAAGATTTGAGTATCGAAAGCTATTTTGAAACCAGCAACAAAAATACAATGAAGATGAAAACGGACAAAAAGACAGGGAAAATGACAGCCTTTAAATCTTTTATTGAGCATCAGGGCCCGGCCTTTTATTCTGCGGAAGAGTGTGAGGCCGTCGCGCTTCAATTTTTATACAAGCTTTATCCGAGAGCGGACGAGTTTTTTAAAATGAACCCGCTGAAAACGGACGGAAGGGGCAGGTTCCGCTTCCATTTTTCCGTATGGCATCAGGATATTCCGCTGCGGTTCGGCGCTGCGAGAATACTTGTCAGTCCCGTAACGGGGCTTGTGGAAGCTTACATGGCGCCTGACATTGACCCGGAGCAGCTGGAGAAGATCAATCCGGTGCCGGCCGTTACTCCCGAAGAAGCAAAGGCCGCTTTTTTATCCGATTTCCATCTGCGGCTGGAGTGGCAGCGCGATTTTACGCCGTCCGGCAATGAAGGATATAAGCTTGTGTACAGGCCTGTCTATCCTCCGTACATTGATGCGCAAAAGCGAAAAAAGAAAAGGTTTTATTAGCCAGGGATCATTTGTAAATGAGGATAATCTTTAAAGCCTCTCCAATCGCCTCCCCAATCAAAACCGAGCGTTTTGGCAATCGATACGACCTCAAGCCAATCGGGCGTGCCGTTTCGGTTTCCGTCGTACGTCATATCCCAAATCAGGCTTCCATCCTTTTTTTGCAGGGCGAAGTCGATCGCAAGGCCGTAATTGTGGTAAGATTCCCCGCCTTTTGCGTAGGTGACGATATTTCCTTTTTTTGAACGTCCTTGACGGTACAATTCGTTTTGTTCCTCAATTGATCTGAAACCCTCTGTGATAACGACGGTGATGCCTTTTTTCAGAGCGGCCGTCTGCAATAGCTCCGCATTCTGTTTCACGAGCGGATGAAGAGCGCTTGGAATGGCTCTATCTTGTAATGCCGTCTGCGGCCTCAGTTCTTTCTGCACATAGGAAAAACATAGGTCTGCGGAAAAGAAGAGGATCAAAAGCAGCGCAATTCTGACTGGTAGTTTCATGGTGAATTCTCTCTTTCTTTAATTGATTAAAATCTTTGTTTGCTCACTGCCATAAATTTGCTATGATAAAATATAACATAATTAGTAGCCGGAGGAAGGAGGCAAATCTATGAAATCCAAGATTCCATCTGAAGAAGTGGCCGTTAAGATGAATGAATGGTATAAGCTGATCCGCGCGTTTGAAGCTGATAAAGCTGAAGCGCTGAAGCGGGAGATTCAATATGAACTCGAAGATATGGAAGAAAATCAGGATTTATTGTTGTATTTTTCATTGATGGAATTTAGGCACCGCATCATGCTGGATAAATTAAAACCCATGAAAGACGGCGACTGCCAGCCTCCGTTCTCTGAAATGCTCACTGAGATTGAGATGAACCAGCAAAAGCTGACCGGCTTACTGGAATATTATTTTTACTATTTCAGAGGAATGTATGAATTTAAGCAGAAAAACTTCATCTCAGCGATTTCTCATTATAAGCGGGCTGAGGAAAAGCTTGAATATGTGGAAGATGACATAGAGAAAGCCGAGTTTCTGTATAAAATTTCTGAGGTGTACTATCATATCAAGCAGACTTTCTTTTCGATGAATTACGCGGGACAGGCGCTTGATATTTACAAGAAATATGAATTATACGGAATGAGAAGGGTGCAGTGCAAATTTATCATTGCCGGAAATCTGATGGACGCCCAGCAGCATAAAAAAGCGCTGGAATACCTCGAATGCGCCTTGGAGCACGCGGAGCGGCTTGATGATCAATATATGATTGCTGCGGCCTATTATAATATCGGGCACTGTATGTACAGTCTGGGTGACTTTTGCAAGGCGGCGGAGGATTTTGAACGGGCGGCTGCCGGATTTGAAGCACACAGCTTCCGGCAGGTCATCCAGGCTGTTTTTTCACTCACACATATCTACTTTAAAACGGAAAAATACAGTGAAGCCGCCGCCAGCTGCGCGCGGGGCATGAGAAGCGCGGCGGAGTGGGAAGATGAGATCTATATGACGAAATTCCGTCTGATTAAAGAGCTTTATCAGGGGGAAGGCGGACAGGATTCGCTCAAAGAGTATTTTGACATCCTGGAATCAAAGGAGCTGTTGGCTGACACAGAGGAACTGCTTCAGGACGCGGCTCATTTCTTTCATAAACGGGAGAACTACAAAGCGGCATCTTATTTTTTCAGCAGGCTTGTCGGCGTGCAAAAAAGGCTGCAAATGAACAACTACGCATAATGAAAAAAAGAACGAGGGAGCTTCGGTTTCATCGTTCTTTTTATGATTCCTTTTGTTTTCAGCCGATTAAAACCGGGTACATGCTCTGTATTAACATCAGGGAGGAAATGAGACAATGTATCAGGATTTACAGGGAAAAACAGCGATCGTAACAGGTTCTTCGAAAGGAATCGGAAAAGCCATTGCCGAACGCTTCGGCAAGGAGCGGATGAATGTGGTAGTGAACTACCTCGGTGATTCCGCCGGAGCGGAAGAAGCGGCGGACATCATTGAGAAAGCGGGAGGCAGAGCCGTCACCGTAAAAGCCGATGTATCCTCAGAAGAAGGGATTCAGGCGCTGTTTAATGCCGCTCAGGAGCATTTCGGGGGCGTGGACGTGATGGTCAACAATTCCGGCTTTAACGGAGCCGAAGCGATGCCCCATGAAATGAGCCTGGAGGATTGGCAAAGGGTCATCGACGTCAACGTGACCGGCACCTTTTTGGGGGCGAAAGCGGCACTGAAACATATGCTCGAGCGCGGCAAAAAAGGAACGGTCTTAAACATATCGAGCGTTCATCAGCAAATACCGCGTCCTGAAAACGTGCAGTACTCGGCATCCAAAGGCGGGATCAAAATGATGACGGAAACGATGGCGCTCAATTACGCAGACAAAGGCATCCGGGTGAATGCCATCGCTCCCGGAACGATCGCCACAGAGTCCAATAAGGATCTGGAAGATGAAACACATAAACAGGCCCAGCTGAAAAAAATTCCGATGAACGCCTTCGGAAAACCGGAAGAAGTCGCCGCGGCCGCCGCATGGATGGTGTCGGAAGAAGCGAGTTACGTAACCGGAACGACACTTTTCGTCGACGGAGGCATGACGCTTTATCCGTCTCAGCTGGAAAGTTAAAAGAGGAGGGGAAACCTTCTCTTTTTTGTTTAGAGAAGGGTCATAAAGGTAATGGTTCTCTAAAAAACAGGAGGGCCGCAAGATGGCGAGTGACTGGTGGAAAGACGCCGTTGTCTATCAAATCTATCCGCGAAGCTTCCAAGATACGAATGGCGACGGCATAGGCGACCTGCGGGGGATTATCGCGCGTCTCGATTATATAAAAGAACTTGGCGCTGATGTGATATGGATCTGCCCGATTTATCCGTCGCCAAACGTCGATAACGGCTACGATGTGACGGATCATCAAGCGATTATGGAATCATACGGAACGATGGAGGACTTTCACGGTCTGCTTGCAGAATGCCGCAGCCGCGGATTAAAGCTTGTGATGGACTTCGTCTTAAATCATACCTCCACGGAGCATCCTTGGTTCAAAGAGGCGGAAATGAATCCGGACAGCAAATACCGCGATTATTATATTTGGCGGCCGGGCACCGCGGACGGCCCGCCGACCGATTGGGTGTCGGATTACGGACAATCCGTCTGGCAGTACGAAGAACATACGGGCGAATATTACCTGCATATGAACGCCGTCAAACAAGCCGATCTGAATTGGGAAAATCCCGAGGTTCGGCAATCAGTATACGAGATGATGAGATTTTGGCTCGATAAAGGCGTGGACGGATTGCGAATAGACCAGCTTCATCTTCTGTCAAAAAAAGAATACTTGCCGCCGTATGAAGATTACATCGCCCGCCGGGCCGATCCGAAGCCTTTCCGGCCAAACGGAGCACGGATACATGATTACTTAAAAGAAATGACGAAAGAGGTATTTTCCAAATATGACGTGATGTCGGTCGGCGAGGCCGGATCAGTGACGCCTGAGGAAGGACTGGTCTACACGGGAACCGATGAGCATGAACTGAATATGATTTTTCATTTTCAGCATATGGAGCTTGATCAAAAGCCGGGCCAAGAGCATTGGGATGTAAAACCGCTTGAGCTGGCCGATTTGAAGAAAGTGCTCACAGACTGGCAGGAAAAACTGGAACATCAAGGCTGGAATACGCTGTATTGGTGCAATCATGACCAGCCCCGGATCGTATCCCGTTTCGGAGACGAAGGCAAATACCGAAAGGCATCAGCCAAAATGCTTGCCGCCCTGCTTTATTTCATGAAAGGCACGCCGTACATTTATCAGGGAGAAGAACTCGGCATAACAAACGCCCCGTTTGACAGAATAGAGGATTATCAAGATATTCAGACCGTCAATATGTATCATAAAAGGGTATTTGAAATGGGCCGCAACAGGGAAGAAGTCATGGCGTCCATTATGGCGAAAAGCCGGGACCATGCCCGTACACCGATGCAGTGGGACGGCAGCAAGAATGCCGGATTTACGGAGGGCGAACCGTGGCTGAAGGTCAATCCCAATTACAAAACCGTCAATGCGGCCGAGGCTCAGGATGATCCCTATTCTATATTGAACTTTTACAAAAAACTGATCCGCCTGCGAAAACAGCATGCTGATATCATAAAAGGCAGCTACACGCTGCTGTTTCCCGATGACCCGCAGCTGTTTGTGTATGAAAGACAGGCAAACGGACAAAAAATCATATCCATCAGCAACGTATCGAAAGAAGAAGCCGCCTTTTATTGGCCGGACGGCTCCGAATCTGAAAGGGCCGAGCTGCTTCTCAGCAACTATGAAAATAACGGCGGCGCGGAATCTCGCATCACGTTCCGCCCTTACGAAACAAGAGTTTATCTGCTTGCCTGATATGTGTGTGATACGACGCCCCCCGTCCATACATGGCGGGGGCTTTTTAGGTAAATCGGTTATCAATTTAGAAAAAAATTACTTGCAAAACGTAATTACTTCGTTTTATTATGGTATAGGTAACAAATGAACGAGAAAGTACGCTTTGGAAATCGTCATCATTCTGATTTACAGAACAGGGGGAAACGGCTTGTTTAAAAAATGGAGCGGAATCATTGTCATTGCGGCATGCTTTTTAATTGCGGCGGGCTGCGGCAATTCATCTTCGAAAGGTTCGTCAGGTTCTTCGAAAAGCGGCAAACTGCACGTCGTGACGACCTTTTATCCTATGTACGAATTCACGAAACAAATTGTCAAAGACAAAGGCGATGTAGACATTCTCATCCCGTCTTCGGTCGAACCCCATGATTGGGAGCCGACGCCGAAGGATATCGCCGGCATTCAAAACGCCGATCTTTTCGTATACAACAGCGAATATATGGAGACATGGGTTCCTTCAGCGGAAAAAAGCATGAGCTCTGATCATGCGAAGTTTGTAAAGGCGTCGAAAGGAATTGACTTGCTCGAAGGTTCGGATGAAGAGGAAGAGGAACATGGACACGGCGGTCATGACCACAGCCGCAGCATGGACCCTCACGTGTGGCTCAGCCCGGTTCTTGCGCAAAAAGAGGTCAAAACCATTACGGCGCAGATCGTAAAACAGGACCCGAAGAATAAAGCATACTATGAGAAAAATAGTAAAGAATATATTGCAAAACTGCAGGATCTTGATAAACTATACCGTACAACATTAAATAAAGCGTCGAAAAAAGAATTGATCACACAGCACGCGGCATTCAGCTATCTCGCCAAAGAATACGGCTTAAAACAAGTCGCGATTGCAGGCCTTTCTCCTGAAGAAGAGCCGAGTGCGGCCAAACTGGCGGATCTCAAAACGTTTGCCAAAAAGCATGATGTGAAGATCATCTACTTTGAAGAAGTTGCATCGCCTAAAGTTGCAGATACACTTGCCGGTGAAATCGGCGCGAAAACGGAAGTGCTCAATACACTGGAAGGTTTAAGCCAAAAAGAACGGGATAAAGGCATCGGTTATATCGACATTATGGAGAAAAACCTTGATGCACTGAAAGATTCGCTATTGGTTAAATAACATAGTGTGCGCCGCGGGGTGCACACTATTTCTATGCGGGAAAGGAAGGTCAGCATGAATCTCGTTACATTACAGGATATCGTTTTTGGTTATTCGCATACACCCGTGCTTGACGGTGTGTCGCTGGAAATCAAAAGCGGCGAATTCGTCGGCATTACAGGACCGAACGGCGCGTCAAAATCGACGCTCATGAAAGTCATGCTCGGCATGCTCAGACCTTGGGAAGGAACGGCCGAGATCAGTAAAAAAAACGCAGCCGGAAAACGCCTGACAATCGGCTATGTTCCGCAGCAGATTTCTTCATTTAACGCAGGATTCCCAAGCACGGTTCTGGAGCTTGTGCAATCAGGCCGTTATACGAAAGGAAAATGGTTTAAACGATTGAACGAAACGGATCACCACGAGGTGGAAAACGCGCTGAAGATGGTGGAAATGTGGGATTTCCGCCACCGGAAAATCGGCGATTTATCCGGCGGACAGAAGCAGAAAATCTGCATTGCGAGAATGCTTGCAAGCAATCCGGATCTGCTGATGCTTGATGAACCGACAACCGCGGTTGATTATGAAAGCAGACAGGGTTTCTACGAATTTATGCACCATCAGGTGAAAAATCACAACCGCACTGTCGTCATGGTGACACACGAACAAAACGAAGTACAGCAGTATTTGGATAAAGTCATACGGCTTGAGAGGGGGGAAAAAGGCGGATGGAAATGTTTGACTTGGAATTCATGCGACGAGCTTTTCTAGCGGGAAGCATGATCGGAATTATGGCGCCGATATTAGGCGTATATCTCGTGCTGAGAAGACAGGCGCTGATGGCGGATACGCTGTCTCATATTTCATTGTCGGGCGTGGCCATCGGTTTTTTTCTCAGTACCAATATTACGGCGGCGAGCATCGCTGTCGTCACGATCGGAGCGATCGGCATCGAATATATGCGGCGGGCATACCGTACATATTCAGAGGTATCCATCGCAATCTTAATGGCGGCCGGGCTGTCGTTTGCGATGTTTCTGATCAGCCTGTCAAAAGGCGGCGCGTCGATGAGCATCGATCAATATTTATTTGGATCGCTTGTCACGGTCAGCCAGCAGCAGGTCTATATTATCGGAGGCATTACCCTGCTGATTCTGCTTTATTTCATTATATTAAACAGACCGCTCTATCTGCTTACCTTTGACGAGGCGACGGCAAAGACATCAGGCATTAACACAAATCTCCTGTCAATGTCATTCAGCATCGTGACGGGGCTGGCGATTTCGGTCATTATTCCGATTATCGGCGTGCTGCTCGTTTCCGCGCTCCTCGTACTGCCCGCGGCTTTTGCAATCCGTATCGCCAAAGGGTTTAAATGGGTGTTTGCGGCAGCCATTATTATTTCTCTTTTCAGTGTGTTCATGGGGCTGACGTCTTCGTACCAGCTCGGAACGCCTCCGGGGCCGTCAATCACTTTACTGTTAATCATTCTGCTTCTGCTCGGCTTTATGCTGCAGGGGATTTGGAATGCGTTTAAAAAAGGAAAAGAACGAAAAAACCGCCGTTAAGCGGTGTAGCAGTTTCATCTGCTGCGCCGTTTGACGGCTTTTTTTTACAGAAATATATCAGCAAGACGCTCATATGACTCTTTTTTCGCTTCGAAATCAAAGACGTTGCACAGCACCATCATCTCTTTTGTCTGATAACGTTCGGAAAGTTCAAGCAGACGGCGTTTCACTGCGGCAGGTGAGCCGATCACCATCCGCTTCCTGTTTTCTTCTATCTGTTTACGGTCCTCCGGCGAATACGGATAAGCCTTCGCTTCTTCCACACTCGGCACGCGGCTGTCGGCGCCTTTTCCGACACGAAGAAGCCATAAATCCTGGCTTAAGGCGAGTTCTTCCGCTTTCTCATCCGTAGCTGCGCATATGACGAAAATGGCACAGAGCGAGGCGGGAGCGGAAAAATGGGCGGAAGCCCGGAAATGGTCCCGATAGATCTGAAAGGCTTTTTCCCCGCGTTCCGGATTAATGAAATGGCCGAAGACATAGCCCGCACCTTGAAGAGCGGCGCGTCTGGCGCTGTTTTCCCCGAGGCCGAGCACCCAAAGCTGCGGGGCTGTTTCAATCAAGGGCGCTGTTTTTATTCCGGCATAAGCATGGTCCGAGGGAACCGAATCTGTCAGAAAGGATGATAAATCCTGAAGCTGCCTGTTAAACTCGGTCATGCTTTTCTTTACCCCGTCTGTGAGGGCGAGCCGGATTTTCGTCGTGCCTCCCGGTGAGCGTCCGACCCCAAGGTCAATCCGGTTCGGATGCAGCGCCTCAAGCTGACGGAAAGTTTCCGCGACTTTATAGGGGCTGTACTGCGGCAGCAGCACGCCGCCTGATCCGACACGGATGGATGTTGTGGCTGCGGCGGTATGAGCGATCATAATTTCCGGCGAAACGCTTGCGAGCCCTCTTGTGCCGTGATGCTCGGCAAACCAGTACCGCTTATAGCCCCAACCTTCGCTGAGGCGGGCGAGTTCCGCTGAACGGCGGAGCGTCTCGTGCGGCCCGTTTCCTTTGGATACGGGCGCCTGATCAAGTATGCTTAAATCAATCACTCGTCTGCCCCTTTCCTGACATGTATTGATACAAGGATAGGAAAAATGTTCAGTCCCCGTCAATTTCTTTGTTTTCTCTATTCTCTCCGGAACGAAGGAGAATATAGGAAGTAATTTTTCGCCGTTTTTCGCCAAAAATTCTTATGTTTTATGAAACTTTGATATAATAAAAGACGTATATCTTAATAAACACCGGGATTCTTGTCCCGGAATTTAGTAAAAATGCGCACTTGCGGCGTGCTTAGCGGCACCCTTACAGAATAGGAGTGAATCATATGGCGATCTCTTTACAAAAAGGACAGCGGATTGATTTAACAAAAGGAAAAGCCGGCCTGTCAAAACTGCTGGTCGGACTCGGCTGGGACCCTGTATCATCCGGCGGCTTTTTCGGAAAGCTGTTCGGCGGAGGCGGTGCCAATATCGACTGTGACGCTTCCGTATTGATGCTTGAAAATGATAAAATGACAGACAGCAAAAACGTCATCTATTTCGGCAATCTGAAAAGCCGGTGCGGCGGTGTCGTACATACGGGTGACAACCTGACGGGTGAAGGCGACGGCGATGATGAACAAATTCTCATCGATTTGGCGAAAGTGCCCGCTCAGATTAATAAACTTGTGTTTGTCGTCAATATTTACGACTGCGTCAGACGAAAACAGGACTTCGGCATGATTCAAAACGCGTTCATCCGCGTCGTTGATCAGGCTAATCGCGAAGAACTGGTGACGTACAATTTAAGAGATAACTATTCAGGCAGAACGAGCCTGATCGCGGCTGAAATCTACCGCGAGGACGGCGAGTGGAAATTCGCCGCGGTAGGAGAAGGCACAAACGATACAAAAATCGGCGATATCGTTAACCGATACGCCTAAACGATAAAAAGGAGAGTGCACACATGGCAATTTCATTGGCAAAAGGACAAAAAGTAGATTTGACTAAAACAAATCCGGGTCTTTCTAAAGTCGTTGTCGGCCTTGGCTGGGATACAAACAAATACGACGGCGGACATGATTTTGATTTAGATTCCAGCGTCTTTCTATTAAATGAAGCAGGAAGATGCGCGTCGCCCGATGATTTTATTTTCTATAATCAGCTTGAAGGCGGAAACGGCTCTGTCGCACATTCAGGCGACAACCTGACAGGCCAGGGCGAGGGTGATGACGAAAGCGTAAGGGTCAACCTGAGCGCGGTGCCTGCCGCTATTGACAAAATTTCATTCGTCATCACGATTCATGAAGCGGAAGCGCGCGGCCAAAACTTCGGACAAGTTTCCAACGCGTTCGTGCGCATTGTCAATGAAGAGACAAATGAAGAGCTGATCCGCTACGACCTGGCTGAAGATTTCTCAATTGAAACAGCCATTATCGCAGGAGAGCTTTACAGACATAACGGCGAATGGAAATTTTCCGCGATCGGCTCAGGCTATCAAGGCGGACTGGCCCGTATTGCGACAGATTACGGCCTGCAAATCGGCTAAAACCATATCAAGCACAGAAGGGAGAGACGGTACATGGCTATTCAATTGGCGAAAGGACAGCGTGTTGATCTGACAAAAACGAACCCCGGTCTTACAAAAGCGGTGATCGGCTTAGGCTGGGATACGAACAAGTACTCCGGAGGGCATGACTTTGACCTTGACGCGTCGGCTTTTCTTGTCGATGCCCATGACAACTGTGTTAATGATCTTGATTTTGTTTTCTACAATAACCTGGAACACCCGAGCGGGGGCGTCATCCATACGGGAGACAACCGGACGGGCGAGGGAGAGGGAGACGATGAACAAATTATCGTCGACTTCTCAAAAATACCCGCAAATATTGAAAAGATCGGCATCACCGTCACGATTCATGATGCGGAAGCGCGCGGCCAAAATTTCGGACAAGTTTCGAACGCGTTCGTGCGCGTCGTCGATGAAAACAGCCAGAATGAACTGCTTCGTTTCGATTTAGGGGAAGACTTCTCGATTGAAACGGCGGTTGTCGTTTGTGAGCTTTACCGCCATGGGGCTGAGTGGAAGTTTAACGCCATCGGCAGCGGGTTTTCCGGCGGTCTGGCATCACTTTGCCGGAATTACGGCTTGCAGGTGTAAGCAGGAAATTACCGTTTTACTAAATAGGAGGAAAAAACTTGGATTTTCTACATCATATTATGTCGACCTACGCTTCCTTTTTTGATTGGAAAATGTGGGGTGAGGTGCTGACTGACCCTGTATCATGGGGGCTGATCGGTTCCTTGGTTCTGCTGGAAGGGCTGCTGTCGGCCGACAATGCGTTAGTGCTTGCGGTTATGGTAAGGCATCTGCCTGAAAAACAACGGAAGAAAGCATTAACATACGGATTGTTCGGGGCATATATTTTCCGTTTTATCTTTATCGGAATCGGGATGCTGCTCATTAAGTTCTGGTGGATCAAAGTGCTTGGCGCGCTGTACCTGGCTTGGCTCGTCATTAAGCATTTCTGGATCGGAGAAGGTGATGACGATACGGAAGGCATGAAGAAAAATTCATGGATGGTCCGTACGTTCGGAATTTTCTGGGCCACTGTCGTTTCAGTTGAGTTAATGGATCTGGCCTTCTCTGTTGACAGCATTTTAGCCGCGTTTGCGGTATCGGAAAAAGTGTGGGTGCTCTTGATCGGCGGTATGCTAGGCATTCTCATGATGCGTACAGTCGCAAAAGTATTCCTTGTGTTAATTGATAAAATCCCTGAACTTGAAAACACGGCTTTTGTGCTGATCGGGATTATCGCCGTGAAAATGGCGGCGAGCGCCTTTGATTATGAAATGCCGCACGTGGTGTTCTTCGGAATCATCATCGCTGCGTTTGTGGTGACGTTTATTATCCACTATTTCAACAAACAAAAGCAGGTTCAGGAGCAGACGGCTGCATCTAAAGAAGAATAAAACAAAAAAGGAGGGAGAGTTCATTTCCTTCCTTTTTTGTACCGATTATCATGAAGAGAAAGGAGGAAAATGATGAAGCAGGAGGAATTGGTGATCCGAAAGGCCGAGCCGGAAAATGATGACTGGGAAACGTTTCTGATGCTGCCGCTGCCGGAACGTCCCGGTTACGAGCGGGAAAACGGGCTGGCGTTTACCCGGCTTGCCGTCCGGATTTTGGGCACTCCTTATGATGAGACGGAGTATTACAGTAAGCTTTTCGAGCTGTCTTCTCATGAAAACATCCATGTGTTGAGCGAGACGCTGGATAAGACCATCGCGCCGGAAACGTTTCAGGCGCTGCAGCACATCCATTCGGTCAATCAAAAAGAGAAAGGGCTTTCGGTTTCCAGGTTTGTCGCGTTTCTCGATGGGGGCAGGCTGCTTGCCAAACACGCTGATCCGCTTATGCACCGCCGGCTGAGAACCGCGTTTATGACGCTTTTGGAAACCTTTGCGGACCGGCATGAAAACGGGCTGAATCATCCCGATTTCCGGCGTGTGCTCTTGGATGTGTCAAAGTTTTCGCTGAACCACCTGAATCCATGGCTCGAACAAGCCGATATAGAGCGTGAGATGCCGAAGGTGGTGTGGTATGGAGACGCGACCAAAAGCCAGCTCTATTTTCTCTATTATCTCATGCTGATCGGCTGTGATGTCCTATTGTTTCATCCGGCTGCGGAAGATCCGTTCAGCTTGATTGATCCGGATGAGGAGCTCAGCTTTGTGATAAAGCTCCCCGCAACAGGCGGTCTTGAGCCTTTTCCGAAAGAAAAGCCGGACAGAACGTCCACGACGGCCTACCGGTCAACGAAAGAAATTGAGCATGTGCTGAACCATGAGGAATCCATGATGTATAAGCCTTGGCAGTTCAGGGAGCACACCCCGCAGTCCGTGACCTTAAAAACGACATATGATGAGTTATTTCTCATTGCGAAGGAGCGGGCGTTTATCCGGCCGCAATTTAAAGCGGACAGGGAGCGGGTGGCCGTTCCGAACCTTTTTGCGAAAGTGATGGGGGTTTCCAAAGATACGAAAGAATATTGGAACAGACTTCATACCGCCGCGGACTATCAGGAGACACACATGATCCGCAGTTTTCCGTTTACGGAAGAGCTGAAAGCCAACTACCAGTATCACTACAGTCAGGTTTTAAATGAAAAAGGAGAGATTGACGCGGACAGGCTGAAAAGAAGCAACATCTGGCAGTACAAGCATCTGCCTTCAGGTGTGCAGAGCGCCATCGCCAATGTGATTTCTGACATGTGCAGAAACCCAGGGCTGAAGACTTTGCCCGGGGAGCAGTCAAGGGATGCCGCAATCTATTTGTTCCGCCAGGCGACGAATCTGCCCGCTTCGCTGCTGCAATTGATTCAGACGTTTGATTACGCCCAAACCGTTCCGAAACTCGTTTTATATCATACGGAACAAAATGGCGAACTCACACGTTCTGATGCCGCCGCTCTTTTGTTTTTAAATAAATTCGGCGTCGATATCATCTTGTATAATCCGCCGGGCCATCAGGACATTGAGCATTATATTGAAGAAAGCCAATTTGATGTCCATTGGCTGGAGGACATGGTGTTTCGGCAGGAATATAAGGAGCCGTCACTCGTAAGAAAGCTGTTTAGAACCATTACGCAAAAGCAGGGAGAGTAAATAAACATGACAGAAAATCAAAATCCGCTTGTTCTTGATAAAAATGAAGAGATTTCTGAACAAAAAGCAGATGACATCCGGATGCAGCTGCGCCAAGACCCTGAAGTGCAGCGCATTTCGCAGCAGATTGACGTGAAAAACCAAATGGAGCTGCTTGAGTACGGAAAAGAACCGGCAGTTGAAATCTCGAAGTTCTCCGACCGCATCTTAAATATGATGAAAACAACAAGTGTCACGGATTCAGGCACAATGCTGACGCAGCTCGGAAAAATCATGGACCGTTTCGACAAAAATGATTTCGATGAACCAAAAGGATTTCTCGCTAAAATGTTCAAACGCGGCAACAGCATGATTGAAAAGATTTTTCAAAAGTACCGCACCCTGGGCGGAGAAATTGAAAAAATCCACGTCGAAATTTCGAAATACAAAGATGAAATGGCAAAGACGAACCATACGCTTGAAGAGATGTATGAAAACAACATTAACTACTACATGGAGCTTGAAAAATATGTCGTTGCCGGGCAGATGAAGCTTGAGGAAATGCAGGCGCTCATTCCTTCTTATGAAGAAAAAGCGGCCGGCGGGAACCAGCTTGCGCAAATGCAGCTTGACACGCTGCGTGACGGGCTTCAGGCGCTTGAGGAACGTGTCTATGATTTAGATATGGCGCGGATGGTGGCGCTGCAGACAGCGCCGCAGATCCGCCTCCTTCAGCGCGGAAATACGAAGCTCATCGGGAAAATCAATTCCGCATTCGTCATTACAATTCCGATTTTCAAAAACGGCATTATTCAGGCTGTCACAGTCAAACGGCAAAAGCTTGTGGCTGATTCAATGAGCGAGCTGGACCGCCGCACGAATGAAATGCTGAAGCGCAACGCTGAAAATATTTCAAACCAAAGCGTGGAGATCGCCCGTATGGCAGGCCGTCCGAGCATTGACATTGAGACGATTGAAACGTCTTGGAATACGATTGTCAGCGGTATGCAGGAAACGAAACAGATCGAGGAAGAGAACAGACGTATCAGAGAAGACGGAGCGAAACGGATTCAACAGCTTCAGGATAATATTAAAAACGCAGTCTTAAAGAATTAACGCACACCCCGCTTGCTTACGGCAAGCGGGATTTTTTTGTGAAAAAGGTAATGACAATGTGTAAAGACATGTGTAAACTTATACGGTAATCATTTTCGATTTGAGGTGCTGCTTATGAACAAACAACCTGCCGTCACTCCGCGAAAACTTCTGGCGATTGCCGGAATGGGCTGGCTGTTTGATGCGATGGATGTCGGAATTTTATCGTTTATTATCGCCGCGCTACACACTGATTGGAATTTAACACCCGATCAAATGAAATGGATCGGAAGCGTCAATTCCATAGGTATGGCAGCGGGTGCGTTTGTATTCGGAATGCTGGCCGACAGGATCGGCCGGAAAAAAGTGTTTATGATCACGCTGTTATTCTTTTCTGTCGGAAGCGGCATATCCGCTTTCGCAACGGGATTGACGGTTTTTCTCATATTGCGTTTTCTGATCGGAATGGGGCTTGGCGGGGAACTGCCTGTTGCCTCGACGCTCGTGTCAGAAGCGTCCGCTCCCGAAAAGCGGGGACGGATCATCGTGCTGCTTGAGAGCTTTTGGGCCGCGGGCTGGCTTCTTGCGGCGGTGATTTCCTACTTTGTCATACCGGCATTCGGTTGGCAGGCCGCACTGCTCTTAACGGCGCTGGCCGCGTTTTATGCGCTGTACTTGCGGAAAAGCCTTCCGGAATCACCGGCGCATCAGGCATTGCCGCAGAAAAAAAGCATACGCGGGCAGGCGGGAAGTGTCTGGACGAAACCGTATATCCGGGCGACGGTGCTGCTGTCTGTCGTTTGGTTCTGCGTCGTCTTTTCTTATTACGGCATGTTTTTATGGCTGCCGAGCGTGATGCTGATGAAAGGCTACAGCATGATTGAGAGCTTCGAATACGTCCTTCTGATGACACTTGCCCAGCTTCCCGGATATTTCTCAGCGGCGTGGCTGATCGAAAAAGCGGGGCGGAAGACCATCTTAGTCATCTATTTGCTCGGAACGGCGGGCAGCGCTTATTTCTTCGGTGCCGCGGATTCATTGGGCATGCTGCTCACAGCCGGCATGCTGCTGTCCTTCTTCAATCTCGGCGCATGGGGCGTGCTTTACGCCTATACACCGGAGCAGTATCCTGCGGCGATCCGTGCGACCGGTTCCGGAACAACGGCGGCCGTCGGCAGAATCGGCGGCATTTTCGGTCCGCTTCTCGTCGGATCGCTTGCAGGACGGAACGTTTCGTTTACAGTGATTTTCGCCGTCTTTTGTGCGGCCATCCTGATTGCCGTCATCACTATTCTTATTCTCGGAAAAGAAACGAAACAGACAGAGCTTGCGCAATGAGCACCCTTTTGGGGTGCTTTTTTTAGTGGGGCTGTCTGTTGGCAGACCTATATTTTTCCTTAAAATTCCTTATTTTTAGGAAGCGAAAACTTCTTTTTCCGGGACAATGTCGCAAAAAAGTTCTTGTATTTGTAAAAAAAGGATAGGAAATCAGTTTGCAGCACATTCGATGGAAACGTTCTCAAGCCTGATAAAAGCCCGGTTTCCGTTATAATTTATCCTCAATAAGGAGGATTAGAGAGTATTTAGAAGCATACCAGAGGAAAATAAGACACAGGGATGTTTTTAAAGTAATGATACAAAATAAAAGGGATTATGATGTTTGTTTGACTTATTACAAACGTGTTACGGTATTAAAGATTGCTTATTATGGAGGGAAAATATGAATTTGGATGAGAAACCAATTAAGATAAAAGTCGAAAATGTATCTAAGGTTTTCGGAAAACAGACAAAAAAAGCCATTCAGATGCTGTCCAGCGGAAAAAACAAAAAAGAGATCCTGAAAGCGACCGGATCAACCGTTGGTGTCAATCAAGCAAACTTTGATGTATATGATGGGGAGATATTTGTCATCATGGGTCTATCGGGGAGCGGTAAATCAACTTTAGTTCGGCTGTTAAACCGGCTTATTGAACCGACTGCCGGGAATATTTATATTGATGGTGACATGATAACAAATATGTCAAAAGACCAGCTCCGGGAAGTGCGCCGGAAAAAAATCAGCATGGTCTTTCAAAAATTTGCGCTGTTTCCGCACAGAACGATTCTTGAAAATACGGAATACGGGTTGGAGCTCCAAGGCGTCGACAAAAAAGAGCGTGAGCAAAAAGCGCTTGATTCGCTTAAACTTGTCGGTCTTGAAGGCTTTGAACACCAATTCCCTGATCAGCTCAGCGGAGGAATGCAGCAGCGTGTCGGACTTGCCCGCGCATTGACGAATGATCCTGACATTCTTCTGATGGATGAAGCTTTCAGTGCGCTTGATCCGCTGATCCGCAAAGACATGCAGGATGAGCTTTTAGACCTTCATGACTCTGTCGGCAAGACGATCATCTTCATCACGCATGATCTTGATGAAGCATTGCGCATCGGCGACAGAATCGTGCTGATGAAAGACGGTAACATCGTTCAGATCGGGACGCCTGAAGAAATTCTGATGAGCCCGTCCAATGAATACGTTGAGAAATTCGTTGAGGACGTTGACTTATCCAAAGTTCTGACAGCGGGCCACATCATGAAGCGCGCTGAAACCGTGCGGATTGACAAAGGGCCTCGTGTAGCGCTGCAGCTCATGAAGAATCTCGGTATTTCTTCTATTTACGCCGTTGATAAACAGAAACAGCTTCTCGGCGTCATTCACGCGGCGGATGCGAAAAAAGCGGTGGAATCCGACTTATCGCTTCAGGATATTTTAAATACTGAATTTACGACTGTGCATGAAAGCACATACTTGACGGAAATTTTCGATGTCGTGTCTGATGCGAATATTCCGATCGCCGTCACGGACGATAAGGACCGCATGAAAGGCATTGTCGTAAAAGGCGCATTAATCGGCGCGCTTTCAGGAAATAACGATTATATAAATGTTGAAGATTCTGCTGAACAAGCTCAGGATTCTTCTGTTCAGGGGGTGAAGTAAATGGACAGATTGCCTAGAATTCCGTTAGCAGATATCGTTGACCGGTTTGTTGACTGGCTTACCATGACGTTCGGAGGTTTCTTTGACGGAATCTCAAACGGTTTGGCCGCTTTCGTAAACGCGATTGTGAGCGGTTTGGGTTTCATCCCGTCTATTTTATTGACTGTTATTTTTGCAGCTCTCGCTTGGTGGATCAGTACGAGAGGAATTGCACTCTTTACGTTAATCGGATTCCTTGTTATTGATTATTTGGGTTATTGGTCGCCGATGCTGCAAACGTTGGCGCTTGTCGTCACATCTGTTTTGATTTCCATTATTATCGGGGTTCCGATCGGCATATGGGCGTCTCAGAAAGAAACGGTCCGCCGCATTGTCACACCGATTCTGGATTTAATGCAGACCATGCCGGCTTTCGTATACCTGCTGCCTGCAATTTTCTTCTTTAATATCGGGGTTGTGCCAGGCGTTGTGGCATCTGTTATTTTCGCGATGCCTCCGACGATCCGCATGACGGTTCTCGGTATTAAACAGGTTCCGGCTGATCTGATTGAAGCGACGGAAGCATTCGGTTCAACGACGTCTCAGCGTCTGTTCAAGGTGCAGCTTCCGCTTGCCACAAAAACAATTCTTGCCGGTATTAACCAAAGCATCATGCTTGCTTTGTCAATGGTCGTTATCGCGGCCATGGTCGGTGCGCCGGGTCTCGGTTCTGAAGTATACAGCGCCGTGACACAGTTGAAAACCGGTGTCGGAGTGGAAGCGGGTATCGCGATCGTTATCGTAGCGATTACACTCGACCGTATCACGCAAAACATTAAAGTGAAGAAGAAGAGCAGGGGGAATGCCTGATGCTTAAGAAAATCATCGGTGTCGGCGTTACCGCTGCGCTGGCTCTTTCTTTGGCTGCCTGCGGTTCGCAGACTGATGGTAAGGCAACGGCTGCGGATCAGGTGAACAAAACCATTATCGGTATTGATCCGGGATCGGGGATCATGGCCCTGACGGATGAGGCCGTGAAGGATTACGGATTGAAAGACTGGAATGTCGTCACGGCGTCAAGTGCTGCCATGACGGCGACATTGAAGAAATCATATGACCGGAAAAAGCCGATCATCGTAACGGGGTGGACGCCGCACTGGATGTTCTCCAGATACAAGCTGAAGTTCCTTGATGATCCGAAAAAAACGTACGGAACTGCCGAGCAGATTCATACGATTACAAGAACCGGCTTCAGTAAGGAACAGCCTAACGCGGCCAAAGTTCTCAGCCAGTTCAAATGGACGCAGGACGATATGGGAGAAGTCATGATTGCCGTTGAGGAAGGCGAAAAGCCGGCCAAAGCCGCAGCTGAATATGTGAAAAAACATAAAGACCAAGTGGCTCAATGGACAAAAGGCGCCCATAAAGTCAAAGGGGATAAAATCAACCTGGCTTATGTGGCATGGGACAGTGAAATCGCAAGTACGAATGTAATCGGAAAAGTATTTCAAGACCTCGGCTATGACGTGAAGCTGACGCAAGTGGAGGCAGGACCGATGTGGACTGCGATTGCGACAGGCAGCGCGGATGCGTCATTGTCTGCTTGGCTTCCGAATACCCATAAGGCATATGCGTCTAAATATAAAGGTAAATATGAAGATGTAGGAACGAGTCTGACAGGCGTCAAGATGGGTCTGGTCGTTCCTCAGTACATGAAAAACGTCAATTCAATTGAAGATCTGAAGAAGTAATGAGGAAAAGCAGCCCTGTAACGGGCTGCTTTTTTTTATGCTTCAAACGATTTGAGGACGGCGGCCGTTAATATCTCAACGCCAGTAAAGATGGCGCTTCGGTCAAATGTCATTTGGGGATGGTGAAGTCCCGGCTCCAGGCCGCACCCTAGGCCGAGCATCGTCGTTTTCAAGTTCGGCACCTTTAACCCGTAAAAGTGAAAATCCTCTCCTCCGGTTGTCACAAGGGGTTCATCCACATGTTCTTCTCCGAGAATGCTGCTGATCGCAGATGCCATGATGGCTTCCGCCTCCTTGTTTCGCTCGGCTGCCGGGAGGCTGTGTTCTTTTTGCAGTTCGATTTTTGCGCCGAATGCGGCAGCCGCCGCCTCACAGGCTCTTTCGGTTTCGGCGGTTAATTTCTCCATGGCGGCATTGGTTTGTGCGCGGAGATCAAGGCTGAACGATGCTTTTCCCGGAATGATATTGGAACTTTCTCCGCCTGCCTGAAGCTTTGTCATCTTCACGGAATGCGGGATGCCGGGATCAAGATGAATGAAGCTGAGTTTTTGGACGAGAAGAGCGGCGATTTCGATACTGTTAAGCCCGAGATGCGGTCTCGCGCCGTGGGCTTCTTCTCCGATAATCAGGCCTTCTATATGTTGGCTTGAGCCATGCAGGATGGACGGTGCGCATCGGCCGTTTGCCGTTTCCTGTACGGGGCGCACGTGCACGCCGTATAAGAAGTCAACATCATCCAGTACGCCTTTTTCAATCATTTTCAGCGCTCCGCCGCCTTTTTCTTCAGCCGGCTGAAAAATAAAGCGGATGGTGCCCTTCGGAAGCTTCGGCTGACTCTTTAAAAGCATCATCGTGCCGAGCGCCATCGTCATATGTGAATCATGTCCGCATGAATGGTTCGCCTGGAAGACACCGTCCACTTCCTGCCACAGCGCGTCAATATCCGCCCGGACAGCCACAACGGGCGAGCCTTCTCCGATTTCGCCGACAACACCGGTGCAATCATCAAACGTACGGATTCGGCAGCCGGCCTCTTTCAGTTTTTCAGTCAGATATTCAGTTGTTTGATATTCTTTCCAGCTTACTTCGGGATTGGCGTGCAGGTGGTCAAAAATGTCCATAATGACTTGCTTTTCATGCTCTGTGAGTCTGTTCATGCCGTAAGTCCTCCTTCAAAAGCTGTCTGTTTTTTATTTTTTGATATTGAAAACAGGCAATCGGTCTGTATATAATATAGCACATATCTGTATTTTCTGAATAGTTTATAAATTTAAAGCGGGATGGTGATGTTATGGCTGTGCCGAAGGCCGAACCTGTATTGAAAAAGAAGAAATTGTTTGTGATGCCTGATGCTTATGTGCTGCTGTTCATTGTCGCTTTACTATGCGCGATAGCATCGTACATCGTTCCCGCGGGGGAATTTGACAGGGTGACAAAGGGCAGTGTGACGTCCGCCGTCCCGGGAAGTTATCATTCTTTAGACCAGTCTCCTGTCAGCCCGATCGCTTTTTTTACCGCGATTCAGGAAGGGATGACAAGTTCCGCGCCGATTATTTTTTTAATCCTGTTTACGGGCGGCACCATTGCGATTTTGGAGAAAACGGGCGCCATCAATGGATTGATCAGTAATGTCATCAGTACGTTCCGCACAAAACAGCTGCTGTTTATTGCGATTGTCGGATCTCTATTTTCGATCCTCGGCACAACCGGCATCGTCGTTAATTCCGTGATCGGTTTTATTCCGATCGGCCTGATCGTCGCCCGTTCGCTGAAATGGGACGCCGTGGCCGGAGCGGCCGTCATTTATATCGGCTGTTATGCCGGGTTTAACGCGACGATTTTATCACCTTCACCGCTCGGGTTATCACAAAGCATCGCGGAGCTGCCGCTGTTTTCCGGCATCGGCCTGCGGATTGCCGTCTACATTTGTTTTCTGCTATCATCTATTTTATATATTTATCGGTATACGAGAAGGCTCAGAAAAGCAAAGGACGCCAGTCTGCTGGGGAACGATTGGTTTCCGGCGGCAGGTTCAATCCCGCAGGCTTCCGATCCGGAGGACAAGCCAGTCCCGTTTACCGTCCGCCACAAATTGATTCTGGCTGTCGCGGCTTTGTCGCTTGCCGGCTTTTTATACGGCGCGCTTACTCTTGGCTGGTCTGATTCAGAGATGGCCGCCGTGTTCATTTTTATCTCAATCGTGTCAGGCCTGATTGCGGGAATGGCGGCAAATGATATCGCAAAAACGTTTATTACAGGCTGTCAGGGCCTCGTTTACGGCGCGCTGATCGTCGGAATGGCGAGAAGCATTTCCGTTATTCTGGAACACGGAAAGCTGCTTGATACGGTAGTCAATGGACTTGCGTCACTGCTGCACGGTTTCAGCCCGATGGCAGGCGCAATCGGAATGTATATTTCCAGCGCCCTGCTTCATTTTCTGATATCATCGGGCTCAGGGGAGGCGGTCGTATTTATTCCGATCTTGGCGCCGCTTGCCGATCTGATGGGCATCACGAGACAGGTCGCGGTTGAAGCGGTCATGCTTGGAGAAGGCGTCGTAAACTGTGTCAATCCGACTTCCGGCGTGCTGATGGCCGTACTGGCTGCCAGCGGCATTCCGTACGTAAAGTGGCTTCGCTTCATGATTCCGCTGGCGCTGATTTGGTTTGTCATCGGCCTCGTGTTTATCTGCATAGGCGTCCTGATCAATTGGGGTCCTTATTAAACATTTTGTCAATGATATTTCGGTTTATCATTATGAATCAGCAAGATATAATGGGAGTTGTAAGCCATTCTTAATAGTACGGGAGGAAGTCATGAATCAGCGTCGGAACGGACTTTCAAACGTGAATGGAAAGAGTGAGAGTGTGAAAGAGAAAGAACGAATGATTTGGTCAGAAGTCGGAATGCTTGTGGGCACACTGTCTTTGCTTGACATCATCGTACGCGGACTTGTTCTGAACTGTCCATTTAGGGAATGGGCCGGAAGCTTGGCGGTTTTCTTCATTATAATTGTTTATTATTGCATCAGGGCGGGAGCGTCGGGAATGCTCATGCCGAGAATAGACACCAAAGAAGAACTGAAAAAGCGGGTGAAGCAGCAGCGGATAGATTCAATTGCGGTCACTTTTGCGGTGGCGGCGCTTACGATGTACGACAGGGGGTTTCCCCATACATTCTTTGCTTGGCTGAAAATGATCTTTCTTTTTATCGTCTGCGGAGGCGTTCTGTTTTTGCTTCGGTATGTCATTGTGAAGCTGTCTTACAGAAGAGCGATAAAAGAAATAAAAAAGAAATCATCCTGACAGGTGGTTTCTTTTTTTGTTTGAAAGCGGGAAGTCTTTTTAATTGATAGGAATATAGATTTGAATTCACTCTGTCACGTTGCTTTGATAGAGAGAGTGTGATAAGTTGAAATGTAAGCGTTAACAGAATTCTCCAGTCTTCACAACAGTTGAAAGGAGCTGAAGAAAGAGTAAGAGGAATTTTTGACTCCGCAGTCAGTCTTCAAAAATGAAATAAGGAGTGTCAAAAATGTTTGAAAAACGATTCAAAACCTCTTTACTGCCGTTATTCGCCGGATTTTTATTGCTGTTTCATTTGGTTTTGTCAGGCCCGGCGGCTGCAAACGCTGAAACTGCAAACAAATCGAATGAGGCGGCCGCGTCATCGGTCAAAAACGGGACCATCCTTCATGCCTGGAATTGGTCGTTCAATACGTTAACACAAAATATGAAAGATATTCGTGATGCGGGCTATGCAGCTATTCAGACGTCTCCGATTAACCAAGTAAAGGAAGGGAACCAAGGAGATAAAAGCATGAGGAACTGGTACTGGCTGTATCAGCCGACATCGTACCAAATCGGCAACCGTTACTTAGGCACTGAACAAGAATTTAAGGACATGTGTGCAGCCGCGGAAAAGTATGGCGTAAAAGTCATTGTCGATGCGGTTATCAATCATACCACCAGCGATTACGCCGCGATTTCTGACGAGATTAAGCGTATTCCAAACTGGACCCATGGAAACACACAAATTAAAAATTGGTCGGACAGGTGGGACGTCACTCAAAATTCATTGCTTGGGCTGTATGATTGGAATACACAGAATACTGAGGTGCAGGCCTATCTGAAACGTTTCTTGGAAAGAGCATTGAATGACGGAGCGGACGGGTTCCGCTATGATGCCGCCAAGCATATAGAGCTTCCGGATGATGGGAATTACGGCAGCCGATTTTGGCCGAATATCACAAATACATCGGCGGAGTTCCAATACGGAGAAATCCTGCAAGACAGCGCTTCCAGAGATACTGCTTATGCGAATTATATGAATGTGACGGCTTCTAACTATGGGCATTCCATCAGATCCGCTTTAAAGAACCGTAATCTGAGTGTGTCGAATATCTCCCATTATGCATCTGACGTGTCTGCGGACAAGTTAGTCACATGGGTGGAATCACATGATACGTATGCCAATGATGAGGAAGAGTCCACATGGATGAGTGATGACGATATCCGTTTAGGCTGGGCAGTGATTGGTTCCCGCTCAGGAAGCACGCCTCTTTTCTTTTCCAGACCTGAGGGCGGAGGAAATGGTGTAAGATTTCCCGGAAAAAGTCAAATAGGAGATCGCGGGAGCGCCTTATTTAAAGATCAGGCGATCACCGCGGTCAATCAATTTCACAATGTAATGGCCGGGCAGCCTGAGGAACTCTCGAATCCGAATGGGAACAATCAAATATTTATGAATCAGCGCGGCTCAAAAGGCGTTGTGCTGGCTAATGCGGGATCGTCTTCTGTCACCGTCAATACTTCAACGAAATTGCCTGACGGCAGGTATGATAATAGGGCCGGCGCCGGTTCATTTCAAGTAGCGAACGGCAAACTGACAGGTACGATCAATGCCAGATCCGCGGCTGTTCTTTATCCCGATGATATTGGAAATGCGCCTCAGGTCTTTCTTGAGAATTACCAAACGGGGGCAGTCCATTCTTTCAATGATCAGCTGACGGTCACCCTGCGTGCAAATGCGAAAACAGCAAAAGCCGTTTACCAAATCAATAATGGGCAGCAGACAGCATTTAAGGATGGAGACCGATTAACGATCGGGAAAGGAGATCCAATCGGCACGACATACAACATCAAGTTAACCGGAACGAACGGCGAGGGTGCAGAGAGAACCCAAGAATACACGTTTGTCAAAAAAGACCCGGCCCAAACCAACATCATTGGCTATCAAAATCCGGATCATTGGGGCCAGGTAAATGCTTATATTTACAAACATGATGGAGGCAGGGCCATAGAATTAACCGGATCGTGGCCGGGGAAAGCAATGACTAAGAATGCAAATGGAATTTACACGCTGACGCTGCCTGCGAATGCGGATACGGCCAATGCCAAAGTGATTTTTAACAATGGCAGCGCCCAAGTGCCCGGACAGAACCAGCCCGGCTTTGATTATGTGCAGAATGGTTTGTATAACAACTCCGGTTTAAACGGTTATCTTCCGCATTAATGGATAGGGCCATCATTACATCAGCGTGCCGGCAAACCCTTGCTTCTGGGAAAAGGACAGCGCATCTTCAATCACGCTGAAAAGATGACAACATCCTAAAACGGTTCCGTTTTAGGATGTTGTCAACAATCTGATAACCATCACCGATATTTTTTTTGTCCAAAAATCAAACTTTTCTCTTGCGAAAGTTTGTGAAATGTTGCACAATATAAATGTGAAATACTTCACAAGTTAAAAACAGACACCACGAAACACTGGAGGATGAGCATACATGATGAACGAACGAGTGAACAAAGTAGCATTAATCGGAGCAGGTTTTGTTGGAAGCAGTTATGCATTTGCGTTAATTAACCAAGGGATCACAGATGAGCTTGTGATCATTGATGTAAATAGAGAAAAAGCCATGGGCGATGTCATGGATTTAAATCACGGAAAGGCATTTGCGCCTCATCCGGTCAAAACGTCTTACGGCACATATGAGGATTGCAAGGATGCCGATATCGTGTGCATCTGTGCCGGAGCCAATCAAAAACCGGGCGAAACGAGACTTGAGCTGGTCGAAAAAAACCTCGCCATTTTTAAAAACATTGTCAGTGAAGTAATGGCAAGCGGATTTGACGGCATCTTCCTCGTTGCCACAAACCCGGTCGACATTCTCACTTATGCGACATGGACATTCAGCGGGCTTCCGAAAGAACGCGTCATCGGCAGCGGCACGACACTGGATTCTGCGCGATTCCGTTATATGCTGAGTGAATACTTCGGCGCCGCTCCGCAAAACGTACACGCCCACATTATCGGCGAGCATGGCGATACCGAGCTTCCTGTATGGAGTCACGCCAATATCGGCGGAGTGCCGGTACAGCAATTGCTGGAGAAAAATGCAGCTTACAAACAGGACGAGCTGGATCAGATCGTTGACGATGTGAAAAACGCGGCCTACCATATTATCGAGAAAAAAGGCGCGACATATTACGGAGTGGCGATGAGCCTCGCCCGCATCACAAAAGCGATTTTGCGTAATGAAAACAGCATTTTAACCGTCAGCACATATCTGGACGGCCAATACGGTGTAAACGACGTCTTTATCGGCGTTCCGGCCGTCGTCAATCGAAACGGCATCGCAGGCGTGACGGAACTTGAGCTGAATGAAACAGAACAGGCTCAATTCAGCCGCAGCGCACACGTGCTGAAAGATATTCTCGCTCCGCATTTCGCAGAGTAAACAAAAAAGCAGTACATGACAAACGCCATGTACTGCTTTTTTTAATTCGCTTTTTTCGCCATTTCCTGAGAGGTTTTTACTCTCGCTTTTCCCATAAACAAAATGGTAACGGCCGCAATGACGATCGGCGCCAGCGCAAGCGTAAATACATATGTGATGCTTTGCGACATGGCGTCAATAATGCGATCCAGAATGTGCGGCGGAATATGGGCGCGCGTGCCGGCCTGGAAAATGTCCTGCGGATTTCCGATGTTCTGCATCGCGCCGCCCGCTCCTTTCATGCCGCTGAATGAATCTGTGAGCTTGTTGGTAAACACATTCGTCTGGATGGTTCCGAAAATCGTCACACCGAGCGTCATACCGAATGATCTCAAAAACGAGTTTGTTGAGTTGGCGCTTCCGCGGTAACGCGGCTCCAGATCGTTCATGGACGCAGCCGGCAGCAGTGAGAAGTTGAAGCCGACGCCGAATCCTGAGATCAGCATGAATACCGTCAGCATCGTACGCGCCGTATCCGGTGTCATATTGGAAAGCAGCAGCATTCCGATAAAGAAAGCGACCACGGAAATCAGCATTAAATTGCGGAACCGCACTTTCGTCTGGAAAATTCCGCCGATCATACTTCCGATAACAGAACCGATCATCATCGGCGTCAAAATAAAGCCCGCGCTTGTCGCGGTGCTTCCGTACACAGCCTGAACGAAGATCGGGATAAACACCGCTAAAATGACGAACGTGGCTCCGTAAAGGAACGCCAGAATCTGTGCCGTAGCAAATAAACGGTTTTTAAACATCCAAAATGAGATAATCGGTTCTTCCGCTTTTCTTTCCACGATAAAAAAGGCGATAAAGAACACGGCGAACACAGCGAACAGACCGATGATCTGCACGGAGTTCCAATCATACGTTTTTCCGCCGAGCTCAAGAGCGAACATCAGACCGACAATGGAAACCACCAGTGTGATTGCGCCGGCCCAGTCGATTTTCTGTTTCTTATGTTCAAGGGATTCTTTATAGTAACGAAGAATGAAAAACAATGATAAAATACCGATCGGCACGTTGATGTAAAACACCCAGTGCCAGCTGATGGAGTCGGTAATGAGCGCGCCTAAAAGCGGCCCGAGAACGCTGGAAAGGCCGAAAACGGCACCGAACATGCCCGACATTTTTCCGCGTTTTTCCGGCGGAAATAAATCAAAAATGATCGTGAAGGCGATCGGCATCAGCGCGCCTCCGCCGATTCCCTGAATGACGCGGTAAATAATGAGCTGATCCATTGTTTGGGCGATCCCGCATAATGCAGATCCGATTAAGAAAAGAATAAGACCGAATAAAAAGAAACGCTTACGTCCGTACATATCGGACAGTTTTCCGTAAATCGGCATACCGGCCATAACGGCTACCATGTATGATGCCGTCACCCACGCGAACTTATCGAAACTTCCGAGGTCCGCCACGATATTTCCCATCGCAGTGGCAACGATTGTATTATCCATAGCCGACATTAAAATGCCCAGCAAAAGACCGATGACGACAAACTTTGTCGAGGCGTCCTTCGCGGCTGTTTGTTCCATGCTTTTTTCCTCCCATACTTACTTTTGATCATTAAATTTGCTATGATCATATTAGATTTGCCGAAAATTATCTTGATCGTCAAGATAAATTGATTTTATAGGGAGGCCTGTCAGTTGTCAACAAGAAATACCAGAAGCGAGACGGAGGAAACCGCCATACAGTTATTCCGGAAGATGGCCACAAGGACGATCCTTTTTCATCAGGCGGCCGCTCAATCTCTCGGTCTGTTTCCGACCGATTTGAAATCAGCTGATATCTTAAATGAAGCAGGCCCGATGACCGCAGGCGAGCTCGGGAAAAAAACCGGCCTCAGCACAGGTTCGGTAACGGCGCTCATTGACCGGCTCGAAAAAGCGGGATATGTCATGAGGAAAAAAGACCCCGAAGACAAACGGCGGGTGATCATCGTGCCGCTGACAGCCGGAAAAGCGAATGTGAAGCAATTGTTCAGCTCCTTATCCCAGTCCACGATCAGCCTTTGCCGGCAATATAAAGAAGAAGAACTGCGGCTGATATTCGATTTTTTAGGAAAAGTGACGGACATAATGGAAGACGAGCTTGAGAAATTAAAATAAAATATCATAGCACGGCCCATTCATGAATAACTTGTACAAGTTGCATGAATGAGGGGGAAGCCAATGAACATCTTTTTAAGCTACATCGTTCTCGGGCTGTCATTGTCAGCACCTGTCGGACCGGTCAATGCGGCGCAAATTGACAAAGGCATCAAAAATGGCTTTTGGCATGCATGGATTTTCGGTCTCGGCGCCATGGCCGCGGACGGGCTGTATATGATTCTGATCTATTTCGGGCTGTCTCAATTTTTGACCGCTCCTTTTGTAAAAACGTTTTTGTGGCTCTTCGGTTTTTTCGTGCTGACCTACACGGGAGTCGAAACGTTAAAAAATATCAGGGAAGCCATGAATGTCAGAAGCGGAAAAGGAAAACCGGCTTTTTACAAAACATTCGGCGCGGGATTTTTTATTTCTCTTTCCAATCCGCTGAGCATTTTATTCTGGCTCGGCATATACGGGAGCATTCTCGCCAAAACCGCTGAATCCTTCGATGCAAATCAGCTTTTGATTTACAGCTCCGGCATTCTTCTCGGCATTTTGATCTGGGATTTCTGCATGGCGGTCGCCGCGAGCACTTTCAGAAATCTCCTTCATGAAAAAGCGCTCCGCTGGCTGACGGGAGCGGCGGGTGTGTCTTTGATCGTTTTCGGGTTTTATTTCGGATGGCAGGGGATTCAAATGCTCATCTCATAAATAGAAGAGTCACCCATCGCCTATCTCCGTCATAACGTATCATGACGATACTGGAGGTGGGCCGATGGCAAGCGGGCTGTACACAAAAAGTTGCCTTGAGGAAAAGTTATTGGATCTGCCAAATTGGCAGAGAATCGCTTTTGAGCTTCTATCAGAAAAAGTAGGCGATAAAGCGGATACGTTTCCGTGCATTCCCGGGCGTCAGGGATTTTTGACAGATCAGCTCCGGATATCCTTTGCGGGTGATCCCCGCGAAGAGGGAACCCCGGAGGAAGTGGGGATGCTGCTGTCTGAGTACGGAAAGATCTCAAGGAATACCGGAAGATACGCGTCGCTGCTTGTGATTTTTGATACGCCTGAGGATTTAGCTGAGCATTATTCCGTTGAGGCGTATGAAGAGCTGTTCTGGTCTTTTTTAAACCGGCTGAGCGGATGCGACCCGAAAGACTGGCCGGAAGACATGCCGGAAGACCCTGAACATTATAAATGGGAGTTCTGCTTTGACGGCGAACCGTATTTTATTCTGTGCGCGACGCCTGCGCATGAAGCGAGACAAAGCAGAAGCTTCCCGTTTTTTATGCTGGCGTTTCAGCCGAGATGGGTTTTCGAAGGATTAAATGATTCAACCGCGTTCGGACGAAACATGAGCCGGCTGATCAGAAAACGTTTAGAGGCATATGACGAAGCCCCTCTTCATCCCCGATTGGGGTGGTACGGAGGAAAAAACAATTTAGAATGGAAGCAATATTTCCTCCGTGATGATGAGACGCAAGTGTCAAAGTGTCCCTTTTCTTATTTGAAGAGACTGTTTAAACCGATGAAATAAGCTATGATCCGGCAGGGCTGTGTCCCTGCTTTTTTTGTACGATCCATGTCACGATCGCAATGACGGCGAGAAAACAAAGGCTGACCAGAAAACCGGGCCGGCTCGATTTCTCAAACAGCGTCCCGGAGACGGCCGCGACAATCAGCACAAGGGCGATAACAATCTGTACGGTTCCCATCTTTGTCGTTTCAAGCAGTTTCTTGCCCGAGAACAAAATGAACAGCCACGTATAAAGAAGCATCAGGCCCGCCGCGGTTGTCATGTGTTCATATATATTTTTCGGCAGCACCAATGACAGGATGATGGAGACGATGAGTCCGGCAAACGTCAATCCGAGCGCGGGCCAGCAGATTTTTTTGTTTTCCTTTAATCTGAAGCATTTCGGCGCATCCCCGTCATCGGCCATTGTACAAAGCAATGTCGTCACGGCAAACAGCGAGGCGACGAGCGTGGAAAATCCCGCAATAATAAAAATTCCGTTAAAAATATCAAGAATGATATCTAAATGAAAACCCTTCAGCGATGTAATAAACGGGCTGTCCTGTTCGGTGAATTTGCCCAGCGGCACTAACAGCAGCGCCAGGCCGAGAGAAATGACGTAAATCACCGCAAGTACGGCAAGCATGAGTCTGCCTGATTTTGAGGCTTCCTCCGGCTTTTTCAAGTGTACGGTCATCAGCCCCAAGACTTCAATTCCTCCGAAGGCGTAAAACGCATAAATCAATCCCGTCCATAACCCCATCGCTCCGTGCGGGAACAAATCCTTTGATTCGTTCGGCACCTGCACATCCGGTTTATGAGAAAATATACCGCACAGCGCCAATATGGCGATCACGATAAACATAAAAATCGCCGCCGTCTTGACAACAGCGAGCACATTTTCCGTTTTTTGAAAAACGGACAGCCCCGTAAATATAATCAAAAGACCGAGCACCGCATAAATGGAGGCGAAAATCCACAGCGGCACATTCGGAAACCAATGCTTCGTAAACAGCGAGATCGCTGTCAGCTGGCTTCCCGTGATCAGCATCTCGGACGACCAGTACACCCATCCGTTGCTGAAACCGGCCCAAGTGCCGAAAGCCTTTCTCGCATAGGCGCAAAAAGACCCCTTTTCGGGCTGTTTGGCCGAAAGCTTCGCGAGCTGCTCAAAGACAAAATAGGTGCCGAGCCCGGCAATAAGAAATGAGATCAGCGCGGAATATCCGCTTTTGACAATAGCGATGCTGGACCCGAGAAAAAAGCCCGTCCCGATTGTGCAGCCGACACCGATTAAGGAGAGCTGCCACCAAGCGAGATTTCCTTTAGGCTGGTCCTGTGATTTACCCATGAAGTTCAACCCCTTTATCAAAGCTTAGATTGCGGCCGTCAGAAGGGGAATATACATCCAATAAATTGCTTTACATGAAACAAACGGCCGGAGTTCATAATAGAAGAAAAAAAGGAGCAGTCTGATGACACAGAAATTTATCGTACCGCCGAAAAAAGGGCTCGGCCTGAAGGTTCACAAAGGGCAGATTATAAAAGTTGTCGATGTGGAAGGACAGCAGGTGGCTGATTTTACGGCGTATCATGCCAAGGACTTTTATGAGCATCTTGATCAGGGCGCGACGATTGATGCCAACCAGTCCATTCATGTAAAAACGGGTGACCATATTTATTCGAATTTATACAAGCCGATGCTGACGCTGATTGAGGATACAGTCGGCAAGCATGACCTGCTGCTTCCCGCCTGCCGTCCGGATATGAACAGGCTTTTATACGGAAAGCATAAAGACGAGCTCCAGGATACGTGCTATGACAATATGAGCGGGGCGCTTGAACCGTTCGGGGTGCCGCGGCCGCATATGCATTACCCATTTGCCATCTTTATGAACACGGTGCTCGATGAGAAGGGGAACTTATCAGTCGAAACGCCTCTTTCTGAAGCGGGTGATTATGTACGGCTCCGTGCGGAAATGGATCTCGTCGTCGCATTTTCATCCTGTCCGATCGAAAAAGGAAAATGCAACGGCGACAGCATCACGGCGCTGCGGGTGGAAATCAGCTGATCCCGGTGTATTTGATTCACTTAAAAACTGCACCTGTGCTATATTTAACAAAGAGTCGTACATAGTGGCATGATTCATTTTCAGCATGAACGGGAAATGAATCATAAAGAAACAATGCAGGAGGAGTGATTGGGATGAGCATCCAGAAACAAATTATGAATGATCTCCATGTAAAACCCTCGATTGATCCGAAACAAGAAATTGAGGACAGAGTGAACTTTCTGAAACAATATTTGAAAAAAACAGGTGCCAAAGGCTTTGTGCTCGGCATCAGCGGCGGGCAGGATTCCACGCTTGCGGGACGCCTCGCCCAATTGGCGGCTGAAAGCATCAGAGAAGAAGGCGGAAACGCGGAATTTATCGCCGTCCGTCTTCCGCACGGCACACAGCAGGATGAGGATGACGCCCAATTGGCGCTCAAATTCATTAAGCCTGATAAATCATGGACATTTGATATTAAGTCCGCTGTCAGCGCGTTCGCTGATCAGTACAAAAAAGACACGGGCGATCAGCTGTCTGACTTTAACAAAGGAAATGTAAAAGCCAGAATGAGGATGATCGCTCAATATGCCATCGGCGGACAAGAGGGCCTGCTTGTCATCGGAACCGACCATGCGGCCGAAGCGGTGACCGGTTTCTTCACGAAATACGGTGACGGCGGAGCTGATCTGCTGCCGCTGACCGGATTAACGAAACGCCAGGGCAGACGTTTATTAGAAGAGCTCGGCGCGCCGGAACGCCTGTATTTGAAATTACCGACGGCCGATCTGCTTGATGAAAAACCGCAGCAGACGGATGAGACCGAACTCGGCATCACATACAATGACATTGATGATTATTTAGAAGGCAAGGACGTTTCTTCCGAAGTGATTGAGGCGCTGGAAAAACGCTACCTCAGTACGGAGCACAAGCGCCAGGTGCCGGCATCAATGTTTGATGATTGGTGGAAATAGAATGAAAAAAACCTCCCTTTTGAAAGGGAGGTTTTTGTTATCGTTTTTATTTATCTACACTTTCATAAACCCCTATCCAAATCCCTCTGCCGCTGTCATAAGTTTTACTTTTGAAAATCCACGTTGTTCCGTTTAAAACGAAAGAAGCAGCGAAATTGCCGTCAGGGCTTTGAACGAGCTTGATGGCATTAATGCCAACATCTGCTTTCGTTGAGATTGGGCTATTTTCCACGGATGAAGATGCTGTTGGTGATGCGGCAAAGGCAGGAGCGGCAGACATCAGTAAGGCAAGAGACAGCGCAGAACCGGTTAACACTTTTTTGAATTTCATTTCGAACACTCCCTTTTCAAATGAAATGTATTACAGTGTTAATAATTAGACGATTATCCATATAATTCCTCCTTTATTTCTAAAATTTTTTTCTTAAATTGAAAAAAACATCTCTTCGGAGGGACTTTTTATTTATTGATCCATTTGCATGGATCAGGGACATGTTTTCAAAACATTTTTTTATTTGATACGGATATGATTCAGCTTCACCATTAATTTGTCGGTGAATCTTCGAAGGCTGCCTCTCGAATCAGGCTCAAGAGGCAGATTTGCTTGGGCAGCGATCGTTTCTGCGACCTGCTGAATAGACATTTGGTCTGTATGGAGATGTTCTGTGAAGAGGCTATCAGACAGGCTGTTGATGCAGCGGTCGATTTGTTTTGCGGCCCAGGAGCTTTTTCCTTCCGCTCTGGTGCGCAGGCGTTTCAGCAATGTTTCCTTTGAAGCCAGCAGGGTAAAGTGGTGAATGGTCCGGCCATCCTGTCTCAGCCTGCTGATAATGTCATGGAAGTATTGATCGTTCGTAATGGTCATGGGCACAATGATGATGTCCTGATATGTATCTGACAAATAGGAAAGCATGCTGTAATTGAATTCCCGCCATAGAGGGTAGCTTTGAAAGTCATCTTCAGCGATATCCGGCGGTATCATCGAACGCATCGCAAACCCCATCTTTTCAGGATCATATACGTAAGACGGTTTCAGTCTTCTGTGCAGTTCAAACGCTGTTTGTGTTTTTCCGGAACCGAAAGCCCCATTTATCCAAATGATCATCATGATATCCCCCTTTTTCTATATGATACAAAAAAAGACCCTTCGATCGAAGAGTCAGCGGGAAAAAACAGACGTATATTCCCGGAGCGATTCCTTTATATGCGTAAAGGCATGTTCTCCAAAATACTCAAGAGAAACAAAACCGTCATATTGTCTGTTCATCAGCTCTTTTAAAAATGCTTTTTGATCGAGATCTCCTTGAAAAATCGGAGTTGGCTTGCTGAGATACCAGTTGTCAAAATTCCAGTGATAGTTTTTCAGATGAATATGGCTTACGGTATGATACAGCTTTTCTAAAGCGGACATTTGGTCAACGTGATTGACGTGTAGGTTGGAGCCGTCAAAAATGGTGCGGACCCGCGGATGGCCGACATCCTCCAAAAATGCCAGCGCCGCCTCCGGTGTATCCGCGTACGTATCGTAATGAATCTCAAGCCCGATATCGACTTCATAGTCATCTGCGAGCCGTGCCGACTGCTGAAATTGATCAACCGCACGTTGCCACTTTTCCGGTGACGTCCGATGCGAAGGAAGATTGCCGGCAAAGACTCTGATCAAGGGGCTGTGCAGCTGTCGTGCCGCGCTTAATGCCCTTTGAACATCCTTTAACGCCTGCCTTTCATCCTGAGCGGCGAAGTCAGTGTACAAACTGACGGCAGGCACCCCGATGCCTTCCTCCTGAAGCTGCTGATCAAGCCTGTCGAGCGGGCCGATTTCCTCTATATATTGTTTAGCGTGTCCGTACCACAGTTCGATTCCGTCAAAGGAGTGCTCCTTTGCGAAAGAAATGATGTCGAAAATATGCTTTTTTTTAAATCCTGTCGTGCAAAAACTCAGTTTCATCGGTAATCCTCCCGTAACTGTATATGTGTACTTTTCCCCGGGTGAGATACGGATAAACAGGTGAAAAGGGCAGACACTTTTATAAGCAGGGTGTCAGTGCGGCATACAAATTGTTTAGCGCTTTTTTGCGTCAAAGTATTAAATAATTGACCGAAGTGTTGTACAATTAATTTCATTCGAGTAAGGGGGGAGAAGCCATTGAAAAATGAAACGGAGCTGACGGACTTCAGTCCCGTCCGCAATAAACCGACTCGCGCTCGTTATGTGATACTGTTTCTTTTGTTTTTTATCACTGCGATTAATTATATAGACCGTGCCAGTGTATCCATCGCCGCCCCGTCCATTCAGACATCGCTGAACATAAGCCCCGCGCTTTTGGGCGTCGTCTTTTCCGCATTCAGCTGGACCTATACGGGTATGCAGATTCCCGGCGGGCTCATTTTGGACAAATTCGGGTCAAAACGGACGTACGGCGTTTCTTTAATGATCTGGTCTGTTTTCACCGGAGTGCAGGCTTTTGCGGCCAGTTTCGGGTTTTTATTCGGCTGCCGCCTGATTATCGGGCTGGCTGAATCGCCTGCGTTTCCGGCAAACAACCGGATTGTCACGACATGGTTTCCAAGGCGGGAACGCGCCTTTGCGACGGGTGTTTATACGGCGGGGGAATATGTGGGACTGGCGTTCGCCACACCGGTTTTATTCTGGGTGTTAACGGCATTTGACTGGCGCGCCGTCTTTATTTCTTCAGGCGTGCTCGGGCTTGTTTTCTCCGTTTTCTGGTTCAAAATGTATCACGAGCCGAATCGGTACCGGAAAGTGAACCGGGAAGAGCTTGATTATATTAGAGAAGGCGGCGGACTGACAGAGGTGTCTGAATCAGCCGGCAGGATCACGTGGCGGGATTTCGTCCAGCTTCTTAAATACCGCAAGCTTGTCGGCTTGTATATCGGCCAATTCGCCGTAGCCTCCACGCTGTTCTTCTTTTTGACATGGTTTCCGACTTATCTGGCGGAGGCAAAGCACATGGCATTCTTGAAAGTCGGCTTCGCCGCATCAATCCCGTATATCGCCGCCTTTTTCGGCGTATTGTTCGGCGGATATTGGTCTGACGGAATGATGAAACGGGGCGTGTCGGTGAACGTTGCCCGAAAAACCCCCGTCATCCTCGGTCTTCTGCTGACAGGCTCCATCGTGCTCGCGAATGTTACGGATTCTGCTCCTGCGGTTTTGACGATCTTATCCATTGCTTCTTTTGCGCAGGGCATGTCCAATATATCCTGGACGATGCTGAGTGAGGTGGCGCCAAGCGAAACAATCGGATTGGCAGGAGGCGTGTTTAACTTTTTCGCCAATATGGCCGGCATTATCACCCCGCTTATCATCGGGTTTATCGTTTCTGCGACCGGTTCATATAACGGAGCGATTCTGTTTGTCGGCGCTGTCGCATTTATCGGGGCATTTTCTTATATTTTCATTGTCGGAAAGGTGGAACGCATTACGCTCCGATAGAAAGAAAAACTCATCTCTTCTTATAAAGGATGGGTTTTCTTTCATTGCATTATCTCTATATTTCAATATTGAGTTATCATATAATAAACATAACTTTTTCATTTCTTAGGAGGATTTCGCCGAAGATGAACGCAAAACGTGCCATTCCCGTAAGAGAAAGAAATATCGTACTGATCGGATTCATGGGGGTCGGAAAGACAACAATCGGCCAGCTGGTCGCTAAGAAATTATACAGAGACTTCATTGATATTGATTTGCAGATTGAGAAAGATTTCAATATGTCCATCCCTGAAATGTTTGAGAAAAAAGGTGAAGCCTTTTTCCGTCAGACCGAGAAGGATTATATATTAGATATCTGCCGCAATACGAAATTCAAGATCGTGTCGCTTGGGGGCGGTTCGTTTAAACAAGAGGAAATCAGACAGTGCTGCCTTGAAAACTGTCTCGTGCTCCATCTGGATCTATCATGGGAGAATTGGAAGCAGCGGGCTGATCTGCTGATTGAAAGCCGTCCCGTTCTGCATAACCGTTCCATGGATGAAATGCAGCAGCTCTTTAACGAGCGCCAAAGCATCTATGATAAACATAATTCAAAAGTGGCGACGGATAATCTGGAACCAGAAGAAATCGCCGATTATATCGTAGAAACGTTAAAAATCGGCTGGGATCTGTATCAGCCGATGTAAAAAGAGCCGTGACGCTGTGAGCGTACGGCTTTTTTGTTTTCTTTTAAACAAACGTTTATAAAATTTTTAGAAAATGAGTGTAAAATCGTGTTAAGATAGAGTCAGAAAATTAAATCTTATAAAACAAAGGAGATTAATCGGATATGCAATTATACGACTTGCCGCTCGACCAACTGCAAACCTATAAACCAAATAAAACCGCTCCTCATGACTTTTCGGATTTTTGGGCATCATCATTACATGAGCTTGCAAAGGAAGAGGCAAAGCCTGAATTGACGGCTGAAAGCTACCCGGCTGACGGTGTGAAAGTATTCCGGCTGACATACCGGAGCTTCGGCAAGGCGGAAATTGAGGGATGGTACGCCGTTCCCGACCGGCAAGGACCGCATCCGGCCATCGTGAAATATCACGGCTACAACGCGAGCTATGACGGGGATATACATGACATCGTAAATTGGGCGCTTCACGGATATGCCGCGTTCGGGATGCTTGTCCGCGGCCAGCACAGCAGCACAGATACAAGCGTCTCACCGCACGGACACGTTCCCGGCTGGATGACGAAAGGGATTTTAGATAAAGATACATATTATTACCGCGGCGTGTACTTAGACGCCGTCCGGGCTTTGGAAGTCATCAGCGGCTTTGATGAAGTGGATGAAACGAGAATCGCCGTCATCGGCGGGAGCCAGGGAGGCGGACTTTCAATCGCCGCGGCGGCACTATCTGACATTCCGAGAGCGGTTGCGGCCGATTATCCTTATTTAAGCAATTTTGAGCGGGCCATTGATGTCGCTCTTGATGAGCCGTATCTTGAGATTAACTCCTTTTTCAGAAAGAACGGCAGCCCTGAGACGGAGAAGGCCGCGATGAATACACTGGCCTATTTTGATATCATGAATCTGGCGGACCGCGTAAAAGTTCCGGTGCTCATGTCCATCGGGCTGATTGACCGCGTGACTCCGCCGTCGACGGTGTTTGCCGCTTACAATCATCTGGAAACGGAAAAAGAATTGAAGGTGTACCGATATTTCGGACATGAATACATACCTTCTTTCCATACGGAAAAGCTGGCCTTTCTGAAAGCGCATCTGAAAGGCTGACAACAGCGAAAAGCCCAAGTACTTGGGCTTTTTTCAGGAATGATCACGGAAAAGGACGGATACAGATGGAACAAAGGATCATCGAAGAATTAAAACGAATTGAAGCACAGCACGGCGTCAAGGTGCTTTACGCCGTAGAATCAGGGAGCCGCGCATGGGGATTTCCGTCAAGCGACAGCGACTACGATGTGCGGTTTCTCTATGTGCCGAAAAAAGAATGGTACTTTTCGATCGAACCGCATAGGGATGTCATAGAAGAGCCGATTCATGACATGCTTGACATCAGCGGCTGGGAACTGAGAAAAGCGCTGCGGCTTTTTAAAAAATCAAATCCGCCTCTTTTGGAATGGCTCTCTTCTGAGATGATCTATTATGAAGCTTTCTCAGCGGCTGAAAAGCTTCGAAAACTGAAAATCCGCGCCTTTTCGCCTGAAGCCGGCATTTATCATTATCTCAATATGGCAAAACGGAATGAAAAAACGGAATTGCAGGGCAGTGAAGTGAAGATTAAAAAGTATTTTTATGTTTTGCGTCCTCTCCTTGCCTGCAGATGGATTGAAACGTTCGGCTCCGTACCGCCGATGTCATTTCCCGTACTGGCCGACGCCTTATTGACGGATGAAGCGCTCATTTCTGAAATCAATATACTGCTTACAAGGAAAAAAAGCGGTCAGGAGCTGGCTCCGGAACCGAGAAATACGATGATTCACGCGTTTATAGAAGAAGAAATAGAACGCATCGGGCACTATGTCAAAACGATCAAAACGCCGAAACCTGACATAACGGAGGAACTGAATCAGCTATTGATTCAGACTGTCGAAGAGGCGTGGGGGGAAAAAGGCGGAAATTGACGATTGCCGTCATTTCCGTCCGCCTTTTTTCGGCATAATCCGCCTGCTATCTAAGAAGCTGATTGTGGTAAAACCACAAAAATTTATCAGAATCTTTGTATTTTTAGAATATTGTGAGAGGATGTTTTGTCCATTTACAATAGACTCATACAAATACTTCTTAGATTGCGGGGTGTTAAGGTTGGAAGTGATTACAAGAGATTTTTTCTTATTTTTATCCAAGAGCAGCTTTCTCAATAAGATGGCGCGAAGCTGGGGAAGCCGTGTGGCAGCCGGCAAAATCATCGGAGGAATGGATTTCCGCAGTTCTATCCCGACAATCCGACATTTGAACAGCCAGGGGCTGTCAGTTACTGTCGATCATTTGGGGGAATTTGTCAACAGTGGTGACGTCGCGAAAGAACGCACCGAGGAGTGCATGCAGACCATCGCCTTAATTGCTGATGAACAGCTGAATTCCCAAGTGTCATTAAAAATGACGTCTTTAGGTCTTGATATAGATCTCGATCTCGTCTATGAAAATATGACGAAAATCCTCCAGACGGCTGAAAAACATAAAGTCATGGTGACGATTGACATGGAAGATGAAACGAGATGCCAGAAAACGCTGGATATCTTTAAAGACTTCCGGAGCCGGTATGAATATGTAAGCACCGTGGTGCAGGCTTATCTGTACAGAACGGAGAAGGATCTTGATGACCTCAGCCCGCTGAATCCGTTTCTGCGGCTTGTCAAAGGGGCCTATAAAGAATCGGAAAAGGTGGCCTATCCTGAAAAAAGCGACGTCGATGAAAATTATAAAAGACTCATCCGCAAACAGCTTTTAAAAGGACATTATACGGCAGTCGCCACGCATGATGACAAAATGATCGAGTTTACAAAACAGCTTGCCAAAGAGCACGGCATTCCAAACGACCGTTTTGAGTTTCAGATGCTGTACGGCATGCGCTCGCAAACCCAGCTCAGCCTGGTGGAAGAAGGATACCGCATGAGAGTCTACCTGCCTTACGGGGATGACTGGTACGGCTATTTCATGAGACGGCTCGCCGAACGCCCCTCAAACATCGCATTCGCCTTTAAAGGAATGACTAAGAAGTAAAAAAGGGAGAGATGACAATGACTACACCTTATAAACACGAACCATTCACGAATTTCCAAGATCAATCGAACGTTGAAGAATTTAAGAAAGCGCTTGCGAAGGTAAATGAGTATCTGGGAAAAGATTATCCGCTCGTCATCAACGGTGAAAAGGTAGAGACGGAAGCGAAAATCGTATCCATTAACCCTGCAGACAAAGAAGAAGTCGTCGGAAAAGTGTCAAAGGCGTCCCAGGAACACGCTGAGCAGGCGATTGAAGCGGCTGCGAAAGCGTTCGAAGAGTGGAGATACACATCCCCTGAAGAAAGAGCGGCCGTTCTGTTCCGCGCAGCTGCCAAAGTCCGCCGCAGAAAGCACGAATTCTCCGCCCTGCTCGTCAAGGAAGCGGGAAAACCTTGGAACGAAGCTGATGCGGATACGGCGGAAGCCATCGACTTTATGGAATACTACGCGCGCCAGATGGTTGAATTGGCAAAAGGCAAGCCGGTCAACAGCCGCGAAGGCGAGAAGAACCAATATGTCTACACACCGACCGGCGTAACGGTCGTCATTCCGCCATGGAACTTCCTCTTTGCGATTATGGCGGGAACGACGGTGGCACCGATCGTAACGGGCAACACGGTCGTTCTTAAACCGGCAAGCGCGACACCGGTCATCGCGGCGAAATTCGTAGAAGTGCTTGAGGAATCAGGCCTTCCGAAGGGCGTTGTCAACTTTGTGCCGGGAAGCGGAGCGGAAGTGGGAGACTATCTCGTCGATCACCCGAAAACAAGCATCATTACGTTTACGGGATCACGTGAAGTCGGTACGAGAATTTTCGAACGCGCGGCGAAAGTGCAGCCGGGCCAGCAGCATTTAAAGCGTGTTATCGCTGAAATGGGCGGTAAAGATACGGTTGTTGTCGATGAGGACGCGGACATTGAATTGGCGGCTCAATCCATCTTTACATCAGCATTCGGCTTCGCGGGACAAAAATGTTCTGCAGGTTCACGTGCAGTTGTCCATGAAAAAGTGTATGATCAAGTATTGGAGCGCGTCATCGAAATCACTGAATCAAAAGTGACGGCAAGCCCTGACAGCGCTGACGTGTATATGGGACCTGTCATCGACCAAGGTTCTTACGACAAGATCATGAGCTACATTGAAATCGGAAAAGAAGAAGGCCGTTTAGTAAGCGGCGGCACCGGAGATGATTCAAAAGGCTACTTTATCAAGCCGACGATCTTCGCTGACCTTGATCCGAAAGCCAGACTCATGCAGGAAGAAATTTTCGGGCCTGTCGTGGCGTTTTCTAAAGTATCAAACTTTGATGAAGCACTGGAAGTGGCCAACAATACTGAATACGGTTTGACAGGCGCGGTCATTACAAATAACCGCAAACATATTGAACGGGCGAAACAGGAATTCCATGTCGGCAACCTGTACTTCAACCGCAATTGTACGGGAGCGATTGTCGGCTACCATCCGTTCGGAGGCTTCAAAATGTCCGGCACTGATTCAAAAGCGGGCGGCCCGGATTATTTGGCCCTCCACATGCAGGCGAAAACAATCAGTGAAATGTTTTAAGAGGGACTGAATGGGCATCCTCCTCGCGGGGGGTGTCCATTTCACCATAAACCTATAAAGCGGAGGAGGAAATGCCATAGCAAACATTCAGTTGATTATTTCCATTTGTATTTATATGGCGGGCATGCTGTTTATCGGTTATTTCGCCTACAGACGGACGTCGAATCTGACGGATTACATGCTCGGTGGGCGTTCTTTAGGCCCTGCCGTCACAGCGCTCAGCGCGGGAGCGGCGGATATGAGCGGATGGCTCTTGATGGGGCTTCCTGGCGCCATGTTCTCGACGGGATTAAGCGGCGCTTGGATTGTAATCGGACTTGTGCTCGGGGCGTGGGCGAACTGGCTTTTCGTCGCGCCGAGACTGAGAACGTATACCGAAAAAGCGGGGAATTCCATCACCATTCCGGGTTTCCTTGAAAACCGTTTCGGTGATCATACGAAGCTTCTCAGACTGTTTTCGGGTCTCGTCATTCTCGTCTTTTTCACTTTTTACGTATCATCCGGCATGGTGTCCGGAGGTGTCTTATTCAACAGCATTTTAGGGTTGAATTACCACACGGGACTGTGGGTCGTGACAGGCGTCGTTGTCGCCTACACCTTGTTCGGGGGCTTTTTGGCGGTAAGCTGGACGGACTTTGTCCAAGGGATCATCATGTTTGCGGCGCTTATTCTCGTGCCGATTGTGACGATTTTCCATACGGGCGGCCCGGGGGAAACCGTTGCCGATATCCGTTCCGTCAACCCGGAACTGTTTAATATGTTCAAAGGGACCACCGTCCTTGGCATTATTTCTTTATTTGCGTGGGGGCTCGGCTATTTCGGGCAGCCGCATATTATTGTGCGCTTTATGGCGATCACATCTGTGAAAGAGATCAAACGCGCCAGACGGATCGGAATGGGATGGATGATTTTGTCTGCACTCGGCGCGCTGTTTACGGGTCTTGCGGGAATCGCGTATTACCACCAGCGCGGGTTGAAGCTGGCTGATCCGGAAACCATTTTTATTCAGCTCGGCAATATTCTGTTCCACCCGATTATTACGGGATTTCTCATTTCTGCGATTTTAGCGGCCATTATGAGTACGATTTCGTCTCAGCTGCTCGTTACGTCCAGTTTCTTTAGTGGAGGACTTGTATAAGTCCATGTTCAGGCGTTCAGCTTCTGATAAGGAACTCGTATTTCTGGGGAGAATGGCAGTGCTTGCGGTGTCAATCGTCGCCCTGGTGCTCGCCTGGGAGAAAAACAACACGATACTTGGTCTTGTCAGCTATGCATGGGCGGGATTCGGCGCTTCATTCGGGCCGGTCGTACTGCTCAGTTTATTTTGGAAACGGATGACGAAATGGGGGGCACTCGCCGGCATGATTGCGGGAGCGATTACCGTAATCATTTGGGCGAATGCCGGTCTTTCAGACTTTTTGTACGAAATCATTCCGGGCTTTGCTGTAAGCCTTGCCGCTGTATTTGTCGTCAGCTTATTGACACAGGCTCCGTCAAAAGATGTCACAGATCAGTTTCATGACTACCGTGATACACTTTCTCAATAAAAGCAAGGAACGAGAGGAAGAAGGGACCGCCCTTTTTCCTCTTTTCACGATACAGGCTTTCGGATCATTCCGTTTTGGGAGTATATGAATTTTTTTCTATACAAAAAGTCACCCCTCAGAGTATGATAAAGATAAAAAGAGCATAGGAGAAATAGGTATGGAAGAGCTTTTAGAGAGAGTTTTTTCATTTACGGACATTGATAAATTAATTGATTTCATCAGTTATGAATTGCAGAAGCCCGTTATTCTGGAAAGCGCGGATTTCTTTTTGCTTGCCTATAATTCTTATTACATTAATCACTTCGACTCCGCCAACCAGCAGACGATATTCTCAAAAAAATGCCCCGTGCAGATTTTTGAAAGGTTTCTGAAGGACGGGGTGATCGAAAAGCTGAAAACCGTTCCTGAACCGTTCCGTGTCGAAAAAATAGACAGTATCGGACTGAATCAGAGAGTGGTTGTAAGCGCAAAACATAAAGGGGAAGTGATGGGCTACATCTGGATTCAGGAGCTCGACCGAAACTTGACGGACGAGGAGCTCGATTTTTTATATGAAACTTCATTCCATGTCGGAAAAATCATCTATAAAACGAACCGGCTGAAACAGGAAAAAGAAGAGAGAGCGGAAGACCTGGTGAAACGGGCGATCTTTCAGCAATTCTCCTCTGAAAAGGAGTTCAGGCGGGAAGCGGAAAAGATGAACGCCGTGCTGCCGTCGGTTTTTTCGGTAGTCGTCCTGCATGCCGCAAATGGGGATGGGGAGGCAGTCGAAGATGTAAAGGAAAATATCAAATCGTACTTGAATTTGCGGGATAAAGTCAGCCACGTCTTAACCATTGATTCCAATATTGTCATCGTCGTCGCAAGCTTCTCGCAAAAAAGCTCCGGCACTTCGGCAGCATCTGAATTCATCCACAAACTGCTGACTCATTTTCACTTTCAGAAGATCCCCACTCCCATCTATATCGGAATCGGCAATGAATACAGCAGCATCCTGAAGCTCGGGAAAAGTTATATAGAAGCCCTTGAAGTCATAAAGGCCGCCGAAATTACCGGAAATCAGGAAAATATCCCGTACGAATACAGTAAGCTCGGGATTTACCGCTATCTTGAAAGCATCGAAGAAAAAAACGCCTCACTGGAATATGTAAACGATGATTTAGCGTTATTAAAAGCCAAAGACAGAGAAAGCAGCACCGAACTGCTGAAAACGTTAGAAATCTATCTCCTCAATAACTGCAAAACAAAACCAGCCGCAGAACAGCTTTTTATTCATCAAAACACATTGAACTACCGCATCAAACAGATTCTTGACATGACATCAATTAATTTAAACGACTTCAGGACAAGGTGCCAGCTGTATCTCGATATCATGCTGATGAAAAAGAGATAAAAAAGAAACCAGTCGCCGTACTGGTTTCAGTTTTAATACCTTCCCGCTTATCAATCTCAGAACCTCACTTCTGAATCACTCCTTTCCCGCAAGATGAGAAATGAATAAACACTGCTCCTCAATATGTGTTATACTTTCATTGATATTGATTCTCAATTAAAAATGTATGAAGTATAGATATAAACGGGAGGCAGAACGATGGCGGAAAATCATGAGGTGTATGACGTCACGATTATAGGCGGAGGCCCGATCGGCCTGTTTGCGGCTTTTTATTGCGGGATGCGGGAGCTGAAAACGAAGGTGATCGAGTTTTTACCGCGGCTCGGAGGGAAGGTGTCTATGTTTTTCCCTGAAAAAATCATCCGTGATATCGGCGGAATACCCGGGATTGCCGGGGAACAGCTGATTAAGCAGCTGAAGGAGCAGGCGGCGACATTTGAGCCGGATATCGTGTTGAATCAGCGGGTGACCGGATTTGAACGGCTGGAAGACGGAACCATTGTGCTCGAAAGTTCCAAAGGGGAAAAGCACTATACGCGCACGGTGATTTTGGCCGTCGGCATGGGGACGCTTGAGGTCAATGAACTTGACAGCGCGGATGCGAGCCGGTATTCAGGAAAGAACCTTCATTATAAGGTGGAGAAGCTTGATGCGTTTCGAGATAAGCATGTCGTGATTTCCGGAGGGGGAGATACCGCGGTTGACTGGGCGAATGAGCTGGAACCGATTGCGGCGTCTGTTACCATCTTGCACCGCCGTAAGGAGTTCGGCGGTTTGGAAAGCAGCGTGGCGAAAATGAAGCGGTCTTCCGTGCGGGTGCTTGCGCCGTATCGTCTGAAGCATCTCAATGGCACCGGGGAACGGATCGAGAGCGTCACCGTTTGTCAAACTGAGTCCGGACTTTCTGAAGTCATCAAGCTTGATGAGCTCATTATCAACCACGGGTTTAAAATTGATCTCGGTCCGATGAAGGACTGGGGGCTTGAGATAGAAGAAGGCAGGATTAAAGCTGACAGACATATGCGGACGAATCTTCCGGGCGTGTTTGTCGCCGGTGACGCCGCCCATTATGAAAGCAAGCTCAGATTGATTGCCGGCGGTTTCACGGAGGGGCCGACCGCCGTGAACAGCGCCAAAGCCTATTTGGACCCGCAGGCGGATCAGATGGCGATGTATTCGACTCATCATAAAAAATTGGTGACACAATAAAAAAGGGCTGACCCCCGATGTTGAGCCCGGGGGTCAGAAAAGCATTCCGGCGTATCAGCTGTGAACGAGCATGTCTTTCATTTCATTTCGTATAAACGCAAATAACTGTTCCTGATTTTTCACGGCGGTAAACCCGCAGCCGGCGGGGACGTCTTCGCCCATGCAGATGACGGGAGGGCGGTTTCCTGATGGATTCGGTGATATGCCGATTTGTTTTCCGGCGCTGATCAAATGCTGAGCGGATTCTTTGCCCGTACAGATAATCATTTGCAGAGGAGACTCACTGATCGTGCGTTCGATCATGGAAGTGAATCGCTCATCCGAGATATGTTCATGGGTGATATAAAACGGGCATGATTTTGAGTCTGGCAAGTTTTCTGCTGCTTGACGGCTCCCTACAATGAGAGAATGCGGAGAATCATTTTGCCATTCGGATAGGAGAAAGCCCCGTTTTGTCAGTTCCGTCTTTGCGGCTTCGGTCGCTGCATTCAGGCTTGCGGTCACCCGGCGGATGTCGATCTGCTTGAAAGCCAGTGTGTCAAAGAATTCGCATACCGCAAGGCGTGATGTGAAAAATAGTTGTTCAAAGGTGCTGATCTGTTTCAGGATGTTTTCGTTTGCGGGCATTTTTTTAACGATCCGCTTCGGCCATTCAATAACATCGGCGCCATACTCGCGCAGCTTGTCTGTCAGTGTATGTTCATCATCGCCATGAGTGACCACCATGATATGCCGCCCGATGAAGGGTTTGCTTTCAAACCAGCTGTGTGTTTGAAAATTGACAATATCACCGATGACGATAATGGCAGGGTTGGTGATGTTTTGGCTTTGAACTTTGTCATGGATATCCTGAAGCGTTCCTTTAACACTCCGCTGCCGCCCCCACGTTCCCCATTGAATGACGAGTACGGGAATGGAAGGGGATTTTCCGTACTCCATAAGCTTCCGGCATATAAATGACAGATTTTTAACGCCCATGTAAAACACAAGCGTTTGAACGCTTCGGGCAAGCCCTTCCCAGTCGAGATTCGGCCTGCCGTGCAATGATGTATCATGAGCGGTGATCATCGCGAAGGACGAAGCGAAATCACGATGGGTGACGGGGACTCCCGCATACAGCGGCACTGCGATTCCCGAGGTGATGCCGGGCACCATTTCGTAGCGGATGCCATGCTGATGAAGCGCCTCTGCTTCTTCGCCGACCCTGCCGAACACACTTGGGTCTCCGCCTTTCAAGCGGACGACGGTGTAGCCCTCCGCCGCTTTTTCTATCAGCAGGGCATTTATCTCAGACTGTTTCATAAAATGGCGGTCGGGCAGCTTTCCGCAATAAATGAACCGGCAGTCAGGTGAGGCGTATTCTAGAAACTTTGGGTTTGCGAGCCGGTCATACAAAATGATATCCGCTTTCTCCAGAGCCTGTTTTCCTTTTACGGTGATCAGCCCCGGGTCTCCTGGTCCGGCACCGACAAAATATACGATTCCGTTTTTCATGATGGCGTCATCCCTTCAGCAATTTAAAAAATGAAGGACCACTTGAAAAAGTGATCCGGTCTTTGATCAATACAGGAGGTATACATTCTCTCCTTCGATCAGTGTTTCGTATGTTTTGACACAGCCATGGTCCGGCTCTTGGACTTTTCCGTCTCCTAAGGAAATTTTCCAGTCATGCATCGGGCAGAAGACGTATTCTCCGCTGACGATGCCTTCAGCCAGGACGCCTCCTTTATGGGGACAGCGGTTTTCGACGGCGCGGACGTTCCCGTCAGAAAGCTTAAATACGGCAAGCTCTTTATCTTCTATATATACGGTTTTTCCTAACTCCTCGGGTAATTCGTTTACTCTGCCTATGCAAACCTTTGTCATATCTTTATTAACCATGTCCGTTCCCCCTTACTGTTTTATGAAGTCGTGACGACATTTTCGAATAGATCTTTAGATGCTTTTTTATCTTTAAGGAAGTATTGCCACGGATCTTTGTGGACAGAGAGTGTCTCATTCATTCGATCGTTGAGCTCCTGCCGTTTTTCCGGATCGTTTAATACGGATTGGACATGAGATAAACCGACGCGCTCAAGCCATGCGGATGTCCGCTCCAGATAGTTTGCCGTTTCTCTGTAGTACTGAAGGTAAGCACCCGCGTATTCTAAGACTTCTTCATTCGTTTTTACTTTCATCAGCAAATCACCGGCCCGCAAATGGGTTCCGCCGTTTCCGCCGACATAAAGCTCCCAGCCTCCGTCGATGCCGACAACGCCAAGGTCCTTTATGCCTGATTCCGCACAGTTCCGCGGGCAGGCGGACACGGCCATTTTAACCTTATGAGGCGTATTGAGCCCTTCGAATTTTTTCTCAAGCGCAATACCCAGTGCCATGGAGTCTTGTGTGCCGAAGCGGCAGAATTGTTCGCCTACGCACGTTTTTACCGTGCGGAGTGTTTTTCCGTACGCGTAGCCTGACGGCATATCAAGCTCGGCCCATACTTTCGGCAGATCTTCTTTTTTCACGCCGATGAGATCAATTCGCTGGCCGCCGGTCATTTTAACGAGCGGGATCTCATATTTGTCGACGACATCGGCGATCTTGCGGAGATCTTGAGAGTTGGTTACGCCCCCGTACATCCGGGGAACGACTGAGTATGTTCCGTCCTTTTGAATATTGGCGTGCATCCGTTCGTTCACAAAACGGGATGTTCTGTCATCCTCGTATGTAGCCGGATTAATCATGCCTAAGTAGTAGTTGAGGGCAGGGCGGCATTTGGAGCAGCCTTCCGGCGTTTTCCAGCCGAGCACGTTCATGATTTCTCTTGTATGTGAGAGCCCTTTGGCTTTGATTTCTTCTACGACTTCATCTCTCGACAGTGAGGTGCAGCCGCAAATCGCTTCTTTTTGCGCGGATGAGTCAAATTCTGAGCCCAGTGTATATTGAAGAATGTCTTCCACGAGCGGTTTACAGCCTCCGCAGGAACGGGATGCCCCGGTGCATGCTTTGATTTCGTCCGTTGATGTGCAGCCTTTTTCCTGAATGGCTTGAATAATCGCGCCTTTTGAAACGCCGTTGCAGCCGCAGATGATTTCATCGTCGCTCATCGCCGCGGTCATGCTTGCGCCTGCTTCCTGATCAAGAGGCTGTAAGATTGATATTTTGGAGGTTTCAGAGATATCTGCTTGTTTTTGAATCATAGAAAACAGGCGGTTGCCTTCGCTGCTGTCTCCGAACAAAACAGCGCCGACAATTTGATTGCCCCTCAGGACGATTTTTTTATAAATGCCGTCCTGTTCATCGAACACTTTTATTGCCTTTTTGTCCTCTGATTCATCAAAGTCGCCGGCAGAGAAGACCTCGACGCCTGATACCTTTAATTGAGTGGAGAGAACGGAGCCTTCGTACGGTTTTGTTTCAATGCCGCAAATATGTTTGGCCAGCACTTTTGCCTGTTCATAGAGCGGCGCCACAAGACCGTATGCGATTCCGCGGTGCTCGGCACATTCACCGACCGCGTAAATGTGCGGAATTTCAGTCTGCATATAATCGTTGACAATGATTCCGCGGTTTACCGGGATGCCGCTTTCTGTGCCAAGCTGTGTATTCGGACGGATGCCGACCGCCATGACGACCAGATCAGCTTTGATGCTTGTGCCGTCTTTAAAGCGTATGCCTTCGACACGGTCAGTACCGAGAATTTCTTCGGTTTGCTTTTCAAGGAAAAAGGTCATGCCTTGTTTCTCTAATTCGTTTTGCAGCAGGCGTCCCGCCGCTGCGTCAAGCTGGCGCTCCATCAGGAATGGGGCGAGGTGGATGACAGACACGTCCATGCCGAGATTCAGCAGTCCGCGCGCGGCTTCCAAACCCAGCAGTCCTCCGCCGATGACGGCTGCTTTTTTATATTGTTTTGACGCGGCGAGCATCGTGTCGGTATCTTTTATGTCTCGGAATGCCGTGACGCCTTGTTTGTCTGCGCCCGGAATCGGAAGGATAAAAGGGACAGAGCCTGTCGCCAGGATGAGTTCATCGTAAGGCTGGATTCTGTCTGCATCGGTGATGACGGTTTTGTTTTCCGTGTCAACTTTGATGACTGTTTCACCGGTGTACAGCTGAATGTTGTTTTCTTTGTACCAGTTCCAATCGTTTAACGTAATGTCTTGAATGTCGGTATCGCCTTGCAGCACTTTTGACAGAAGGATTCGGTTATAGTTGGGATGAGGTTCGGCCCCGAATATTGTAATCTCAAATTCATCTTTTGAAACACGCAGTATTTCTTCAATCGCTCTTACCCCGGCCATTCCATTTCCAACAAGGACTAGCTGTTTTTTTCCCATCAGATGATCCGCTCCTATCTTTGTTTTTTTCAGCGTAGCACAGCAAAAACAAATATTTAAGATGCATGTTATGAAATGTAACAAAAAATACGAAAAAATCTAAAAATTTTATGAAAAATTAGATAGGGCTTATTCGTACCGCACACATCTTAAAACCGGGCATTTTACAGTCCGGATCGAAGGCTTCACCAATTAAATCGTTGACGTTTTGCGTGTCAGACCAATGGATGGGGACAAACAATGTATGATGTCTGACTTTTACTTGATTTTTAACGGAGAATACATCAAAATAAATAGTAACAATTACGATTTGTAGCCATGTACATCGTGATAATAAGGGAGTTGCGGGATATAAATCGTAATCATTCTATTTTGTCAGGGGGCTATTGATATGAAAAAAATTCCGGTTACAGTATTGAGCGGCTATCTTGGTGCCGGAAAGACGACCGTTTTGAATCATATTCTACAAAACCGCAACGGTTTAAAAATTGCCGTCATCGTCAATGACATGAGCGAAGTAAATATAGACGCGGGCTTGGTAAAGCAGGGAGGCGGTTTGTCAAGGACGGATGAGAAACTCGTGGAATTATCCAACGGCTGTATCTGCTGCACGCTGCGTGAAGATTTATTAGTCGAAGTTGAGAAACTCGCGAAAGACGGCAGGTTTGATTATATTGTCATTGAATCAACAGGGATCAGCGAACCGATTCCCGTTGCCCAGACATTCTCTTATATAGATGAAGAAATGGGCATTGATCTGACAACATTCTGCAGGCTGGACACAATGGTGACCGTGGTGGATGCAAACCGCTTCTGGCATGATTTCCAGTCCGGTGACACCCTTCTTGACCGGAAGGAAGCGGCGGGAGAAGAGGATGAACGGGTGATTGCCGACTTATTAATTGACCAAATCGAGTTTTGTGATGTGCTCATTTTAAATAAATGCGACATGGTGGGCGAAAAAGAGCTTGAACAGCTGGAAACGGTTCTTTGCGCATTACAGCCCCGTGCCAGACTGATCCGGTCCGTCCGCGGAGAAGTGCCCGCCGAATGCATATTGAATACCGGTTTATTTGAGTTTGAGGAAGCGAGTTCATCAGCAGGGTGGATAAAGGAACTGACGGCAGGTCATGAGGCGCACACTCCGGAAACGGAAGAGTACGGCATCACTTCGTTTGTGTACTCGCGGCGTCTGCCGTTTCATACCGTTCGTTTTGACAGCTGGCTGCATCAATCAATGCCTGACAACATTGTGCGCGCAAAAGGAATTGTTTGGTGCGCAACCCGCAACAGCCTTGCGCTGCTGATGTCTCAGGCGGGTCCGGCGGTTTCGATTGAGCCTGTTTCTTATTGGGTGGCGGCAATGCCGAAACTTGAGCAGGAGCAGATCAAACAGCAGGAACCGGAGATTCTGGAAGATTGGGACGACCAATTCGGAGATCGTCATACGAACCTGGTGTTTATCGGAACAGATTTAGATGAAGCCGCCATTACAAAGGAATTGGATCAGTGCCTGCTCACGCCGTCTGAGTTCGATTCCGACTGGTCGCAGCTTGAAGATCCTTTTCAATGGGATATTCAGCGGGCTGAATAACATACCGGCCAAGTTTAGAAGCAGGTGAAAAGGGAAGGAGTGATGAAAAAGGAGCTGACCAAGTGTGAAAGCATTGACATACCAAGGAAAAGAACATATGGAAGTGAAAGAAGTCCCGGCACCCGCCATTCAAGATGAGAGAGATGTCATCGTTCGAATTACCGCAACCGGGATATGCGGTTCAGACCTTCATTTATATAAAAACGGAATACCCGCCGATCCGGGTTATATTGTCGGGCATGAGCCGATGGGAATCGTTGAAGAAACGGGCAGTCAAGTCAAAAAGCTGAAAAAAGGCGACCGGGTCGTGATTCCTTTTAACATCGGCTGCGGAGAATGTCATTATTGCAAGCACCAGATGGAAAGCCAGTGTGATGAATCAAATCCAAATCCTCATACAGATGCCGGCGGTTTATTCGGTTTTTCGGAGTTTAACGGAAATTACCCCGGCGGGCAGGCTGAATATTTACGTGTTCCTTATGCTGATTTCTCTTCTTTTCTGGTTCCGGCAGACAGTGAGCTTGAAGATGAGCAGGTGCTGCTTCTGTCAGATGTCATGCCGACCGCCTTTTGGAGCGTTCAGCACAGCGGAGTGAAAAAAGGAGATACAGTCGTTATTCTGGGATCAGGTCCGATCGGCTTAATGGCGCAAAAATTCGCGTGGAAAAAAGGAGCTAGACGGGTTATCGCAGTTGATCAAGTCCCGCACCGCCTTGAACATGCGAGACGCATAAACGGAGCAGAGACCTTCAATTTTTCAGAACATGATGAGATCGGGAAACTGCTGCACGAACAAACGTCAGGGGGCGCGGATGTAGTGATTGATTGTGTCGGAATGGACGGCACGCCGCTTTCAAAAGAAAAAGCAGAGCAAAAACCGAATCAGTTCGGAACGATCAGCCCGATTCTTACAGCATCAGAAGCCGTTAAGAAGTTCGGAACCGTGCAGCTCACGGGCGCATACATTTCTGAAGCGGACGGCTTTCCGCTCGGCGATTTTTTCACACGCAACGTTTCTTTAAAAATGGGCCAGGCACCCGTTATTCATCTGATGCCGAGGCTGTATCAAATGATCGAACAAAATGAAATTGATCCGACAGATATCATTACACACAAAATGAGTCTTGCGGAAGCTCCTGCTGCATATGATATATTTGACAAAAAAGAAGATGGCAACATTAAAGTGATTTTGAAGCCATAGCGAGGGGAAACACGATGAATATTTACAGACCGGCGGGATTTTGGATCAGATTAGGAGCCGTTGTACTCGACTATTTAATTACTTCAGTGCCTTTAGCGATTATTTTTATGCTGGCAACAGGAAAAGACCCGAATGAGAGCGCAATGATCAGCATCATTTTGACTCTTTATGGTATTTTGCTCCCTGTATACTGGAACGGCTATGTTATCGGCAAAAAGATCTGCGGTATCCGCATCGTCAAAAAAGACGGAACTCAGGTAGGCTTTCTCACTATGATTTTGAGAGTGCTTGTGGGCGGCCTGATATATGGCGTGACGTTTGGAATCGGTGTGATCGTGAGCGCATTCATGGTCGGAATGAGAGAAGACAAACGGTCAATCCACGATTTTGTAGCGGGAACGTATGTCACATACGCGCTGCCGGACGAATCGATTAAAAAGAGCGAATAATTTCGCTCTTTTTTTTGCATAAAAAATGGATGAGGGAGAAACATATAACAAACGTTAAAGGAGGAAAGAGTCATGAAAAAAGCTGCATTGTCTTTAGCTGCGTTTTTCATTACAGCAATGGTTTTCACAATGCCGGCACACGCCGAAACAAAAATGCCTTCAACAATGTCACTCACGGAACAGCAGAAAAAAGAAATTGAATCACTTGAAAAAGAAGTGCTCGAAAAACGCAAACATGTCATATCCAAATATGTTGAGTACGGGGTCCTGCCGAAAGAAAAAGCAGAACATATTAAACAGCATATGGACAGGCGCTTTAATATGATGAAACAAAATGGCTTTGTCCCGAAGCCTCCGCCTCATAAATTGGAAAAGCGGCATCATCATTCTTAAGCATCCGGCAAGCCGGATGCTTTTTTATCGGGATTGCTCTGAAATGAGTTTCATAACGTGTGATATCAATATCATACGCATCAGGAGGATGAAACACATGGTACATAAAAAACAGGGTCTGTTCCCTGATACATTTCTATGGGGGGGCAGCTTCGTCTGCCTATCAGGTTGAAGGAGCTTGGAATAAGACGGTAAAGGACCTTCAGTATGGGTGAACAGTGCAGAGTGGCTATTAGTGACGGAGTTCATCTCATCGGCTGCTGCAGCTGGTCATTCACGGATCTGTTAAGCTGGCTGAACGGCTATCAAAAACGCTACGGTTTTGTGTATAATCAATCGAGATAAAGAAGATGAAAAGGATTTGAAACGGATCAGGAAAAAAGTTTTTATTGGTACCAGAATGTAATTGAAACAAACGGTAAAAGTCCCCTGAGAGAAATATGATTCTCTCAGGGATTTCTTTTACATTGCGTCTGCATCAATAATATACGTATCCGCATGAAGATCGGATATTTCGGCAGGCACTGAATAACAGGTAAGGCTGTATCGGCCTTTCGGAATATTAAAGAAAAGCCGCTTTGACATCACGCTTTCAATCTCAATTCCATCTTTTACAGCCTCAAAGGGAACAGTCGCTTTTTTCTCATAGGATAGTACCGGTTCACTTGTGTTAAGCCTGAGGACGATAAATGCCCTCGTATTTCTCCTTGCTTCAAATGAAACAGCTCCGTCAGTTTCCGCATATCCTTTTTCAATGGCTTCATCGGTCCAATCGATAACAGGCGGTTCTGAATCTTTTTGGAAGATTGTAAATTGATGATAAGAAATGGCCAGTTCTTGCGGTTTCCATGATTTATTCAATGCGCTGTTCCTCCTGTTTTTTTACTTGATTTTAAATAATACTCTCGTTCCGTCGGGATCATTGGTAAGCTGGTGTCCGACCCAAGAGCCGGCTCCGCGGTTGTCTGCCGGAGAAATATATTCTACGGAGGCATTGTTTCCGCCCTGTTTACAAACCGCCATCGGCCATTCATCCCTATCGTATCCCGTTTTGACAGGCACATGTTTAAGAGATTGCTCACGCCGCTTATGTACTCCGTCTCTGTCAATGGTGCATATGCTGGAATGCCCTTCTTTTATCGCGTCCTTAATATGCTTTGCTGTTTCCGGATATCGATCGGACGGAAATAGGATTACTTTGTCGTAATCACTCTTCTGAACGGTCTGCTCGTTATCTGAGAAAAGATCACCCTTGATCAGGGCCGCGACTGCTCCGGCAATGATGATAAGAACAAGCAGCAGTGCTTTTAATGTTTTCAAGAGTATCAATCACCTCCAGTTTTAAATTGCTGTAAAGCTGGTCCAAGAATAAAGCAGAATCAGCCGGCTGTAAAGCTGTTAAAATATATTTCTCAGCCGCAATTCAGCTGAATATCTGTAAAACCATCCGCACAAATCAATTTTATTCATTAAATATCCGATCAGAAAGTGTTTTTTGCCGTTTCTCTATTCAGAAATGAACGGTTGCGGCCGTATCGTCAATTGACTTATTATAGCGATAAGCTCACCGGCAGGATATCTTCGTCTGCGAGTGTCCGACCCGAAAACCTTGGCCGTCTTGTCATTGTGCGCAACAGGACGATAAAAAGACGGCCATCTGATAAGAAGGCCGTCAGCAAATCATTCCAGATTCGCATGCTTTGTAAACATGTCTGCTGAATTCAATTCTTTTTTCTCCATGATTTTTAGAATAACCGCATCGTAAAACAGCAGAAGAGTTTGTTCGAATAAAGAACCCATCGGCTGAATCGTCTTTCTGTCTCCGCCGGTCTCTTCCTTAGGAGAGCCGGGAATCGTTATCGTAAGATCAGCAAGTTTGCCGAGACTTGAATCGGGGTTAATCGTTAATGCAGTGATGATGCCGTTAAGGCTTTTGGCTTTTTCAGCCGTATGAAGCAGACTTTTTGTTTCGCCTGAGCCTGAGCCGATGATGACGAGACCGCCTTCTTGGAGGGGAGGGGTAAGCGTCTCACCGACGATGTAAGCGTTCAGGCCGATGTGCATCATCCTCATGGCGAACGCTTTAGCCATAAAGCCGGAACGCCCCGCTCCGGATGTGAAGATTTGATCTGCCGATAAAATCTGATCTGCAAGCTTGTCAGCTTCACTGTCGGCTATTAATGCTGCGGTGCGGGATATTTCATTTAGTATTTCATGTAAGTATTCAGTCGTTTTCATGATCCTTGTGAAATCAGCTGTTTCATTTTAGCAGCAGCATCCGCTTTATTGTCAGCTCCCGTAATGCCTCCGCCGACAATGATTAAATCTGGGTTTTGTTTGATGGCTTCAGGAAGCGTATCAAGTTTAATGCCCCCGGCAATTGCGGTTTTAGCGCTCTTGACCGCTTTTTTAATCGCCGTCAGTTCCTCGAATGAATTCTTTCCTTCTGCTTGAAGATCATAACCTGTGTGAACACAAATATAATCAACACCGAGTTGGTCAATTTCTTTTGCCCGTGTTTCAAGGTTTTTTACGTTAATCATGTCGACGAGAATTTTTTTCTGCTGTTTTTTTGCTTCGGCAACCGCCCCTTTGATCGTTGAGTCGTCTGTCGCTCCTAAAACGGTGATGATGTCGGCGCCCGCTTCTGCCGCTTTCATAATCTCGTAGCCGCCTGCATCCATGATTTTAAGATCGGCAAGCACTTTCAAGTGAGGAAAGGCTGATTTCATTTCCTGTACGGCTTTCAGGCCTTCATTAATGACAACGGGAGTGCCGATTTCTACAACATCTATATATTGTTCGACTTCTTTCACAAGTTCAATTGCTTCCGGGATATTCACTAAGTCTAATGCCAGCTGTAATTCCACTTTATATCCACTCCTCTTTTTCGTGTATTTACATTCTATAGAGTGCCCCGCATGTTGAGAAGTACGCACTTTGAAGTCTAATAGTTACTTTGAGGATACTGTCCCCGCAGGCAATGCGCTTTGTTTCAGCAAAACTGCGTGGTAGTATAAACTGATGAAAGTTGTGTAAAAAAGTAAGCGTGTATGAATAGATGATGAACGTACAAAAAGTAAGAGGAAGGAGAATGGCCCGTGAGCCGAATGGATAAGAAAACGTTTAATTGCGAAAAGGAATTGACGCTTGCCGTGATAGGCGGGAAGTGGAAAATGCTGATTATGTGGCACCTGGGAAAAGAAGGGACAAAGCGTTTTAATGAGCTGAAAGCTTTAATTCCGGATATTACGCACAAAATTCTTGTGAATCAGCTCAGGGAGCTGGAGCAGGATCTGATCGTTCACAGGGAAGTTTACCCTGTCGTCCCTCCGAAAGTGGAGTACTCATTAACGGAGCAAGGAGAGACCCTTATGCCGATTTTGGACGCCATGTATAAGTGGGGAAAAGAATATATGGAATTAATCAACATTGATAAAACTGCAATAAAGGAATCTTTTTGAAGCGCTCTATGTAAAATAGAGTGCTTTTTTTGCGGTTTAATGAAATCATATTGCGAACGATTAAATCTCCTGTTTCGGTTCTTGCGCTGTTTTTTCCCCATCAGCTAATATATGAAAACTATTTTCATTCTGCCATAACTGGATATTCGAAAGATTTATACTATAGTTTAAAGATTTTTAATTTTACATAAATAATATTTTTAAAAATAAATTGCGGGATGCCGCAAAATACCCTCTGGAATTGTCGGAATTTTTTTCGGTGTGCCGAATGAAACTTTTCACCCATTTTTCGGTGATAAAAACAATAATTTCATATAAAGTGAACGTAAGTAGATATATAGTAATTCATGAAGAAATAGGTAAACCCTGTTGCTTACAAACATTGGATTCTTGTCTTGATTTCTCATAAATTTGAGCCGCATTTCGGACTGTGCGGGTGAGTGGATTGCGGATTTCGGCGGTGATTGAATCGGGATCGTTTTGGAGGTAAGTGGTTCTTTTGGCTTGATAATGAGTTAGGGACATTGAGGGAGGCTGTTTCTAAGGGAGAATTGACAATTTTATCTTAAAAAGGGGAGGCGCACACATATGGAAATAACTTTTTATCCTTTAACAAATGCTCAAAAACGTATCTGGTATACAGAAAAATTCTATCCGAACACAAGTATTTCAAATCTTGCCGGGTTCGGGAAACTCATTTCTGATGACGGCGTACAGGCTCATTACGTTGAGAAAGCGATACAGGAATTCGTCCGGCGGTATGAGTCGATGAGAATCCGTCTGCGGCTTGATGATGAGGGGGAGCCCGTTCAATATGTGAGCGAATACCGTCCGCTGACTATCGAACATACAGACATCAGGCAAGCCGGCTGCTCTGCGGAAGAGCTGTCAAAATGGGGACGTGACGAGGCAAGCAAGCCTCTGGCATTATATGATCAGGATTTATTCCGTTTTTCCGTGTATACCATCAGCGAAAATGAGGTCTGGTTCTACGTTAATGTGCATCACGTGATTTCAGACGGGATTTCCATGACGATTCTGGGCAATGCGATTACTGATATTTATTTGGAGCTTTCGGGCGGATCAAGTGAGGAACAGACGGAGATTCCTTCCTTTATCGAGCATGTGCTGACTGAGCAGGAATATGTGCAGTCGAAGCGGTTTAAAAAGGATCGGGATTTTTGGAACGGGCAGTTTGAGACCGTGCCGGAGCTTGTGTCCCTGAAACGGAGCCAGGCAGATGCGGGTCTTGATGCAAAACGGTTTTCTCAAGAAATTCCTCACGACTTATATGGCCGCATTCATTCATTCTGCGAGGAGCATAAAGTCAGCGTACTATCTCTGTTCCAATCAGCTCTGATCACTTATCTCTACAAAGTGACCGGCCGGGATGACGTTGTCACAGGTACGTTTATGGGAAACCGGACGAATGCGAAAGAAAAGCAGATGCTCGGGATGTTCGTATCTACGGTGCCTGTGCGGACAAGCGTTGACGGAGGACAGTCGTTCTTGGAATTCGTTAAAGGCCGGATGAAGGATCTGATGAAAATTCTCCGCCACCAAAAGTATCCGTATAACCTGCTTGTCAATGATTTGCGCGCTTCGAAAAGTTCGCTGAGCAGATTGTTTACGGTAGCTCTGGAGTACCAGGTGATGCAGTGGCAGAAAAAAGAGAATCTGTCCTTCCTGACAGACCCTATTTTCAGCGGAAGCGGTACAAATGATATTTCGATTCATGTGAAGGAACGATGGGACACTGGGAAATTGACGATTGATTTTGACTATCGCAGCGACATATTCAAGGGAGAGGAGATTGTATCTGTTTCTGAACGTTTGATCACGCTGATTGAAGATGCGATTTCATCTCCTGATCGCATAATTGATGAGCTTACTCTTCTTTCTGAATCCGAGAAAGAGCGGCTGCTGACACGGGCCTCCGGCAATCCGGTGAATTACCGCGGGGAGATGACGATACCGGGGCTGTTTGAAGAGAAAGTGAAGTCACTGTCTGACAAACCGGCGGTGGTGTATGAAGGCCGAACATTGTCCTATCGCACATTGCATGAACAGTCAGGCCGAATTGCCGGACGCCTTCTTAAAGCCGGGATATCAGCCGATACTCCTGTCGCGGTGCTGCTTGGCCGTTCTGAGCGTGTCATTGCGGCAATATTGGGAATTTTGAAAGCGGGCGGCGCCTATGTGCCGATAGATCCTGATTTTCCGGCGGATCGGATTCAGTACATTTTGGAGGACAGCGGAGCGAAGGCTGTTCTGACGGAGGCCGGAATACAGGCGCCTGTATCGGATGCCGAACGGATTGATTTTGACGAGGCTGTTCAGTTTGAAACGGCTGCGGACGGTGTCAGCACACAATCAGACCGGCTGGCTTACATCATCTACACGTCAGGTACAACCGGGCGGCCGAAAGGCGTGATGATTGAGCACCGGCAAGTTCATCATCTGGTGCAATCACTGCAGCAGGAGATTTATCAATGCGGTGAGCAGACATTAAGAATGGCGCTTTTGGCTCCGTTTCATTTTGATGCGTCCGTCAAACAGATTTTTGCCTCGCTTCTTTTGGGACAGACGCTTTATATCGTGCCGAAAACGACTGTAACGAATGGCTCGGCACTGCTGGACTATTATCGTCAAAACCGGATTGAAGCCACTGACGGAACCCCTGCGCATCTGCAGATGATGGTTGCGGCGGGAGATGTCAGCGGAATTGAATTGCGCCACATGCTCATTGGGGGAGAGGGCCTGTCCGCCGCTGTTGCTGAACAGCTGATGACGCTCTTTCATCAATCGGGCAGGGCGCCGCGTCTGACGAATGTGTACGGGCCGACAGAAACGTGCGTAGATGCATCCGTGCATCAGGTGTCAGCCGATAACGGAATGAATCAACAGGCGGCGTACGTTCCGATCGGAAAACCGCTCGGCAACGCCCGTTTGTATATATTGGATAAGCACCAGCGGCTTCAGCCCGACGGCACGGCCGGTGAGCTGTATATCGCGGGTGACGGTGTAGGCCGCGGCTATTTAAATCTTCCGGATTTGACCGCAGAGAAGTTTTTGCAAGATCCGTTTAACGGAAGCGGCCGCATGTACCGCACGGGTGATATGGCGCGCTGGCTGCCGGACGGGACGATCGAATATATCGGCCGTGAAGATGATCAGGTGAAAGTCCGCGGCTACCGTATTGAGCTGGGAGAAATTGAAACGGTGCTCAGAAAAGCTCCGGGCGCGGCGCAGGCCGTCGTGCTGGCACGGCCGGATCAGCAGGGCAGCTTAGATGTTTGCGCATATATCGTTCAGGAAAAAGGAACCGAGTTTCACCCTGCCGAGTACAGGGAGTATGTGTCCAAGCACCTTCCAGATTACATGGTGCCCGCTTACTTTACAAAAACGGACGAAATTCCGCTCACGCCGAGCGGTAAGGCGGACCGCAAAAAGCTGTTTGCGCTTGATGTGCAGGCTGTCAGCTCATCCGAATATGCCGCGCCGAGAAATGAAACGGAGGAAACGCTCACCGTCATCTGGCAGGAAGTCCTCGGAATGGATAAGGCGGGCATTTACGATCATTTCTTCGAGTCAGGCGGTCATTCATTAAAGGCGATGACGCTTCTGACGAAAATTCATAAGCAAATGGGCGTTGAAATTCCGCTGCAATACTTGTTTGAGCATCCGACGATTGCGGCGCTTGCCGATTATGCGGAAAACCGAAACGAAGGACAGGCATTCAGTGCGATTGAGCCGGCTGAGAAGCAGGCGAGCTATCCGCTTTCGCTCGCTCAGCAGCGGACTTATATCGCGAGCCAATTTGAAGACGCGGGAGTCGGATATAACATGCCGGCTGCGGCCATGATTGAGGGCGCTTTAGACCGTGAAAAGCTTGAGCGTGCATTTTCTGCCTTAATCAGCAGGCATGAAGCGCTCAGAACATCGTTTCAATCAGAGGACGGCACGCCGAGACAGGTGATTCACGAACATGTTCCGTTTCATATTGAAATGATCGAAGCGCGCGGAAGAACGAATGAACAGGTCATGAAGGACTTTGTGCGCCGTTTTGATTTATCTGAGGCGCCGCTGTTCAGAATCGGCCTGCAAACGCTCGGTCACAATCGCCATATGCTGCTGTTTGATATGCATCACCTGATTTCTGACGGGGTGTCTATTTCCATCATGCTGAAGGAACTGGCTGACATCTACGGCGGAAATCAGCTGCCTGAATTGCGCATTCAATATAAAGATTATGCCGTATGGCAGGCGGAACGGGCGAAAGAAGGCTACAAGAAGGAGCGGGCGTACTGGAAAGAAGTCTTCAGCGGCGAACTGCCGGTGCTTCAGCTGCTCCCTGATTATCCGCGGCCGCAAGTGCAAAGCTTTGAAGGTGACCGCGTGTCCGCCAAGCTGCCGAAAATGCTGCGGGAACGGCTGCAGAAGCTTGCCGAGAAAAACGGAGCCACCCTTTACATGGTGCTGTTATCGGCATACTATACGCTGCTTTCTAAGTATTCGGGACAGGAAGACATCATCGTGGGAACACCGTCAGCGGGAAGAAATCACTCTGATACCGAGGGGCTTATCGGGATGTTTGTCAACACGCTTGCGCTGCGAAGCTCCGTGAAGCAGGATCAGACTTTTGCCGGCTTGTTAGGTCATGTGCGCAAACAGGTGCTGGACGCGTTTTCCCATCAGGATTATCCGTTTGAGTGGCTGACCGAGGAGCTGAACGTGCCCCGGGACATGAGCAGGCATCCGATATTTGACACGATGTTCAGTCTGCAAAATGCTTCGGACGGAATTCCGGAGATCGGCAACCTGACGCTGTCTCTTCATGAAACCAACTTCAATATCGCCAAATTCGATCTGACAATGCAGGCCCGGGAAACAGCGGAAGGCATTGCGCTCGATTTGGATTATTGCACGAAGCTGTTTAAGCGCTCAACTGCGGATCGCATGCTTGCGCACTATGTCCGTCTGCTGGAGAACGCGGCAGCTCATCCGGATGCGAAAATCAGCGAATATGATCTGCTTTCTGAACGGGAGGCTTTGAACCAATTACAGCGGTTCAATCCGGAGCGCACGGCATACCCGAAAGAGCAAACGATCGTGCAGATCTTTGAAGAACAGGCCCGAAAGAACCCTGACCGGACAGCTCTTCAGTTCGAAGGGGATACTCTGTCGTATCAGCAGCTGAATGAACGCGCCAACAGGCTTGCGCGGCATATTCTTTCGGTCGGAGGCGGCGGGGAAACCGCGGCTGTTTTATGTGAACGGTCAATGGACATGATTGTTTCCATTATGGCTGTGTTAAAAGCGGGGTCCGCTTATGTGCCGATTGATCCTGAGCATCCGGTTCAGCGGATTCAGCATTTCTTCCGCGACAGCGGGGCGAATGTGCTCCTGACTCAGCAAAGCCTCAAGCCGCTTGCGGAAAAGGCCGGTTTTCAAGGCGTCATTGTGCTTGCTGATGATGAGGCGAGCTATGAAAAGGACTCTCGCAATCCAGCATTGCCGTTTGATTCCAAAACGATTGCCAATCTCACTTATACATCAGGCACGACGGGAACGCCGAAAGGAAACATCGTCACACATGCCAACATTTTGCGGACGGTAAAAAACACGAACTATTTGACCGTTTCTGAAGAGGATACAGTGCTCGGTCTGTCAAACTACGTCTTTGACGCTTTTATGTTTGATATGTTCGGTTCGCTGTTAAACGGTGCAAAGCTTGTGATCGTCCCGAAAGATACGGTGCTGGACATGTCGCGCCTGTCCCGTGTGATCAAACGGGAGAACGTCAGCATTCTGATGATTACGACGGCTCTGTTCCACCTGCTTGTTGATATGGAGCCGTCCTGTCTGACGACGCTTCGGAAAATCATGTTCGGGGGCGAAAGAGCGTCTGTAGAACATGTCAAAAAGGCGCTGGCGGCAGTCGGAAAAGGAAGACTGCTTCATATGTACGGCCCGTCGGAAAGCACGGTGTTTGCGACATACCATCCGGTGGATGTCATTGAAGAGGATACGCTCTCCGTTCCGATCGGTAAACCGGTCAGCAATACGGAAGTCTTTATTATGAACTCAGCCGGACGCATTCAGCCGGCGGGTATTGCGGGAGAGCTGTGCGTCAGCGGGGAAGGTCTCGTAGAAGGCTACTACAACCGTCCTGAACTGACGGAAGAAAAATTTGTAAAGCATCCGTTTAAGGAAGGTGAACGGATGTATAAAACGGGCGACTTGGCCAGATGGCTTCCGAATGGCGATATCGAGTTTATCGGACGTATCGACCATCAGGTGAAAATCCGCGGTCAGCGGATTGAGCTTGGCGAAATTGAGCATCAGCTTCAAAGCCATGACCAGATTCAGGAATGCATTGTGCTCGCTGTGGATCAAGGCGCGGGTGACAAACTTCTTTGCGCGTATTTTGTCGGCCTCAGGGAAATCTCTTCCCGGGAGCTGAGGGAGCATACGGCGAAGGATCTTCCGGCTTATATGATTCCGTCCGTCTTTATTCAATTGGATGAACTGCCTCTTACAGGGAACGGAAAAATCGACAGACGGGCGCTGCCGATGCCGGATGTGACCGCAGCGAATGCCGTGTCATATACGGCGCCGCGCAATGAAACAGAACAAAAACTGGCGGATATTTGGGCTGAGGTGCTGCAAATGGAACGGGTCGGCGTCCATGATCAGTTCTTTGAGATCGGGGGCCACTCGTTAGCGGGGATGAAACTGCTGGCCCTTATCCAGAAGACATTCGGCGTGCAGCTTACCTTAAAGGATCTGTTCACTTCTCCGACGGCTGCGGGGCTGGCGCAGCTGATTGAAGGGGCTGAACGGAAGGCGGCTGAGAGCATCGCACCGGCGGCCGAGCGGGAAACGTATCCGGTTTCTTCACCGCAGAAGCGGATGTTCGTGCTTCAGCAGCTGGAAGGCGCTGAAACAAGCTATAACATGCCGTCTGTGCTCCGCTTAAAAGGAAAGCTTGATGCAGAAAAGCTGAAATCCGTTATGAAACAGCTGACAGAACGCCATGAAGCCTTCAGAACGACATTTGACATAAAGGATGGAGAAACGGTTCAGCGTATATGGGCGGAAGCTGATATCGACATGGAATATTATGAAGCCTCTGAAGAAGATGCTGAACAGATTATTCAGAGCTTTATCCGGCCGTTCCGTCTGGATCAGCTTCCTCTCGTCAGAACGGGGCTGGTCAAGCTGGCTGAACATGACCACCTGCTGCTGTTTGATATGCACCATATCATTTCGGACGGCGCTTCAGTCGGCGTGCTGATAGATGAACTGTCCCGCTTGTATGGCGGCGAAACGCTTGAGCCGCTGCGGATTCATTATAAAGACTATGCGGTATGGCAGCAGAAATTTATTCAATCAGAGCAGTACCGCAAGCAGGAGGAGCATTGGCTTCGGGAGCTTGACGGCGAGCTTCCGGTATTGACGCTGCCGGCTGATTACAGCCGTCCGGCCGTGCAAACCTTTGAAGGAGACAAGCTGGTCTTTTCTCTGACTGAGGAACAGACGTCGGCTCTTCGCAGTCTTGCGAAACAAACGGATTCTACCATGTACATGGTGCTCCTGGCGTCGTACAGCGCCTTTCTCTCAAAACTGAGCGGACAGCATGACATCATTGTCGGCTCGCCGGTTGCGGGACGGTCACATGCGGATCTCGCAAACGTCATCGGTGTTTTTGTGAATACACTCGCGCTTCGTACGTATCCGGAAGCGGACAAAACGTTCACGGACTATCTTAAAGAAGTGAAACAAACCGCTTTACATGCATTTGACGCGCAGGATTATCCGCTTGAAGACCTTCTGCAAAAGGTTGAGGTGCAGCGTGATACGAGCCGAAATCCGCTGTTTGATGCGGTATTCTCAATGCAAAATGCAAATGCTGAAGATCTGGTCATGGAAGGAATTGAGCTGAAGCACCATCCGTTTGACAGAAAAACAGCCAAGTTTGACCTGACGCTGACGGCTGAGGACACAGACGAAGGCTTAACGTTTGTGCTTGAATATAACACCGCGCTGTTTAAACCGGAAACGGCAGAGACGTGGAAGCATTACTGGCTTCAACTGTTAAAAGCCGCAACGGAAAATCCGGCTGCGAAGCTTTCTGAGCTTTCATTGGTGAATGAAACAGAAAAACAAGCCCTCCTTGGCGCATGGAAAGGAAAAACACTCTCTGTGCCGCGGGACAAAACGGTTCACCGTCTCTTTGAAGAAACGGCCGCCCGCCATGCAAACCGTCCGGCCGCGGCATACAACGGCGCGAAATGGACGTACGGCGAGCTGAACGCAAGGGCGAACCGGATCGCGCGCATTCTCATGGACTGCGGCGTCACGGCTGACGAACGTGTCGGTATTTTGACGAAACCGTCCTTGGAAATGGCCGCGGGCGTACTCGGCGTCTTGAAAGCGGGCGCGGCATTTGTGCCGATTGACCCCGAATACCCGAAAGAGCGGATCAGCTACATTCTGCAGGACAGCGGGGCCAAGCTTCTTCTCACACAGGAAGCGCTGGACGTGCCGGAAAGCTACACAGGAGATACGATCCTGCTTGACGGCAGCCGCTCCATTCTGAGCCTGCCGCTTGATGAAAACGATGAAGCGAACCCGCAGACGGAAACAACGGCGGATCATCTCGCTTATATGATTTACACGTCAGGAACGACCGGACAGCCGAAGGGTGTCATGGTCGAACACCATGCGCTGGTGAACCTGTGCTTCTGGCACCACGACGCATTCGCCATGACGGCGGATGATAAAAGCGCCAAATACGCGGGCTTCGGTTTTGACGCCTCCATCTGGGAGATGTTCCCGACATGGAC
>NZ_JBSJQA010000009.1:0-101845 GCF_053663455.1 Bacillus sp. JK62
GTTGTTCTTTGAAAACTAGATAACAGAAGTAATTCACATTCAATTAGTAATGCAAGATATCACGTAGTGATTCTTTTTAACGGTTAAGTTAGAAAGGGCGCACGGTGGATGCCTTGGCACTAGGAGCCGATGAAGGACGGGACGAACACCGATATGCTTCGGGGAGCTGTAAGCAAGCTTTGATCCGGAGATTTCCGAATGGGGAAACCCACCACTCGTAATGGAGTGGTATCCATATCTGAATACATAGGATATGAGAAGGCAGACCCGGGGAACTGAAACATCTAAGTACCCGGAGGAAGAGAAAGCAAATGCGATTCCCTGAGTAGCGGCGAGCGAAACGGGACCAGCCCAAACCAAGAGGCTTGCCTCTTGGGGTTGTAGGACACTCTGTACGGAGTTACAAAGGAACGAGGTAGATGAAGAGGTCTGGAAAGGCCCGCCATAGGAGGTAACAGCCCTGTAGTCAAAACTTCGTTCTCTCCTGAGTGGATCCTGAGTACGGCGGAACACGTGAAATTCCGTCGGAATCCGGGAGGACCATCTCCCAAGGCTAAATACTCCCTAGTGACCGATAGTGAACCAGTACCGTGAGGGAAAGGTGAAAAGCACCCCGGAAGGGGAGTGAAAGAGATCCTGAAACCGTGTGCCTACAAGTAGTCAGAGCCCGTTAACGGGTGATGGCGTGCCTTTTGTAGAATGAACCGGCGAGTTACGATCCCGTGCAAGGTTAAGCAGAAGATGCGGAGCCGCAGCGAAAGCGAGTCTGAATAGGGCGAATTGAGTACGTGGTCGTAGACCCGAAACCAGGTGATCTACCCATGTCCAGGGTGAAGTTCAGGTAACACTGAATGGAGGCCCGAACCCACGCACGTTGAAAAGTGCGGGGATGAGGTGTGGGTAGGGGTGAAATGCCAATCGAACCTGGAGATAGCTGGTTCTCTCCGAAATAGCTTTAGGGCTAGCCTCAAGGTAAGAGTCTCGGAGGTAGAGCACTGATTGGACTAGGGGCCCCTACCGGGTTACCGAATTCAGTCAAACTCCGAATGCCGATGACTTATCCTTGGGAGTCAGACTGCGAGTGATAAGATCCGTAGTCGAAAGGGAAACAGCCCAGACCGCCAGCTAAGGTCCCAAAGTATACGTTAAGTGGAAAAGGATGTGGAGTTGCTTAGACAACCAGGATGTTGGCTTAGAAGCAGCCACCATTTAAAGAGTGCGTAATAGCTCACTGGTCGAGTGACTCTGCGCCGAAAATGTACCGGGGCTAAACGTATCACCGAAGCTGCGGACTGTTCTTCGAACAGTGGTAGGAGAGCGTTCTAAGGGCTGTGAAGCAAGACCGGAAGGACTTGTGGAGCGCTTAGAAGTGAGAATGCCGGTATGAGTAGCGAAAGAGGGGTGAGAATCCCCTCCACCGAATGCCTAAGGTTTCCTGAGGAAGGCTCGTCCGCTCAGGGTTAGTCGGGACCTAAGCCGAGGCCGAAAGGCGTAGGCGATGGATAACAGGTTGATATTCCTGTACCACCTCCTCACCATTTGAGCAATGGGGGGACGCAGGAGGATAGGGTAAGCGCGGTATTGGATATCCGCGTCCAAGCAGTTAGGCTGGGAAATAGGCAAATCCGTTTCCCGTGAAGGCTGAGCTGTGATGGCGAGCGAATTATAGTAGCGAAGTTCCTGATTCCACACTGCCAAGAAAAGCCTCTAGCGAGGTGAGAGGTGCCCGTACCGCAAACCGACACAGGTAGGCGAGGAGAGAATCCTAAGGTGATCGAGAGAACTCTCGTTAAGGAACTCGGCAAAATGACCCCGTAACTTCGGGAGAAGGGGTGCTCTGTTAGGGTGCAAGCCCGAGAGAGCCGCAGTGAATAGGCCCAGGCGACTGTTTAGCAAAAACACAGGTCTCTGCGAAGCCGTAAGGCGAAGTATAGGGGCTGACGCCTGCCCGGTGCTGGAAGGTTAAGAGGAGCGCTTAGCGTAAGCGAAGGTGCGAATTGAAGCCCCAGTAAACGGCGGCCGTAACTATAACGGTCCTAAGGTAGCGAAATTCCTTGTCGGGTAAGTTCCGACCCGCACGAAAGGCGCAACGATCTGGGCACTGTCTCAACGAGAGACTCGGTGAAATTATAGTACCTGTGAAGATGCAGGTTACCCGCGACAGGACGGAAAGACCCCGTGGAGCTTTACTGCAGCCTGATATTGAATGTTGGTACAGCTTGTACAGGATAGGTAGGAGCCTTGGAAACCGGAGCGCCAGCTTCGGTGGAGGCATCGGTGGGATACTACCCTGGCTGTATTGACCTTCTAACCCGCCGCCCTTATCGGGCGGGGAGACAGTGTCAGGTGGGCAGTTTGACTGGGGCGGTCGCCTCCTAAAAGGTAACGGAGGCGCCCAAAGGTTCCCTCAGAATGGTTGGAAATCATTCGCAGAGTGTAAAGGCACAAGGGAGCTTGACTGCGAGACCTACAAGTCGAGCAGGGACGAAAGTCGGGCTTAGTGATCCGGTGGTTCCGCATGGAAGGGCCATCGCTCAACGGATAAAAGCTACCCCGGGGATAACAGGCTTATCTCCCCCAAGAGTCCACATCGACGGGGAGGTTTGGCACCTCGATGTCGGCTCATCGCATCCTGGGGCTGTAGTCGGTCCCAAGGGTTGGGCTGTTCGCCCATTAAAGCGGTACGCGAGCTGGGTTCAGAACGTCGTGAGACAGTTCGGTCCCTATCCGTCGCGGGCGCAGGAAATTTGAGAGGAGCTGTCCTTAGTACGAGAGGACCGGGATGGACGCACCGCTGGTGTACCAGTTGTTCTGCCAAGGGCATCGCTGGGTAGCTATGTGCGGACGGGATAAGTGCTGAAAGCATCTAAGCATGAAGCCCCCCTCAAGATGAGATTTCCCATTCCGCAAGGAAGTAAGATCCCTGAAAGATGATCAGGTTGATAGGTCTGAGGTGGAAGTGTGGCGACACATGGAGCTGACAGATACTAATCGATCGAGGACTTAACCAATTTGAATGTATGCTTACTGTTATCTAGTTTTGAGAGAACACTCTCAATGGTTTGGTGGCGATAGCGAAGAGGTCACACCCGTTCCCATGCCGAACACGGAAGTTAAGCTCTTCAGCGCCGATGGTAGTCGGGGGTTTCCCCCTGTGAGAGTAGGACGCCGCCAAGCTTTTCTAAAATTTTATCATCGCGGGGTGGAGCAGTTCGGTAGCTCGTCGGGCTCATAACCCGAAGGTCGCAGGTTCAAATCCTGCCCCCGCAACCAAAAATTAAATGGTCCGGTAGTTCAGTTGGTTAGAATGCCTGCCTGTCACGCAGGAGGTCGCGGGTTCGAGTCCCGTCCGGACCGCCATTTTTATTGTAAACGAAACGATCATGTTTTCGTTTTTTTTGTGTTTTCTTTTAAATGCTGGCAGCTTGGTATCTAACCAAGCTTTCTTTTATATCGTTAAAGTCTTGGATATTGAAACATAATCCGATACACTAGAAAGAGCTGTATTTCACAAGAGCGTCAGAAAGGGAGACGGGAGATATATGGATGAGTTTGAGTTGATTCACAGTATTACTCCGCATTCGCATTATCATCCTTCCGTCGATGTAGGGATCGGTGATGATGGTGCGGTTTATACAGCGTCACCCCATATGCAGCAAATTGTCTGCCTTGATACAATGGTGGAGAATGTCCATTTTAAATTAGAGTATTCCTCTCCTCATGATATCGGTTATAAAGCGCTTGCTGTTAACATTAGTGACGTGGCGGCGATGGGAGGCATTCCGAAGTTTTATTTGGTGTCTCTAGCGGTTCCTTCTTGCTGGCAGAAAGCTGACGTCCAGGCAATGTATGAAGGGATGGCGGAACTGGCGAAACTATATCAAATGGATTTGATCGGGGGAGATACCGTCTCCGCTTCCGGTCAAGCCGTAATTACCGTTACTGTCATCGGAGAAGTTGAGAAGGATTGCGCTTGTCTGCGAAGCTCGGCAAGACCCGGAGATGTTGTGTTTGTTACGGGGGATATCGGCTCGTCCGCAGCAGGACTGTCTCTTTTGTTGGGAGAAACACTTTCTTCTGCTTTTCACACGAGTGATTATTTTATCCGAAAACATAAACGGCCCGTTCCGAGAGTTCAAGTCGGCCGCTTCTGCTCTCAGCTTCAGCGCGCGGCTCTGAATGATATCAGTGACGGATTGGCCAGTGAGCTGCATGAAATAGCTGCGGCAAGTTCAGTTACGATAGAAATTGAAGAACAACTTCTGCCGGTGCATCCGGATTTGCCTGAGGCAAATTCTGAGTGGAAGAAATGGGTGTTATTCGGCGGTGAAGATTTTGAATTGGTTGGAACGGTTTCTCAGCAAGAGTGGACCTCTCTGCTTGATTACTGCTCTCAGTCAGGCATTCCGATAGCGAAGATAGGGGCGGTGTCTGAACGGAAGGAAGCATGTGTTCTTTTGACAGCCAATGATCAGAGACAAATCGTCCTTGAGAAAAAAGGATACAATCATTTTAAATAAGACGGGTGACTCACTTTGAAGACATTACAATGGAGAACGAAAAACCCCGAAGAAACGAAAGCCGTAGCCAAGCTTGCCGCTTCTTTGGCAAAGCCGGGAGACATTTTGACACTGGAAGGCGACTTAGGCGCGGGAAAAACGACTTTTACAAAGGGTTTTGCCGAAGGACTGGGAATCACGAGAGTGGTAAACAGCCCGACTTTTACAATTATAAAAGAATACCATGACGGTTCGATTCCTCTATATCATATGGATGTGTATCGTATGGAGGATGAAAGCGAAGACTTAGGGCTTGAAGAATATTTTGAGGGACAAGGCGTCTGTTTAATTGAATGGGCTCATTTAATTCAGGATCAGCTGCCTGCTGAACGGCTGCAGATCGTCATCAAGAGAGCCGGTGATGAGGCAAGGGACATTACCTTTACGGCTTGCGGAACACGGTATGAAACGCTTTGTGAGGAGATAAATAAACATGACAATACTGGCAATTGATACGTCAAATTACACGCTGGGTGCCGCGCTCGTTCGTGACAAAACGGTGATGGCGGAGTATATTACATATTTAAAAAAGAATCATTCCGTGCGGGCGATGCCTGCTGTCAATTCATTGCTGAAGGATTGCGGCCTGACACCGCAGGACCTTACGAAAATAGCGGTGGCGAAAGGACCGGGATCGTACACAGGTGTCAGAATCGGTGTGACGCTGGCAAAAACATTGGCATGGTCGCTGAAGCTTCCGGTTTCCGCTGTCTCGAGCCTGGAGGTGCTGGCGGCTAACGGACGGCACTTTCAAGGACTGATCTGCCCGTTATTTGATGCCCGGCGCGGACAGGTATATACGGGACTTTATGAATATCAGGACGGCCGATTACAATCCGTTCTTCCTGATCAGAATGTCCTTTTGACTGATTGGCTCGGCATGCTGAAAGAAAAAGCGTCTCCGGTTTTATTTTTAGGACACGATACAGCCATTCATGAAGAAACCATTCTGCATGAATTGACATCTCAAGCAGTGATAGGAACGGCTGCACAGCATAATCCGCGGCCGTCAGAGCTGGCGTTTTTAGGCTTGGAAAAAGAAGAAACGGATGTCCACAGCCTTGTTCCGGATTATTTGCGTCTGGCAGAGGCTGAAGCGAAATGGATGGAATCTCAAAAATAGGGTGATAGGGATGAAAACGAAAACGGCGATTCGAAGCATGCGGCCGGAAGATATTGATCAAATTTATGAAATTGAAACAGCATCCTTTACTTCTCCGTGGACGAAGGATTCATTTTATCATGAGCTTTTGGAAAATCCGTATGCCCACTACCTTGTCATTGAAAAGGATGGCTGTCTGGCGGGGTATTGCGGAATCTGGATTATTATAGATGACGCGCAGATTACGAACATAGCCATTAAGCCGGAATATCGGGGCCAATCGTTGGGAGAAGCGCTGTTTCGCTCTGCGATAGAATTGTGCAGAGAAAAAAAGGCAAGAAGGCTCTCTCTCGAAGTCAGGGTCTCAAATCATCCCGCCCAATCCTTATATAAGAAATTCGGTCTTCAGGCCGGAGGAATCAGAAAACAATACTATACAGATAACGGGGAAGACGCGTTATTAATGTGGGTGACATTACATGAGTGAAAAACAAGATATTTATGTATTAGGAATCGAAACAAGCTGTGATGAAACTGCGGCCTCAGTCGTGAAAAACGGAAAAGACATCATTTCAAACGTTGTCGCTTCTCAAATTGAAAGTCATAAACGTTTCGGCGGAGTCGTGCCTGAAATAGCGTCCAGACATCATGTGGAGCAGATTACCCTTGTGATTGAGGAAGCTCTTTCAAAGGCGGAGATGGGCTTTGATGATCTTGATGCGATTGCCGTAACGGAAGGACCCGGACTTGTCGGAGCCCTGTTAATCGGGGTCAATGCGGCAAAGGCGTTAAGCTTTGCCCATCAAATACCGTTAGTCGGCGTCCATCACATTGCGGGCCATATCTATGCAAACAGGCTGATAGGAGAGCTTCAGTTCCCGGCGCTTGCTTTGGTTGTGTCAGGCGGACATACGGAATTGGTTTATATGAAAGAGCACGGTTCATTCGAGGTTATCGGTGAAACGCTGGATGATGCCGCAGGCGAAGCTTACGACAAAGTGGCAAGAACGATGGGGCTTCCTTATCCGGGAGGGCCGCAGATTGATAAGCTGGCTGCTGCGGGAACGGATTCCATTCCGCTTCCGCGTGCGTGGCTGGAAGAAGGGTCTTACAATTTCAGCTTCAGCGGCCTGAAATCAGCCGTGATTAACACGCTTCATAACGCCTCGCAAAAAAATGAGGTGATTCCTCCGGAGGATCTTGCCGCAAGCTTTCAGCAGAGTGTCATTGATGTACTGACGGCAAAAACCTCTAAGGCCGCGAAAGAATACGGGGTTAAACAAGTGCTGCTTGCAGGAGGCGTAGCCGCTAACAAAGGGCTGAGAGCCGCACTGCAGCGGGAATTCAGCCATTCGGGAGATCCCGAGCTTATCATCCCGCCGATTTCTTTATGCACGGACAATGCAGCGATGATTGCGGCTGCCGGAACCGTTGCTTTTGAAAAGGGGATCCGGGGCTCGTACGATATGAACGGACAGCCCGGTTTGGAATTAACATCCTTTGATCGTCTCACGTTGTAAAACGTGAGGCTTTTTTTTTTACTTATTAACAGATAATTCTAATATATCCACAGGATTGTGAATATATTCAGAAATCCAGTCTGGATAAGGGACTGTAAGTTGTTAGTAAAGTGGATAAAGTCAGAAAATTTTGTGGATAGTGTGTATAAAGCGCTTGCTTAAATGGCTGACAAGGAGGATAGCTGTGGATAAAAAAGCACCCCTTAAAGAGGTGCTTGACTTTTTCTATTCTTCTGAGGAGAGTTCCTCCCATTCTGCTAATAAGTTTTCGAGCTCTTGATTCAGGGCTTCATTCTCCGCGTGAATGGTCTGTACTTTTTCATGATCCTGATACACGTCAGGATCGCACAGCAGCTCCTCATTGGCACTGATTTTCTCTTCGGCGGATGAGACGGCCGCTTCGATTTCTTCAATGCGTCTCAGGCGCTGCCGTTCTTTCTTCTTCCATTCTTTTTCTTCCTCGTAAGTTCTTTTCGTATCCTGTTTGACCTTGCCGGCAGGCTGAGCCTGCTCCTTTTCCTGCCGCTTCATTTCTTCCAGTTCCAGCTGCTGTGCTTTTTTCTCGGTGTAATAGTCATAGTCTCCCAAATATTCTTCTGCATGATCAGGTGACAGCTCCAGCACTCTTGTGGCGATCCTGTTAATAAAGTAGCGGTCATGCGATACAAATAACAGTGTTCCCGGGTAGTCGATCAGGGCGTTTTCCAGCACCTCTTTACTGTCCAGGTCAAGGTGGTTTGTCGGCTCATCAAGGATGAGAAAATTTGCTTTTTGAAGCATCAGCTTGGCAAGCGCGACTCTTGCTTTCTCACCGCCGCTTAACGAACGGACCGGTTTCAGGACATCGTCTCCGCTGAACAGAAAGTTGCCGAGGCATGTTCTGATCTCTTTTTCCGGCATGTCCGGATATTCATCCCACAGCTCGTCCAGCACGCGTTTGGACGAGGTCAGTTCAGCCTGCTCCTGATCGTAATAGCCGATTGTGACATTGGAACCGTACGTGATCGACCCGGATTCCGGACTGATTGTATTCATAATCGTTTTCAGCAAGGTTGATTTGCCGATTCCGTTCGGTCCGACGAGGGCGGCGCTTTCGCCTCTTGTAATGCCGAAGGTCAGGTTTTTCAAGAGCGGCGGCTGGCCGTCATAGCTGATGGAAACATCCTGTACGCGCAGGACGTCGTTTCCGCTCTGTTTTGTAATGTCAAAACGGAAGGCGGCGGATTTCTCATCCCCGAGCGGCTTTGCCATGACGTCCATCCGTTCAAGCTGTTTTCGTCTGCTTTGGGCTCTTTTCGTTGTAGAAGCTCTGGCCAGATTGCGGTCGACAAAATCTTGAAGCTTGGCGATTTCGTCCTGCTGTTTTTCATACAGCTTCAGGTCTTTCTCATACTGCTCAGCTTTTTGTTCTAAATAGGCGCTGTAGTTGCCGAGGTATTTTTTGCTTTCTGTCCGTGAGACCTCGTACACTTGGCTGACGACTTTATCAAGAAAGTATCTGTCGTGGGAAACGATCAGGATTGCGCCTGAATATCCCTGTAAATAATGCTCAAGCCATGTAAGCGTATCGATGTCGAGATGGTTCGTCGGTTCATCCAGAATAAGCAGATCAGGCTGGGTCAGCAGCAGTTTTCCGAGCGCAAGCCTTGTTTTCTGACCGCCGCTCAGGCTTTGCACTTTCACGGAATCGTCAAATTTTCCGAAGCCGAGGCCGTGAAGGATAGATCGGACGTCCGCTTCATATTGATAGCCGCCTTTATCCTTGAAATCCTGCTGAAGCCTGTCATAGGTTTTCATCAGCGTCTCAAGCTCCGCCGGGGCGGCCGTGGCCATCTTTTCTTCAATAGAGCGCATCTCTTTTTCCATTGCTTTCAGGAAATCAAAAACGCTCAGCAGTTCTTCTTTTATGGTAAGCTGGGATTCCAAGCCTGTGTGCTGGGCAAGATATCCCATCGTTAATTCTTTCGGTTTGATTAATTCACCCTTTTCATATGAAAGGTGACCTGCGATAATTTTAAGGAGAGTTGATTTGCCGGCTCCGTTTCTGCCTACTATGGCGATGCGATCCCGAGATCTGACTTCAAGCTTTATATTGTTTAAAATAGGATCAGCGCCAAAAGATTTGGATAGCTGATTAATTTGTAAGATCATCATATTATTTCACCTCTGTTATAATAAGTTAAGTGTAGCTTATCAACCTGCTGTCAGCAAACAATACATCAGAATTGGAACATTATAGGATAAGACATCAGGGAGAAAATAGTGTATGATCAGAAGTAAGGAGAGTTTAAATATGAATGGATTTTCTCATTTTAATGAAGAAGGCCGTGCCCGCATGGTGGATATAAGCGATAAATCTTCAACAGTCCGTACTGCCGCTGCGATATCCAGCGTACACATGAAACATGACGTGTACAGCAGAATCAAAAACCGCGAGATCGGAAAAGGAGACGTGCTGGCTGTCGCACAGGTGGCAGGAATTATGGCCGCAAAGCAGACGTCAGCGATTATCCCGATGTGCCACCCGCTTTCTTTAAGCAGCGTCGACATTTCATTCGGCTGGGAGGAAAAGGATTCCGAAGCCGTTCTTCATATACAGGCAAGCGTAAAAACGAAAGGGAGTACAGGTGTGGAAATGGAAGCGCTAACTTCCGCTTCAGTCTGCGCTTTGACCGTGTATGACATGTGCAAGGCGCTGGATAAAGGAATGGTCATCGGCCCGACCTGCCTCATGGAAAAAACAGGAGGCAAAAACGGTGATTTTAAAAGAGATGCATCTGAGTATAAAGTGGAGGACCAATCATGAACAAGGATCAATCAAAAATTCCACAGGCGACGGCAAAACGGCTGCCGCTTTATTATCGCTTTTTAAAGAATTTACACGCGTCAGGAAAGCAGCGCGTTTCATCGGCTGAACTGAGCGATGCGGTAAAAGTCGATTCGGCCACGATCCGCCGGGATTTTTCCTATTTCGGGGCGCTCGGCAAAAAAGGATACGGCTATAATGTGGATTACCTGCTGTCATTTTTCAGAAAAACACTGGATCAGGATGAAACGACGAACGTCATTTTGATCGGTGTCGGGAATTTGGGGACGGCGTTTCTTCACTATAATTTCACAAAAAATAATAACACAAAAATATCTATGGCTTTTGATGTGAATCAGAGTAAAATAGGAACTGAGGTAGGCGGTGTGCCTGTCTTTGATCTTAATGATTTAGAGCTTCACATAAAGGATGAACCCGTGGCGATTCTTACCGTTCCGGCGGTTGCCGCCCAGTCAATCACCGACCGGCTCGTGTCGCTCGGAATCAAGGGAATCCTTAACTTTACGCCGGCCCGTTTGAATGTGCCGGATCACATTCGAATTCATCATATAGATTTAGCAGTAGAGCTTCAATCATTGGTTTATTTCTTAAAGCATTATTCTGTTTTGGAAGAAATTGAATAGCGAAAGGAGGAGCTGCACATGATCGGTCCTGGAAGCCTGGCGGTTATCGGTGTGGTGGCGGTGATTATTTTCGGTCCGAAGAAGCTTCCCGAATTAGGAAAAGCGGCGGGGGACACGCTTCGTGAATTTAAGAACGCTACTAAGGGATTAGCCGGTGAAGAAGAGGAAAAAAAGAAAGAAGAACAGTAAGATAGGATGACGCGTATGAGAGTGAATCAAATGACGCTTGTGGAGCATATTGCCGAACTTCGGAAACGATTGCTGATTGTGGCGTTATCCTTTACGGTTTTCTTTATTGCCGGCTTTTTTCTGGCAAAACCTATCATTGTGTATCTTCAAAAAGCCGATGAAGTAAAAGAGCTCACCCTTAATGCTTTTAACCTGACGGATCCGCTGTTTATCTTTTTGCAGTTCGCGTTTATCATCGGCATCATTTTGACTTCGCCGATTATTCTCTATCAGATTTGGGCGTTTGTCAGTCCGGGTCTGTATGAGAAGGAGCGCAAAGTAACACTCAGCTATATTCCGATTTCGATCGTGCTGTTTGTCGGCGGTGTGTCGTTTTCTTATTATATTTTATTTCCGCTGGTCGTTGATTTTATGAAGCGGGTCTCGAATGACCTGGATGTCAACCAGGTGATCGGGATCACCGAATACTTTCATTTTCTGCTGCAGCTGACGATTCCGTTCGGGCTGCTGTTTCAGATGCCGGTGCTGATCATGTTTTTAACGAGACTCGGTGTTATCACGCCGATGTTTTTATCGAAGATCAGGAAGTACGCATATTTTGTGCTGCTCGTGATCGCCGCGATGATTGCGCCGCCTGAGCTGCTGTCTCACTTGATGATTACCATTCCGCTTTGCATTTTATACGAGATCAGTATCCTGATTTCAAAAGCGGCGTATCGGAAAAGGCAGACCGGCAGTGAATCTGACCAGGACGTATCAGCATAAAAAAAGCCATTTCTCAATGATGAGAAATGGCTTTTCTTTTATTATTTTTGATTTTTCTTCACTTTAAATGAGAAGGCGAACATTTTAAACGAGATGCTGATATTATAAGCGGCGAAAACCATCAGCAGTATGGAATAAAAAGACCACATGCTTCCCGGAGAGCTTGCGGCCAAATACGTAAAGATACAGCCGACTGCGAAATAAATCAAGCCCCAAGTCATTGGGTTCCTCATACAAACAATCCTCCAATAATTAATTGCATTTGCTCACTATGCTGTTCAATATATTTTTGGGCGGGGCCGAGCTGCATGACCACGACAATGGTATTCATCATGACATGGGCGAATATCGGCACAATAATCCGTTTCGTCTGCACATACAAGAACGCAAAGGTAAAGCCCATGGCCGTATACAGCAGCAGGTGCGTGAGGTCTTGATGCACAATGCCGAAAATGACGGAACTGATCAGTCCGGCGATAAAGAAATTCGTTTTTTCATATAATACACCGAAGATGATCTTCCGGAAAATGATTTCTTCAAGAATCGGCCCGACGATAGAAGAAACGATAATCATGAGCGGCATGGCTTTAATAATGTTAAGAATGGCTTTCGTGTTTTCGGAACCGCTGCCCACATGAAAGACATACTGCTCAATCATCCCGGCGATTCCCTGAGAAAATAAAGCGAGCCATATTCCCGCGACCGCCCAGAGAACGGACATGCCGGCGGATGCTTTCTTCCCGTTTCTTAATGTCTGTTTCGGCGCGGTTCTCAAAATCAAGAGAACGATAATCAGGCAGATAAAAAAGCTTACGACGGAATAAATCCCCTGAGCCATGGTGAGATTCGCATTCGTAGGGTGCCCGCCCGCATAGCCGAATTTGTACATTAAAGGAATGCCGATCAATGCGGAAAGCTGCATGATAACATATGTCAAAATGATATACCAATACTGTTTTCTCAAATGATATGTACTCCTTTATCCTATAAAATCAACTTATTTGTTCTTATTGTAACACAAGTGAACTTGACGTGAAAAAAGGAGAAAATCAGTGCGAGAGAGAATCATGTAAGCGTGAAAATTTTTTATTCTTATGACTTGAAATTGGAAGTGAGATTCTTTATTATAATAACTGTGTTAGCACTCTTTAGAGCTGAGTGCTAAAATTACATATTCATACTATTGAGGAGGTTATTACATTGTTAAAGCCATTAGGTGATCGCGTTGTCATTGAACTCGTAGAATCTGAAGAAAAAACTGCCAGCGGAATCGTATTACCGGATTCTGCAAAAGAAAAGCCGCAAGAAGGCAAAATCGTGGCAGCCGGTTCAGGTCGCGTGTTGGAAAGCGGAGAGCGCGTTGCTTTAGAAGTAAAAGAGGGCGACCGCATTATCTTCTCAAAATACGCCGGTACTGAAGTGAAATACGAAGGTACTGAATACTTAATCTTACGTGAAAGCGACATTTTAGCTGTAATCGGCTAAGCAAATAAATATTTTTAAAAATTCGAGGAGGTTTCGTTAACATGGCAAAAGATATTAAGTTTAGTGAAGAAGCACGCCGCGCTATGCTTCGCGGTGTCGATGCGCTTGCTGACGCTGTAAAAGTAACTTTAGGGCCAAAAGGACGTAACGTGGTTCTGGAGAAAAAATTCGGTTCTCCGTTAATTACAAATGACGGTGTGACAATCGCAAAAGAAATTGAACTTGAAGACGCGTTTGAAAACATGGGTGCGAAGCTTGTAGCTGAAGTAGCCAGCAAAACAAACGACGTTGCCGGTGACGGTACGACGACTGCGACTGTACTTGCGCAGGCTATGATCCGCGAAGGCCTGAAAAACGTAACTGCGGGAGCTAACCCTGTCGGCGTACGTAAAGGTATGGAACAAGCCGTAACTGTTGCAATCGAAAACTTAAAAGAAATTTCTAAGCCGATCGAAGGCAAAGAGTCTATCGCTCAGGTTGCTGCGATCTCTGCTGCTGATGAGGAAGTCGGAAGCCTTATCGCTGAAGCAATGGAGCGCGTAGGAAACGACGGCGTCATCACAATCGAAGAGTCTAAAGGCTTCACAACTGAGCTTGAAGTTGTGGAAGGTATGCAATTCGACCGCGGATATGCGTCTCCTTACATGGTGACTGACTCTGATAAGATGGAAGCGGTTCTTGACAATCCTTACATCTTAATCACAGACAAAAAAATCACAAACATTCAAGAAATCCTTCCTGTGCTTGAGCAAGTTGTACAGCAAGGCAAACCATTGCTTCTGATCGCTGAAGATGTTGAAGGTGAAGCTCTTGCTACACTCGTTGTCAACAAACTTCGCGGCACATTCAACGCTGTTGCCGTTAAAGCTCCTGGCTTCGGTGACCGCCGTAAAGCAATGCTTGAAGACATCTCTGTTCTTACAGGCGGAGAAGTAATCACAGAAGACTTAGGCCTTGACCTGAAATCTACTGAAATCGGACAATTGGGACGCGCTTCTAAAGTTGTAGTAACGAAAGAAAACACAACAATCGTAGAAGGCGCCGGCGACACTGAAAAAATCGCAGCTCGCGTCAACCAAATCCGCGCTCAAGTGGAAGAAACAACTTCTGAATTCGACAGAGAAAAATTACAAGAGCGTCTTGCGAAACTTGCCGGCGGCGTAGCTGTCATCAAAGTCGGCGCTGCGACTGAAACTGAGCTGAAAGAGCGTAAACTTCGCATCGAAGACGCCCTCAACTCAACTCGCGCAGCTGTTGAAGAAGGTATCGTATCCGGCGGTGGTACAGCGCTTGTCAATGTATACAACAAAGTCGCTGCAGTGGAAGCTGAAGGCGATGCGCAAACAGGTATCAACATCGTGCTTCGCGCGCTTGAAGAGCCGATCCGTCAAATCGCACACAATGCAGGACTTGAAGGATCTGTCATCGTTGAGCGCCTGAAAAATGAAAAAATCGGCGTAGGCTTCAACGCTGCAACCGGCGAATGGGTAAACATGATCGAAAAAGGTATCGTTGACCCGACAAAAGTTACACGTTCAGCCCTGCAAAACGCAGCTTCTGTAGCAGCAATGCTCTTAACAACTGAAGCCGTTGTCGCTGACAAACCGGAAGAAAACGCCGGCGGCGCAGGAATGCCTGACATGGGCGGCATGGGCGGTATGGGCGGCATGATGTAAAAAAATTATGATCCCTGTTTGGACATAAGGGGTTGCCAGATGTAATGCCATATCGAGGTCTCTCACAAGTTCAATGAATTTGTGAGGGACTTTTTTTATTTCTATCATTCATCTTAAATTACAAATAAATGATTCTAATTTATTCAAGTTAGCATCAAGGCATATGATTTTGTTATAAATCTTTTAAAAGGATTTATGTTCATTGGCGCTTTGCTGATTTTTATTCTTTACATCTTTTGAAGTAAGAGCAGATATTCTTATTTTGTCATACGTTTGCCACTTTTAAATGAAGTACCTTACTAACAAAAAATAAGGAGTGGAAACAATGGATGAAATGGTACAAAAAGTTCAACAATGGGTAAATCTTGTTTACTTGAACAAGCCAGGTTATGTGAAAATTGATGAAAATGGAAAAACAGGGTGGCCTGTGATTGAAGCTTTGATTACAGGATTACAAATTGAAGAAGGAATTACGTCAACTACTGGAACATTTGGACCAGCTACTATGGCAAAATGTCCTACATTATCAACTAAATCTAATTCTTCGAATGAAAAAACAAGAAATGAAATTATGATTCTTCAAGGTGCATTGTATTGCAAGGGATATAATCCAACTGGTTTTACAGGAACCTATGGTGATGGTACAAAGGCTGCTATAAAAAAATTTCAAACTGATGCAGGGTTGTCTAACCAAGATGGAATTGCAACTCCTATAATCTTTAAAGCGTTATTAAATATGGACGCTTTTGTAAATGTAGGAGATGCCAAAATTCGTAATATTCAACAAGAGTTGAATCGGAAATATTATAAGGTCACTGGCCTTAATCCATGTGACGGTAGATACTCCCGACAAACTAATGAGGCTTTAATTTATGCACTCCAGGTCGAAGAAGGAATAGCAGAACCAACTGGAACATTTGGACCTGCTACAAAATCAAAATGCCCGACAATCTCAATGGGTAGCACAAAAGCTAATTTAGTAAAGCTCTTACAATATGCTTTGTACTGTAATAATCGTGATCCAGGAAGATTTGATGGTATCTTCGATGAAAATATGAGAACAGCACTTATTAATTTTCAAAAGTTTTCAGCATTACCTGCCGATGGAGTAGCTGGAATGCAGACCTGGGCATCTCTTTTAGTAAGCAAAGGTGACGAAGATAGGAAAGGAACAGCTTGTGATTGTGCCACACCAATTAATGCTGCCAGAGCAGCAACTTTGAAAGCCAACGGGTATACAACGGTTGGGAGATACCTTACTGGATCGTATCAGATGACGTTGCCTGAATTAGAGACTATATTTGCTGCAGGGCTTAGCGTATTTCCAATTTACGAGAGAAACTCAATTCAAGCTTCTTATTTTACAGAAACTCAAGGGGTATTCGATGCCAGAGCAGCTGTTGGTGCGGCTAAGGGATTTGGTTTTAAAGAAAATACTATTATTTATTTTACTGTAGATTACGACGCTATTGACGGTGAGGTTACCAGTCGCATACTCCCTTATTTTAAAGCAATTAAAAGGACATTTGCCCAACTCAATAGTGGTTATCAAATTGGTATTTATGGCGCGAGAAATGTTTGTAGTCGCGTGGCCGCAGCCGGTTATTCGGTCAGCAGTTTTGTATGTGATATGTCTTCAGGATTTAGCGGTAACCGTGGCTATTCACTTCCCACCGATTGGGCATTTGACCAAATAAAGACAAGGAGTATAGGGGACGGACCTGGGAAAATAGAGATTGATAATAATATCTCATCAGGCAAGAATAAAGGCGTTAATTCTATAGTTTATAATAAAGAAAATAGTAATAATTTTGTTTCCGCAACAAATAATAAGTTCTTCGAACAATTAAAAGTTTTATATAATACAGCAGTAGATTATGTTACTGAAAAGGAAGGAAATAAACCTAATCCGGTTGGCAATATTACTCAACAGGCAAATGAATTAGTTGCCCAGTATCTAAGAAAAGATGAATATGATGGTTTATTGTGGATTTTAACAGCGGATTTTATTGACACAGATTTTGTTAAAATAGCTGATAACGTATTGAAGGGACAAGAAAAGAGAATCCTGATAGATCCATTTTCTAAACTGACACTAGATGTCGCACATATGATGGCCACTTTTAATGCAATAATTCATAGTTCTGTAGGAATGATACAAGATCTTGCAGGATGGGCAGGTGATTTAATTACAGTAGGGGGAGACACTGTTCGTTATAATGCTAATTATAAAACAACTTATGATGCTGCAATAGATTTAATAGGAGGTCAAATTGGTACATTTGGAATTCAAGATTTATTAGGAGATGTAGACGCTGTTAACCTTGCTATGAATACAAGAACAGGGATTACCTCACAACCAGTTTACAAGGTATTTGAAGAATACTATACTACCGGCTATAGTAGAAGATACTCTCAATTTTTCAAAAACAGATTTAATAATTCATTTGAAGCAGTTACTAAGGATGCAGAGTACTATTTAAACACCAACAATCCTGTATGTTTGGAATTTAAACATCATTTTAATGTTAAGAATTATACCCAAGAGGATGGTCAAGTAATTGCACAAGCATTTGCAGATTGCCTTAAACAAAAAATAAAATTTGAATAATTAATTCTTCCCAAAAGTAAATCGCTGTTTTGATTTACTTTTGGGAAAAGCGTTATAATGCATATTGAGGGGGCGCATATCATTGTGATACAGTTAAAGATTATATATAAGGCAGTATTAGTAATTTTAATAAGTGCCTTTTTTTTATTGTTTAATGGATGGTATTTTCATAAATGTATTATTGATCCGCATTACTACCAATTAACAGATTTTTCGGAAGAAGATATTCAAATTTTTGAGCATTTTTATAATATTGATCTACCTTCAAATACGAAGTTTATTAAAGCTGAGCAATTTGAAACAGGGATAGGTAATTACTCTGCGATTTTGTACGTATCATTACCTGCCAAAAAGGTAAAGCCTTTAGTTTCTGACTATTCTTATATGCCTATCTTTTATAACAATAGGTATACAGTATTTTATGGTGTTAATATTACAAGTAGCAATAAGGAAACAGCACAAATTACATTTGGAGCAGACGATAGTTCGCTGAATGGTTCTTTATGGAGTAAACAAGTAAGGGATCTCTTAGAATCGAAAGGGAAGTATATTGGCGTTTCAGATGAAACTTATGTTATTTCTGCGTTTATATTTAATGTCGTTTTTATTGCATTACTTGTTTGGATCTTGAAAAAGGGCAGAAGAACTAGAGTTTGAATTAAGAAATATTTGAACTCAACAGCATAATGTTGATTAGGAATACTTAAGGGTATATCGGACAGAAAGAGTTTTCATTGCACAGATCTTTATTAAATAATAACGGTAAGCCAAATTTAAATGCAGTTCAAGGGTATTATAATAGTCTTGTTTTCTCAAGATATAAGCTATTATAAAAATAAATTTAATAGTATGGAAGGAAAGAGAAAGGGGGAAAACATGAGGAGATATTTAGGGATAGTGTCACTTATCATGCTGTTATTCACATTGTGTTTTCTACCCCATATCCATTTTAGAACTGCACAAAATCAAAGCTCCGTCGAAAAGTCATCACCCTGCATGTATGGGAAAACCAAAAGAAAAGAAGAGGTTGGAAAAATCACTTAAAGTTTCAGGAAAAAAATCCTATGAAAAAATAGAACGCAATTTTGGAGATGAAACCAATCACTGATTCGTTGTTTCGAGCAGGCAAATAAAATGCGCGCGAACAAATTCTCCTCGCATCCGCCGGCTAGAATGGAAAAAATAAAATTTTTTATAAAAGTGTATTTGTTTAGCACTTTGTAATCTTTTATTCATGTATATGGGTTTATTGGATACCTTGGCAAAGGTTTTATAGATGATACTTCAAATTTTAAGCTTCATTACACAAGAATCTTAAATTTGCATTAATATTAATAAATTTCTATCATACTTATTCATTTCTCAGAAGAAAGATATGGAAAAACCTCTGTTTTTTTAGGAAAATATGTTATTATAATTGTGAATTTAAAATATTAAAAAGAAAAGAGGAATTCTAAAGATGAAAAAGTTAGTAATGACCCTGTTTACAGCAGCACTTTTGGGAGTTGCCATTTTCGCAGGCGGGTCAGAAGCATTAGCTATGGATTCGAAAGGTACAATCAAATTTAAAACAGATGCTAATACATATACGAAAAGAGCTACTTCCATTGTGGTTACTGGTACTTTGGCTAGGGATTTAGATAATGGCTTTTCAGTAATTATATTAAATAATAAAGGTAAGGTAATTGCCAGAAAAGATATTTTGCATAGTATTGGTTCACGTAATTTTCGTGTGAGTTTTTCAACGAAAAATCTTCCTGCAGGTAAGTATGATGTGCAAGTTGGACAGGATTGGGGAGGAAGATATTGGTCAGGTGAACTAAAACATTATATTACAGTACAGCATTAATACGGCTGTATAAGTATTAACCTCTTGTTGTTAAAAGGTTTAACTTTAGAAATTTGTTTTCTGTGAAATAATAATTTTTCAATCAAGGTATCTTAATCAATTTACTGTACTGATAAAGATACCTTTTTATCTTTAAAAACAACAAGGTCATGAGTGTTTTTCAAAGCTTGTACCGCTAGCCGCAATGTAGTTGTCTTTTAAATGAGAATATCCATTTGCTCCACCTCACCCCGAATCCCAATCCCAGGCTCCCACGAATCAATCAGACGAATGGCCTTCTGATTCGATTCCATCGCTTTCGTTTTCTCTCCTTTTCGGTACAACAGCTGTGCCATTCCGTAATAATAGTAGATCAGTTCAACTTGATTGGCGTTGTGTTTGTCATAGAGCATCTGTTCAAAGGCTTTTTCCGCTTTTTCGAGTTGATCACACTTGACGTAAGCCATGCCCAGGTTGAAATAGGCTTCTATCGTTTTTTCGCCGCCGTATGCGGCGCTGGTTGTGTTTGCCGCTTCGTATAATGTGATGGCTTCTTCGTAGTGAGAGCGGGCGAAACTCAGGTCGCCGCGGACCAGAAGAACCCTGTGCCGGATAATGGGGGAGACGGGCTGATCTTTGATGCCGTTCAGCATTGCTGCCGCTTTGTTCGGTTCTCCAGTTTTTAACAGCAGCCTCGATTGCAGGGCGCTTCCCCATACTTTCAAGTCGTCGTGATCCGGCGCGCCTGATTGTTCGAGTATCTTCAGGCCGGCTTCTATTTGCCTGAGAGCTCCGTCTGAATCGTTGACTTCCATCAGCGCCCAGCCTGCCGTGTCGATCCTGAAGTAGGCTTCCCGTGTGTGTTCGCCTGATTGACGGGCGGCATCGGCGGCTTTTAATCCGTATTCGATTCGCAGGGGCAGGTTGATTCTGCTTAGAAAATGGCTGATGCGGATGATGAGTTTGATCAGGATGTCATGTTGTCCGGTTTCACTCGACCATTCGATGACCTTTAGGATGTTCGGCCATTCCTTTTTCATTTGCTCTAAATTCCGTCCCAGCAAGTAGCTCCAATAGACAGAATTGGGCTGTTCCCGCTTTATATGGGTTTCCGCATAATCGATATAATAATGCGCCCAGCGGCTGCGGGCTCCTTTTTCAAATTCGTGATTTTCGGATAAGTGCTGTTCTCCGTAAGCGACAACGGTTTGATGGGCTGCGTATTGAATCCTTCCTTCGCTTCGTTCCGGCTGTATTAAAGCATATGACCTCATTTGCTCAATGGCGTAATGAAACCGCCGGACGTCTAATCCGGCCGCTTGAGCCAAGCTTTTTTCATCAGGGGGCTTAGCGAAAAAGCAAAGCGTCTGCCATAGTTTCCGTGTGTCTTCATGACATCTGTCCCATGTGCGGCCAAAGAGAACTTCAAACAATTCCAATAATGAGTAACCCGCTTGTTTAAGTTCTTGAATGAGCTGGGGAGCGGGGATGTCGTCGTCTGACATGTAAGCGATGCTCAGTGCCATGGCCTTCGGGTTGCCGGCGGCTGCCGAGACGAATTCATTCTTAAGGTCAGGCGATAGCCACAGCAGCTGCTCCAGCTTTTCCCGTTTTTGCGGGAGGTTGCATGTTTGCAGACAGCGGTGCACTTCTTGATGGAAAAATTCAAGGGCATCCGTTTGTTCAAGGCCGCTCAGCTGGATGGCCGCCAGTTCCCCGAGGCCGTCCCGGTATGTCTGTTTTACGTTTTCCCGTGCCGTAAGGAGGACTTTTACGCCTTCCGGAAGACCGATGATAAATTCGTGAATGTCACGTTCCGCTGTATCGATGCTGTCAACGATCAGCAGCACGGGTTTTTCATTTGAATGAGCGGCTAATGCATTGCGGACGACGAAGCGTTTTTCGTTGATAGATTTGTCGATTTGTTCTGCGCGTCCAAGCTGATAGGCGATCGTGTTTAAAAAATCGCTGAAGCTCAATCCTTTCCAGTCAGCGCTGATCCAGATGATGCTGTTGAATGCCGGCCAATCTGGTGAACCGCCGGCACAAAGGTAGGCTGCTTCAAGAGCGATCGTTGTTTTTCCCATGCCGGCCCAGCCTGTGATTAAACAGACCGGTGACGGAGACAGCATCCATTGCCGAATCGCCTCTATATCAAAGCCGCGTCCGATAAAGTTCCCGGTCCGGCGTGACGGTAAGTTATGCGTGACGGGCTTTTCTGTAAGCGCATTCGTTTCATGGCTTGGTCTGTCATGAAACAGCCGCTTTACTGCTTTTTCAACATCTTCATCACTCGGCGCTCCGAATGATCCGTCTTTCCGGCGTATTTTTGCTTTTTTTAGACAAGACGCCGTCCAAACGGGCAATGCGGGTTTGATGACGGGAATGGTGGTGGTTTCCAGAAGGCCGGTCAGCCATTCAGGATCCATGTCAGTCTTTTCGATAATGATCCAGATCATGCCGAACAGCTTTCCGTCGTCAATTCGTCCGGGAATGTAGTTTGCGCCCATCTGTCCGATCCAGCTTTTGATCGTGTTAGAGGAAACGCCTAATCGGAGTGCGATTTGATCGATATAAGACTGTCCTGTTTTTTCGTTATTTTTCCTTCTGACTTTATAATCAGGATGAAGTTTCAGCGATTTGACGGCAGGTGCCAGCAGTTCTGCAAATTGTGTCCGGTTTTCTAGTTCAGCCATTAGCCTGCACCTCCTATTAGTACTATTTTATCAATTCAGTGTTTTTTGTATATGAAAAAATAAAAAGTACAGTGCGGCTGTCCTTTTATACAGCAGGAAAGGCTGTTGAACGTATGGAAAAGCAGATAAAATAGGAGAAGTAACAGAGAAAACAAAAATGTATGCACTTACATTTCAAAGCAGAGAAAGGATTTTGCCAAATGACTCACACAGTGCCTCAAAACATGAAAGCGGCGGTTATGCACAGCACGAGAGAAATCAAAATCGAAACATTGCCCGTGCCTGACATCAATCATGATGAAGTGTTGATTAAGGTGATGGCTGTCGGAATTTGCGGATCTGATCTGCATTACTATACAAATGGCAGAATCGGCAATTATGTAGTGGAAAAACCATTTATCCTCGGTCATGAATGCGCGGGAGAAATTGCCGCCGTCGGATCGTCTGTCGATCAATTTAAAATAGGAGACCGGGTCGCCGTCGAACCCGGTGTCACATGCGGGCGCTGTGAAGCGTGCAAAGAAGGGCGTTATAATCTTTGCCCGGATGTACAGTTTTTGGCGACACCGCCGGTTGACGGCGCGTTTGTCCAATATATCAAAATGCGTCAGGACTTTGTTTTTTCAATTCCGGATTCACTTTCCTATGAAGATGCGGCTTTGATCGAACCGTTTTCTGTCGGCATTCATGCGGCCGCGAGAACGAAGCTTCAGCCCGGTTCCACGGTTGCGATCATGGGCATGGGTCCTGTGGGGCTGATGGCCGTTGCGGCAGCGAAAGCATACGGGGCAGGCACAATCATTGTGACCGACTTGGAGCCGCTGCGGTTAGATGCTGCGAAAAAAATGGGCGCGACGCATGTCATCAATGTCCGGGAACAGGATGCCGGTGAAGAAATCAAAACGATCACGAATGGCAGAGGCGTTGATGCTGCCTGGGAAACAGCGGGGAATCCGGCGGCATTGCAATCCGCACTGGCTTCCGTGCGCCGGGGCGGAAAACTTGCGATTGTCGGTTTGCCTTCTCAGAACGAGATTCCGCTCAATGTGCCGTTTATTGCAGATAACGAGATTGATATATACGGAATCTTCCGTTATGCGAATACGTATCCGAAGGGAATTGAATTTCTCGCTTCCGGCATAGTGGACACGAAGCATCTTGTAACGGACCAATATCCGCTGGAAAAGACGCAAGAGGCGATGGAACGCGCCTTTCAATACAAAAATGAATGCTTAAAAGTGATGGTGTATCCAAATCGCTGAGTGAACGGGGAGGATCTTTGCATTCTCCCTCTTGCTTATCAAAAATGAAAACGGATTCTTGGGGTGGGAAATGATGATTGAAACAGAAAAAGCAGCGGCAGTAAAGACGAAACATCGCGGCCTGTCCTGGATGGAACGGATCGGCTACGGATTCGGCGATATGTCGTACAATATTATCTTTCAGTTTGTAAACGCATACTTATTATTCTACTATACAGATGTCGGCGGCATTAAGCCTGCGGTCATCGCAGCTTTGTTTCTTATCGTAAGGGTGCTGGACGCTATTTTTGATCCGATTATGGGCGTGATTCTAGACAAGACGAATACAAGATGGGGAAAGGCAAGGCCGTATCTTTTGTGGGTGGCGTTTCCTTTTGCGCTATTTACGTTCTTATGCTTTACGACTCCTCATTTCGGCGAGACGGGGAACATGGTTTATGCGTACATCACTTATATTCTGCTTGGGATGTCCTTCAGCATGCAGACGATTCCGGTCAACAGCTTAACGGGGCGGATGACGAATTCCGTGGAGGAACGGACGGTTCTGACGACGACCCGGATGATTTTGGTTTATATCGGGATTCTGTTGTCGATTTCCTGTGCGACACCGCTTGCGGACGCCATCGGCGGGAAAGATCAGGCGTTTGGATTTCAGATGACGGCGCTTATCTACGCGGCGGTGAGCATCGCATTGAATCTGTTCAGCTTCTTTACCGTGCGGGAACGGATTCAGCCTGAAAAAAGAAAAAAACAAGGAATGAAAAAAACGTTGTCTGTTTTATTCCGAAACAAGCCTTTGCTCATTTTGGTTTCTGCATTTTTGGCGTTTGCGATTGGGTTTAACATTAAGCTCAGCACGATGGTGTACTATTTTACGTATAACGTCAACCATAAGGAATTTGTGTTTTTAGGAACCGTGTTGTTTTTCGGCGCCGCGCTGATCAGCAATCTGTTTATTCCTTTCTTTTCTGAGAAGCGGGGCCGGAAGCAGGTCATGATCATCACGGCGGCGTTATCGCTGATTTCTTATGCGGGCCTTCAGTTTACATCGTATTCCTCCATTCCCCTTATTTTCTTTTGGCTTTTCGTTTCGGGATTTTTCACGACGCCTTTAAATACACTTGCTTGGGGAATGGTTGCCGATTGTGTCGATTATGCGGAATGGAAAACCGGAGTCCGGGCTGATGGCGTGGTGATTTCGAGCATGAGTTTCATCAATAAGCTCGGAGTTGCGTTAGCCGGGTCATTTTCGGCCGTTTATCTCGGAATCGCCGGGTATGCCGCGAATACCGATCAGACCGCCTCGTCATTGACTGCGATTAAAAATATGAATGCGCTCATTCCGGGATTGTTCATTCTGCTGTCTATTATTCTTATTTCTTTTTATCCTTTAACTGAAAAGAAATATCAGCAGATGATGTCTGATCTGGAGCAAAGGGCTGCAAGATGAGTATACGTAAAATTTAAAATATTCTATGTAAACGGTTGTATTTATGACTGAAAGCACTATACTGAAACTATAATCGAGAATTGATAAATGAGTGTGATAATGTGGGAAGCCAATCTGTTATTTGTATTGGAGAATTGTTAATTGATTTCTTTTGTACCGATGTGGATGTTGATTTGACGGAAGGGCGCAATTTCTTAAAAAGTGCCGGCGGCGCACCGGCGAATGTGTCGGCAGCCATTGCTAAGCTGGGCGGAGACGCGGCTTTCAGCGGAAAAACAGGCAAAGATCCGTTCGGGTATTTTCTGAAGCAGACATTGGACGCCGTACACGTCGATACGTCTATGCTCGTCATGGATGAGAAAGCGCCTACAACGCTTGCGTTTGTTTCATTAAAACAAAACGGGGAGCGCGACTTTGTGTTTAACAGAGGAGCGGACGCTTTGTTTACGCTGGATGATATTGATCTGGAAAAGGTAAACGATGCGAAAATCCTTCATTTCGGATCAGCGACGGCATTGTTATCTGATCCGTTTTGCTCGGCCTATTTACGGCTGATGTCGATTGCGAAAGACAATGGACAGTTTATTTCCTTCGATCCTAACTACCGTGAGGATTTATGGAAAGGAAGAGTTTCAGAGTTTATAAACACCGCAAAAAAAGCCATTGCCGTAAGTGATTTTGTGAAAGTCAGTGACGAAGAGCTTGAGATCATCAGCGGTGCGAAGGATCATAAAGAAGGCGTTGCGGTTCTTCATGAGCTCGGGGCCGGTATTGTGGCGGTGACACTCGGGAAAAGCGGCACCCTTCTTTCAAATGGGAAGGATATTGACGTCATTCCGAGCATTCCGGTGACATCAATAGACTCAACGGGAGCGGGAGATGCGTTTGTCGGCGCGGCGCTGTATCAGCTGGCGCGCACGGCTGAGATTCAGACGGCAGCCGAAGATTTTGCGAAGCTGCGTGATATTGTCTCATTTGCCAATAAGGTGGGGGCGCTCGTGTGCACCAAAATCGGTGCGATTGATGCTTTGCCGAGCTTAAAAGAGGTTGAAGTATCACTGTAAAGTATGGAGGATGTTTCTTGAAAGTCATCGGACTTCGGGAAGCATCCTCTTTATTTAGGTCTGAAACCCTTTTCGATATACGGTATACTTTAGAAAGGCATCCAGTAAATTGAACCGCTGTGAAGTACATACAATAATGTTTTTATCAGTTCTGAGTAAAACCAAGTTTCTGCTGCTGCCGTCATGTACAGTGTGACGGCCTGTGATATTGAACCGCGGAGGAATTTTTTTTATGAAACATGTTTTTCTTTTTGTGCAATGCGCGTTTTCTGTTTTTTGTTTTCTTTGTCTCGCCGCTGTCAATTGGTATCAGGGGAGTGAGCTTGTTTCTGATTCGTTTGATTGGAATGATACGGCTAAATTCTCAAAGCTTTTGAATGGGACGGATACGATTACAAGTCCGGAACAGATTTCGCAGTTGGATTTCTTTGTGTATGCTGCGAAGCATTATCCGTTAGTGAGCGGGTTGATGATCGGGCTGTTTGTTTATTTTTTGTTCTCACTGTATCTGCTTGTGAGGAATTTCCGCCGGCACAAATGGGCTGAATGAGACTATTTTCATATAAAAATATATAAATTCAAGAGAAAATGAAACCTTTTTCGAAAAAAGCAGTATATATAACTGTGAACTTGTTACTATTTAATTTTGGGAGGAAAATGAAAAATGAGTATTTTAGGAAGATTTAAAGACATTATGTCAAGCAATATCAATGCGCTGCTGGATAAAGCTGAAAACCCTGAAAAAATGGTTGATCAATATTTACGGAATCTGAACAGTGATTTAGGAAAAGTGAAAGCGGAGACAGCTTCTGTCATGGCTGAGGAACAGCGGGCGAAAAGAGCATTAACGGAATGCCAGGCTGATGCCGAAAAGATGGAAAGTTATGCGATGAAAGCGTTGCAGGCCGGCAATGAAGCCGATGCGCGGACATTTTTGGAAAGGAAAACGGCTGTTGAATCAAGACTGACTGAACTGCAGACGGCTTATCAGCTCGCTTCTTCCAACGCGTCTCAAATGCGCAAAATGCATGACAAGCTTGTCGCTGATATCGGAGAGCTTGAGTCGCGAAGAAATGCCATCAAAGCGAAGTGGTCTGTGGCAAAAACGCAGGAGAGAATGAACAAATTGGGGTCCTCTGTGTCAAACGCGGGCCAATCGCTGACAGCTTTCGGCAGAATGGAAGACAAGGTCAACCGGGCGCTTGATCACGCCAATGCGATGGCTGAGCTGAACGCGTCTCCGAAAGACGATATTGACGAGCTGACGGCTAAATATGACAGCAATCAAAGCAGTGTCGACGATGAGTTGGCGGCGCTTAAGCAGAAAATGCTTTTCAGTAAAGATCAATAGACAGCGGGCTGCAGTTTTGTCCGATACAAAGAGAAAGTGAGAGAAACAGAATGATCATTTCTTATAAATGCCCGAACTGCGGCGATGATATGGTCTTTGACAGTTCATCCGGCATGCTGACATGTCACAGCTGCGGGCGGCAGGATCAGATTGAGAGCCTGCCAAAAGAGTATATAACGACGAGATTTTCCGAAAATGAGGCGAACGAGTACCGCTGTGAGAACTGCGGCGCAGTATTAATGACTGAGGCGGAAACGACGGCCACGACGTGCGGGTTTTGCGGAGGAGCCGCCGTTCTCGCCGACCGATTATCGGGAAATCTCGCGCCTTCGATGGTGATTCCTTTTACGATCAGTAAAGAAGAAGCCATGAGCGCTTTTAAAAAGTGGTGCCGAAACGGCCGTCTGACACCGAAAGGATTTATGACTGCCGATCGGGTGAAGAGCATAACCGGCATGTACGTGCCGTTTTGGATGTTTGACTTAAACAGCAAGGTTCAGGTCAATGCCGTTTGTACGAGAGTGCGTCACTATGATGATGGAGAATACCGGGTGACGGAGACCGAGTATTACAACGCGTACCGCGATATCAATCTTGATTATCTCAAAATTCCGGTCGACGCTTCAGAAAAAATGAATGATGAATTAATGGACAAATTGGAGCCTTACGCTTACAGTGAGCTGAAGGAGTTTAATACGGCCTATTTAGCGGGATATATAGCGGAAAAGTACAATTATACCGATGACGATCTCTTTCCGCGGGCGAAGGATAAAATCAGCCATTATATTGATTCTTATATCAGATCCACCTTCTCCGGGTATACGACGGCTGACATTACGGATGAGCAGATTCAGACCGATAAAATCAGCAGCTTTTACGTACTGCTTCCGGTCTGGATGGTCAGCTACGACTATGAGCGGGCTGAGCACATTTTTGCGATGAACGGGCAGACGGGCAAGGTTGTCGGCAAACCGCCGATCAGTGCCGGAAAAGTGGCCGCGTGGTTCGGCGGCATAACCGCCGGTGCGTTTTTAGCATTAAGACTCGTCTCACTTATGATAGGAGGCGGTTTTTAATGAAAGTATCGATGAAAAAAGCGTGTCTCTTCTGCTTTGTCCTTTTTCTGATGCTGTCTTTTTCTTTACATACATCGGCGTCTGCCGCGGAACAGAAGCAATATGTTTATGACAATGCCCATTTATTAACGAAGGATGAAACGAAGAAACTTGAGGAATTGGCCGGGAAGCTGGGAGAAAAGCGCCATACCGATTTTATCATTCTTACCGCAAACGGAACGGGCGGTAAGGAGATCGAACAGTATGCCGGTGATTTTTATGACAGTCATTTTAGCGGAAGCACGGCGATATTGACTATTGATATGAAGGATCGGGAAGTATTTCTCTCCGGATATAAAAAGGCGGAGACGTATTTGAACAGCAGCCGGCTGAATACGATCAGAAATACGATCTCGTCAGATATTTCCGCAGGCCATTATGAAAAGGCGTTTCAGACCTACATCAAGATGGCTTATAAAGATATGGGGAAAAGTCCGGACGACAAGTCTGACAATCTGCTGCTCACATGGTGGTTTCAGCTGATTATCGCTGCAGCCGCGGCCGGAATCGCCGTCACCGTGATGGTGTACAATTCCGGCGGCAAGGTCACCGTCACCGGCAGCACGTATATGGATCACGATACGTCTGAAGTGCTGAGCCAGCATGACACATATATCCGAACCGACATTACAAGAGAAAAAAAGCCAGATAAAGATAATGACAATGACGGCGGAGTCACGAGGGGCGGCACGAGTTACAGCGGAAGCAAGGGTAGTTTTTAAATTATATGTAAAGGATTTGAGCATACATGGGTTTTTTCAGAAATCAGTTAGCAAATGTGGTGGAATGGGAAGAATTCAGAGACGACATGGTTTTCTATAAATGGAACAACCGTGAAATTAAAAAAGGCAGCCGTCTGATCATCCGGCCGGGACAGGATGCCATCTTTTTATACAACGGGAAGATTGAAGGGATTTTCCGTGATGACGGCGATTATGATATCGAATCAGAAATTATTCCGTTTCTATCGACACTAAAAGGGTTTAAGTTTGGCTTTAACAGCGGCATGCGGGCGGAAGTGCTGTTTGTGAATACGAAGGAGTTCACCGTGAAGTGGGGCACAAAAAACGCCATCAACATTCCGGCGGCAGGAATGCCGGGCGGTATGCCGATCCGCGCAAACGGCACATTTAACTTCAAGGTCATTGACTACATCGGATTGATTGATAAGATTGCGGGTGTCAAAGACAGCTATTTAGTGGAGGACATTAAAATCCGGATTACGTCTATTCTCGATCAGCTTTTGATGAAATGGATCACCAGAGAAGGAAAAGACATGTTCAATCTGCAGTCGAATTCATTTGAAATCGGAAAAGGGATTCAAGAAGATCTTGATATGCAGCTGATCGGAGACGGCATGTCGATTACGGGCTTCAATATTATGAGCTTTAACTATCCGCAGGAAGTTCAGGATATGATTACGAAAAACGCTTCTTACGGCATGGTGGGCGATGTGAACCGCTATCAGCAGATTTCCATGACGGACGGCATGTCATCCGGCAAAATGAGCGGAAGCGGCGCCGCCTCAGACATGGCGGGCATGATGATGGGAATGAATGTGGCAAATCAAATGATGAACCAAATGAATCAAAATCAGCAGAACCAGCCGCAGCAAAATCAAAGTCAGCAGAATCAGGGGACCGAACAGGCAAACGGCTCGGAAGGAGCGGCTAAGCCGAAATTCTGTCCGAACTGCGGAACGAAAACGGAAGGCGCGAATTTTTGCCCGAATTGCGGACAGAAACTTGCCTGATGATATACGAAAAAGAGGCCTTTTTGGGGCCTCTTTTTTTGTCATGATTTCATTGTTTGAACGATGAGGGATGTCAGCGCTTTTGATCCCTCAGGTATGAGATGGACGCCGTCCGGTGTGAAGTATTCAGGGTGCTGCAATGCTTTTGCGTGCCAATCGACAAGCGTCACATTTTTGCGTGACTCGGCCTGCCGGCGCAATGATTCGTTTACTTTGCTTTCCCACTGCCGCGGTACACGCGTGTTGACAAGATAGATATCGGCTTTTGAAAAGGAGCTGATCAGTGATTCAATTTGGCTGTTTGTGAAATAGCCATTCGTCCCTAACTCGATGATGACCGCTTTGTTCGGCTGATTAAATGACGCATATTCCGAAGTGAGCTGGAGTGCTTGAGAGACTTGTCTTCCTACCTTTCCGTCGATGGTGACATGAGGGAGGGACTGCCGCAGGTATGACGCAATGTCCAGCATCACCGAGTCACCGATGGCCAGCACGTCTTGCTGAGGCTGTGTTTGTTTTGGATCAGCCGTTTTTTGAGATGACCGTTCCTTTTTCTCGTCGTTTTTCTTCGTATCTGATTTGTCTGCTGGTTCTTTCTTGTTTTTGTCTGACGCGGTATCCGTTTTTTCGCCGCCGTGTTTTTTCTTGCTGTCTTCTTCTTTTGCAGGCTGATCGTGATCGGCCGTTTTGTGCGAAGAGGCGGCGGTTTCTTGCTGATCATTCTGCGCGTACGTCCATTGCGGCTGTTTTTTCTCTTCGGCTATCCCTGACAGCCCGCCCGCAAATACGAGAATGGCGGCAAGAATGAGGCCGAGCGACATTCTGCTGATGACAGAGGACGTCTTCCATTCCAGAAAGCGGTTCAGAAACACGCGGCGTAAAAATGGCCGGAAGCCCGCAGTGCGGATCGGCTGTTCAATGAAATGGTAAGATAGCTCGGCAAGAATGAAAGTGGCGCCGATTCTGACGGCGCAGTGCCAATAAACCGGATTTCCGATTTCCTGCACGGGTGTGCTCAGTACGAAAACCGGGTAATGCCAAAGGTAGATTCCGTATGATCTCGTTCCGATCCAGCGAAGCGGCTTCCATGAAAGGACATGTCCCAAAAAGCTGCTCGGATGGCATAAACATGCGACAAGAACCGCTGCGGTGATGCTGATCAAAAGCATGCCGCCCTTGTACAGGAAGGGTTCATATTCATCCGTGTAAAAGACGCAAAGCAGCAGCGCGGCAAAAGCGGCAAGCTCCGTCCCGTGAAGCAGGTGTTTCATGCTGCTCGGCAGCCGTTTGGAAGATAATCGTTTCATCGGCCACACTAAAGCTAAAGCGCAGCCGATCAGCAATTCAAATGACCGGGTATCCGTCCCGTAATAAACGCGGCTCGGATCTCCGCCGGGCACATACATCATACTCATTACGACTGCCGAACATAACGCGATAAACATGACCGCGGCCGCAAGCCGGGCCCGTGTTTTACATATGTACATTCCCGCAAGCAGCAGGAAGGGCCATATGATATAAAACTGTTCTTCAATCGCCAGCGACCAAAGGTTTTTTAATGGCGAAGGGGAGCCGAAGCTGTCGAAATAAGAAAGTTGATGAAAGATAAACCACCAATTGCTTATGTAAAAAAGTGAGGAGACCGCATCTCCGCGTACAGTATGCAGGAGCTCGCTGTTAAACAATACGACCCAAATGACCGTCGTGATAATCATGAGATAAGCCGCCGGCAGAAGCCGTCTGATCCGGCGCACCCAAAAATCACGCAAATCAAGGGTGATGGCATTGCCTTGGGCAGGCAATATAATAGATGTAATTAAATATCCCGATAAAACAAAAAAGATATCAACACCAATGAAACCGCCGTCGGCCCAGTTGAAATTCAGATGATATGCGATAACTGCGAGGACGGCAAAGGCGCGAAGTCCATCCAGTCCGGGAATATAGCGGTGATGCAGTGACTTGTCTGACATGGTATTCCTCCAATAAAGTGTGCGGAAATTCTCGCTGTTTTGCGGATAGCTATAGCTGATTTCTGTACAGTCTTCCATTTGTTCCGTTAATTAGACGCATTCGGAAGGGGATTTTGTTTCAGAAAAAATGTATGAAATGCTGTGATTTTCTTAAACTTTTCAGCCTCCGTCCGGCGTCTGTTATATGAAAAGGGTCCCTTATGCATCTTGGCTGTTGCGGGACGAAAGAAAAAATCCATGATCTGCGGATATCATGGATTTTTTTCTTTCTTTATCTGATGTAGCGGTCTCCGACAAGCAGCTTGGAGATGACGGAGGTCGGTATTGTAAACTCTGTAACGCCCATATATCCGGGTGCCGCTTCGTATTCATCAAATGAAATAACAAGTTTGTGCTTATCTGTAATATAAAAATTCTGGTCGGCGCGGATGGCTTTAAAAGGCTCCGTCATATCATCTTCTTCGACCCAGTATATTTTATTCGGATCTTCTTTCATCTGTTTTTTCATTTGTTCTTTAATATTTTCGCTGATGACTTTAATATAACGGTCATCTTTAAATAAACTCTTTAACGTAAGCACGGCCTCATTCTTTTTATCAATCGTGATGTAACGGCTTTGCGTATAAGATGAAGCTTGCGTTTTTTCGATATCACGGCGGATTGAGATCAGATCCGCTGTGTCAGTAACGGTTTCATAATCGCTGTAAATACTGAGGTGGCCTTTTTTGCTTTTTGAGGTCGCCTTCATAAATTCCTGATACAGCTCTTTGCTTTCTTTCATATAATGCCGGTTGATGCTGTCTTCGAGTTTATGATCGGAAAGTCCGGACAGAGCGGGCGTTTTTACATCAATGCTTGATTGGTTCTTTTCTTCCTTCATCTCTACGAATGTGATGGCTTGGACGACTTTGCCGATGACGGGGATTTTAGACATGGCTTGTGCGGCATCCGGGTTGATATTGACAACGGCGGTAAATAAGACGGCCGCAGCGACTGCCGCGGATGTCGGCCACATCACGATTCGTTTTTTCTTCGGTTTTTGCTGAAGGGCTTTTTCGATAATGCTGTCCAGTTCCTTAGGAATGGGCACACTTTTATACTCTTCTCTTAATTGTTCTAATCTCTTTTCCATTAAGAAAGATCCTCCTTCGTCAGCTGAATGCGCATGAGCTTCAGCCCCCTGTAAAGGCGTGTTTTGACGGTGTTGATGTTTTCCCCCGTGATATCCGCGATTTCTTCTAATTTCAGGTCTTCAAAGAAACGCAGAATGATAATGGTTTTATATTGATGCGGCAGGTCATCAAGCGCTTCGTGAAGGTCTGTGTCTTTGTAGTGATCTTCCTTTCCGCGGCTTAAAAACTCGATCGTTTCATCGTCCATCACTTTCAGTTTTTTCTGTTTGCGGAGAAAATCAATGGCCGTGCGCACTAAAATTTTATAAAACCAGCTTTTGATCACATCGGGGTTTTTGACGGATTCGACCGATGTCAGCGCTTTTTGAATTGATTCCTGAACAATATCTAACGCGTCATCCTTGTTCTTTACGTAACTGTACGCAAGCCGGTAAAAGTCTTCCTTGCGCTCAGTTATGCACGTCACAAGCGACGCTTTGGCTGTTTCGTTCTTCATTGCTTCAAAGGGCTCCTTTTTAAAAAATACGTATCATAGGCTGCTGCCTAAGGATAGACGGGACAGGGTGAAAAATAGTTTGCGCAGAGGGGATCATTTTTAAAAGGAAAAGGAAGGAAAGACGATGAGATGAAAAAAAGAGCCGGAACGGCTCTTTTTCGGATGTGTCTGATATTCAGCTGAACGGTTTAGTTCGGTTTGACTAAGATTTTCACTTGGTTTTTCTCTTTGATTAAAGCGCCGAAGCCTTCTTCAATGAGATCGTCGAGCACGATTTTTTTCGTGACGAGCTTATCTGCTGAGAAGTAGCCCTCTTTCATCAATGCAAGAACGGAAGGGAAGATGTCACGGTATCCGATAATGCCTTTTACGGTCCGTTCTTTGATGACGATATCGTTCGGATGAATTTCCGCTCCTTTTTCCCAGATGCTGACGATAACCGTTTCACCGGCAATGTTTGTTGACTGGATCGCCTGGCGGAGAACGACAGGAACGCCTGTTACTTCATAAGAAACATCAACGCCGCCGTTTGTGCGTTTAGCGATTTCTTCAACGACATCGTCCGTTTTTGACGGATCAATGATGATAGCGCCGAGTTCTTTCGCTTTTTCCTGACGTTCCGGTGAAAGTTCAACCGCGTAAATATCTGTGGCGCCGGCCGCTTTCAGGGCTTCAATCACAAGCAGCCCGATCGGTCCGCAGCCAAAAACTGCCGCCTTGTCGCCCGCTTTTAATTTGCTTTGGCGGACGGCGTAAAGCGCTACCGCTGACGGCTCAACAAGCGCGCCCTGTTCGTAAGAAAGCTCTTCAGGAAGCTTAAACAGCAATTCTTCGTCAACGGATACATATTCAGAAAATCCGCCGCCGCCTCCGGCTAATCCTAAAAATCCCATTTGTTCATCAAGGTTATAGGCTCCCTGATGTCCGTGTGTGGCAAAAATCGGTTCCACGACGACACGGTCGCCGACGCTGTAATTTTTGACGCCTTCGCCCACTTCCACGACTTCTCCTGAGAATTCGTGACCCATCGTGACGGGCGCCATTTCGTTTGTTAACGGATGAGGTTCGCCGACCGGAATAAAGATCGGGCCTCCCAAATATTCATGAAGGTCGCTTCCGCAAATCCCGCACCATTTGACTTTAATTTTGACTTTACCCGGTTCTGCTTTAGGTTCATCAATGTTTTCGATTCGAATGTCTTTTTGATTGTGCCATCTTGCCGCTTTCATTGATTATCACTCCTAGTCTGATTGAAACGAGTATAGGTACATGATCAATATGAACCACGGTTAAAAGGAATAAAGTGCTTCCTAAAGCCTGATTTCTCAAAATATATCATATTATGCAACTATCAATAGGCCTTATAAAAAGTCCATATTGAATGCAGAAATACTCTATGAATATTATAACGCTAATGAATTAAATTTTGTAGTATAATTTACCATGGAATTATATAGAACAGGTAATTGTGCCGTCGTTATGTGCATGTCTCATCACGTTGTAATGAACATGTAAAGTGATTGAAATATTATAATCGTCTTCTTGGTGTATAATTTTGCCTAGAATAAAGAATCAGGAGGACGAAAGCTTGAAGAAGTTATTCTTAGCCTTATTGATTTTAGCAGGAAGCACGCTGGGAGCGATCAGTTTCTCTTCTGATGCAAGTGCTAAAAAAGTGAACGGAAATATTACATGGTATAATGGAGTCGGTAAAAAAGGATCTTCCGGTAAAAAACTGGGACACTGGGATTGCGCGACAAAATTAGGATTTGACGTTCCGAGAAACGGAACGAAAATCAGAGCTTATGCGAAAGCAAAACCGAAAAAGGTTATCACAGTATACAAAAATGATGTAGGCCGTTTGCCGAATGCCGTGTTGGATGTCAGCCCGAAAGCGTTCAAAGCGCTCGGATATCCATTAAGCAAAGGAAGAGTATCCGGACACTACAGCTATTAAAATAGACCATCTTAAAAAGCAAGGACTCTGATTCTTGCTTTTTCTGATTGACGGAGAGATTGATAATGAAGAAGAAACGATGGATCTGGATTTTGCTGGCCGCCGTTTTGGCGGCGGCGGTCATCGCGTCCGTTTTACTGATTAAAGGAAAAAGCGACGGCGGCGGAAAAGCTGTTGTCTCCGGCGGCCATGACAAGCTGCTGGTTTCCATTACAGACAAAGATCTGATGACGAAATATTACGAGGACGGCCGCGTGCTGTACGAGGAAAAGCTTTCGGCATATCCGGCGTTTGCACTGGATGACGCCCATCAGGTGCTCTATTTTGTCGGGAATAATGACCAAAATGAGATGCGTCTGTATAAGCTTGATCTGAAGACGAAAAAGAAGACGGTGCTTTATAAAGGAACGGCAAGCGCTGACAGTCTGTTTTTATCAAAGGATCTGACGCACATTTATTTCCGTCTCGGAAAAGCGGATGAAGATATTTTCCGTCTCGCATCTTTTGATTTGAAAACGAAACGTTATGAAAATCTGTATCCTGCCGCCGATGAGAAAGACGACAGTGTAAGCAGCTTCTTTTATAACCGCAGCCAAAACGATTTTGCGCTTCTGCATTATTCCGTCAAAGAGGATTATCAAAAAACGGATGAGGCAAATGAGAAGGGGATTGACCCTGAACCGACGAATATCCGGTTTGCAGCAGGAGCGGGCGAACACCTTCAGGACCTGACAAACCTTGAACAGTTTATCAGCGGCGTGGCGGTGTCACCGGACGGAAAGAACCTTGTCTTTACATCTTATACACAAAAAGGGACGGAACAAAAAGCGTCCATCCGTCTGATGAATGTCAAAACGAAAAAAGATGAAACGATTATCTCAAACGGGAAGGATTTCGCTCCGCTGATTGATGCCCAGCCTCAGTTTTCTAAAGACGGCAGCATCATTTATTTCATGGCGGAAGCAAAAGGCGCTAAGCGTCTGAAGGATGAAACGGGGCGGAATGCGAAGGTCCGGACCATTTATGCTTATCATTTGGATACGAAAAAATGCGAGAAAGTCTGGGAAAATGACAACGGCATTATCAACAGTTTTTCCGTCATCCAATCATGAAAAAAAACACTCAGCGCCCGCTGGGTGTTTTTTAATGAACAAAGCTGGCTGCGGCTGAGGCGAGCCATTTGAAAAAACGGAGAATCGGAACGGCAAAATGAAGCGTTTCGATGAATGACTGTGCGGCAAGGTTGATTTTCCGCCGTTTTGCCATTTCCTTCAGATCTTTCTGCTGCCGATCGTTTTTCATGTTCATTGCTCCTTTGCATCGTAAAAGGACATGATAACGCAAAGGCCTCTCATGAGACATGGAGGCCTTCTCTATGTTGAGACTCGTAAAAGGGAGGTCTAACTTGATGCCGTTTGATTATTGTTTTGGAGATTTACCAACGAACGGACGCCGTCGATCATTTTACTGCCGCAAAGGGGGCAAGTCGGGGTATCACTGCCGGCAAAATTCTTTCTGCTCCAGCCGATACAGTCCTCTTTTGTGCATTCCCACGTACTGACATCTTCTTTAGGCAGCGGTTCCTGATTACGTTTGTTGTAGTAAGACATAAAGTCACTTCTTCCCTTATGAATTTTCGTGCACTCCTTCATTGTCTCATACTTTTCCCTAATCTCCTAATTCCTTTTTCTATCCAGATTTCCAATGAGGGTGCATCGTCTTCCTGTTATTACAGTATATGCAAATAAGCGCCTTCTTATTTTTTATTTTTGGATAAATAAAAAAAGCCCCTTCTGGAGAAAAGGGGGGATGTTTGTTTACTGCTTATCCGTGACGTCCATAGGTCTCATCATGTCGTAATCTTCGTGCTCTAAAATATGACAGTGCCATACGTAGCGTCCGCTGTAAGGAGCGAAAGTCGCCGCGATTCTGATGACTTCCCCCGAGTGCGCCTGCACGGTGTCTTTCCAGCCTTTTTCACTTGGAGGAGGCGGGACGGCGGGGCCTGTATACACAATGTCGCCGAATTTGTTATAACGCTTTAAGTCAAAAGGACGCCGGTCAAGGATTTGGAAGGAAACAAGGTGCAGGTGTATCGGATGGGTTCCCCCCATCGGATTGATAATCGACCAGATTTCCGTTGCGCCGAGCTTCGGCGCTTCTGTCACAGGATCATGCCATCGCTTGTTATTCAGCGTCAAAACGGGCCGGCCGTATTTGTCTTGCGTATTTGTGAGTTTAAGCGTCCTGATATTGTGTATTCTTTTTGATGTCACATTAGGCATTGTTGAAAGATATTTAGGCTTCCGGCTTGTGTCTTCTCCCTTCAGCGGTTTTGTGACGCGGAATTGCATCACATTGGCGTCTGTATCCGGATCGACGTCGCCCCCGCAGCCGGTGCCGTTCGTTAAAATGATATGTTCTCCGTCAAAGGCGGAGAAATCGATGAGCACATCATACCGCTCGGCCGGGGCTAAGCTGATAGATTGTGTTTTGACAGAGCGGGGAAGCAGTCCGCCGTCAGAACCGATTTGGATAAACTTCCCGCCGTTATTGAGCGAGAGAGAAAATGTTCTCGTATTGGAGGCATTAAGGATGCGGAAACGATATGTCCGCGGTTCAACTTCCATATACGGCCACGCTTTACCATTGACGAGAATGGTATTTCCGCAAAAAAACGGGACGATGGAAGGGTCGGGCAGCGTTTCGGAAGGGTTAGCAGGTCCGCTCGGATAAGACAAGGAACCGTCGTCATTTAACGTGCGGTCCAAAATCATAAGCGGTACGTCGTACTCTCCGGAGGGAAGCTTCAGCTGCTTTTCTTTTCGCTCGCGGATGATATACATCCCGGCAAGCCCGGCGTACACATTGAGCCTCGTAATCGCCATGGCGTGATCGTGATACCATAACAGAGCCCCGCGCTGTTTGTTTGGATAATGGTATACCTCTTTCTCAAAATAAGGACCCGTTTCCTTAAAATCCTTTGTGAACCAGGCTTCCGGGTAGCCGTCGCTGTCCGGCGGCGTTGCTCCTCCGTGTAAATGGACGACGGTTTTGACATCGGGTTCCTGATGGCCGCTTTCTGAATGGTGAATGGTATGATCCACGGGCAGAAAATGCTTATCCGGCAGGTCATTCATCCATTTAATATAGACGTTTTCATCTTTGTTCACGTCGATCGTCGGGCCGGGAAACAAACCGTTATACCCCCAAAGCCGGGTCGGCGGGAGATCGCGGTGCAGCTTGTGAAAGCATTCCTTCATGGTGACTTCATAATACGTGCTGCCGTCTGATTTCTTCTGCGGCTGGAGTGTTTCGATAATCGGCAGTTCATCTGCAAATTTTTCTAGTGCCATTTTTCATCCTGTCCTTATCATTTATTGAAATCCTGTACTACAGTTAATGCTGCCTGGAACAGGTTGGTTAAAAAAACACCCGCCCTTTTTTGAGGGGGGTGTCTGCGGTTATTGCGCAACCCGGCTTTCGGAAGCGCTCTCTTTCGGTTTTTGTTTTTTGCGGAATACATATGAGGCAAGTACCAGCAGAGTAATAAATCCTGTCAGCAGAAATTCAGACCGCATTGAACTGATAAACAGCATAGATAACAAGATGGCGCAAATGGCGATGATCGTCAGGTAGGTTAAGTACGGATAAAACCACATTTTGATTTTAAGAGATTCAGGGTTTGTCCGTTCGATTTTCTTTCTCATTCTCAGATGTGAGACGGCGATGACGAGATAGACGAGCAGTGCGATCGCCCCTGATGAATTGACCAGGAACAAAAATACGGAGTCGGGAGAAAAGTAGTTCATAACAACGGCAATGTAGGAGAAAAAGGTGCCGGCGATAATGGCTTGAACCGGTACGCCTCTTTTACTCAGTTTCATAAAACGCCGCGGCGCTTCATTTCGCTCTGCCAGTGAATACAGCATCCGTGACGTCGTATAAAGCCCGGAGTTCAGGCAGGACAGAACGGCTGTCAGGACGATGAAATTCATGATTTGAGCGGCTGCGGGAACCCCGATATGGCTCAAAACGGCAACGAAGGGGCTTTCCAAAATATTGGCTGAATCCCACGGCAGCAGTGTGACCACAACCGCAATGGAGCCGACGTAAAAAATAATGATCCGCCAAACGACTGAGCGGGTCGCCTTTGTGACGGATTCGACCGGATTTGACGTTTCTCCCGCTGCGATTGCGACGATTTCAGATCCCATGAAAGAAAAAATGACAACGACGATGCCGAGCAGAACGGAACTTGGACCTTTAGGGAAAAATCCGCCGCTGCCCGCCAGATTTTCCAGCCCGACCGGCTTGCTGCCGGGAACGATTCCGAAAATGAACGCAAATCCTGCGATTAAGAAGACAACGATCGTCGCTACCTTTACTAAGGAAAGCCAGTATTCAAATTCGCCGAACGATTTAACTGAATAAATATTCGTCAGTGTTAACAGCACGGTCAGAAGCAGACTCGTCAGCCATAACGGAATGCCCGGGAACCAGTACTGTATGATTCCGGCGCCTGCAATGGCTTCAATGGCAATGACGATGACCCAGAAAAACCAATACAGCCATCCGATCGTAAAACCGGCCCAAGGACCGATGGCGTCATGCGCGTACTGTGAAAACGAACCGCTTGTCGGGTTGACGGAGGACATTTCCCCCAGCATTCTCATAATAAAAATCACTAATAATCCTGCTAAAGCGTAGGAGACAATCGCTCCGGGTCCGGTGGAATGAATGACGGATCCGCTTCCGACAAATAATCCGGCGCCGATCACGCCGGCAATTGAAATCATGGTCATATGCCGGGTTTTTAATCCCTTAGATAAAGAGTTAGGCTGATTCATTCTTTGCCTCCTTTTGGTTTGTTTATGCTGAATATTCCGACAAGTATTATTCTATCATAAATGCTATAGACAATTGAAAATGATGTAAGAAAATATGACATTTTTTTCTCATCCGTACAGCAGAAGGTGCCGGGATGAAAGAGGAACATGCCTTTGACCATTCACACGTTCATATGGAGCCTCTCCAGCTGAAATAAAGCTTCCTTTCTAAAGAGAGAGCTTTTTTCCTTTTTCGGACTGGAAACAATTCGCTGGAAACGTTTTTTTATACTGTTTATATTTTGTGGTAAAGTTAGGTTACGATAATTGAAATTTGAGAGATGACTAGGAGGAGAAGAATGGCTTATAAAGAAGAGCTGCATCCGCTGCTGGAGAAAGCCGTTGAGCATATTGAAAACATCATCATAGGAAAACGGGATATCGTCATACTCAGTCTGGCCGCCATTCTCGCAAAAGGGCATGTGCTGCTGGAAGACGTGCCGGGAGTCGGAAAAACGATGATGGTCCGGGCTTTGGCCAAGCTGATCGGAGCTGACTTTAAGAGGATTCAGTTCACGCCGGATCTTCTGCCGTCAGATGTGACGGGTGTCTCTATTTATAATACGAAAACAATGGAATTTGAATACCGCCCGGGGCCGATCATGGGGAATATCGTGCTGGCTGATGAAATTAACAGAACCTCTCCGAAAACGCAGTCTTCCCTGCTTGAGGCGATGGAGGAAGGGAATGTCACGATTGACGGAAAGACAATGCGGCTGGCTGAGCCGTTTTTCGTCATGGCCACACAAAACCCGGTTGAATATGAAGGAACGTATCCGCTTCCCGAAGCCCAGCTTGACCGGTTTTTATTTAAGCTGCGCATGGGCTACCCGACTGCCGAGGAGGAGCTTCGGGTTCTGTCTTTGCAGGAAGGGCGCAATCCGCTTGAAACAATCGAGCCCGTCATTTCTAAAGAACAGTTCATCACCCTCCAGCAAAAACTGGAGCAGGTGCGGGTGGATGATGGAATTAAAGCGTATATCGTCGGAATTACTCAGCATACCCGCCGGCATCCGTCCGTACATCTGGGCGTCAGCCCGCGCGGTTCAATTTCATTAATGAAAGCCGCGCAGGCGTACGCGCTGCTTCATGACCGCGATTACGTCATTCCTGATGACGTCCAGTATTTGGCTCCGTATACGCTGCCGCACAGAATGATCTTGACCGCCGAGGCGAAATTTAACGATGTGACGGCGGAAGCGGTTATAGAAGACATCATGCAAACGGAAAAAGTTCCCGTTCAAAGGATGTCGGTCCGCTAATGAGAAAGAAGATGCATTGGCTTCTATATGGCTGGAAGCTGCTTATGTTGGCCGTACTGACGGCGGCTGTCTTTTCTTATGCCATGTTTCAGGGCGGATTTGTGAGCTGGTTTTTATTTTATGCGTTTTTGCCGTTTACCGTTTACGCCGGGCTGGTCGCTGTGTACCCGCTGCGGGCGTTTCAGGTGACGCGTGACGTGTCCTCCGCCCAGTTAACCTCAGGCGACAGGCTGTCTGTCACCATCAGGCTGACGAGGCGCCTGCCGTTTCCGCTGACATATATGGTCATTGAAGATGTGATGCCGGAAACGCTTGGCGAGAGGCGCAGTGCGAAGCAGCTTGTGTTTCCCTGGTTTCAAAGGAAGCTGACGTTACAATATGAGCTGCCGCAGGTGCCGCGCGGAGAGCATCATTTACATACGATAAGAGTGCGGACGGGAGATGTTCTCGGGCTTTTGGACAAGACGGCGTCGTTTTCCGTAACGGATACGGTTCTGGTTTTCCCGGCGTACGGGCCTGTTCACTATAAGCCGCAGGCTGCATCCGGAGAAGAGGGTGCGGGTGCCGGCGCTCCGTTTCAGGTACACCGCACAGCAATGGCTGCGAGCGTCAGAAATTATCAGCCGGGCGACCGGTTTTCCGCACTTGACTGGAAAACATCGGCGCGGCGAAATGAGCTGATGACGAAGGAATTTGACCCGCTGCAGAGTATGAATATGATTCTCCTTTTGGACTGCAGGCCGTCCCCTTCGTTTGAAGCCGCGGTGTCAGCTTCGGCATCCCTGCTTTACACGGCGCTTGTGAAGGGCTCTCCCGCAGGATTTATTTCATTGGGGAGCGACCGGACTGTATTTCCCGTCCGGGAGGGAGACCGGCATTTCAGAAAGATGCTGCGTTACCTGGCATCAGCTTCAGAATCGGAAGAAGCTGATGCAGGCGGGCGTTTAGGAAAAGAGCTGGGTAAAGCTTCCATTGCCGTCGTGACGGGCAGTCTTACAGAAGACCTTCTCAAACAGGCTGAGCCCGGCCGTGCTGACATGACGGTGTTTTTGGCGAAAGAAACGAATGCCGCGCTTTCGGAGAAAGAACGGAAACTCGCTCTCATCTTCGCTCAGAAAAATATTAAGGTGCAAATGATCAGGGGCAAACAGGTGTCCCATGTTGTTTAGAAAGAGAGGTGGCGCGCCATGCCGCATGACGAGAACCAGGGAAGCAGGCTGAGTCTGCTGCTGTTTTATTTTCTCGCTTTTTTATTGTTATGGGAATGGCTCAGGCCGCTGCACAATTTTACGGATACAAAACATACCGGTTTTTTCATCGTTTTTATCGGTTTGGCATTTCTGCTGTCATTCTTCCGGATGAGGTGGTACGTCACCGTGCCGTCCTGCATTCTGTTTACGTTGATCAGTATTCACATCCTGTTTTATAAAGGTTCTATTTTTCAGCCGGAATGGCTCGTTTCTTTTTTGCGGGACGTGATGCAAAATGCCCGCCACATCGGGACCGGAAGATGGAATGATATGAATCCGTCATTCCGCACGTTGCTGTTTTTTGTGCTTTTATGGCTGCTCGTGTATTTGCTGCATTACTGGGTGATCTATCAGCGGAAAATATTATTCTTTTTTATCATGACGGTGGCTTATATCACCGTGCTTGATACGTTTACTCCTTATGATGCCGCGTACGCCGTCATCCGGATCGTCTTTATCGGCTTTTTGATGATGGGGCTTTTGTATATGGAGCGCATCAGGCTTACGGAACACATAGCGTTTAAAAAAAGATTGATACTCAAATGGTTTCTGCCGCTGATGCTGTTTATCTGCGCTTCCGTCGTGTTCGGTCTGGCGGCTCCGAAATCAGACCCGAACTGGCCGGATCCCGTGCCGTTTCTAAAAAAAATAACAAACCACAAAGAAGTGCCCGCCGCCGAAAGCAAAATCGGCTACGGCAATCATGATGAAACATTGGGCGGCCCTTTTCAGGAGGATGATACGCCGGTTTTTACATGGAAGGGAAAAGAACGGGCGTACTTCCGGGTGGAAACGAAAGATACATACACCGGAAAAGGCTGGGTGGAGACCGATCAGGGCATGTCCTATAAACTGAACGGCGGCAATGTGGAAGATGTATGGTTTGACCGGAGTGTGCAGACGAGACGGTATACGGCACAGGTGTCCATTGATGAGAATTATCTCTATAATCACGTCATGTATCCGATCGGCGTCTCCAATATTAAACCGAAGCACTCGATTCAGCTTGAAATGAACGGAAACACCGAGCAAATTACGCCGGTCAGTGAACAAGTGGGCAACATCCGCAATATGGGACGGTACACGGTGACTTTTCAGGCGCCCGTCTTTAAGCTGAATGATCTCAGAAAAGTGAAAGTGAAACGATACCGTGAGCAGAATCAATTCAATGACCGGTATTTACAAGTCCCCGACAGCCTTCCGGGAAGAGTGAGACAGCTTGCGGACAGACTGACGCGGGATCATTATAATATGTTCGATAAAGCGAAGGCGATCGAGGATTATCTCGGATCTTCCGCATTTTCGTATAATACACAGGATGTCGCGGTTCCGGAGCACAATCAGGATTATGTCGATCAATTTCTGTTCGAAACGAAAAGAGGATATTGTGATAACTTTTCATCGGCAATGGCCGTGCTGCTCCGCTCTGCGGGAATTCCCGCCCGTTGGGTGAAGGGCTATACATCCGGCGAATATAAAGGGGCAGGCGACCATAACGGCCACATTTATGAAGTCACAAACAACAACGCCCATTCGTGGGTAGAAGTGTATTTTCCCGATCAGGGCTGGGTGACGTTTGAGCCGACAAAAGGCTTCACCAATCCGACGGAGTTTACGTCAGAGCAAAATCATACCGCGGCAAAAGACAGCGGAGGCTCAGCGGGGAATTCGGATTCACCGTCTGACAAGCAGCGTCAGGAAACAAAGCCGGAAAAAGAAGAAACACCGAAAAAGCGGGATCACAGCGCGGCACCGCAGCCTGTGATCCGCAACAAAACCGCGGCACACCTGTGGCCGTATGCAGCCATCGTCATCGTAATTTCAGCCGCGGCGGCACTCGCCTGGCTGTTCCGGGCGCGCTGGATTCCGCACGTTACAGCAGCCAGATTGAAGCGGCGAACGGATGAAGACGTCTTTTTCGACGCATATGCCGCGCTGCTCCGTCAGCTGAAACGAAAAGGTTTCAGCAGGGGAGACGGAGAAACACTCCGCGATTTTGCCGCGAGGATTGACGAGGCGTACCATACAAACGACATGTCCGAGCTGACGCTGCGCTATGAGCGGGCCTTATACCGCAGGGATAATGCCGCAAAGCTTTGGAATGAATCGGGACAGTTGTGGGAAAATATAATTAAAACAAGATAGTCTTGACCGCATATCGTCCTGTTGTTAGAATAAATGAATGTTAAATGGGAGCCCGGGAGCGTTAAAAAGCCGGGCTTCCGGACAAGTCTTGCGCGACAGAGGGCTGAACGTTTGTCCTCCGTTTTTTCTGTGTCAAAAACTTAGAGGAGATTAGGTGACAACCATGACGAAGTTAGTGAATGAAATGATTCTTGTTCTTGATTTCGGCAGTCAGTATAACCAGCTGATTACCCGCCGGATCCGTGAATTTGGCGTATATAGCGAGCTGCACCCCCATACGTTGACAGCTGAGGAAATCAAAGAAATGAATCCAAAAGGAATTATCCTTTCAGGCGGACCGAACAGTGTATATGATGAAGGATCTTTCCGCTGTGACGAAAAAATCTTTGAACTCGATATTCCTGTATTAGGCATCTGCTACGGCATGCAGCTGATGACTCATTATCTCGGAGGAAAAGTCGAGGCGGCAAGCCAGCGCGAATACGGAAAAGCCAACATTCAGATTCAAGGAACTCCTGACTTGTTTAAAGATCTTCCGGAAGAACAAGTTGTCTGGATGAGCCACGGCGATTTGGTTGTAGAAGTTCCAGAGGGCTTCACTGTTGACGCAACAAGCCATCACTGCCCGAATTCAGCGATGAGCAAAGCGGACAAGAATTGGTACGGCGTTCAGTTCCACCCGGAAGTGCGCCACTCTGAATACGGCAATGATCTTCTGAAAAACTTTGTATTCGGCGTTTGCGATTGTGAAGGCAAATGGTCAATGGAAAACTTTATCGAAATCGAAATGCAAAAAATCCGTGAAACAGTCGGAGACAAACAGGTTCTTTGCGCGCTAAGCGGCGGTGTTGATTCCTCTGTTGTGGCTGCTTTAATTCATAAAGCGATCGGCGACCAGCTGACTTGTATTTTCGTCGATCACGGCCTGCTCCGTAAAGGCGAAGCGGAAGGCGTCATGAAAACGTTCAGCGAAGGCTTTAATATGAATGTCATTAAAGTTGATGCGAAAGACAGATTCTTAAACAAGCTGAAAGGTGTTTCTGATCCTGAGCAAAAACGCAAAATCATCGGCAACGAATTCATTTACGTATTTGATGATGAAGCGGACAAGCTGAAAGGCATCGATTATCTTGCGCAAGGAACGCTTTACACGGATATTATCGAGAGCGGTACTGCAACGGCGCAAACGATCAAATCGCATCACAATGTCGGCGGACTTCCTGAAGATATGCAGTTTGAACTGATCGAGCCGCTGAACACCCTTTTCAAAGACGAAGTGCGCGCGCTTGGCACAGAGCTCGGCCTTCCGGATGATATCGTATGGCGTCAGCCGTTCCCGGGCCCTGGACTTGGCATCCGCGTACTCGGCGAAGTAACGGAAGAAAAACTTGAAATCGTTCGTGAATCAGACGCGATTCTGCGTGAAGAAGTGGCGAATCACGGCCTTGAGCGCGACATCTGGCAGTACTTCACGGTTCTTCCTGACATCCGCAGCGTCGGCGTCATGGGAGATGCGAGAACGTATGATTACACAATCGGTATCCGTGCCGTAACATCAATTGACGGCATGACATCTGACTGGGCGCGTATCCCTTGGGATGTGCTTGAAGTGATTTCTACACGGATCGTCAACGAAGTGAAACACATCAACCGCGTCGTGTATGACATTACGAGCAAGCCGCCTGCAACGATTGAGTGGGAATAGTCAAAAGAAGCTTAGAATCCTTGGTTTATAAGGGTTCTAAGCTCTTTTTTTCTTTTATAGCAACAATTGATCCAATATTATTAATTGAACCGTGAATTTTAAAAACTCTCTTGGAACAAGTATTCCTTAATGAGATAATAATTAATGTTGTTTTAGAATAAGGTTTGTTCAAATTAAGCAAATTAAAGGAACCTCCTTATTCAAATACAACCATTTCACCGACATCTGTAAATCCAAATCGCTTATAGATATTTTTTCCATCATCTGAAGCCTGTAATACCACTGGTTTTTGTTTATCCTTTGTTTGATTTAGAAGAAATTGAAACATTTCACTGCCAATTCCTTTACCTCTAAATGTTTCTTTTGTCATCACATCATAAATACCATAGCTATCTTTGGTTTCTATTAATAAACCAGTAGTTACAGGCATTTCATCTATGCATCCAATAAACATTTGAACTTCTGAACCTAATTTTACTTGTGAAAACCTATTAAAATAACTTTCTAATGCATCTTTTTCTGGTGTTCCCTCAAATAAGCTCATGAATACGTCTATATATTTTAAAAGTTCTTCATCATTTTTCACAGCAGTAATCATAAGTTGATGGGAAATTCTTTGCCCGGCATTAAGAGTATTTTCAAGTTTCATCATTACATTACGTTCCGCTTCTTTTAGATCATATTCTTGTATAAGTTTAGTCCAATCCTCAGTTAAATACTGAGCATCAATCCAAATACTAAAGGGATATTTTTTATATGAAAAATTATCGATTCCATGTCTGATCTTAACTGTATTTTTGATATTTGGAGATTTCGGCAATATTACATTGAATGTATCAGTAGGAATTTTTGTATTTGCTATGATGAAATCTTCTTCCTTTGTAAGCTCTCCGCTAACTGTATGAGTAAATGATTTTAATTTTTCTTCCAAATTGTTTATGACTAATTGTTGATTTGTAATCATGTTTTTGCACCTTTCAATTTGATTTAGTGCGCTTTTTTTATTATAAGGTCAACTAAAACACTAAAAATACAGTGTTCACAGTATTTCCCCCCTCCCATAATATTCAGAACACGGGGGGCAATATTTTTATGGTAACTTCTAAATGAAGGAACTGCAAACCCCAAAAGGCTTGATATTCAATAAATTAATTCTTATAATGTTTAGATACCATTGAGTGGGAATAAATGAAGATAAAAAACGTCTCTTTTAAAAAAGAGGCGTTTTTTTTCATCTTTTTGAAACCGTTTTGCCCCGATTCATATCTAACAGCATAGGAGGTGGATAAGGTGAAGGAAGAACGATTGATCAAAAAGGCGAAAAAAGGTGATGCCGCAGCCTTTGAAAAACTGATCACAACCCATCAGGAGACTTTATATAAAACAGCTTATCTTTATTTGCATCACAAGGAAGATACACTGGACGCTGTTCAGGAAACGGCTTACAAGGCTTTTCTTCATATCGCACAGCTGAAGGAGCCGAAATATTTTAAAACGTGGCTGATCCGGATTCTGCTTCATACGATTTTTGCGATGAGGAAAAAGCACGGAGACGTCATTCCGTTTGAGCCGCAGCACGATACGCGCGCGGAGAATAAGAACATTGAAGAATACATAGATCTTCGGAATGCTCTGGAAACGCTTGATGAACATATACAGCTGACCATTCAGCTTTATTATTTTCAAGATTTCTCGATTGGTATGATCGCTGAACAGACCGGTATGGCGGAAGGCACTGTGAAAACGCATCTGCACAGGGCGAGAAAAGCATTGAAGCAGGAGCTGGAAAAGGAGGATAAACACATATGGAAAAGCATCAAATGAAGCAATTGTATCAGGACATTGACGTGCCGAAAGCTGAATTGAAAAACGTGATACACAGCGCTGCTGTCCGTGCCGGAAAAGAAGGCGCCGTCAGACGGAGATGGGGACGAAAAGTGATAAACGGCCTCGCGGTTGCTGCTGCTTTGTTTATTCTGTATCTGTCCTCAGGCTTATTCATGCCCTCCGTTAACACGGCTATGGGAAACATTCCTGTTGCCGGACAAATTTACAGTCTGTTTCAGGATAAGGCAGGTTCTGCGCTGTTTAAAAGCAATTTGGTGACAAAACTGAACGAAAAAGCGGAATCACGCGGAATCACGGTGACAGTGAAAAGTGTGTATTACGACAGCGGACAGCTCGTTTATAACTTTATCGTTGATAATTTGAAATCAGATGAGGAGAGCATCTCTTTTCAAGTCGATTATAAAGATCCACGGAATATGTTAGCAGAGGATTATGACAGCAGTGATATGAAAAAAATGAAAGACGGGCGGTACGCGGGGCAGCTTCGCCTGTTCATGGACGGCTCAAAGCTGAAAGACGGTGATAAGCTTCCGCTTGTCATTACACAAATCAAGGATATCCCCGGAAACTGGCGCTTTACACTCCCTATTAAAAAACAAAAGTCCGTTTCTCTTGAAGGAACGAAAGCTGTGAATGTAAATCACGGATTATACCGCTTTTTCGATATCCGGGCGGAAAACGGAACGATGGGATCGGCCCTCCTGTATTCTATCGACTTCTATGATGCAGCCAAAAATGATGCCATCTCGATTTACGAAGCAACGGATGATGCTGGAAACCATTATGAAATGACGATGTCGAATATTGAACTTGGCGGCAGGAAGAATCTTCCTGGCGGTGGGAAAAGAATACGCGGCCAAACTCAATTCAGCAAACCGATAGACCCGAAAGCGAAAACACTTTTCATAACGGGCGATATAAAAACAGAATCAGAGCCGGGAGAAATCGTGCCTCTGAAAACAAAACTGCCCGTCAGTTATAAAACGAAACATCATCATGTCGGCATTACCATCAAAAAGATCAAACAGCAAGACAGACGGGTAATTGTCGATTATCAATTCAGCGGAATTGATGTAAGCAAGGCGGATGAAGATCAGCTGATGAATGTCGGTGAATCAATCGGTCTCGGCAATACGAAAAAAATGAAAACTTGGCCATCGCTTAATGAGTATGAAAAAGGCTATTATCTGAAAGGGAATAAGGCGAAAGTCACGAATCTTAAAACGGGTGAAATGGAATCCGTTTTTGAATTGGATGATTCATCCGATAAAGACTATTCATTGCGCGATTTCTCATTCGATTCATATGCTTTGTACGTCAATCAAACGGTTATGAACTTGCTGGCGGATGACAAGGGGATTACATTCGCGGTGCCGGTTCGGCCTGCGGACGGAAAATAATGTCGGGAAGGCGGCTTTTGCCGTCTTCCATTTTTGGTCAATTAACGAATAAACCAAATTTTTTTAACGGGATTGTTCGTTTTTTTTATTGAGTTTTCAAAATTGAATTGATACAATAGACTCAGAAATCAAATATGCAGATATCGTATAATGGCGGGAATATGGCCCGCAAGTTTCTACCAAGCTACCGTAAATGGCTTGACTACGGATCAATCTCAATCGTTTGATATAAATAATCCATTCTTATTTATTCAGACTGAACGTATGTAGTCAAGCGTCCCAAAATGTTATTTGGGGCGTTTTTTATTTGGCGGATAACGGGCAGAATAAATGGGAGAGAATGAAGGAGGCAATTGGCTTGAAGCAATTTTTTCAGTTTGATGAGCTGGGGACAAGCTATCGTAATGAAATCATCGGCGGTTTAACGACCTTTTTGTCAATGGCGTACATTCTGTTCGTCAATCCGCTGACATTGTCTTTAAACGGTGTGAAAGGATTTCCAGAAGCATTAAAAATTGACCAGGGCGCGGTGTTCACCGCTACAGCCTTGGCATCTGCGGCCGGCTGTATTTTAATGGGGCTCATTGCAAAGTATCCGATCGCGATTGCGCCGGGTATGGGATTAAATGCGTTTTTTGCTTTCTCTGTCGTACTCGGCATGGGGATTTCATGGCAGGCTGCGCTTTCCGGCGTCTTGATTTCCGGAATTATCTTCGTGGCGCTTTCACTGACGGGATTGCGGGAAAAAATCATTAATGCGATTCCGCCTGAGCTGAAATTGGCGGTCGGCGCGGGTATCGGTTTGTTTATCACATTTGTCGGTTTGCAGGGTTCGGGCATTATTGAAGCGAACTCATCGACTTTGGTGTCTATCGGCAATATTCACAGCGGCCCTGTGCTGCTGACGGTTTTCGGTGTTATTGTGACGGTCATTCTGATGGTGCTTCGCGTAAACGGCGGCGTGTTTATCGGAATGCTTCTGACGGCGGTTGCCGGTATGATCTGCGGGCTGATTCCGGTTCCGACACACATTGTCGGCAGCGTGCCGAGTCTGGCGCCGACTTTCGGACAGGCGTGGATGCACCTTCCGGATATCTTCTCCGTACAAATGCTGATTGTCATTTTAACTTTCCTGTTCGTCGGATTTTTCGATACGGCCGGTACGCTGGTAGCTGTAGCGACACAGGCCGGACTGATGAAGGAAAACAAACTTCCGCGCGCGGGAAGAGCGCTTCTGGCAGATTCAACATCAATCGTTATCGGAGCCGTGCTCGGTACGTCTACAACGACTTCTTATGTTGAATCCAGCTCAGGCGTTGCGGCGGGGGCGCGCTCCGGCTTTGCGGCTGTTGTGACGGGCATTCTCTTTTTGCTGGCGATGTTTTTCTCGCCGCTTCTGTCAGTTGTCACCACGAATGTGACGGCTCCGGCTTTAATTATCGTCGGCGCGCTGATGGTGGCGCCGCTCGGTAAGATCGCCTGGGATAAATTCGAGGTGGCTGTTCCGGCATTTTTAACGATGATTATGATGCCGCTGACGTACAGTATTGCGACGGGGATTGCGATCGGTTTTATTTTCTACCCGATTACAATGATCTGCAAAGGAAAAGGAAAAAGCGTTCACCCGATTATGTACGGGCTGTTCGTCATCTTTATCCTGTATTTCATCTTCTTGAAATAACGGAAAAACCGGCTGAGGACAGCCGGTTTTTTGTTTTTGTCCTATTCCGTAAAACCAATACATACTATAAAACGTCATGTGGGTGTCCGGGTGAAGAAAACCGCTTGACTGTTTAAGGCCGCTTCGGTACCTTATATAAGTGTTTTATTTTCTTGCTAAACAAATTCCGCCGTATTTTTTTGATAGGAGTTGCTGACATGACGGAAGAAAGAAAAGAAACGTTGGAAGAAGAAAAACAGCATCAGGGAACTGATGAAGAACCGCTGTCGAGAATGTCCAGAAATGCGGGACGTTATCAAAAGCAAAAGAAAAAAGAAAAGGAACGGCGCCCGGCTCCGGCTTTTACAGAAAAACTCGCTTCTGCATGGGCCGCGGTCAAACGTTATTGCCGTTTCGCGCTGCGCATTTTGACTTCACCGGTGAAGGTCGTTGGGGAAGACGGCTTTTCCCGCTTTAAATATGCTCTTATTTCAATGCTTGTATTCAGTATCTTTTTCTCAATCGGAAATTGGTTTCAGCTGAGGGCAAGCCAGCAAAGGCCTCTCGGATACGGGGAGCGGCATCATACGTTTTTTGACGGCTTTACCGTCGTTCTCGTGTACACGCTCGTCTTTTTTGCCGCTGCGGCGGGCGCGGTCTGGCTTGTATCACGTTATATGATGAAGCAGAAAATTACGATGCGGGATGCGGCCGCGGGGGTCGGATCGCTTTTGGTTCCGGCTGTCGCCTGCTCTATCGTGTGGATGATTTTCGCGATATTGAATCTGCCGGTCATCACCGTGGTGTTTACGGCGCTGACCTTGTTTCTGGCCGCCTCGGCGATGGTGCAGTTTGTGCAGATTCTATACAAATCGGCTGAAAAGCCTGCGGCTGACGTGATGTACTGTATTTCCGCGGCGGTCATCATCATGCTCGTTTTTACGGCTGTGACATGGCCGCTCATTTCCGAGTACTTTACTGCTTCGCTGATCCCTTTATAAGTCGAAATTTGTCTTTCACAATGTTTACAAATTTTTCTAATAAAGCGTGTTGTTTTGAGGACCCGGCCGAGATATGATGAGAGCAACAGCAATTCGAAAGCGGCACTACTCTTTATGATTCGGAAAGGGATGATGAAGATGGCCCCGTTGTTGCGAGAAGCCATTAATCGGAAAAAACAGCACCTGAGGACAAAACTGATCCGCTCTGGGTTTTATCAAGACCATGTTCAGGAACTGTCCGGATACACGCTGAGTGAACTTGAGAAGGAATATGAAGCCGTCAAACGATTGAAAAAAGCCGAGCTTCACTGATAAGAGCTTGAAAGTCTGCCTTGCGGGGCGGGCTTTTTTTTCTTTTGAAAATGATGAAAAGAGGGTAAACTATCCTTAATTGAAAGATTGGCTTTTCAAAGTCAGAGGAGGGGAATCAGTGATGCAGACAATTTTATCCAACAGTATAGGTATGGTTCTCATTATTCTCATCATTAACATTATATATGTCTCTTTCTTTACGATCAGGATGATTCTGACATTAAAGGGACAGCGCTATTTCGCCGCAGGCATCAGTACGATTGAAATCCTTGTGTATGTGACCGGCCTGAGTCTCGTTCTCGGCAATCTGAATCAAATTCAAAACGTCATTGCCTATGCGCTCGGCTACGGCCTCGGCGTCATAGTGGGAATGAAAATTGAAGAAAAACTGGCGCTCGGCTACATAACAGTCAACGTCATTACGAAAGAGCTTGATCTGGACCTGCCGAAACAGCTCCGGGAAAAAGGATACGGTGTTACAAGCTGGGTTGCGGGCGGACTTGAAGGAGACCGGACCGCCATGCAGATTCTGACGCCGCGCAAATATGAGCTTCAGCTTTATGATACGATTAAAACGCTTGATGAAAAAGCGTTTATCATCGCCTTTGAGCCGAAAACGATCCACGGCGGATTCTGGGTGAAAGCAGTGAAGAAGAGGAGAATTAAGGAATGACAAAGCCAAAAAAGAAACGGTTTGAAGTAACGGAAGATGAAACGATTGACACCATTCTCACTTTAATGAAGGAAGAGGGTTATATGCCCGTCCGGCGGATGGAAGAGCCGATCTTTACAGAAAAGAAAGAAAATGGATCAATTCAAGTCGTTCCTTGCGGGAAAAAAATCGTATTTGAAGGGAAATTGATCTAAACACGAACATTAAAAGAAAGAATTTTTATATCGTTCGATAATGTCGTTGACATTATCCAAGTCCGTTGTTAAGATAAACATGAAATCAAAACACGACCTCATATAATCTTGGGAATATGGCCCATAAGTTTCTACCCGGCTGCCGTAAACGGCCGGACTATGCAGGAAAGTGATAAACAGCTGACATGGATATCGCAGAAGCGAACGACTGACGATACGCGCGCCATGCCCGGTTTGTATTGCTTCCTCATAGTTGCAATATAAGCCGGGCTTTTTTTTCTGAAAAACAAAGCATGAGAAGGTGGGAACAGAATGCAGCCGCTAGCAGGAATCATCATGGGAAGCACCTCCGATTGGGAGACAATGAAACATGCATGCGACATACTTGACGAACTTCACATTCCTTATGAAAAACAGGTAGTATCCGCGCACCGGACGCCTGATTTGATGTTTGAATATGCAGAAAGCGCCAGAGACAGAGGCTTAAAAGTCATTATTGCCGGAGCTGGTGGAGCGGCGCATTTGCCGGGGATGACGGCGGCCAAAACGACGCTGCCGGTGATCGGCGTACCGGTTCAGACAAAATCGCTTAACGGGCTTGATTCTCTTCTGTCTATCGTACAGATGCCCGGCGGCGTGCCGGTCGCGACGACGGCGATCGGAAAAGCGGGCGCAGTGAACGCGGGTCTGTTAGCCGCGCAGATTTTGTCGGCATTTGACGGTGACATTGCGGATAAACTAGAGGCGAGAAGAAATGCGACAAAACAAACGGTGCTGGAAAGCAGTGATCAGCTTGTCTGATAAAAAAACGATTTATCCCGGCGCCGTCATCGGCATTATCGGAGGCGGACAGCTCGGAAAAATGATGGCTGTCGCCGCAAAACAGATGGGCTATAAAGTCGCAGTCGTCGATCCCGTGAAAGACTCGCCATGCGGACAGATCGCCGATATTGAGATTACCGCCCAGTATAATGACCGTGAAGCGATTCAAAAATTGGCCGGAGTCAGTGACATCATTACGTACGAATTTGAAAATATCGATTACGAGGCGCTCAACTGGCTCAAAGAACATGCATATCTTCCCCAGGGAAGCGAGCTGCTGCTTATCACCCAAAACAGGGAAACGGAAAAAAAGGCGATCCAGTCAGCAGGCTGTCAAGTCGCTCCTTATCGGATCGTAAACAGCGGACGGGAGCTTGAGGAAGCTGTTCAGGCACTGGGGCTCCCGGCGGTGCTGAAAACATGCCGCGGCGGATATGACGGCAAAGGCCAATTTGTCATTAAGGAAGAAGGACAGACAGATGAAGCGGCCGCGCTGCTAGAAAACGGCACGTGCATACTGGAAAGCTGGGTATCATTCCGGATGGAGCTTTCCGTTATCGTGACGAGATCGGCTCACGGTGAGATTTCAACCTTTCCGGCTGCTGAAAATATCCATAAAAATAATATTCTGTTCCAAAGCATCGTGCCCGCGAGAGCGGAGGAAACGGTTCAAAAGCGGGCAGAGGCGCTTGCCGTTCAGCTCGCGGAGAAATTGGAGCTTGTCGGGCCGCTTGCGGTGGAAATGTTCGTCACAGAAGACGGAAACCTTTTGATCAATGAACTGGCGCCGCGTCCTCACAACTCCGGGCATTATACGCTCGACCTTTGTGAAACGAGCCAGTTCGAACAGCACATCAGAGCAGTCTGCGGACTTCCTCTCGGCAGAACCGATCTTCTCAAACCGGGGATGATGGTGAATCTGCTCGGTGATGAAGTGAAGCTTGCGGAGGAGCATACGGAGCTTTTAAAAGAAGCCAAACTGTACCTGTACGGAAAACATGAGATTAAAAAAGGCCGCAAAATGGGGCATATGACATTTTTGCGGAAGCCTGATGAAACATGGATTCAGGACATCACGAACATATGGATGAAAAGAGACGGAGGACGAGCATAATGATCGAACGTTATTCAAGACCTGAAATGTCCGCGATCTGGACGGACGAAAACAGATACCAGGCATGGCTGGAAGTCGAGATTTTAGCCTGTGAAGCCTGGGCTGAGCTTGGCGTCATTCCGAAAGAAGACGTCAAGGTCATGCGCGAAAACGCGTCTTTTGACATCAACCGCATTTTGGAAATCGAGCAGGATACGCGCCATGACGTCGTTGCATTTACCCGCGCGGTTTCAGAATCATTAGGCGAAGAAAGAAAATGGGTCCACTACGGCCTGACGTCAACAGATGTCGTGGATACCGCTCTTTCCTATCTATTAAAACAGGCGAATGAGATCTTGCTCAAGGACATTGAGAGATTTGTTGACATTATAAAAGAAAAAGCGAAAGAACATAAATACACGGTCATGATGGGCCGCACGCACGGCGTACACGCGGAACCGACGACATTCGGCCTGAAACTCGCGCTTTGGCACGAAGAAATGAAACGCAACCTTGAACGTTTCAAGCAGGCAAAAGAAGGGATCGAAGTCGGGAAGCTTTCCGGCGCGGTCGGCACATATGCAAATATTGATCCGTTCGTAGAGCAGTATGTCTGCGAAAAACTCGGCCTGAAAGCGGCGCCGATTTCCACTCAGACATTACAGCGCGACCGTCATGCGGATTACATGGCGGCACTGGCTTTGATCGCGACGAGCATTGAAAAATTCGCAGTGGAAATCCGCGGTCTGCAAAAGAGTGAAACACGTGAAGTGGAAGAGTTTTTTGCAAAAGGACAAAAAGGCTCATCGGCTATGCCTCATAAACGGAATCCGATCGGGTCGGAAAATATGACGGGCATGGCGCGCGTGATCCGCGGGTACATGCTGACGGCATACGAAAATGTACCGTTATGGCATGAGCGTGATATTTCTCATTCATCAGCTGAACGCATCATTCTTCCTGACGCGACAATCGCGCTGAATTACATGCTGAACCGATTCAGCAATATCGTCAAAAACTTAACGGTATTCCCGGAAAATATGAAACGCAACATGGACCGCACACTCGGTTTAATCTATTCTCAGCGCGTGCTGCTCGCTTTAATCGACACGGGTCTGCCTCGTGAAGAAGCATATGACACGGTTCAGCCGAAAGCGATGGAAGCTTGGGAAAAACAAGTGCCGTTCCGCCAGCTTGTCGAAGCGGAGGAAAAAATCACGTCCCGCCTCACACCGGAACAGATTGCCGATTGCTTTGACTACAATTATCATCTGAAAAACGTCGACTTGATCTTTGAGCGTTTAGGTTTATAGAAGAAGCCAGCTGGAGGCGGCTTCTTCAGCCGCCTTAGATTGAATATTCCCAACATTCGGGTTAGGAGGCCTTCCGTGAATATTGTGAACAATAATCTTCTTTATGAAGGAAAAGCGAAACGAATTTATCAAACTGAAGACGAACAGATTCTCCGCGTGGTCTACAAGGATTCCGCAACAGCCTTTAACGGTGAGAAAAAAGCGGAGATCAGCGGAAAGGGCCGTCTGAACAATGAAATTTCAAGCCTGATTTTCAAACATCTGCACGCCAAAGGAATTGACAACCACTTTGTGGAGCGTGTTTCAGAATCAGAGCAGCTCATCAAAAAAGTGAGCATCATTCCGCTTGAAGTCGTGGTCAGAAACATTGCCGCCGGAAGCATGTCGAAACGTCTCGGCATCCCGGAAGGAACAGAGCTCCCGCAGCCGATTATCGAATTTTACTACAAGGATGACGCACTGGGTGATCCGCTCATCACTGAAGATCATATCTGGCTCTTAAAAGCAGCGGCTCCTGAGCAGGTCAAAACGATCAAATCGATTACAAACCAGGTGAACCAAGAGCTGCAGCATATTTTTGAAGACTGCGGCGTCAGATTAATAGATTTTAAGCTGGAATTCGGCTTAGACGCAGAGGGACGGGTGCTTTTAGCGGATGAAATTTCTCCTGACACGTGCCGTCTGTGGGACAAAGACACAAACGAAAAGCTCGATAAAGATTTGTTCAGACGGAACCTGGGAAGCTTAACCGACGCATATGAAGAGATTTTCAAAAGACTGGGAGGCATTTCATAATGTATAAAGTGAAAGTTTATGTCAGCTTAAAAGAAAGTGTGCTCGATCCTCAAGGAAGCGCGGTGCAGCATGCATTGCACAGCATGACCTACAATGAAGTGCAGGATGTGCGCATCGGAAAATACATGGAGCTGACGATCGAAAAATCTGACCGCGATCTTGACGCGCTCGTGAAAGAAATGTGTGAAAAGCTCCTTGCCAATACAGTCATTGAAGACTACCGATATGAAGTTGAGGAGGTTGTCGCACAGTGAAATTTGCGGTGATTGTGTTACCCGGCTCCAACTGTGATATTGATATGTTCCACGCCGTAAAGGACGAACTCGGCGAAGAAGTCGAGTATGTCTGGCACGAGGAAACAAGCCTTGACGGATTTGACGGCGTACTCATCCCCGGCGGGTTTTCATACGGCGACTACTTGAGATGCGGCGCCATCGCCAGATTCGCAAACATCATGCCGGCCGTGAAAAAAGCGGCTGCCGAAGGAAAACCGGTTCTCGGCGTCTGCAACGGATTCCAGATTCTGCAGGAGCTCGGACTTCTGCCCGGCGCCATGAGACGCAACAAAGATTTAAAGTTCATCTGCCGCCCGGTTGAATTAATCGTGCAGAACGGCGGTACGTTATTCACATCTTCCTATGAAAAGGGACAATCGATTACGATTCCGGTTGCCCACGGCGAAGGCAATTTCTACTGTGATGACGAAACGCTTGAAAGATTAAAAGAAAACAATCAAATCGCCTTCACATACGGCGGCGATATTAACGGAAGCGTCAGCGGCATTGCCGGCGTCGTGAATGAGAAAGGCAACGTATTAGGCATGATGCCTCACCCTGAGCGCGCAGTCGATGAACTGCTCGGCAGCGCAGACGGTCTTACATTGTTCCGGTCTATCGTGAAAAATTGGAGGGAAACTCATGTCGCTACTGCTTGAACCAAGTAAAGAACAAATAAAAGAAGAGAAACTCTATCAGCAAATGGGTGTCAGTGATGACGAGTTCGCACTCATTGAATCTATTATCGGAAGATTGCCGAACTACACGGAAATCGGGATTTTTTCCGTGATGTGGTCAGAGCACTGCAGCTATAAAAACTCAAAACCGGTTTTACGCAAATTCCCGACTAGCGGCGAACGCGTGCTGCAGGGTCCCGGAGAAGGCGCGGGAATCGTTGACATCGGTGACAATCAGGCGGTCGTGTTCAAAATTGAATCGCATAACCATCCGTCAGCGCTTGAGCCATACCAGGGTGCTGCGACCGGAGTGGGCGGTATCATCCGTGACGTTTTCTCAATGGGCGCCCGTCCGATAGCTGTATTAAACTCTCTTCGATTTGGTGAACTCACTTCACCTCGTGTGAAGTACTTGTTTGAAGAAGTAGTGGCGGGAATCGCGGGATACGGAAACTGTATCGGCATCCCGACGGTCGGCGGAGAAGTGCAGTTTGACGCAAGCTATGAAGGCAATCCGCTTGTCAATGCAATGTGTGTCGGCTTGATTGATCATAAAGATATTAAAAAAGGCCAGGCGAAAGGTGTCGGCAACACGGTCATGTACGTCGGCGCTAAAACGGGCCGCGACGGCATACACGGCGCTACTTTCGCATCAGAAGAAATGTCAGATTCATCTGAAGAAAAACGTTCTGCCGTGCAGGTCGGCGATCCTTTCATGGAAAAACTTCTCCTGGAAGCATGCCTTGAAGTCATCCAATGCGACGCCTTAGTCGGCATTCAGGATATGGGGGCGGCCGGTCTGACAAGTTCGAGTGCTGAAATGGCAAGCAAAGCCGGCTCCGGCATTGAAATGAACCTTGATCTCATTCCGCAGCGGGAAACGGGTATGACCGCTTACGAAATGATGCTTTCCGAGTCTCAGGAACGCATGCTTCTCGTCATTGAACGCGGACGTGAACAGGAAATTGTCGATATTTTTGATAAATATGATCTTGAAGCGGTTTCCGTAGGTCATGTTACGGATGATAAAATGCTCCGCCTCCGCCATAACGGAGAGGTTGTTTGCGAACTTCCGGTCGACGCACTGGCGGAAGAAGCGCCCGTATACCACAAACCGTCAGCAGAACCCGCGTACTACCGCGAGTTTCAGAAAACGGAAGTTGCCGCGCCTGAAGTGAAAGATGGGACAGAGACGCTTTTTGCCCTGCTGCAGCAGCCGACAATCGCCAGCAAAGAGTGGGTGTATGATCAATATGACTACATGGTGCGTACAAATACGGTGGTCGCTCCCGGCTCTGACGCGGGAGTGCTCAGAATCCGCGGCACGAAAAAAGCGCTGGCAATGACGACGGATTGCAACGCCCGTTATTTATATCTTGATCCAGAAGAAGGCGGAAAAATCGCCGTTGCCGAAGCGGCGCGCAACATCGTATGCTCCGGCGCCGAACCGCTTGCGGTCACGGATAATCTGAATTTCGGAAACCCGGAAAAACCTGAAATTTTCTGGCAGATCGAAAAAGCGGCCGACGGCATCAGCGAGGCGTGCAATGTTCTCAGCACACCCGTCATCGGCGGAAACGTATCACTTTATAATGAATCGAACGGAACGGCCATCTACCCGACGCCTGTTATCGGCATGGTCGGCTTAATTGAAGATACCGCTCATATTACGACACAGCATTTCAAACAAGCGGGGGATCTTGTATACGTGATCGGCGAAACAAAACCTGAGTTTGCCGGAAGCGAACTGCAAAAAATGACAGAAGGCCGCATTTACGGCAAAGCGCCGCAAATCGATCTTGATATAGAGCTGTCACGCCAAAAAGCATTGCTTGACGCGATTAAAAAAGGCTTCGTTCAATCCGCGCATGACGTATCAGAAGGCGGCTTAGGCGTAGCGATCGCAGAAAGCGTCATGACGACGGAAAACCTTGGCGCCAACGTGACTGTTGCAGGGGAAGCGGCGTTATTATTCTCTGAATCTCAATCCCGCTTCGTCGTTTCGGTCAAAAAAGAACACCAAGCGGCCTTTGAAGCAGCTGCGGCTGATGCGGTTCATATCGGTGAGGTAACGGCTGACGGACTTCTGGCGATTCAAAATCAGGACGGACAACAATTGGTTCACGCGCAAACGAAAGAACTTGAGCGCGCGTGGAAAGGAGCTATTCCATGCTTGCTGAAATCAAAGGCCTGAATGAAGAATGCGGTGTGTTTGGCATCTGGGGACATGAAGAAGCCCCGCAAATTACGTATTACGGCCTCCACAGCCTCCAGCACAGAGGACAGGAAGGCGCGGGAATTGTCGCGACTGACGGTGAAAAACTGACGGCGCACAAAGGCCAAGGACTGATCACTGAAGTATTTCAAAACGGCGAGCTCAGCAAAGTAAAGGGAAAAGGCGCGATCGGGCACGTTCGTTACGCAACGGCTGGAGGGGGCGGATATGAAAATGTTCAGCCGCTCCTGTTCCGTTCGCAAAACAACGGCAGCCTCGCGCTCGCCCATAACGGCAACTTGGTCAACGCCACACAGTTGAAGCAGCAGCTTGAAAACCAAGGGAGCATTTTTCAGACTTCCTCCGATACGGAAGTGCTGGCTCATCTGATTAAACGCAGCGGACACTTTTCGCTGAAGGATCAGATCAAAAATTCGCTATCTATGCTGAAAGGCGCTTATGCCTTTTTAATCATGACAGAAACAGAGATGATTGTAGCGCTTGACCCGAACGGACTCAGACCGCTGTCAATCGGCATCATGGGCGATGCTTATGTGGTCGCTTCAGAAACGTGCGCATTTGACGTCGTCGGCGCAACGTACCTTCGCGAGGTAGAGCCGGGCGAAATGCTGATCATCAACGATGAAGGCATGAAATCAGAGCGCTTTTCCATGAATATCAACCGTTCCATCTGCAGCATGGAGTACATTTATTTCTCAAGACCTGACAGCAATATCGACGGCATTAACGTGCACAGCGCCCGGAAAAACCTCGGGAAAATGCTTGCCCAGGAGTCAGCGGTTGAAGCGGATGTCGTCACAGGCGTGCCTGATTCCAGTATTTCTGCGGCCATCGGCTATGCCGAGGCAACGGGCATCCCGTACGAACTCGGTCTCATTAAAAACCGTTATGTCGGCAGAACGTTTATCCAGCCGTCACAGGCTCTCCGTGAGCAAGGCGTCAGAATGAAGCTGTCCGCCGTCCGCGGTGTTGTCGAAGGAAAACGGGTCGTCATGGTTGATGATTCCATCGTGCGCGGGACGACAAGCCGCCGGATTGTCACAATGCTCAGAGAAGCGGGGGCGACAGAGGTGCACGTCAAGATCAGTTCACCGCCGATCGCTCATCCGTGCTTCTACGGCATCGACACATCAACCCATGAGGAGCTGATCGCTTCTTCTCATTCCGTGGAAGAAATCCGTCAGATCATCGGAGCCGACACGCTTTCTTTCTTAAGTGTAGACGGATTGTTAAAAGGAGTCGGCCGAAAATTTGAAGACACCAATTGCGGACAATGCCTCGCTTGTTTTACGGGCAAATATCCGACGGAAATTTATCAGGATACAGTGCTTCCTCACGTAAAAGAAGCGGTGCTGACAAAATAAAATGTGAAAATGACATAAAGGCAGCGGGAATTCAGGCTGCCTTTCTCTTTCTGCCTTTTAAGGAGAAACGAATTGACAAGGAGTGATAGGGATGTCTGATGCTTATAAAAATGCCGGGGTTGACATCGAAGCCGGATATGAAGCCGTCAAACGAATGAAAAAACACGTGGAGCGCACGAAAAGGCTCGGCGTTATGGGAAGCCTGGGCGGTTTTGGCGGAATGTTTGATCTGTCAGAGCTTCCGTATCAAAAGCCTGTTTTGATTTCCGGAACAGACGGTGTCGGCACCAAACTGAAACTCGCATTTTCAATGGATAAGCATGACACGATCGGCGTCGATGCGGTCGCGATGTGTGTAAACGATGTGCTTGCCCAGGGAGCGGAGCCGCTGTTTTTCCTTGATTATTTGGCGGTCGGCAAGGCTGATCCGGTGAAAATTGAGCAGATCGTTCAGGGTGTGGCGGACGGATGCGAGCAGTCAGGATCAGCGCTTATCGGCGGTGAGACGGCGGAAATGCCGGGGCTGTATACGTCTGATGAATACGATATTGCGGGCTTTTCAGTCGGCGTCGCGGAAAAAGACGAAATCGTCACCGGTGAACATATCGAAGAGGGGCATCTCTTAATCGGACTTACTTCAAGCGGCCTTCACAGCAACGGATTTTCCCTTGTGAGAAAAGTGCTTCTTGATGACGGCGGACTTGATTTGGATACTGTCTATGAACCGTTTGCGCGTCCTCTCGGAGAAGAATTGCTGGAACCGACGAGAATATATGTGAAGCCGGTGCTCAAGGCGGTGAAAAGCGGTAAGGTGGACGGCATGGCGCATGTGACAGGCGGAGGATTCATCGAGAACATCCCGCGGATGCTGCCGGACGGATTGAGCGCGGAAATTGATCACGGATCATGGCCGATCCCGCCGATTTTTCCGTTTCTGCAGGAGCACGGCAAGCTGAAAGAAGAAGAAATGTTCAATGTTTTTAATATGGGCATCGGTTTTGTCCTTGCCGTTAAAGAAGAAAACCTGACAGACGTCATCGGCACGCTTGAAGCTCAGGGCGAGAAGGCTTATCTGATCGGCCGGGTCAAGCGGGGCGAAGGCATTTCTTTCGGCGGTGCGGCTCTTTCATGAAAAAGTTTGCGGTATTTGCTTCAGGAAACGGATCGAACTTCGAGGCCATTGCCAAACGCATGAGAGAAGAGAAGTGGGATGCGGAGCTCTCGCTTCTCGTGACGGATAAGCCTCAGGCAAAGGCGGCGGAAAGGGCGGAGGCTTTACATATCCCGTCATTCGCCTTTGAACCGTCATCTTTTGAAAACAAAGCGGCCTTTGAACAGGCCATTATTGAACAGCTGCGCCTGCACGGGGCGGAATTAATCGTTCTCGCCGGCTATATGAGACTGATTGGAGATACGCTGCTTGAAGCATACGGGGGCCGCATTATTAATATACATCCCTCGCTTCTTCCGGCATTCCCTGGGATTGACGCTGTCGGACAGGCGTATCGGGCCGGTGTGAAAGTGGCGGGTATTACCGTTCATTACGTCGACGAAGGCATGGACACCGGACCGATTATCGCGCAAAAAGCATTTGAAATACAGGAAAACGATACGCTTGAAGACATAGAGCGTACAATACACGAGCTTGAGCACAAATGGTATCCGAGCGTTGTGAAACGGCTGCTGGGACTAAATAACAGAGGTGAAAAGGCATGACAATCAAACGCGCACTAATCAGTGTTTCTGATAAAACAAATCTCGTACCTTTCGTAAAGGAACTGACAGAGCTCGGCGTCGAAGTCATTTCGACCGGAGGAACAAAAAAACTTCTTCAGGAAAACGGTGTGGATGTCATCGGCATTTCAGAAGTGACCGGATTTCCTGAAATTATGGACGGTCGGTTAAAAACGCTCCATCCTAATATTCACGGCGGTCTGCTTGCCGTAAGAGATAATGAAGAGCATATGGCGCAGATCAATGAGCACGGCATTGCACCGATTGACCTTGTGGTCGTCAACCTTTATCCGTTTAAAGAAACGATTTCAAAAGAAGACGTAACATACGATGAAGCGATAGAAAACATTGATATCGGCGGCCCAGGCATGCTGCGCGCCGCATCGAAAAACCATCAGGATGTGACGGTCATCACAGATCCGGCCGATTACAGCTCTGTGCTCAATGAGATGAAAGAACACGGCGGCGTTTCGCTCAAAAGAAAACGCGAGCTTGCGGCCAAAGTATTCCGCCATACCGCGGCATACGACGCATTAATCGCTGATTACTTAACACGCGAGGCCGGTGAGAAAGACCCTGAGCAATTCACCGTTACTTTTGAGAAAAAACAGTCGCTCCGCTACGGTGAAAACCCTCACCAAGAGGCGGTTTTCTACCAAAGCGCACGTCCTGTCTCCGGTTCCATCGCGGCGGCAAAACAGCTTCACGGCAAAGAGCTTTCTTACAACAATATTAAGGACGCGGATGCGGCCGTTCAAATCGTCCGGGAATTTACAGAACCCGCAGCTGTTGCCGTTAAACATATGAATCCGTGCGGAGTCGGTACGGGAGCTTCAATTGAGGAAGCATTCAATAAAGCGTATGAAGCTGATAAAACCTCCATTTTCGGCGGCATCATCGCGCTGAACCGTGAAGTTGATCAGGCAACGGCTGAAGCCCTTCACGGCATCTTTTTAGAAATCATTATCGCCCCTTCTTTCAGTGAAGAAGCGCTGAACGTGCTGACGGCGAAGAAAAACCTTCGTCTGCTCACGCTTGACGTGACCGCATCAGGAAAGAAAGAAAAACAGCTGACTTCCGTACAGGGCGGTCTTTTGATTCAAGATTTAGACGTCCATGGATTTGATGACGCCGACATCAGCATTCCGACAAAAAGAGAGCCGAGCGAGCAGGAATGGGAAGATTTGAAGCTGGCCTGGAAAGTCGTCAAACACGTGAAATCCAACGCGATCGTGCTTGCAAAAGACCATATGACGGTCGGTGTGGGCGCAGGACAGATGAATCGCGTCGGTTCAGCCAAAATCGCCATTGAGCAGGCCGGAGAAAAAGCAAAAGGCAGCACGCTCGGATCAGACGCGTTTTTCCCGATGCCGGATACAGTCGAAGAAGCCGCAAAAGCCGGTGTCACGGCGATTATCCAGCCCGGCGGATCGGTCCGCGATGAAGATTCAATTAAAAAAGCGGATGAATACGGCATCGCCATGGTATTCACCGGCATCAGACATTTCAAACATTAAGGGGAGGGGAACGAAGCGTGAATGTATTGATTATCGGAAAAGGCGGCAGAGAGCATACATTGGCTTGGAAAGCGGCGCAAAGCCCGCTTGTTGACACGGTGTACGCCGCGCCCGGAAATGACGGTATGGCAGACTGCGCGACACTGGTCAACATTGAAGAAAGCGATCATGCCGCACTCATTGCGTTTGCGAAAGAACATCATGTCGGCCTGACGATTATCGGCCCTGAAGTTCCTCTGATTGAAGGGATAGCCGACCAGTTTGAAAAAGCCGGACTGCTTGTTTTCGGACCGTCTGAAAAAGCGGCTATTATTGAAGGAAGCAAACAGTTTGCCAAGGATTTAATGAAAAAACACGGCATTCCGACGGCGGAGTACGAGACGTTTACTTCATTTGAAGAGGCGAAAGCATATGTACAGCAAAAAGGCGCGCCGATTGTCATTAAAGCGGACGGACTTGCCGCCGGAAAAGGTGTCACAGTCGCGATGACGGAAGAAGAAGCGATTGAATGCCTGCACGATTTTCTTGAGGACGAGAAATTCGGGGAGGCGAGCGCATCTGTTGTCATTGAAGAGTTTCTCGCCGGCGAAGAATTTTCTTTAATGGCGTTTGTAAAAGGGGAGACCGTCTATCCGATGGTCATCGCTCAAGACCATAAACGCGCCTTCGATGGAGACAAAGGGCCGAATACGGGCGGAATGGGCGCCTACTCACCGGTGCCGCACATTTCCGATGATATCGTCAGAAGCGCAGTCGAAACGATTGTGAAGCCGGCGGCAAAAGCAATGGTGAAAGAGGGGCGCTCCTTCACGGGCGTGCTGTACGCGGGGCTGATTCTGACGGAAGACGGATCAAAGGTCATTGAATTCAACGCGCGCTTCGGAGATCCGGAAACACAGGTCGTCGTGCCGAGAATGGAATCTGACCTCATTCAGGTGCTCTTAGATCTTCTGCATGAGAAAGATGTTGACCTAAGATGGAAGGATACGGCCGCGGTCAGCGTTGTCTTGGCTTCTGAAGGCTATCCGGAAGGCTATGCGAAAGGGACGCCGATCGGCAGTTTGACGTCCGCTGAAGACGGGATCGCCGTTTTTCATGCCGGAACGAAAAAAGACGGCGGACAATTTGTTACGAACGGCGGCCGGGTCGCCAATGTCACGGCATTTGCTGAGACATTTGAAGCGGCGAGGGATAAAGTGTACAGCGCCGTTTCAGGGCTGACAAAACCCGGACTGTTTTACAGAAGCGATATCGGCGCCCGTGCGCTGAAAGCATCGCAGCGATAAAGAGGAAACCCCCGCGTCTTAAAAGATGCGGGTTTCTTCTGAATGACGACTAAGATTGTCATGCAGTCTTGAATTCTGTCCCGGCTTTTGTGATGCCGGGATCGCCGGCAGATTCTTCTCATACTCGCGGGACAGGAGAAAAAAATAACAAGCCGAAACGGCTTGTTATTTTTCTTGCTGATGGCTGTCATCCTGATTCATTCCGGCTTGGAACATATATGTCACCGGACAGAAGCGGAGGATGCCGGACGCCGCTTTCATCGCGCCCATCATCATACAGAAGAGATGCATCTTGCACCAAGGTTTTCTCGTGTATTTTGCTGAAGCGGCAGACAAAATGGTGAGGCCGCAAGTGATGCGCATAACGGCATTTAATAAACTGATATTCGGTTTCATCATTTCAGCTCCCTTAGAAAAAGTTTTTCATTCATCTTCAATAATTTGTAACGTTTTAGCCGTGCGATAATTGTGCGGATGTGATACGATGGGTCTAATATAAGCGAAGGAGAGTATGTGAATGTCCGAACGTACCTTTAACTGGAAAAATAAAGACATCAGATCACAGGCGGATGTTGTAGACTCAAAGCTGCTTCCAACGCTACTTTTACGGGATGCTCTCGTATTAAATCCTTTTTTAAAACAATGGCTGAAAAAAAACGTCTGGATTTACGGAGACCGAATTGTATATGTTGGTCATGAGCTTCCTGATGCAGCAGAGCACATTCATACCATAAATTGTGAAGGAAAATACATTGTGCCAGGTTACATTGAACCGCATACACATCCTTTTCAAATATATAATCCCCAAACGCTCGCCGAATATGTGTCTCAATTCGGAACAACGACGTTTGTTAATGATAACTTGTTTTTTCTTTTGCACAGCGGTAAAAAGAAAGCGCTTACTATATTGGAAGAACTGAAAAAACAGCCGGTGCAATATTTCTGGTGGTCCAGATATGATCTGCAGACTGAAGTGCTGAATGAGGATCAGCTCCTTTCTTTTGATGTCCGCAAGCAATGGATTGAGCACCCGGATGTCATTCAAGGCGGAGAATTGACCGGATGGCCGCGCCTCATGGACGGCGATGACTTGATGCTTCATTGCATGCAGGCGACAAAGAAACTGCGCAAGCGGATAGAAGGGCATTTTCCCGGAGCCTCTGAAAAAACACTGACGAAGATGAAACTGTTCGGGGCTGATTCTGACCACGAGGCGATGAATGGCGACGAGGTGATGAGACGGCTTGAATTGGGTTACTATGTTTCGCTCAGACATTCATCCATCCGCCCTGATTTGAGAACGATTTTGCAGGATCTCCATCAAAAAGGCTTCCGGCATTATGATCATTTCTTTTACACGACGGATGGAGCGACGCCGCATTTTTATAAAGGCGGCATGACGAATGAATTAATCAAAATCGCTTTGGAGGAAGGGGTTCCGGCGATTGACGCCTACAATATGGCCTCCTTTAATATCGCGAAATATTATCAGATGGATGACTTTCTCGGTGTGATCGGTCCGGGCCGGCTTGCTTCATTGAACATTCTCGATGACCCGATGAATCCGGACCCGGTCACGGTGATCTCCAAAGGCATCCTGCTGAGGGAAGACGGCCGAAATATGAATGCGTTTACAGAAACAGATTGGAAAAAGGGCGGTCTTGTCCCTCTTGAGCTTTCATATGATATGACGATGGATGATTTACAGTTTTCAATGCCGATGGGTGTGATAATGCGCAACGCCGTCATTATGGAGCCGTATATGATTGCGATTGATAATTCTGTTGACCAGCTTTCTTTTGATCATGATGAATGCTATCTCACGCTTCTCGATAAGCATGGAAAATGGCGGGTCAATACAATGCTGAAAGGTTTTGCCGATCGGGTGCAGGGCTTTGTCAGTTCCTACACGACAACCGGAGATATTATCGCTGCCGGAAAAAATAAAGAAGATATCCTGCTCGCTTTCTCACGGATGAAAGAAATCGGCGGCGGAATCGTGCTTGCCGAAAACGGGAAGATTCTGCATGAGATCCCCCTCGCCTTAAACGGTTCTGCATCTGCGGAGAATTATGAAGAAGTGCTTGAGAAAGAGCAAAAACTGAGGACGCTGCTGGAGGAGCGGGGCTACCGATTCTGCGATCCGATCTATACGCTGCTCTTTTTGCAGAGCACACACCTGCCTTATATCCGCATTACGCCGAGAGGAATATTCGACGTGATGAAAAAAACTGTACTCTTTCCATCGATAATGCGTTAAAATATAAAAGCAGGGAGCCGACATATGAAAAGATGGAAAACCGTTTGTATGCTTTGTTTTGCGTTTTTGCTGCTTGCCGCCTGCCGGCAGAACAATGCCGATCAGGTGCAGCCGAAAGAAGCGGAAGCTCCTTTAACGGGGCTGAAAACTGAGCAGAAGCTCGCAGAACGCCGTCCGATTGCAGTCGCAGTGAACAATCATCCGAAGGCGAGGCCCCAATCCGGGCTGTCAAAGGCGGATGTTGTCATCGAAGCGCTCGCGGAGGGCCGGATTACGCGGTTTCTCGCGATTTTTCAAAGTGAGATGCCGGAAACGGTCGGGCCTGTGCGGAGCGCGAGGGAATATTTTGTCACGCTCAGCAGCGGGTTTAACAGCATATTTGTCCATCATGGCTGGAGTCCCGGCGCTAAAAAGCAGCTGGAGTCCGGAACTTACGATTATATAAACGGTTTGGATTTTGACGGCAGCCTGTTTTGGAGAGCCGATTTCAGCAAGCCGCCCCACAATTCCTACACGTCGTATGACAATATCAGGAAGGCGGCGGAACAAAAAGGATACAAGCTGAACGGAAAAACAGAACCGCTCCCATTTCAGACATCAGATGCAAAACCCGGAAACGAAACCTACAATATTCGGATAGATTATGGAACACAAAACGTTACAAATCTTGTCGAATACGATTATGATAAAAAAGCTGATGCTTATACAAGAAGCTCTGATGGTGTGAAAGCGACAGACCGGGAGACCGGAAAGCCTTTAGCCATGCACAACATTTTTATTGTTGAAGCCGGCCATCGCATGACAGACAAAGATGGAAGGCGGGCCATCGATATTCAGTCAGGGGGGAAGGGCCTCCTGCTTCAGCACGGCGATGTTATAGAGTCAGACTGGGAATATAAAGACGGCCGTATTCTGCCCGTAAAAGGCGGTGAGATTCTTCCGTTTGTGCCAGGAAAGACATGGATTAATATCGTGCCTGATCTCGATGCAGCTTCCATTAGTAAAGGAGAAGGTGTTTGACGATGCAAATCGATAAATTACGCGGAAAAGAACTGGACCAGTTATTTTTATCTATTTTATCGCTGAAAGATCTGGAGGAATGCTATCGTTTCTTTGACGATCTTTGTACGATTAATGAAATCCAATCGCTGGCGCAGCGTTTGGAAGTGGCGAGAATGCTCCGCGAAGGAAATACGTATCACAAAATTGAAAGCGAAACGGGTGCTTCCACAGCGACGATTTCCCGGGTGAAGCGCTGCTTAAATTACGGGAACGACGCCTATGAAATGGCGCTTGACCGCGTAAACAAAGGAGAATCCTCCTCAGCTACGTAAAAAACCGCTCTGCCGATGACGGCAGGCGGTTTTTTTATGCGTGCTGATTCAAAAGGCCGGAAAGTTCCCTCAGGCTTCCGTCTTCCTCCCGGTATACGATGTGTTCAGCTGAGAAATGAATCGGCGAGCTGATACCCGCCGCCGCGGCAAGGTGAAACAGCCCTTCACGCAACGAGAGCACGTAGTTGCAGACGCGGTGCTGTTTATCCTCGATACTGAGCGCGCGCTGAAGTTTTGGATCGGTTGTCGCCACTCCGACAGGACAATGATTGGTGTGGCATACTTGAGCACGGATACAGCCGACTGAAAACATCATTCCCCGGGCAATATTGACAAAATCCGCGCCTAACGCGAGGGCAACGGCAATCTTATCCGGAGTGAGCAGCTTTCCGGATGCGAAAATTTTCAGCTTATCTCTTATACCGTATGTCTTCAAAAGGCCGTCAACAAGGGGGAGGCCGGTCAGAATCGGCAGGCCGACGGAATCCGCCAGTTCATGGAAAGAAGCTCCCGTTCCCCCTTCACTGCCGTCAATCGTAATAAAGTCGGGAAGTTTGCCTGATGAACTCATACAGGAAATAAGGTCTTCAAGGTCTTTGCGGCTGCCCGGGACAATTTTGATGCCGACCGGTTTTTCACCGACAGTTCTTAATTTCTCAATGAAATCAAGCATGTCCGGAACATTTGAGAATTCGTTGAAGCGGTTTGGGCTGTCAATGGATTGTCCGGGCTGCACATTTCTGATGGCGGCAATTTCTTCGGTCACCTTTGAACCGTCAATATGACCGCCTCTTGCTTTCGCCCCTTGCGCAAGCTTTAATTCAAAGGCTTTAATCTGCTCGAGGCGGCTTTTTTTCTTAAATTCTTCCCATGAAAATTCTCCATCTTCAGTGCGCACGCCGAACAGCCCGGGGCCGATTTGGCAGATAATATCCGCACCGCCTTTCAAGTGATATTCAGACAGACCGCCTTCGCCTGTATTCATCCATGTGCCGCCGGCCTGGTGCAGCCCTTTTGACAGGGCGGTGATTGCCCGGTCGCCAAGTGAGCCGTAGCTCATCGCTGATTGTCCGATTAACCCTTTTACATAAAACGGTTTCTTGCATGTGTCGCGGCCGATCACTTGCACATCGTCCGGATGCAGGTAATAAGGGTCCGCTTTTGCTTTTTCACGGTGTTCGCTGCGTTTCAGCAGGTTGTCTTTGTCAATCTTGTATACCATCGTGTCGATCTTCGGCGTCTGATCTGTGCGCAGCTCCTCCCTTTGTTTCGGGAAGAGGGCGTTACGGATATAATAGCCCGGCTGATCGAAATCCCGTTCTGAGCCGAAGCCCATCATTCTGCTTTTATACTTTCCCGACATGACCGTCTGTTCATATTCTCTCCGGGAAAACGGCTGTTCTTCGTTATCATTGCTGAATAAATACTGCCGCAGCTCAGGTCCGATTTTTTCAAATATATAGCGCAGTTTTCCCGCTGCGGGATAATTGCGCAGCACTGAATGTTCTTCCTGCTTTTCGTCTCTTATGTATATCCAGAGAAACAATGCGGCGGGAACTAAAATAATAAAAATCAATATACAAATCAGTACGATAATGGCTTGTTCCATTGAGACCAGACTCCTTGCCTTTTTTCTCTTTGACATTCCACATATTGTCTGTTTTCAAACATAGACGTTTCCCATCGGGCGGAGCGCAATCTTTTTTTGTGAATCAGGTGAATGACGTCTTTTTCCGTTTTTCCGGGCCAAACGAATTTGTTATAATGTTTAAATGGCAAGAAACGAATGGAGGAACGAAAACGCATGTACGATGTTAACGAGTGGAAGCATGTTTTTAAACTCGATCCGAATAAAGATTTACCGGATGAACAGCTGGAACGGCTTTGTGAATCAGGGACTGACGCCATTGTGATCGGAGGAAGCGACAATATCACCGAGGACAATGTGCTGAGACTGATGTCAAAGGTGCGGCGGTTTTTAGTGCCGTGCGTACTTGAGGTGTCGACGATTGATTCCATTGTGCCCGGGTTTGATCTTTATTTCATTCCGAGTGTGCTCAACAGCAAAAAGGCGGACTGGATTGTCGGCATGCATCATCAGGCGATGAAAGAATACGGAGAGCTCATGTCAATGGAGGAAATCGTGACGGAGGGCTACTGCATCGTCAACCCTGATTGTAAGGCGGCCGCTTTGACGGAGGCGGATACACATATAGAAACAGAAGATATTCTCGCCTATGCGCGGGTCGCGGAACATTTGCTTCATCTCCCGATTTTTTATCTGGAATACAGCGGGATGCTGGCGGACATAGAAACGGTGGAGAAAACGAAGGCTGTGCTGGACAAGTCCGTCCTGTTTTACGGAGGCGGGATTAAAGACGCGGAAACGGCGGAACGGTTCGGCCGTCATGCCGATGTCATCGTTGTCGGAAATGCCGTATATGAAGATTTTGATCAGGCGCTCAAAACGGTGGCGGCTGTAAAGACAAAGTAGCCAAGCGAACGAAATTGATTTATGATAGAACATATGTTTGATAGGCGGTGAACGGATATGAATTACATTAGCAATCAATTATTAAGCGGATTAAATCCCGTTCAGCAGGAAGCGGTCAAGACGACGGACGGTCCGCTGCTTCTGATGGCGGGCGCGGGAAGCGGAAAAACACGTGTGCTGACGCACAGAATCGCATACTTAATGGCGGAAAAACACGTGGCGCCATGGAACATTCTGGCGATTACCTTTACAAATAAAGCCGCCAGAGAAATGAAGGAGCGGGTGGAGAGCATTCTCGGACCCGGCGCGGATGAAATCTGGATTTCCACCTTCCACAGCATGTGCGTGCGGATTCTGCGCAGGGATATTGACAGAATCGGCATCAACCGAAACTTCTCCATTCTTGATACGGCTGATCAGCTTTCCGTTATTAAAGGGATTTTGAAAGAGCGGAATATCGATCCGAAAAAGTTTGATCCGAGAAGTATTTTAGGCTCCATCAGCAGCGCCAAAAACGAGCTGATCGAACCTGAGGAATTCGCAAAAACGGCCGGCGGCTACTACGATCAGGTCACGAGTGACGTGTATACCGATTATCAGAAAAAACTGCTGAAAAACCAATCGCTCGATTTTGATGATTTAATCATGACGACGATTAAGCTTTTCGATCGTGTGCCGGAAGTGCTTGAGTTTTATCAGCGCAAATTCCAGTACATTCACGTAGACGAGTATCAGGATACGAACAGGGCGCAATACCTGCTTGTAAAGCAGCTTGCGGCCCGCCTTGAAAATATCTGCGTCGTCGGTGACTCCGACCAGTCCATTTACAGATGGCGCGGGGCGGATATCGCGAATATCCTTTCCTTTGAAAAAGATTACCCGAGCGCAAACGTGATTCTGCTCGAGCAAAACTACCGCTCAACAAAGCGGATTCTGCAAGCTGCTAACGAAGTGATCAAAAACAACTCAAACCGCAAGCCGAAAAACCTGTGGACGGAAAATGACGAAGGCATCAAGCTTTCTTATTACAGCGGCGACAATGAATTCGGCGAAGGCCAATTCGTCGCGGGCAAAATTTATGAGCTGCACAGCTCGGGGCGGCGGAAGCTTTCCGATATCGCGATTTTATACCGGACAAACGCCCAGTCGCGCGTCATTGAGGAAACCCTTTTAAAATCCGGTCTGAACTACAATATCGTCGGCGGAACCAAGTTCTACGACAGGAAAGAAATTAAAGACATTCTTGCATACCTGCGCCTTGTGTCAAATCCGGACGACGACATCAGTTTTACGCGGATCGTCAATGTGCCGAAGCGGGGCGTCGGCGCCACTTCGCTAGAAAAAATCGCGTCATATGCGGCGATGAACGGAATGTCAATGTTCCAGGCGATCAAACAGGTTGATTTCATCGGAGTCAGCGCAAAAGCGGCAAACGCGCTTGACGGCTTTGGCGCGATGATTGAAAATCTGACGAACATGCAGGATTACCTGTCCATTACGGAACTCACGGAAGAAATTCTCGAAAAAACGGAATACAGAGAAATGCTGAAGGCCGAAAAATCAATCGAAGCCCAAAGCCGCCTTGAAAATATCGACGAGTTTCTTTCCGTGACGAAAAACTTCGAACAAAAAAGCGAAGACAAGTCTCTCGTCGCGTTTCTGACCGATCTGGCGCTGATCGCGGATATTGATCAGCTCGACCAGAAGGAAGAAGAAGCAGGCGGAAAGGATGCCGTCACTTTAATGACACTGCACGCCGCTAAGGGGCTTGAATTTCCAGTCGTGTTCTTAATGGGCATGGAAGAAGGCGTGTTCCCGCACAGCCGCTCCCTGATGGAAGAAGCCGAGATGGAAGAAGAACGCAGGCTCGCATATGTAGGCATTACGAGGGCGGAAGAAGAACTGTATTTAACGAATGCTAAAATGCGAACCTTATTCGGCCGCACCAATATGAATCCGGAATCCCGCTTTATCAGGGAAATACCTGGCGATTTATTGGAGAACCTAAATGAGAAGAAAACACCTCGCATGCAGCCGGGACGAAAAGTGCAGCCGAAACGCGGGCCCGTATCCCGTCCTGTTTCCTATGCGAACAAAACAGGCGGCGACTCGCTCAGCTGGGCGGTCGGCGATAAAGCGGGCCATAAAAAATGGGGCACCGGAACGGTTGTCAGCGTAAAAGGAGAAGGCGAAAGCACCGAGCTTGATATCGCATTCCCGAGCCCAGTCGGCGTGAAGCGTCTGCTTGCAGCTTTTGCGCCGATTGAAAAGCAGTAACCTGAAGAGGAAAGGAAGAACATGATGGACAAAGAAACAGCGAAACACCGGGCAGAAGAATTGCGCCGCACCATCGATCAGTACAGTTATGAATATTACACCTTAGATGAACCGAGCGTGCCGGATTCCGAGTACGACAGACTGATGCAGGAGCTGATTGCCATAGAGGAAGAGCACCCGGAGCTCAGAACGCCTGATTCGCCCACACAGCGGGTCGGGGGAGCGGTGCTTGAATCTTTTCAAAAGGTGCAGCACGGCACGCCGATGCTCAGTCTCGGCAACGCATTTAACGATGATGATCTCCGCGATTTTGACCGCCGCGTCCGTCAGGCTGTCGGTGACGGCGTCGCTTACAATGTGGAGCTGAAAATAGACGGTCTTGCTGTTTCTCTCCGTTATGAAGACGGCTATTTCGTCAGAGGCGCGACAAGAGGAGACGGAACGACGGGCGAAGATATCACGGAAAACTTAAAAACGATCCGCAACATTCCGCTGAAAATGAAACGGAATCTTTCCATAGAAGTGCGCGGAGAGGCGTACATGCCGAAACAGTCATTTGAAGCGCTCAATGAAGAAAGGCTGAAACATGAAGAGGAGCCGTTCGCCAATCCCCGGAACGCGGCTGCGGGCTCACTCAGACAGCTCGATCCGAAAATTGCAGCGAAACGAAATCTTGACATCTTCGTCTACAGTATAGCGGAGCTTGACGAAATGGGTGTGGAAACACAGAGTCAGGGCCTGGATTTTCTGGATGAGCTCGGTTTTAAAACAAACCAGGAACGGAAAAAATGCGCCACGATAGATGAAGTCATTGAAATGATCGAAGAGCTGCAGGCGAAGCGGGCCGATCTCCCTTATGAAATTGACGGAATCGTCATCAAAGTCGATTCGCTCGACCAGCAGGAAGAACTCGGGTATACGGCAAAAAGCCCGCGCTGGGCGATTGCTTACAAATTCCCGGCGGAAGAGGTCGTGACAAAACTGCTCGATATCGAACTGAATGTCGGAAGAACGGGCGTTATTACGCCGACCGCCGTTCTGGAACCGGTAAAAGTCGCGGGAACAACGGTCTCAAGAGCATCCCTTCATAACGAAGATTTAATTAAAGAGAAGGATATCCGCATTCTCGATAAAGTGGTCGTCAAAAAAGCGGGCGACATCATCCCTGAGGTCGTCAATGTCTTAATTGAACAGCGGACCGGGGAAGAAAAAGAATTCAATATGCCGACCAGCTGCCCTGAGTGCGAAAGCGAACTTGTCCGCATTGAAGGGGAAGTCGCGCTGCGCTGCATCAATCCGGAATGTCCGGCGCAGATCAGAGAAGGCCTGATTCACTTTGTCTCACGCAACGCGATGAATATTGACGGACTCGGAGAACGTGTCATCACACAGCTTTTCCGTGAACATCTCGTCCGTAATGTCGCTGATTTGTATAAGCTGACGAAAGAACAGGTTATCCGGCTTGAGCGGATGGGGGAAAAATCAACTGACAATCTGATCAGCTCCATCCAAAAGTCGAAAGAGAATTCGCTGGAACGCCTGCTGTTCGGTCTCGGCATCCGTTTTATCGGCTCAAAAGCGGCCAAAACACTGGCCATGCATTTTGAAAGCCTGGAAAATCTGAAACAAGCCACGGAAGAAGAGCTGCTTGCGGTAGATGAAATCGGCGAAAAGATGGCCGATGCCGTTATCACCTATTTCCGCAAAGAGGAAATGCTTGAGCTTTTGAATGAACTTGAGGAACTCGGTGTGAACACACTCTACAAAGGCCCGAAAAAAGTAAAAGCGGAGGACAGCGACTCTTATTTTGCCGGCAAAACCATCGTGTTAACCGGAAAGCTTGAAGAGCTGTCCAGAAATGAAGCCAAGGCGCAGATTGAAGCGCTCGGCGGAAAGCTGACGGGATCTGTCAGCAAAAAAACAGACTTGCTGATTGCCGGAGAAGCGGCCGGAAGCAAGCTGACAAAAGCGCAGGAATTAAACATTGAAGTATGGAATGAAGCACAGCTATTGGGAGAGCTAAAGAAATAAGAGGAGTGTTTTCTATTGAAAAAGATGTTGGCATTGGCGGCGACGGCAACGGCGGCAGTACTCATGCTGTCGGCCTGTTCGCCGAGTTTCGGGGGAAAAAAAGAGGAAGAGATCACGCAGAAAACGGCAAAGTCTTCTGAAAAAGCGATCATACCGAAATATAATATCTCTGATTCCTACTATAAAATGGTGCTCCCGTTTAAGGCCGGAAAAGCGCGCGGCCTGACCGCGGACCGGCTGAACACGAGGCTGGACATCGATGAATTCGAGACGGGGCTGATGCGGCTCGCTCAAGACACGTTCCCGACGGATGACTATTTGTATCAGGAAGGCCAGTATTTAGATGAGGACACGGTACTCAGCTGGCTTGACCGCAAAAAAGAGGGCAGTGATCTGAAAAAGGCGAAAAAGGCAGACGCCAATTTCCAGAATCTCGGCTTAAACCCGGTGCTGCCAAGCTCGGGATCAGCAAAAGAGAAAAACGAAAACAGCCCGATTTACTTAGCGTCCATGCTTGAGCAGGATTACCTAGTAAGAAAAGATAAAAATTCCATCCAGCTTGGCGGTGTCATGATCGGTCTCGCTCTCAACTCTGTTTACTATTACCGCGAAAACACAGGTGATCCGCAGCAGGAAGTGGAGCTCAGCGACAAAACGATCCGCAGCCACGGGGAAGAAATCGCACAGGAAGTCGTTAACCGCCTTCGGAAAATGGATAACCTGAAAAATGTGCCGATTACCGTCGCCCTTTATAAACAAGCGCCGAAAACATCAATCGTACCGGGAAATTACATTGCAAAAACAGAAGTCAAAGCCGGCTCATCCACCATTTCAAACTGGGATGATGTTAAAGAAAAATACGTCTTCTATCCGGCGGATACAGACACGGCAAAGAAATACCCTGATGATTCCGAAGTGTTTAAACGCTTCAAAAACGCCATCGACAGCTACTTCCCGAATTACACAGGAGTTGTCGGAACGGCAATGTACGAAAACGATGAAATGAGAAAAATGAAGATTGAAATCCCGATGCAATTTTACGGGAAAAGCGAAGTCATCGCCTTTACCCAATACTTAACAGGTGAGCTGATGGATTATTATTCAAAAGGCTCAGTTGATGTCGAAATTAACATTACCTCGTCTGACGGGCAGGAAGCGCTGATCGTCCGCAATGCGGGTGACAAAGAACCGACCGTCCATATTTACGATTAACCAAGATGCCCTTGTTCATTTCTGTATGAGCAAGGGTTTTTTAGTGTGAATATCGTTGGAGAGAGGAATGAGGTATGTTAAGATATTTGTATAATTAGGAATTAACAGGAAAACACATTGCATTTCTAAGCGGATGTTACGAATCTGCTGTGAAAAAAGAAGGGCAGGAATGTTGATGAATGACATTTGCTGAGTACACACACCGCCTACAAACGTTATGAAAAGGGTGAATCAGCATGCATAAAGATATTAAAGCGATTTTTGAGGAAGATAAGGTGCTCGCTGAAGCAGGTGAAATATACGGATTTACCAAGTTTCAATTTATCGCGGACGCAGAGAACTACGTATATGAAATTGTGAAAGATAACGAACCGTATATCTTAAAAATTACGCATACGATCAGAAGAACACCGGAATATATTCTCGGAGAAATGGAATGGCTTCATCATCTGGCAAAGGGAGGGCTTTCAGTAGCAAAGCCGATTCCTTCATTAAATGGCAAAGATGTCGAAGAAGTGCCGGACGGAAAAGGCGGAGCGTTTTTATTAAGAGTCTATGAAAAAGCGCCCGGACGCAAAGTGGAGGAATCAGACTGGAACGGAACTCTGTTTTACCAGCTTGGAAAGTACACGGGGAACATGCACCGGCTGACGAAAAGCTACCGTCTGAGCGATCCGGCATATAAAAGGCAGGAATGGGATGAAGAGGAGCAGCTGAAGCTGAGAAAATACGTGCCCGCAGATCAGCATCTCGTATTTGAGCGGGCGGATGCTCTAATGGAAAAACTGCGCCGTTTGCCGAAGAATCCTGAAAACTACGGCCTTGTGCACGCCGATCTGCATCATGGCAATTTCAATTGGGACAACGGAAAAATCACTGCATTTGATTTTGATGATATCGGCTACAATTGGTTTGTGAATGATATCAGTATTCTGCTGTACAACATGTTGTGGTATCCGGTCATCCCGTATGAAGACAAGGCCGCGTTTACGGGTGAATTCATGACTCACTTTATGAAAGGCTACAGGGAAGAAAATGACCTTGATTCCGCATGGTTTGAACACATCCCGGATTTCCTCCGGCTGCGCCATATGCTGATCTACGGATTATTGCATCAGGCGTTTGACCTCAATTCACTCGGGGACGAGGAACTCGGGATGCTGAAAGCCTTCAGGCGCGATATCGAAAATGAAACACCGATTACGGAGTATCAATTTTCTGCATTCGTATAAATAGAAAAACGCCGGCTGAATCCAGCCCGGCGTTTTTTATAACGTATCACATTTCACTCCGACGACGCCCTGAATTTCTTTAATATCATAATAGACGTCAGTGGTGTAGCGGTTTTTATGAACACTGACTTTCACTTCCATAATCGGAAATTCTTTTTCACCCAGATCATCAATCCGGACGGAGTGAATGCGGAGCTGTTTGCTTTTCATTTCCTTTAAAATCTCGGTCATTTTGTCTTTATCGGAAAGAGACATTCTCACGCGGATATCCTTTTCCTTCAAGCGGTTGGGACCGATTTTTCTGATCAGCCACGGAAGAAATTCGACACTGATCAGGATAAACAAGAGGCTTGCGAACGCCTCTTTATAAAAGCCGGCGCCTGTAGCCAGACCCAGCCCGGCCGCGCCCCAGATGATAGCCGATGTCGTCAGGCCGGATATGACGTCATTGCTTTTACGCAGGATCACGCCCGCGCCGATAAAACCGACGCCGGAAATGATTTGGGCGGGAAGGCGGAGCGGATCCATCATGATACGGTAATATTTTGGGAAATGGTATGCCGCATTAATGCTGACGATCGTCAGCATACAGGAGCTGACGGCGATGACGATACAGGTTTTCAGTCCGAGCGGTTTGTTTTTCAGTTCTCGTTCAAGACCGATGATCATGCCGATCAGCGTGGCAATGCCCAGCTTTAATAAAATGTCTGGTTCGATAGGCCAGCTCAATTTGCACAGCACCTCCGCAATTTTTCTTATAATAAATTGATATGATTTTCTCACAGTATTTATAGCAGGACAAGTGCGGAAGAAAAAAGCCGTCAGGGATAAAATCTGACGGCTTTTTGTCTATTTCTTGTTTTTCAAAAGAGCTTCCATCCGGCTGAACAGCTGATAAGAAGCATCGGCCGGTTTTTTGGTCAGCAGGCTGACGGCAATACCGGCAATCAGACTGAGGAAGAATCCCGGAATGATTTCGTATACGCCGGTTGAAGCGGCAAGCCCTGTCGTAATCCAGATTAAAACGGCCGCGGCCCCGGTAATCATCGCCGCAAGCGCTCCCCATTCATTCATCCGTTTCCAGTACAGACTGAGCAAGAGCGCCGGGCCGATAGCCGAACCGAAGCCAGCCCACGCATATCCGACCAGATCAAGAATGGTGCTGTTCGGATTCATGGAAAGCAGGATGGCGATAACGGCCACGATCAATACCGACAGGCGTCCGGTCATGACCAATTCTTTATCGCTCGCTTCCCGTCTGAAAAAGGCGCGGTATAAATCTTCCGTAATGGCGCTTGCCGTTACGAGAAGCTGTGAGGAAATGGAACTCATGATCGCCGCTAAAATCGCAGACAGCAAGAAGCCCGTAATCAGCGGGTGGAACAAGATTTTAGAAAAAATAATGAAAATCGTTTCCGGATCTTTTACGGAGACCCCGAAGTGATGAGAATACGCAACCCCGATAATCCCGGTCAGCAATGAACCGACAACTGAAATAACCATCCAGCTCATCCCGATTCTGCGGGCGGGTTTTAAATCTTTCACTTCTTTAATCGCCATAAATCGTACGATGATATGAGGCTGGCCGTAATAGCCGAGTCCCCATGCCAAATAAGAAATAATGCTAATGACGCTCGCGCCTTTAAAGATATCCAATAGTTTCGGGTTAACGGCGTTGATCGAATCAATCGTCGTTGAAACGCTCCCGAGCTGGGTAAAAGCAACGATCGGCACAAGCACTAATGCCGCAAACATGATCGCTCCCTGTACAAAGTCAGTCAGACTGACAGCGAGGAAACCGCCAAACAGCGTGTAAAGGACAACAACACCGGCCGTTAAAAACAAACCGAATTTGTAGTCGGCGCCGAATGCCGATTCAAATAACCTGCCTCCGGATACCATCCCGGACGATGTGTACAGTGTGAAAAAGATCATAATAATCACGGCGGAAACAATTTTCAGCAATGATGACGAGTGGCGGAACCGTTTATCGAAAAAATCGGGAATCGTAATCGCATCATCCGCAACTTCCGTGTAAGCGCGCAGCCTCGGAGCAAGCAGCAGATAATTTGAATACGCGCCGATCGTCAAACCGAGCGCCAGCCATAAGGTCGATAACCCCGTTGCGAACATTGCGCCGGGAACTCCCATCAGCATCCATGCGCTCATATCCGCCGCACCTGCGGACAGCGCCGTTACGAACGGGCCGAGTCCTCTTCCGCCCAGCATGTAATCATTAATATTCGTTGTCTTTCTGAATGCGTACCAGCCGATTAACAGCATGGCAGCAAAGTAAATGCCAAGAGATATAATTAATTCAATACTCACGTTTTTGGACCCTCTCTTCTTTCATGTAAATGTTGCATCACCTCTGTAGATTAGTAGTGCCGGAATATGCGCCGGCGATCCAGCCTTTAGTCATCATTCCATGCGAATCACATATTTAGTGCCGGCTATGGTTACTAAACCTAACAAAGTATCCCCGATCAATCAACTCTCGAAACCTGGCCCGCTCAAGGAAAAAATCCCCGCCAACATAGAACAGCTTAGAGATGAAAACGCTACCAATAAATTATAAAAGTAAAAATTTTCTGACATATAATTCGTTTCTCTTTCTCCCCGATTTAGGATAAAATAGAGAGGGTTTCATCATGCCTCAGAAGGCGGCGTTTTGTTGCTTTAGAGGGCTCGTTTTTGATATGATCAGTATTATATGACGAAACGGAGAATTATGCGGAGGTGGATCTTATGTCACGAATTTCTATAGAAGAAGTAAAGCATGTCGCTCATTTGGCGAGACTCGCCATTACAGATGAAGAAGCTGAAATGTTCACAGAACAGCTTGACAGCATCATCTCGTTTGCCGAGGAGCTTAATGAAGTGGACACGGATAACGTGGAACCGACAACACACGTGCTGAAAATGAAAAACGTAATGAGAGAAGATGAAGCGGGTAAAGGCCTTCCGGTCGAGGATGTCATGAAAAATGCTCCCGATCATAAAGACGGCTATGTCCGTGTGCCATCTATTCTGGATTAAAGGAGGGAGACAGTATGTCATTATTTGATCACAAAATCACAGAACTGAAACAAATGATACATAAAAAAGAAATCAAGATTTCCGATCTTGTTGATGAATCTTACAAACGGATCGCATCCGTGGATGATAAGGTGCAGGCATTCTTACAGCTTGATGAAGAAAGAGCCCGCGCTTACGCGAAAGAACTTGACGAAGCGGTTGACGGACGGTCTGAACACGGTCTTCTCTTCGGAATGCCGATCGGCGTCAAAGACAACATCGTGACCAAAGGGCTTCGCACAACATGCTCAAGCAAAATCCTCGAAAACTTCGATCCGATTTACGATGCGACGGTTGTGGAGCGTCTTCAAGCCGCTGAAGCCATCACGATCGGAAAGCTGAATATGGACGAGTTCGCGATGGGTTCTTCTACTGAAAACTCCGCGTACAAAGCGACGAAAAACCCTTGGAATCTCGATACGGTTCCCGGCGGATCAAGCGGCGGTTCCGCAGCTGCGGTTGCAGCCGGCGAAGTGCCGTTTTCACTCGGATCTGATACGGGCGGCTCCATCCGTCAGCCGGCTTCTTTCTGCGGCGTCGTCGGATTAAAGCCTACATACGGACGCGTGTCACGTTACGGTTTGGTCGCTTTTGCGTCTTCACTTGACCAGATCGGACCGATCACAAGAAACGTAGAAGATAACGCATTCCTGCTTCAGGCGATTTCAGGCCCGGACAAAATGGACTCTACGAGCGCCAATGTCGAAGTGCCGGACTTTCTTTCTTCATTAACTGGCGATATTAAAGGCTTAAAAATCGCCGTGCCGAAAGAATATCTCGGAGAAGGCGTCGGCAAAGAAGCGAAAGAATCGGTTTTAGCCGCTTTAAAAGTGCTTGAAGATCTCGGAGCGACATGGGAAGAAGTATCTCTGCCGCACAGCAAATACGCGCTTGCGACATATTATCTGCTGTCTTCTTCCGAAGCGTCTGCAAACCTTGCGCGCTTTGACGGCATCCGCTACGGCTACCGCTCAGACAATGCGGACAACCTGATCGACCTTTATAAACAGACGCGCTCAGAAGGCTTCGGCAACGAAGTGAAGCGCCGCATCATGCTCGGCACCTTCGCGCTCAGCTCCGGCTACTATGACGCGTATTACAAAAAAGCGCAAAAAGTGCGCACGCTTATTAAAAAAGATTTTGAAGACGTATTTGAGAAATACGATGTCATCGTCGGACCGACAACGCCGACACCGGCATTCAAAATCGGCGAAAAAACCAGCGATCCGCTCACAATGTACGCCAACGATATTTTAACGATCCCTGTCAACCTCGCGGGTGTGCCGGGAATCAGCGTGCCGTGCGGATTTGCGGACGGACTGCCGCTCGGACTGCAAATCATCGGAAAACACTTCGATGAAGGCACTGTATACCGCGTCGCTCATGCTTTTGAGCAGGCAACAGATCATCATAAAGCGAAACCTGAACTGTAAGGGGTGAAATGAAGTGAACTTTGAAACGGTAATCGGACTTGAAGTCCATGTGGAATTAAAAACAAAATCTAAAATTTTCTCAAGCTCACCGACGCCATTCGGCGCGGAAGCGAATACCCAAACGAGCGTCATCGACCTCGGCTATCCCGGCGTGCTGCCCGTTTTGAACAAAGAAGCGGTCGAATTCGCGATGAAAGCCGCAATGGCTTTGAACTGTGAAATCGCAACGGATACGAAGTTTGACCGAAAAAACTATTTCTACCCGGACAACCCGAAGGCATATCAAATATCTCAATTTGACAAGCCGATCGGCGAAAACGGCTGGATTGAAATCGAAGTCGGCGGAAAAACGAAAAAAATCGGCATTACCCGTCTTCACCTTGAAGAAGATGCGGGAAAACTGACGCATACGGGCGACGGCTATTCCCTCGTTGACTTCAACCGTCAGGGCACGCCGCTTGTCGAGATTGTATCTGAGCCGGATATCCGCACACCTGAGGAAGCTTACGCATATCTCGAAAAGCTGAAATCAATTATCCAATACACAGGTGTTTCCGACTGTAAAATGGAAGAAGGTTCACTGCGCTGTGACGCCAACATTTCCCTCCGTCCGATCGGCCAGGAGAAATTCGGCACAAAAACGGAGCTGAAAAACCTGAACTCCTTCGCGTTCGTGCAAAAAGGACTTGAGCATGAAGAAAAACGCCAAGAGCAGGTGCTTCTGTCAGGCGGAGTCATTCAGCAGGAGACGCGCCGCTACGATGAAGCGACGAAAAAAACCATTTTGATGCGTGTCAAAGAAGGTTCGGACGACTATCGTTATTTCCCTGAGCCTGACCTTGTCGAGCTCTGCATTGATGACGAATGGAAAGAACGCGTAAGAGCAACCATTCCTGAGCTTCCGGACGAGCGCCGCAAGCGTTATATCGAAGAGCTCGGTCTGCCGGCTTATGACGCAATGGTTCTGACGCTGACGAAAGAAATGGCTGATTTCTTCGAAGAAACGGTCAATAAAGGCGCGGAAGCCAAGCAGGCATCAAACTGGCTGATGGGTGAAGTCTCAGCTTACCTGAACGCCGAACAAAAAGAGCTTGAGGATGTCGCACTGACTCCTGAAGGCCTTGCCGGCATGATTAAGCTGATTGAAAAAGGAACCATCTCGTCCAAAATCGCAAAGAAAGTCTTTAAAGAATTAATTGAAAAAGGCGGCGACGCAGAAAAAATCGTTAAAGAAAAAGGCCTCGTGCAGATTTCTGACGAAAGCGTGCTTCTGAAGCTGGTAACAGATGCGCTTGACAGCAACCCGCAGTCAATTGAAGACTTCAAAAACGGAAAAGACCGCGCGATCGGCTTCCTTGTCGGGCAGATTATGAAAGCCTCAAAAGGACAGGCCAACCCGCCGATGGTCAACAAAATCTTACTTGAAGAAATCAAAAAACGATAAAAAAAGCAGCCGCCTGAAAGGGCGCTGCTGATACGGAGACCGGTAAGCGCCGGTCTCTTTTTTTATAAGCTGAAATAGGTTTCAATGGAAGCCCGCAGCGTTTCAATCTGCTCATTTCCGCTGCCTGCCAAGTTGGATAGCATTCCTTTAATAATCGGTTTTCGCGGCTCTTCCTTTGCGTATTCCTCTTCAATGACTTCAAGCGATACGAGGACGTCCTCAGGCAGCCCCTGCTGTGCTTTTATCTTTTGAATATCCGCAAGCAGTCTTTCTCTGTCCGCCGCCGGCTGAGTGAAGATATCCTCAGGCAGCAGCGGATCGGGATTGTCTCTTATCAGTCCCGTAATCAGATCATCGATTCTGGCAATCAGAAAGGCCGCCACGTTTTCCGTCCGGAATGCCGTATGTTCATTAAAAATCAAGAAATGAATATAGGAGCTCACTATTCCTTGCGCCATAACGGACGCATCCGCTATAAACGGTATGACGGCATCTCCGTAAACGGAGAGCAAAGCATCCCGGTACAGCATGTTAAATTGAATATTGGCCTCATGAAAATACTGTTTGACCTTTTGATTTTCAGGAATGACCTTTTCGCTCAGCAAGAGAATGATAAAGTCCTTGTGCTCCATAAATTCCTGGAATTGATAAGCGATTTGTTTTCGGAATACGTCCTTAGGCGATTTATGCTGATGTTCTGTTTTGATTTTCTTTATTTCTTCCATAGACATGCCGATGTAATACTCACATGCTGAGAGCAAAAGGTCTTCTTTTGATTTAAAATGAAGATAGAAGGCCCCTTTTGAAATTCCGCATTCACCGGCGATTTCCTGAATGGTTGTTGAAGAAAACCCTTTTTTGGCAAATAAATGGATGCCTGTTTTTATGATTTTCTCTTTTTTTTCGTTCATGACGTGCTTCCCCTTAATCCTGAAAAATTTAGAAAAATTTACTGCCTTATTAGTTGACGATGTTGAGTTATACCGTTTAGTATTATATAGAATGACCAGTCAGTCAATAAAAATTAACGGAGGACATGATGAACCACATTATTAACTTTGTACTGAAGAACAAATTCGCAGTTTGGCTGATGACGATTATCGTTACTGTAGCAGGGCTGTATGCCGGTATGAATATGAAGCAGGAATCCATACCGGACGTCAACATGCCTTACCTCTCAGTAAATACGACTTATCCCGGAGCTGCTCCGAGTCAAGTTGCGGATGACGTGACAAAACCGATCGAGCAGGCGGTGCAGAATTTAGAAGGAGTGAGCGTTGTAACGTCCACATCCTCTGAAAACGTCTCATCGGTTATGATTGAATATGATTACAACAAGGATATGGACAAGGCGAAAACCGAAGTCGCTGAAGCGCTGGACAGTGTCAGCCTTCCTGATGACGCGAAAAAACCTGACATTTCCCGTTACAGTCTCAACTCTTTCCCGATTTTGACGCTCAGTGTGACAAGCGGCAAAAGCTCGCTTGAAGATCTGACTAAAAATGTGGAAAACACTCTCGTTCCTAAGCTTGAAGGCATTCAGGGCGTTGCGTCCGTACAAGTTTCCGGGCAGCAGGAAGAGCAGGTGGAATTCTCTTTCAAAGACAAAAAAATGAAAGAGTACGGACTTGATGAAGATACCGTCAAGAAAGTGATCCAAGGCTCTGACGTCAATACGCCGCTTGGATTGTACACATTCGGCAACAAAGAAAAATCAGTTGTCGTTAACGGAAATATTACGTCAATTAAAGATCTGAAAGAGATGAGAATTCCGGTCACATCTTCTTCTGCCGCTCAAGGTCAAGCGGGCGGAGCCGGTGCGGCATCTGCGGCGGATGCTCAGGCTATGCAGCAGGCACAGCAAAGCGCGTCAGCAGGGGTGCCGACAGTCAAGCTTTCTGACATTGCCGACATTAAAGATGTGAAAAAAGCTGAATCCATTTCCCGCACGAACGGAAAGGACAGCATCGGAATTAATATCGTAAAAGCCAATGACGCCAACACGGTAGAAGTGGCCGATGCGATTAAAGATGAACTGAATCAATACAAAAAAGACCATAAAGGGTTCAAATACAGCTCGACTCTTGATATGGCAGAGCCGATTACAGAGTCAGTGGATACGATGTTAAGCAAAGCGATTTTCGGCGCGATTTTTGCGGTCGTGATCATTCTCTTATTCTTAAGAGATATTAAATCAACGATGATTTCTATCGTTTCCATCCCGCTGTCACTGCTGATTGCGCTTCTTGTGCTGAATCAGCTTGATGTCACATTGAACATAATGACGCTCGGTGCGATGACGGTCGCCATCGGACGGGTAGTCGACGACTCGATTGTCGTGATCGAAAACATTTACCGCCGCATGAGGCTGAAAGATGAACCTTTACGCGGGAAGCAATTGGTGCGTGAAGCGACGAAAGAAATGTTTAAACCGATCATGTCATCAACGATCGTAACCATTGCCGTATTCCTGCCGCTTGCCATGGTCGGCGGACAGATCGGCGAACTGTTTATGCCGTTTGCCTTAACAATCGTCTTCGCGCTTGCCGCATCACTGTTGATTTCGATCACACTGGTGCCGATGCTTGCGCACAGCTTATTCAAAAAATCGCTCACAGGCGCGCCTGTTAAAGCGAAAGAGCATAAGCCGGGCAAATTGGCCAATTTCTATAAAAAAGTGCTGAATTGGTCATTAAGCCATAAATGGATTACATCTATCATCGCGGTTCTGATGCTTGTCGGCAGTTTGTTCCTCGTACCTCTGATCGGCGCGAGCTACCTGCCTGCGCAAGCGGACAAAACGATGCAGCTCACATACACGCCTGAACCGGGCGAAACGAAAAGCGAAGCTGAAAAAGCTGCCCAAAAAGCGGAAGACATGCTGCTTAAACGCAAACATGTCGATACCGTTCAGTATTCTTTAGGCTCGCAAAGTCCGCTCGGCGGAAGTTCAAACGGCGCATTGTTCTACGTGAAATACGAGGATGACACGCCTGATTTTGACAAAGAAAAAGACAATGTCTTAAAAGAAATCAAAAAAACATCGAGCCGCGGCGAATGGAAATCACAAAATTTCAGTTCGTCAGGCAACAACAACGAATTAACGTACTATGTGTACGGAGATTCAGAGTCTGATATTAAAGGCACGGTCAAAGACATCGAAGGCATCATGAAAAAGGAGAAGGATCTGAAAGACATCAACTCAGGCCTTTCCAGCACATATGATGAGTACACGTTCGTCGCTGACCAGGAGAAACTCAGCAAGCAGGGTCTGACGGCTTCGCAAATCTCCCAAGCCCTGATGTCCCAAACGTCACAGTCTCCTTTGACAACGGTGAAAAAAGACGGCAAAGAGCTTGACGTCAACATCAAAACAGAAAAAGACCAGTATAAGAGTGTAAAAGAATTAGAGGATAAAACCATCACATCGCCTGCAGGCCAAGAAGTAAAAATCGGCGATGTGGCGAAAGTGAAAAACGGCACGACGTCTGATACCATTTCCAAACGCGACGGCAAAGTGTACGCTGACGTAACGGCAACCGTCACTTCTGACAACGTCACGAAGGTGTCATCAGCCGTTCAAAAGAAAGTTGACAAACTGGATAAACCGGACAATGTATCGATTGATACCGGCGGTGTATCAGCGGATATTGCAGATTCCTTTACGAAACTCGGGTTAGCGATGCTTGCCGCAATCGCCATCGTATACCTCGTTCTTGTGATCACGTTCGGCGGAGCATTAGCGCCGTTTGCGATTCTGTTCTCGCTTCCGTTTACAGTCATCGGCGCATTAGTCGGACTGTATGTATCCGGAGAGACGGTCAGTCTGAATGCCATGATCGGTATGCTGATGCTGATCGGAATCGTCGTCACAAACGCGATTGTCTTAATTGACCGCGTCATCCATAAAGAAGCGGAAGGCCTATCGACGAGAGAAGCGCTCCTGGAAGCCGGCTCTACGAGATTGCGTCCGATTCTGATGACGGCGATCGCGACAATCGGCGCCCTGCTTCCATTGGCATTGGGCTTTGAAGGCGGAAGCCAAGTCATTTCTAAAGGACTCGGTGTCACCGTTATCGGCGGTTTAATCAGTTCGACTCTGCTGACTCTTCTGATTGTGCCGATCGTATATGAAGTATTAGCGAAATTCCGTAAGAAAAAACCTGGAACGGAAGAAGAGTAAGACAGCGGGCCTTGGCTCCTTAAACGGAGCCGGGGCCTTTTTTCTTCTGGCAATTCCTGTACATATTGTTGCGATTTTCTCAAGTCATAGTATAATTAAAGGTTGTTAGTGTTAATAATGGATCGGATACTCTTAAGTAGGATGATGAGATAATGAAACGTGCACGCATAATATACAATCCGACTTCAGGACGGGAGCTTTTCAAGAAAAATCTTGCCCAGGTCCTGCAAAAATTTGAACAAGCCGGTTATGAAACCTCCACCCATGCCACCACATGCGCGGGGGATGCCACCCACGCCGCAAAAGAAGCCGCTTTGCGGGAGTTTGACCTGATTATCGCAGCCGGCGGAGACGGAACGATTAATGAAGTCGTCAACGGTCTTGCGCCGTTAGACAAACGCCCGACACTCGGCATCATTCCGGTCGGCACGACAAATGATTTCGCCAGAGCGCTGGGCATTCCGAGAGAGAATATACTGAATGCCGCTGATACCGTCATTAACGGCGTAGCCCGCCCGATCGACATCGGACAGGTGAATGGTCAGTATTTTATCAACATCGCCGGAGGAGGCCGTCTGACGGAGCTGACGTACGATGTGCCAAGCAAACTGAAAACGATGCTCGGCCAGCTTGCTTATTATTTAAAGGGAATGGAAATGCTGCCTTCACTTCGACCGACAGAAGTCGAGATTGAATATGACGGCAAGCTGTTTCAAGGCGAAATTATGCTGTTTTTAGTGACGCTGACTAACTCGGTCGGCGGATTCGAGAAGCTGGCCCCTGATTCCAGCCTGAATGACGGCATGTTTGATTTAATTATTTTGAAAAAAGCCAATCTCGCGGAGTTTATCAGAGTCGCGAGCATGGCGCTCAGAGGCGATCATATTAACGATCAGCACATTATTTACACAAAAGCGAACCGTGTGAAAGTCAATGTATCGGAAAAGATGCAGCTGAACCTGGACGGCGAATACGGCGGCATGCTGCCCGGCGAATTCGTGAATCTGTACCGGCATATTCACGTCATCATGCCGAAGGAGAAAGCGGAACAGCTGGATGACTAATACGCTGACAAAATCCTAAAACAGTATTCGTTTTAGGATTTTGTCATCTTTTCAGCGTGATCGGAAACCTTTGAAGGCTGACATTGAATTTGAAGGTTTGCCAGCACGCTGAAACAAGGCTTTTGGTAAAACGAGAGGTGATTATAGATGAAAATGAAACCCCCGATAGAAAAAAATGAATACTATGACGTGACATTTGAGGATTTGACGCATGAAGGAGCGGGCGTCGCAAAGGTTCAGGGCTTCCCGATCTTCGTGCCGAACGCCCTGCCTGAGGAAAAAGCGCAAATCAAAGTGACACGTGTCAAAAAAGGCTTCGCTTTCGGCCGCTTGATCGAGCTGAAGGAAGAAAGCCCGCACAGAACGGATGCCCCGTGCCCGATCTACAAGCAATGCGGCGGCTGCCAGCTTCAGCACATGACCTATGAAGGCCAGCTCTTGTTTAAACAGAAACAAGTCAAAGACGTCTTAGAACGGATCGGCAAGCTGGCCCTCTCAAACGTCACCGTGCACCCGACGCTCGGCATGGAAGACCCGTGGAACTACAGAAACAAAGCGCAGGTGCCGGTAGGAGAAAGAGAAGGCGGACTCGTCGCCGGATTCTATCAGCAAAGAAGCCATGACATCATCGACATGAGCGCCTGCCTGATTCAGCAATCCAAAAACGATGAAGCCGTCCAAGCCGTCAAAGACATCTGTGCAGCATACGGTGTCAAAGCCTATAACGAAGAACGCCACAAAGGCTGGCTCCGCCACATCATGGTCAGATACGGCGTCGTCACGGGCGAAATGATGATCGTCTTTATCACTAGAACAAGCGATTTTCCGCACAAAGCGAAGATCATCGAAGACATTACGGCGCAATTCCCGCACGTCAAATCGATCGTGCAAAACATCAACCCAAATAAAACAAACGTCATCTTTGGGGACGAAACAAACGTCATCTGGGGCGAAGAATACATCTACGACCTCATCGGAGACGTCAAATTCGCCATCTCCGCCAGATCATTCTATCAGGTCAACCCGGAACAGACAAAAGTGCTCTACGACAAAGCGCTTGAGTACGCGGAGCTTCAAGGAGAAGAAACCGTCATCGACGCCTACTGCGGCATCGGAACCATTTCTCTATTTCTTGCAAAGCAGGCGAAAAAAGTGTACGGCGTCGAAATCGTGCCGGAAGCCATCGAGGATGCGAAACGCAACGCTGAGCTGAACGGCATCACAAACGCGGAATTCGCAGTCGGAGAAGCGGAAACCGTCATTCCAAATTGGTACGAAGAAGGCATCACGGCCGACACCCTCGTCGTCGACCCGCCAAGAAAAGGCTGCGACGAAGCCCTCCTGCGGACAATCATCGACATGAAACCGAAGCGGGTGGTGTACGTGTCCTGTAATCCAGGAACGCTTGCAAGAGACCTGCGGGTGCTTGAGGATGGCGGATATCAGACGCTCGAAGTGCAGCCGGTGGATATGTTCCCGCATACGAATCATGTGGAGTGTGTGGCTGTGCTGGAATTAAGAGAAGGCAACTAACCCTTAGGGATGGTTGCCTTTTTTAATCCGCATTTTTTTGTATTCAGGACGAACTCGTGACATGAGAGGAGTACCAGAAGATGTTTGGTTAACGTCTATAATATAGCTTTCTATACATCTCTTTATTAATATTCACTCTAGAGGGGCAGCTTTTTTAATACACTTTCATATCTTGTTTTTTCTCCTTACTAATCATTACTTTTTCTAAATAACTCTTAAGAAATACATTATCTATCCTATCCGGGATGTAACCCAGACGTTTATTTAATATATTCTCTATGATATACATTTTCTTTGTGTAATATTGGTAATTATCCGTTGCGATTTGAACACTTTCTGATTCAAGTCGAGATTTATATAGCTGATCATACTTCTGTTTACGTATTTTTCTTGAGAGCCGCAGTAAATGAAATAATTCAATTGTTGGCAGAGTCATTAGTTCTGGTGTAGACTTATCCAAATCTAATTCAGAAGTATGCTCACGATAATCTATGATTTCACGTTTGCCATCTCTCTGAACATTATGTATGTACATTAAGCAAAAACTACAGTAATACTGATTATCCTTTTGAATTGAAGTTGCACAATAAGGGCATGTTTCCATTACGTTCTCCTTTCTTAATGTTCTAAGATAGTATGTATTTCGGTTACAAATAGGAATTTTAAATAGTATTGAAATTCTTAACCAATAAAAACCCTTTTAATGATAAAGAGTTTATTGAATACAGCATGTATAAATTTCCTGCAAAATCAATAGTGATCCCCTTGTATAGAAAATCCACCGATCCCTAAATCCAATAACAAAACCCGAAAATAATAAATTATATCGTTATAATCAAGATAATTATTTATAAAAAGATAATAAATTTGGATAAAAATGAGAAAATCCTGGCGGGAATGACGATATAAAGTTAGTGAACAACGGTATAGAATCTTACTTTTCGAGGTGAACAGAATGGGAGAAGAACAAGACATTATTACAGTAACCGATCTGCGCAAAAAATATGGATCATTTGAAGCAGTGAAAGGGGTATCCTTTTCTGTCAAACGCGGCGAGCTGTTTGCATTTCTGGGAACGAACGGTGCAGGGAAATCGACCACTATCGATATTCTCTGTACGCTGATTAAAAAGACATCCGGAAAAGTGGTAATAGACGGTTATACGCTTGGTGAGGGGAAAGAGAATAATCATATCCGCAAAAAGATCGGAGTTGTTTTCCAAGAGAGCATTTTGGATGAACGATTGACCGTTTATGAAAATATCATGAACCGCGGACAATATTATCATTTAAGCAAGGTACAAGTGCAAGAGAACTATCAGTTTGTAACAGACTATTTAAAATTGGATGATATTAAGGAGAAAAAATACAGCGATTTGTCAGGCGGACAAAGAAGAAGAGCGGATATTGCCCGTGCCATCATCCATAAACCGACTATATTATTTTTAGATGAGCCTACTACAGGTCTTGATCCGCAAACGAGAGTATTTGTTTGGAATGCGATTAAAAGGCTGCAGGAAGAAACAAACATGACGATCTTTTTAACGACCCATTACATGGAGGAGGCCGCTGTGGCTGATAACGTTGTGGTCATCAAAGAAGGACGCCTGATCGCAGAGGGTACACCAAGTCAGCTGAAAGATCAATATGCGTTTGACAGTCTGCATATGATGTTTAAGCAAGGCGTTGATCCGACTGCATGGTTTGAAAATAAACAACTGGATTTTACGGTTAAAAACTCTATTTATTCCCTTCGTGTAGAGTCCACTCTCCAAGCGTTTGACATTTTGAAAGGTCTTGAAGGAAAAATTGAATCTTTTGAGGTGATTAAAGGGAATATGGATGATGTGTTTATCCATATTATCGAAGAACAAGGAAGCAGTTTGCCAGTAAAGGGGAGCATTGCATAAATGAAGTCTTTATCCAGTTTAATCAGCAGAAATATAAAAATATACTTCCGTGATCGAACGCTTTTGCTTCTTTCTTTGCTGTCAGTATTTATCGTCATTCTGTTATATGCCGTGTTCTTACAGCAGACACAGCTGGACGCCATTAAGGCCCTGGTCGGTTCGACAGATGATTCCAAAGCAATGGTGAACGAATGGATGGTGGCGGGATTGCTGTCCATTACAGCTGTGACAACGACTTTAGGCGCTTTCGGAATTATGGTGAAAGATAAAGAAAGCAAGAGAACGTATGACTTTTTAACAGCTCCTTTATCAAGGGCGACCATCCAATTGAGCTATGTCATTCATTCATTTGTCATCGGCTTGATCTTTTCTTTCATCGCCTTTTTAGGCTGTGAAATTTTTCTCGTTTCAACAGGCAGCAAGCTTTTAAGCGGTACAGATATACTTGAAGTATTGGGGATCATTATTCTTTCAGTTGCACTCTCAAGTTCCATAAATTTATTTTTAACGCTGTTTATTCACACACAAAATGCATTTTCGACGTTAAGTACGATTGTCGGAACAGCCATCGGTTTTTTATGCGGAGTATATGTGCCGATCGGCGGCGTACCGGTGTTTGTGCAGAAGATTATTATGTATTTCCCTATCAGCCACACCGCCGTTCTGTTCAGAAAAGCGTTTATGACAGACTCAGTTGATAAAGTATTTAAACATGCTTCTGCGGACCAAATACAGGAATATGAAAAGCATTACGGGATCGTCTACAAGTTAAACGGCCATTTTATCAGTACGGCTGCGAGCTTGTGGGTCATTGTCATTACAGCCATTATATTTACCGTCATATCTATTTTCATATTTAAAAAACAAAATAAATGACTTCTTCAGACGATACATAACGATGTAACAGGCAGCATCCGTTTACTGGATGCTGCCTGTTTTGTTTATCATTATTCTTTTTGTGCTCAATTCTTAATTCCTAAAAAAGTTCTCGGATTTCTCTTAAAAAAGTGTTGAAGATATCTTTATTTACACTGTATCAGGCTGGTAGATCTTGCGAATAAATCAGTTGACGTTTTTTTGGTGTCTTGAAGTGAAAGAGAACCATGGTAGAGTCATCTAATACTTCTGCATAAAGATATATTTTTGCCCATTCACAAGGTATGATGTAGTTATAAAAAATAGCCCAGCAAGGAAGTGCTGAGCCATTATTGACTTATAGACCGACGTAGTTTATTACAAATTCTTTATCGTCCTCATCTTCAGGCAAAATCCCCAAGTTTTGATATTCCCATACCACTTGCCGTTGTGTTCCGTTTAAGTCTGAGGCGATGACATCGGTGTAATCGTAGTCAATTGAGAATTTACCGGTATTCTCTAGTTTAAGCGTTAAATTGGTCCAACAATCTGGGTTATTTGCTTTAAATTCTTATCTTAACTCCTCGAATAACTCTTGAAGTTCAATTAATAAACTAACGTAATCAGAAACTAATTTAAATTTTTCCTTCGTTAGTCTTAATATAATCCTCTAAAAAGTCTCTGACCGTTTTCCTTTTTGGCAGTAAACCCAGGTTTTTATACACCCAAATAGCTTTTCTTTGAGATCCATTTAGCTCTGAAGCAATTACATCTTCATAGTTATAATCTATAGAAAACTGGCCTGTCCTATCTAGTTTCAAAGTCAAGTTTGTCCAAATTTGCGGATTATTTTCCTTGTACTCTTCGCGTAATTCTTCGAATGATTCTTGAAGTTCGATTAATAAATCATCATAGATATCTTCGCTTACATTAAAATGGTCTGGAATGTTATGTGAATATAAGAATTCACTCTCGCCCGGTATATTAAAATAAAAATATACTTCGGAAGAGTCCTCTAATATCTCGGCGTAAAGATATACTTTTTCCCATTCTGATGGAATCATTTCATTTATCTGATTTGCTATTCTTTGATACAATTCACCCATTTTTGGTGTGTCCATGATCTCAACCTCCAGATTGATTTTTTATTGTTACTTTTTCGAAATCAGCATCTCCAATGCTGTACTTAACGATGAATTTGTCTGGTCTTAGTGAATCACCTTTATATATGGCTTTTATATTAACGTTAACTTTTTGCGGTGGTTCTTCTTTAAGAGCCTTTGCCCATTCTTGCTCCATTTCATACCATCTGCCGCCGCTCCTATTAATCTGAGAATTCATCGGCACGATGTTGTCGAATTGGCCTGAGCCTTTGAATTGGGTGGCGATTAGGTGGCCTCCGTCGTCATCTGTCAGACGGTCTGGTTTACCTGCTTTTGACTGTGCATATTGGTTGCGTTTTGCTTCTCCCAGCTGCAAGTCTGCTTTGACACTTGTAATTCTACCATAGTTGTCAGTCGTGTATGTGTAGCCTTCTTTTGTTTTGTAAATGACATTCGGCTTCAATACTTTCTTTCTGGTCCATTTCGCAAAATGCTCGCCGTATTTGACCGTTACCGGCGGTACATGCGGTGCCGGTGTCCGTCTGCCGCTTGCGGAGGTTCCGTACGGTTTCGGCAGGATGACCTTGGCGAATTTCTGCAGTCCCTCTTTAAGTGTGACCCCGTTGACTGCATTGTAAGGCACGCCCGCCGGCACTAAGTCGTGACGCGGATGATACGGGAGAATATCAGCCAGGGTGAGATCTCCAATTTGATTTAACTTGGTTTTGACACGTTTTTTTGATACTTCCATGCTTGTGTTTACTTTTTGTTTGATGTGATCAACGGTTTGTTTTGAGACCGTTATCACTTTTTGTGCTGCGGCGGATTTGCTTGCTGCTGTTTTGACTTTGGTTGTCACTTTGGCGGCTGTGCCTGTTTTTGAGACGGCACCGACGCCTTTTGTGCCGACGACTGATGTCACAACGGTGCCCACTGCATATGACACCCATCTTGCTCTGGAGTAGGTGTCGCCATTCACCATGTCTTTTTGGTACGATTCTTCGATTGCCGCTGAAATGGCTTCATACGTCTTGATCGGGTGAGCCACCGCTCCTGTAATGGCTTCAACCGTTCCGCCCGGATCTGTGACCATATCCCATAGGCCAGTGACCGCGTCTTTTCCGGAATCATAAAGGCCGACGGCAACGCCTTTGAAACCGTCTGTAAGTTCACGCGTGTTTTCAATTTGAGTGAAGTAGCGCTGCTGTTCTTTTGTCAGGTTTTTATAGCCGATCGTTTTGGCCATTGAGTAGAATTCATCAGCATTCGCATAATCGTAGTTTTTCAGTCTTTCTTTCAGTTTTTCAATCTCTCGTTCCTTCGCTTCCTCTTTCTTCATCTTCAAATAAGCATCCGAATGTCTTGCAATCTCGCCTTTTTTCTTATGGATGTCGCTTTCACGGTACGCCTTGGCGTTGTAGTGAAGCGGCGTGGCGTTTTTTCCTTTGCCTGTGGCGTTTTGAAGCTGCTCAAAGTCGGCTTGGATGAACTGTTCGTTCGCTTCGGTTTCTGCGTATTCTTTCGATAGATCGTGATCGAGCTTGCCGAGTTTATGTATCGTTTCGCTTCTTTTTTTGTCAGCTGAAGAAAACTTCTGATCTGTGCTTTCCGTTGAAAACAGATCAAGCGAGATGATGTCATCGATCTCACTGAGGATGGAGCGCATTTCCTTTTTTTGCCCTTCCATCATCGCCTTTGATTTGCTGAGGGCGTGGGTGAGTTCATGCTCCAGGAAAGATTCCTCCACATGCGAACTGGAAAGTCCGGCATCTTCGACCTTGCCGGGAAGGCTTGTGAGAAATGCGATTTTCATATCAATCAGATCAAGCCAGCTGTCAGTAACGCCGGCGTGGTCCTTGAAAAAAGCTTTGATGTTATCTGCGCCCCGACCAGAGAAATCGCCGTCACCAAGATCAGCCATGCCTTGAAACGCTTTTTTCAGATTAACCATCTGACCGCGCAGTTTTTTGTATTCACCCGCGCGCTGTTTGGCGGCGGCCAGGAGGGTGGTTGCTTCGAAAACTTTCATGACCATATCCTTTCATGCGAAATACTTCAACAAGATATTACCATGGAAGAATAAAGAAAAAGGTTGATATGCGATCCGAAAAAGGAAAATGAATAATTTGACCCGTGTCATTGTGTTTATCCTTGTGTGGTTAAGCATTTGAGAAGTGGGTTTGAAGATAATAAACCGATAGAACTGGGAATTACTCCAACACTCGAATTGTATTCATTCGAAAAGCTCAAGCTGATCAAAAAGATTAAGACAATTGCATTGCTTATGCATGTTCAAATTCTAAAGAAGTAATAAGACACGCAACGAATAGCCTTAATGTATGAGAGTGGGGTTTGTCATATGTTTGCCATATATTCGTAAAGGGAAAATGGATAAAGAAGTAGATGTGCCCAAAGAACTTTTCTATTTACAAAAATTACATGGTGATTTATTATTGGCTTATATCAGTTAAAATCACTGGAATAAAAGGTGTAATTAAATGGGCAATCAAAAAATTGTAGGCTATCACGGCACATTTCAAACTGCTGTTGATAACATACTAGAAGAGGGTTTTAAACCGAAAATCAGAAGAAATCATTGGTTGGGGCAAGGAACGTATTTTTATACAGAGAAAAAACTTGCTCAATGGTTTATAACTAAAAATGCAAAAACAGATCAAGAAAAAAAGAAAATCACCAGTTCGGTTGCTATAATAAAAGCAACTATAGAAGAAGAGGATACTAAGGTTTTAGATTTAGACTCTACTGAAGGAGTTGACTTATTCTTTAAATGTGTTGATGAGCATCAAGATACTATACAAAAATTTGACTTTACAGAAGATGAGCATATAAATCGATGTATTATATTGGACTTGCTAACTCGATTATGTGATTTTAATGTAGTAAAAAAAACATTCGAGGCAAGAAATCACAAGCCTTCATATGCTAAAGTAAATACAGGTTTCTTTGATCGAAAAGTCATTCCTTTAAATATTCACTACAAGGAAACACAAATAAGAATTCAAAATCAAAAATGTATTAAATCTAAAGAAGTTGAATATCCTAATGAATATAAACAACCTAAAAGATTGCATTTTAACAGCCAATTTTTAGGTTAAGGAGCGATGAAAATGAACAAGGATGTCAATTCAATCGTAAAAGAAATTGCAGAATTGTATGGAGTGAGTTACGACTTAGATAAAACTGACTTTACTATTAGAGATGAAGAAGGAACAGTTAATGTCGTTGATAAAAAAACCTTGTATAAAGCATTAGGTGTTTCAAAGCCTGAAGAAGACAAATGGTCCAAGGTTTCTGAGAAGTATAATGTATCGTGGGAAAATCATGATCGAATTAATTATGTCATTAATGACGCTACATGTGATATTCAAGTCAGCAGTGATGCTGATAAGGTTGCTTAATATATAGAGGTGTAAATATGAAGGGTATTATTACTTTCAATGGTTATAAAGTAGATACATTAAATTATGAAAGAACATATAATTTTGATTTTAGTAAGGATTCAGCTAAATTAACTCCTGAGTTTTTAATTTATAAAACCGAATCAATAGATGATCCATCTTATTACAATCTTATTTTTGGTGTTAGGATAGGTCAAGAGGAAGGTAATCTTCCATTTAAAGCGGAAGTGATTTTAAGGGGATTCTTTTGTTTTAATAGTGAAGATTTCAACCAAGAAGAATATGAAATTGATGATTATCAAATATTCACAATCATCAATGGCTCAGCAATTTTATATCCTTATCTAAGATCGGTGCTTACAGATTTAACTAGTAAAAGCAATCATAATCCGATTATACTGCCAACTATTAACTTCAATGAGTTTATTCGAGACAAAGAATTAAACGAGTTATTGATAGATAGTGAGTATTATGAGGATATCGAAAAATAAGCTTACCTAAATGTAAGCTTTATATCCATTTTCCCTTTTTTAAAACTTCAATCGTTTACGCCGGTAGTTCATTTTTGAATGAATTGGTTTGGAGGTCGTTGGGGACGAATTGGGAACCCATTTGTTCAAAAAGAATACCAGAAAGGCTGGTCAGCAAACATTATAAAATAAGGTTTTCAAAATAAAACGTCTGTTTGTATCAGAAGATAATCACTACCTTGACAGGGTAGAGGTCGCTGGTTCGAGCCCAGTCGGAATCATAGCCGAAACCCTTGCGTAGCAAGGGTTTTTTACTTTCTTTTAATATAGCCGGTTTATCAAATTCGTAAGTTGTTCGCAAACTGTGGGCGAACTTGATTTTTTGGCTCGAAATTTATTGGCCGTATTTCTTTTTAGGATCAAAATAGTTGAAAAGTTCAGCTGGTGATGCCGTCAAGTAGATCCAAACCGCACTGTCGGTATTGGATTTCTATCCGGATAAAAAAGCCAAAAAATCGGTATCAATATAAAAAGGCCCTCTCATAAAATGGGGGCCTTCAGTGTTTCTTTTAAATAGCTTCTTTTAGTTGTTCTATTACACTTTTCAACCATTCTATAGGTGGTAAGCCAATTGTCGGGAAATATATTTCTGCATTACACTTTATAATGTCTTCCTTTTCTTCTTTAGTTAGATCGCTATTTAGAAACTCTTCGCAATACTTTACTGTAAATAGCAAACCTTCTTTACTAATTTCCTCAATAAATTCGTCTAAGGCGTGTTCAGGGGATTGGATATCTTGATGAAATGTTGCACCTAAAAAATTTTCTAATTCATCTAAGAAATCATACCTTTCATCCATGATACTTCCTCTCTTTCTATTTGGTTGGATATCCTGTAAGGATAAAGTTACCGTTATTATCTTTTTTGAGTATAATTTTTGCGTTTGTAACGTTTTCTACTAGTTCTGAATTTCTTGATACACTTCTGCCGATTATTTCTCCATCGCCCTTGTATCTTAACATTAATTTAGGTTTTTTAGGATCATCAATCCAATTTTCGATTTTCTTTATATTTTTTGGATCGTTTAAAACTGAATTAGCAATTCTTTCAGCGGTAGCCCTATCTTTAAAAGTAGATGAAGCTGTAATATGTGGGTTAGGATCAGTTTTCAGTCTTTCTATTAATTCTTTATCTGTTTTCCCAACATGCCTTTCTATAAGGTGTCCGCCTTTTGCTTCGTGAGCAGCTAAACCCCCGCCCGGTGCGAGAGGACTGCTGTCTCCTTGTTTAACACTATGTATGCCGTTATTGTCAGAAGTCACAGATTTACTGAGAACACTTTCTTTCTGATCTTCAATAATACTTTTCAATAAAGGCGTATTCTTCACATTGTGAGTATTTTCAATATCCTGGCCTATTCCGGCAAGCGCGGGTTGGTACTTATTTTTAGAAACGGAATTGATATAATTTTTTCCTTTTTCAATCCTGGTTTTTACATGTTTTGCAGCCGCTTTTTCACCGGCTTCCAAGACGTTATCCACTTTGGCGGCACCTGTTTTGGCGAGCTTGCTTGATACTTTTACAGCTGAGCCGGAACCTTTTAGTCCGACGATGCTCCCGATGGCGT
>NZ_JBSJQA010000010.1:0-59935 GCF_053663455.1 Bacillus sp. JK62
TTGAGAGAACACTCTCAATGGTTTGGTGGCGATAGCGAAGAGGTCACACCCGTTCCCATGCCGAACACGGAAGTTAAGCTCTTCAGCGCCGATGGTAGTCGGGGGTTTCCCCCTGTGAGAGTAGGACGCCGCCAAGCTATCATTTCGGTAAAGGCAGCTCATCATGAGCTGCCTTTTTTGTGTTTTTCTGCATACGTTATACAATATGAGAAACGTAACGATATGCCTTTTTGCAAAAGCAGGTTTTATGCTTGTGCAAAGTGGAAATAATAGAGATAGAGCGATACAGTTGAAAAATTTTGCGAAACATCTTATAGTAAGATTAAAGTCAAATATAGTCAAAGTCAATAAAGGAGGGGGTTGAGTGGGACATAATATTTCTGACATCATTGAACAGTACTTGAAACAAGTATTAGATCAAAATGGCAAAGAAATTTTAGAGATCAAACGCAGTGAAATCGCTGATAAATTTCAATGTGTTCCTTCCCAAATAAATTATGTCATCAACACCAGATTTACAAGTGAAAGAGGATATATTGTTGAAAGTAAACGGGGAGGCGGCGGTTATATTCGTATTATCAAAATTAAAATGAATAACGAAGTCGTCCTCATCAATAATATTATTTCGCAGATCCATACCCACTTGTCCCAGGCAGCCTCTGATGACATTATTCTCAGACTGTTAGAGGACGGAGTTATTTCGGAAAGAGAAGCTAAAATGATGGTGAGTGTAATGGATCGTTCAGTTCTATATATTGATTTGCCCGAACGGGATGAACTAAGAGCCAGAATGATGAAAGCAATGCTCACATCTTTAAAACTAAAGTAAGCGGGTGAAAAGATTGATTTGTCAAGAATGCAATGAGAGACCGGCCACTTTTCACTTTACGAAAGTTGTTAATGGAGAAAAGCAAGAAGTTCATATTTGTGAACAATGTGCAAAAGAAAATAGCGATTCATACAGTATAAGTGGAAACCAAGGGTTCTCGATTCATAATTTATTATCAGGGCTGCTGAATATGGAGTCCTCATTTCAAAACACCGGTTCTCAAATGTTCGGCTACTCAGAGCAAGGCACAGCTTGTAAGAAATGCGGTATGACGTTTCAGCAGCTGAGAAAAACAGGGCGTTTCGGCTGTGCGGAATGTTACGATACGTTCTACAGCCAAATTACGCCGATCTTGCGAAAAGTTCACAGCGGGAATACGGTGCATGCCGGGAAAATTCCAAAACGAATAGGCGGAAACCTGCATGTAAGACGGCAAATGGAAATGTTAAAAAAAGAACTTGAATCTTTAATACACCACGAGGAGTTTGAAAGAGCAGCGGAGGTCAGGGATCAGATCCGATCGTTAGAGCAGGAATTAAAAAGTACAGACAGTGAGGGGGAACAAGGGTAATGTCGCTCAAGCATTTTATTCAGGACGCACTAAGCAATTGGATGAAGCAAAAGGGACCTGAAAGTGACATTGTACTCAGCAGCCGTATACGGTTGGCCCGAAACTTTGAAAATATAAAGTTTCCCGCCCGGTATACGAATGAAGAAGCCTCATCCATCATTCAGCAATTCGAAGATCATTTTTCAGGTAAGGAACTGCCTGATATCGGTCAATTTCATTTAATCAGAATGAGTGAAGCTCAGCCTTTGGAAAAACGGGTGCTGATGGAAAAACATCTGATCAGTCCTAATTTAACGGAATCCCCTTTTGGCGGCTGTCTGCTTTCTGAAAATGAAGAAGTCAGCATTATGTTAAATGAAGAAGATCATATCAGAATTCAATGCCTCTTCCCCGGCTTCCAGCTTCTCAACGCCATAAAAGCGGCAAACCAGGTTGATGACTGGATTGAGGAGAAAGTGGATTACGCCTTTGGAGAGAAGAGAGGGTACTTAACAAGCTGTCCTACAAATGTAGGGACGGGACTAAGGGCTTCAGTCATGATGCATTTGCCGGGCCTTGTATTAACTAGGCAAATGAATCGAATTATACCGGCAATTAACCAATTAGGCTTAGTTGTTAGAGGAATTTACGGTGAAGGCAGCGAAGCATTAGGAAATATCTTTCAAATTTCAAATCAAATCACACTCGGAAAATCAGAACAGGACATTGTAGATGATTTAAACAGTGTGGCTGCCCAGCTGATTGAGCAGGAACGTTCAGCCAGAGAAGCGCTTTACCAAACTTCGAAAATTGAATTGGAGGACCGGGTATTCAGATCTTACGGCGTTTTATCCAACTGCCGTATGATTGAATCAAAGGAAACGGCGAAATGCCTTTCTGACGTTCGGCTGGGGATAGACCTTGGGATCATCAAAGGGCTATCAAGCAATATACTTAATGAACTGATGATTTTGACACAGCCGGGTTTTCTCCAGCAATATTCGGGCGGTGCATTACGGCCGAACGAAAGAGACGCGAGAAGAGCGGCTCTTATCAGGGAAAGGCTGCATTTAGAAATGAGTGCAAATAGACAGGAGGATGATTCGATATGATGTTTGGAAGGTTTACAGAGCGAGCTCAAAAGGTATTGGCACTGGCACAGGAAGAAGCACTGCGCTTAGGCCATAACAATATTGGAACTGAACATATCTTATTAGGTCTGGTTCGTGAAGGAGAAGGGATTGCGGCTAAAGCACTCCAAGCACTCGGGCTCGGTTCGGATAAAATTCAGAAAGAAGTGGAGAGCTTAATCGGACGGGGGCAGGAAATGTCTCAAACGATTCATTATACGCCAAGAGCAAAAAAAGTCATTGAGCTCAGCATGGATGAAGCCAGAAAGCTAGGACATTCTTATGTGGGAACAGAACACATACTTCTCGGACTGATTCGTGAAGGAGAAGGCGTGGCGGCGAGAGTTCTGAATAATCTCGGTGTCAGCTTGAATAAGGCGAGACAGCAGGTGCTGCAGCTTCTGGGAAGCAATGAGACGGGATCTTCTGCATCCGGTACGAACAGCAATGCAAACACGCCGACGCTGGACAGTCTGGCGCGTGATTTAACTGCGATTGCGAAGGAAGACAGTCTTGATCCGGTTATCGGCCGAAGCAAAGAAATTCAGCGTGTTATTGAGGTATTAAGCCGCAGAACGAAAAATAATCCCGTTCTTATCGGAGAACCGGGTGTAGGTAAAACTGCGATTGCTGAAGGCCTCGCACAGCAGATCATCAATAATGAAGTGCCGGAAATTTTACGTGATAAACGCGTAATGACGTTAGACATGGGTACGGTTGTAGCCGGTACGAAATACCGCGGAGAATTTGAAGACCGCTTGAAAAAAGTAATGGATGAAATACGTCAGGCCGGCAATATTATTTTATTCATTGACGAACTGCATACACTGATCGGAGCGGGGGGAGCAGAAGGTGCGATTGACGCATCGAATATCTTAAAACCTTCACTGGCCCGCGGAGAGCTTCAATGCATCGGTGCCACAACGCTTGATGAATACCGTAAATATATCGAAAAAGACGCGGCTCTCGAGCGCCGTTTCCAGCCGATTCAGGTGGATCAGCCGTCAGCCGATGAAAGCATTCAAATTTTAAAAGGGCTCCGTGACCGCTATGAAGCGCATCACCGCGTATCCATTACCGATGAAGCGATCGAAGCCGCGGTTAAATTGTCCGACCGTTATATTTCTGACCGCTTCCTTCCGGATAAAGCGATCGATTTAATTGATGAAGCCGGTTCAAAAGTGCGTCTCCGTTCTTTCACAACGCCTCCGAACTTAAAAGAGCTTGAGCAGAAACTCGATGAAGTTCGCAAGGAAAAAGACGCTGCCGTTCAGAGCCAGGAGTTTGAAAAAGCGGCTTCCCTTCGTGATACGGAGCAGCGCCTGAGAGAACAGGTGGAAGACACGAAAAAAACCTGGAAAGAAAAACAAGGCCAGGAGAACTCCGAAGTTTCTGTAGAGGATATCGCGATGGTTGTATCCAGCTGGACCGGGGTGCCCGTATCTAAAATTGCCCAAACGGAAACAGATAAGCTTCTCAATATGGAAAGCATTCTGCATTCCCGCGTCATCGGCCAGGATGAAGCCGTTGTAGCCGTGGCAAAGGCTGTCAGACGTGCAAGAGCCGGACTGAAGGACCCGAAACGTCCGATTGGTTCATTCATCTTCTTAGGCCCTACAGGCGTTGGGAAGACAGAGCTGGCAAGAGCGCTGGCGGAATCCATTTTCGGTGATGAGGAAGCGATGATCAGAGTGGATATGTCCGAATACATGGAGAAACACTCGACTTCACGTCTTGTCGGTTCTCCTCCGGGATATGTCGGCTATGATGAAGGCGGCCAGCTGACAGAAAAAGTGAGAAGAAAACCTTACTCTGTCGTATTGCTTGATGAAATTGAAAAAGCGCACCCTGATGTGTTTAACATTCTCCTGCAAGTGCTTGAAGACGGACGCTTGACTGATTCAAAAGGACGCACTGTGGATTTCCGCAACACGATCCTGATTATGACGTCAAACGTCGGGGCGAGCGAGCTGAAGCGCAACAAATATGTGGGCTTCAATGTCCAGGATGAATCACAAAACCATAAAGACATGAAAGACAAAGTCATGGGAGAGCTGAAGCGTGCCTTCAGACCTGAGTTTATCAACCGGATTGACGAAATTATCGTCTTCCACTCCCTTGAGAAAAAACATCTTACAGACATCGTGTCGCTTATGTCTGATCAGTTAACAAAACGTCTGAAAGAACAAGATCTCTCTATCGAGCTGACGGATGCTGCAAAAGCAAAAGTAGCAGAAGAGGGCGTCGATTTGGAATACGGCGCACGTCCGTTAAGAAGAGCGATTCAAAAGCATGTGGAGGACCGGTTATCAGAAGAACTCCTCAGAGGCAATATTGATAAAGGCCAGCACATTGTTCTTGATGTTGAGGACGGCGAATTTGTCGTAAAAACAACTGCTAAAACGAACTAATATAGTGACAAACATGAGGCATACGTAAGCGAGTGTATGCCTCACTTTGTTATATAGAGAAATATTCGATAAGGAAGAGGTCTTACAACATATATGGCTAAATCAAAAACAAAATTCATCTGCCACTCATGCGGTTATGAATCCGCAAAGTGGATGGGAAAGTGCCCGGGCTGCGGGGCTTGGAATACAATGGTGGAAGAAACCATAAAAAAAGCGCCGGCGAATCGGCGGGCGGCTTTCTCCCACTCCGTTCAAACCGTCCAGAAACCATCACCCATTACATCAATTGAAACTTCAGAAGAACCCCGCGTTCACACAAAGCTTGAAGAATTCAACAGAGTGCTTGGCGGCGGCGTTGTGAAAGGCTCGTTAGTATTGATCGGCGGCGATCCCGGGATCGGAAAATCAACGCTCCTTCTCCAAGTATCCGCACAATTAGCAGATACGGCCGGCAGCGTGCTTTACATTTCAGGGGAAGAATCCGTGAAGCAAACGAAGCTGCGCGCCGACAGACTTGGAATCAACAGCCAAATGTTACATGTTTTATCTGAAACCGATATGGAGTATATTTCGTCTGCTATACAAGAGATGAAACCCGCATTTGTTGTCGTAGACTCCATTCAGACCGTTTACCAAAGTGATATCACCTCGGCTCCCGGCAGTGTATCACAAGTAAGAGAGTGTACGGCCGAATTGATGAAAATTGCGAAAACAAACGGCATACCTATTTTTATCGTCGGACACGTCACAAAAGAAGGATCGATCGCAGGGCCGAGATTGCTTGAGCACATGGTCGATACCGTTCTATACTTTGAAGGAGAGCGGCACCATACATTCCGTATTTTGCGGGCCGTAAAAAACCGTTTCGGCTCAACAAATGAAATGGGCATCTTTGAAATGCGGGAAGAGGGGCTTACGGAAGTGCTGAACCCTTCTGAAATTTTCTTGGAAGAGCGTTCTGCCGGGGCATCGGGCTCGAGTATCGTTGCGTCAATGGAAGGAACGAGACCGATTCTGGTTGAAATCCAGGCGCTCATATCACCGACCAGTTTTGGAAACCCGCGCCGCATGGCTACAGGCATTGACCACAACAGGGTATCGTTAATTATGGCTGTGCTTGAGAAGCGGGTGGGTCTTTTGCTTCAAAATCAAGATGCATATTTAAAAGTCGCCGGCGGGGTCAAACTGGATGAACCGGCGATTGATTTGGCAGTAGCCGTCAGCATTGCCTCAAGCTTCAGAGATACACCGCCGAATCCCGCAGATTGCTTTATCGGTGAAGTGGGACTGACAGGAGAAGTCCGCAGGGTGTCAAGAATCGAACAGCGCGTAAAAGAAGCGGCGAAACTCGGCTTCAAGCGCATGATCATACCTGAGGCGAATGCAGACGGGTGGACAATACCAAAAGGGATTGAGGTTGTCGGAGTAGCAAATGTTGCTGAAGCGCTTCGTACTTCATTAGGAGGATCATAATAGATGGAAAAAGAGAAAAAAGGGGCGAAACAAGAGCTTGACCTGTCTGCAATTCTGCAGTTCGTTGCACCGGGCACCCCGCTCAGAGCCGGGATAGAGAATGTACTTCGGGCAAATACAGGCGGCCTGATTGTTGTCGGATACAATGATAAGGTAAAGCAAGTCGTGGATGGCGGTTTTCATATTAATACATCATTTGCGCCCGCTCACTTATACGAGCTGGCCAAAATGGACGGTGCCATTATTTTAAGTGATTCCGGCCAGAAAATTCTTTATGCGAATACGCAGCTTATGCCGGAGGCGACCATTTCTTCTTCAGAAACGGGAATGAGGCACCGTACGGCGGAACGGGTGGCGAAGCAGACCGGCTGTCTCGTCATCGCCATTTCTGAGCGCAGAAATGTCATTACGTTATATCAGGACAGCATGAAGTACACACTAAAGGACATAGGTTTTATTTTAACAAAGGCAAATCAGGCCATTCAAACGCTCGAGAAGTATAAAACCATTTTAGACAAAACGATTACGGCTTTAAACGCATTAGAGTTTGAGGAGCTTGTGACATTCAGTGACGTACTGTCTGTCATGCATCGGTATGAAATGGTGCTTCGAATAAAAAATGAAATCAATATGTATATTAAAGAACTCGGAACGGAAGGACACTTAATCCGTCTGCAGGTGATTGAACTGATTACGGACATGGAAGAAGAGGCGGCACTTTTCATCAAAGACTATGTCAAAGAAAAAATCAAAGATCCGTTCGTGCTGTTAAAAGAGCTTCAGGATATGTCCAGCTATGATCTGCTTGATGATTCCATTCTGTTTAAACTGCTTGGATATCCGGCTTCTACGAATCTTGATGATTATGTGCTCCCGAGAGGATACAGGCTGCTGAACAAAATTCCGCGTCTGCCGATGCCGATTGTTGAAAATGTGGTTGAGGCGTTCGGATTTTTGCCAAGCATAACGGAAGCCACTGTAGAAGAGCTTGATGATGTCGAGGGTATCGGCGAAGTGCGCGCCCAAAAAATCAAAAAAGGCTTAAAACGCCTTCAGGAAAAACACTATATAGATAGACAGCTTTAAGTATCGCTTAAACCTGTCGGAATCCGGGTATATTATTGTTAGTTTTTGTTTATTCTGAATTTGTAGGCTCTGACAGTCTGCTGAAAAAATGCTACTTAAAAGGAGGTGGAGGTATGTTAAAACGAATAGTTCAGGCGTTCTTCATTATTGTGGGCGGCGTTGTCGGTATCTTTTTAATACCTGAATTGTTTGTGCTGTCAAATATACAGGACATACCTTTAATAACAAACGCATATACGTCTGCTGCAATTGGTGCTATTATCTTTTTTCTCATCAGTATATGGACGACAGAATATGTGATTAATTGGGTAAAATGGATTGAAGATTCTTTGCTGAGAGCTCCGGTGCCGGATCTGTTATTCGGGAGTCTCGGATTGGTTTTTGGACTTATCATCGCATATCTCATTGTAAACGTGATTCCGCTGGACAATATTCCGTACCGTATATTCAGCACCATCATTCCGGTCTTTCTGGCTTTCTTTCTCGGTTATCTGGGCTTCCAAGTCGGATTTAAGAAAAAGGATGAACTGATCAGTCTTTTCTCCATTTCTGCAAGAATGCAGAAGAAAAAGGGAAGTGCTGATGAGGAGCAGGAAGAACAGGATAAAAGGCTGAAAATCTTGGATACAAGTGTTATTATTGATGGGAGAATTGCAGATATTTGTCAGACGGGCTTTTTAGAAGGCGTCATTGTCATTCCTCAATTTGTGCTGGAGGAATTACAGCATATCGCTGATTCTTCAGATGTTTTAAAACGTAACAGAGGACGCCGCGGACTGGATATCTTGAATCGCATTCAAAAGGAACTGGATATTACGGTTGAAATTTATGAAGGCGACTTCGAAGACATTCAGGAGGTTGACAGCAAGCTTGTCAAACTTGCGAAGCTGACTTCCGGCGTCGTTGTGACGAATGATTTTAATTTAAATAAAGTATGCGAGCTTCAAAAGGTTGCAGTACTGAATATTAATGACCTTGCAAACGCGGTGAAGCCGGTTGTGCTTCCGGGCGAAGAGATGAATGTGCAGGTGATTAAGGACGGGAAAGAGCATAATCAAGGTGTGGCTTACTTGGATGACGGCACGATGATTGTTGTGGAAGAAGGCCGCAATTATATAGGGAAACATATTGATGTGCTCGTAACCAGCGTACTGCAGACAGCGGCGGGACGAATGATTTTTGCCAAGCCCAAGCTGCTTGAGAAAGCTCTTTAAGAGGGAGTTCATATGGAGTATGTTGTCGTTATTCCGGCTGCCGGACAAGGAAAAAGGATGAAGGCCGGGAAAAATAAGCTGTTCATCAGCTTAAAAGGTGCGCCTGTTATTATGCACACACTGCGGGTTTTTGAAAGCCACGCACCCTGTCAGAAAATAATCCTGGTGATAAACGAGAGTGAACGGGAAGATTTTCGCCAGCTGCTGGCCCAATGTCCGATTCAGACGGAAATTGAGCTTGTTACCGGAGGTGCGGAGCGTCAGCACAGTGTATACGAAGGACTGAAAGTGATTGATAAGGAATCGGTCGTCCTTGTTCATGACGGAGCGCGCCCGTTTGTCACACATCAGCATATCGATAAGCTCGTTGAAACAGCAGAGGAGGCGGGAGCGGCTGTCCTGGCTGTTCCTGTGAAAGACACGATAAAACGGGCGGAAGGCTCCCGGGCTGCGGAGACCTTTGACCGTTCAAGCTTGTGGGCCGTTCAAACGCCGCAAGCTTTTCGTCTTTCTTTATTGAAGACGGCGCATATGGAAGCGGAAAACAAAGGCTTCTTAGGTACGGATGACGCCAGCCTCGTCGAGCGTCTTGATGGATATCAGGTGAGTATCGTTGAAGGCAGCTATACCAATATTAAGCTGACAACGCCGGATGACCTGATATTTGCGGAAGCAATCATGAAAGCGGAAAGTGGGAATCATAATGTTTAGAATCGGACAAGGATTTGATGTGCATCAATTAACGGAAGGCCGTCCGCTCATCATCGGCGGAATTGAAATTCCTTATGAAAAGGGGCTGCTCGGACATTCAGATGCTGATGTATTGCTGCATACAGTCGCAGACGCGTGTCTCGGAGCGGCAGGTGAAGGAGATATCGGCAAACATTTCCCGGATACTGATCCGGAATTCAAAGATGCGGATTCTTTTAAGCTGCTTCAGCATGTCTGGAACATTGTAAAAGAAAAAGGGTACGTACTCGGAAATATAGACTGCACGATTATTGCGCAAAAGCCGAAAATGGCGCCGCATATTGATGCTATGAGAAAACGGATAGCTGAAGGCCTTGAGGCGGACGTCTCTCAAGTAAACGTAAAAGCGACGACGACCGAAAAGCTCGGGTTTACCGGAAGAGCCGAAGGAATTGCCGCTCAGGCAACCGTTCTGATCCAAAAAGCCTGATCATTGTTTTGATGCCGGGTCTATTTGGTGGTAGAATAGATACATATATTCGGCTAGAGGCTACAGACGAGATGAAAGGAAGTATTTGAACATGGGAAATGAAGTACGCGTTCGTTATGCACCGAGTCCGACCGGACATTTGCATATCGGTAACGCCAGAACGGCGCTTTTTAACTATTTATTTGCCCGCAGCCAAGGCGGAAAGTTTATTATCCGGATTGAGGATACGGACAAAAAGCGAAATATTGAAGGCGGAGAGCAAAGCCAGCTCAACTATTTGAAATGGCTCGGCATGGACTGGGATGAAAGTGTGGATGTCGGCGGAGAATACGGCCCGTACCGCCAGTCTGAGCGTAACGACATTTACAAAGAGTACTATGAAGAGCTTCTTGAAAAAGGGCTAGCTTATAAATGTTTCTGTACGGAAGAAGAACTTGAGAAAGAACGTGAAGAGCAAATCGCCCGCGGGGAAATGCCGCGCTATTCCGGCAAACACAGAAACCTGACTCAGGAAGAGCAGGAGCAGTTTTTAGCCGAAGGCAGACAGCCGAGCATCCGTTTCCGCGTGCCGGAAGGGAAAATCATCGCATTTAACGATATCGTAAAAGGCGAGATTTCTTTTGAATCAGACGGCATCGGCGACTTTGTCATCGTCAAAAAAGACGGAACACCGACGTATAACTTTGCTGTCGCGATTGACGATTACTTAATGAAAATGACGCACGTGCTCCGCGGTGAGGATCACATTTCAAATACACCGAAACAGATCATGATTTTCCAGGCATTCGGCTGGGATATTCCTGTCTTCGGACATATGACGCTTATCGTAAACGAAAGCCGCAAAAAATTAAGTAAACGTGATGAATCAATTATCCAGTTTATTGAGCAGTATGATGAGCTGGGTTACCTGCCTGAAGCGCTGTTTAACTTTATCGGACTTCTCGGCTGGTCTCCCGTCGGTGAAGAAGAGCTTTTCACAAGAGAACAATTCATTGAAATTTTTGATGTAAATCGTTTGTCTAAGTCACCGGCTCTGTTTGATATGCATAAACTGAAATGGGTCAACAACCAATACGTCAAAGCGCTGGATCTTGATCAAGTGGTTGAGCTGACTCTGCCGCACCTGCAAAAAGCAGGAAAAGTCGGCACTGAGCTTTCTGCCGAGGAGCAGGAATGGGTTCGTAAATTAATCTCTCTTTACCATGAGCAATTGAGCTACGGCGCTGAGATTGTCGAGCTGACTGATTTGTTCTTTAAAGATGAGATCGAGTATAATCAAGAGGCAAAAGCCGTTCTGGAAGAAGCACAGGTGCCTGAAGTGCTCAGCGTATTTGCTGCGAAGCTTGAAGAACTTGAAGAATTTACGCCTGAGCTGATCAAAGCCTCAATCAAAGCTGTTCAGAAAGAAACAGGCCATAAAGGCAAAAAGCTGTTCATGCCGATTCGTGTAGCGGTTACCGGTCAGACACACGGTCCGGAGCTTCCGCAGGCCATTGAGCTGATCGGCAGAGAAACAGCCGTCAGACGCCTGAAAAGCATTTAAATATACGATTGTTGACAGGGAAGAGTATAAAACAATGACCATTACAGAAAGAATCTTCGTCGGCTGAGAGAGATTCATGCGTCATGTTTTAGAAGTGCGCCCTTAAGACCTTTGAAGAACATTTCTGCGGAAATCAGTATTTAAAGGCGGCCGCCGCCGTTACCGGCTTTTAAGTTGGGAAAACAGTGACTTGTTTTTCAAACAGAGTGGAACCGCGCGGTAAAAGCGTCTCTGTCATGTTTACATGCAGAGGCGCTTTTTTTATAGGCGGAAAAACAGACTGGAGCGGGGAGAGAATGGGGGGAAGCATGTGTTTTTTAAAATGCTAAAAGAAGACATAGATACAGTGTTCGATCAAGATCCGGCAGCAAGAAGCTATTTCGAAGTTGTTTTAACTTATTCTGGTTTACATGCTATATGGGCGCATCGGATTGCACATGCTTTATATAAACGGAGATTTTTCTTCCTGGCGCGCCTGATATCACAGATTGCCCGTTTCTTTACCGGAATTGAAATCCATCCCGGCGCGACCATCGGGAGAAGGTTTTTCATTGATCACGGTATGGGGGTCGTCATAGGGGAAACATGTGAAATCGGCAATAACGTGACGGTATTCCAAGGTGTCACTCTTGGTGGGACGGGAAAAGAAAAGGGAAAGCGGCATCCGACCATAAAAGATGATGCTTTAATTGCAACCGGAGCGAAGGTGCTCGGCTCTATTACGGTCGGGCAGGGTTCTAAAGTAGGGGCCGGCTCCGTTGTGCTTCGTGATGTTCCCGACTTTTCGACCGTTGTCGGCATACCGGGGAAAGTCGTCATTCAGAACGGAAGAAAAATCAAACGCGATCTCAATCACCAAGACTTGCCCGATCCGGTTGCTGACCGGTTTAGAGCATTGGAGCAGCAGATTTTTGAACTGCAGGCTGAACTGGAAGATAAAAAAGAAAGGATCAACCAAAAATGACCATTACACTTTATAATACATTGACACGGAAAAAGGAAACATTCGTTCCTCTTGAGGAAGGCAAAGTAAAAATGTACGTGTGCGGACCGACTGTATACAACTATATTCATATCGGAAACGCCCGTCCGGCGATTGTGTATGATACCGTACGCAACTATTTGGAGTATAAAGGATACGATGTTCAATACGTATCGAATTTCACCGATGTTGACGACAAACTGATTAAGGCGGCCAACGAGCTCGGCGAGGACGTCCCGACCGTTTCTGAACGGTTCATTAAAGCGTATTTTGAAGACGTGGGCGCCCTCGGATGCCGGAAAGCGGATCTTCACCCCCGGGTCATGGAAAACATGGACGCCATTATTGAATTTGTCAGCGAGCTGATTAAAAAAGGTTACGCTTATGAATCAGAAGGCGACGTCTATTTCAAAACAAGGGCCTTCGAAGGCTACGGCAAGCTATCTCAGCAATCAATTGATGAACTCAGATCAGGCGCGCGTATCCGTGTCGGCGAGAAGAAAGAGGATGCGCTGGACTTTGCGCTTTGGAAAGCTGCTAAGGACGGAGAAATTTCATGGGATAGCCCTTGGGGAAAAGGCCGCCCGGGCTGGCATATTGAATGCTCCGCAATGGTGAAAAAGTATTTGGGTGACGAAATCGATATTCACGCCGGCGGTCAGGACCTGACATTCCCGCACCATGAAAACGAAATCGCGCAATCTGAAGCATTAACAGGCAAGACATTCGCAAAATACTGGCTTCATAACGGATATATCAATATCGATAATGAGAAAATGTCAAAATCGCTCGGCAACTTTGTTTTGGTGCACGATATCATTAAGCAATATGACCCGCAGCTTTTGAGATTTTTCATGCTGTCCGTTCATTACCGCCACCCGATCAACTATTCGGAAGAGCTGCTTGAGAAAACAAAAAACGCGTTTAACCGCCTGAAGACGGCATACAGTAATTTAAACCATCGTTTGATTAGCAGCACGAATCTGACTGACAATGATGAGGAATGGCTCGCTAAAATCGAAGAGCACCGCACTGCGTTTGAAGAAGCAATGGATGATGATTTTAATACGGCGAATGCGATTTCCGTTTGGTTTGATCTGGCGAAGCTCGCCAATTACTACATGCAGGAAGACAATACGGCGGATCACGTGATTAAAGCCTTTATCAGCATGTTTGACAGAATCGGATCTGTTCTCGGACTTACGCTCGGCGAAGAAGAGCTTGTCGACGAAGAGATTGAAGAGTTGATTGAGAAGAGAAATGAAGCCCGCCGCAATCGCGATTTTGCTTTGTCAGACCAGATTCGCGATCAGCTGAAAAGCATGAATATCATTCTTGAAGATACGGCCCAGGGAACTCGCTGGAAGCGGGGAGAATAAGCGGATGCTTCAATTTGAACAAATCAAAGATTCAAAGCAGTTAAACGGTCTTGCGCTCGCTTATATGGGTGATGCCATTTTTGAAATATACGTCCGGCATCACCTGCTTAAGCAGGGCTTTACGAAACCGAATGACCTTCATAAGAAGGCGAGCCGGATTGTATCGGCAAAATCACAGGCAGACATATTGTTCCGCCTTCAGGACGAATCCTTTTTCACGGAGGAAGAGGAAGCCGTGCTGAGAAGAGGCAGAAACGCGAAATCAGGGACGACGCCTAAAAACACAGATGTACAGACGTACCGCCATAGTACAGCTTTTGAGGCTTTACTCGGATACCTTTTTCTTGAGAAAAGAGAAGAAAGACTGAATCAGCTGATTGCTGAGGCTATACAAGTCGGGACGTCAGGGAGGAAAACAAATGAGTCAGCAACATGATTACGTCATAGGAAAAAACGCTGTGATTGAGACGTTAAAGTCAGATCGCAAGCTGTATAAGTTATGGATGGCGGAAAACACAGTAAAAGGACAGGCGCAGCAAGTTATGGAGCTTGCTAAAAAGCGCGGCGTCACCATTCAATTTGTACCGAGGAAAAAACTCGATCAGATGGTGGAAGGGCAGCATCAGGGTGTCGTCGCCCAGGTGGCGGCATATGAATATGCACAATTAGACGAATTATATAAAAGAGCGGAAGAGAGAAACGAACAGCCTTTCTTTCTCATATTGGACGAGCTGGAAGACCCTCATAATCTCGGTTCCATCATGAGAACGGCTGACGCTGTCGGTGCACACGGCATTGTGATTCCGAAACGCAGAGCGGTCGGACTGACGTCGACGGTCGCAAAAGCTTCGACCGGTGCGATTGAACACATCCCCGTCGTGAAGGTGACCAACCTTGCCCGGACACTTGATGAAATGAAGGAGCGGGGGATTTGGGTCGTCGGAACGGATGCATCCGCCCGGGAAGACTACCGCTCTATGGACGGCAAGATGCCTTTGGCGCTCGTTATCGGAAGCGAAGGCAGAGGAATGGGCCGGCTTGTGAAAGAGAAATGTGATTTTCTCATTAAACTTCCGATGGCCGGAAAAGTCACGTCTCTGAATGCGTCGGTAGCGGCCGGCCTTCTCATGTATGAAGTCTACCGGAAGCGCAATCCTTTAGGGGAATGAAGACAGATGGACATCCTGTTAGTAGACGGATACAACATGATTGGAGCTTGGCCGCAGCTAAAGGATTTAAAAGCGAACAGTTTTGAAGAAGCGAGAGATGTACTGATCCAGAAGATGGCGGAGTATCAGTCCTACACGGGAATCAGAGTCATTGTGGTGTTTGACGCACATCTGGTAAAAGGCATAGAGAAAAAACAAACGAATCACAGAGTCGAAGTGATTTTTACACGGGAGAATGAGACGGCGGATGAGCGGATCGAGAAGCTTGCCCAGGCACTGAATAATATTGCGACACAGATTCATGTCGCAACCTCCGATTATACGGAGCAGTGGGCGATTTTCGGACAAGGGGCTCTCCGCAAATCCGCCCGGGAGCTTCTGAGGGAAGTGGATACGATAGAACGGCGGATTCAAAGGCGGGTTTCAAAGATCACTTCTGAAAAACCACCGGGGAAAATCGAGCTGTCCGAAGAGGTTTTGAAAACGTTTGAAAAGTGGCGCCGAGGCGGTCTGGATTAGGTTGACGCTTTTTCGCCCATTAATGTATAATATTTCTATCTACGTGCGCCGGGGGGATCGCAGTGAATCTACAGAACAGCAAGGGAAAGTTCAACAAAGTGCAATTTTGCCAGTTGGAGGACGAGCAGGTCATTGAAAAGGTTCATGTTGGGGACAGTGATGCGTTAGATTACTTGATTACGAAGTACCGTAATTTTGTACGGGCGAAAGCAAGGTCTTATTTTTTAATAGGGGCCGACAGAGAAGATATTGTACAGGAAGGGATGATAGGCTTATATAAGTCTATCCGAGACTTTAGAGAGGACAAGCTTACTTCATTTAAAGCTTTTGCAGAATTATGCATTACCCGCCAGATTATTACCGCAATAAAGACAGCTACCCGTCAGAAACACATTCCTTTAAATTCCTATGTTTCTTTAGACAAACCTATTTTTGATGAAGAATCTGACAGAACACTGCTTGATGTCATTTCAGGCGCTAAAACGTTAAATCCTGAAGAGATGATTATTAATCAGGAAGAATTTGATGATATCGAAATGAAAATGGGAGAACTGCTGAGCGATCTGGAGAGAAAGGTGCTTGTTCTGTACTTGGACGGAAGAAGTTACCAGGAAATTTCAGATGATTTAAACCGACACGTAAAATCAATCGATAATGCCCTGCAGCGCGTGAAGCGCAAGCTTGAAAAGTATTTGGAAATAAGAGAAATCAGTCTGTAGCGGGTTTCTGTGTCATATTGACAGAATTTTTCTGACTGTGCTATTTTATTAAGATAAATGATTGTTTAGGAAAAGGTGTAACGACATGAGAAAAAAGATTACGCTGGCATGCAAAACATGCGGAAATCGTAATTATACGACAATGAAAAGCTCTGCATCAGCGGCTGAGCGGTTAGAAGTTAAGAAGTACTGCAGCACTTGCAATTCACATACAGCTCATTTAGAAACAAAATAGTGTTCGCTTTTTAAATTGTGGAGGTCTTTTACATGCGCATGATGAGTTTCTTTAAAGATGTTGGGAAAGAAATGAAAAAGGTTAGCTGGCCTAAAGGCAAAGAGTTAACGCGCTATACGATCACGGTGATTTCAACGGTTATCTTTTTTGTTATCTTTTTTGCCCTCCTTGATACAGGAATTTCTCAATTAATTCGTTTAATAGTTGAATAATGATCAGCAATACGTGCTATAATAGATCATAATATCGTTTGCCAAAACCCGTTCAGCGGGTTTTTTATTGTGTTGAAAAAAGGATTCATAGGCTCTGAGCCTATTTTTTGTTTTACACTTCATTTTTAAATGCGGGGAGGGAAGGACTGCAGAGTCCTGATAGAATGGAAAAGAATTGGTATGTTGTTCATACGTATTCCGGTTATGAAAACAAAGTAAAAGCGAACCTTGAAAAACGTGTGGAATCAATGGGAATGCAGGATAAAATTTTCCGCGTTGTCGTCCCTGAAGAAGAAGAGACAGATATTAAGAACGGCAAGAAAAAAGTAGTCAAAAAGAAAGTGTTCCCGGGTTATGTGCTTGTTGAAATCGTCATGACTGATGATTCCTGGTATGTGGTCCGCAACACGCCGGGCGTTACCGGATTCGTCGGATCAGCCGGTTCAGGCTCAAAGCCGACTCCGCTTCTTCCTGGCGAAGCGGAAACCATCTTAAAACGCATGGGCATGGATGAGCGGAAAACCGACATTGATTTTGAATTGAATGAGACAGTCAAAGTCATAGACGGACCTTTCGCCAACTTTACAGGATCAATTGAAGAGATTGATTATGATAAGAGCAAAGTGAAAGTATTCGTTAACATGTTCGGCCGTGAAACGCCGGTTGAGCTGGAATTTACCCAGATCGACAAATTGTAATGTGAAAAAACTTGAAATTGCTATATATTAATGATAATATAGCAAAGGTACGTCTTGGACTAATCCAAGGCAGCTAGCTTGATATTTCGTCATTCATATAAAGAATGAAACCTTGAGTGGGAGGGTTTACCCTATTACCACATCACGGACTTAAGGAGGTGTGTCTCGTGGCTAAAAAAGTAGTAAAAGTTGTAAAATTGCAAATTCCTGCTGGAAAAGCTAACCCAGCGCCGCCAGTTGGACCTGCACTAGGTCAAGCCGGTGTAAATATCATGGGATTCTGTAAGGAGTTTAACGCTCGTACAGCTGACCAAGCTGGTTTAATCATTCCTGTTGAAATTTCGGTTTACGAAGACCGTTCATTTACATTTATTACAAAAACTCCGCCTGCTGCAGTATTGCTTAAAAAAGCAGCTGGAATTGAGTCTGGTTCTGGTGAACCAAACCGTAATAAAGTGGCAACCGTTAAGCGCGATAAGGTTCGCGAAATCGCTGAAACGAAAATGCCTGACTTAAACGCAGCAGACGTTGAAGCGGCAATGCGCATGGTTGAAGGTACTGCCCGCAGTATGGGTATCGTTATCGAGGATTAATTTGTTTCTTGTCGGGTTGCGAGTTTTCACAAGTTCGCAACCCTTATTCGTGGGAGGTTATTCCGCTATAACCACATAAGGAGGAAATTTTAAAATGGCTAAAAAAGGTAAAAAGTACGTTGAAGCTGCGAAGCTTGTAGACCGTGCGAAAGCTTACGACGTCGCTGAAGCAGTGGCGCTTACTAAAAAAACAAACACAGCTAAATTCGACGCTACAGTTGAAGTTGCTTTTCGTTTAGGGGTTGACCCTCGTAAAAACGATCAGCAAATCCGCGGTGCAGTTGTACTTCCTAACGGAACTGGTAAAACTCAGCGCGTGCTTGTATTCGCTAAAGGCGAAAAAGCAAAAGAAGCTGAAGCTGCCGGTGCAGACTACGTCGGCGATTCTGATTACATCGCGAAAATCCAGCAAGGCTGGTTCGAATTCGATGTAATCGTTGCGACTCCTGACATGATGGGTGAAGTCGGTAAAATCGGCCGTGTGCTTGGACCAAAAGGTCTTATGCCAAACCCTAAAACAGGAACTGTTACATTCGAAGTAGAAAAAGCAATCGGCGAAATCAAAGCTGGTAAAGTAGAATACCGCGTTGACAAAGCTGGTAACATCCATGTTCCGATCGGAAAAGTTTCTTTCGAGGATGAAAAACTTGTTGAGAACTTCACAACAATGTATGATACAATCCTGAAAGCAAAACCGGCTGCGGCTAAAGGTGTTTACGTGAAAAACGTTGCCGTTACTTCTACTATGGGCCCTGGTGTCAAAGTAGACGCTTCTACTTTCAACGTAAAATAATATTTGACTTTAGATCAGCATTCTGATATGATTCAAAATGTTGTAAAATATAATATGTCATTTATACCGTAGACAGCAGGGGCCGTTGAGGCTTAATATCCTGCCGAGGTGTATATATATCACAGCTATTACGTTACGTATGCTTGTATATACAGCCTCCATGTCCACATGGAGGCTTTTTATATGAAATCGTCGTCACAGTCGTGATCACCTAGCGGTATAAGTGTTACACAAAATCTACAGGAGGTGTAACCATGAGCAGCGCAATTGATACAAAAAAAGTTGTTGTTGAAGAGATTGCTTCTAAACTGAAAGAAAGCAAATCAACGATCATCGTTGACTACCGCGGACTTAACGTTTCTGAAGTAACTGAACTCCGTAAACAGCTTCGCGAAGCTAACGTAGAGTTCAAAGTGTACAAAAACACAATGACTCGCCGTGCGGTTGAACAAGCTGAACTTGATGGTTTGAATGATGTCTTAACTGGACCGAATGCGATCGCATTCAGTACTGAAGATGTTGTCGCTCCGGCAAAAGTTCTTAACGAGTTCGCGAAAAATCACGAAGCTCTGGAAATCAAAGCGGGCGTTATCGAAGGAAAAGTATCTTCTGTTGAAGAAGTGAAAGCTCTTGCTGAACTTCCTTCACGCGATGGCTTACTTTCTATGTTGCTTAGCGTACTTCAAGCTCCAGTTCGCAACCTTGCACTTGCAGCTAAAGCAGTTGCAGACCAAAAGGAAGAACAAGGCGCTTAATCTGATTTTACCCTAAAATAAAACAAATGGAGGAATTTCAAATGGCTTTAAATATCGAAGAAATCATTGCTTCCGTTAAAGAAGCAACTGTACTTGAATTGAACGACCTAGTAAAAGCAATCGAAGAAGAATTTGGCGTAACTGCTGCTGCTCCTGTAGCTGTAGCTGGCGGAGCTGCTGCTGGCGGCGCTGCTGAAGAGCAAAGCGAATTCGACCTTATCCTTGCTGGTGCAGGTTCTCAGAAAATCAAAGTTATCAAAGTTGTTCGTGAAATCACTGGTCTTGGCTTGAAAGAAGCTAAAGAACTTGTTGACAACACTCCAAAACCACTTAAAGAAGGTATTGCGAAAGAAGAAGCTGAAGAGCTTAAAGCTAAACTTGAAGAAGTTGGCGCTTCTGTAGAAGTTAAGTAATCTTCACTTGCCTGTAGGGGAAGCTCGCTTTTATGAGGCGGGCTTTTTCTTTGCTTTTCTTTAAGTGCAATTAAAAAAGGAGGTTCTAATAATGAGTGAACACTATTATTCAGAAAAACCTTCAGTTAAAAGCGATAAACAGACATGGTCATTTACACTGCGGAACAGATCTTATACATTCACAAGTGACAGCGGCGTTTTCTCGAAAAAGGAAGTTGATTTCGGTTCGCGTGTCTTAATTGAAGCGTTTGAAGAGCCGGAGATCGATGGTGACTTCCTGGATGCAGGCTGCGGTTACGGCCCGATCGGTCTGTCGCTCGCCGGTGCATTTACAGACCGGACCGTGCACATGATTGACGTGAATGAAAGAGCCGTAGAGCTGTCAAATGAAAATGCAGAAAAAAACGGAATAAAAAACGTTCGGATTTATCAGAGTGATTTATTTTCAAATATTGATTCTGCTCAAACATTTGCTTCTATTATTACAAACCCCCCAATCCGCGCCGGAAAAAAAGTTGTCCATGCCATTTTTGAAAAAAGCGCTGAGCATTTAAGGGCTTCAGGTGAATTGTGGATCGTTATACAGAAAAAACAGGGCGGGCCTTCTGCCATTGAAAAACTGAAGGAGCTTTTTGACGAAGTTTCTGTGGTTCAAAAAAAGAAAGGCTATTATATCATAAAAGCAAAAAAAGTTTGACTTGAATTTTCAGCTATGTTAATATTGTAAAATGCCAATGTATATATTTTGCATGATATGCTCAAATAATCATAGTGCATGTATAAATTATACAAACATGGAAATGCTAATAAAATCGGTATTTGTTTTTGGATGTGGTTTTCTTAATTAGAAACCCTTTTTTCTTTTGTCTTGTAAAAGTATTTCTTTATCGTAAGAGATGCTTATTACACATATAATACGCATGATTTGAGGGGTGAATCAGTTGACAGGTCAACTAGTTCAGTATGGACGACACCGCCAGCGCAGAAGCTATGCTCGCATTAGCGAAGTGTTAGAATTACCAAATCTCATTGAAATTCAAACCTCTTCTTATCAGTGGTTTCTTGATGAGGGTCTTAGAGAGATGTTTCAAGACATATCACCAATTGAGGATTTCACTGGTAACCTCTCTCTAGAGTTCATTGACTACAGTTTAGGAGATCCTAAGTATCCCGTTGAAGAGTCAAAAGAACGTGATGTGACTTACTCAGCTCCGCTAAGAGTGAAGGTTCGTTTAATTAACAAAGAAACTGGAGAGGTAAAAGACCAGGATGTCTTCATGGGTGATTTCCCTATTATGACAGATACCGGTACTTTTATCATCAACGGTGCAGAACGTGTTATCGTATCTCAGCTTGTTCGGTCTCCAAGTGTATATTTCAGTGGTAAAGTAGACAAAAACGGTAAAAAAGGTTTTACCGCGACTGTCATTCCAAACCGTGGCGCATGGTTAGAATACGAAACTGATGCGAAAGATGTTGTGTATGTCCGCATTGATCGCACACGTAAGTTGCCGGTTACGGTTCTTTTGCGTGCTCTCGGCTTCGGTTCCGACCAAGAGATTCTCGATCTCATTGGTGAGAACGAATATCTCCGCAATACACTGGATAAGGACAACACCGAAAACAGTGACAAAGCGCTTCTTGAAATCTATGAGCGCCTTCGTCCCGGAGAGCCGCCTACAGTAGAAAACGCAAAAAGCTTGCTGGATTCCCGTTTCTTCGATCCGAAGCGATACGACCTTGCGAATGTAGGACGCTATAAAATTAATAAAAAGCTTCATATCAAGAACCGCCTGTTTAACCAGCGCCTTGCAGAAACACTGGTGGATCCGGAAACCGGTGAAATTCTCGCTGAAAAAGGGCAGATTCTTGACAGAAGAACACTTGATAAAGTACTGCCATACTTAGAAAATGGAATCGGCTTCAGAAAGCTTTATCCTAACGGCGGCGTTGTCGAGGATGAAGTGATGCTTCAATCCATTAAAATCTATGCTCCTACTGATGCAGAAGGAGAGCAGACGATCAATGTGATCGGCAATGCTTACATCGAAGAGGCGATTAAAAACATTACGCCTGCTGATATTATTTCTTCTATCAGCTACTTCTTCAACCTCCTGCACGGAGTGGGCGACACTGATGATATCGACCATCTCGGAAACCGCCGTCTGCGTTCTGTAGGTGAGCTCCTGCAAAACCAATTCCGTATCGGTTTAAGCCGGATGGAACGTGTCGTACGTGAAAGAATGTCTATTCAAGACACGAATACAATTACGCCGCAGCAGCTGATTAACATCAGACCTGTTATTGCGTCTATTAAAGAGTTCTTCGGAAGCTCACAGCTTTCTCAATTCATGGATCAGACGAACCCGCTTGCTGAATTGACGCACAAACGCCGTCTGTCAGCTCTCGGACCGGGCGGTTTGACACGTGAGCGCGCAGGTATGGAAGTACGTGACGTTCACTACTCTCACTACGGCCGTATGTGTCCGATTGAAACGCCTGAGGGCCCTAACATCGGTTTGATCAACTCATTGTCATCATTTGCGAAAGTAAACCGCTTTGGTTTCATTGAGACGCCATACCGCCGCGTTGATCCTGAAACAGGAAAAGTAACGCCTAGAATCGACTACCTGACTGCTGATGAAGAGGATAACTATGTCGTAGCCCAAGCGAATGCTAAGCTGAGCGATGACGGTTCTTTCTTGGATGACAGCATCGTAGCGCGTTTCAGAGGGGAAAACACCGTTGTAGCCCGCAACCGCGTGGATTACATGGACGTATCTCCTAAACAGGTTGTATCTGCTGCGACAGCATGTATTCCGTTCTTGGAAAACGATGACTCGAACCGCGCCCTCATGGGAGCGAACATGCAGCGTCAGGCTGTGCCTTTGATGCAGCCGGAAGCTCCGATCGTCGGAACGGGTATGGAATACGTATCCGGTAAAGACTCCGGTGCAGCCGTTATTTGTAAACACCCTGGTATCGTAGAACGGGTGGAAGCGAAAAACGTATGGGTGCGCCGCTATGAAGAAATTGACGGCCAAAAAGTAAAAGGCAACCTGGATAAGTACAGCTTGCTGAAATTTGTCCGCTCCAACCAAGGTACGTGCTACAACCAGCGTCCGATCGTCAGTGTCGGCGATGAAGTAGTCAAAGGAGAAATCCTTGCTGACGGACCTTCAATGGAGCTTGGTGAACTTGCTCTCGGCCGCAACGTAATGGTCGGCTTCATGACATGGGACGGTTACAACTATGAGGATGCCATCATCATGAGTGAACGCCTTGTGAAAGATGATGTATACACATCTATTCACATTGAAGAATATGAATCAGAAGCACGTGATACAAAGCTTGGACCGGAAGAGATCACCCGCGATATTCCAAACGTAGGGGAAGACGCGCTTCGCAACCTTGATGACCGCGGAATTATCCGTATCGGTGCGGAAGTCAACGACGGAGACCTTCTCGTAGGTAAAGTAACGCCTAAAGGTGTAACTGAGCTTACGGCTGAAGAACGCCTTCTTCATGCGATCTTTGGAGAAAAAGCGCGTGAGGTCCGTGATACTTCTCTCCGTGTGCCTCACGGCGGCGGCGGAATTATCCACGACGTAAAAGTCTTCAACCGTGAAGACGGCGACGAACTTCCTCCGGGAGTGAACCAGCTTGTACGCGTATATATCGTTCAGAAACGTAAGATTTCTGAAGGTGATAAAATGGCCGGACGTCACGGAAACAAAGGGGTTATCTCGAAGATTCTTCCTGAAGAAGATATGCCTTACCTTCCTGACGGCACGCCGATCGATATCATGCTTAACCCGCTGGGTGTACCATCACGTATGAATATCGGTCAGGTATTAGAACTTCACATGGGTATGGCTGCCCGCTACCTCGGCATTCACATCGCGTCACCTGTATTTGACGGCGCGCGTGAAGAAGATGTGTGGGAAACACTTGAAGAAGCAGGCATGTCAAGAGACGCTAAAACAGTTCTTTATGACGGCCGTACGGGAGAACCGTTCGACAACCGTGTATCAGTCGGAATCATGTACATGATCAAACTGGCACACATGGTTGATGATAAACTTCATGCCCGTTCTACAGGTCCTTACTCACTTGTTACGCAGCAGCCTCTCGGCGGTAAAGCCCAATTCGGCGGACAGCGTTTCGGTGAGATGGAGGTTTGGGCGCTTGAAGCTTACGGCGCAGCTTACACGCTTCAAGAAATCCTGACTGTGAAGTCCGATGACGTGGTCGGACGTGTGAAAACATATGAAGCCATCGTCAAAGGCGACAATGTTCCAGAGCCTGGTGTTCCGGAATCATTCAAAGTATTGATCAAAGAGCTTCAAAGCTTAGGTATGGACGTAAAAATCCTCTCAGGCGATGAAGAAGAAATAGAAATGAGAGATCTAGAAGACGAGGAAGATGCGAAACAGGCTGACGGCCTTGCATTATCAGGTGATGAAGCGCCGGAAGAAACAGCATCTCCAGACGTTGAACGTGACGCAGTAACGAAAGAATAGTCTCTGATTGATAAAGGCAAGTGACATCGGTTAATCCGAAGATAAAAAGGGAGGTAGGCCCCTTGCTAGATGTGAACAATTTTGAGTATATGAACATCGGTCTTGCTTCACCGGATAAAATCCGTTCATGGTCTTTTGGTGAAGTGAAAAAGCCTGAAACGATAAACTATCGTACGTTGAAACCTGAAAAGGACGGCCTGTTCTGCGAACGCATTTTCGGACCGACTAAGGACTGGGAATGTCATTGCGGCAAGTACAAGCGGGTTCGTTATAAAGGCGTAGTTTGTGACCGTTGCGGAGTTGAAGTAACGCGGGCTAAAGTCCGTCGTGAGAGAATGGGGCATATTGAACTGGCTGCCCCGGTTTCTCACATTTGGTATTTCAAAGGTATTCCGAGCCGTATGGGTCTTGTATTGGATATGTCACCGCGTGCGCTGGAAGAAGTTATTTACTTTGCTTCTTACGTCGTAACTGACCCGGCCAATACACCGCTCGAAAAGAAACAGCTTTTATCTGAAAAGGAATACCGTGCGTATCTGGATAAGTACGGAAACAAATTCCAAGCCTCTATGGGTGCGGAAGCCATTAATAAACTTCTGCAGGACATCGACCTTGTCAAAGAAGTTGATATGTTAAAAGAAGAGCTGAAGACTTCTCAAGGACAGCGCCGTACACGTGCGATCAAACGCCTTGAAGTGCTTGAAGCCTTCCGTAATTCAGGAAACAAGCCGTCTTGGATGATCCTCGACGTGCTTCCGGTTATTCCGCCTGAATTAAGACCGATGGTTCAGCTTGACGGCGGACGTTTCGCAACGTCTGACCTGAACGACCTTTACCGTCGTGTCATCAACCGTAATAACCGTTTAAAACGTCTGTTAGACCTCGGCGCGCCAAGCATCATCGTTCAGAACGAAAAACGTATGCTTCAGGAAGCAGTCGACGCTCTGATTGACAACGGACGCCGCGGCCGTCCGGTTACCGGACCGGGTAACCGTCCGCTTAAATCTCTTTCTCATATGCTGAAAGGGAAACAAGGGCGTTTCCGTCAGAACCTTCTCGGTAAACGTGTAGACTACTCAGGCCGTTCCGTTATCGTCGTAGGCCCGCACCTGAAAATGTATCAGTGCGGTTTGCCGAAGGAAATGGCGCTTGAGCTCTTCAAGCCTTTCGTCATGAAAGAGCTTGTTGAAAAAGGCCTTGCTCACAATATCAAGAGCGCAAAACGCAAAATCGAACGCGTGCAGCCTGAAGTATGGGATGTACTTGAATCTGTCATTAAGGAGCATCCGGTCTTACTGAACCGTGCCCCTACTCTTCACAGATTAGGTATCCAGGCTTTCGAACCGACGCTTGTTGAAGGACGCGCCATCCGTCTTCACCCGTTAGTATGTACAGCTTATAACGCTGACTTTGACGGTGACCAAATGGCGGTTCACGTACCTTTATCAGCTGAGGCTCAAGCTGAGGCGCGCATTCTGATGCTTGCAGCCCAAAACATCTTGAACCCTAAAGATGGTAAACCGGTTGTTACGCCGTCTCAGGATATGGTATTAGGAAACTACTACCTGACGCTTGAGCGCGCCGGAGCAGTCGGCGAGGGTATGGTTTTCAAAAATACGGACGAAGCGCTTCTTGCTTATCAAAACGGTTATGTTCACCTTCATACGAGAGTAGCTGTTGCAGCGAACTCCCTTAAGAATGTGACATTTACTGAAGAACAGCGTTCAAAATTGTTAATTACAACTGTCGGTAAGCTCGTCTTCAATGAAATTCTTCCGGAATCATTCCCTTACATGAATGAACCAACGAAGAGCAACATTGAAGAGAAGACACCTGACCGTTTCTTCTTAGATAAAGGTGCTGACGTAAAAGCTGTGATTGCTGAGCAGCCGATCAACGCACCGTTTAAAAAAGGTATTTTGGGTAAAATCATCGCGGAAATCTTTAAACGATTCCATATCACGGAAACGTCTAAAATGCTTGACCGCATGAAAAACCTCGGTTTCAGATATTCAACGAAAGCCGGCATCACAGTAGGGGTTTCTGATATCGTCGTTCTCGATGATAAACAGGAAATCCTTGAAGAAGCACAAAGCAAAGTGGATAATGTTCTGAAACAGTTCAGACGCGGTTTAATCACCGAAGAAGAACGTTATGAAAGAGTCATTTCAATTTGGAGTTCAGCGAAAGATGTTATCCAAGGCAAACTGATGAAATCATTAGACGAAGTCAACCCGATCTACATGATGAGTGATTCAGGAGCCCGTGGTAACGCATCTAACTTTACACAGCTTGCGGGTATGCGCGGTCTGATGGCCAACCCGGCTGGACGAATCATTGAATTGCCGATTAAATCAAGTTTCCGTGAAGGTCTGACAGTATTGGAGTACTTTATCTCCACTCACGGTGCGCGTAAAGGTCTTGCCGATACCGCCCTGAAAACAGCTGACTCAGGTTACCTTACACGCCGTCTTGTTGATGTTGCGCAGGATGTTATCATTCGTGAAACAGATTGCGGAACAGACCGCGGTATTCTTGCAAAACCGCTCAAAGAAGGCACGGAAATCATCGAGCGTCTGGAAGAGCGTCTGATCGGACGTTTCGCCAGAAAACAGATCAAACATCCTGAAACGGGTGCTGTGCTCATTAACGAAAATGAATTGATCGATGAAGATAAAGCGCTGGAAATCGTTGAAGCCGGAATCGAAGAAGTGTGGATCCGTTCCGCGTTCACATGTAACACTCCTCATGGTGTATGTAAACGATGCTACGGACGTAACCTTGCAACCGGAACTGATGTTGAAGTCGGCGAAGCAGTAGGTATTATCGCCGCTCAATCTATCGGTGAGCCTGGAACACAGTTAACGATGCGTACGTTCCACACAGGCGGGGTTGCCGGAGACGATATTACACAAGGTCTTCCGCGTATCCAAGAGCTTTTCGAAGCGCGTAATCCTAAAGGTCAAGCGACGATTTCTGAGATTGACGGTACAATTGCCGAAATCAATGAAGTCCGCGACAAACAGCAGGAGATTGTTGTTCAGGGCGCTGTTGAGACCCGTTCATACACGGCACCTTACAACTCACGCCTGAAAGTGGCTGAGGGTGATCAGATTACCCGCGGTCAAGTGCTGACAGAAGGTTCAATCGATCCGAAAGAACTTCTTAAAGTCACTGACCTGACGACGGTTCAGGAATATCTTCTGCATGAGGTTCAGAAGGTTTACCGTATGCAGGGGGTTGAAATCGGCGATAAACACGTAGAAGTAATGGTTCGCCAAATGCTTCGCAAAGTCCGTGTAATCGATGCCGGAGATACTGATGTTCTCCCTGGCACATTGCTTGATATTCACCAATTTACAGAAGCGAACAAAAAAGTGCTGCTTGAAGGCAATCGACCTGCTACAGGCCGTCCTGTCCTTCTCGGTATCACGAAAGCTTCACTCGAGACGGATTCATTCTTGTCTGCCGCATCATTCCAGGAAACAACACGCGTTCTTACAGATGCTGCGATTAAAGGCAAGCGCGATGAACTTCTCGGCCTGAAAGAGAATGTTATCATCGGTAAATTGGTTCCTGCCGGTACCGGTATGATGAATTACAGAAAAGTAAAACCTGTTTCAAACGTTCAGCCTTCGGAAGATATGGTTCCGGCTGAATAACAGAAACTGCTGCAGGAAAGGCTGTTTCGACAGCTTTTCCTCAGTATTACAATTATTCTGGCGGGGGACTGCACTAAAAAATGTCATACGTTGTTGACATCCGTCCCGCAGAGTGATAATATAACCAAGGTGCTCGAAATAAAACCTGTTACTTTGGAGGATATGTTTATGTCTTATGATAAAGTATCACAGGCCAAATCAATTATTATTGGTACGAAGCAAACAGTGAAAGCTCTAAAACGAGGTTCAGTGAAGGAAGTCGTCGTGGCAAAAGACGCGGATTCAGTTCTTACGGCTGGCGTTATCCAGCTTGCAAAGAACCAAAATACCGCTGTCTGTATGGTGGATTCCATGAAAAAGCTCGGCAAAGCCTGCGGAATTGAAGTGGGAGCAGCAGCTGTTGCCATTATGTTATAGCGTACTTTTTGTTTTTATATAAGATATCAGTCTTGTGTAAAGACATTGTTTTTTGCCTAATGATGAACCACCTGGGTATGTGGGTTATAAAACGTAATGAAGGGAGGAACACAACATGCCTACAATTAATCAGCTAATTCGCAAGGGACGCGTGAGCAAAGTTGAAAACTCTAAGTCACCTGCACTAAACAAAGGATACAACAGCTTTAAAAAAGAGCACACTAACGTATCTTCTCCACAAAAACGCGGGGTATGTACTCGTGTGGGTACAATGACACCGAAAAAACCGAACTCAGCACTTCGTAAATATGCTCGTGTTCGTTTGACTAACGGAATCGAGGTTACTGCCTACATTCCTGGTATCGGTCACAACCTGCAAGAGCACAGCGTTGTACTGATCCGCGGCGGACGTGTAAAAGACTTACCGGGGGTACGCTACCACATCGTTCGTGGCGCGCTTGATACTGCCGGAGTTGAAAACCGTGCGCAAGGCCGTTCTAAATACGGTACAAAACGTCCTAAAGCAAAGTAATAATAATAAATCATTAAAACTATGAAGGGAGGATATTCAGATGCCACGTAAAGGTCCTGTAGCAAAAAGAGATGTTTTACCTGATCCGCTTTACAACTCTAAGCTGGTATCCCGCCTGATCAACAAAATGATGATCGACGGTAAAAAAGGTAAATCTCAAACAATCCTATACAAGTCATTCGATATCATTAAAGAACGCACTGGCAATGATGCAATGGAGGTTTTCGAACAAGCATTGAAAAACATCATGCCTGTACTTGAAGTAAAAGCACGCCGTGTAGGTGGAGCTAACTACCAAGTGCCTGTAGAAGTTCGTCCTGAACGCCGTACAACTCTTGGTCTTCGCTGGTTGGTTAACTATGCGCGTCTTCGCGGAGAAAAAACAATGGAAGAGCGCCTGGCTAACGAAATTCTTGATGCAGCTAACAACACTGGTGCTGCCGTTAAGAAACGTGAAGACACTCACAAGATGGCAGAAGCGAACAAAGCATTTGCTCACTACCGCTGGTAGGATTCATATAATCAAAATAATAATTCCCTAATAAGGAAGGAGAAATTACCCAATGGCAAGAGAGTTCTCCTTAGAAAAAACTCGTAATATCGGGATCATGGCTCACATCGATGCCGGTAAAACGACTACTACAGAACGGATCTTGTTCTACACAGGCCGTATCCACAAAATTGGCGAAACTCACGAAGGTGCTTCGCAAATGGACTGGATGGAGCAGGAACAAGAACGCGGTATCACAATCACTTCTGCAGCAACGACTGCACAGTGGAAAGGTTACCGTGTAAACATCATCGATACACCGGGACACGTAGACTTCACAGTTGAAGTTGAACGTTCACTCCGTGTACTTGATGGTGCGGTTGCCGTACTTGATGCTCAATCAGGTGTTGAGCCTCAGACAGAAACAGTATGGCGCCAAGCAACAACTTACGGAGTACCGCGTGTTGTATTTGTCAACAAAATGGACAAAATCGGCGCAGACTTCCTTTACTCTGTAGGCACTTTAAGAGACCGTCTTCAAGCTAACGCTCACGCAATTCAATTGCCGATCGGCGCTGAAGACAACTTCGAAGGTATCATCGACTTAGTAGAAAACGTTGCGTATTTCTACGAAGATGACCTTGGAACTCGTTCAGATGCGAAAGAAATCCCTGAAGAGTACAAAGAGCAAGCTGAAGAGCTTCGCAGCAGCCTGATTGAAGCTGTAGCTGAGCTTGATGAAGAGCTTATGGAAAAGTACCTTGAAGGTGAAGAAATCACTATCCCTGAACTGAAAGCTGCTATCCGTAAAGGTACACTGAATGTTGAATTCTACCCTGTACTTGTTGGATCTGCTTTCAAAAACAAAGGTGTTCAGCTTGTACTTGATGCTGTTCTTGACTACCTTCCTGCGCCAACTGATGTTGCTGCAATCAAAGGTGTACGTCCTGACACAGATGAAGAGATCGTTCGTCATTCTTCTGATGAAGAGCCGTTCTCTGCACTTGCATTTAAAGTTATGACTGACCCTTATGTCGGTAAGCTGACATTCTTCCGCGTATATTCCGGTACACTTGATTCCGGTTCATATGTAAAGAACTCTACAAAAGGCAAGCGTGAGCGCGTAGGACGTATCCTTCAAATGCACGCTAACAGCCGTGAAGAGATCTCTACTGTTTACGCTGGAGACATCGCAGCTGCTGTAGGTCTAAAAGATACTTCTACTGGAGATACTCTATGTGATGAAAAGGATCTTGTAATCCTTGAATCAATGGAATTCCCAGAGCCTGTTATCGACGTAGCGATTGAGCCTAAATCAAAAGCTGACCAAGATAAAATGGGTATCGCTTTAGCGAAACTTGCTGAAGAAGATCCTACATTCCGTACACAAACAAACCCTGAAACGGGTCAAACAATCATCTCTGGTATGGGTGAGCTTCACCTTGATATCATTGTTGATCGTATGAAGCGTGAGTTCAAAGTTGAAGCTAACGTTGGTGCTCCTCAAGTTGCGTACCGTGAGACATTCCGTACCGGTGCAAAAGTTGAAGGTAAATTCGTACGTCAATCAGGCGGACGCGGTCAGTTCGGTCACGTTTGGATCGAATTTGAACCGAACGAAGAAGGCGCTGGCTTTGAATTCGAAAACGCAATCGTCGGTGGTGTTGTTCCTCGTGAATACATCCCAGCCGTACAAGCAGGTCTTGAAGACTCTCTTGAAAATGGTGTCCTAGCCGGATTCCCGCTAATCGACATCAAGGCGAAACTTTTTGATGGATCTTACCATGATGTTGACTCAAACGAAATGGCGTTTAAAGTCGCTGCTTCTATGGCATTGAAAAATGCAGTCAGCAAATGTAACCCAGTTCTTCTTGAACCAATCATGAAAGTTGAAGTTGTTATTCCTGAAGAATACATGGGAGACATCATGGGTGATGTTACTTCTCGTCGCGGACGCGTAGAAGGTATGGAAGCTCGCGGTAACGCTCAAGTTGTGCGTGCGATGGTACCTCTTGCTGAAATGTTCGGTTACGCTACTGCCCTTCGTTCTAACACGCAAGGACGCGGTACGTTCACAATGTTCATGGATCACTACGAAGAAGTGCCGAAGAGCATCGCTGAAGAAATTATCAAAAAAAATAAAGGCGAATAATTGATTTTGCCACTTAACTCAAGTATAACTACTATTGTAAGATGAGGAAGTGAGAGCTTGCTTTCACTTTCTATCACTCTATACATTACTAATTAAAAGCTCTTAAGGAGGATTTTAGAATGGCTAAAGAAAAATTCGACCGTTCCAAATCACATGCCAATATCGGTACAATTGGACACGTTGACCATGGTAAAACAACATTAACTGCTGCTATCTCAACAGTACTTCATAAGAAATCTGGTAAAGGTACAGCTATGGCGTACGATCAAATTGATGGTGCTCCAGAAGAACGTGAGCGCGGTATCACAATCTCTACTGCACACGTTGAGTACGAAACTGACACTCGTCACTATGCACACGTTGACTGCCCAGGACACGCTGACTATGTTAAAAACATGATCACTGGTGCTGCGCAAATGGACGGAGCTATCCTTGTAGTATCTGCTGCTGATGGCCCAATGCCGCAAACTCGTGAGCACATCCTTCTTTCTAAAAACGTTGGTGTACCATACATTGTAGTATTCCTTAACAAATGCGACATGGTAGACGACGAAGAGCTTCTTGAGCTTGTTGAAATGGAAGTTCGCGATCTTCTTAGCGAATACGACTTCCCTGGTGATGATGTACCAGTTGTTAAAGGTTCTGCTCTTAAAGCTCTTGAAGGCGATGCTGAGTACGAAGAAAAAATTCTTGAACTTATGGCTGCAGTTGATGAGTACATCCCAACTCCAGAACGCGACACTGAAAAACCATTCATGATGCCAGTTGAGGACGTATTCTCAATCACTGGTCGTGGTACAGTTGCTACTGGCCGTGTAGAACGCGGACAAGTTAAAGTCGGTGACGAAGTTGAAATCATCGGTCTTCAAGAAGAAAACAGCAAAACAACTGTTACAGGTGTTGAAATGTTCCGTAAGCTTCTTGACTACGCTGAAGCTGGAGACAACATCGGTGCACTTCTTCGCGGTGTAGCTCGTGAAGACATCCAACGTGGACAAGTACTTGCTAAACCAGGTACAATCACTCCACACAGCAAATTCAAAGCTGAAGTTTACGTTCTTTCTAAAGAAGAGGGTGGACGTCATACTCCATTCTTCTCTAACTACCGTCCTCAGTTCTACTTCCGTACAACTGACGTAACTGGTATCATCAATCTTCCAGAAGGCGTAGAAATGGTTATGCCTGGAGATAACACTGAAATGATCGTTGAACTTATCTCTACAATCGCTATCGAAGAAGGAACTCGTTTCTCTATTCGTGAAGGCGGACGTACAGTTGGTTCAGGCGTTGTTTCTACAATCACTGAGTAATCGACTCGTTCATTAATGCGGGGTCCCTTATGGGGCCTCGTTTTTTTGTTTCCCCGCTGATTCCATGTATAATAGAACGTATACAAATTTTAGGAGAAGACCGATGGACGATAACTTCAAGAAAACCAATCGTATTTCAATGCTTCAGCAATTGCTGATTAATGGCAGTGAACAAACCATTATGATTAATGGTGATGACAGGAGTAATCCGCTGCTTTTGTTTTTGCACGGCGGTCCCGGAACGCCTCAAATCGGCTATGCGAGAAAATACCAGAATGAGCTGGAAAAGCATTTCACCGTTGTGAACTGGGATCAGAGAGGGGCGGGTCTCTCTTATTCAAAGGAAATTCCGGGTTCATCTATGACTTTGGATCAGCTGACAGCTGACACCATTCATCTGACCGAACGCTTATGCAAGCAACTCAGCAGGCAAAAAATATATATCGCTGGCTATTCGTGGGGCTCAGTTCTGGCGCTTCATGTTCTTCAAGAGAAACCTGATTTGTATTATGCGTATATCGGTATCAGTCAGGTGGTTAATATTCAAAAGGAAGAAACGGAAGCCTACCGGCTGATGATGGAATGGAGCAGGCAACACAAACATATCCTGCTGGGCAAGACGCTGAGTTTTATCGGAGCACCTCCATGGGAGAAACAGCTGCAGCGAACGTTGTTTCTGCTTTGTATCGAGATGAGGGGAGGAGGCTTTACCCATCATCCGATCGGCGCTCTTAAAGCAGGGGGGCGAATGCTGTTTGGTGAACCGTACGGTGTGAGGGGGAGCTTCTTAGCCGCGCGGGGACAAATGTTCAGCCTGAAACACCTATGGGAGGATCTCATTTCCTTTGATGCAGGGGAATCAGTTTCTTCTATTGTAATACCGTGCTGTTTTATGTCAGGGAGATACGATTTGACGGTTCCGGGGACGACGTCTTATGAATATTATCAGAAGGTTGATGCGCCGTATAAAGAATGGCATTGGTTTGAGAACTCAGCTCATTCGCCTCACTTGGAGGAACCCGATCGCTTTGCCGAAGTTGTCAGCCGGTTCGCATCGTTCCATCTCTGAAAGAAAACAGTCATATCCTTGATTAATCATGGTATCACCTGTATAATAATCAAAGTGTGAAAACCACAAGGTTCTTTAAATAAACCTTGCAACATGCGTCTATTTTCTGTATAATAGTGTATGTTGGTCTTTGACTGCGATGAAGTGAGAGGTTGCTGACACACCCGGCCGCTTTGCCATGGCAAGGTGATCAGGTTTTTCTCACGGAGAACTGTCTAACGTGATGTAGGCGAAAAGGAGGGAAAATAATGGCAAAACAAAAAATTCGTATTCGTTTAAAAGCATATGATCATAGAATCCTTGATCAATCTGCAGAGAAGATTGTTGAAACGGCAAAACGTTCTGGTGCCAGCGTATCTGGTCCGATTCCGTTGCCAACTGAAAAATCAGTTTACACAATCCTTCGTGCGGTGCACAAATACAAAGATTCTCGTGAGCAATTTGAAATGCGTACACATAAACGTTTAATCGACATTGTGAACCCAACACCACAAACTGTTGATGCTCTCATGCGATTAGACTTACCATCTGGTGTCGATATCGAAATCAAACTTTAATTCTAAAATATAGAATGATCTTAATAGGAGGTGTGACGAATGACCAAAGGAATCTTAGGAAGAAAAATTGGTATGACGCAAGTATTCGCAGAGAACGGTGATCTTATCCCGGTAACTGTTATTGAAGCAGCTCCAAACGTTGTTCTTCAAAAGAAAACAGCTGAAAATGATGGCTATGAAGCGATCCAGCTTGGTTTTGACGATAAGCGCGAAAAGCTTTCAAACAAACCGGAAAAAGGACACGTTGCAAAAGCGGAAACTGCTCCTAAGCGCTTCGTTAAAGAATTACGCGGCGTGGATATGGATGCGTATGAAATTGGTCAGGAAGTCAAGGTTGAAATTTTCTCTGCAGGAGAAATCGTAGATGTAACAGGAGTATCTAAAGGTAAAGGTTTCCAAGGTGCAATCAAGCGCCACGGACAATCTCGCGGACCTATGTCTCACGGTTCACGCTACCACCGTCGTCCTGGTTCAATGGGACCTGTAGATCCTAACCGTGTATTCAAAGGTAAACTATTACCTGGACGCATGGGCGGAGATCAAATCACTGTCCAAAACCTTGAAGTCGTAAAAGTAGATGCTGAGCGCAATCTTCTTTTGATTAAAGGTAACGTACCTGGTGCGAGAAAAGCTTTAATCACTGTTAAAAGTGCTGTTAAATCTAAATAAGTCTCTTAGGAAAGGAGGAAATTGATCATGCCAAAAGTAGCATTATACAACCAAAACGGTTCTACTGCTGGTGATATCGAATTAAACGCTTCTGTATTTGGAATTGAGCCAAATGAGAGCGTAGTATTCGACGCTATTCTTATGCAAAGAGCTTCCTTACGTCAAGGATCTCACAAAGTAAAAAATCGTTCTGAAGTACGCGGCGGAGGTCGCAAACCATGGCGTCAAAAAGGTACAGGTCGTGCCCGTCAAGGTTCAATCCGTTCACCGCAATGGCGCGGAGGTGGTGTCGTATTCGGCCCAACACCACGCAGCTATTCTTACAAATTACCTAAAAAAGTTCGCCGCTTGGCAATCAAATCAGTATTGTCTTCTAAAGTGAACGACAACAACATTATTGTTCTTGAAGATCTTACTCTTGATACGGTTAAAACAAAAGAAATGGCAGCTGTCCTTAAAGGATTATCTGTTGAGAAAAAAGCTTTAATCGTAACTGCGGATGCAAACGAAGCAGTATCTCTTTCTGCACGCAACATCCCTGGAGTTACAGTTGTTCAAGCTAACGGAATCAACGTGTTAGACGTTGTCAACCACGAGAAGCTTCTGATTACAAAAGCTGCGGTTGAAAAAGTAGAGGAGGTGCTTGCATAATGAAAGATCCTCGTGATGTTCTTAAGCGCCCCGTCATTACTGAACGTTCTGCTGATTTAATGACTGAAAAAAAATATACTTTTGAAGTTGATGTAAGAGCTAATAAAACAGAAGTGAAAGATGCAGTTGAAAGTATCTTTGGAGTGAAAGTTGACAAAGTCAACATCATGAACTACAAAGGGAAATCAAAACGTGTCGGCCGCTACACTGGTATGACTAGCCGTCGCAGAAAAGCGATCGTAAAACTTACTGCAGACAGCAAAGAAATCGAAATTTTTGAAGCTTAATTATCTGTAAAAAGAAGGAGGGAAATTCAAAATGGCGATTAAAAAGTATAAACCGACCTCTAACGGACGTCGTGGCATGACAACTTCAGATTTTGCTGAAATCACGACTGACCAGCCGGAAAAATCCTTGCTTGCGCCCCTTCACAAAAAAGGCGGACGTAACAACCAAGGTAAATTGACTGTACGTCACCAAGGTGGCGGACACAAACGCCAATACCGTGTTATCGACTTCAAACGCGATAAAGATGGTATACCTGGACGCGTTGCTACAGTTGAGTACGATCCAAACCGTTCAGCTAACATTGCACTAATCAACTATGTAGACGGAGAAAAACGTTACATTCTTGCACCAAAAGGAATTCAAGTAGGTACTGAAATCATGTCCGGCCCTGAAGCTGACATCAAAGTAGGTAACGCACTTCCGCTTATCAACATCCCTGTTGGTACAGTTGTGCATAACATTGAATTAAAACCTGGTAAAGGCGGACAGCTTGTACGTTCAGCTGGTACATCTGCTCAGGTTCTTGGTAAAGAAGGCAAATACGTTCTTGTACGTCTTAACTCTGGTGAAGTTCGCATGATCCTTTCTGCTTGCCGCGCTTCTATCGGTCAAGTAGGTAACGAGCAGCACGAACTTATCAACGTTGGTAAAGCAGGACGCTCTCGCTGGAAAGGCATCCGCCCTACAGTCCGCGGTTCTGTAATGAACCCTAACGATCACCCGCACGGTGGTGGTGAAGGTCGCGCGCCAATCGGACGTAAATCACCAATGTCTCCTTGGGGCAAACCGACTCTTGGATTCAAGACACGTAAGAAAAAGAACAAATCTGATAAATTTATCGTACGTCGTCGTAAAAATAAATAACGGGGTTGTCTACGGTTCATTTCGGACCGTAGTGCAATCACGAAGGGAGGTTCCAAAATGGCTCGCAGCTTGAAAAAAGGACCATTTGTCGATGGACACTTGATGACAAAAATCGAGAAATTAAATGAAACGGACAAGAAACAAGTTGTAAAAACTTGGTCTCGCCGTTCAACTATTTTCCCACAATTTATCGGTCACACTATCGCAGTATATGACGGACGTAAACACGTGCCTGTATTCATTTCTGAAGACATGGTAGGCCACAAGTTGGGCGAATTCGCACCGACTCGTACTTACAAAGGCCACGCCAGTGACGATAAAAAAACAAGACGCTAAGAGAGGAGGCTTTTAAATGCAAGCTAAAGCTGTTGCAAGAACAGTCCGTATTGCTCCTCGTAAAGCACGTCTAGTAATGGACCTGATTCGAGGTAAGCAAGTAGGCGAAGCAGTATCTATCTTGAACCTAACTCCGAGAGCTGCTTCTCCGATCATCGAAAAAGTTTTAAAATCTGCTATCGCAAATGCTGAGCACAACTACGAGATGGACGCTAACAATCTGGTTATTTCTCAGGCATTTGTTGACGAAGGCCCAACGTTAAAAAGATTCCGCCCGCGTGCTATGGGACGTGCGAGCCAAATCAACAAACGTACGAGCCACATTACAATCGTTGTATCAGAAAAGAAGGAGGGATAAGTAGTGGGTCAAAAGGTAAATCCAGTCGGTCTTCGTATCGGAGTCATTCGTGATTGGGAATCTAAGTGGTACGCTGGTAAAGATTACGCTGACTTCCTGCACGAAGATTTAAAAATTCGTGAATTCATTAGCAAACGCCTTTCTGACGCTTCTGTTTCTAAAGTAGAAATCGAGCGTGCAGCAAACCGCGTTAACATTACGATCCACACTGCTAAGCCTGGTATGGTAATCGGTAAAGGCGGATCTGAAGTTGAAGCACTTCGTAAAGCCCTTAACAGCCTTACTGGCAAGCGTGTACACATTAACATTCTTGAAATCAAAAGAGCAGATCTTGATGCTCAGCTTGTAGCTGACAACATCGCTCGTCAACTAGAAAACCGTATTTCTTTCCGCCGTGCGCAGAAACAACAAATCCAACGCACTATGCGTGCTGGAGCACAAGGTGTGAAAACAATGGTTTCCGGCCGTCTTGGCGGAGCTGATATCGCTCGTTCTGAATACTACAGTGAAGGAACTGTTCCATTGCACACTTTACGTGCTGACATCGACTATGCAACATCTGAAGCTGACACAACTTACGGTAAGCTTGGTGTAAAAGTCTGGATCTATCGTGGAGAGGTTCTTCCTACTAAGAAGAAAACTGAGGAAGGAGGAAAATAATATGTTATTACCAAAACGCGTTAAATATCGCAGAGAGCATCGCGGAAAAATGCGCGGTCGCGCTAAAGGCGGTACTGAAGTACATTTTGGTGAGTACGGTATCCAGGCTCTTGAAGCTTCTTGGATCACGAACCGCCAAATCGAAGCTGCACGTATTGCGATGACTCGTTACATGAAACGTGGCGGTAAAGTTTGGATTAAAATTTTCCCTTCAAAACCTTACACTGCTAAACCGCTTGAGGTACGGATGGGTTCCGGTAAAGGGGCTCCTGAAGGCTGGGTAGCTGTTGTAAAACCGGGCAAAGTTTTATTTGAAATTTCTGGTGTGTCTGAAGAGGTAGCTCGTGAAGCTCTTCGTCTTGCATCTCACAAATTGCCAATTAAAACGAAGTTCGTAAAACGTGAAGAAATTGGTGGTGAATCAAATGAAAGCTAATGAAATTCGTGACCTTACCACTGCTGAAATTGAACAAAAAGTAAAGTCTCTTAAAGAAGAACTTTTCAATCTTCGCTTTCAATTAGCGACAGGACAACTTGAAAATACTGCTCGCATTCGTGAAGTGCGCAAAGCTATCGCGCGCATGAAAACTGTGATTCGTGAAAGAGAAATTGCTGCCAACAAATAATCACTGAGGGGAGGTCGTGAGCATGAGCGAACGTAACCAACGCAAAGTTTACCAAGGCCGTGTTGTTTCTGACAAAATGGATAAAACCATCACTGTTGTTGTTGAAACATACAAAAAGGATCCTATTTACGGTAAACGCGTAAAATACTCAAAGAAATTCAAAGCACATGATGAAAATAACCAAGCTAAAATCGGAGACATCGTAAAGATCATGGAAACTCGTCCATTATCTGCAACTAAGCGTTTTCGTCTAGTAGAAGTTGTCGAAGAAGCTGTTATTATCTAATAAAGTTCGGAATTCTTTTTCCGAAGGGAGGTAACAAATAATGATTCAACAAGAGACTCGTTTAAAAGTTGCTGACAACTCCGGTGCGCGTGAGGTACTTACTATTAAAGTTCTTGGCGGTTCTGGACGTAAAACGGCTAACATTGGTGATGTAATTGTTTGCACGGTTAAACAAGCAACACCAGGAGGCGTTGTCAAAAAAGGTGAAGTCGTAAGAGCTGTTATCGTTCGCACAAAAAGCGGAGCACGCAGAACTGACGGATCATACATCAGCTTCGATGAGAATGCATGTGTTATCATCCGTGACGACAAGAGCCCGCGTGGAACTCGTATCTTCGGACCGGTTGCCCGTGAATTACGTGAAAACAACTTCATGAAAATTGTTTCTCTGGCTCCAGAAGTTATCTAATGAAATAAATGCCTTACTCAAGGAGGTGCGATCAGGATGCATGTGAAAAAAGGCGATAAAGTAATGGTTATCTCTGGTAAAGATAAAGGCAAACAAGGTACGATCCTTGCTGCTTTCCCTAAAAAGGACCGCGTTCTAGTTGAGGGCGTAAACATGGTGAAGAAGCACTCTAAACCAACTCAAGCAAACCCTCAAGGCGGTATTTCTAATCAAGAGGCGCCAATTCATGTATCAAACGTTATGCCGCTCGATCCTAAAACAGGTGAAGTGACTCGCGTAGGATACAAAGTGGAAGATGGCAAAAAAGTTCGTGTTGCAAAAAAATCTGGGCAAGTCTTAGATAAATAGTATTTAAAGGAAGGGAGGTCTATCTCATGAACCGCCTTAAAGAAAAGTACAATAAAGAAATTTCACCTGCTTTAATGACGAAGTTCAACTACGACTCTGTTATGCAGGTGCCAAAAATCGAAAAAATCGTAATCAACATGGGTGTCGGTGATGCTGTTCAAAACGCAAAAGCAATCGACAGTGCTGTTGAAGAATTAACGTTTATCGCAGGTCAAAAACCTGTCGTTACTCGTGCGAAGAAATCAATTGCTGGATTCCGTCTTCGTGAGGGAATGCCTATCGGTGCGAAAGTAACTCTTCGCGGAGAGCGCATGTATGATTTCCTTGATAAACTTATTTCTGTATCTTTACCGCGTGTACGTGACTTCCGCGGGATTTCTAAGAAATCTTTCGACGGTCGCGGAAACTACACTCTTGGTATCAAAGAACAGTTAATCTTCCCTGAAATTGACTACGATAAAGTAACAAAGGTTCGCGGAATGGACATCGTTATCGTAACGACTGCTAACTCTGACGAAGAGGCTCGTGAGCTATTAACTCAAGTAGGTATGCCGTTCCAGAAATAATCAATGAAAGGGAGGCGAAATCGTGGCTAAAAAGTCAATGATTGCGAAACAACAACGTACACCAAAGTTTAAAGTGCAAGAGTACACTCGCTGTGAACGCTGCGGACGTCCGCACTCAGTCATTCGTAAATTTAAACTTTGCCGTATTTGTTTCCGTGAGCTTGCATATAAAGGACAAATTCCTGGCGTGAAAAAAGCCAGCTGGTAATCCCCAAGAATGGGAAGGAGGTAATTATATAATGGTTATGACAGATCCAATTGCAGATATGCTGACTCGTATTCGCAATGCAAACATGGTACGTCATGAGAAGCTTGAAATTCCTGCTTCTAAATTGAAAAGAGAAATTGCTGACATTTTAAAGCGTGAAGGTTTCATTCGTGACGTTGAGTTCGTAGAAGACAGCAAACAAGGTATCATCCGCGTTTTCTTGAAATACGGACAAAACAACGAGCGCGTTATCACTGGTCTTAAAAGAATCAGCAAACCAGGTTTGCGTGTATACGCTAAATCAAATGAAGTACCTCGCGTACTTAACGGTCTTGGAATCGCGATTATTTCTACATCACAAGGTGTTTTAACGGACAAAGAAGCCCGTGCAAAACAAGCTGGTGGAGAAGTTCTAGCATACGTTTGGTAAGAAGTTTAACAAGAATGGAGGTGTTTTAGTATGTCTCGTGTAGGTAAAAAACTGCTTGAGATCCCTTCTGGAGTTACAGTAACGCTGAACGAAGGCAACACTGTAGCTGTAAAAGGACCAAAAGGAGAATTAACTCGTACTTTCCATCCTGATATGGAAATCAAAATTGAGGACAACGTGCTTACAGTTACTCGTCCTTCTGATCACAAAGAGCACCGTGCGCTGCATGGTACGACTCGCAGTCTGCTTGGAAACATGGTTGAAGGCGTATCTAAAGGATTTGAAAGAGGTTTGGAATTAGTCGGTGTCGGTTATCGTGCGGCTAAATCCGGAAACAAACTTGTTTTAAACGTTGGATACTCTCACCCTGTTGAGATCGTTCCTGAAGAGGGCATCGAAATCGAAGTTCCTTCTCAAACTAAAGTAGTTGTAAAAGGTACAGACAAAGAGCGTGTAGGAGCTATCGCTGCTAACATCCGCGCTGTACGTTCTCCAGAGCCTTACAAAGGTAAAGGAATCCGCTACGAAGGTGAAGTTGTTCGCCGTAAAGAAGGTAAATCTGCTAAGTAAGACCGCTTAAAGTGAAGAAAGGAGTGACCTAAGGATGATTACGAAAACTAGCAAAAATGCTGCTCGTCAAAAAAGACATGCCCGTGTTCGTGCTAAACTTTCAGGCACAGCTGAAAGACCTCGTCTGAATGTGTTCCGTTCAAACAAACACATTTATGCTCAAATCATCGATGATGTAAATGGTGTTACACTTGCTAGTGCCTCTACTCTCGATAAAGATTTGAACGTGGAAAGCACTGGTGACAGCGCTGCTGCTGCTAAAGTCGGTGAACTCGTTGCGAAACGCGCTTCTGAGAAAGGTGTTTCTGACGTAGTATTTGACCGCGGCGGATACTTATACCATGGACGTGTAAAAGCTCTGGCCGATGCAGCTCGTGAAGCCGGACTGAAATTTTAATAAAAAAAGGAGGGACACATGATTATGCGTCGTATTGACCCAAGCAAATTAGAGTTAGAAGAACGCTTAGTTACGGTTAACCGCGTAGCGAAAGTTGTTAAAGGTGGTCGTCGTTTCCGTTTCGCAGCTCTAGTCGTTGTCGGTGACAAAAACGGTCACGTAGGTTTCGGTACTGGTAAAGCACAAGAAGTACCTGAAGCAATCCGCAAAGCTGTTGAAGATGCGAAAAAGAATTTGATTGAAGTACCAATGGTTGGAACTACGATTCCACACGAAATCATCGGACGTTTCGGTGCAGGCAATATCTTGTTGAAACCTGCTTCTGAAGGTACTGGAGTTATCGCTGGAGGCCCTGTACGTGCGGTACTTGAGCTTGCTGGCGTTGCTGATATCCTTTCTAAGTCTTTAGGTTCTAACACACCGATCAACATGATCCGTGCAACACTTCAAGGTTTAAGTGAGCTTAAACGTGCCGAAGACGTTGCGAAGCTTCGTGGAAAATCTGTAGAAGAACTGTTAGGATAAGGAGGGAACATTAATGGCTAAATTAGAAATTACCCTCAAACGCAGTGTAATCGGTCGCCCGGAAGATCAGCGCGTTACTGTAAGAACACTTGGTTTAAAGAAAACAAACCAAACTGTCGTTCATGAAGATAACGCTGCGATCCGCGGTATGATTAATAAAGTATCTCATCTAGTTTCTGTTAAAGAACAATAAAAATAAATTATAGGCTAAGGAGGTGTCCTAATGAAACTTCATGAATTAAAGCCTTCAGAAGGTTCACGTAAAGTGCGCAATCGCGTAGGTCGTGGTATTGGTTCTGGTAACGGTAAAACAGCTGGTAAAGGTCACAAAGGTCAAAACGCTCGTTCTGGCGGCGGTGTACGCCCTGGATTCGAGGGGGGACAAATGCCTTTATTCCAACGTCTTCCTAAGCGCGGTTTTACAAACATCAACCGTAAGGAATACGCTATTGTGAACGTAGACAAATTGAACGGTTTTGCGGAAGGAACGGAAGTCACTCCTGAACTTCTTCTTGAGACTGGTGTTATTAGCAAACTTAATGCAGGAGTAAAGATTCTTGGCAACGGTAAATTAGAGAAAAAATTAACTGTAAAAGCCAATAAATTCTCTGCTTCTGCGAAAGAAGCTGTTGAAGCTGCTGGCGGTACAGCTGAGGTGATCTAACTTGTTTAAGACAATCTCCAACTTTATGCGTGTGAGTGATATTCGGAATAAAATCATTTTTACATTACTCATGCTTATCGTCTTTCGCATAGGTGCGTTTATCCCTGTGCCATATGTAAATGCTCAGGCGTTGCAGACACAAAGTTCGATGGGGGTTTTTGATCTCCTTAACACATTTGGCGGCGGTGCGCTTTATCAGTTCTCCATTTTTGCGATGGGAATTACACCTTACATCACTGCTTCGATCATCATTCAGCTGCTTCAGATGGATGTTGTGCCGAAGTTTACCGAGTGGTCTAAGCAAGGTGAAGTCGGCCGCCGTAAATTAGCTCAGTTCACGAGATATTTTACGATTGTGCTTGGTTTTATCCAGGCATTAGGTATGTCTTACGGGTTTAACAACCTGGCAAACGGTATGCTGATTGAAAAATCCGGCATATCGACATATCTGATTATTGCTTTAGTACTCACTGGAGGAACTGCTTTTTTAATGTGGCTGGGAGAACAAATTACTTCCAATGGAGTAGGTAACGGAATTTCGATCATCATCTTCGCGGGGATTGTGGCTAGTATTCCGAAAACTGTTGGGCAGATTTATGAGACTCAATTTGTCGGCAGCAGCGATCAGCTGTTTATTCATATTGTAAAAATCGCTTTACTGGTGATTGCGATTTTGGCCGTTATTGTTGGTGTTATTTTCATTCAGCAGGCCGTACGCAAAATCGCGATTCAATATGCAAAAGGGCAAGGTCGTTCACCTGTTGGCGGAGGCCAGTCAACTCACCTTCCGCTTAAAGTGAATCCGGCAGGGGTTATTCCGGTAATCTTTGCGGTTGCGTTCCTTATTACGCCGCGTACTATCGCGTCATTTTTCGGAGAAAACGATGTGACAAAGTGGATTCAAGCCAACTTTGACAATACACATCCGGTGGGCATGACGGTTTATGTCGCATTAATTATCGCCTTTACGTACTTCTATGCTTTTGTGCAGGTAAACCCTGAACAAATGGCTGATAACCTTAAAAAACAGGGTGGCTATATCCCGGGGGTTCGTCCAGGGAAAATGACTCAAGATAGAATTACGAGCATTTTGTATCGACTTACGTTTGTGGGTTCTATATTCTTAGCCGTGATTTCCATTCTTCCTATCTTTTTCATTCAATTCGCTGGATTGCCTCAAAGTGCACAGATTGGCGGAACATCATTGTTAATTGTCGTCGGGGTAGCCTTGGAGACAATGAAGCAGCTGGAGAGCCAGTTAGTGAAACGTAATTACCGAGGATTTATGAAAAATTAGAGGACTGGTTTTAACCATTCCTCTTAATAAGAGAGGACGGGGGAAATCCGAATGAACTTAGTCTTAATGGGACTTCCTGGAGCCGGTAAAGGCACACAGGGAGAACGAATTGTTGAGGATTATGGGATACCTCATATCTCAACGGGAGATATGTTCCGTGCTGCTATGAAAGAAGAAACACCACTCGGACTCGAAGCAAAGTCTTATATTGATAAAGGCGAGCTCGTACCGGACGAAGTCACAATCGGCATTGTCAAAGAAAGACTCGGCAAAGATGATTGTGAAAGAGGTTTTCTTCTGGACGGATTTCCGCGAACAGTCGCTCAGGCTGAAGCTCTTGAAAACATTCTTGAGGAATACGGCAAGCCGATTGATTATGTCATTAACATTAAAGTAGACAAAGACTCTTTAATGGAACGTTTGACTGGACGCAGAATTTGCAGTGTTTGCGGCACAACCTATCATTTGGTTTTCAATCCGCCGAAAACGCCGGGTGTTTGTGATAAAGACGGAGGAGACCTTTATCAACGGGCAGATGATAATGAGGAAACCGTCTCAAAACGGCTTGAGGTCAACATGAAGCAGACTCAGCCTTTACTCGATTTTTATTCTGAGAAAGGGTATCTTGTCAACGTCAATGGCCAGCAGGACATTAACGACGTGTACAAAGATGTGAAAGAGCTTCTTGGAGGATTGAGCAAATGATTATCTGTAAGACCCCTCGTGAGCTTAGCATCATGCGGGAAGCAGGGCGAATCGTGGCTTTGACTCATGAAGAGATGAAAAAGCACATTAAACCAGGAATCTCGACAAAAGAATTGGATCAAATTGCCGAACGTTTTATTGAGAAGCAGGGTGCAATCCCATCTTTTAAGGGGTATAATGGGTTTCGCGGGAGCATCTGTGTATCAGTTAATGAAGAACTCGTTCACGGAATTCCCGGTAAAAGGGTTTTGCGTGACGGTGACATTATCAGCATTGATATCGGTGCTAAATTAAATGGTTATCATGGTGACTCTGCTTGGACATATCCGGTAGGAAACATCAGTGATGATGATAAACGACTGCTGGAAGTGACAGAGGAGTCTTTATATAAAGGCTTGAAGGAAGCAAAACCAGGTGAACGTTTGTCGAATATTTCCCACGCAATACAAACGTATGTCGAAAAGGAGCAGTTTTCAGTTGTTAGGGAGTATGTCGGACATGGTGTTGGTCAAGACTTGCATGAGGATCCGCAAATTCCTCATTACGGTCCGCCAAACAAAGGACCTAGGCTGAAGCCTGGTATGGTTCTCGCTATAGAACCGATGGTTAACGCTGGCAGCCGGTATGTGAAAACATTGGCTGATAACTGGACGGTTGTAACGGTAGATGGGAAAAAGTGTGCTCATTTTGAACATACGATTGCGATTACGGAAACGGGTTTTGATATACTGACAAAAGTCTAGATGATGAAATGAGTTCCATGACACATGTTTTTCATTCCGCACCTGGGCAGATTGTAGGTTTACAATTGGTCGGAAGAAAAACCGGCTAGCTGCTGTCATCGGAAGGAAGATTCATCATCGTGTACTAAAGCAGACGGAGAAAAGCGTACATTTCATTCTCCTTAGAAAAAGAATATCAATCATTCACCCTTTATGATTGCGTATCTCCGGAAGTTCAGAACAGTATAAACGAAACAGGGCGTGTGACAAACGGATAACTGAGATTTTCTCTTTTGAAATTTGTCAGAGAGCAAGTTACTGATTTGAAGAAGGGAGAACACTTGAATGGCGAAAGACGATGTAATTGAAGTGGAAGGTACGATTGTCGAAACACTGCCAAACGCGATGTTCAAAGTTGAACTCGAAAATGGCCATACGGTTTTGGCTCACGTATCTGGTAAAATCCGCATGCACTTCATTCGCATTTTACCTGGAGACAAAGTTACGGTAGAATTATCTCCATATGACTTAACTCGTGGCAGGATTACGTACCGTTACAAATAAAGCACTCCGGAAACTGAAGGAGGTTGGAAACACATGAAAGTGAGACCATCAGTTAAACCAATCTGCGAGAAATGTAAAGTTATTCGCAGAAAAGGAAAAGTAATGGTGATCTGTGAAAATCCAAAGCATAAACAAAAACAAGGATAATTAATAAGGAGGTGCCCAGAGAATGGCTCGTATTGCTGGTGTAGATATCCCACGTGACAAACGTGTTGTTATTTCTTTAACATATGTCTTCGGAATTGGCCGCACAACGGCTCAGCAAGTCTTGAAAGAGGCTGGTGTTTCTGAAGATACTCGTGTGCGTGATCTTACTGAAGAAGAACTTGGTAAAATCCGTGATGTTATTGACAAACTGAAAGTAGAAGGTGACCTTCGCCGTGAAGTTTCTCTTAACATCAAGCGTCTGATCGAAATCGGAAGCTACCGCGGAATCCGCCATCGCAGAGGTTTGCCTGTTCGCGGACAAAACTCTAAAAACAATGCGCGTACTCGTAAAGGTCCGCGTCGTACTGTAGCTAACAAGAAAAAATAAGTAAGGGAGGTACCTAAACAATGGCTGCTGCTCGTAAACAAAACACGCGTAAACGTCGCGTGAAAAAGAATATTGAGTCAGGAATCGCTCATATTCGTTCAACTTTCAACAACACGATCGTTACGATCACTGATACTCATGGTAATGCTATTTCTTGGTCAAGTGCCGGAGCTCTAGGATTCAGAGGTTCTCGTAAATCGACTCCTTTTGCTGCGCAAATGGCTGCTGAAACAGCTGCTAAAGGTTCAATCGAACACGGACTTAAAACTCTTGAAGTAACTGTTAAAGGACCAGGTTCTGGCCGTGAAGCTGCAATCCGTGCTTTACAAGCTGCCGGACTTGAAGTTACAGCTATCAGAGACGTAACTCCTGTTCCTCATAATGGATGCCGTCCACCAAAACGTCGCCGCGTGTAATTTGTTTGTATAGATTTTGTGTCCCTGTCAATAATGGGTTATGATACAGTTATTTATGAAACGAATGCACCGACTCGTTGCCTGAGCACATACGGGACTAAACAATGGGGAATTTCGGATGGAATCTCATATGATTCTATTCGAGGTTTCGACGTTTTGAAGGAGGGTTTTAAGTAATGATCGAGATTGAAAAACCAAAAATCGAAACGGTTGAAATCAGCGACGATGCCAAATTTGGTAAGTTTGTCGTAGAGCCGCTTGAGCGTGGATATGGTACAACTCTGGGTAACTCCTTACGTCGTATCCTCTTATCCTCACTCCCTGGTGCCGCTGTAACATCGATCCAGATAGATGGTGTACTGCACGAATTCTCGACAATCGAAGGCGTTGTGGAAGATGTTACAACGATAATCTTGCACATTAAAAAGCTTGCATTGAAAATCTACTCTGATGAAGAGAAGACGCTTGAAATTGATGTACAGGGCGAAGGAACTGTCACAGCAGCTGATATTACACACGACAGCGATGTTGAAATCCTTAATCCGGATCTTCATATCGCGACTCTTGGTGAGAATGCGAGTTTCCGAGTTCGCCTTACTGCACAAAGAGGACGTGGGTATACACCTGCTGATTCGAACAAAAGAGACGATCAGCCAATCGGCGTGATTCCGATCGATTCAATCTTTACGCCAGTTTCTCGTTTATCTTATCAGGTAGAAAACACTCGTGTAGGCCAGGTTGCAAACTATGACAAACTTACACTTGATGTTTGGACTGACGGAAGCACTGGACCGAAGGAAGCAATTGCTCTCGGTTCAAAGATTTTAACTGAACACCTTAATATATTCGTCGGTTTAACTGACGAAGCTCAGCATGCTGAAATCATGGTTGAAAAAGAAGAGGACCAAAAAGAAAAAGTTCTTGAAATGACGATTGAGGAACTTGATCTTTCTGTCCGTTCTTACAACTGCTTGAAGCGTGCGGGCATTAACACGGTTCAAGAACTTGCGAACAAGACGGAAGAAGATATGATGAAAGTTCGCAACCTGGGACGCAAATCACTTGAAGAAGTGAAAGCGAAACTTGAAGAACTTGGACTCGGCCTTCGCAAAGACGATTGATCTAGTTTCCATGTGAACTAGGATTTTCGTGTGTTTTTTAATTAGAAACAGCATTCCATTAAAGGAGGGGACATCACATGTCATACAGAAAACTAGGACGTACGAGTTCACAGCGTAAAGCTATGCTTCGTGATCTTACAACAGATTTGATCATCAACGAAAGAATTGAAACAACTGAAACACGTGCGAAAGAACTTCGCTCTGTTGTTGAAAAGATGATCACTCTTGGTAAGCGCGGTGACTTGCATGCTCGTCGTCAAGCTGCTGCATACATTCGCAACGAGGTTGCTAATGAAGAAAATAACCAAGATGCACTTCAAAAATTATTCTCTGACATTGCAACTCGTTACGAGGAGCGCCAAGGCGGATACACACGTATTATGAAGCTTGGTCCTCGCCGTGGTGACGGTGCACCAATGGCAATCATCGAATTGGTTTAATCACATATTTTTGTGTATCTAAAGAAGGGCGGGACAGTTTCTAACTGGATCTATGCCCTTTTTTTAGATATCAGAACTTTTTATCATGAGACAGAAAAGCAGAGCTATAGCTGAGAGGAGGTCAGGCGCCCGTGGATCAAAAACAGCTTATATCCGTAAAAGACATTCTATTCCGCTACCGCAAAGATGCAGAAAGACCGGCGCTGGACGGTGTGAGTCTGGAGGTATATGAAGGAGAATGGCTTGCTATCGTAGGTCACAACGGTTCAGGGAAGTCGACTTTGGCCAGAGCGCTGAACGGGCTGATTTTGCCTGAGGCCGGAGAAATTGAAGTCGGCGGCATCAAGCTGACTGAGGATACCGTGTGGGATGTGCGAAAAAAAATAGGGATGGTCTTTCAGAATCCCGATAACCAATTTGTCGGAACGACTGTTCGCGATGATGTGGCTTTTGGTTTAGAAAACAATGGTGTTCCGCGCGAAGAAATGATTGAGAGAGTAGATTGGGCTGTCACACAAGTCAATATGCAGGATTTTCTTGATCAAGAGCCGCACCATCTCTCCGGAGGTCAAAAACAAAGAGTGGCGATCGCGGGAATTATTGCCGCGCGTCCTGATATTATGATTTTGGATGAAGCGACATCCATGCTTGACCCGATTGGGAGAGAAGAAGTCCTTGATACTGTCAGACGCTTAAAAGATCAGGGCATGGCCACCGTCATTTCGATAACACATGACCTGGAAGAAGCCGCAAGGGCGGACAGGATCATTGTGATGAACGGCGGCAGGAAATATGCAGAGGGCACGCCTGAAGAGATTTTTAAATTAAATGAAGACTTGGTTCGCATCGGTCTTGATTTGCCTTTCTCATTCCAGCTCAGCCTGCTTTTGAAAGAAAGCGGACTGGCGTTAACGAAAAACCATCTGACTCAGGAAGGGCTGGTGAATGAGCTGTGGACATTAAAATCAAAGATGTAGAACACCGCTATCAAATGAAGACACCGTTTGAACGGCTTGCTCTGTATGATATCAATGCCGTGATAAAAGAGGGCAGCTACGTTGCCGTCATCGGGCATACAGGGTCGGGCAAATCGACGCTCCTGCAGCATTTAAACGGTTTGCTGAAACCGACTAAAGGACAGCTTGAGCTCGGGAGCACGATTCTGGCAGCCGGTAAAAAAAATAAAGACCTTAAGACTTTGCGAAAAAAAGTCGGAATCGTTTTCCAATTTCCCGAACATCAGCTGTTTGAAGAGACTGTGCTGAAGGACATCGCATTCGGACCGATGAATTTCGGTGTAAAAAAAGAAGACGCTGAACGGAAAGCAAAAGAAATGCTGGGGCTTGTGGGCCTTCCGGAAGACATTTTGGATCGTTCACCGTTCGAGCTCAGCGGCGGCCAGATGCGCAGAGTGGCGATTGCCGGCGTTCTCGCGATGGAGCCGGAAGTGCTGGTTTTGGATGAACCGACGGCCGGTCTTGATCCGAGAGGGCGCCAGGACATTATGGACATGTTCTATGCGCTTCATCAGCGGGGAAACCTGACTACCGTTCTCGTCACCCACAGCATGGAGGACGCCGCCCGCTATGCTGACGAAATGATCGTCATGCACAAAGGAACCATTAAAGCGACGGGGAGTCCGCGTGACTTGTTTGTAAAAGGTGAAGAGATGGCCGAAATGGGACTGGATCTTCCTGAGTCGGTGAAGTTTCAGAGACGGCTTGAGGAGGCTCTCGGAGTTAAGTATGAAAAACCCATGCTGACCCTGCAGGATGCCGCGAGCGAAATTAAGGCTTTCTTTCAGGAGGAAAAGGACCAATGATGGACAGCATGATTATCGGAAAGTATGTTCCCGGATCATCGCTTATTCACCGATTGGACCCGCGAACAAAACTTGTCAGCATCTTTCTTTTTGTATGTATCGTTTTTTTGGCAAACAACGTACAAACGTATGCTTTGCTCGGTTTGTTTACATTCGGGGTGATCGCCTTAACACGAGTGCCGTTCAGCTTTTTGCTGAAAGGGCTTAAGCCGATTATCTGGATTGTGGCGTTTACCTTTTTATTACACATTTTCATGACGCATGAAGGATCTGTCATTTTTCAGCTTGGCTGGTTTAAAGTGTATGAGGGCGGACTTATACAGGGGATTTTTATCTCCCTCCGTTTCGTTTACCTTATCTTTATGACAACGCTGCTGACGCTGACAACAACGCCGATTGAAATAACGGATGGAATGGAGCAGCTCTTGAATCCTTTTAAAAAGGTGAAGCTGCCCGTACACGAACTCGCATTGATGATGTCGATATCATTGCGATTTATCCCGACATTGATGGAAGAGACAGATAAAATCATGAAGGCGCAAATGGCGAGGGGTGCGGACTTTACAAGCGGCCCGGTGAAAGACAGAATCAAAGCGGTTGTTCCGCTACTTGTCCCGCTGTTTGTCAGCGCCTTTAAACGCGCGGAAGAGCTTGCGGTCGCCATGGAGGCGAGAGGCTACCAGGGCGGTGAGGGGAGAACGAAATACAGAAAGCTCGTCTGGACCGGAAAGGATACCGGAGCCATTCTGCTCATCATCGTATTAGCCGTGTTATTGTTTTTCTTAAGAAGTTAGAGGTGCTGCTGAATGAGAGTGAAATGTACCATTGCTTATGACGGGCATTTATTTAACGGATATCAGGTTCAGCCTGGAAAGCGGACCGTTCAAAGTGAATTGGAAAAAGCGCTGGCCGTCATCCACAAAACGGATGGCAGGGTGCCTGTCATCTCATCGGGCCGCACGGACAGCGATGTTCATGCTGCCGGGCAGGTCATTCATTTTGATACGCCGCTGTCCATCCCGGCTGAGAAATGGCCGTTTGCGCTCAATGCCCTGCTGCCTGATGATATTGCCGTCAAAACAGCAGAGATTGCGGATGATGGGTTCCATGCACGATTTAGCGCGGTCCAAAAGGAATATCGCTACTTTGTATATACGGAGAAACACCCGGACGTATTTAAACGACATTACGCTTACCATTTTGCATATCAGCTTAATGTGCAGAAAATGAGGGAAGCTTCAAGGCACCTCATCGGGACACATGATTTCACAAGCTTTTGCGCGGCTGATACCGCGGTTCAGGATAAGGTCAGAACGATTTACGAGCTGGATTGGACTGAGACCGGAGACGGCCTGCAGATGCGGATCACCGGAAACGGTTTTCTCTATAATATGGTCAGAATCATTGCCGGAACGTTATTGGATACAGGAGCTGGAAAATTTTCTCCCGATGATGTAAAAGCAATGCTCAAAGCGAAGGATCGCGAAGCCGCGGGGCGCACCGCACCGGGGCACGGGCTGTATTTATGGAGCGTTTGCTATGACAACTAAACCAGGTGTAACATTTTCTTGACAGAGTCTGCATAAAGTTATAAGATATCATATGGTATGTATTTCAACCCCACGATAAGCCCCGGAACTTATTGTGTTGTGAAATAGAACGTAACAGAAGTTTATGAAAAAATGACAGATCATTTAGGAGGGAATTAAATGCGTACAACACCTATGGCTAACGCAAGTACTATTGAACGCAAGTGGTTAGTTGTTGATGCAGCAGGCAAGACTTTAGGACGTCTTTCTACAGAAGTTGCATCTATCCTTCGCGGGAAACACAAACCGACTTACACACCGCACGTTGATACTGGAGATCATGTGATCATCATCAACGCTGAAAAAATCGAGTTAACTGGTAAAAAGTTAACTGATAAAATCTACTACCGTCACACAATGCACCCAGGCGGTCTGAAATCAAGAACAGCTCTTGAAATGCGTACAAACTACCCTGAGAAAATGCTTGAGCTTGCTATCAAAGGCATGCTTCCAAAAGGTTCTCTAGGTCGTCAAATGTTCAAGAAATTGAACGTATACCGTGGTTCTGAGCATCCACATGAAGCACAAAAACCTGAAGTTTACGAACTTCGCGGTTAATTAAAAAGGAGGTTACCAATTTGGCACAGGTTCAATATTACGGTACTGGCCGTCGTAAAAGTTCTGTAGCGCGTGTGCGCTTAGTTCCAGGAGAAGGTCGTATCGTCGTTAATAATCGTGAAATCAGCGAGCACATTCCATCTCCGGCTCTAATCGAAGATATCAAACAACCATTAACTTTAACTGAAACAGCTGGTACTTATGATGTTTTAGTAAACGTACATGGAGGCGGCTTATCTGGTCAAGCTGGAGCAATCCGTCACGGTATCGCTCGTGCTTTGCTTGAAGCAGATCCAGAATACCGCGCAACACTTAAACGTGCTGGTCTTCTGACTCGTGACGCTCGTATGAAAGAACGTAAAAAATACGGTCTTAAAGGCGCTCGTCGTGCACCTCAGTTCTCAAAACGTTAATCGTTTTGGATGGCAAAAACCACAACTTCTTGGTTGTGGTTTTTTTGTATTTTTTTCTCATATCGAAGAGGTTATCCGATGTTTTTCTAGAATTGTTTGTTATACTCTATTCATTACCAATAAGGAGCGCAGTTATAATGAATAAGTTAGTCATACATAACAGCAAGGCATGGGATAAAAAAGTCGAAACAGGCAATGAATGGACGGTTGCGGTTGATTCTCATACGATTGGTGAAGCAAAAAAAGGCAATTGGAGCATCAGAATGACCCCCGGAAAAGATGTGCCGGCGGATTGGTTTCCGCCCATAGACGGTCTGAAGGTTCTTTGTCTTGCTTCAGGAGGAGGACAGCAAGGGCCGGTCCTTGCTGCTGCAGGAGCGGATGTCACCATCTTTGACAATTCGGAAAAACAGCTTGCGCAAGACAGAATGGTTGCCGAGCGGGACGGTCTTACGCTTCGGACTGTCAAAGGCAGCATGAATGATCTGAGCTGTTTTGATGATGAGTCATTTGATTTTATCGTGCACCCGGTATCGAATTGCTTTGTTGATACGGTTCTTCCGGTATGGAAAGAAGCTCATCGCGTATTGAAAAAAGGCGGGTCTTTAGTCTCCGGTTTTGTAAATCCCGTCGTGTTCTTATTTGATATGGATTTAGAGCAGGAAGGCGTACTAAAAGTAAAGTATTCCATTCCGTTTTCGGATGAAAAAGATCTGAGTAAGAAAAAGGTAAAGGAACTTATTGATAATCATGAAGCGCTTGAATTCGGCCATACGCTGGAGGATCAAATTAAAGGTCAGATTGACGCAGGCTTTATGGTTGCCGGTTTTTACGAGGACAAAGGCGGCCTCGTGCTGGATGAATACATTAATACATACTCCGTAACAAGAAGCATTAAAATATAAAAACGGCATCCCGTCAGAGGTGCTGTTTTTTTGCGGCTTTTTCCTGCGGACGGCTGATCACATTAGCCGAAACCGGTTCTATTCCAATTTCTCTGGCCCAAACTGACAGTTGTCCCATATGGTGAATCTCATGCGCAAGGATGTGGCGGAGAATATCTTCTTTAGGAAAGGTTTGGTCCATCCAGTCCGGCTTAACAAGATCCGGCCCTTTGCGGGAGACCGCATGAATGACATCCTCCCGATACTGTTCAGACAGCTTTCTGAGATCCTGAATGCTCGTATAGTCAGACTCAGCGGGTAAAACATCATCTTTACCTAAAATGGCACGAGCCCAGCTGATCTCGACATCAATGATATGAAATAAAGTCCGCAAGATGCTCTCCATTCCGCCTGTCCGGGTTTTCGTCATTTCCTCCCGGCTCAGCTTTTCACATATCATAAACCACTCGTCACGCACCGTCCAATTGTATTGAAACAGCTTTTTCATCACGTCACCTCAGCTCTTTATTCTTCCAGTTAACATGAAACTCCTTCATTTGGGAGGATTTCCACTATCAACAAAGCATGCTTTCTCCCTTTTCCTTTCAAAATAACAGTAAAAAGGAGCGTGGCTGGCAATGGCAGAAGTATTATCTTTTTCAGATGTGAAACGGCAGAAGGATTATGAGCTTGAGAAGAGTTTACTAAAGGAGCTGTCACTGACGCAGATCATTCAGTCCGTAAAAGCATGTCTTACCCCTTTGTTTCCCTTTCTTCAAGACGAAAACGGCATTCTGAGTGAAGGATGCATAGATTTTGCAATTGAAGCGTATTTATTAGGCGGCCGGTTCGGCGTCTTTGGCTATTATGGTGAGTCTTTGCAGAGGGCAAACGCCCGTTCGGCTGAAGAAGAGGAAGAACTGACGGCCGATTTTTTTGAATATCTTTGCAATTGGACGCATGAGCAATATTCTTCCGTTGAACAAAAAGAAGTCTATGAAGCGTCCTGCCGGTTTATCAACAGCTGGTGGACGGAAGGATTTCTGCAAAGAGAAAAACAATGTAAGCTCCGCATGAGGTAATCATAATTTCTTCCCTTGTCCCATACTTATTAATAACGGGGACAAGCGGGAGGGAAAGGTATGACAAAAAAGCTGAAATGGCTCGGTTTTTTACTTGGCTTTATCATATTATTGTGTTTATTCCGGTTTCAATTCCATAATGATGATTCCTGGCGGCCGTGGAGCCTGCCGCTGAGCGGGAAAATCATCTATCTCGATCCGGGACACGGCGGGCCGGACGGAGGCGCCACGGGAGGCAGTCACCTTGAAAAGGACATTACTCTCGAAGTGGCCTCCAGGGTCAGAGACTATTTGCAGGAGCAGGGAGCTTTGGTTATTATGACGCGGGAGACGGATACTGATTTAGCTCCTGAAGGGACGAGAGGCTACAGCCGACGCAAAGCGGAAGATCTGAGAAAGCGCGTGGAGATCATCAACCGTTCAGAGGCGGAGCTTTATATCAGCATTCATCTGAACGCCATACCGTCACCGAGATGGAGCGGCGCCCAAAGTTTCTACTATGGAAAATACGAAGAGAATGAAAAAGTGGCCAAATATATACAGGATGAATTGAGAATCAATTTGGAGAATACAACGAGAAAGGCAAAACGGATACACGGCATTTACTTAATGCAGAATGTAACCAAACCGGGCGCCCTGGTGGAAATCGGATTTCTGTCCAATCCCGCGGAAGCGAAAAGGCTCGGCCAGCCTAAATATCAGGACAAAATCGCTTCTTCCGTGTATAAGGGCGTATTGAGATATTTCACAGAGAAAGGAGACCCTCCCGAGTAAGGAGGGTTTTTCGCCGATTCTGCGTTTAATATATGGTATAATACCATTTGTAAACGAATACACAAAGGGTGAGGGTTCGATGATAAGAGAAGATGAAGTAAGAAATATAGTCGGAAACATGCGCGAACCTTTTCTTCATAGACCGCTGGGAGAATTGGATGCCATTAAAGAAGTGAAGGTCAAGCCGGAAAAACGGCATGTCAGTGTAAAAATTGCATTGGCAAAAACGGGGACGGCTGAACAGATGGGCATTCAGCAGGAAATCGTATCCGTTTTGAAAGAAGCGGGTGCTGAAACTGTCGGACTGCGGTTTGAAGAGCTGCCGGAAGAAACATTGGCGAAATTCAGCCGGCCGGCTGCTGAAAGCGAAACCCTGCTGAATAGGAAACATCCGCCGGTCTTTCTTGCGGTGGCAAGCGGAAAAGGCGGTGTCGGCAAATCAACGGTTTCCGTCAACCTGGCCATTTCTCTTGCGCGGCTCGGCAAAAAAGTCGGCTTGATCGACGCGGATATATACGGATTCAGCGTGCCGGACATGATGGGTATTACCGTTCGCCCGACAGTTGAAGGAGAAAAACTGCTTCCTGTCGAAAGATTTGGAGTAAAGGTTATGTCGATGGGCTTTTTCGTCGAAGAAAACGCTCCGGTTGTGTGGAGAGGGCCGATGCTGGGCAAGATGCTGAATAACTTCTTCCATGAGGTTGACTGGGGAGAGGTTGACTATATCGTTCTCGATCTGCCGCCCGGCACGGGTGATGTGGCGCTCGATGTACACACGATGCTTCCGAGCTGCAAAGAGATTATCGTATCAACGCCGCACCCTACAGCCGCATTTGTAGCGGCGAGAGCGGGTTCTATGGCGATTAAGACCGATCATGAAGTTGTAGGGGTCATTGAAAATATGGCTTATTATGAAAGTGCAAAAACCGGCGAGAGAGAATATGTGTTCGGTCAAGGCGGGGGAGACAAGCTTGCAGAGGAATTGCAGGTGCCGCTGCTTGGCAGAATTCCTTTAAAACAGCCTGATTGGGACAAGGACCAGTTTGCGCCTTCTGTCTATGACAGAAGTCATCCGATCGGGGAAATTTATATGGGAATCGCCCAGAAAGTCATTGAAAAAACAGCTGAATAAAAAAGGGGCCGGGATCAACACGGCCCGGCCTTTTATTGGCTTTCTTTTTCAGAGCTTGAAGCCGCTTTTTTCAATTCATCCTCGAATTGCTTTTTGAAAAGCGGGCTGGAAAGTGTCTCTGTAATTACATCTTCTAAGTAACTGCGGAACTTTTGGCTTTTCACCAGCTCATAGTATTTTTTATCCATGCCGGGGTCCTGCATGATCTGCATAAAACTTTTCTGATAATCAGGGTCTTTCATCAGTTTTTTTATGATTTTTTCGTGCTCGGGCTGAAGCGTTTTTGCAAAGCTCTCGGCGAACTTTGAGTCTTCAAAGATGGTTTTCCAGAACTCCGCCCCTTTTTTAGAGGTGAGGGTTTTCTCTATTGTGCCTTTAATGGCATTTTGATCAATCACCAATGCCTCATTCATCGCATCATCATTTAATATTTCCTTAATTGCTTTTTTTCCATCATCTGTCTTTAATATATCAACAACCATTTTTTTAGTCTGGTCATAATCCATATCCGCTGCTTGGTCTTTTGGAGCACAAGCTGTTACAGATAATACAACAAAACAGCTTATCAATAGCGTTTTGGCTTTTGACATGCATAAGCTCCTTCCTTACTTGTACTTATTTTTAATATGATTCATCGGAATGGATTTATACATAACAAAATATCGCTGAACGCGATTGTCAGGGGGATGAATAAGAGATGAAAAGCCGCGGGCTTGTTCGATTTTTCTTTTCGATTTTAGCTGTGGGCGCTCTTATTACAAGCGTCGTGGGATTTGCACTGAAGTGGGGGGAGTACAAGGGGTTCTTTCTGAATTTTGAGGCCGGTCAGATTTTCTCCGTTCTGATCTGGTTTATCGGGGTAGGCATGATTTTCAGTGTGATCAGCCAGATGGGATTCTTCGTCTTTCTGACGGTGCACCGGTTTGCCCTTGAAATTCTCAGATCAAACTCGCTTTGGAATCTGCTTCAGCTGTTTATCATTCTGTTTGTCGCTTTTGATTTAATGTACGTCAGATTTTTGTTTTTCGGTGAGCGGGATGACTCGATTGCGGGGTTTGTCTGGCTGCCGCTGGCTCTGCTTGCCGTCGGCCTGTTGACGGCGTATATAAAACAAAAGCAGTCCTCAAAAAATACGTTCGTTTCATCATTATTTTTAATGGTCGTTATTACGGCGCTTGAATGGGTTCCTGCGCTAAGAGTGAATAATGAGGACTGGCTTTATTTGATGCTGATTCCGCTGATGGGCTGCAATGCGTTTCAGCTGTTAATGCTGCCGAAGTTTGCCCAGAGGTAGTTATTTCACTTCTGATGACTTGACGTCAGTATTTGCGATCAGGTCGCCGACTGTCACGTTTTTCAGTCCTTTTTGCTTTAAATTGTGAATGATGGCGGGGAGCGCTTCTTCGGTCTGTGTTGCTGAATCAGAGGCGTGCAGCAGGACAATGTCGCCGCCTTTTATATGACTGTTTACATTTTCAATGATTTTATCAGGACCGGGATTTGTCCAATCCTGCGAGTTAACGCTGTAATGAACCACTGAATAGCGGTACTGCTGTGCAATGGCAAGAACCTTTTTATTAAATTGTCCGGTCGGCGGGCGGAGTAAATGAACATTCTTCACACCCAGCTTTTTAAATGCGGTCTGGGCCCGGAGGATGTCTTTTTTTATTTCATTGTCCTCTAGGTTGGTATAATTCTTATACGCATATCCCATGCTGCCGATTTGATGTCCGTCTTTTACCATACGTTCAACTGTGTCCGGGTGCCGTTCCGCCCAAGAAGCTGACAGAAAAAAAGTGGCGTTTTTAATACCGTTTGCTTTTAGCGCGTTCAGAATCGGAACCGCTTTTTCGTCGCCCCAGCTGATATCGAATGTTAATGCGACTTCGCCCGCTTTCGTTTCCCCTTTTGAAATAGCCTTCGGGCTGCTATCAGTTAAAAATACAGGAAGGGGGACGGCTCTCTGTATATAAAAAAAGCTGGCTGCTGCAAATGCGGCAATGATAATAATAAGCAGCTGTTTTATCCTTCTGATGTGCCACACGTAGAAGTGGTTCACTGATGACGCCTCCTTATCTTGTCCATGCTTGATTACATCGTATGCCGCGGCGGAGATGAATATAACGAAATACGTTTCAAAAAAAAACGAAAAAAACACTTGCTAAATTCAGCGAATGCATGGTATATTATTAAACGTCGCTGATGGACAGCAGACAACAACAAAAAGCTTCGGAAACAACTTAAAAAAAGTTGTTGACATAAAAGAAGCTGAGTGGTAAGATAATAAAGCTGCTTCAACAAGCGGTAATGATCTTTGAAAACTAAACAAGACAAAACGTACCTGTTAATTCAAAGTTTTAAATAAATCGCACAGCGATGTGCGTAGTCAGTCAAACTACTTTATCGGAGAGTTTGATCCTGGCTCAGGACG
>NZ_JBSJQA010000011.1:0-55265 GCF_053663455.1 Bacillus sp. JK62
ACGCCGCCAGCGTTCGTCCTGAGCCAGGATCAAACTCTCCGATAAAGTAGTTTGACTGACTACGCACATCGCTGTGCGATTTATTTAAAACTTTGAATTAACAGGTACGTTTTGTCTTGTTTAGTTTTCAAAGATCATTTCGTCTTTCGTTCAAGCGACTTTATTATTATATCTTATCAATCTCTTGAAGTCAACAACTTTTTTTGAATTTCCTTTTTCGTCAGCGCCTTGTTTAGCGGCAACGAATAATAATATACCACCTCACAAATAATAGTGCAATAGTTTTTTAAAAGAAAATCAAAAAAGTTTTACGAGCGGCTTGTTTCTAAAAAAGCGCCGGACTGCGATAAGCAGAAACGGCGCCTTCCCTTTTATTAGCGTTGTCTCATTTGAGGGAATAATAAAACGTCTCTGATAGACGGAGCATTTGTTAACAGCATGACAAGGCGGTCGATACCGATACCCAATCCCCCGGTCGGCGGCATGCCGTATTCAAGAGCTTCAACGAAGTCTTCATCCATCATATGCGCTTCATCGTTTCCTTCTTCTCTTTCTTTTAATTGCGCTTCAAAGCGTTCCCTCTGGTCAATAGGGTCATTCAGCTCCGTAAACGCATTAGCGTGCTCACGGCCGACGATAAACAGCTCAAAACGGTCTGTAAAGCGAGGGTCCTCCGGATTTTTCTTAGCAAGAGGAGAAATCTCTACAGGGTGGCCGTAAATAAATGTAGGCTGAATGAGTGTTTCTTCAATTTTTTGTTCGAAGAATTCATTGATGATATGACCCACCGTCATTGAGTTTGTGATCTCGATACCATGCTCTTTTGCATGACCGCGTGCTTCTTCAACAGTCATCTCATTCCAGAAATCTACGCCTGTCGCTTCTTTGACCGCATCTACCATGTGGAGTCGTTTCCACTCAGGTTTCAGATCAATCTGCTCTTCGCCGTACTGGATTGTGGTGCTTCCAAGCACTTCCTGCGCAATATGTGCTACGAGGTTTTCCGTAAGACTCATAATATCTTTATAATCGGCGTACGCTTCATACAGCTCGATCATCGTGAATTCAGGGTTATGGCGTGTAGAAACACCTTCGTTACGGAACACGCGGCCGATTTCGTAGACTTTTTCCAATCCGCCGACAATCAGGCGTTTCAGGTGCAGTTCAATCGCAATACGCATATAAAGCGGCATGTCGAGCGCGTTATGGTGCGTGATGAACGGGCGTGCAGACGCTCCTCCCGGTATGCTGTGCATCGTAGGTGTTTCAACTTCTAAGTATCCATGGTCATCTAAGTATCTTCTCATCGCTTGGATGATTTTGCTGCGTGTGATAAACGTTTGTTTGCTGTCAGGGTTTACGATGAGATCGAGATAGCGCTGGCGGTAACGCTGTTCAACGTCTTTTAACCCATGATATTTATCAGGAAGAGGACGCAGTGCTTTTGTCAGCAGTTCAAAAGATGTCGCTTTGACAGAAAGCTCGCCTACGTTTGTTTTGAAAACTTTCCCCGTGATGCCGATAACGTCTCCGAGGTCTGAAGATTTAAAGATTTCATATTGTTCTTCGCCGACACTGTCTTTTCTTACGTAAATTTGAATTTGACCTTCTAAGTCCTGCAGATGCGCAAAGCCGGCTTTCCCTTTTCCGCGCTTTGTCATCATACGGCCTGCAATGGTCACTTCGATCGCTTTTTCTTCCAGTTCTTCTTTAGAAAGCTCCTGGTAGGCTTCTATGATCTGTTGAGATTGATGCGTTCTCTCGAAACGTTCGCCGAAAGGGTCAATGCCGTTTTCTCTCAGTTGGTTCATTTTATCTCGTCTGACTTGCAGCTGGTCGTTCAATTCCTCATGATTTTGCTCTTCTTGACTCATTGGTATCACTCCGTTACATTTTGATTTCACGAAAAAGCAGAAAAACTGCCAGCGGTAAGCTGGCAGTGAGCAGCAATAGAGGGTGTATTATTAACCTACTTTTGCATCTTGAAGCTCTTTTGCCTCTGCTTCGGCGGTAAATGCATCTAAAAGCTGCACAAATTCTTCACGCGTCTCACATTGGTTAATTTCATTGCGTACATTCGCATTGCCTCTGACACCTTTCAGATACCAGGCAGCGTGTTTTCTCATTTCTCTGACTGCCACATTTTCGCCTTTTAACTTAATCAGGCGGTCTAAGTGCAGTTTGCATACCGACATTTTTTCACGGACTTTCGGCTCGTCTTTTAACTCACCGGTTTCAAGGTACTGCACCGTACGGTAAATCATCCACGGGTTGCCGAGTGCGGCCCGGCCGATCATGACGCCGTCAACTCCTGTTTCCTCAAGCATGCGTTTCGCGTCCTGAGGCGTTTTGACATCACCGTTTCCGATGACGGGAATGGAGACGGATTGCTTCACTTCTTTAATGATATCCCAGTTCGCAGTGCCTTCATACATTTGCACTCTTGTGCGGCCGTGAAGGGCAACGGCTTTTCCGCCGGCACGTTCAACGGCTTGGGCGTTTTTCACCGCATAAATGTGATCTTCATCCCAACCCATTCTCATCTTCACTGTAACCGGCTTATCAACAGCATCTACTACTGCGGATACCATTTCATAAATCTTATCAGGATCGAGAAGCCATTTGGCGCCCGCATCACATTTTGTAATCTTTGGTACGGGACATCCCATGTTAATATCAATAATATCAGCAGTCGTGTTTTGATCTACAAACTTCGCCGCTTCCACAAGGGTTTCCTTTTTTCCTCCAAAAATCTGAAGGCTGAGCGGTTTTTCACGTTCATCAATGTAAAGCATCCCCATTGTTCTTGCGTTGTTGTAAAGTATCGCTTTGTCACTGACCATTTCAGCGCATACCAATCCGGCTCCGAATTCCTTTACAGTCAATCTGAACGCTGAGTTGCAGACACCGGCCATAGGGGCAAGCACAACCCGGTTTTTCAATTGAATATCACCGATTTTAAACATTTTTCCCCTCCTTTCATCTGTCTATTTTTCAGGCGGGGCCAATTCGTCCGCACTTATATTTAAAACATCTGCCGCATCTTGAATGATGGCATCTGACGGCAATCGGTTTCCGCGTTCAATTTCACCGACAATAGAAACTGATATACCTAATGCTTTTGCAAATCCTTCTTGAGTATAACCTTTCAGCTTTCTGAATGCACGAATTCGCCTACCCCAGATTTCTGCTTCCATACTCTTACACCTTCTTGGTTTGTTTCAGCGCTTATCGTGATATGATCCGCCTGCGGACATATTTCTTTTAACGGCGCAAGGACAAATAAGCGCTCATACATTCTCGGATGCGGAACAATCAGCCGCTCTGTTTCAATATTTTCACGATTATACAGCAAAATGTCAAGGTCTGCCGTCCGCGGTCCCCAGCGAATCTCTCTCGTTCTGCCTAATTCAGCTTCAATGCTCTGCGTTACGTCAAGAAGTTCAAAAGGAGATAACGACGTTTTCACTTCAACCGCCATATTGAGAAACTGATCTTGATCCTCATAACCCACGGGATCTGTTTCATATATGGAGGACACCTTTGACACCGTCACGCCATGATGCCGGCTGAGCATGGCAACTGCCTGGCGCAAATAATGTTCACGGTCGCCCATATTGGAACCGAGGCCGATATATGCCGTATTGTTCATGATTTCTTTCTCGTCATTTCTATGGCTACTGATTTATAATGGCCGGGAATCGGCGGGTCAGGCTTAACAACCTTTACCGTACATTGCCGCACCGGCTCAAATTTCTCAAGGACGGTGTCTGCGATCCGTTCCGCAAGAGTCTCGACCAAATTAACGGGCTCGCCCTCAACGATGCCGCGGCAGACACTGTACAATTCCGCATAGTTAATGGTATAAGAAAGGTCATCCGTTTTTCCCGCTTTGCTCAAATCCAGTTCGGCAGTCAGGTCTACTTTGAAGCGCTGGCCGAGTTTGTTTTCTTCCTCGAACACGCCGTGATATCCGTAAAACTCCATACCTTCCACATATACTTTATCCATAATGTGCGCCTCCTTTGTTCAGCATAGCATCCATCATCTTAGTCATTCTTGCGATCTCTTTGACATCGTGCACCCTCACAATGTCGCAGCCTTTTTGGACGCCAAGGCATACTGTCGCTCCCGTTCCCTCGGCACGTTCTTCAGGGGGAAGGTCAAGCACACGGCCGATGAACCTTTTTCTCGATGTCGCCAGGAGCAGCGGATACCCTAACCCGCTGAACACCTCCAGCTTGTTCATGACAGCCAGATTGTCCTCATAGTTTTTCGCAAAGCCGATCCCCGGATCCAGAATCATATTTTCATCTGTGACACCGGCTTCTGCGGCAATTTTTACGCTTTCCATCAAGTCTGCAAGCATATCAGGAATAAGATCGTTATAGTTTCTTTCCATACGATTATGCATTAAGATAATCGGAACTCCGTGTGCGGCGGCTACTGACGCCATGTCAGGGTCACCTTTCGCCCCCCAGATGTCATTAAGGATAGAGGCTCCCGCTTTGACCGCTTCGTCTGCCACGGACGCTTTGTACGTATCGATTGAAAGCGGAATGTCCAGCTCGCTTGTGATCCGTTCTATGACGGGGATGACTCGTGACATTTCCTCATCAGCCGAAACGAGTGATGCGCCGGGCCTTGTCGATTCGCCGCCGATATCTATGATATGCGCCCCTTCTTCAGCCATCTTCGCCGCATGCAGAAGCGCCCTTTCCGTACTGTCGTATTTGCCGCCGTCAGAGAAGGAGTCTGGCGTTACATTTAATATCCCCATAACGAGCGTCTTCTCTTTATAGGACAGAGCGCCTTTTTTTGTATGAATCAGTTTAGGCTGTTCAATTGTTTGCTGCGCCATTTTGTTCCTCCTCCTGTACATTCATTTTGTTTATTTCCTGCTGATACTGCTTACGGAGCAATTGCACCGTTTTTCCGCTCATTCCGGGCAGCGGCACTTCCTCTATTTTAGAAAACGGGATGATTTCAAGCACGGAGTTTGTCAACCATGCTTCATCCGCTTCAAGCATTGATTGAAAACGGAATCGGCCTTCGGTGACTTCTGTCCCCTGCCGTTTCAATTCATCAATGACAAACTGTCTTGTTACACCGTCGAGAATTCCCGTATCCAAAGATGGCGTAAAGACCTTGTCTCCTTTTCGCCAAAACACGTTGGAGACAATGCCTTCCGCGACATCTCCTTCTCCGGTCAGGAAAATCCCTTCAAGATTGGGATCATTCCCGATCTCCCGTTTAGCGTACATGTTGTTTAAATAGTGATGGGATTTTAACCGGAAAGATCCTTCAGGCGTATTTCTCCGGACAGAGAGAAGCCTGCCTTCTTTTTGAACAGGCAGAGTTTCCGGATTGAGCCGGTTGACGAAACAAAGAACGGTCGGCTTTTCATAAGTCTGCGCGGCAAATCCCTTATCGCTGACGCCTGCCGAGATGTTAAGCCGGACACGCGCGCTGCCGTCCTTTATGTCATTGAGGAGCAACAGTCTCCGAAGCATATCAAGCAGCTCCTGTTTGTTCACCTCATATGCAATCTGCAGATCCCGAAGCGCCCTGTTGAGTCTGGCGACATGCGCATCCGGCAGAAACGGCCGGCCGCTGTAAAGCCTGAACGTTTCGAACGCGCCGATCCCGTACAGATAACCATGGTCAAAAGGAGAAAGCGCCGCTTCTTTCTCCTCTATATATTGACCATTCAAATATATAATCACACCGACACTTCCTTTTTGCGGTGTGTCTCTATAAAGTTTCTGAGCATCTCTTTGCCGAAGGAGGTCATGATGGATTCCGGATGGAACTGAACACCTTCAACAGGCAGCTCATTATGGCGGATTGCCATAATTTCTCCTTCTTTGGTTTGAGCGGATACCGTAAAACAATCCGGCAGCGTGTCCGCTTTGACAATAAGTGAATGGTACCGGGTGGCGACCAGCGGATTTTGCAGGCCGTTAAAAATCGTCTGTCCGTCATGCATAACTTCTGACGTTTTGCCGTGCATGAGCCGCTCTGCTCTGACGACATCGCCGCCGAATACTTGCGCAATCGACTGATGCCCGAGACATACGCCGAAAATAGGAATACTGCCGGCAAAATGTTTGATGGCTTCGAGGCTGATCCCCGCTTCATCAGGACTGCACGGCCCGGGAGAAATCATTAAGAAGTCCGGACCCAGCTCTTCAATCTGCTCAATCGTAATCTCGTCATTCCGTCTGACGATCAGTTCCTCCCCGAGCTCACCCAAATATTGAACCAAGTTGTACGTAAATGAATCATAATTGTCAATCATTAAAATCATCTCTGCTCACCTCGTCTGATTTTTTGTCTCTTCTTCACTCAGCTCTAACGCCTTTTTCATCGCAAAAGCTTTTTTGAACGATTCCTTGTATTCATGCTTCGGAACCGAATCAATAACCACTCCTGCTCCGGACTGCATAAAAGCATGTCCGCCGGCTGCATAGATCGTCCGGATCACAATGTTAAACTGCAAATCTCCGTTAAATCCGAACCAGCCTATAGATCCAGTATAAAGCCCCCGTCTTGTCGGCTCAAGCTCTTCTATAATTTCCATCGTTCTCACTTTGGGCGCTCCCGTGATGGTGCCCCCCGGGAACACCGCATGAATAATGTCTGTCGCGTCATATCCGTCCTGCAGCTCTCCCTGTACGTTTGACACGATATGCATGACGTGGGAATACTTTTCGATCGCCATAAACTCGTTAACCCGCACGGAACCGTAGCGCGATACGCGCCCGAGGTCATTGCGCTCAAGATCAACAAGCATGACGTGTTCCGCACGTTCTTTTTCGTTGTGAATTAATTCATCAGCCAAAGCCTTGTCTTCAGCATCGTCTTTTCCTCTTGAACGCGTACCCGCGATCGGTCTCGTTTCAAGCTTCTTCCCCTTCTTTGTCACCAATAGCTCCGGCGACCCGCATATCACTTGAAACCCCGGTGTCTCGAGATAGGCCATGTAAGGAGACGGATTGACGTTTCTCAAGTGTTTATACACCTCATACGGATGAACGGATAAAGACTGAGACTGCCTGATGGACAAATTAACCTGGAACACATCGCCGCTCGCGATATATTGTTTAATTTGTTCTACAGCCTGTGAAAATCCTTCCTCAGTGAACGGAGCGGCGTACGATCCGTCCCCATTCCGATTCAGCGGTGAAAAAGGCTCGTCCGCCGTTTGGAGGGAACACCACATGTCCTCTAAGCCGGACAGCTTTTCTTCCGCAAGATCCGCTTCTTCCGCTTCAGTATGGGTAATGAGCCATAACGCCTCTTCCTCATGGTCATAAACGGCCACATCATCAAAAACAAGAAAGTAAATATCGGGTGTTTCCAGATCATCTAACGACAGCATCTTAAAATTCTCAATATATCGGGCATAGTCGTAACTGATAAAACCAATCGCACCGCCCTGAAAGTCCGGAAACTCAACGTTTGTTTCCGTTCCGAGCGTTCCAAACCATTCATGAAAGGCCCGCAGCGGGTCACCTTCTTTAAACAGTGTTTCTCCCTCATGCTTGATCGTTGTAATTCCGTCTTTCCCTCTGACGGACGCAATCGGATCTAGACCGGCTATACTGAATCTTCCCCCTCTCGCGCTTTCGAGCAGAACATGCCGTTTTCTCGATTTCGAAAGGTTTTCATATCGCTGTAAAAATGCTTGTTTCGTAAAAGGTATTTTTCTTCCTGCCGGTCTGCGTTGTGCCATCATATCAATCCTCTGCTTCGTTTTACTGTAGTTTTATTTTAAAGCAATCACACTGGTGAAAAAAGTGAATTTCACTTCCAACCATAAAATTCGAAACGTTTTTTGGATTTTCGATACTTCAGGCACAAAAAAACTCCCGGATACAGCCGGGAGCCGTGTGTATGTCTCTATTCAAACTGATAAAGCGGTGTGCTTAAGTAACGTTCTCCGTTACTAGGGATGATCGCAAGCACTTTCTTGCCTTTCCCGAGTTTTTTCGCGATTTCCAGTGCCGCGTAAATGGCCGCTCCGGAAGAAATACCGCCGAGAATCCCTTCTTCTTTTGCCGTTTTACGGGCATATTCAAATGCATCCTCGTTTTTGACGGGAATGATTTGATCATAGATGTCCGTATTCAATGTTTCAGGAACAAATCCCGCTCCGATACCCTGAATTTTATGCGGGCCCGGTTTTCCGCCGGAAAGAACCGGAGAATCCGCCGGCTCTACCGCATAGATTTTGATGGATGGATATGCTTCTTTCAGCACTTCGCCCGCTCCCGTGATGGTTCCGCCGGTACCGATTCCGGCCACGAACGCATCAAGCTGGTCGTCACCAAACTGTTCTACGATTTCTTTCCCCGTCGTTTGACGGTGAATTTCCGGGTTTGCCGCATTGTTGAATTGCTGAGGCACAAAGTATCCGTGTTCCTCGGCAAGTTCTTCCGCCTTTTTAATGGCGCCCTTCATTCCTTCTGCGCCGGGAGTCAGCACAAGCTCCGCCCCGTATGCGCGCAGCAGATTGCGTCGTTCCATACTCATTGTATCAGGCATAACGAGAATGGCTCTGAGACCTTTTGCCGCTGCCACCATCGCAAGACCGATCCCTGTATTTCCGCTTGTCGGTTCAATGATTGTGTCGCCGGCTTTTAATTTTCCTTCTTTTTCAGCCGCTTCAATCATCGCCGCTCCGATACGGTCTTTTACGCTGCTGCCCGGATTCATGTATTCAAGCTTCAGATATACATCTGCACTGTTTTCATCCGTCAGGCGATTCAATTTCACAATAGGAGTATTTCCGATTAGTTCAGTAATAGAATTTGCAATACGCACCATGTTGGACACCTCAATTTCCGACTAAATTTATTGGTATTATAAATATAAGTTATCAATTTCAAAATTTTTTGTCAATCATTTAGTTCTTTTTTCCCCGTAGAACCAAGAGACCCCCGCCTCTTTCCACAGCGTTTTGACTGTCGCCTTGTCACCTAATTGATCCATCGCGATCTGGCGTCTGATTTGACTCTTCACTTCATTGTATGAGAAAGTTCTCGCTTTAAGCTTTTCTTTCAGCTGAATGACGGCATATCCTGAAGAAACTTTAATCGGTTCAGCGGACCATTCATCTTCTTTGAGATTTTTAGCTTCTGTGATATATGCCTGCGGGATATTTTCCTGGTTTTCTGTCACAAAGCCGAGGTCTCCGCCGTACTGAGACGTGTATCTGTCCGTGGAACGCTCAGCGGCGACGGCTTCAAAGCTGGAACCGCCTTTCAAATCAGCAAGCACCCTGTCCGCCTCTTCCTTGTTTTTGACGACAATGTGCCTGATTCTGTAGGAATCATCGAAATGATACAGTTCTTTATTTTTATTATAAAATGATTGCATTTCCTTATCCGATATATCGATGTCCTTCGTCAGCAGTTCTTCAAGAAGAATGTTGTAGCGGATCTGGTCTCTCCATTCTTTTTCGGTAATATGGCTGTCTTCATAAAATGAATTATTCACCGCTTTGATTAAAAGAAATTCCCGCTCCAATTCGCTGTTTGAAACTGTGAGTTTATTCTTTTTCGCAAGTTCTTCCACTACTTGTGCATTAATCATGTCTTCCAGAGTTGATTTTCCGTACTCGTCCTCCATCTTTTTCATCCAGTCCTGCCGTGTGATATGTTTATCACCGATTGTCGCGATGGATTCTTCAGATGACCCCGCGGCTTGGGATTTTGTTAACTTATACGCCACTGCCACACTGCATACCAACAGCGCCGCTACAATAATCGTTAAAAGTGTTCTCGATTTCAAAATCTACCCCATCCCTTTTATAAAATAGAACAACCCGCTAAAGAGCTAGCGGGTTGTTTCGTCACGAAGCTCTTCCAGTTCTTCTTTTGTAAATAAATATTTCTCATTACAAAAATGGCAAACCGCTTCGGCTTTTCCGTCTTCTTCTATCATATCTTGTATTTCTTTTTTGCCTAGTCCTAAAATGGCCGTTTCGAATCGATCTTTTGAACAAGAACAGTGAAATTTGACCGGCATTGTTTCGAGAACGTCCGGTTTTTGACCCAGAACTTCTTCTAAGATTTCTTCCGGTGTCAGGCCTTTTTGAATCAATTTTGAAATCGGTTCGATTTGAGATAATTGCTTTTCAATTGTTGAAATGGTTTCTTCATCAGTCCCCGGAAGAAGCTGAATGATGAACCCGCCCGCAGCGAGAATCGTGTTATCAGGATTCACTAGAACACCTACGCCGACAGATGAAGGGACTTGTTCAGAAGAAACAAGGTAATACGTGAAGTCATCACCGAGTTCACCCGAGACAATCTCTACTTGTCCCGTAAAATAATCACGCAAGCCCAAATCTTTTACGACACTGAGTGTTCCGTCAGTTCCGACCGCCCGTCTGACATCCAGTTTCCCTTGTTCATTGAGGTCAAAATGAACATGCGGGTTTGATACGTATGCTCTTACCTCACCCTTTGCGTTCGCATCTGCGACAATGGCTCCGATCGGGCCGCCGCCTTCTATTTTGACTGTCAGCTTATCTTCACCCTTAAGCATCGCTCCGAGCATCAGAGACGCTGTCATCGTCCGGCCGATTGCGGCTGATGCCGTCGGCCACGTGTCATGCCTTCTTTGCGCTTCATTTACCATATCTGTCGTTCTGGCTGCATAAGCCCGCACTTTACCATCATATGCAATTGCTTTAATTAAATAATCCATCGTTTACCTCCTATACGTGACCCACGCGATTTCGCTCATAAATGATTTCCAGCCCTTTTAAAGTAAGAAACGGGTCAACAATATCAATACAGTCTGATTCATTTGCGATTAATGACGCAAGCCCGCCTGTCGCAATGACTTTCGGTTCTTGTTTGGCCTGCCATTTCATCCGCTTTACAATGCCTTCAACTTGTCCGACATAGCCGAAAAGGATGCCGGACTGCATGGCGCTTACCGTGTTTTTGCCGATGATATTGTCCGGTCGGGCGATTTCAATTCTCGGAAGCTTGGCCGCGCGTGAGTACAGCGCTTCCGTTGAAATTGTAATGCCGGGAGCAATCGCGCCGCCCATATATTGTTTGTTTTCATCAATGTAGCAATACGTCGTCGCCGTTCCGAAATCAACAACAATTAAGGGGCCGCCATACTGATGAATCGCCGCAACGGCATTGACGATTCTGTCAGCTCCCACTTCTTTCGGATTGTCATATTTTATATTTAAACCTGTTTTCATTCCCGGGCCGACAACCTGCGGCTCGATGTGAAAGTATTTTGTGCACATTCTTTCTAAAGAGAACATAATCGGCGGCACTACGGATGAGATGATAATCCCTTCAATCTGTTCAAACATCAGTCCGGAATGTTCAAATAAGGAGCGGAGCAGCATGCCGAATTCGTCTTCTGTTTTGTGCCTGCTCGTTTCTATGCGCCAATGATATTCTAGTTCCCCATCATGATATACACCAATCACGGTGTTGGTGTTCCCCACATCTATAACCAGTAACAACCTCTATCACCACTTTTGAATAGTTTCTAATCATAACATTTTCAACATTCTACAATACCATACACGATCTGCGGCTCTTTTGTAAACAAAACGAAACCAGTAAAAAAACCGCCGGTATACGCCGGCGGTTTTCATATCAGAAAGCGAACTATTCTTTCGGCTCGTCTTTCTTTTCGTCTTCTGTTTTAGACAGGATGTTTACTTTCACATCGTCTTTTTGAAGATGGTCATCTGAGAAATTGCGCTCAGGGAGTTTTCCGTGATCCACGAGATGCTTGATTTGTTCCGCATCTAATGTTTCCACATCAAGCAATGTCTGAGCAATCAATTCAAGCTTATCACGATTTTCAGTCAGGATGGTTTTCGCACGCTCATAACATTCTTTAATGATGCGCTGAATTTCCTGATCGATTTCGTAAGCGATCTGATCACTGTAGTTTTGCTCGTTGTTGAAATCCCGGCCCAGGAATACTTGACCGCCTTGAGATTGACCGAACTGAAGCGGTCCGAGTTTTTCTGACATACCGAACTCTGTCACCATTCTTCTGGCAATGTTCGTTGCCCGCTGGAAGTCATTGTGAGCCCCCGTGCTGACTTCGCCGAAGATAATTTCCTCGGCAACACGTCCGCCCAGAAGACCGACAATTTTATCGAGAAGTTCAGGTTTTGTCTGGAAGTAACGGTCTTCTCTCGGAAGCATGACCGCGTATCCGCCCGCCTGCCCCCTCGGAACGATCGTTACTTTATGAACCATATCGGCTTCATCCAGCACAAGTCCGATAACGGTGTGACCGCCCTCGTGGTACGCCACGATATTGCGTTCTTTTTTCGAGATGACACGGCTCTTCTTCGCAGGACCCGCAATGACACGGTCCGTTGCTTCATCAATGTCGCGCATATCAATTTTCTTCTTGTTTTGACGGGCAGCAACGAGTGCCGCTTCGTTAAGAAGGTTTTCTAAATCTGCGCCTGAGAAACCGGGTGTTCTTGAAGCGATTGCTTTTAAGTTCACCGTCTCATCAAGCGGTTTGTTTCTCGCATGCACCTGCAATACGGCTTCACGGCCGATGACATCCGGACGGTCTACCGTAATCTGACGGTCAAAACGTCCCGGACGGAGCAATGCAGGGTCAAGAATGTCCGCACGGTTTGTCGCAGCGATAATAATGATTCCTTCATTCGCACTGAAACCGTCCATCTCAACAAGCAGCTGGTTCAGCGTCTGTTCGCGTTCATCATGCCCGCCTCCAAGACCGGCGCCGCGCTGTCGTCCTACCGCGTCGATCTCATCAATAAAGATCAGGCAAGGCGCATTCTTTTTCGCATTTTCGAATAAATCACGCACACGGGAAGCACCGACACCGACAAACATTTCAACGAAGTCAGATCCGCTGATGCTGAAGAAAGGAACGCCCGCTTCACCGGCTGAGGCTCTCGCAAGCAATGTCTTACCGGTTCCCGGAGGTCCGACCAGCAGCACGCCTTTAGGAATTCTCGCGCCAAGCTCGGCGAATTTGCGGGGATCTTTCAGAAACTCAACAACCTCAACGAGCTCCTGCTTCTCCTCATCCGCGCCGGCTACATCTTTAAACTTCACGCGTTTCTTTTCTTCCGTATACAGCTTCGCTTTGCTCTTCCCGAAGTTCATGACACGGCTTCCGCCGCCCTGAGCCTGATTGAGCAGGAAGAAAAACAGAATAAAGATGATGACAAACGGAATGATCGTCGTTAAGAACGTCACCCACCCGCTTGTTTCCTGTGCGGGATCAACTTTTACGTCCGTCTTTTTAATTGCGTCAAATATCTGGTCTGCTCCTTTTCCTTCAGGAACATGTGTTAAAAAGTACTGGTCTTTGTCGTATTTTTTCAGCTGTCCTTTTACCTCATAAACACCTCTGACAGGCTGAACCGATACGCTATCAACTTTCCCTTCATCGAGGTTCTTGATAAACGTACTGTACGACATATTTTCTGTTTTCGGGTTTGAGGTCTGGAAGTAACTCACAACCCCGATTACTACTAATAAAATAAGTAAATAAAAAATGGTATTACGGAAGACCCGATTCATTCCTTACCTCCTCCCACAGTAAGCACAACTATGTTCAATAGTACCATAGAAAATCATTCCAATACAACCGATAACCATCTCGGAAGCAGGCAGCCGATCAGCTTTCATAAATCGCCGGTTTTAATACTCCGATGTAAGGCAGATTGCGATAGCGCTCGGCATAATCAAGTCCGTAACCCACAACAAACGCGTCAGGAACTTCAAAGCCTACGAAGTCTGCTTTAATGTCCGCTTTTCTTCCGCTTGGTTTATCCAACAGGGTAACAATCTTAATTGATTTCGCTTTACGATATCGGAAGAGTTCTACGAGATAGCTCAAGGTTAACCCACTGTCGATAATATCTTCAATGATTAAGATGTCCCGGCCTTCTACAGATGTATCCAAATCTTTGATGATTTTGACTTCTCCGGAAGAAACCGTGGAATTTCCGTAGCTTGATACATCCATGAAGTCCATTTCCAAATATGTATCAATATGCTTTATAAGATCAGCCATAAAAGGGAGCGCTCCCTTTAACACACCGATTGCCAACGGAAACGTGTCGCTGTACTCGCTTGTTAATTGTTCTCCAAGCTGTTTTACTTTCTGCTGGATCTCATCTTCTGAGATCAGCACTTTTTCGATATCCTGTTTCATGTTAATGCTTGCCCCCTACACTTTTCATGCTGTCTATATTGTAATACAATGCGGTCACTGTTTGAAATCACAAGATCGTCAAAGATGGATTTTTTCAAGCCAGGCAGCCAGATAATTTCACCGCTCGCATCCGTTACAATCGGCCATTCGTCCCGATCCCGCAGAGGCAGTTTATGATCAATAAATATATCTTTTACCTTTTTCGAGCCATTCATCCCTTTAAGTTTAATCCGGTCGCCGATTTTTCTCGTCCGGATTGTTAAAGGAAATTGCACCTTATTTCTGCTTGTCATAAAAACAGCATTCCCATTTTTGATATGAGGGTCAGCCTGATCGGCCACCTCTATCATAAAGCCGTTGGGGAGAACAGCAGTCTCGCCTTCCGCTCCTTGCAGCTGCAGCTCAAAGGGAACCTTTTCACATTGCCATTGTTCAAATGTAAACAAACATGTCTGATATGATTTGACCACCTTCAGCCCTTTCGGAAAATCAAGCACTCCCGAGGCGCTTCCATTTTCCGCCCATTCAAGAAACTGCTGTATGTGTCGGGCGGAAAACGACGATGGAACGTTTTCATAAAGATAGTTTAATATTAGTTGAACTCCTCTTCTTTGTAAAGGTATCGGAAGGGCAAGCAATTGAGAGGAATCGACTTCAACCGATGTGTCAGACTTGCTTGTAATAACCTTATTCATTCGTTCTTTCGTTAATGACTGCAAGTATTGTTCGTCTTCTGTCAGTGCTTCACTCACCTTTTGAAACATTTTATGAACGTCAGGTGATTCTTGTTTTAAAAAAGGAAGCACGGTCTTTCTGAATCTGTTTCTTGTATAATCGTCTTTTGCATTGCTCTCATCCGTTCTGTAGCTGAGCCCTTCTTGACGGCAGTATTCTAGGATTTCATCCTTTGCCGCATAGAGGAAAGGCCTGATCAGCCAGCCGGATGCAAATTCGCGGACGGGCTGCATTCCCGCGAGCCCTGCCCCGAGCGTACCTTTCGCAAGCCTCATGAGCATTGTCTCAACCTGGTCATCGCCGTGATGAGCCAGCGCCATAAACTTCGCTTCGTGTTTTGCCATCAGATCTTCGAAAAACTGATATCTGCAATCACGCGCGGCAGCCTGCTTGTTCAGCTTATTCTTCTTTGCGTATGCAGAAACATCAATCTGTACCGTTTCGCAGAGGATGTGTTCCGCTTCGCAATATGACTGCACAAACTTCATATCTTCTTCAGATTCAGGACCCCTGAACTGATGGTCGACATGCGCCGCTATGATAACGGAAGAATGCCCGAAGTGCTTATTCAGCATACTGAGAAGCGCCATTGAATCAGGGCCTCCGGAGACCCCGGCAATAATCGTTTCTCCCTCCGCCTGAAGATGATATGTTTTGAAAAAATCTTCCACGCTTTTCACAATGTCCCCCTCACAATGAGCAGGTTTTTTAAAGATATACATATCCTATCACTTTCATTCCCTCCAAGCAAAGAAGAAGCATGAGCGCAGGCGTCCGGCCGGCATTAGATGAGAAAAAAGACGATGTAAGCGAAATAAAGGGCGAGAACGCTGATTAAAATAAGTGTTGTTTCAAACAAACCATTGTGCTTTGCGGGTTTTTGTTTAGGTTTATACCGCGTTTGAGATACAGCGCCCTGCCGCGGTTTTGATTGCGGCGGCTTAGGCTTGGCGGCGGCTTTCCTTTTACTCCCGGCGCTCTGCCCCGCCGTCAGGATGTCATGCTTCATGGCTTCCGCAGACGGATATTGGCCGTTTAAAGCAGAAAACAGAACCTTCTTATACTTATTCAGAAACGGGTGGCCTTCAATGATAGAACGAAGCTGTTCTTTCGGCTGTCCTGACTTTTTGCACTCTTTCTTCTGGACACAGTGGATCATGATCATTGCGACAGCAAACAGGTCATAGGATGGTTCTGCTTTTCTTGTTCCATACCCCCAATAGCCCCTGTCGTAAAACTCCGTATACTCTTTAATCGCCCGGCCTTGTTTTGTCGTTCCCCCTACATCAATGCAGCGGATGGCAGCCGGTGGTCCGGTTACAATAAGATTGTCCGGTTTGAGGTCGCCAAACACCCATCCCTGCTGATGAAGGACTGACAGGCTGGAAAGAAGCTGCACCATCAGCACCGGAATCCACTCCGCTCCCTTACTGCTGATATATTGCGGAAGAAGCGGCCCTTCTATGTACTCCATCACGTAAAAAGAGACATTTTTATTCAGCTGCGGAATAAACGCATCGTCCGCATCAAAAAAAGAAGGCCCCATCGTTTGCGACCGGGCCTTTGAAAAGGATTTTAAGACATTCACTTCAGAGGTAACAGACATGCTGTCGCTGCTTATTTTCAAAGCGACCTGTCCGCCTGATGCTTCTGCCAGATATACAATACCGTTAGCCCCTTTTCCAAGCTGTTTGAGCAATCTGTAGGATTTGCCGTTCCATTTGCCCTGAATTGCCGTCCCCGGTGCCAGACTACATGCCAAACTCGTTAAAGCGTCGTTCATCATCTGCCAACATGCTCCTTCTTGAGCGGATTCTCTCAAACTGCTGCGTCGCTTCCCGGATAGCGGGGCCCGTAGGGGTGATACCGCCGGTCGACAGCTTCGCAAAGAGTGCAGAAAGGGATTCAAGCTTCGGCGTCCAATTCAGCACAAGCTCAACTTCCTGGCTTTTCCCGGGAAATATACACATGGCAAATTCATTTTGTCCGGCCCGGGAATTTAAACTGATGGAAAGATCGATCAGCGCTTCTTTCACCGTCGGCAGTTTCGGCGCCATACTCGCACTCGTATCAACCAGCACAAGCACCTGCAGATGAACTGTTTCTCCGAGTTCATCAACCACTTCCATCACTTCGCCGCGTTTTTCCGGAGAAAGCTCTTCCATTTCAACGTTTTTCCCTAAGATTTGTTTAAGTTCTTGATTGACGACACCTTGCAGCGTCTGGGTCATTGCTTTTTTCGTCACCATTTGAACCGTCTGAGACAATTGTGACGCGTACACAACTTGATGGACGCCGCCACCGGCCATGGCGATGCCTTCAACTTCCTTCATTGCCTCTTGGTCAATCGCATTTTCTTCCATAATTCCTATAACATTCACCGTAATCCCCTGCTCCTTGGCGAAAGCCGCCATTGCAATCGGGTCTTCACCATGATTGGAGCAGCCATCTGTAATCAGCAGAACTTGATTTAAATGTCCCTTATTCACATACATTCCTCCCGGTGATACGATTAGTCCCATCTTCGCCAGAAGGAAAGTGATTTATACGAAACGATTAAGAAATCTCCTTTTTATTTTGGAATACCGCCGGCACCGGTATGGAAGCCCATTTCGGCGTGTTGTGATCAATCCGGACAACAACCACCGTCATATCGTCTTCGATTTGGCCGGAACGCGTTCTGATGACCTCTTCCATTAATATATCAGCGATTTCCTGCGGATCTTCGGTTTTCAGCCCTTTCATTTTCCGTTTCATCCACAGGTCATGGTTTTCAACGTGCTTCGGTCCTTCAAAAATACCGTCACTCATCATGACGAGCAGATCTCCCGCTTTTAACTGTTCACTTACAACCTCCACATCAAATTCATTGATGATACCGATCGGCAGATTGCTGGCCTGCACTTTCATGACTTGATCTCCCCGCTTGATAAAACTCGGCGTTGAACCGACCTTCAAGAATTTACAGCTTGCATCCTGAAGATCAATGATAGAAAGATCGAGAGTTGAGTAGATTTCATCTGTCGTCCGTAAAGACAGAATACTGTTGATCGTTTTGATCGCTATTTTTTCATCAATACCTGATTCGAGAATTTTTTCGAGCAGCTTAATCGTTTCGTTGCTCTCATAATGGGCCCTCGCCCCATTGCCCATGCCGTCACTGATCGCGGCCGCATACTTTCTCGCCCCCAGTTCCATCATGCTGTAGCTGTCGCCGGAGACAAGACCGCCGCCTTTTGCCGCATGAGCTGCGCCTGTCGATACCCGGTACGATTTGGTCGAACCGAACGCAACATGGCTGTAGCCATTCGGATGAGCCGAGTGCTGTTCGCTTTTGACAAGTATCTGCTCCTCAAGAATGTCAGACAGCATCGGGGCGATAATTTTCTCACTCTCGCCGTGTCCTCCGCTGAACGGGATTGTCATTTCGATATCAATATTGCCCTGCTCCAAGCTGTATATCTCGACATGCTGAATCTCGATTCCGAAATGCTGAAGCGCCTCTATCATTTGTTCTTCCTGAATAAAATGCTGCTCCCTCTCCCGTTTTATTTCCCGAGAAAAGTCCGCCATGACCTCAGAAACCCCCAACAGCTGCTCGGCAACAAGCCTCCTGCTGTCCTGAACTTTTCTCTTCAGTGTCAGATGGGCGTGATGGTGGGCAAGTTCGTCCTCAATCAGCTCTTCCACCTGTCTGGATTTGGAACAGTGCTGTTGAAACTCTTTTTTTAATCTGCGGTTTGAGGCATACTGTTTTTCCTCTGTTTCATGCATAACTTGTTTCATTAAGTCATATGTTTTATCAAAGTTTTGAACCCAGCATTTGCTTTTCTTATAGCAGGATTGGCAGGAATGCTCGGTGATTTTGCTTAAAAAGAGATCCACTTCCCCTTCTTCCGCCTGCTCATCGGAAGACGTCTGATGAAAGGTGGCGAAGCTCTCCGACAAGGCATGAAACACATTGGAGAACTGGTCTACTTTCTGGGCGGTGACATCTCTGATTTTCCTCGCGTACTGCTGCTGTTCCTGACTGTGCTCAGCAGTGCCCGGTATGTATCGCGCCACCTTTTTCGTAATCGATTGGGGCGTAATCAAAAACAAAACAACGGCAATCAAAGATTCATAAAGAGTGGTCATTAATCCGGCAGACCCTTCTCCATATAATGAAATCAGCAGTGAGCCGATCACCAATCCGACTGCGGCGCCGGCTTTCTTTCCTTCTTTCAGCAGCCCGCCAAGAAGCCCGGAAAACGCAAGCAGACTCATTTGATAGAGATTCCCGATATTCGCAAGCCCGAGGATCAGTCCGGTCACAACACCGACCGTACAGCCGATGCTTGCCCCGCCGACAAAGGAAAAACTCAGCACGACATAGCGGGCCAGGATATGCTCAGCCTGCATTCCCTGAAATGAAACACCGGCAAGCCCGGTTAAAACAGATGCGATCAAGATCATAAAACAGATGATTTCTTCTATTTTTAACGATTGCTTCACTTTTTTGATCGTGAAAATCGGCAGGCTTTGTAAAAAGATCAGCGTCAAAATAAAGGCCAGGCCCGCCTCGACAACAGCCATCACATAATCATAGGTTGTAAAAGCGCCGCTTTCAAAATAAACAAATCCGATTCTCGCGGCAGCCATTGAGAAAAACACCACGATCGGCAGCATCTTCACCCGGTCCTGCACGATATATGTACCGATTTTTGAAAATAGAGTGAAGACGGCCAAAGCTGTGAGAATCAATAAAGAGTGTTTCGGCGAAATGGTTAAAGCGCCCGCAAGCAAAGACAGACAAGCATAGAAGGCTTTATCTCTTCTGATCAAAAGCATCGCTCCGAAAAACGGCAGTGCAAACGGAAGAACCTCAGATAATATGAAAGCCCGTCCAAGTAAAAAACCGATCACGACATAAATGAAACCCTTATAGAAAAAAAGTGAATGCGCTTGATGGACTGTAAGCTTTGCCGCCTTTTCAAAAAACGATTGCAGTTTTTCCAGAGCTTGTCCCGCCATCGGCCCGTTCACTCTTCTTTCCGCTTTTTCCATTGCTCTCATCCCCCACCTGTTTTATTCGTTGCTTGTCATTATAAATGAAAGCACAGATAGGATTTTGTCAAAAGAAGGTAACAATTCCAAAGAACTCTTCGACGCTTTCTCCCTTGTTCCCCTTTCCTTTCGTATTTCCTCCGACATTTCTCAAAAAGTTGTCTAAATATGAAAAAATCGGCTTCTGCAACAGAAGCCGATTCGCTTGATGACCCGTACGGGATTCGAACCCGTGTTACCGCCGTGAAAGGGCGGTGTCTTAACCGCTTGACCAACGGGCCAGATATATATGGTAGCGGCGGAGGGGATCGAACCCCCGACCTCACGGGTATGAACCGTACGCTCTAGCCAGCTGAGCTACACCGCCATATAGGTGCTTATAAGCACAAGTTATATAATACAAAGGTTTCTTCATTCCGTCAACAGAAACTTCAAAGTTTTAATTTTCTGACTATAAAGGCGCATACAAAAAAAGCACCCGCTGGGATAGACGGATGCTCCATGTATTTATAGAAAGCAGCAAGTTATCCTCTTCTTGCTCCGCGCCCTCCACGTTTTGATTCCGTGTTTCGTTTTAAAGATGATAAGCGGTCTTCGCTATCTTTAAGAAACTTGTTCATTTTCTGTTCAAAAGATTCTTTCGGACGGAAATCATTTCTAGGTCTGGCTTGCGGACGGTCTTTAGCTTTTTTAATTGATAAACCAATTTTCCCGTCTTTTTCAACGTTGATGACTTTCACTTCAACTTGATCGCCGACTTTTAAATGCTCGTTAATGTCTTTTACATAATTATCGGCTACCTCACTGATATGAACGAGACCGGTTGAGCCTCCAGGCAATTCAACAAATGCTCCGAAATTTGTAATACCTGTTATTTTCCCTTGCAACTTGCTGCCAACTTCAATCGACATAAAAAAAGTGCTCCTCCTTAGGCTTATAAAAAGATCGTTTGTTTAATTATACCTAAATAAAAATTTAAGTGTCAACAAGGCTACTTGCTCTTCTTTTCTACATTAAAGAGAATCTCACCATTTCCTGACATAAACAAGTCTCTTCTGGCAAGCTCTGTGACGTAATCCTCATCCTTTAATTTGGAAATTTCATCTTTTAAATCAGCCTGTTTCGCATTCAATTCTTTTACTTGTTTTTCCAGCTGAGCCTTTTTTTCTTCGTTTGCGCTAAGGGAAGAGGTCTGTGACCACAGAGAACCCGCTAAGACAATAGCCGTCAACAACACAAGGGCGCCGAATACGATCAACCGTCTGAAAAGCCCTTTCCGCCTTCTTTTCATAAGCTGGGATTGCCGTTCAACCTGCTCTTTATAGTCGTTTTGAATTTCAGTTATTGTACGTTCCCTAGATAGATTCAAACCAGACGGTCCTCCTTTCACCTTTTCAAAATACGTATCATGGTCGATCTGATTGTTATGATTAGTTTCTTGCTCTTTTGTAAAAATCCTGCACTTTTTTGAAAATATCGTTTGAAAGTAAGACGCCACTTTTCAGGAAGAAGTTTCAATAATTGTTTCAACAGGAAAAACAGCGGATACAGCAAAAACGCTACGATCTTAAAAAGACACTTCGCAAAAAAGGCACTCACCCGATAGGAGTATAAAGAAATAACCGTGATCAGCCCGATGAGCAGCTTAAAGAGCAGAAGCACCGGACGGAACAGCACGTGCTGAATGAGCTTTTTTGCGAATTGGTAAAGAGACACCGCAAGATGAATGGCAAATTTCAGTATTTTTATATACATTCGTTTAAACAGGCTTTGGTACGTCGCAATACCCAGTAAGACAGCCAAGAAAATGTATACCCTGAGTTCTCCTTCATTCACGTTGAGCAGCACATAGAAAAACAGCAGACCTTGTACAATCCAAAAGAGAATGTCATGAATGAATAACAGCCATCTGGCCGTTTTGGCGCGGCTGACAAACAGCCTGTATGTATCAAGCGACGCTCCGAGCCAGGCGCCCATACCGGTCATTGCCAGCATCGTATAAAATTGGGTCGTCAGCGTCATTTAAACAACTTGCTAAAAAACCCTTTAGCTTTATCCCCTTGCTGCTCGTCTAAATATACAAGGTCAAACACCCTGCCTTTTATAGATACAATCCCTTTTTCCACATCAAGGTTTTTCATCTGCAGGTTCTCGCCTCTGACGGAAAGCATTCCCATAACCGTTTCCAGCAAAAACTCTTCGTTATCAAAACTTTCCACATGCTTGACGCCCGAAATGTCTAAATGCTTTCTCCCTTTCATCGTTACATCATGCTGTTCCGGAACAGAAGAAGAACCTTTTTGCTCATAATATGAATTCATCTATTCAGCCCCCATATCCTCGATACTTTTAGCATTATTACTGCATTGTATGAGGCGGGAGCCTTGTTTAGAACAAGCCTATTCGCCGAGTTTTTCTTCTTTGACGATTGTATACATGCCCGCGGCTTCTTCTTTTTTCGTTGTTTCTTTCAATTCATTTACCTTCACGGTGACAAGCTTCTGCCCGAAGCGGACCTTCAGTTCATCACCGGCTTTTACGTCTGAGCTGGCTTTCGCCTGATTCCCGTTAACGGTGATTCTCCCTTGATCGGCGACCTCTTTCGCCAATGTACGGCGTTTAATTAATCTGGATACTTTTAAAAACTTATCAAGTCTCATATCAGGATCTCCTCTCCATTTCTTTTGCTTCATCCCACAATTTGTCCATTTCCTCAAGTGACATTGCGGTCAATTCAAGTCCCTTTGCTGCCGCTTCTTTCTCAATATAAGCAAAGCGTCTGCGGAATTTGTCATTTGTCATGGCGAGCGCTTCCTCAGGCTCAATTTTATAGTATCGGCCGATATTGACCAATGCAAATAAAACATCGCCGAATTCAGCTTTTAAGCTGATTTCATCTGCTGATTCGGCGGAAGCCTCTGCAGAAAATTCCTTCAGCTCTTCATTTACTTTATCCCATATATCCTGAACGTCATCCCAGTCAAAGCCGGTTTTGGCGGCTTTTTTCTGAAGCTTGGCGGCTTTTGCAAGAGAAGGCAGTGTTTTCGGTACGGCATCCAGCAATGAAGAGGATGTTGTTTGCTTTTCCGCCTTTTTGATTTCTTCCCAGTTGGCGACGACATCATGTTCATCCTGAACCTTAACATCCTTAAACACATGCGGGTGCCGTCTGACCATCTTCGCACTGATGTCTCTGATGACATCATCAATTGAGAAATACCCCTCGTCTTCTCCGATCTGGGCGTGCAGCATAACCTGAAGCATGACGTCCCCGAGTTCTTCTATCATGTGATCCGTGTCCTCTTCGTCAATGGCCTCAAGCAGTTCGTAGCATTCCTCAATCATATATTTCTTTAATGACTGGTGTGTCTGCTTTTGATCCCACGGACAGCCGTTCGGCCCGCGAAGCTCGCGAATAATACTTCGGAATGCAGAAAATTCCTGGTAAAGGAGTTCTTCTTTTTTAATCGGCGGAACATACACGCTTGTTAAGTTATTTATTTCTACATTGCGGTCAAGTTCAAACAAAGGCACCTTGGTCATCTTTTCTCCCTGGCTCCCGGCTGCCGTAACGATGACCACTTCATAGTCGTCAGGCAATTTCTCCATGAGCGTCAGCTTCACCTCAGAGGCCGTCATTTGGTCATAAACCTGGCAGATGATCAGGTGATGGCGGAGTTCGATTTCATCCGGCGTCATTGTTTGCGCATCCGTAAATTGAAACCCTTCAATCGGATCAATTCGCAATGCATTAAAAGTGGCATCCAGAAAGCTTTGCCCTCCGGCAGTATGAACAGCTATCTGTTGTTCTTCCCGGCGTTCAAATAACAGCTGAACGGTTTTCTCAGCGACAAACGGATGCCCGGGCACAGCATAGACGACATCCTCTTGCTTCGCTTTTTCAAACAGAATGTCTGCGATCTCTTCATAGACCGCTTCAAACTGATCATGTTTTTCATAAATATCATCAAAATACCGGATGTCCGCTTCCGTCTCTTGCTCTAATTCCGAAATCAAAGGGTGGTCTTTCGTTCTTATATATAAATGCTTCGCCTGAGTCAGCAGCTTATGTACGCCCACTGTCAACTGATCCATGTCTCCGGCGCCGAGGCCGACGACCGTAATGTTACCTGCCATGTTTTTCTCTCCTCTTTTTCAATTTGCTTAAAGCACTGCCGAAAGGAAGGCCGCTCAGCTCTTCGTCCGTGAAAATCTTCATTCTTATCATACAATAAATAAACAATAGCCCTCCGATGACTGACGCAGACAGACTCTCACATACAGCTCCGCCCCTGCTGACGGGAACAAATAACTGCCAAAGCTTCATATATACGAGCAAAAAGAAGACCATCAGCAGACTGCACCAGCACAGACGGACAATCACGCCGCCGATATTCGTCAGCCAGCCCTTCGACCAAATTCTCCGGAGATTCAAGCACGCAACTGCGGCAAATGCCAAGACGGTCGCCAGTGCCGCTCCTGTAATACCCCAGCCGGGGACCAGCCAAACATTCAGCACCCATTTCAGCGCCCCTCCCGCCAAAACGGATACGGCGGGGAAAACGGTATGTCCCGCTCCTTGCAGAATCGCGGCTGCCGTAAGCGCAATTGAGGCAAAAAAGATAGATAAGCTGAATATTTGTAAGGTCTGCGTCCCCTCACTGTTTTGGAAAAGCATGATATTCACCGGTTCTAAAATGCAAAAAAGCCCGGCCGATGCGCCGATCCCTACCGCAAGGCAGAGCTTGACGGCTGATGTCGCTTTCTCTTTTATGATAAACGGCTTGTTCTCATGCACCGCTTTTGAAATTGAAGGAACCAAGGACGCGGCGATACTGACGGCAAACACGGTTCCCAGCTGAAGGAGCGGCTGTCCGCGGTCATATATGCCTTTCAGCTGTTTCGCGGCATGGCTCTCCGTCCCGTCTGAAAGCAGCGAATATAAGTTTAAGGCGTCTACAAGCTGAATCAAAAGCATGAGTACACTGCTGATACAGATGGTGACTGAATAAAGCAGCAGCTTTTTTACAATGACGGCCGTTTCGATATGTCCGCCATCTTTCTTTGTTTCTTCCCGCTTATACCAGAAAACAGCCAATACACAAAGGGCCGCAAAGCTCCCGGCTATTGATCCCGAGGCCGCCCCCGCACCCGCCGCGTATAATGAACGGCCGCTTTTCAAAAGCCATAAGGATAAACCGAGAAGCACCGCCACCCGAAGAAGCTGTTCCGTAATCTGGGATAAGGCTGACGGCATCATATCATGCACGCCTTGGAAATACCCCCGGATAACCGCCGTAAACGGAAACAGTATGAAAGCGAACGCCGCGACCCTTATCAGCATCACAAGGCGGGCGTCACCCATAAAACCGGCCAACGGCGCCGCGCCGGCATACATGAGCGCAAACAGAACAAGTCCGGCCGCCGTGACATAAAGGGCGGAAATTTTCATTATTTTTTGTTTATGATCGCTATAATCGTTCATTAATTTTGAGATGATCACCGGAAAACCGGATGTTGACAGCATGACCGCGATCCCTAAAAACGGATACACCTGCTGATAAATGTAAAATCCGACGTCACCGACAATATTCTGAAAAGGAACCCTGTACACGGCGCTTAATATCTTCGTCACGATACCCGCAACGACGAGCACAAAAGCACCTTTCCATGCCGATTGCCGCTTGGCGCCAACTGAATCGTTCATCCAAAAGCTCCTTCCAGCCGCTAGAAAATTACGTCTATAAAACGAGCTTATTATATCACAATCCTAACAGCCGAACCGATAGAGAGCACATATGAATATGAAAAAGAACAGCACTTGTATAAGAGCTGCTCTTTCTCCGTTTTCTTATTTCAATAATGGTAATAAGACCTACTGCTCCATCTGTCTCGCCAAAAAACTGGCTGCCGTTTCTACCGCTTTATGTTCTACTTCTCCAAGCGCCTGTTCCTTGGAAAAGATGACCACGGCGCCGATAGGATCGCCATTTGCCACGATCGGAGCGATTGTATAGGAGCTCATATCTTCATCAATGTCATTCACAAGCTGCGCGGACTTCACGTCGTTTTCTACCACAGAGCTGCGCTGATCCATCGTTTTTTCGAGCAAATCGCTGATGGATTTGTTCAGAAATTCTTTTTTCGAACTGCCTGAAACGGCAATATACGCGTCACGGTCGCAAATCAAGACGGAATGGCCGAGACTGTCATACAATGCATCTGCATATTCTTTCGCAAAATCGCCAAGCTCACTGATAGGAGAATATTTTTTCAATATAACTTCTCCGTCGCGGTCAACGAATATTTCAAGCGGGTCTCCTTCCCTGATCCGCAGTGTTCTCCGAATTTCTTTAGGAATGACGACCCGTCCTAGATCATCAATACGACGTACGATACCTGTAGCTTTCATCTCTCTGGTGCCTCTCTTTCATGTGATGATATTTAAGGGAAAGTACTAAAGCTCTTTACTTTATGTAGCTTCCGCCACTCGCTTGAAATTAGTATCCGTCACATCAAATGTAATATACACCAGAGAGTAACAATTTTTATGAAGATGCGATTGTTTCTTTCTTCACATTCTGAAGGCCTTTCAGCATGCCGAGAACGGTCTCCAGCCACTCTTCCGTTTTGCGGCCTTTCGTCTGTACTGAGATTTTCAGCTTTTTCCCTTCCATTCCCAGTCCGATCTGCCGGCCGTATTTATTGCCGAGTTCGAATAATTTCTGGCCGTCAATCTGTGCGCTGGCCTCTTCAGAAATGGTAAATCTGATCGCGTCTTTATCCTGCTTGATGAGTTCGACGCGTTCATATTTTCCGTATACCTTCATCTCAGCAACCGTAAACAGCCATTCAACTTCTTTAGGGTAGCTGCCGAACCTGTCGATGATTTCATCTTGGAGCTCATTTTTCTCCTCAATTGTGGCGATTGACCTGAAGCGTTTATACATGTCGATTTTTTGCTTGCCGTCTTGTATATAGTTTTCGGGAATATACGCGTCAAGCTCGATATCGATTTCTGTCTCAAACTGTTCGCTTTTCGGAATATCGCCTTTCCGCTCTTCAATCGCTTCCTTGAGCATTTGCGAGTACAGGTCAAAACCGACTGAGTCGATAAAGCCGTGCTGCTGGGCGCCGAGAAGGTTCCCCGCTCCCCTGATCGTCAAGTCACGCATGGCAATTTTAAAGCCTGATCCCAGCTCGGTAAATTCTTTAATCGCCTGCAGCCGTTTTTCCGCCACCTCAGTAAGCACTTTGTCTCTGCGGTACGTAAAATACGCGTAAGCGACGCGGTTGGAACGGCCGACCCGTCCTCTCAGCTGATACAGCTGAGACAGCCCCATTTTGTCTCCGTCGAACACAATCAAGGTATTGACATTTGGTATATCTACGCCTGTCTCAATAATAGTCGTGCTGACAAGGACGTCTGATTCCCCTTCCAGAAAATTGAGCATGACGCTTTCCAATTCATTTTCAGTCATTTTTCCGTGGGCATATGCCACTTTCGCATCGGGAACAAGCATGGAAATTTCATCAGCCTTCCGCTCGATGTCATCCACGCGGTTGTACAGGAAATATACCTGTCCTCCGCGCGCCAGTTCTCTTTCGATAGCTTCTCGTACAAGCGCGCCGTTGTATTCCACGACATATGTCTGAACAGGGAAACGGTTTTCCGGCGGCGTTTCAATAACGGATAAGTCCCGCACACCGAGCATGGACATATGAAGCGTACGCGGAATCGGCGTCGCTGTAAGAGTCAGCACATCGACATTGGCTTTGATCTGTTTGATTTTTTCCTTATGCGTTACGCCGAAGCGCTGCTCTTCATCAATGATGAGCAAGCCGAGATCTTTATAGACGACGTCTTTAGACAAGAGCCTGTGGGTTCCGATTACGATGTCTACCGTTCCGTTTTTCAGGCCTTTAATCGTTTCATTGGATTCTTTTCTCGTTCTGAATCGGCTGAGAAGACCGATGTTAATCGGATAGTCCTGAAAACGCTCCGTAATGGTTTCATAATGCTGCTGCGCGAGTATTGTCGTCGGCACAAGAAGCGCGACCTGCTTTCCGTCTGCGATCGCTTTAAAGGCCGCTCGGATGGCTACCTCCGTCTTCCCGTAACCCACATCACCGCAAAGCAAACGGTCCATCGGGCGTTCTCTTTCCATATCCTTTTTAATCTCCTGAATGGAACGGAGCTGGTCCTCTGTTTCCTGGTAAGGGAAAGCAGATTCGAACTGCCGCTGCATTTCATGATCGGGCGAGAACGCATAGCCTTTGCTTGCTTCCCGTTCCGCATAAAGCTTAATCAGATCATCGGCAATATCCTGAACGGAGTTTTCAACTTTTTTCTTCACCCGTTTCCATTCACTGCCGCCCAGTTTATAAAGCTTCGGTTCTTTTCCTTCAGAGCCGACATACTTCTGCACCTGATCGATTTGTTCTACAGGGACATACAGCTTATCGCTGCCCTGATAATGAATGTTGAGGTAATCTTTATGAATGCCTTTGATTTCCAGTGTTTCGATCCCCAAATACTTACCGATCCCGTGGTTGACGTGGACGACATAGTCACCGACCTGAAGCTCGGAATAGCTTTTGATCCGTTCGGCATTTGTCAGCTTCTGCTTTCTCGGCTTTTTCTTAATTCGGTTTTTGAACAGCTCTTCCTCCGTAATGACGGCCAGCTTCATCAGCGGCAGTTCAAAACCGGATTGCAGCTCGCCTTCCATGACATAGACCTGTCCTTGCACAAGCGCTTTGGAGCTGTCCGTTTTCGCGGCTTCAATTTCGTAATCAGCCAGCACGGATGCCAATCTGTCGGTTCTGTCCTTATTTGCGCCTAAAAAGACGACGGTGAAGTTTGATTTCTTAAAGCGCTCCATTTCACCTGCGAGCACATTCATCTGCCCGTGAAAACTCTGCATCTGCCGGCTTGTCACATTCACGATATTCTGAGGGCTTGTATGCTGGACATGACGCAAAAATAATGAATAATAAATAGCCGGACGCCGCTTTTCGCTCATAAGCTCCTGAAAGCTGAAGGATAAATGAATGTCATGCAGAATTTTCCCTTCCTCGAGCAGACTTGTCGTAAATTCGGCCTCTTCTTTTTGCAGCTGATCCTCCATTTCATGAATGCGGCTGACCTCGTCTAACAGTAACAACGTGTCTGCCGGTGTATAATCTAGCAAACTAGCAGGCTTTTCGTAAAAGTACGAGAGATACTTCACAAGTTCCTGATCAGTCTGTCCCGTTGATAACCGTTCTTTATCATGTGAGATATTGATATGAAGCATTTCCTTTTGTTTGTCCTGCTTCAGCTTTTTCAGACTGTCGGCAAGCCCTTTATCGAGCCTTTCCATTGCCCGGGCTTTTTCTTCCGCCCTGATGATCAATTCCTTCGCCGGTCCGATCGCCACATGTTTGAGCGTCTCAATTGATCTCTGGTCATCAGAATTGAAGCTTCTGATGGAATCGACCTCCGTATCAAACAGTTCAATTCGCACCGGATGCTCCGACGTCAGCGGATAAATGTCGATAATTCCGCCGCGAATACTGAATTCACCGGGTGCAGAAACCATATCGGAACGCTCATACCCCACCTCTACAAGGCGCGCGGACAGCTGATCCGGTTCTATATCGTCTCCGAGTGAAATGACGAGCTGGCTGCTTTTCCACAGCTCCTTCGGCGGAAGCATTCTTCTCACTGCCGCAACGGGCGCCACAACGACCGGCGCTTCTCCGTTTGTTAATCTATTAATGACATCAAGCCGCTGAGCGCGCAGTTCAGGACTCGCTACCGCAATTTCTGAAGAAATCAATTCATTCACGGGGTATAAAAAAACAGATTGATCCCCGAGAAGCGCCGTCAGATCTTCCGTCACTTTTTGGGCCTGATATAAATTATGGGTGATAAAGAAAATCGGCCTTTTCGTTTCCTGTGCAAGGGCGGAGGTAAAAACAGAACGCGCGGAACCTGACAGACCCGCAAGCAGCTGTTCCTTCAGCCCCTCATGTAAACCGTTGACAATGGATTTAAAATCATCGCTTTCTTTAATAAAGGTTTGAATGTTGTCCATATGGGCCCTCCTCTCTATTTTCTGCAAGAACAGAAAAACGCTTTGGTCTAGAATCTACACCAAAGCTTCTTATTGAATAAATGTGTTGTGTTCATGGTAGTGCGGATTGCGTTCCAGCGCCTCTTGGCAGTCTTCACAAATTGTAAGAACATGGACCTCTCCATTGTCTTTATATGAAATCATATCGTTTCTTTCCTCATTTGTTAAGTGCTGAAATCCAAGTGACTGTGTCGGCACCGTCGAATATTCCAGGCTCCCTACCTTAAAGCCGCAGTGGCGGCAGAAATAATGCAAAGCCATACGTTGGACCTCCTGATGTGAAAAAATCATTTTTCCCTAGTATGGTCTCCCATTATTTATCTTATACATTTGCATTAAATTCGTTCATGACTTCTAAAAATGGTTTCGTTAAGGAAGCTTCGCAGGCTTTTACGGTTTTTGAGACGGCATCATTGATATGCGGCGCTTCTTCCTTCGTAAAAGCTCCCAGTACATAGTCAACGACTTTCATTCCGTTAACGGGGCGGCCGATTCCGATTCTGACCCGGTCAAATTCAGGGGTTCCGAGATGCTGTATAAGCGATTTAATTCCGTTATGTCCGCCTGCGCTCCCCTTCGTCCGAAGCCTGATTTTTCCCGTCGGAAGATCAAGGTCATCGTATATGACTTTCAGATCTTCATGATCAGCATCATAATAATCCAGCAGCGGCCGCAAACATTCTCCTGATAAATTCATATATGTAAGCGGTTTAACAAGTAGAACTTTTTTTCCGGAAACAAACCCCATTCCGTAAAGTCCGTTGAATTTCGTTTTATTCAGTTCAATATTCCATTCTTTAGAAAGCTCGTCAATGGCCATAAAGCCGACATTATGTCTCGTGTTCTCATAGGTTTTTCCCGGGTTACCGAGACCGGCAATCACAAGCATCGTAAATCCTCCCTCAACATCGCTGTAATTCTTCTCATTCTAGCACAAAAGACGTAACCTCGGGCGGGTTACGTCTTAAAGCGCTTATTGATTTTCTCCTTCGGGCTCTTCCTCAGGAGACGGTTCTGCATCTTCTTCGAATGCTTCCTGCTTAGGAGGAAGGATGGAAGCCACGACTTCTTCCGGGTCGTTTGTAAATGTATAATTGCCGTCAGCAGTCAGATCTGCGATGGTCAGCACATCATTCATTTCAAGCCCGGAAATATCAACATTGATTGTCTGAGGGATGTCCTTCGGCTTAGCCTTAATCGAAAGTTCATGCAGCGGCTGCTGGATAACGCCTCCGTCTTTGACTCCTTGCGCCTCTCCCGTCAGCTGAATCGGCACCTCGGCCTCCAGCTCCTCACTCATATTCACGACTTGAAAATCGGCGTGCGTCAATTCGTTTTTGAGCGGGTCTGTCTGAAGATCGGTCACCATAACCGATTGCTGATTTCCGTTGACATCAATTGTGATAATCGTGTTTTTTCCTTCGTCCCGCAATGTTTTAAGCAATTCGACACTGTCTAAAGAGACAGGCGTATTCGTTGTTTCTTTACCGTATATAATCCCTGGAACATGTCCTGAATGACGGATTTTCCGAAGCGTCGAACGTTTAAAATCTGTTCTTTCATTTGCTTTTAAAGTTGCCATATTCAGCACCATCCTAATTATCGTTTTATCGTCCTATTAGAACAATACCCACAATAACTGGGATTTAAACCTTAAAGTTTCGGTTTAGCTGAATAAATAGCTGACAGATTGTTTCTCGTGAACGCGGATAATCGCTTCAGCCAGAAGCGGTCCGACAGAAAGCTGCTTAAAGCGGTCGATTTTTTTCTCATCAGGAAGCTTAATGCTGTTCGTTACGACAAGCTCCTTGATTTTAGAGTTATTGATCCGCTCAACGGCAGGGCCTGACAGTACAGGGTGCGTACAGCATGCATACACTTCTGCAGCTCCGTTTTCAACCAGCGCGTTAGCGGCAAGTGTGATTGTGCCGGCCGTATCAATAATATCATCGATCAGAATCGCCGTTTTTCCTTCCACGTTACCGACGATGTTCATCACTTCCACCTCATTCGGTCTAGGACGGCGTTTGTCGATAATCGCGATCGGCGCTTTCAGACGGTCTGCAAGTTTGCGGGCGCGCGTCACACCGCCGTGGTCAGGAGAAACAATAACGATATCTTTCAAGTCTTTACCTTCAAAGTAATGGCCTAAAATCGGAACACCCATTAAGTGGTCAATCGGAATATCAAAGAAACCTTGAATTTGCGGCGCGTGTAAATCAAGCGCGATCACGCGTGTCGCACCCGCTGTTTCAAGCAGGTTTGCAAAAAGTTTTGCCGTAATCGGTTCACGTGATCTTGCTTTTCTGTCCTGGCGCGCATAACCGTAGTACGGAATCACAATGTTGATTGTTTTCGCGGAAGCGCGCTTTAGAGCGTCAACCATAATCAGCAATTCCATAATATGCTCATTAACCGGCGCACTTGTAGACTGAATGATATAGCAATCACAGCCGCGAATACTTTCTTCTATGTTGATCTGGACCTCTCCGTCACTGAATCTTGTAACAGAGCACTTTCCTAATTGAACCCCTACATTATCCGCGATTTCTTTTGCAAGTTCTGGATTTGAATTCAAAGAAAAAATCTTTAAATTCTTATCTCCGTATTCGTTAGACATGGTAAACCTCCGATTTTAGGATTATTTTTTATGAATATTTTTCACATAATCTTCTTTATTTACTTGTCTTGCTCTGGCAATGGCAAGCGCTTCGCCCGGCACATCTTCAGTTACGGTTGAACCCGCAGCGACGTACGCGCCTTCTCCCACTGTGACAGGTGCGACCAGATTGGAGTTGCAGCCTATAAAAGCGCCGTCTTCAATCTTGGTTAAATATTTTTTCTTCCCATCATAATTGACCGTGATGGAGCCGCAGCCCAGATTCACATCCGTGCCCACTTCGGCATCACCGATATAGCTTAAATGAGATGCTTTGCTTCGGTCGCCGAATTTTGTTTTCTTAATTTCAACAAAGTTTCCGATCTTCACTTCATTGCCGATTGCGGAATCGGGTCTGATGTGAGCAAAAGGACCGATATTTACATCATTCCCAACTTTGCTGCGGTTGACAACGGATTGTTTAATCACAGTGCGGCTGCCGATTGAACTGTCCTCTATCTCAGTGTGAGGGCCGATGACACATTCATCGCCGATTTCAGCTTGTCCCTTTAACACAGTTCCGGGATAAATAACTGTATCTTGTCCGATACGCGCGTCAGGTGAGATGTACGTATTCATCGGATCGATTAAAGTGACTCCGTTCTGCATATGCCGTTTGTTAATACGCTCTTTCATATACATTTCAGCCTGAGAAAGAGCGACTCTATCATTCACTCCGAGCGTCTCTTGGAAGTTACCAGTCTGGTAAGCGGCAACAGTTTCGCCTTCGTCTTTGAGGATTTCGATCACATCCGGCAGATAATACTCGCCTTGGGCATTTTCATTCGAAACCTGTTCGATGACACGAAAAAGAGCCTCGTTATCAAAACAGTACGTTCCCGTGTTGATTTCTTTCACAAGACGTTCTTGCTCCGAAGCATCCTTGTGCTCCACGATTTTTTGAACGGCGCCGTCTTCACTGCGGATGATTCTTCCGTATCCGGCGGGATCGTCGGCAACGGCCGTTAACACCGTGGCTTTTGCACCTTTGTCTGTATGTTCATTCAGCATGGCTTCCATCGTCTCCGCCGTCAGAAGCGGTGTATCGCCGCAAATAACGATCGTGACACCCTTTTCTCCGTGAAGAAATGGTTTTGCCTGCTTGACCGCATGAGCCGTACCGAGCTGTTCTGCTTGGAGAGCGTAATCGCTTTTCTGTCCGAGCTGCTTCTTCACATCTTCGGCGCCGTGTCCTACGATGGTGACAAGCTTCGCTAAAGATAATTTCAGAGCTTCGTCTGCGACGTGCTCTACCATAGGCTTTCCGCATACCGGATGAAGGACCTTATAAAGCTTCGATTTCATTCTCGTTCCTTTTCCGGCAGCTAAAATCACTGCAAACCGCTTATCCATTTAATGGCCTCCAATATCCCTTTTATCCATAGAAAAATATATCCTAAATAGCTGTTGATTTCAAGAAGACATCAAAAAGTGCAAGAATTTTCTATGTAATCGCTTTATTACTGAAAAATCAGATTTAAAAAAGGACTGCCGGAAAAGGCCTTGTGTCAGCCTTTATCAGCAGTCCTTACATTTTGTTATGTTTAAGAAGCCCCGGCTTCTTCATATTCTAATGCTTCAGAATCACCCAAACGATGATACTCATTTAAAACAGCATCCTGGATCTTGCCCCGCGTGCTGGAATTAATAGGATGAGCAATATCGCGGAATTCTCCATCAGGGGTGCGTTTACTCGGCATCGCAACGAAAAGACCATTGTTTCCATCAATCACACGAATATCATGTACGACAAATTCGTGATCCAGCGTGATGGATGCAATCGCTCTCATGCGACCATCGGTATTCACGCGGCGTAATCTTACGTCAGTAACTTCCACAGTAGTTCACCACCTTTTCCCTATATAAAAGCATTAGTCTAACAATTCCACGATTCTTTTTAAATTCCTGCACGTTTCAAAAAGTTTTTTTGAAAATATAGGATATACATACACAATTAGGTGATAAACCATATTTGGGGATCATATACTGCATAAAAAAAGTGATCCCGGAGACCGGAACCACTTTTCTGAGATTTAAGATTTTACCAGCGCAATGACTTCAATTTCCACGAGAGCGTCTTTCGGCAGTCTCGCCACTTCCACACAAGACCTTGCCGGCTTATGTACATCAAAGTATTGTCCGTACACTTCATTCACTTCCGCAAACTGCTCCATATCAGCAATAAATACCGTGGCTTTGACAACCGTCTCGAGAGAAGCGCCCGCTTCTTTCAGCACAGCTTTTAAATTGCTGAACACCTGATGCGTTTGTTCTGTGATATCACCGTTTACCATTTCTCCTTCAGCAGTAAGAGGAATCTGGCCTGAGCTGTAAAACATGTTGTTTACGATGATTCCCTGTGAATATGGCCCGATCGCTGCCGGCGCGTGTTTCGTATGGATTGCTTTTGTCATTTTTCTGTCTCCCCATTCTTTAAATGCTGTTCTTTAAAAAATCGCAGAAAATTGCCGTTTTGAATCTCAATCGTTTTGTCTTTCATATTGATGGTTGAAAGCGTGAGCAGTGACATGTATTCATCGACAAGCCGTTCATTCACTCCCTCGGCTTCAACCAAGACGCCTATTCCCGCGACGTTTGCATTAAACTCATCAAGCAGGCTGATCATGCCGTTAATGGTGCCGCCGGCTTTCATAAAGTCGTCAATAATCAAAACGTTCGAACCCGTAGCCAAACTTCTTTTCGCAAGCGACATTGTTTGAATGCGGTTAGACGATCCTGATACATAATTGATGCTCACCGTGGAGCCTTCAGTCACTTTATTGTCCTTTCGCACGATGACAACCGGAACGTTCAGATAACTGGCCGCTGCGTAAGCAAGAGGGATTCCTTTTGTCGCAACGGTCATCACCACATCAATCTCCCGCTCCGCAAAAACGGAAGCAAAAAGCCTGCCTACATGAGAGAGGACAGATGGTTTTCCTAAGATATCCGTTAAATATACATAACCGCCCGGAAGGATACGCTCAGGATTTACTAAAGACTGTCCCAGCTCCTGTATAAACGCTTCTGCTTCAGCCTGTTTCACTTTCGGAATGTATTTGACGCCTCCGGCAGCTCCCGGCACTGTAAGCAGCGTCCCAATGCCTTGCTGTTCAAAGGTCTGTTTAATAATCGTTAAATCTTCACTGATTGATGACTTTGCTGATTGATACCGTTCTGAGAAAAACGTTAACGGTATTAATTCATGCGGATGGGTTAACAAATAATTTGTTAAGTCCACCAATCTGCCGCTGCGACGAAACTTCATGAACTTACCCCCAAAATCCGAATAATTTAAAAATAATATAACTTAACATACGGATTTAATCAAGAGCATTCTGTTCGCCGATCATCCGCACCGCGTACACTTGATCACAGAAACCTCTTAACCCATTATAAATCCGCTGCACCTTAGATTCGTATTGAACCAAACCGAATACAGTCGGTCCGCTTCCGCTCATTAACACCGCATCAGCGCCGAAGCGTTTCATTTGATTTTTAATCATCGCCACCTCGGGATGGAGGCTGAGCGTAACCGACTCCAATACGTTCCCTAATTGTCCGCATACCTTTTGGAAGCTTTTTTCTTCAATCGCGTCAATCATCGCCTGCACATCAGGATGCCGAACCTGCTGTAAGTTCAGCCGGCGGTACACTTCGGCAGTCGATACCCCGATCGTCGGTTTGGCGAGCATGACCCAGCAATGAGGCGGAGCACTGATGTGCCTGATCTTCTCACCGCGTCCGGTTGCCAGGGCAGTGCCTCCGTATACACAGAAGGACACGTCTGAACCGATTTCAGCTCCAAGCTCTGCAAGCTCTTCGACAGAAAGCTTTAAATCCCAAAGCCTGTTCAGCCCTCTGAGCGTGGCTGCCGCATCGCTGCTTCCGCCGGCAAGCCCTGCCGCTACAGGGATCACCTTTGTAATCATAATCGAAACGCCTTTTTTGACTTGAAACCGTTCTTTAAGCAGTTTGGCTGCCTGATAAGCCAGATTCCTTTGATCATCCGGAACAAAGCGATTATGCGACGCCACTCTGATAACGTTTTCGGGCAGTTCTGTCAGTTCAATCCGATCTGCCAAATCAATTGTCGTCATGATCATCTCCACTTCGTGATAACCATCCGGGCGTTTACTCGTCACATCGAGGGACAGATTGATTTTGGCCGGCGCTTTTTCTAAAATACGCATAGCTTTCACCTACTTCTCCATCTAAACATAAGTATGAACATTGTATCACATTTGGAGACCCGGAGGTACTTATCCGAAATTGACGCCGGTTTCGACAGCCGATAGAAAAAACCGGGGAACGGATTGTCCCCCGGGCCACTGCATTATCGGTTATTTTGGTTCTGAGCCGCCATCTGCTGTTCGGCAATCTCGATCGCGCGCTTTACCATATTCCCGGCGTCACGCGCCCGAATGCCTCCCCAGCCCTCGTTTTTCACCGTATCGTAAAAACCAAGGTCCTTCGCCAGCTCATATTTGAACTCATCTGACATAACTCCACGACGTCTGCCCAAACGAAACAACCCCTTTTATAGAATTGATCACCATTCGTGCACGCCACGATAAAACATGTGACACCTATAGCTTCCGTTTAATCGGCTGAAACTTTCGAGGGAATAATTAGAAGAGCTTTAGAAGGCAAAACAAAAAGCAGTAAACAAAAGGTTCACTGCCCATTAAAATGCTACTGAGCTTGCCGCATCGTCATTGAATGTCAATTCAACAGTCTCAGTCAGAATATCAGCATAACTGTATGAAACTCTTTCAAACGAATTCTCGTCTTGATCTAGTTGTATCACAAAAACAGAAGGGTACGTCTCAGCTAAAATGCCCGAACGCTCAATCGTTTTTCGGCGGCCGCCGTTTGCTTTTAACGTAAGCCGTTTACCTAAATTCCCATCAAGCGATCTTTTTATATCGGACAACGTCTTCGCCATTGCATCCACCTCACTACATTTATTGTACAACAAGAGCCCAATTTTGTCAAATAAAATTTAAATTATATCAACGTTAATAAGTCATTGTCAACAAAATTATTTTGACAAAATTCTATTGATTTCTGCGTTATTTTTCACAAGTTCCGGAAATTTATGTATCAATATGTAAAATAATTAACCCGCATAGCGAAATATATGCGGGTTTTATCACTCATCCATTTGATTTATACGGCATACCGACACGCAGCACACCCTTCGTTTCAATTCCTCCCAGCCCTTTCTCTCTCGTCAGCGTATTTCTCAGGACATCCCATACATTGATCCGCTCCATAAACGGAGTGAAGCTGATTTTCGCGACAATATATACCGGGTCAAGCGCATGAATATTGACGCGTGACGGCGAACTTGCGAAATTCGCGCCCGCTCTGATTAAAGACTCGAAATGAGATTGGCAGGCCCCCGCGAATATGACCAGCTGATCCAAATGAGGGACTTTACGCCTCGCTCTCTGAACGGTTTCGACAAAGTGTTTGGAATGCCTGTAGGCGCTTAAATCGTTCACGTCTCCCTTATGCTTGGAATATGCATCATGGCCGGTGATGACTAAAATATCCGGCCTGTATTTATCAAGCAGCTCGTCAATTGACGCCGGCATTTTTTTCTCATGGCAATGAATTCCGTATACCGGCACACCGATTTTTTCATAAAAGTTCAGGCACTTTTTCAAATAGGCCTCATCGCCGTCCAGATGCAATACCTTTCCGGGCATATGAAAGTAGTGCTCCTGATGCTGATATTGATTTGTCGCATAATATTCCTGTTTTTCCCGAAGCAGCTTATAATCCTGGCGGAGCAGCTCGAGAGATTCATTCATCCTGCTTTCATCTCTTTTCTTTCTCATGGCCTGTTCGTCTTTTCTGACAGGCTCCAAATCAGAAAAATCAGCATCCGCAATCAATCTGACTTCGTCACCATGCAGGATGGCAATTGAATTTCCATTGCTTGTTTGCTCTATACCGATAATGCGAAATAAAACATCCATTTGATAGGATTTCCTGGCTACCATATCTCCTATTTGAAATTGCACGTTACCCACTCCACAAATAGACTAAGCCTCATCATGAAAGAAGTCTTGGCAAATGCACCTCTTTCCGCTGCGGCGCTTGATGTTTCAAGCTTTTCTTGCAGTTGAATGAATAAGGTTCTCCTCTAGCCTATGTAGCGGCAGTCCAAGTGGTGACGCAAAACAAAAAGCCCTCTTAGAAAAGGGCTTTATGCAATCCGTTGGACAAGAGCGCGAATTCTTCTATGGACAGGGATTCACCGCGCCGCTTTCCGTCAATATTCGTCTCTTGAAGAACTTCTTCAATTTGAGCTTTTTTCTCTTTTCCGCCCGGAAGATTGTTCACAAGGTTGTTCAGCAAGGTTTTCCGGCGCTGTGCGAAGCTTGCTTTAATCAGCTGGAAGAAAAACGGTTCATTATCGACGTCAACCGCCGGGCCGTCACGAAGCAAGAGACGGATGACGGCGGAATCGACATTAGGCTGAGGCACAAACACTGTTTTCGGGACGGTCATGACGGTTTTGGCCTCCGTATAGAACTGAACCGCAATGGAAAGCGATCCGTACTCCTTAGAGGAAGGATCAGCGGCCATCCGCTCAGCGACCTCTTTTTGCAGCATCACGACAATTCCTTTTAACGGAAGATGTTCTTCCAAAAGCTTCATGATGATCGGCGTCGTCACATAATATGGGAGATTCGCCGTCACCATAATTTCATCACAATCCTGAAACTGCTCTTCAATGACGGATTTGACGTCTGCTTTCAGCACATCTTGATGGATGATCGTTACATTGTCATATGGAGACAGCGTATCATTGAGAATGGGCAGCAGGCGCTGATCAATTTCAAACGCGACGACCTTTTTCGCCCGTTTGGCAAGCTGCTCTGTCAGCGCGCCGATTCCGGGCCCGATTTCAATGACTCCGGTCCGATCCGTAATTTCCGCATGGTCCACAATTCTGTCCAATATATTTGTATCAATTAAGAAATTCTGTCCCAGACTCTTTTTAAAAGAGAAACCGTACTTTTTCAGAATTTCCTTCGTTCTGATAGGTGTCGCGATATCTTTATTGTTCATCCTGTTCCTCCTGCCTCATAGCATCGAGCGCATCAATAAAATCACTTCTTTTGATTTGAAACATTTGCAGCCGTTTTTGAAGCTGCTTGCCGTTTGTATAGCCGATCTTCAGCAGGTCGCCCAATCGTTCGCGGCGTCTTTTGGCAGCCGGTCCGCCGATCAGACCGGCCTGTATGACATCTTCAGCTGAAATCTCACTCGGCTTTGCCTCCATCTCTTCATGCACATTTTCCAGACATGCTCTGATGCTTTCAATGGATGCGTGCTCAACGCCAATGCCGCGCTTGTTTTTCGGTTTGGCAAGATGTTTGGGCAGAAATGCGTGTTTACAGCCGGGTACTGCTTCAGAAATGGTTTTCCGGATCTTCTCCCCCGGAAAATCCGGGTCCGTCAGCACGATGACCCCTCTCGTTTCCTGCGCCAGCCGAATCTGCCTGATGACTTCGTCTCCGATTGCGGAACCGTTTGTCTCGATCGTATCCGCATCAACGGCAAGTTTTATGCGCGCAGTGTCATCGCGTCCCTCGACTACAATAATTTCTTTAATTTTCATTACTTCCTCCAAAAAAACTTTTTATATCCAAAACGAAACCTTTGCTTGCATGTCACGTCTAATATACTGAAAATACACTTTACCTATTATAACGAAAAAAACAGAGGGCGCAAAACCCTCTGAGTGAATCGGAATTAATTTAAGATTTTTATTTTGACTTGTTTCTTTCCCCAGCGGTAAGCTGAAGATTTTTCAGGGAAAAAGACATCAATCCGTCTTCCTTTAATGGCTGAGCCTGTATCAGCGGCCACGGCATCCCCGTATCCGTCTACGTGGACTCTTGTGCCGAGCGGGATGACGCTTGGGTCTACCGCAATGACTTTGGCATTCGGATTGCTTGTCAGGTTAACGCCTGTAGCCGTTTGGCCGGAACAGCCGCTGCAGCTTGCGGTATAAGCCGTGGAAGACACGGTAATCACTTTACCGGAAGATCCGTTTTCGCCCGAAGATGCCTTCACAGGTGCACTGAGCTGCTCAATCTTGGGACTGTGCCGCTTTGTGCCGACCGCAATGATCTGATCTTTGCTTTTTTCAGATGTTTCTTCTTTGACAAGCTTTCTTGATACTTCTTTTCCGTTTTCTTTGACAACGTGAAAATGCTTTTTAAGTTTGCCTTCTTTTCCTTTTTGAACGATCTTTTCTTTCCCGCTGTCGAGAGACGCATCTTCTTTTTCTTTCACTTGATACGCTATTTTTTCCTCAACTACATCGGTGACTTTTTCGATACGAGTGATTTGTATGCCGGCCTGATTTTTTGTGAGCTTTTCGTGTAATGCCGGTTTTACTTTATCTTCGTCTTTCATGTCCATCTTATGCTGCGTTAAAAAGTCAGCGACCGTAGTCGAAGTCGTCCATATTTTCTTTTTCTTTCCCGCATCATTTACAGTGACCTGAAAAGCCGGGTCGACCGTGACTTTCATGCCGTTTGTCACTTTCGTATCTGCTGCTGGATCTATTTTATCGTGCTGATTCACAGGTGTATGCTGTTCGTTCAGAAATGCGCCGACTGTTTTTGCCGTTGACCATAAAGTCTTTTCTTCTCCGCCTCTTGTCACACGGATCTGCTTTGCAGCATCATACACGACATTCATGTTGTCTGCCAATGCTGTCTGCTTAGACGGGGTAATCCGGTCTTCATTTCTCGTCTCTATATGTAAATCTTCCAGAAGTTCCCCAACCGTTTTTGCATGAGTGCGTATTTGCTTTTTCTTGCCGTTGATGGAAACAGAAACTGATTGTTTTGAGAGCTCATGTGCCCCGTATGCAGTCCCGGTTCCGCCCAGCAGAATAATAGCTGCAATAAGAATAACCTTGCTTTTACCAAGCTTTACGGAAAACAGTTTTTTCATTTTTTGTGTGATGAAAAACGCCTCCTTCTCCTCGGAGAGATTATATAGAGTATCTAAAATGCTGTCAACCCTCCCATCTCGAAGATGAAAAACCTTCAGCGTATCCCTCATTATGCAAAAACAAAGCAAAAAAAGGAAGAGAGACATATCGACAACCTATCTTATGAGGAGAAGGAAGCTTGTAGAACCGTTATACATATCCACTGAATCGGACAAGCTTTTACACGTTATGACAGCGCATTCTGTCAGTTCATGCGGAAAAGTCTTTTTGCGTTTTCGGTTGTAATTGAGGCAATTTCTTCATATGTCAGCCCTTTTAATTCAGCGAGCTGTTCAGCAACATATTTTACGTAGCTTGGCTCATTTCGTTTGCCGCGGAAAGGATGCGGTGTCAGGAAAGGACAGTCCGTTTCAATCAGCAAACGGTCATTCGGAATTTCCTTTGCTACTTCTTTTGGTTTCTTCGCGTTTTTGAAGGTAACCGGTCCGCCGAATGAAATATAGAAATTCATATCCATACACTGCCGCGCAACCTCCGCGCTCCCCGTAAAGCAGTGCATAATGCCGCCGACTTCTTCCGCTCCCTCTTCTTTCAAAATTGTGACAACATCTTCCGTTGCATCACGATTATGAATGATAATTGGAAGGTTCACTTCTTTGGCGAGAGCGATTTGTTTCCGAAATACTTCTTTTTGAATGTCTTTTGGTGATTTATCCCAGTGGTAATCAAGGCCCATCTCTCCGATCGCCACGACTTTTTCGTGAGAGGACAGTTCCTTAATCCATGATAAATCTTCCTCTGTCATGTCAATTGCGTCTACCGGATGCCAGCCGATCGCAGCGTATATAAAGTCATATTCCTCAATCAGCTCCATCGCACGCGTGATAGTGGGTTTGTCGAACCCGACAACGACGATTCGTTCAACTTTTTCAGCCTTTGCACGCGCAATGACTTCCTCTAAGTCTGTGTCAAATTGCTCGGCATTTAAGTGCGCATGTGTATCAAAAAGCATCATAAAAACTCCTTTCTTGTTGAAAAACAAAAGGTGTTCGACGGAATGTTACACGTGAAACACCTTTTGCCCCTATTATTTAATTCGAGTGCCTTTCGGTAATGACTGGTCGACAGCTACAACTTTGAGAACGCCGTCCGATTCTCCTGCCAGTATCATTCCTTGAGAAAGTTCGCCTCTCAGTTTTACCGGTTTTAAATTCGTTACACAAATGATCTTCATTCCCACAAGCTGATCCGGTGTGTAATGCTTCGCGATACCTGATACAACTTGGCGCTGTTCAAAGCCCAGATCAATTTGCAATTTCAGCAGCCGATCTGCTTTTTTCACCGGCTCTGCGGACAAGACTTCTGCGACGCGAAGTTCTGTATCCATAAATTGATCAAACGTAATTTCAGGAAGACGCTCTGCTTCTTGCGGCTCTTCCGCCTTTTCTTCTTTAGCAGGAGCAGTTCCTTGCATTTTTTGCTTGATATAAGCTACTTCTTCTTCAGCTTCAAGACGAGGGAAAAGCGGTTCCCCTTTTTTCACTTTCGCGTTCTTCAATTGGCCGAATGTCTGAATGCTGTCCCAAGCTTTAAGAGACTGATCCTCAACTCCGAGCTGGGCAAACATTTTTTCAGGTGTCTGCGTCAAGAAAGGCTGGAGCAATACGGCCGAAATACGCAATGATTCAGCTAAATGATACATGACAGAACGTAATTCTTTTTCTTTTTCCTGATCTTTAGCAAGCACCCACGGAGCAGTTTCATCAATATATTTGTTCGTACGGCTGATTAATTGCCATAGCGTTGATAAAGCTACTGAGAACTCCATGTTTTCCATTGCCTTTTCATAAGCTTTAACCGTTTCACCGGCTACAGAAGAAAGCTCTGAATCAAAATCGGTCACATTTCCTTCATATGAACCAATCTCGCCGTCAAAATATTTTTGGATCATTGCGACTGTACGATTCAGAAGGTTTCCTAAGTCGTTCGCCAAGTCATAATTAATCCGTTCTACGAAACCTTCCGGCGTAAAGACACCGTCTGAACCGAACGGTACTTCGCGAAGCAGGTAATAACGAAGTTCATCCAAGCCGTAGCGTTCAATTAACGTTACCGGATCAACGACATTTCCTTTTGATTTCGACATTTTTCCGTCTTTCATCAATAACCAGCCATGCGCGAATACTTGCTTAGGCAGCGGGAGATCAAGCGCCATCAGCATAATCGGCCAGTAAATGGTATGAAAACGGACAATTTCTTTACCGACAAGGTGGACGTCAGCCGGCCAGTACTTTTTGTAAAGCTCATCATTTTCCGTATCGTAACCGAGCGCTGTAATATAGTTGAACAGTGCGTCAATCCATACATATACGACATGCTTCGGATTTCCCGGCACTTTTACGCCCCAGTCGAACGTCGTTCTGGAAACGGCCAAATCTTCAAGCCCTGGTTTAATGAAGTTGTTAATCATTTCATTTTTGCGTGATTCAGGCTGGATGAAAGAAGGATTGTCCTCATAAAACTTCAGCAGGCGGTCTGCATATTTGCTCATGCGGAAGAAGTATGACTCCTCTTTGATTAATTCGACCGGGTGGCCGCTGTCAGGGCTTTTTCCGCCGACAACCTCACCCTTCTCATTTCGTTCCACATCCACCAGCTGTGTTTCCGTATAGAATGTTTCATCAGGGATGCTGTACCAGCCCTCATACTCATCCAGGTAAATGTCACCATTATCAAGAAGTTTTTGAAACACTTTCTCGATAATTTCTTTGTGCCGGCTTTCCGTCGTCCGGATGAAATCATCGTGAGAAATGTCGAGCTGCTTCCATAGTTTTTGGATTTCAGCAACTGCGCGATCCACATAAGCTTGAGGCGTGATATTCTCTTCCTCCGCTTTCTGCTGGATTTTCTGTCCGTGCTCATCCGTTCCGGTTAAGTAGCGTACGTCAAATCCTTTTAATCTTTTGTAACGCGCCATCGCATCGCCGGCCACGGTAGTATAAGCATGGCCGATATGTAATTTTCCGCTCGGATAATATATCGGGGTCGTAATATAAAAAGTATTATTGTCTTGCGGCATGTTGCAACCTCCCATTCAGAATGTCGAAAAGCTCACGCCCAAAGGACGAGAGCGGTTTTATTTGATATACAATATTGATATTTGTCCTCTATCTATGATACCATCTTAGCCTTTAAGATCAAGGATATATACGTACTGCGTGTAAAAGAGTAAATAAAATTAAAAATTTTTATTGAAATTAAAAAAAGTCTTAACATGTCGAAATTTGTCGTATATAATCTACTAATATAAAACATCTTGGTTCGAAAGTCTTGATTTAAAAGGATTTTCAGTAGGATAATAGGTTCGAAAAAGCAGTCAAAAAGCCTGTTATTTCAGGATTTCCAAGGCTTTACTTACTATAAGAACTAATTCTTACAAACAATAGCAAACAAAAAGATTGACGATTATTGGAAACCTTGTTATGCTAGGAATGTAAGGAATTTTGTCGAATAATGACGAAGAAAAATATAAACTACAAATAATTATCTCTCGGGAGGAGACTGTTAATGAAATCTACTGGTATCGTACGTAAAGTTGATGAACTTGGACGCGTCGTTATCCCTATCGAACTTCGCCGTACACTGGGCATCGCAGAAAAAGACGCTCTTGAAATTTATGTTGATGATGAAAAAATCATCCTTAAAAAATATAAACCAAACATGACTTGCCAAGTAACTGGTGAAGTTTCTGATGATAACCTTAAACTTGCCGGCGGCAAATTGGTACTCAGCAAAGAAGGCGCTGAGCAAATCATCTCTGAAATTCAAAACCAGCTTCAAAACCAAAAATAAGCTATTTCATACAAAAACCGTTCTTGTTACGACACAAGAACGGTTTTTTTTATGATTGAATGTGATAAGCGTCATAAATCTCGCGTTTCGGTACGTCCCGATCTACCGCTGTTTGTTTTATGGCCTGTTTGGAAGAGGATCCTTCATTTATGTAATGCTCCACATGTTCTTTCTCAGAAAGCTCCGTCCACCAAGGCTTTTCCTCTTCATCCGGTTCATCGCCTTGATTGCCTTCGACAACGAGACAGAACTCACCGCGGATTTGATCTTCATTTGCCCATTCAAGCACCTCGGCGATGGTTCCTCTGATGAATTCCTCGTACTTTTTCGTTAATTCCCTCGTGACGGCGATGGTTCGATTACCCAAAACGTCATGCATTGCTGTTAATGTTTCTTTTAATCTGTGCGGCGCTTCGTAAAATATCATCGTTTCCTGCCGTTTTTTCAGGAGTTCGAGTTCTTTCTTCTTTTCTTTTTTCTGTCTGTTTAAGAATCCGTAGAAGAAAAACGGCTGCGGGGTGATCCCTGATGCGGTCAGCGCGGTTAATGCCGCATTTGCACCCGGAAGCGGAACGACATATCCGCCGATTTGGGTGAAATCTCTCACAATCTCAGCCCCCGGGTCGGAAATTGTCGGCATACCGGCATCACTGACCAATGCCACATTCTTTCCGCTTTTCAGCCATTCAATGATTTTATGGCCGCTGCTTTCTTTATTATGTTCATGATAGCTGATGAGAGATGTTTCTATGTCATAAACATGGCACAGCTTTTTCGTCTGTCTCGTATCTTCGGCAGCTATGACATCGGCCGATTTCAGCGTCTCTACTGCACGAAAGGTCATGTCCTCCAAATTGCCGATCGGTGTAGGAACAAGGTACAGAGTTCCCATTTCAGATTTTCCGTTAAAACTCATCTGGCGTCTTAACATATACAGCCTCCTTGCTGCGTCGTTTTTCTTCTATATATTGCTCTTTTTTCTTTCGGGTCAGCTGTTTAAAACGGTATTCCGCCTGCATCGCTTCCCGTTTTGTTTCAAATGATTCCGCATGGCATAACGAAACCGGCCTTCTCGCCCTTGTATATTTCGCGCCCTTTCCCTCATTGTGGGTTTTCAGCCGTTTTTGCAGATCATTTGTATAACCGGCATACAGACTGTTGTCATTGCACAGCAGCACATAAAAGAAATGGCTATTTGTCTCCATATAAAATCGTGCGGATCTCTTTCGTATATTCATTTTGTTCATTGTATACAAAGAGCGGGGGAAGAATTTTGAGATCAGGGCGGCCGCCTTTAATTCCTTCAACCAAAATGGTATTCGCTTCTTTACCTTGTTTCGGATAAATAAACTGAACCCGTTTCGGTTCTATTCGGTATGCTTTCATTAATTCAAAGATTTCCAGAAGCCTCCCCGGCCGATGAACGAGAGCCGCTTTTCCGCCTTGCTTCAGCAGTTTGCTGCTGACGGAAATCACATCTTCAAGCGTGCAAAGGATTTCGTGCCTTGCGATTCTGAGATGCTCGTTCAGGTTCTGCTCCGCCTCTTTCGGTGTTTTAAAATAAGGCGGATTGCAGGTGACAACATCATATTTATTATGTCCGAGTCTTTCCGGCATATTTTTCAGATCATCATGAATGAGACTGATCTGACCGCCCAGCCCGTTGTATTCCACGCTTCGGAGCGCCATATCATACAAGCGTTCCTGAATTTCAACCCCGGTGATATCGGCTTTTGACCTTGTGCTGAGCAAAAGCGGCACAATGCCGTTCCCCGTGCATAAATCAACGATGTTCCCCTTTTGAATCGGAACGTATGCAAACTTAGACAGCAGCACGGCATCTAATGAAAAAGCGAAAACCGTCGGACTCTGTACTATTTTCATATCCTCTGCTAATAAGTAATCCAATCTTTCATCATCACGTAATGAAACCATAATCTTATTCCTTTCGGCACTCTTTGAAAAAGGCTTCCGACATCAGCGGAAGCCTTTTCCTTATTTTTTATTTAAGAAGGACAGACAAAAAAGGCAATCTCCCTTGCGGACGCTCCCATAATGGACGTTGCAAATATGAAAGCCTTCTTGATACAGCCGGGCCAGATTGTCGTACCCTTCTCCTATATCACTCTGCTCTGCCTTCTGTGTTTTTGTTTCTTTCTGATCGGCTTTGAATTTCTCAATTTGCTCCGTCGTGTCATCAAGCCGCTTACGCAAATGCTTATTTTCAAGCTGAAGATGGTGATTCTCTTCAATCATTTCGCCGATATGCTGCTTTAAGTCACCCAGCTGACGGTACAGCGAACCGATTTGTTCCTCCAGGTTTATGACAGTATCAAATAACTCTTTTTTATCCAAGGTTCCACACCTCGTTAATCTGTGGTTTGTGCGGATACGACGCCCTCTTCCAAGAGCTCTTCCCAAGTATATTCTATCACTTTTTCACGATTCTTCAGTTCCACCTGAAGCACCCGTTCCAGAATATTAAGACCGACAACCTTTGCGGGGCCGTTTGCCGTCGTAATCATTTCGCCTAAATCCGGCAGCTGTTCTTTTGCCGTCTCATACTCATCATTTTCGTACTTCAAACAGCACATCAAACGGCCGCACAGACCGGAAATCTTCGTTGGGTTCAACGATAAATTTTGATCCTTCGCCATTTTGATGGACACCGGTTCAAAATCACCGAGGAACGTGGAGCAGCAAAGCATTCTCCCGCATGGTCCGATACCGCCGAGCATTTTCGCCTCGTCCCTTACCCCGATTTGGCGCAATTCGATTCTCGTTTTAAAGATAGAAGCCAAGTCTTTGACCAATTCCCTGAAATCAACCCGTCCGTCTGCCGTAAAGTAAAAAATGACTTTATTTCGGTCAAACGTAAACTCAACATCAACCAGCTTCATATCTAAGCCGTGGTCAGCCACTTTTTTCTGACAGACTTCAAAAGCGGACAGGGCCTCCTGTTTGTTTTCTTCTACAATGAGAAGATCGCGTTCATCAGCAACGCGAATGACCTTTCGAAGCGGAAGCACAACATCATGCTCGTCCACTTGTTTATTTGCGATGACAACCTGCCCGTATTCGACACCTCTTACGGTTTCAACAATGACGCAGCTGTCTTGTTCTATATCAAATCCGTTCGGATCAAAATAATAAATTTTCCCCGCTTTTTTAAAGCGGACGCCTATTACGTTGTACAAGCTTATCCCTCCTGCAACGTTAACACCAAGTGCTCCATTAATCCCTGCACATTCACATTGGAATGAAGCCGTTTTTTTGCTTCTAAAACAGCGAGAATTTGGTTCGTAACGCTTTGTTGTGTAAATTGCAGCGCATGCTGTTTTATTGATTGGAATAAGTCTTGATAAATCAGTTTATCTTCATTTCCAATTTGGATGGATAATACATCACGGTATATCAATAAGAGCATATCAAGACCCATTTCTTGATGGGTTTTTTCTTTGAAAAAGGGCACCCACTGATCCTGAATGAAGAAAAAGGCATGTCCTTTCCGCTGATGTAAGACTTCATACAATTTTATCACTTTCGCTCTGGACTCTGCAAACTCATCATTTCGACTTAATTCGACTGCTTCCGCAATATTATTTGTCATATTTGCTAAGAGCCGGGCCATGTGAGGGCTCACTTCCTGTTCAATCAGTCTTTCTTCTATGGCTTTCGGCTGAAGCGGCTGGAACGGAAGAACCTGACATCTCGAAACGATGGTATCCAGTATTCGGTGGAGCTGCTCAGTAAGCAGAATTGCGATGGTGTCTTGACTCGGCTCCTCTAAAAACTTCAGCAGACTGTTTGCCGCATTTGTCGTCATTTGATCCGCATGGGATATAATGTACAGCTTTTTATGCGATTCCAGTCCTGTTTTAGAAAACTCTTCCTGAAGCGATTGGATCTGAGCCTTTTTAATGGATAATCCGTCGGGCTGAACCACATGCAGGTCGGGATGGTTTCCGGATTCGATACGCTTACAGTTCCGGCACTCCCCGCAAGGCTCAGTCCCGCCTTCAAGGCAAAAAAAGCTTTTTGCGAGAAGCAGTGCGGCATCCAATTTGCCCGTACCTTTTTTGCCTTCAAACAGATATGCGTGAGAAAGCCTTTTCTTTTTAATGCTGTTATGCAAAAGCCGCATCACTCTGGGCTGCTGCCCGGTCATTTCCTTCCATGATATTGCCATTGTATCACTCTCTATGTGTAAAGGTTAATTAATAAACCTTTTATTTCTCCGATTCGATCCAGCAAATCAATTGCCGGTTTTTCCTGATCTAACATTTCTTCCGTCAGCTGAAGCAGTTTTTCATCTATTTCTTTCACAAGCCCCAGGGTCCGGCTGCTGCCGTACAAGTCAAAGCTTTTCTCCGTCTCATGCGATAATCCGCTGTCTACGGCCTCTTTTACAAAACGTTTTACCAATCCTTTGAATTTCGCTAAGTCTTTGAAGTTTCTCGACTTCGTCAGCCTTTTCCCGAACGTTTCTATATCCGTTAAGAACCTGCTCAGCTGATCAAATTTCAGCTTGCTGCTTTGGCTGTCCATTGAACTTTTAAACGTTCCGGAAAGCTCTGCCGCTTTATAAGCAGGCTGCTGCTTTTTCTCAATAAATGTACGTAAGTCAGAATTTATTTTCACGTCGTCAAATCCTTAAAATTGATGAAATTCATCGACCGGGAGGACAAAGACCGTCGCTCCGCCGACTTCCACTTCGACGGGATATGGAACGTATGAATCCGCATTCCCGCCCATCGGGGATACCGGGGCAATCATCTGATCACGTTTACAGCCATTCTCTTTAATGAGGCTGAGCGCTTTATCGACACGGATATCTTCCACCCCGATCATAAACGTCGTATTGCCTGATTTAAGGAATCCGCCTGTTGTCGCAAGCTTCGTCACCCTGAAGTTGTGGTCGGTTAATACTTTCAAAAGCCTGTTGCTGTCCTGATCCTGCACCACTGCCACTATTAATTTCATTCTCTAGGCCCCCTTTAGGTTGGAAAGAACATTGTCGTTACATTCATTATAGCAACTTATGAGAAACAGGTCACAACTGAATTTTTTTCAATGCTTCATTTATCACTTGAAGTGCGTCCTGAATGACGAGTTCCTTCTTTTTCGATGCGTCGATTGTATGGAATCTTTCCGGAAAACGCTGCATAACCTTTTGGTATCCTTCCCGTACTTTCGTGTGAAAGTGCAGGGCCTCAAGATCGAGACGATTCTTTTCTCTTGAATCATTCGACGTAATCCGTTTCAACCCTTCTTCAGGCTCAATAGAAAAATAGATGGTGACATCAGGCATCGTATCGCCGATTGCAAACTGGTTGATAGAAAGAACTTCATCAATGCCGAGCCCTCTCGCATAGCCTTGATAAGCCAGCGAACTGTCGATGAAACGATCACACAGCACAATGCGCCCTTCTTTCAATGCAGGCTGCACCTTTTCGGTTAAATGCTGTCTTCTCGCCGCGGCGTAAAGCAGCGCCTCCGTTTTTGCATCCATCAGTGTATTGTTTTTATTTAAGATCACTTCTCTGATCTGTTCCGCAATGTCGATGCCGCCCGGTTCTCTTGTCGCTGTCACCGGGAGCCCCTCTGCCGACAGAATCTCTTTCAGTTCCTGAAGCACAGTCGTTTTCCCTGCACCTTCAGGACCTTCAAATGTTATAAATAAACCGCTCATGATTTCTCCTCTTCTATATAGACAAGTAATTGTTCCCCGTTTAACAAGCCTTGAATATGCGCGTCCATGCCGATTAAACGGGAAAGCTTCTGTACAATCTCTTCTGTTATCCGTTCTCCGTCCATGATCAGCGGAATTCCCGGCGGATAAGGAATAATGTTCCCCGCATGCAAGCGCCCGGCCGCCTTATTTATATCTGCAGGCTCTTTTGTAAACTTCCGCATCTCATTTTGCGGATATTCAAGTGTCGAAATGGACGGAAATGTCCAATACACGGCATCCGGCAATTTATCGGGCGGTGTATTCTCCAGTTTCTGCTGTATGTTTCTTACGGCTGCCTGTTCTATCATCCGCCGGCCGCCTATCGGCAGTACGAGCAATACTTGGTACTCGTCAGCCAGCTCGGCAACAATGCCTTCACTCTCCAAAATGCGTTGTAATGAATAGCCGGAATGTCCGAGCTTTGACCGAAGTATTAATTTTAACGGGTCCGCCCGCAGCCCATATCCGGAAGGCTCGATTATTTCAATAGAAGAAATTGATGCGAACCTTCGTTTGATTTTCTCAATGTGCTCCATATGGACGGGAAGTGTCCCTTTTTCAGCAATGTCCTGCACATAAGCACGCGCCGTATCTAAAGATGCCATAATCGGGTATGACGGGCTGCTGCTTTGCAAACTGCTTACATAATAAGTTAATCGATCTCTGTCAATTCGGGTGCTGTTTAAATGAAAGTAAGATCCCATCGTCATAGCCGGAAGCGTTTTGTGAGCCGATTGAACAACGGCGTCCGCCCCCATAGCCAATGATGAAGGCGGGAAAGGCTGCCCTAATACAAAGTGAGCCCCATGAGCCTCATCCACCAGTACAGGAACACCGTATGAATGGGCTTTTTTAACTGCCGCAGTCAAATCGGCGGCGTGTCCGTAGTAAGTCGGATTGGTCAAAACAAGTCCTTTCGCGTCCGGATATGACGCCAGCGCTTTTTCGATGACTGAAAGGGATACATGTGCCGGCACATGCATGTTTTCATCGATTTCCGGCGCCAAATAAACCGGCTTGGCTCCGGCCAATGCCACCGCATGGAAAACAGACTTGTGACAATTACGCTGGATCAGAATGGGTTCACCCGGTTCACAAACAGCTAAAATCATCGCCAGATTGCCGGCGGTCGTTCCGTTGACGAGAAAGAAGCTTTCCTGAGAGCCGTACAATCTGCTCACCAAATCCTGCGCTTCCTTAATGACCCCCGTCGGGTGATGCAAGTCATCCAGACCCGTGATCTCAGTCATATCAATAGATAAAAGAGATTGATATACAGATTTGGCTTCATCAAAAAAGACATCTCCATTGTGATGTCCCGGAACATGAAAAGAATACGTATTTCGGTGCGCATGCTTCATCAGCGCTGTATATAAAGGTGTGTCCATTTTTAAACAAATCCTTTGCCTGTCTTTCTTATTATATCGTGCCTGCGAGCCAACTTAAAGCTAAGACTTTTTGCCATCTAGCCGTTATCCCGGCCGGACCTCATATCAAGCAGCTTCTTTTTTAAATCGCCTTCCATGATAACAAGCTCCTCCTCGGCACGCCTGCGTTTCATCCTGCCTTCTTCTTGAATAGACATGATTTCTTCAAGTGTGCTGACTAAGCTTTCCTGCACTTTTTTGAGGGTGTCTGCCTCAACAAGCCCGCGCTCATTGGCTTTGGCCGTCTCGACTGTGCTTGTTTTCAGAAGTTCGGCGTTTTTCAGCAGCAATTGATTTGTCGTATCCGCCGCCTTCTGCTGCACATCTGCCGCACTCCGCTGCCTCATAAGCGTCAGCGCGATGGCGACTTGATTCTTCCATAAAGGAATAGCCGTAACAATGGAGGACTGAATTTTCTCTGCCAGTGCCTGATTCGTGTTTTGAATCAGACGGATTTGCGGCGCACTCTGAAACGTAATCTGCCTGCTCAGCAGCAGATCATGCACCCTCTTATCCAGACGGTCGGCAAACTGGCGAAGATCATTCACTTCCTGCGCGTCCATTTGATTGTGTTCTCGTAATTCGGCTTTTCTTGCCGCTTCAGGAATGAGCTTTGTTTTCAGCTCATCTAATTTTAATTCACCCGCTGCTATATACATAGTTAAATCAGAAAAGTATTGTTTATTTTGGGCGTACAGCTGATCTAACCATTTATTGTCACTCAACAGCACATTTTTAGAATGTTCCAGCCTTCTGCTGATACGGTCAATCTGCACACTTGTCTTTTGATATTTCGAAAGCACTTCCTGCACAGATCCGGATACCCTTTTAAACAGCCGGGCGAAAAATCCTTTGTTCTTTACCTGCAGATCATCGGGGTTTACCTGGTCAAGCTTCAGCATCAGATCAGCCAATATCTGTCCCATCTCTCCTGCATCTTTTCTTTGCACGTGCTCTATCATCGTGTGGGAAAATTCCAGAAGATTCGCCTGCGCCTGTGAACCAAACAGAACAATGCTTTGCATGTTCCCAGGGTCCAGTTTTTCAGCGAGCTGAAGTGCCGCTTCTCTTTTTTCTTCCGGCAGCGTATCTGCAAGCTTTAGATGAGTCTGGTCATTTTGGGCGCCCATACTGTCGTCGGAACGGTCTTTGGCCATTTCCTTCTTCCTTTCTTATTTTCTCAGTGAATGCTTTGCCATATCTAATTCAAAGTGCAGGTCGTCGATGTCCTCCTTCATCAGTTCATGAAGATCCTCTTCCAGCCTTCTGGAAAGCTCTGCCAGAGTCATCCTCGTCTCACTCAAGGACATTGATAAATCTTTATTTTTTCGCGGCTGTGATGAGAGCAAAGCATACTTTTCCGTCAGTTCCACAACAGAATCAAGCGTTTGATAATAGAAACGCTCTGCCTGATAAAAACGCTTCGGCTCCTGCTTGGTGAGCAGATATATTCGTCGGGTTATCCGCAGTATCTCTGCATTCTGCTTCAGCATTTGTATACTTTTAGAGCGAAAAAGCGCCCTGCGTAATCGGATGATTTTACCCTTTGCTTCCTCAAGATTTTCCTTGATATAAGCATATTCTTTTCTTGTCAGCCGGTGTTTTTTTAAAAAGAGACGCTTCGCATTCCACAAGCCGGACGCACTGACTGCGGCTCCGCCGGCTGCCCCGTATAAAAGCGAATACAGAAAAGGCTGATGCCCTATCGTAAAGAAGGTTATCCCCGCTAATACAAAAACTGTGCTGCCGCAAAACGTCCATTTCATATATTGAATAAACGGTTTCATACTTGATCGACTCCTATTTATTCACTTTTATCAGTATTATCTATTACATTCCATGTCTAAACAAGTTCCTCTTCTTATCGTATCAGTTCTTTTATAAAAAGTGAAAAAACTCCTCTAATTTCAGGCAAAAAAAAGACCCTTTTCAGGGTTAAGAATATAACGTCGGTGTATGAAGGCTTTTCAGTTTACGAACGAAAAATTCATAATTCGGATCAGAGGTCGGAGTGGAAACTACTTTCTTCTCACACTCTAAACATATAAATTTCGTATAAATATGGATTCCCCTGCTTTTCTTGGTTTCACACACAATACATGTTTCTTCATGGCCGGACGTTTCATTCATTTTGCCCACCTCCGTATGAATAGCCTTCCCTTAAGCTGTTGATTGTATACACAATTTGGATCTTTTTGAAGTTTGCAATTAGTATATGGGCGTTCCCGTATTTCGGTGTTTGTTTTGTTTTTATTCAAAAACAAAAAAGGCAGCTCATGATGAGCTGCCTTTACCGTAATGATAGCTTGGCGGCGTCCTACTCTCACAGGGGGAAACCCCCGACTACTATCGGCGCTGAAGAGCTTAACTTCCGTGTTCGGCATGGGAACGGGTGTGACCTCTTCGCTATCGCCACCAAACCATTGAGAGTGTTCTCTCAAAACTAGATAACAGTAAGCATACATTCAAATTGGTTAAGTCCTCGATC
>NZ_JBSJQA010000012.1:0-21626 GCF_053663455.1 Bacillus sp. JK62
TTTTGAGAGAACACTCTCAATGGTTTGGTGGCGATAGCGAAGAGGTCACACCCGTTCCCATGCCGAACACGGAAGTTAAGCTCTTCAGCGCCGATGGTAGTCGGGGGTTTCCCCCTGTGAGAGTAGGACGCCGCCAAGCTGTCTTAAACCAGTTCATGATGAACTGGTTTTTTTATATGAAAGATCACATAGATATATAAAGCTAATGCCTTTGAAAGGCATTAGCTTTTTTGTTTACATTGATTTTGCTTTGCTGTTGTGATTTTGAAGATTGTTTGATTTTATTGTCTCGAGTATTCTTAAACTGAACACAATCAGCAGCATAAGGACCATCAGTGCAGTAAACAGCCAGAATGCAGTTTGTGCGGGATATTCATCTAAGCTCCAGCCGACGGCGATCGGAAGGAGTGAACCTCCTAATCCGTTTGAAGCGAGCAGAATACTGGTAGTCGTTTCTGTCTTTCCGGGATAAAAATGATTCGTGATGATTAGGGCTATTGCAAACATGCCTGCCATGAACAGCCCTAAAAAGAAGCAAAGGGCAAAGCCGAACCATACGTTTTTACTTAGTGCCAATACAGTAAGAGCAGCCAGACCGCCAATGCTTATGAGACGAAGATAACGGTGATATGTCAGCTTTTCTGATACCGGGCCTGTTAATAACCTTCCGATGATCATCCCCGTCCAATACACTGTAACTGTTATCGTTGCCAAAGAGTTGGGGATATCCCATTTCTCAGCGAAAATGGAAGGGATAAAATGTACAATTGAAACTTCACTGCCGCCGTAAAAGAAGAAGTAAGCCCCCGCCAAGGTAATAAAAAGCAATCCGTGTGACTGATAACCGGTGCTTTCTTTTTTAGTGTCATCGGAAGAGACCTCTTTTCGGATGAGAAGCTGATCAATACTGCCGAAACTCATCTGCTTCCATGCGATTAAAAGTGCAAAACTGGATAACCCTAATACTAAAAAAGCAATTGTCCACATGTGGTTGTTGATAAGAAAGCCTGAGAGCAGAGGCATGAAAAGCGCGCCTAATCCGTAGGCCACTTCCATCTTGCTCATGGCCACAGCCTGTCTTTCTTTAATAGCGGTGAGGATGATCGTACCTACACAGGATTCCACCAATCCGGCGCCAAGCCCCGCGATGCTGACGAGAAGAAAGAGCAGCGGCCAGGGCGGCAGGAAGGTGATGAACATTTCACAGCTGATGAGTGCCATGCCAAAGATAACAACGTTTTTGCGCCCAAGCTTTTTCACCATGTAAGGCATTCCGATGACACCGATGAGAAAGCCCATGAACTGAGAGAATACCAACACACCGCCATTACTGTAGCTTTGTGAATAATGTGTGAGTAACTCAGGCAGTACGGCTCCCAGAATAACAAGTGTAAAAGCAATCGATCCATAAGAAAAACAGCTTATCCACAGCAGACGAGTTTTCATCATTTTATCTCCTTATTGGTAAAATAATATTTCTCTCTACTCGTATGACATGACGTTTTTACAAAAAATCCAAGTATTGTTACTATATCACATAACTTTTTCTCATACATCCCTTATGGTAACGTTAACAAATTGTTAACATTTTTTACAAGAAAGATCGTTGACATTATTTTCAATAATTAATACGATAAAAAGCGAAATTCTAATAATTTCATAGGGGTGGTATTTGTGGGAACGAAGGAAATCACGAATCCAGACAGCTTGTATTACAGTGTTGACGATGTAGTAATGGAGCGCGGAGAAGGGATTTACCTGTACGATCAAGAGGGGAATGAGTACATTGATTGCGCTTCTGCCACATTTAACTTGAATTTAGGATACGGTAACAAAGAAGTCATTGATACGGTTAAAGAACAAGCCGATAAGCTGATCCATGTGACATCATCTTTTCAAACAGACGCCGTAAATAAACTGGCAGAAAAACTAGTAGAAATCGCCCCCGATAATCTCACAAAAGTACACCCTAAAGTCAGCAGCGGTTCCGGTGCAAATGAAGGAGCTATTAAAATGGCTCAGTATTACTCCGGAAAAACCGATGTCATCTCCTTATTTCGAAGCCACCTCGGACAAACGTATATGACTTCCGCTTTGTCCGGCAACTCATTCAGAAAAGAACCTTTCCCGCCGCAAATTTCTTTTGGCCTTCAAGTCCCCGATCCGTATTGCAGCCGCTGTTTTTATAATCAGAAACCTGATTCATGCGGCATGCTGTGTGTAGAAAGAATTAATGATTTTATTGAGTATGCGAGCAATGGAAAAATTGCCGCCATGATTATTGAACCGATATCCGGCAACGGTGGAAACGTCGTTCCGCCTAAAGAGTATTTTAAACAGCTGAGACAGCTTTGTGATGAACACGATATCGCCCTGATTTTTGATGAAATTCAGACCGGATTCGGACGGACGGGCAAAATGTTTGCCGCGGACCACTTCGATGTGAAACCTAATATGATGACGGTAGCAAAAGGGCTCGGGGGCACAGGCTTCCAAGTCGCCGCCACTCTGACGGAGGACAAGTATACCGGGCTTCCGGGGTATACGCACTCCTTCACGTACGGCTCAAATGTGATGGCCGCCGCTGCCGCGTGTAAAACCATAGATATCATGCAGCGTCCGGGATTTTTGGAAAATGTAACGACGGTCGGTCATTATATTATGGATCGCTTAGAAACGATGAAAGAGGATTTCGCTTTTATTTCTGAGGTAAGAGGCGTCGGTCTTATGATCGGTGTGGAAATTGTCAAAGAGAACAATGAACCGGATGTGGAATTGACCAATTATATTGCCAAACGGGCGATGGATTACGGGCTGATTCTCCGGACATCCCGTTACGGGTTCGGAAATGTATTTAAAATCCGTCCGCCTTTAACCATTACACTTAGTGAAGCCGAAGTGCTCTGCTACAGACTTCGCAAGCTATTGGAGGAAATCAAGTGAGAGACTATATCATTGAGCTTGGACAATTTGTTTATCATAAGGTGAAAAATCAAAAAGGCACGCTGAAAAACCGGCTCGTAAACGGCTATTCTCCGGGAGGCGACGCCCAATTTAACATAGACGCCGCTGCTGAGGAGGCGGTGCTGGATTATATTCAAGAAAAGGGCCATCCGGTTGCTTTTTACACGGAGGATGGCGGCCTGAAGCTGATTGGAGAAGATCCGCAATATATTTTAATTGTAGATCCGATAGACGGAACGCGCCCGGCCGCCGCGGGGCTTGAAATGTCGTGTATTTCGATTGCGCTTGCTTCATATAAGCCAAACGCAAAGATTAAGGATATCGAATTTGCTTTTTTGCTTGAATTGAAATCGGGCTCTTATATGTACGGTGATATTTACAGCGATGTCATTCAATTTGAGGGGTATCAGGGAGATTTGCCGAATTTGAGCGGAGTGCGGGATATTAAGAATATGTTTTGGAGCCTTGAATTTAACGGGCATCCGGCGAAGCTGATGACGGACGCATACGGCCATCTGATTGACCAATCGGCCAATAATGGCGGGGTTTTTGTTTTCAACAGCGCTTCTTATTCGATTTCACGAATTATCACGGGGCAGATGGATGCTTATGTGGATATCGGCAATCGTCTGCTGAAAGATGATCCGAAGCTGCTTTCAGATTTTCAGCAGGTCGGGAACGGACAGGTGCTGCATTTGTTTCCTTATGATATTGCCGCAAGCGTCTTTTTGGCGAAGAAAGCGGGAGTGGTCATTACGGATGCATACGGCCGGTCTTTGGACGAAACGCTTCTGACAGATTTAAGTTATCAGAACCAGCAATCATGTATTGCGGCATCAACGAAGGAGCTTCATCAAACATTGTTAGACCAAATCCGCTGGGGCAGAAAGGAAGAGAAATATGAAGGCGTTGGTCTGGACTCCTAATGATAAGCTTGAATATCAAGAGGTGGACGAGCCTCAAATTCGGAAATCCAATGATGTGAAAGTGAAAATTTTCGGCACCGGTATCTGCGGAACGGATTTAAATGTGCTGAAAGGAAAAATGAATGCAACCCATCATATGATTATGGGGCATGAATCGGTGGGAGCGGTCGTGGAAATCGGACCGGACGTGACAAATGTAAAAGTCGGAGACCGGGTCGTGATAGATCCTACGCAGTTTTGCGGGAAATGTCATTATTGCCGGAGAGGGCTGACGTGTTATTGCGAAACCTTCGAGGATTGGCAGCTCGGAATCGGGGCGCACGGAACGTTTGCGGAATATTACGTGGGAGAAGACAGGTTCATGTACAGAATTCCGGATTCAATGGAATGGGAGCGGGCCACATTGGTTGAGCCTCTCTCCTGTGTGCTGAATGTTGTGGACAAAGCTTCGATTCAGCCGGAGGACTCGGTCTTGGTTTTGGGGTCCGGACCGATCGGACTGCTTGTGCAAATGATGGTGAAAAAACTGGCGCGATTGACGGTTGCGACTGAAATAGGCAGTTTCCGAAGCGAGGCGGCGAGCCGGATATCGGATTATGTCTACCACCCTGAAGCATTAACCGTGGATGAAGTGAAACGGATTAATCAAGGAAGAAAATTTGATGTGATTTTTGACGCGATCGGCAATCAGCTTGATTGGGCTTATCCTTTTATTGAAAAGGGAGGCAGAATCGTGCCGATGGGCTTTGATGATACGTATGAGATGACAGTCAGGCCGTACCAGCTGCTGTCAAACGGCGTAACGATTGTGGGCACAGGTGAAGCCCGTCAGATCATGGAGGCTGCGTTAGCATGCGCGTCCGACCTTCCGCAGCTCTATGATTTTATTACGGAAAAGACGGAACTGAAGAATTATGAAGAAGCCATTGATCATCTCATGGGCATCGACCCGGTGACAAAAGAAAGAAAGGATATCAGCGCAATAAAAACGATTCTTGTGTCTGATCCGGAACTTTTATAAAAGCGGAAACGGCTCCAGTGAGAGCCGTTTTCTTTTCTTATTTATACGGTCTTGCACATTTCTTTAAAGTTTAATATGATACTCTTTGTTAACCATTCCTTTCCTCAACGACATTATACTCTGAGCGTGTCCCCTTTTTCCCCGCAAGCTTGCCTCATATTCCCCAGATGAAAATCAATGTTTCCAACTGATAGGGTGCGGATTTTTATAGTAAAAAGGAGTCGTTATCATTTGAAAGATTATACGTTACAGCAGCAATGGTTCGGGAATGTCCGTAAAGACATTCTGGCCGGTATTCTGGTTGCTCTCGCCCTGATCCCTGAGGCGATCGGATTTTCAATTATTGCAGGTGTCGATCCGATGGTCGGGCTTTATGCATCATTTTGTATCGCGATTATTATTTCTATCTTCGGCGGCAGACCGGGAATGATTTCAGCCGCTACGGGTTCAATGGCGGTTGTCATGGTGACATTGGTGGCTGGTTACGGGCTGCAGTATTTGTTTGCGGCAACCATTTTGACAGGTATTATTCAATTTATTCTTGGTGTCAGTAAGATAGCGAAATTGATGAAATTTATTCCGCGTTCGGTCATGATCGGATTTGTGAATGCTTTGGCGATCTTGATTTTTTCTGCGCAGCTGCCGCAGTTCAAAGGAGCTTCATGGGTCATGTATGCTATGCTTGCCGGATCACTGGCTATCATATATCTTTTGCCGAAGGTTACGACGGCTGTGCCGTCTCCGCTGGTGGCGATTATTGTCATGACGATCATTGCGGTGGTCTTCCATGCGGATGTCCGAACGGTCGGTGATATGGGCGGGATTACAAGTTCACTTCCGCATTTCTTGATACCGGATGTTCCGTGGACGTTTGAGACATTGCGGATTATTTTCCCTTATTCACTGGCGCTTGCATTCGTCGGATTGCTTGAGTCGTTGCTGACGGCCCAGATCATTGACGAAATGACGGATACGGATAGTGATAAGAACAAAGAAAGCCGCGGACAAGGCATCGCCAATATTGTGAACGGATTTTTCGGAGGCATGGCCGGATGCGCCATGATCGGCCAGTCTGTCATTAATACGAAAGCCGGAGGTCGCGGCCGGTTGTCGGCTTTTACGGCCGGAGCGTTTTTAATGTTTTTAATTGCCGTATTAAGCGGTATCGTCGTGAAAATTCCGATGGCTGCGCTTGTGGCCGTGATGGTTATGGTGTCCATCGGCACGTTCGACTGGTCATCGATTAAAGGTTTGCGGAAAGCGCCCCTTACTGATTCGATCGTTATGGTGATTACCGTCGTGACAGTCGTTCTGACAAATGATTTATCGAAGGGTGTTTTCGCGGGTGTGCTGCTAAGCGCAATCTTTTTTACGGCGAAAATTTCTAAGCTGAAGATTGTGTCACATTCCGAACAGAAAGATGTCCGAACTTATAAGGTCACGGGACAGATCTTTTTTGCTTCCGTGTCTGAACTGATGAATGCCATCGTTTATGATGAAGACGTGAAACGGATTATCATCGATTTGACCGATGCCCACGTGTGGGATGATTCGGGAGCGGCGGCTCTTGAGAAGATTGTCGCCAAATGTAAAGAATACGGAATTGAGGCTGAATTAAAGGGATTAAATCAGAAAAGCCGAGATTTAATGAAACAAATGGCATAGAATTTGTGAAGTCCGGATGAATATATCCGGGCTTTTTTTCGGTTAAATTTGCCGGTGTGCATTGTTATAATGAATGAGACTTGAAAACCGTATATAGGAGACTTGCATATGATGTGGCTTCAGAAGTTGAACCAAGTGTTGGGGAGAATCATGCCGCTTTTGACTCCGTCAAGTGTGGCGGCGGGTGTGCTGTTATCTCAGCATATCAGCTGGATGGCCGGCGCTGTGCCGTGGATATTTGCATTTATTACATTTACGGGCAGTCTGAGTGCCAATTTTCAATCGCTGAAGCGCAGTATCGAGAAGCCGCTCCCGATGATCATGGCATTGTTTGTTCTGCATATTTTCATGCCTGTTTTTGCATGGGGAAGCGGCCATCTGATTTTCAGCGGTGACCCTTTAACTGTGACGGGGCTGATTATGGGTGTGGTGATCCCGACCGGAATTACGAGTTTGATTTGGGCTGCGATGTATAAGGGAAATGTCGGATTGACGCTGTCTATTATCCTGGTTGATACCGTACTTTCTCCTTTTATCGTACCGTTAAGCCTGTCTGTCCTGGCCGGGGCGAATGTTCAGATGGATGTGTGGGGCATGATGAAAGGGCTGGCGGAGATGGTGGTGATTCCGTCCATCGCAGGGATGATGGTCAACCAGTTTTCCCCGCCGGTAAGGACTCAGGCGATAAGCCGGTCATTGTCTCCTTTTTCAAAAATCTGTCTGATGATTGTCATTGCCATTAACAGTTCGGAAATCGCGCCGTATGTCACGCATGTGGATATCAAATTTGCGGGCATCGCTGGCATGGTATTTTTTATTGCCATGACGGGTTATGCCGTGGCTTGGCTGATCGGAAGACTGATGAAGCGGAGCCAGGATGAAATCGTGTCTCTGATTTATACGGGGGGCATGCGCAATATCAGCGCCGGAGCTGTTCTCGCCGTGTCTTTTTTTCCGTCTCAAGTGGCGGTTCCGGTCGTCATCGGGATGCTCTTTCAGCAAATCCTTGCCGCTTTGTTCGGCTATTTGCTGAGACGCTTTGAACTTAAGCCGGTCGTGATCAAGTATGAAAAAAACCGCTCAGCTACGTGAGCGGTTTTTTCCGTACAGCCAGCTTAGTGCTGAATTGAATTGTCGTTTGAACGCTTCTTGATGGTGCACGGCATCCTCTTCGATCGTAAATGAGAGCTGAGATTGAGAAAAGCCTTTTTGCCTCAGGCTTTTGTACACGCCTTTATTTTGTCCGATCATGGTGTTTTGGATGTTACATTTTTGCTCTGCTTCACGGCTGCCGACAGACATATAGATACGCCGCCGTGCCGGCCGCAAAGGTGCGGAGCGGACATAATCTGCTGATTTTTCATACCAGAAGGAACCGGAAATACAGCCGATTCTGCCGAATATTTCAGGCTTTTGCAGCATCGCGTATATCGAAAACAGTCCGCCTAATGACGCGCCGATCAGTCCTCTCGTTTCCGAATGTGCAGAAATGTGATGCATATCTTCAACAGTTGGAATGATGACATTTGTCAGCTCCTCAAGAAAGAGCCTCCCTTTGCCGCCGAAATCATGAAACGCAGGGCTCAGGGAAGGCGCGGGCCACGGTGTGTACTCATCGAGTCTGTCAGCCGGTTTGATGCCGATGAAAATCAATTCGGAAAGTGTTCCGTCTGCAAATTGGAATTCAAGCTTATCTATCTGTTCTAAAAACAAAGATCCTCCGTCAAGTACGTACACACAGGGTAAAGCCCCCGTTTGAACCGAATAGGACGGAGGAAGATACACAGTGCATTCCCTTCCGTTTATCCGGTGTTCTGTAAGGGTGCCTCTCATGCGTCCAGCCCCTTCTTTTGCTTAAACAGAAGAAAAAAGAAATAAGGAACGCCGAGAATCGCAAGAATAATTCCCGCCGGCACTTCTGAAGGCTGAAAGAACAATTTGCCCGCAAAGTCGGCGGATATGACGAGGAGCATACCGACCAGTCCGCTGACCGGTAATGAGTATCTGTGCTCAATGCCGGCGAGCCTGCGGGAAATATGGGGCGCGATCAGTCCGACAAATGCCATGCTGCCCGCTGCGGTTACACATGCGCTGATCAAAGCGATGCAGGCAATGAGTAAAATGGTTTTTTCTTTATTGGTTGAAACACCGAGGCTTTTCACCGTGTCCTCATCGAAACGAATGGTATCCAGCAATGACGTTTTCGCCATAAGAAGAGGAATGAACAAGATCAGCCACGGAAGGATTGCCGTAATGGTCATCCAGTTTGCCGACCAGATGCTGCCGTTTTTCCAAACCATCGCCATCTCATAATCCTGCGGGTCCATTTTTAATGATAGAAATAAAGACAGCGCGCTGAATCCGGAATTCATGGCGATTCCGACGAGAATAATTCTGCCCGATTCCAGATGCCCCCGGTGCCAGGCGAAAATATAGATCAGCACGGCCGCCATCAATCCTCCGATGAGGCCGAAGACAGGCATACCCATCGCAGAGGCAAGTGCCGTCGCTTCAGATTGTCCCTGAAACAGAAGCATAAACGTGACGATTCCCGCTCCGGCTCCTGCATTAATGCCCAAAATACCGGGATCGGCAAGACCGTTTTTGGTAATGGCCTGAATAACGGCTCCGGCTATCCCCAATCCGAGTCCGATGGCAGCAGCCATGACAATACGCGGCAGCCTCAGCTGAAACAGCAAAATGTCATATTGCGGATTCGGATGGATGCGGAAAAGCGTACTGAGCAGTTCACCCGGCTTTGCGGAAAAAGAACCGCTTGTCATGCTGAAATAGCTTACGAGCAATATGAGAGCAATCAGAATGATATAAATTCCGGCCATTTTACGCACCACGCTGATCCCCTCCTTTTCTTTTAATCAAATAAAGAAAGAAAGGAACACCGATGATAGAAGTGACGACTTCAATAGGCGTCTCAAACGGGTAATTGATGAATCGGCTGGCAAGATCGCAAAGGGTCAGGAAGACGCCGCCGATGATGCACGCGCATGGGATCAGCCTGCTGTAGTCCGATCCGACGAGAAAACGTGTGATGTGCGGAACGACCAAACCGACAAAGGCAATTTTTCCGGCGAGCGCCACCGAGCTTCCGGTCAATATGACAACGGCTGCCATCGCCATGAGTTTGATGGTTCTTTTCTGCTGTCCCAGACTTTTTGAAATGTCGTCTCCTAATGATACGGCAGTGACCTTTTTGCTGAGAATCATGGCCGTGATGATTCCGATCGCAAAAAATGGGACGGCCAGTTTCAAAAAATCAGGGTTCATTTGATGCAGTCTCGCACTGTACCAAAAACTGAGATCCTGCGAAATTTGAAAATAAATCGAAAGCGCAGCCGACAGACTGCTGAGAAGCATACTGGTTACCGTTCCGATAATGGCAAGCTGCACAGGGGTAAAACCGCCGGGAAGAATGGAGGCCAGCCCGAAAACAAGAGCCGCGCCGAATGCGGAACCGATAAACGAGTATATGATCATTTCAATGGATGTCGATTGAGGGAGCAATACCATGCAAAGGGTGATGATAAAAGCGGAGCCGTCCGACACACCCATGATCGAAGGCGAGGCCAGATAGTTCCGTGTGATTCCCTGCATGAGCGCCCCGGAAACAGCAAGGGCGGCGCCGATAAACATAGCGCCGGCAGCCCTCGGGATTCTTGAATGCCATATGATCTGATGGTCGGTATTCTCCGGATTAAAGTGCAGCAATGCGGAGAACACGGTATGGAAGTCAAGCTGCTTTGCGCCGTATAAAACGGAAAGGAGCAGTGACAGAACAATGGCAATCGGTGAAGCGATGATAATAATGTGTGTCCGCCGTTTTGCATACATGTGAAAAACCTACTCTTTATTAGTCTTGAGTCAATTTGTCAGCCGCAACCTGTAAGAAGCTGATTTTACTCCACGCGGTTCCGCCTTGGGCTAATGGATCAATCGTATTGACGTATACATGGTCTTTTTTGACTGCCTTCAGGCTCTTCCAGATCGGATTTTTCTCTAAGTCTTTCAAAGCGTCCGGCTTATCTGCGTTTTCGTCATCAGAAAATTGTACGAAGATATGGTCAGGGTTCATTTCGCTTAATTTTTCAAGAGAGATCAGTTCCTGCGCTTTCGCCGCTTTGACTTCGTCCGGTGCCTTCAGGCCTAAATCACCGTAAAGCGTGGAGTTGAAATAAACTTGTTCAGGATAAATATAAATATTGCCTTGTCTGATTCTGATGACCAGTGCGTTTGACTGTTTCGCTTTGCTGTTGATCTTTGTTTTTGTCTTTTTCAGGTCCTGTTCGTAATCTGCGATGATTTTTTTCGCTTTTTTCTCTTTATCTGTAAGCTGGGCGAGCAGCATCATGTTTTCTTTCCAGTTTGATGAGATATGAGAGACAGGGATGGTTTCAGCGGTGCCGCTCAATTTTTTCAACGTTTTTTCCGGGAATTTGGTTGATGCCAGAATGACGTCCGGCTGCAGCTCAAGAATTTTTTCCATATTCGGCTGCATTTTTTCTCCCGTTGATACGGATTTATCTGTAATATCTTTAAACAGTTCCGGGAATTTGCCGGAGAAAGAAATTGCTCCTGCCGGATGAACGTCAAGCAATTTGGCGTCTTCCATTGATTCTACGCTGCCTGTAATGGCGATTTTGTCAGTCGGCGCTTTGACTTCATATGTTTTTCCGAGATATTCGATTTTCTGTTTATCTGAAGAAGCGTCCTTTCCTTTACTTGCTGTATCAGATGTTTCTGAGCTTCCGCAAGCCGCGGCCGTGAAAGCCAAAAGCAAAATCATGAAAGCGAATGCCAATTTCTTCATCTATTGTTCCTCCTGTTCAATTGATAACTATTATCAATTGGAATTATAGAGAATGAATAGGGATAAGACCATGGATAATTTCCGGCATTACCATGGACGATCTTCGGATAAAATGGAAATGCTTTGCTCGATCATCCGCTGATGTCCGCTTGGAGAATATTCAATCCACGGGTCAGATGAAATGGGAAACACGCGTTTATTGCTGACGGCACTAAGGTTCTGCCATATCCCGGTCTGCTGAATCCGCTGAAAATAGCGAAGCGTTTCCGGTTCTTTACAAGTGAAAAGCATGATGCAGTCAGCCTGGCAATCCGCCAGCATTTCCAAGGAAATCTTTTCGTCAGGAGCAAAAGATGCCGGTTTTGCGGAGGCAAAGTCTAAATCACCGAAGAAGACTTCCTCAATACTGTTGTTATGGGCGATGTACATATTTTCTTTATATACACGGACAAATAAGAATCGCTGGTGCCGCACGTGTTTAAGAGCATCTTTCGCTGAATGGGCGAGACTTTGATAAGTTTTAAGCCAGTGCCGCGCTTCCTGCTCTTCATTCAGATATGCGGCTGTGCGAAGAAACTGGTCTCTCCAATTCTCTTGAGCCGGAAGATAAAAAACTTCAGTGATGTCATTCAGGCGCTGTTTTTCTTCTTCACTGACAGAATCGAGACTGAAAATGATGTCCGGGGCAGCTTGAGACAGCGTGTGCAGGTTTTCTTCCCAATTTGCATTATAGCGGTAAGCGCTCAGGTGAACCGGAATATCGGAAGAGAATTGTTTGTAATAATAGGCCGTCCATTTCGGGTGCAGCGCCGCAGCGTAAGGCACGTGATGCAGAGGAATCAGATGCCCCATCGTTTCTTTTCCGTACGCGGCCATTTTTGTTCGTCTTTTTTTCATATAGCTTGTAGGTGAGCTGCCGGTATGTTTTTTAAAGATGCGGCTGAAATAAAATTCGTCCTGGTAGCCGATTTGATGAGCGATTTCCCGCAGTTTGCAGCTTGCCTTGGCCATCAGTTTTTTCGCATTGGTTATGCGGATGTCTGTGATATATTCAGTTACGCTCTGCCCGTATAGTTTTTTAAAGGTTTCACTGTAATGCTTGGGACTGATTCCCGCCATATGAGCGAGCTGGGTGAGCGTGATTTTTGTGTCGGACTGAGCATGTATGAATTGTTTTGTCTGTTCGATCGCCGCTTTCGTATTATTTTGATGGCATACTTTTGCGGCATAGAGGTCGTACATCAGCTGCTGAAAGTCGGCTGTATATTTCATTTTCTGCAATCCATCCGCCGATCGCACGTTTTCAGAAAGTGATTGGAGCCGGCTTGTCAAATGATCAACCGTTTGTAAATTCATTTGCTGAAGTCCGTGGAAGATGTCTTCCCCGTTATCCGGAAGCATCGCTTCATCATCTGAGGAATAGGAGAAAACACGGAGTCTGACGATATACAAATGGATGCCGCCTGACGATATAGGGGCAATATTGAATGTCTCATCACAAGGACAGATGTAGAGCGTTTCCTTCTGCAGCGGAAAGCTGTCTGTGCCGATATCAATTTGTCCCTCGCCTTTCACATGAAAGATCAATACGGGGGAATCAGTGAGCTGATGCTCTGACAGAAGGTCGGCTGTTTTTTTTACGGAGATGATATCAATGGGCTGAAAGAATAATGTGTTTTTCATGAGAAACCACCTTTTAGGAAACATTCATTTAAATGATAACTGTTATCAATTGAATTGTACCAAATAAATGAATGTTTTCCTATAAAAAGCGGAAATGTGAAATGCGACAAAATGTTACACGTGTAACACGAATGTTGTCAGTATATGAGGTATTGTTTTCTTAGAGTTTTGAATTGGTCCAGCCGGCGTTGATATGTGCCGGTGATGTCTTCAATGGAAGCGCCTTTTTCTATTTTTTTGCGTACCCAGCCGTTACCGATCAGCTTGTCAAAAGAGCCTGTCGGCAAGAATGAAAAGTCATTCGGATATAAGTCATGCATGGTTTTCAGAATGGAGAGCCCTGTTTTTGCCGCTCCAAATGTGTTTCTGTTTGTTACGTAGACTTGTACGCCGTGGCACAGCTTGCCCTGGTGCTTGGAGAAGCTGGGGATGAATGAAGCGGCTCTGAAGGTGACGCCCGGAAGCTTGAGACTGTTCAGGCGTTCTTCGAGCTCGGTGCTTTTCATATAAGGCGCGCCGATAAGTTCAAACGGCTTTGTCGTGCCCCTTCCTTCGGACACGTTTGTGCCTTCGATTAGTCCTGTCGCCGAATATGCGAATATGCTGTCCGGGGTCGGGATATTTGGCGAAGGGAGGACGAACGGCAGACCGGTATCTTCAATCGTCATCGTCCGCTTCCAACGCTTCATTTTTACGACGGTGAGGTCGGCGCCAATATGAAACTCTTTATTGAATAAAAGAGCAAGCTCACCGATCGTCATGCCGTGCTTCAGCGGGATCGGATACAGTCCGACAAATGAAGCGTAATCCGGTTCAAGAACCGGGCCGTCCGGATTTCGTCCGCCTTGCGGATTCGGCCGGTCCAAGACATAAAAAGGAATGCCTTTTTCTTTGGCCGCTTCCATGGCATAGGCCATTGTATAAATGTAGGTGTAGTATCGCGTTCCGACATCCTGAATATCGAAAATCAGCACATCTGTATCTTTCAGCATGTCAGGCGTCGGTTTCCTCGTCTCCCCGTATAGGCTGTAGACGGGAAGCCCTGTTTTTTCGTCTATATAGGATGTGACTTTGTCTCCGGCCTGAGCATCGCCGCGGACACCGTGCTCGGGTCCGAATAATGCCGTCAAGTGGATGTCTGGCGCCTCATACAGCACGTCAACGCTGCTTTTCAATGATGCGTTCACACCGGTCGGGTTGGTGATCAGCCCGACCCTTTTTCCCTTCAGTTCCTGTTTATAATCTTTCAGCAGGCGGTCGATCCCTGTTTGGATGCTTGGTTTCTTGGCGGTATGAAGGGTTCTGTCAGAAGCCGCCGAGACTGCCGTCATAGCACTGATGACGACAAGTCCGGCGAGAAGTGCAGCCGTATGTGTTTTCATAATCAGCCCTCCTGTTTAAAGCGGTTTTCCGGTCTTCAGATTGATACCGAAACCATAAGGATACAGTGTCGTTCCCGGATGCGTGACGGAAGGAATGTCAGCGGGCAGCCTGCCTTGCGGTGTTGTCTGTCCGAATATCGCTTCAATGCCTGCCGGAATGTTTGGCTGGAGGAATTGTCCGTCTGTATATCCTTTAAAGCCGTAGACTGCGATAAGGGCTTCAGCTTCTTCAAAATTCGCGGCGTCGTAAGGATTACGCAGGCTCATCAGCACAAAGGGTTTTTGGTTCGATTGTGCGGCTTTCATGACGGCCCGCGGAAATGCAGTCGTCCACTTGCCGGGATCTGTGACGGAATCGTCAATCACGCCGTCGTTTACGACAGGGTCATTTTTTACGACATAGGAGCCTGTAATCACGTAATCCGCGTCGGATACCAGCTTTTTGTGTTCATCATGAAATGTGCGCTCGGCGAAGTTCATTTTACTGATGGTTACCGGCCGGATTTTTTTCTTCTTGATGAGCTGCTGAATGGTTTGTTCCATTGCCGCTGTTTGATCTTCATAAGGAGCGGCAATGAGAACGCGGCTGTTCTTTTTCGGTTTGAATGGGAGCGTGCGGTTTTTGTTTTGTAAGACGGTGACGGATCTTTCCGCGATTTGTTTTTCAGTTTTCAGGTGATTTTTACTGCCGACGGTTTTCTTTGCTTTTGCAATCTTCTTTTTCAGATTTGTCTCTTTCGGTGCGGGATATATCCCTCGTTTTATTTTCAGGGAAATGATGCGTTCAACTGATTTGTTAATTTGCTGCAGCGGAATTTCCCCTTTTTGTACCGCCTGTTTTAAAGCGGAATGAACCCGGGCAAAGCGGTTTTCCGTTTGCAGCGATGTCACTTGGGCCGGCATCAGGGCAATATCGACTCCTGCTTTTACTGCCATGACGACCGCCTCTTCCTGGCCGAAATGATCGGCAATGGCTTTCATATTTAATGCATCCGTAACGATGACGCCGTTAAATCCCATTTCCTCACGGAGAAGATGAGTCATCACTTTTTTCGAGAGTGTGGCAGGTACGAGGATATCTGAACCGTCCAGCTTGCTTTTATAGGTTGTATCGTCAAAAGCGGGAAATTGCACATGGGCTGTCATGATCATATCAGCTCCGGCCTGAATGGCCTGCCGGAACGGATAAAGTTCAATCTGACGCAGCCTTTCTTGATTGTGGGTGACAAGCGGAAGACCGTAGTGGCTGTCGACATCCGTGTCGCCGTGTCCCGGGAAATGTTTGACGGCGGCAGCGACATTCTGCTTTTGCTGAGCCTTCATTGAGGCAAGGCCGAGTGAAGCTGTCAGATCACGGTCTGAACTGAACGACCTGACGCCGATGACAGGGTTTCCGGGATTATTATTGATATCGAGAACGGGAGCGAAATTCGTATTAATGCCCAGTGCTTTCAGTTCTTTCCCGATAATGGCGCCGGTCTGGGACGCATAGGCTGTTTTCCTAGCGGCCCCGAGCGCCATATTGCCTGGGAAATGAGTGCCCTCACCAAGTCTAGTTACGATGCCGCCCTCCTGATCAATGCTTAATAATAGCGGAATGTCAGGGCTCGCCTTTTGAAAGGCATCTGTCAGGCGTACCGTTTGCTCAGTATTTTTTACATTTTCTGCAAATAAGATAACGCCGCCGAACCGGTACTTTTGAATAAGCCTTGCGACTTCGTCATTCATTTGGGTAAGAGCCTCAGGTGATGACTGCCCCTTTTTTTGCCAATTACGAAAATCAGGCATGAGCATCTGCCCTAATTTTTCATCTAATGTCATACGGGATACCGCTTGTTCCGCCTGTGACGGAATATCCGGTTTTGTCGATGCATGATGCGTGCCGAAAACAATAAACAACAGTAATACAGCTGAGATGAAAAGTTTCATAATGGTGCCCTCCTGCCGTCATAGTTTGGACAAAAGACATGGGTTGTCATTCAATGGCTTCATAAATCGCTTTTATGACGCTGCCGTAGCTTCCGGTCGGGAAAAGATCCCCTTCAAAAACATTCGGGTTTTCACCGGGGCTGACGACGGGGGAATGCTTTTTATTGGTCAAAAGTGCGATCCCCAGCTTATAAGCGGGATCAATAATCGTGATGGTGCCGGTCCATCCCGTATGGCCGTATGCCTGCCTGCTTGCATAAGGTCCGAACATCCACTCCATATCCGGGCTGCCGTTTTTCCGCCAGCCGAGAGCGAATGTCGGATCAGAGGAGGCCGCGGTTGTGAACAAATCGGCCGTTCTTTTATTGAAGAGAGAAACATGTTTATAACTGCCGCCGTTCAGCATGACTTGAAGAAGGACGGCCATATCATCAGCTCTGGAAAACAGCCCGGCGTGACCGGACACCCCTCCCATTGAGTAAAATGCTTTTTCATCGTGAACCTCCCCCTGCAGCGTATACGTCCTGATGTGAGGGAAATGGATGACTCCGTCACGTGTGTTGCCTAAACGTTCAGTAGCTGCGAATGCTTTTTCTTTAAAACCTTTTTGCAGCGGATTGAACAGTGTGTGCGTCAGTTTCAGCGGTTTGTACAGTTCTTGTTCCGCATAGGTATCAAGGGTTTTTCCGGTTATGTTTTCAATGATGCAGCCGAGAAGCATGTAACCGATATCGCTGTATACGTGTTTTGTTCCCGGCTTGTATTCAAGCGGGATTTGGTTGAGAAAACGGATCGTTTTATCCCGTTCTTGTGAATATAAAGGGCCTGCGGTGTCCGGCTGATAGAAATAAAAGCTTGCCGGCAGACCGGATTGATGCTGGAGCACATCGATGACGCGTATGCGGTCTTTTCCTTGAATCGGATCGCTTTTTCTGTCTTTGAAATCAGGAAGGTAAGCCGAGACTTTTTGATACACATCAAGCTTTCCCTGGCTGACGAGTCGCTGTAGTGCAAAATTGGCCGCGTACATTTTTGTATTGGAAGCTAAATCAAACATGGTTGATGTTTTCATTTTTTTCGGACGGGATAAAAGGGTGTTCCCGTCATATTTTTTGCTGTAGCCGTATGCTTTCTTTTTGATCACCCGTCCGTCCTTTACGACGACGAGGACGGCTCCGGGGAATCCTGCTGCGATGTCTTTTTCAATCATTTGATCAACCTTTCTGAGCTTTGCTGCGTCATATAATTTGGATTGGGCTTCGGCTTTGTGCTGCGGCAGAAAAGAGAGGCTGATGACCATTGTGAGTACGGCGGCTGTCAGTGTTTTCATATTCTGATCCCTCCCGGTTTATTCAAATTCAGCAGCCATGTCATCCTTAAATCCGAACGCATAAGTGAAGACAAAGCCCGCCGCGTAAGAGATGAAGAGACCGATGATATACAAAACGATTTGAGCCGGCTGTACGAGAAACGAGAGCGGAAGGCCGGAGACACCGATTGAAAAAGTAGCCACTTGAAAATGGGCTTGAAAAGCGCCGCCGATTCCCGCCCCTAAACACGCCGTCAAAAACGGCCGGCCGAGCGGGAGCGTGACGCCGAAGATGAGCGGCTCTCCGATTCCGAGCAGACCGGATGGAAGTCCGCCGCCGATCGCTCTTTTTAATGAGGCTTTTTTTGTTTTCATAAAGATGGCGAAGGCCGCGCCTACTTGACCCGCGCCTCCCATCGCGAGAATCGGAAGAAGCGGGTCATCTCCGATTGATCGGATTAATTCCAAATGTACGGGAGTCAAGCCCTGATGCAGGCCGGTGACGACAAGCGGCAGGAAGGCGGCTCCCAGTACAAACCCTGAGAGCACTCCCCCGACATTCAGCAGCGACAATAAACCTGATGTAATCAGATCAGAAATAAAACCGCCTGCAGGGATAAAAACGACATATGTCACCAGCCCGGTGATAAGTAAAGACAATGTAGGCGTGACGATAATGTCGATGGATTGATGGACGTACTTTCTGATAAACCGTTCGGTATAAGCGATAAAAACCGCAGCGAAAAGAACGCCGATTAATCCTCCCCTGCCAGGGAGCAGATTCTCTCCGAACAAACTGATATTGGCGATCTCAGGGTTAAGGATCAATATGCCCGCAAGGCCGCCCATCGCGGGTGTCCCGCCGAATTCCTTCGCCGCATTGATGCCGACAAGGACGCCGAGGTAAGCGAACAAGCCTGAACCGATAACCGTTAAAATAAGTGCGATTTGAGATTCTTTCGGGAGCCAGCCGGCCTGAATGACGGCTTTCGTAATACCGGTGATTAAACCTGATGCGATGAGTGCGGGAATAAGGGGAATGAAGATGCTTGATATTTTTCTCAGAAACAATTTGATGGGTGTGGTGTTTTTTCTGTTGAGATCGGCTTTTTTCCGTGAGGCGGCTTCTTTTAAATCAATGTTTTTTCCGGATGGCATAAGTTTTGCGAAAGCGTCGGCGACATGATTGACGACACCCGTGCCGAGAATGATCTGCAGTGTTTCAGCTTCGACGACGCCTATTACCCCGTCAAGCCGTTTCAGCGCCTCAATATCCGTTTTGTCCCGATCTAAAGGTGTAATCCTCAGGCGTGTCATACAGTGGGTAAAGCCTGAAATATTCGATGAACCGCCGCAATTGTCCAGGATATCTTTGGCCAGTGACTGATAAAATGCCTCTTTGCTCATGGAGATCCTCCTTTTTCCGTACGATTTTTCCCGGGGAGCTATGCCTGAAACGCGTCCTAAAAGCGCCTGCGCCGAACATGAAAACGGCGCGGGCTCGTAAAAGCACATTATTTTTCACCAAAGAACGATCAGCGTTCTTTTTCTCTTGAAACGTGCTGTTCAATGGCTTTATCAATGAATCCTTCTGATTCTTTGAGCAGTGCCTTCGCGTGTGTTTCGTCCGAATTCGTCTTCAGCATGACGATTGCCGTTTTGACATGGCTGCCTGCGGCCTCAAGCGTTTCTTTTGCCTTGTCGTACGGAACGCCAGTGATGCTTTGGATAATGCCGATTGCGCGTTCTTTCAATTTTTCGTTGCTGACATGAACGTCCACCATTAAATTTTCGTACACTTTGCCGCTTTTAATCATCACGGCCGTGGAAATCATGTTCAGAATCATTTTATGTGCCGTCGCGGCTTTCATTCGTGTTGACCCTGTAATCACTTCGGGGCCGACAATGACTTCAATGCTGTGATCGGCAAAGGTGCTGATCAATGAGTCCTTATTGCATGTGAGCGCGACGGTTTTGGCGCCGATTGTTTTTGCATATTTCAGCGCACCGGCCGCATACGGCGTGCGCCCGCTTGCCGCGATGGCGATCACGGTGTCTTCTGCGGTAAGCCCGATCGTTTTGAGATCGAGAGCGCCGGTTTCCTCGCTGTCTTCTATACCTTCAGCCGCTTGCAAAAAGGCGTCTGCCCCTCCGGCCATCAGACCGATGACGGTGTCGGGACTTACGCTGTATGTAGGCGGGCATTCAACCGCATCCAGTACACCGAGTCTGCCGCTTGTGCCCGCTCCCGCATAAATCAGCCTGCCGTTTCGCCGTAAGGACTGATGGGCGAATTGAACGGCAATCTGAATATCGGGCAGCACCTGCTGAACGGCTTCAGCCACTTTGAAATCCTCTTCGTTAATGATGCGGAGAATTTCCATCGTGTCTGCCTGATGGATTGAAGCGGTCTGCGGGTTTCTGGTTTCTGTGGTCAATCTGTGAATGTTAAGCCGGTCTGTCATGATTGTACCCTCCCAAGTCGTTAATACTTGAAGTATATGGGCTTCTGAATAGATGTTTCAAGAAAAATCGGCAGGGATGAGATGAATAATCAAGCGCTTTCACAAAAAATGATGCAGAATGTGCTGTTCACCGATCGGGCCGATCCTGCGCCGCCCTTTGTCAATAAAACCGGAAGACCGGTACAGGTTCTTTGCACGTTGATTGCGATGGTTTACAGCAAGCACGATTTCATCACACCAAGGAAAATAATTTGCGACAAAAGCGGGGAGCTGCATCATCGCTTGTTTGGCATAACCTTTTCCCTGATGCGGCGCATGTAATGACAGCGCACTCAGCAAAATGGCAGACACATTGTTCGAATACGGGGCAATGGTTTCTTTTGAGGTATGTAAAATAAAAAAACCGACGGGGCGGTCTTCTTTTAAAATGACTGTCGGGTAGCGATCCCGGATGACAAGCGCCTGCGGCAGGACATCTATCGGCAGAGCTGTGAACTTTTTATCTTCTTCACTCAGCACAAACCCGTTCAGCCCGTCTGCATGCTCCGGTTTATAAAAGGACAGGGCTACATCCATGATATCTACTCTCCTTTTTTATAATTGATCCAATTCATCTTCTGATAGAACACGGCAGCCTGCCCGTTTTAAAAGAGCGGAAGTGATGCCGTCTCCGAGTATTTTTTTTCCTGAGAAAGTGCCGTCATAGATAAAGCTGCTGCCGCAGGACGGACTGTTTTCTTTAAGGATGACTGTTGCGGCGCCTATTTCTTTTGCGTATGCTAACGTTTTTTCCGCGCCGTCCATATATAAAGCCGTAACGTCTTCGCCTGATGCCGTTACGATTCTTGCCGTTCCGTTCAGCACGTCTTCACCCGTGCCGCCGATGATTTCCGCCGGTTCGCGGGGAGTGGTGAAGCCGCCCAAAAGTTCGGGGCAGACCATAACAGCTTTCTTTTCTTCTACGAGTCTGCGGATTTTTTCCGAAGCGGCGTGAGAGCCGTTATATCTGCATTCGATACCGCCGAGACAAGAGCTGACTAAGATCATCTGTGTCCATTCCCTTCAATATTTTGATACTTTCATCATAAATGAAATAAGAGAGGAGGGATGAGTTTTTCAGTTAAAAAACGGGTAAAAAAGTTTGAAAATAAAAAAAATAATTTTTCTCTTTACAAATGGGGTACAACCTGTATATAATAACTTTTGTCAGCTCGACGCGGACACAACGGCCCGTTGGTCAAGCGGTTAAGACACCGCCCTTTCACGGCGGTAACACGGGTTCGAATCCCGTACGGGTCATATGGAGGATTAGCTCAGCTGGGAGAGCATCTGCCTTACAAGCAGAGGGTCGGCGGTTCGAGCCCGTCATCCTCCACCATATTTGCCGGCCTAGCTCAATTGGTAGAGCAACTGACTTGTAATCAGTAGGTTGGGGGTTCAAGTCCTCTGGCCGGCAC
>NZ_JBSJQA010000013.1:0-16932 GCF_053663455.1 Bacillus sp. JK62
TAAGTTCACTGCATCCTGCAGTAACGTCTGTGTGATCTGCATCATGCAGACCTTAGTTTGACTGACTACGCACATCGCTGTGCGATTTATTTAAAACTTTGAATTAACAGGTACGTTTTGTCTTGTTTAGTTTTCAAAGAACTTTGTCCATCGCTCTTGAAGCGACTTAATCATTATAACATCTCAGTGTCAGTATCGTCAATAACTTTTTAAAATTTCTTTTTCAAGAATTCGTTTCGTCATCAGCGACATATATTAGAATACCACCCATGATCCAACATGTCAACAATAATCGACAAATTAAATGATGAAGCGTTTAATGACTATCAAAGCCGCAATGCCGGGAATTCCCAGAATCCCGCTGATGCCCGTTGTAATCAGGTTAACAGGGATATGAATACCGAGACTACCGCCGAACAAGTTCACACCCACCAACAGAATCGCGCCGGCAATAAACTTAATGGCAGTCACACCAATCCACCTTAACGGTTTTGAAGATACTCCCCATAAAAAAAGCAAAGCAACCAGACCGACAATCAAACCGATAATGAAAAAAGGCTCCATGAATCTTCCCCCTCGCTTGTTTAGTACAAGCTTATGAGAAGATTCCGGAGAATAGACCTCTTACTTCCATCTGCTCATTTTCAAATTCCGCTGCTTCGCTTCTTTCAAATAAAAAAAGTACTTAGATTCAGCGACTTTCAGCTCAAACAACACCTCAGCGGAGGGCTCTAGACTTTTCTCGACCAGACTCTGCTGTCTGTTCCATTCTTCTTTTTGTTTCAAGAGCTGTTCTATCAGCTTCTCGTCAAACTCTTTTCTTAATGTATTTCTGCGAAGAAAACCCATGCCTTGCCTTTTCCTCCCTTACAATTCACGTCTTCCTTCAAGAGCTTTTGAAAGAGTGACCTCATCAGCATATTCCAAATCACCGCCGACGGGCAGACCGTGGGCAATACGGGAGAGCTTGATGCCTGAGGGCTTTAACAGCCTTGATATATACATCGCTGTTGCTTCCCCTTCAATATTAGGGTTGGTTGCGAGAATAACTTCTGTCACTTGATCATCCTGAAGACGTTTCAGCAGCTCCGGAATCTTAATATCCTCCGGACCGATGCCGTCCATTGGTGAAATCGCGCCGTGAAGAACATGATACTGGCCGTTATATTCCTTCATTTTCTCCATTGCGATCACATCCTTAGGGTCCTGCACGACACAAATAACAGACTTATCCCTTCTTGTGTCCTCACATATATAACAAGGGTCCTGATCTGTAATATGTCCGCAAATCGAGCAATAAGTCAGATTCCGCTTCGCATTGACAAGCGCCTTAGCAAAATCCAATACTGTGTCTTCTTTCATACCTAGAACAAAAAAAGCCAGACGAACCGCTGTTTTCGGTCCGATCCCTGGCAATTTCATAAAGCTGTCAATCAGCTTTGATATTGGTTCAGGATACTGCATGTTTATTTATCCCCCTAGAATAAACCCGGTATGTTCATTCCTTTTGTAAATTGTCCCATTGTCTCATTCGTCATGTCATCCACTTTTTTGAGGGCGTCGTTTGTCGCAGCAAGAACCAGGTCCTGAAGCATTTCGATATCTTCCGGATCAACAACTTCTTCTTTAATGGCAACGTCTACAACTTCTTTTTGGCCGTTGACTTTTACAGTCACCATACCGCCGCCCGCTGTGCCTTCAAGCACTTTTTCAGCAAGTTCCTCCTGAGCCTTCGCCATATCCTTTTGCATTTTTTGCATTTGTTTCATCATTTTTTGCATGTTTCCCATTCCGCCACGCATATTCAATCACTCTCTTTCATCTTATTAGTCTTTTATTTCGATTAAATCCGCTCCGACAAGTTTTTTCGCCTCTGCAATCAGCGGATCTTCTTCAGCCGGTTCGTTTGATCCTTCACTTTCCTGCTGGTGATCATTTAAAAATTCTTCTCTTATTTTACCCCATTGTGCTTCCGGAACGCCAATCAAATCCATTCTTTTCCCGAGCATTGATTCGAGAATCTGTTCAAGATTCGTACGGACTCCGTTATTGTCTTCTGCAACCATTTTACAATGGATTTCGTATTTAAATTTAAGCACAAATGCCTTTTGAGCAGCGGCCACCGGTTCACTGTCATTCAAAAGAGCCGCATGAGATACCTTATTCTGCTGTTTCAGGTGTGCCAGCAGCTTGCCCCAGCTGCTTTTAAGCTGTTCAAGATCAGGTCTTGTGGCTTCCTTCAATATCTCATGAATTCTTCCGACCGGGGCTTTATAATGGCTTTTTCCGCCTTTTTGAGGACGCGGAGCTTCTTTCGGAGCGCTTTCCATCTGAACCTTCACACCGGAGGTTTTCAGCCTTTCTACTTCCTGCTCAAGCTGCTGGATCTTATTCATCAGCATGCCGACCTCAGGGATGTCTCCGGCGGATTGCTGTGCCGTCTGGCATATTTTCACGACAGCCACTTCAAAAAAGATTCTTGGGTGGTTCGTCCACTTCATTTCCTGATGGCTTTTATTCAGGATATCAATCATCTCATATAAAGCGGGGGCCGGTATGTCACCGCTCAGATTCCGAAACGTTTCATCGACCTTCACCTTCTCCAGGACTCCTTCTAAACCGGGAGCGGCCTGGTACAAGAGCATATCCCTGAAATAGAAAATCATATCTTCAATCAGTTTGGCCGCATCTTTCCCCTGCTGGAGCAATTCATTCAGTGTTTCCAATGCCTCGGAAACCTGTTTGCGGTGAAGAGCAGATGCCAGTTTTCCAATATAGTGCTGAGAAACGGCTCCGGTAATGAGCAATGCGTCATCCACCGACAGCTCCTCGCCGCTAAATGATACAGCTTGATCGAGCAGGCTCAGCGCGTCCCTCATTCCTCCGTCCGCAGCACTCGCTATGATATCAAGGGCTCCTTCTTCCACCTTCAGCTGCTCTGCATCGACGATTGTCTTCATTCGTCCGACAATTGCTTTGGATGTAATCCGTTTGAAGTCAAAACGCTGACATCTGGAGATAATGGTTAAAGGAATCTTATGAGGCTCAGTCGTAGCTAATATGAAAATGCAATGTGCCGGCGGTTCTTCCAGCGTTTTCAGAAGCGCATTGAATGCGCCGATAGAGAGCATATGCACCTCATCTATAATATATACCTTGTAAGTAACGGCCGACGGGGCGAATTTTACTTTGTCACGGATGTCGCGGATTTCGTCTACGCCGTTATTCGACGCCGCATCTATTTCAATCACATCTGATATAGAGCCATTTGTGATCCCCTTGCACGCCGCGCACTCATTGCACGGTTCTTCTACAGGGGCGTGCTCACAGTTGACTGCTTTCGCAAATATTTTAGCTGCACTGGTTTTTCCCGTTCCCCGCGGTCCAGAAAACAGATATGCATGAGAAAATTTCTTTTGCAAAAGGGCATTTTGCAGCGTTTTCGTAATGTGTTCCTGTCCGACCACATCTTCAAACTGCTGAGGCCTAAATACTCGATATAAAGCTTGGTAACCCACAGGATGCGCCCTCCTCTGTTATTCATCATGTTTATTATACATGAACGTGCTTTTAACGCCAAAACCCGTTTTTCATATACGAAAAAACTCACCTGCCATAAACAGGTGAGTCTGAAATTTGATGATTGATTTACCGTGCACCTTCTGTCGATTCGCTACCCTAAGCGTTACTTAAGCAGTTAGCTCAGCCCAGGCAACCCTGCGGCACATGAGAGGTTTCACTTAATGCTGCTTCCTTCCGGACCTGACATGGTTCATGAATTCCCATTGCGCAGGACCCAGACGTCAACGCCACTTACTTAAGGCAGACCTTACAGTAAACGAACCTCGAGAAGGGATTCGACCCCGCTAGAGCGGATTGCGGGTACAGGGCACCGCTACCTCCCCGCTTAGCACGGCAAAATAAATATCAAATTTTGATATGCGCACCATTCATGATGCACACATAAGTATATCTGCTTCAGGCAGAAAATGCAACCGTACTACTCAGACAACTTTTTCCTCATGTCTTTCTTTTGCCGGCGCAGCTTTCTGAAAAAAGCGCTGAGCATTTCTCCGCACTCTTCTCCGAGCACGCCGCTCACCACTTCCGCTTGGTGGTTGAACCGCTCTTCCTGCAAGAGGTTCATCAGCGTTCCTGTACAGCCCCCCTTGGGATCAAATGCGCCGAATACGACCTTATCGACTCTCGAAAGCACGACGGCTCCCGCGCACATCGGACACGGCTCCAAAGTGACATAGAGAACGGCATCCTCAAGTCTCCATGTCCCCAGCTTACGGCACGCTTCGTCTATCGCCAGCATTTCGGCGTGGGCAAGCGACCTCTGTTCAGTCTCCCGCAGATTATGCGCCCGCGCCACGATCTCATCGTGCAGAACAAGAACTGCTCCGATCGGCACTTCACCTTTCGCTTCGGCTTTCTTCGCTTCTTTTATGGCTTCTCTCATATAATATTCATCATTCATAGGTTCGAGCTCTCTTCTTAAGTTTTTTCATGTCTCATAAAGGTTAAAATAGGAATACCCCAGCAGAAAGGAGTTGCCGGTATTGTCTGAACCTAACAACACAGCCCTTCTGATTGTCGATATGATCAACAATTTTCAATTTGATATGGGCGAACGTCTTGCTGAAAAAACCAAACAAATTGTCCCCCGTATTTTATCATTAAAGAAGCATGCAAAACAAAGCAACTGGCCGATTATTTATATTAATGATCATTACGGGCTCTGGAAGGCTGATATTGATGCCATCAGGGAGGAATGCAGCAACGACAGAAGCGCCTCCATTATAAAAGATATTTCGCCTCAGCCGGATGATTATTTTCTCATTAAACCGAAGCATTCCGCTTTTTACGAAACGGCGCTTCACACCCTTCTGACCGAATTACAAGTGAACCGATTAATCATCACGGGGATTGCCGGAAACATTTGTGTGCTGTTCACGGCCAACGACGCCTATATGAGAGAATACAGCATTGCCATTCCGAAAGACTGCACCGCTTCCAATAACGACGAAGACAATGATTTCGCTTTGACCATGATGGAGAATGTTCTCTTCGCAGAAATAACCACGGAAAAACAAATTACCGCCGAAAAATAAACATGATCAGCCTCCTTTTTTCATATATTTGATAGCGGATATGAAAGGAGGCGTTTTTCATTCAGATCTATATAGTGAAACGGGGCGACACGCTTTCCGCTATTGCGGCGCGCTACCGGACAGCCGCAAATGTCATTGCGGAAGCAAATAAACTGCCTAATCCCAATACATTGGTTGTCGGACAAACCCTTGTCATCCCGATTGAGGGTCAATATTACGAAGTAAAACAAGGTGATACTCTCGCGTCAATCGCCGGCCGTTTCCATATATCGGCCGCGGAGCTTGCGAGGGTGAACGGAATTCAGCCCGGCACCACATTGAGAGTCGGAACCCGCCTTTACATTCCGCAGCAGGCGAATAAGCCCGATATCGAATCAAACGCATATATAGAACCGCGGGGAACGAGCGTAAGCGCTAATCTGCAGCAGGCGGCAAGGGAGGCCTCTCCTTATTTAACATACCTCGGCGCATTCAGTTTTCAAGTGCAGCGGAACGGGACTTTAAAGGAACCGCCTCTGACCAATTTAAAAAGCATCAGTGACAGGCACAACACCACTCTGATGATGATCATCACCAACCTTGAAAATGACGCATTCAGCGATGAACTCGGGCGGCTCATCTTGAATGACAATACAGTGAAAACAAAACTCTTTCAGGAAATCGTCTCCACGGCTAAAAAGTACGGCTTTCGCGATATTCACTTTGATTTCGAATATTTACGTCCACAGGACAGGGAAGCTTACAATCGATTTTTACGTGAAGCGAGAACGATTTTTCATCGGGAAGGCTGGAAGATTTCAACGGCGCTTGCTCCGAAAACGAGCGCGACTCAGGCCGGCAAATGGTACGAAGCTCATGACTATAGGGCACATGGAGAAATCGTCGATTTTGTCGTGATTATGACATATGAGTGGGGGTACAGCGGAGGCCCGGCTCAGGCCGTATCACCTATCGGCCCTGTAAGAAATGTCATTGAGTACGCGCTGACGGAAATGCCTTCTTCAAAAATCGTCATGGGTCAGAATATGTACGGCTATGATTGGACACTGCCTTTTAAACAGGGAACGACAGCGAAAGCCGTCAGTCCTCAGCAGGCAATCGCTCTGGCCGCACGCTATAAAGTCGACATTCAATATGACGAAACCGCCCAGGCTCCCTTCTTCCGATACACGGATGCAAATCAGAAACGGCATGAAGTATGGTTTGAAGACGCACGATCCATTCAAGCGAAATTCAATTTAATTAAAGAACTTCATTTAAGAGGAATCAGCTATTGGAAACTCGGCCTTTCTTTCCCGCAAAACTGGCTTTTGCTCGGCGATCAATTTCATATTGTAAAAGAGACGTTTCGTTAATTGGAAGCGTCTTTTTTCATGGGCTTTTCTGTGAGTGTGATACAATATAAAGGCCGGCAGCTGACGGATGTTTGCAGAATTAAGGAGGATTTTCAATGAACAGAGCCCCTTTTATCGCGGTAGAAGGTCCTATCGGGGCAGGAAAAACGACACTCGCTACAATGCTTTCTGAAGAGCTCGGTTTTCCTATGATTAATGAGATTGTGGAAGACAACCCTTATCTCGATAAGTTTTATGACAATATCGAGGAGTGGAGTTTCCAGCTTGAAATGTTTTTTCTATGTCACAGGTATAAACAGCTTGAAGACACCGATCGAGATTATTTAAAACAAGGACAGCCCGTTTTGTCCGATTATCATATTTATAAAAATGTTATTTTCGCAGAGCGTACATTGCACGGCCAAAAGCTTGAGAAGTATAAGCAGATCTATCATCTGCTCACTCACGACCTGCCGAAGCCGAATATCATTGTATACATAAAGGCAAGCCTGCCGACATTGCTTCAACGCATTGAAAAACGCGGGCGCCCGTTTGAAAAAAATATCGAACATCAATATCTGGAACATCTCATTGCAGATTACGACACAGCCATCAGACAGCTTCAGGAAGAAGATCCGGATATATCTGTACTGACCATTGACGGTGATACTGAAGACTTTGTTTTGAATAAGACAGACTATGAAAGAATTGCCCGTCAGGTAAAGGAGCTTATTAAATGAAAGACATTCATATTCCAAACAATGCCATTATAACAGTAGCAGGAACGGTAGGAGTCGGAAAATCGACTTTGACCAAAGCTTTAGCAAAACGGCTCGGGTTTCATACCTCACTTGAGGAAGTGGATGAAAACCCTTATTTAGAGAAGTTTTATCACGATTTTGAACGCTGGAGCTTCCATTTGCAAATTTATTTTCTGGCTGAGCGGTTCAAAGAGCAGAAAAACATGTTTGAATCAGGCGGCGGATTCGTGCAGGACCGTTCGATTTATGAAGATACAGGCATATTCGCAAAAATGCATGCGGATAAAGGAACCATGTCGCTGACAGATTACACAACATACACAAGCCTATTTGAGGCGATGGTCATGACGCCGTATTTCCCGCATCCTGATGTTTTGATCTACTTAGAAGGCGACCTTGAATACATTATAAGCCGGATTGAAAAGCGGGGCCGCGAGATGGAGCTGCAGACAAACCGCTCTTATTGGGAAGAGATGTATACACGGTACGAAGACTGGATCAGCGGTTTTAACGCCTGCCCTGTGCTGAAAGTACGCATTGAAGATTATGACCTTGAAGCTGATGAACAGTCACTGGAACCTTTGATCGAAAAAATCAGTCACGTGATCAACGAAAACAGAAACAAATAAAAATAGCAAAGCGATTTTCCCCGAACAGAGAAAATCGCTTTTTTTGCATATAAAAAATCCGCTGCATTACATGCAGCGGACAAAACAATCTCCAATATATGCTCGAGTTTCATTAGGTTTAAAATCAATATGGCGGAGGAAGAGGGATTCGAACCCCCGCGGGCTTTGACACCCCTGTCGGTTTTCAAGACCGATCCCTTCAGCCAGACTTGGGTATTCCTCCGTATCGACATTTAATAATATACCACATGACCCAGATTTCAGTCAAGCGCTTTTTCATATTTTTTATTTCATTTCTTAAACAGCTTTTCCGTCAGCTTTACTATCATACAAAAGTCTTGCGTCCAATTCAACCTCAGTATGCCATACGGGCAGGAAAACACAATAAAAATCAAGAATAGATTCAAACAGATAACCTGCTCATAAAGGTGGAGAACATAATGAAAATCATCATTGCACCCGATTCTTTCAAAGAAAGCATGACATCAAAAGAAGCAGCTGACAGCATAGAAAAAGGATTCAAAGCGGTCTTCCCTGACGCGGAATATACCAAGATACCCGCGGCTGATGGCGGAGAAGGAACCGTTCAGGCTTTGACGGATGCCACTGGCGGAAGCATCATCAAAAAAACTGTGACCGGTCCGCTGGGAACACCGGTAAACGCCGCATATGGACTTCTGGGAGACGGACGCACGGCAGTCATTGAAATGGCGGAAGCATCGGGTCTCCATCTCGTTCCCCGCCACCTCAGAGATCCGTTGAACACAACGACAAGAGGAACGGGTGAACTAATAGCAGATGCAGCCTCCCGCGGGGCGAGTGAGATCATCATCGGGCTTGGCGGGAGTGCAACCAATGACGGCGGAACAGGAATGGCGAGCGCGCTCGGTGTGCGTTTCTTAAATGAGGAAGGTCAGGAGATACCTGACGGCGGAGGCGCTCTGCACACCCTAGCTTCTATTGATATAAGCGGGCTCTCCCCTGATTTGAAACATATCCGTTTTCGTGCCGCATGTGATGTCGAAAATCCCCTGACCGGTGAAAACGGCGCGTCATATGTCTTCGGCCCGCAAAAAGGGGCGTCCGAGAAGACTAAAGTTGTATTGGATCGCAATTTACGCCATTTCGCTGATGTATTGAGACGTCAGCACGATATCGAAGCGGATACCGTAAAAGGCGCGGGCGCCGCAGGTGGGCTGGGCGCTGGACTGATCGCTTTCTTACAGGCAGAACTTCAAAGCGGGATTGACGTTGTATTAGATACACTGTCCTTCTCAGATCAGATAAGAGATGCTGACCTTGTCATTACCGGAGAGGGCCAGATTGACGGACAAACGATATTCGGTAAAACCCCCGCCGGGATCGCCTCACGCGCAGCCGCTCAAGAAATTCCCGTTATCGCATTGGCGGGCTCCTTAGGCAAAAATTTCGAGCATGTTTACAGCGCAGGAATAACAGCTGTATTTTCTATCGTGCCCGGCCCTGTAAGTCTTGAAGACGCCTTAGCATCCGGCCGTTTTAACCTTGAAAGCACAGCTCGGAATGCCGCCGCTCTATACCGGGCAGCAAAAAAGGCGCGCCTCTAGGGCGCACCTTTTTATGGTTTGATGACTTCTTTATTTCCCATATAAGGACGAAGCACTTTAGGAATGATGACACTTCCGTCTTCCTGCTGGTAGTTTTCCAAGATGGCAGCTACTGTTCGGCCGACTGCAAGACCTGAACCGTTTAATGTATGCACATGCTCCGGCTTGCCTTTCGCTTCGCGTCTGAAACGAATGTTCGCACGCCTTGCCTGGAAGGCTTCAAAGTTGCTGCAAGAAGAAATTTCACGATATGTGTCTTGGCTTGGAATCCAAACCTCAATATCGTACTTTTTCGCAGCTGTAAAGCCGAGATCACCGGTACACATGCTCATGACGCGATACGGCAGTTCAAGCAGCTGAAGCACCCGCTCAGCTTGATTTGTCAGTTTTTCAAGCTCCTCATAAGAATCTTCCGGCTTCACGAACTTTACAAGCTCAACCTTGTTGAACTGATGCTGACGGATCAAACCGCGTGTATCACGGCCGGCGGATCCCGCTTCTGAACGGAAGCAGGCGCTGAACGCGGCATAATTGATCGGCAGGTTCTCACCGGATAAGATTTCATCGCGGTGCATATTTGTAATCGGCACTTCCGCCGTCGGAATTAAGAAATAATCCTCTTCTCTGATTTTAAAAGCATCCTCTTCAAATTTAGGAAGCTGTCCCGTACCTGTCATGCTCGTACGGTTTACCATATAAGGAGGAATGACTTCCGTGTAATCATATTCATCCACGTGAAGATCCAGCATAAAGTTGTAGAGCGCGCGTTCGAGGCGGGCGCCTAATCCTTTATAAAACACAAACCGGCTGCCTGTTACTTTTGAAGCGCGTTCGAAATCAAGAATGTTTAAGCGGTCTGCGATATCCCAATGCGGTTTCGGCTCATATGAAAATGCCGGCGCCTCTCCCCACTTGCGAATTTCAATGTTATCATCTTCCGTTTCTCCGACGGGCACTGAATCGTGCGGGATGTTCGGAATAGACAGAAGGATGGTTTCGAGCGTCGTTTCGACAGTACGAAGCTCTTCATCAAGCTTCTTAATTTCTTCGCCTACTTCACGCATCTCTTTAATAATATGATCAGCGTCTTTTTTCTCCCGTTTCAAAACGGCGACCTGCTGAGACACTTCATTGCGTTTTCCCTTCAGTTCTTCTACTTTACCGATAAGCTCTCTTCTCTTTTCATCCAGCTCTTCAAACTTGTCAAAGTCAGATAAGTCTTCGCCTTTTGGAATGAGCTTCGCTTTTACCTCTTGAAAATTGGCTCTCAGCACCTTCGTATCAATCATGCCTAACAACTCCTATCTGTTTTTATCGAAAATAAAAAAGAGCCCTCATCCCCTAAAAGGGACGAGAGCTCTCGCGTTGCCACCCTGATTGAAAACAAGCTCACACTTGCTTCCCGCTTTAACACATAACGGTTTTCCCGTAAATGCCTACTTGTTTTCAGCATTTCGCTCAAGGACGGATTCGGACAGCATCTTTCACCGATTCGCACCACCCATCGGCTCTCTTTGAAAGAGGGGCTCCCTACTGCTTCCTGTCAACGCTTTTCGATCTTTATTTGTGATTATAATGTACTATAAGTATCAGCGGTTTTCAACTGTTTTATACAGCTGTTTCCTGCTTATGCTTTTCCGCCATCTTCACAAACAGCTCTGTCACCCGGTGATCATCCGTCAGTTCAGGATGGAACGAGCAGCCGAGGAAATTTCCCTGCTTTGCAGCCACGATGCGTCCGTTATGCTCACAAAGCACTTCAACATCTTCTCCGGCTTCTAAAATATGCGGTGCGCGAATAAATACACCCGTAAACGGCTCATCAAGGCCTTTAATCGTCAGATCAGCTTCAAAGCTGTCGACCTGACGGCCAAAGGAATTACGCTCGACAACAACGTTCAACAGCCCTAAATGAGCATTATCCGTTCCCGCTATCTCTTTGGCTAAGATAATCAGACCGGCGCATGTGCCGAACATCGGCTTGCCTTGGGCGGCAAACTCGCGAAGCGGCTCCATAAAATGATACGTATCCATTAAACGCCGCATTGTCGTGCTTTCCCCTCCCGGCAGGATTAAGCCGTCGATGTCATTCAGCTGTTCAGGACGCTTAATGACGACACCTTTTGAACCACATGCTTCAATTGAACGAATATGTTCTCTTACTGCTCCTTGAAGTCCAAGTACACCAATTGTTAACATGCTTCCAGCTCTCCTATGGTTTTACCAGCCGCGTTCTTGCATACGCTGTTCCGGCAATAGATTTGAGATTTCGATTCCTTTCATTGCTGTGCCTAATTCTTTAGAAAGCTCAGCGATCAGTTTGTAGTCTGTGTAATGAGTCGTTGCTTCAACAATTGCTTTGGCGAATTTAGCAGGGTTGTCTGATTTGAAAATACCTGAACCGACAAATACGCCGTCAGCGCCAAGCTGCATCATCAATGCCGCGTCAGCAGGCGTCGCTACTCCGCCGGCAGCAAAGTTCACTACAGGCAGTTTGCCGTCACGTTTGATTTGAAGAAGCAGTTCATAAGGAGCGCCGAGGTTTTTAGCTTCAGTCATCAGCTCATCATCGCTCATCGCAACAACTTTGCGCACTTGCGCGTTTACTTTTCTCATATGGCGGACAGCTTCCACAATGTTTCCTGTTCCCGGTTCGCCTTTTGTACGAAGCATGGAAGCTCCTTCGGCGATACGACGAGTTGCTTCGCCGAGATCACGGCAGCCGCATACGAACGGGACTGTATATTCATTTTTATTTAAATGAAATTCTTCGTCAGCCGGAGTCAGAACTTCACTTTCATCGATGTAATCTACCCCCATTGCTTCAAGGACACGCGCTTCAACGATATGTCCGATACGCGCTTTTGCCATTACGGGAATGGATACAGCATTCATTACTTCTTCAACGATTGTCGGATCAGCCATGCGGGCAACACCGCCGGCAGCGCGAATATCAGCCGGAACGCGTTCTAACGCCATTACGGCAACAGCTCCCGCCTCTTCCGCAATCTTCGCTTGTTCAGCATTTACAACGTCCATGATGACGCCGCCTTTTTGCATTTCCGCCATGCCGCGTTTTACACGATCAGTACCTGTTTGAGCCATTATTTGGTCCCCCTAGTCAATGTATAGTTAGATAATGTCTATCTCTTATTGTATCCCAGAAATACAATATTTCATATGGGTATTCTTATTTTACAGCGAGATAAATAAGATAGATATCATTTTTTTACTAATAATTTGGTTTTTTCAGTATATTAAGCAAAAGAGCCCTAACTTTCATCAGAGCTCTTTCTTATTTCTTAAAACCAGCCTGTTACCGTGTCAACGGCGCTGTTCCAGATACCGGAGAAGAATCCGCCGATGCCGCGCATCATCTGAACAAACCAGTTTGCTTTATCTACATCATTTTTCGTTACAAGATTCACGCTGAACTCTTTGGATTTGAGGAAGCCATAGTCTTTGTCACTGCCTTTGTATGTAACTGTCAGCGTTCCGACTTTCGTTCCCTTTTTCACAGGAGCCGTGATTTCTTTTTTATCTATATTCACTTCGGCTTTATAGTTCTTTTCATCCCCGCTTTTCACAGGAATAGAAAGCGCCTTGTCAGTAACAATATCAACTTGCTTGTCTTTCCCTTTTTCAACGTCAACCGTTTTGTGCCCTTTTACTTGAGAGCCTTCAGGGTAAAGATCTTTCATTGAGAAATTGCTGTTAAATGCGTAATCGAGCATTTTTTTCGTTTCATCAAAACGTCCGGTATGCAGGTTGCCTTTTGCGTTTAATACAACGGTGATGACCCGCATTCCGTTCCGCTGTGCTGTGCTTGTAAAACAAGATCCCGCAGAATCAGTAGAACCCGTTTTTAAGCCGTCAACGCCAGGGTATTCAGAAACAAGACCTTTTAACATGAAGTTCCAGTTCGGCATGTCCATTTCATCATCAGTGCCGGCTCTGAATTTCGTTTTAGCGATGCTTGTTGTTTTGAGAACTTCCGGATAATCAGTGATCAGGCGGTCTGCAAGAAGCGCCATGTCTTTAGCAGAAACTTCACTCTCTTCTTTAACGCCTTCTCCTTGCGGCTGCTTGCCGTGAAGGTCTTCATTCACAAGCCCTGTGGCATTTTTAAAATCATAGTTTGTCATGCCTAATTCTTTGGCTTTCGCATTCATTTCAGCGACAAATTTCGTTTCAGTTCCGGCAAGAATTTCGGCAACTGCAATCGCGGCTCCGTTAGCAGAGTAAATCGCCATAGCCTGATACAGTTCTTTAACCGTGTATTTGCCGTCTTTTCGAAGGGGGACGTTTGATAAACTGTTGTCTTGAGAAATTTCATAGACATAATCATCAGGAGTATACGTTTGGTCCCATTTCACTTTTCCTTCTTTAATGGCTTCCAGAAGCAGATATTCAGTCATCATTTTTGTCATGCTGGCAATCGGCAGTCTTTTGTCTGCATTTTTACTGTATAAAATTTTTCCCGATGAAGCCTCAATCATTATCGCAGCTGATGCGTTGACATCAATCGGGTCATTGCCGGCTGCCTCCGCTTTAGACATCGGAACAAAGCAAGTTGCGGCCAGTGCCAGTACCACTAATGACACCAACAGCTGTTTCCATTTCGTGATGTTCAATCTTACGACCTCCGTCATTCATTTTAAATCTATAATTAAGCCGTTAAGGACATATTCAAATTCAAAACACAACAGTATAAATTTTATCACACTCGATATAAAAAAAATAGACAGAGTCAGCGACCCTGTCAAATGTTTTTTATTTGTAACAATTATGAGATTGTGTAGTTTGGTGATTCTTTCGTAATTTGGACATCATGCGGATGACTTTCACGAAGACCGGCACCTGTCATACGGATGAATTGAGCCTCTTCTCTTAGAGCGCGCAAGTCTTTTGAACCGCAATATCCCATACCTGAACGAAGACCGCCGACAAGTTGATACACTGTTTCTTCTACAGGACCTTTGTACGGAGTCCGTCCTTCGATACCTTCAGGGACGAATTTCTTATTTTCTTCTTGGAAATATCGGTCTTTACTGCCTTTTTCCATGGCAGCGACAGAACCCATACCGCGATATACTTTAAATCTTCTGCCCTGATAGATTTCAGTCTCTCCCGGGCTTTCTGAAGTACCGGCAAGCAGGCTTCCGAGCATTACGGCATGTCCGCCTGAAGCCAACGCTTTCGTAATATCTCCGGAGAATTTAATACCGCCGTCTGCGATAATTGTCGCGCCGTGTTTTCTCGCTTCAGTGGCACAATCATAAATGGCAGTGATCTGCGGTACGCCTACACCTGCAACGACGCGTGTCGTACAGATAGAACCAGGCCCGATTCCCACTTTGACAATATTTGCTCCGGCTTCAATCAGAGCTTTTGTCGCTTCAGCCGTTGCAACATTTCCTGCGATAATGTTCAGTTCAGGATATGTTTCACGGATTTTCGCAACTGTGTTCAGTACGCCTCTGGAATGTCCGTGAGCCGTATCAACCACGATAACGTCGACATTCGCTTCAACAAGCTTGCTGACGCGTGTCATTGTATCGCCTGTCACGCCTACCGCAGCGCCGACAATAAGGCGTCCGTGTTCATCTTTAGATGAATTCGGGAATTCGATAACCTTTTCAATATCTTTGATCGTGATAAGACCTTTTAATTTGTTTTGGTCATCCACTAAAGGAAGTTTTTCAATTTTATGTTTCTGTAAGATTTTTTCTGCTTCGTCTAATGTGGTTCCCACAGGAGCCGTAACCAGCTCTTCTTTTGTCATGACATCACTGATTTTCATTGAATAATCAGAGATAAAGCGAAGATCACGGTTTGTAATGATACCGACAAGCTTTTGATCGTCTTTATTATCTACGATCGGAACACCGGAAATTCTGTATTTCCCCATCAAATGCTCCGCATCGAATACTTGATGATCAGGTGTTAAAAAGAAGGGATTTGTAATAACGCCCCGTTCAGAACGTTTGACTTTGTCAACATGTTCAGCCTGCTGTTCGATGGACATGTTCTTATGGATAATGCCTAAGCCGCCCTGTCTGGCCATCGCAATCGCCATAGCTGATTCTGTTACTGTATCCATTCCCGCACTGATGACAGGAATATTAAGCTTTAACGTTTTTGTCAGTTCAACAGATAAATCCACATCACGCGGAAGTACGTCTGATTGAGCCGGTACGAGCAGTACATCATCGAACGTTAAGCCTTCTTTTGAAAATTTACTTTCCCACATTAGTAAATCCCCCTCTTTTCGGCAAAATATTATATGTAGATTATCAACTAGAAAACAGCATGTCAAGGAAGCGAAAAAGAGTTGAAATATTTAGATAAAGGAAAGGGTTTAAAAATACATATGAGAGATCATGAGTGGAAAGAGTTATCATTATTTTATTCCGTAGAATCTTCCCAAAAATTTCTAAACAAAGTCTATACAGAAAGCGGCATGGAAGAACCAAAACGATATGCGTTTAAGAACAGTGAGCGCTTCATATTCTTTATCAAACACGCCGAGTCCTTCTATAAGCAGGCATCTCTTTCACCTTTAGAAATTAAGCCTATTCTGTTGTTTTACGGGATGTCACAATTGCTGAAAGCCTGCCTTCTGACCACAGATCCAAGCTATCCAAGCCACGCTTCAGTACTCGCACATGGCGTGACTGCCCGGAAACGCAAAAAGCAAAATTACTCCTTTAGAGATGATGAAGTGAAGGTGCAGCGCAATGGCTTATGTATTCATGTAATGAAGCACTTATTCGGAATAGCTGATCTTGAGGAAGAACGGTACACAATGAAGAAATTGCTGACAGCCATACCTGAATTGCATACTGTCTTTTACTTCCAAGAGAAAAAGAATTGGCTGACCCAAGTAGAGCTGAAAGATGACCTTATTTCAGTGCCTGAGCATGCGGTCATTCATTACAATATGTCTGATTCCCGCTTTGCTGAATATATCAGCCATCATTTGAAATGGTCTTTTCTGAGGAAAGACCATAACCACTTGGTTTTTGAGGCTGACCCGATAGACAGAGAACCTTGGTCTTCTCCAAATTTATTGTTTCACTTGGAGAAAAATCAATATTACATTCCCTCTCAGCGTGATCACTTCCTGCATCTTCCGGAAATGATTATTCATTATTTGGTCCTCTACAATATCGGAATGATTGCAAGATATGAAACGGAGTGGTGGTATGAACTGCTGACACAGCATGTCAGTGATGATTATGTGATGATCCGCCGGTTCTTAGAGGTCACGGAACGCAAATTTCCGTATTACGTTTCTAATTTCCTGAAGCAATACTTATAAACAAAAAAGGCAGCTCATGATGAGCTGCCTTTACCGTAATAATAGCTTGGCGGCGTCCTACTCTCACAGGGGGAAACCCCCGACTACCATCGGCGCTGAAGAGCTTAACTTCCGTGTTCGGCATGGGAACGGGTGTGACCTCTTCGCTATCGCCACCAAACCATTGAGAGTGTTCTCTCAA
>NZ_JBSJQA010000014.1:0-10787 GCF_053663455.1 Bacillus sp. JK62
GTCATGGTCGAACACCATGCGCTGGTGAACCTGTGCTTCTGGCACCACGACGCATTCGCCATGACGGCGGATGATAAAAGCGCCAAATACGCGGGCTTCGGTTTTGACGCCTCCATCTGGGAGATGTTCCCGACATGGACTATCGGCGCGGAGCTTCACGTCATTGACGAGGCGATCCGGCTGGATATCACCCGCTTAAATCACTATTTCGAGGAGAACGGCGTGACCATCACCTTCCTGCCGACGCAGCTGGCCGAACAATTTATGGAGCTGGAAAATACCTCTCTCCGCATGCTTCTCGTCGGCGGCGACAAGCTGAAGCGGGCGGTGAAACAGCCGTACACGATCGTCAACAACTACGGCCCGACGGAAAACACCGTCGTCGCGACAAGCGGCGTCATCAATCCTGAGGAAGGATCACTTTCGATCGGACGGGCGATTGCCAATACGAGAGCTTATATTCTCGGCGACGGCGATCAGGTGCAGCCGGAAGGCATTGCCGGTGAATTGTGCGTGGCCGGCCGCGGTCTGGCACGCGGATACCTGAACCGTGAAGAAGAAACGGCGAAGCGGTTTACCGCAGATCCGTTCGTGCCCGGCGAGCGCATGTACCGGACCGGCGACCTCGTCAAATGGAACGCGCAGAGCGGCATCGAATACATCGGCCGTATCGACCAGCAGGTCAAAGTGCGGGGCTACCGGATCGAGCTTTCAGAAATCGAAGTCCGTCTCGCTCAGCTTGCGGACGTTCATGACGCAGCGGTGACGGCTGTGGAAGACAAAGCGGGCAATACCGCGCTTTGCGCCTATGTCGCGCCTCAGCAGAATGATATTGAAGCGCTCAAAGCCGCGCTGAAAGACACGCTGCCTGACTACATGGTGCCGGCGTTCTGGGTGGAGCTGGCCGAGCTTCCGGTCACCGCAAACGGAAAGATTGACAAAAAAGCCCTGCCGGAACCGGACATTGAAGCGGGAAGCGCCGCGTATAAAGCACCGGAAACGGAAATGGAGACGCTGCTTTCTGACATTTGGCAGGAAGTGCTCGGTCTTGATCAGATCGGCGTAAGCGATAATTTCTTCACGCTCGGCGGCGACTCAATCAAAGGCATCCAAATGGCGAGCCGCCTGAACCAGCACGGCTACAAGCTGGAGATGAAAGATCTCTTCCAGCACCCGACCATCGAAGAGCTCGTCTCTTATGTGGAGCGGACGGAAGGCAAGCAGGCCGACCAGGGACCTGTCGAAGGCAAAGCGGAGTTAACGCCGATCCAGCGCTGGTTCTTTGAGAAAAACTTCACGGACAAACACCACTGGAACCAATCCGTCATGCTTCACGCGAAAGACGGCTTTGATCCGGAGATAACAGAAAAAACATTACATGTCCTGACGGTGCACCATGATGCGCTCCGGATGATTTATCGTGAACAAAAACCGTATTACAGAGGGCTTGAGGATGCGTCTGTTGAACTGAACGTCTTTGAGCTGAACGGACCTGCTGAAGATCATGAGGACCGTATCGAACGGGAAGCAGACCGTCTTCAAAGCAGTATTTCACTGGAAACAGGACATCTGCTGAAGGCCGGGCTCTTCCGGGCTGAAGATGGAGACCACCTTCTTCTCGCAATCCATCACTTAGTCGTGGATGGTGTATCTTGGCGGATTTTACTGGAGGACTTCACGTCCGTTTATACGCAGCTGAAGCAAGGCAATGAACCGGCGCTGCCTCCGAAAACACATTCATTCGCCGAATTTGCTGAGAGAATCAAAGAATACGCAAATACGAAGGCGTTTCTGAAAGAAGCGGATTACTGGAGAGAGCTTGAGGAAAAAGAGGTATGCACTCAGCTTCCGAAAGACAGGCAGTCTGGTGATCAGCGCATGAGACATACGAGAACGGTCAGCTTCTCTCTGACGCCTGAACAAACTGAACAGCTGACGACAAACGTACATGAAGCCTACCATACGGAAATGAACGACATCCTGCTCACGGCGCTCGGACTGGCGCTGAAAGAGTGGACGGGTGAAGACACGATCGGCGTTCATTTGGAAGGCCACGGGCGCGAAGACATTCTTGACGGCCTGAATATCACCCGGACGGTCGGATGGTTTACGAGCATGTATCCGATGATCCTTGAGATGAAGCACGCCGACGATCTTTCATATCAGCTGAAACAAATGAAAGAAGACATCAGACACATCCCGAACAAAGGAGTCGGCTACGGCATTCTGCGTTATGTAACGGCGCCTGAGCATAAAGAGAATCTTTCATTTAAGATTGATCCGGATATCAGCTTTAACTACTTAGGCCAGTTTAATGAGATGTCGGATTCCGGCTTATTTACAAGATCCGGGATGCCGTCAGGACAATCGCTGAGCCCTGACACAGAGAAGCCGAATGCGCTTGATATTGTCGGATTTATAGAAAATGGGCAGATGACGATGACGTTTGCCTATCATTCTCTCGAATTTCATAAAAAAACCATTCAATCGTTCAGTGACAGCTTTAAAGGGCACCTCTTGAAAATCATAGATCACTGCCTGGCCCAAGACGGACCTGAGCTTACGCCTAGCGATCTTGGCGATGATGATCTGACGCTTGATGAACTTGATAAATTAATGGAAATTCTCTAACAGAAAAGACAGAGGTGACATATGAGCAAAAAATCGATTCAAAAGGTGTATGCACTCACACCGATGCAGGAGGGAATGCTGTATCATGCGCTGCTTGATCCGCATTCTTCCTCCTACTTCACACAATTAGAGCTTAGGATTCACGGAAGCTTTCAGCTTGAGCTTTTTGAAAAAAGCGTCAATGAGCTGATCCGGACATATGACATCCTGCGTACGGTATTCGTGCACCAGCAGCTTCAAAAACCGCGCCAAGTCGTATTAGCAGATCGGAAGACGAAGGTGCACTATGAAGATATCAGTCAATTAGATGAAGCGCGCCAAACCGAATATATTGAACGCTATAAACGCGATGTGCAGCAGCAGGGCTTTCATCTGGCGAAGGACATTCTCTTTAAAGCGGCGGTGTTCAGGCTCAGTGAGAAGGAGCTGTATCTCGTCTGGAGCAATCATCATATTGTCATGGACGGCTGGAGTATGGGCGTTTTGATGAAAAGCCTGTTTCAAAACTATGAAGCGCTTCGTGCCGGCCGGCCCGCCGGGGGAAGCCAGGGCAAACCTTACTCTGACTATATCAAATGGCTCGGAGGCCGGGATTATGAGGAGGCGGAACAATATTGGAGCAGCCGCCTGGCGGATTTCGAACAGCCGAGCCTGCTCCCGGGCCGTCTGGCATCAGAAAAGAAAGACTATCAAAATGAAGAATATTCTTTTGTCTGGGATGAAAAGCTGGTCGCGCAGATTCAGCAGACCGCCAACCGGTATCAAGTCACGGGGCCTAACCTGTTTCAGGCCGTTTGGGGTGCGGTGCTCAGCAAATACAACTATACAGACGATGTGGTGTTCGGCACCGTTGTATCAGGCCGTCCTTCAGAAATCAACGGCATTGAAACGATGGCGGGGCTGTTCATCAATACGATTCCCGTCAGAATCAAGATTGACAAAGATGCAGCCTTTTCTGACGTGATGGCGGCAGTTCAGAAAAACGCCGTGGAAGCCGAGCGCTATGATTATGTGCCGCTCTATGACATTCAAAAGCGCTCCGCTCTGGACGGCAGCCTCTTGAATCATTTGGTCGCGTTTGAAAACTATCCGCTGGACAAAGAGCTGGAAAACGGGGGCATGGAGGAAAGACTCGGCTTTTCCATTAAAGTTGAACATGCTTTTGAGCAGACGAGCTTTGATTTCAATCTCATCGTGTATCCGGGAAAAACGTGGACTGTCAAAATCAAATACAACGGAGCGGCTTTCGCTCATGATGCCATCGAACGAACGGCGCACCATCTGACCCGCATGATGAAAGCGGCGGTCGGAACGCCTGACGCGCCCGTGCGGGAACTCGGCCTTGTTTCAGGCGAAGAAGAGCGGCAGATTGTTGAGATATTCAATGATACGAAAACGGCGCTTCCGGAAGAGGAGGCCGTTCACCGGTTGTTTGAAGCACAGGCAAACCGGACGCCTGCAAGCATCGCGATAAAAGAAGCGGGACGCGAATGGACCTACCGTGAAGTGAACGAAGCGGCCAACCGCCTGGCGAGACACCTTGTGAAGAGCGGGCTGGAAAAAGGCCGGACCGCCGCTATTATGAACGACCGGTCTGCGGAAACCGTTATCGGCATGCTTGCCGTCCTAAAAGCAGGCGGCGCCTATGTGCCGATTGATCCGGCTTTTCCGGAGGACCGTCTCCGCTTTATGGCGGAAGACAGCTCGATTCGGCTCGTGCTGACAGTTCAGGACTATCAAGAACAAGCGGGCACATTGCAAGTCCCGATTGTCATGCTGGATGAAAGCGAGGAGGAAACGGTAAGCGGAACAGACTTGAATCTTCCGGCCGGCGGCAACGACTTGGCGTATATCATGTATACATCCGGGTCGACCGGAAAACCGAAAGGCGTCATGATTGAACACAGAAATATCATCAGGCTCGTCAAACATTCGAATTACGTGCCGGTTCATGAAGAAGACCGGATGGCGCAAACGGGAGCCGTCAGCTTTGATGCCGGAACCTTCGAAGTCTTCGGCGCATTGCTGAACGGAGCGGCATTACACCCGGTGAAAAAAGAGACGCTGCTTGACGCCGGGCAATTCGCCCAATTTCTGAAAGAGCAGCGGATCACGACCATGTGGCTGACGTCTCCGCTGTTTAATCAGCTTGCCCAAAAGGATGCCGGCATGTTTAACACGCTCCGGCACCTCATCATCGGCGGTGACGCGCTTGTGCCGCATATTGTCAGCAAAGTGAGGAAGGCATCACCGGAGCTGTCGCTTTGGAACGGCTACGGGCCGACGGAGAATACGACGTTTTCGACGAGTTTTCTCATTGATCAGGACTACGACGGCTCGATCCCGATCGGGAAGCCGATCGGAAATTCCACTGCGTACATTATGGACGAAAACCGCAACCTCCAGCCGATCGGCGCTCCCGGTGAGCTGTGCGTCGGGGGAAGCGGAGTGGCAAGAGGCTATGTGAATCTGCCTGAATTAACGGAGAAGCAGTTTGTCCGCGATCCGGTCAGACCGGATGAAATGATATACCGGACGGGGGACTTGGCGAAGTGGCTTCCGGACGGCACGATCGAGTTTCTCGGCAGAATTGACAACCAAGTAAAGGTCCGCGGTTTCAGAATCGAGCTCGGCGAAATTGAGGCGAAAATCAGCCAGGCGGAGAATGTGACGGAATCTGCGGCTGTGATCCGGAAAAATAAAGCGGATGAAAATGAAATTTGCGCTTACTTTACCGCAGACCAGGTCCTTTCGCCGGAAGACCTGCGCAAAACGCTTTCGGAATCACTTCCGGAATACATGATTCCCGCGCACTTCATCCAGATGAATCAGTTTCCGCTGACGGCGAACGGAAAGATTGATAAAAAAGCGCTGCCTGAGCCTCAGGCTGAAGCCGTTCAAAAAGAATACGAAGCGCCGAAAACGGAAGCGGAGCAGAAACTCGCGGACATTTGGGAAGGCATTCTCGGTGTAAAAGCGGGTGTGACTGACAATTTCTTCACGATTGGCGGACATTCTTTAAAAGCTATGATGATGACCGCTAAAATCCAGGAGCACTTTCAAAAAGAAGTGCCGATTAAAGTGTTATTTGAAAAGCCGACCATTCAGGAGCTTGCGCATTATTTGGAGCATGAGAGCGAGGAGGAACAGCAGTTTGAACCGATCCGACAAGCGCCTTATCAGAAGCATTATCCTGTTTCCTCAGCACAGCGCAGGATGTATATCCTTAATCAGCTCGGACAGGCCAGCACGAGCTACAACGTCCCTGCTGTACTTCTGCTGGAAGGATCAGTAGACAAAAACCGTCTTGAAGAGGCCATGCAGGCATTAATCAACCGTCATGAGACACTGCGTACGTCGTTTGACATGGCAGATGGAGAAGTCGTGCAGACCATTCATAAAAATGTGTCGTTTGAGCTTGAAACCGCCGAGGGCCGGGAAGAAGATGCAGAAGAGCTGACAAAAGCCTTTATCAGGCCGTTTGCGCTCAATCATGCGCCGCTGGTCCGTTCGAAGCTGATCCGGCTTGAAGAAGATCGGCATCTTCTGCTGATTGACATGCACCACATTATTACGGACGGAAGCTCAATGGGCATTTTCATCGGTGATCTTGCGAAGCTTTATCAAGGCACGGAGCTTGAGCTGCCAAAGATTCATTATAAGGATTTTTCAGTCTGGCAGCGTGAAAAAGCAAATCTCGATCAGCACGAAGCCTACTGGCTTGATACGTTCAAAGGCGATCTGCCGGTGCTGGATCTGCCGCTTGATTTCCCGCGTCCTGCCGAGCGCAGTTTTGAAGGAGAACGCGTCATCTTTGGGCTTGATAAACAGGTGACGGCGCAGATTAAGAAGCTGCTGGCTGATACGGATACGACGATGTACATGTTCTTGTTGGCCGCTTTTCAAGTGCTGCTGTCCAAATATTCGGGCCAGGAAGACATCATAGTCGGGTCTCCGGCGGCCGGAAGACAGCATCCTGATCTCCAAGACGTGCCGGGCATGTTTGTCAACACCGTGGCGCTTCGGTCGCATCCTGCCGGCAAAAAAACGTTCAAGCAATTTCTGAATGAAGTGAAAACGGCGAGCCTTCAAGCTTTTGAGCATCAAAGCTATCCGCTTGAAGAATTAATTGAAAAACTGCCGTTAACGAGGGACACAAGCCGGAGTCCGCTGTTCAGCGTGTTATTTAATATGCAGAACATGGAGATCCCGGCCCTGCGGCTCGGAGATTTGGAGATTTCTTCTTACTCCATGCATCATCATGTCGCTAAATTTGATCTTTCCTTAGAAGCGGCTGAGCGCGGAGAAGAGGTCGGATTGAGCTTTGATTACGCGAAAGCCTTATTTGCGGACGAAACCATCCGCCGCTGGAGCGCTCATTTTGTCAATCTGATTAAAGCCTGCGCCGAAAATCCGGATATTCAGCTGGCCGACGCAAGCCTGCTGTCCGCTCCTGAGCGGGAAGCGCTCCTTTCTGATGAAAAACGGACGGAAGCGGATCTGCCTGAGGGCACTTTTGTTTCACTGTTTGAACGGCAAGCGCAAAAAACGCCTGATCTCACGGCGGTTGCGGGCGGAACAAGTCTGACATATCGTGAGCTTGATGAACGCTCGAACCGGTTTGCCCGCCACCTTCAGGCTTGCGGAACGGGCAGTGAGGACATCGTGGCCATTATGATGGATCGTTCGGCCGACTTGATTACCGCGATTCTCGGCGTCATGAAAGCCGGAGCGGCATTTCTCCCGATTGATCCGGAGACTCCTGAAGAGAGAATCCGCTACTCTCTCGAAGACAGCGGAACGAAGCTTCTGGTCGTCAATGAGAGAAACATGACCGCGGCCGCCGTTTATAAAGGAAAAACGGTCGTAATGGAAGACGGAGAATGGCAGAACGAAAGCGCCGACCGGCTTGAAACGGAGCCCGGCGCCGACCAGCTTGCCTATATCATTTATACCTCGGGAACAACGGGCAAACCGAAAGGCGTCCAGCTGGAGCACCGCAATCTAATCAATTATGTCACATGGTTCAGCCGTGAAGCCGGTTTGACCGAAGCTGACAAATCCGTGCTGCTGTCTTCTTACGCATTTGATCTCGGCTATACGGCCATATTCCCGATTCTTCAGGCGGGCGGCGAGCTGCACATTGTGCCGAAAGAGACGTACACCGCGCCTGATCAGCTTGGTGAGTATATACAGAAAAACGGCATTACGTATATGAAACTGACGCCGTCATTGTTCCATATGATCGTCAACACAGCCCGTTTTACGTCAGAACGCCGTTTCAGCCCGCTTCGTTTAGTGGTGCTCGGCGGAGAAAAGATCATCACGTCCGATGTCCGCAAGTTTCATGACGTATACGCCCATACCGACTTCATCAATCACTACGGGCCGACGGAAACGACGATCGGCGCCATTGCGGAACGGATCAATATGGAGCGTCTTGATCAATATGAGCAGCGTCCCGTCATCGGCCGCCCGATCGCAAATACCGGCGCGCTTGTATTGGACGGAGCAATGCAGCTCGTTCCTCCGGGCGCAAGCGGCGAGCTTTATATTACCGGGAAGGGGCTTGCCAGAGGATATCTTCACCGTCCGCAGCTGACGGCGGAGAAATTTATCTCAAATCCTTTTTCACCGGACAGCCTGATGTACAAAACGGGAGATGTCGTCCGCAGGCTTCCTGACGGGACGATTGAATTTATCGGCCGTGCGGATGATCAGGTGAAAATCCGGGGCTACCGCATTGAATTAAAAGAGGTTGAAACCGTGCTGTTAAGCGTAAACGGCATTCAGGAGGCGGTCGTTCTCGCAGTCAGCGAAGGCGGGCTGCCGGAACTGTGCGCGTACTATAAAGCCGACAGCGGGCTGAAAGGCTCTGAGCTTCGCAAACGGCTTTCCGAAACACTGCCGTCTCATATGCTTCCGGCTTACTTCGTGCAGGTAGACCGCATTCCGCTCACAGCCAACGGAAAAACCGATAAAAACGCCCTCCCGAAACCGGGCGTCAGCCAAACGGCGCAAACAGCTTCAGCCTTGCCGGAAACGGAATTGGAGGAAAAGCTGTGCCGCATTTGGAAACAGACACTCGGTACGGATACGCTCGGCATCGACGATAATTTCTTCGATTACGGCGGGCACTCTTTAAAAGGCATGATGCTCCTCGCCAATATTCAGGCTGAACTGGACAAAACGGTTCCGTTAAAAGCGCTGTTCGAACAGCCGACTGTCCGCCTGCTTGCCGCATATATCGAAAAATCGGCGGTATCTGAGGGATATCGGATGATCACACCGGCAGACAGTGCAGACGCGTACCCGTTATCATCCGCCCAAAAACGGATGTACGTCCTGAACCAGCTTGACCGGGAGACAATCAGCTATAATATGCCGTCCGTTCTTCTGATGGAAGGAGAAGTCAATATTTCAAGGCTTCAGGAAGCGCTCAATCAGATGATCAATCGCCACGAATCTTTGCGGACGTCCTTTATCGATCAAAAAGGCCAGCCGATGCAGAAGATCGCAGAACAGGCTGACATTGACCTGCACATTTTTGAAGCAGCGGACGAGGAGAAAGCGGATCTTATCATTCAGGCATTCATTAAGCCGTTTGATCTGAGCGCGGCTCCGCTCATTCGGGCCGCTCTTGTCAGACTGAATGAAAAGAAACACCTGCTGCTGCTGGATATGCATCATATTATTGCCGACGGCGTGTCCAGAAGCATGCTGGTCAAAGAGCTCGCTCACCTTTACAAAGGCGGAAGTCTGCCGTCGCCGAACCTGCACTATAAAGACTTCGCCGTCTGGCAGAATGAACCCGGGCAGGCCGAACGGATGAAAGACCATGAGCGTTATTGGCTCTCCGCATTTTCCGGCGAGCTTCCTGAATTGAATCTGCCGACCGATTTTCCCCGTCCGCCGGTTCAAAGTTTTAAAGGACAATCCGTCCGTTTCAGAGCGGGGCGTGAAACGGAAAAAGCGGTGCGTGAATTAATGGAATCATCGGGAGCGACTCTTCATATGGTGCTTCACGCCGCGTTCCATGTCTTTTTGAGCAAAATCACGGGACAGCGCGATATCATTATCGGTTCGGTGACTGCCGGAAGAACGAGCGCCGAAGTTCAGGAAATGCCGGGGATGTTTGTCAATACGCTTGCGCTTCGCAATGAAACGCGAAAAGAGCAGACCTTCGCCGGGCTGCTCGAACGGGTGAAACAAACCAATCTCGACGCGCTGGCGCATCAGGATTATCCGTTTGAGGATCTGATCGGAAAGCTTGACCTGCCGAGAGATATGAGCCGCAACCCGTTGTTCCAGGTGATGGTGACGACAGAAGATCCGGATAAAGAAACACTGGAACTGGAGAACCTGCGCATCACTCCGTATGAGTCAAACCAAGGCACGGCGAAATTCGATCTGACACTCGGCGGTTTTACGGATCAAGAAGGTCTCGGCCTTCAGTTTGAATATGCGACTGATCTGTTTAAAAAAGAAACCATTGAAAAGTGGAGCGCCGGGTTCCTGCGGATTCTGAAGCAAGCGGCGGAAAGCCCGGACAGAAAGCTGCCTGAGATTTCACTGATCAGCGATGCTGAAAAACAAGCCCTCCTTGACGCATGGAAAGGAAAAACAATTTCTGTGCCGCGGGACAAAACGGTTCACCGTCTCTTTGAAGAAACGGCCGCCCGCCACGCGAACCGGCCGGCCGCGGCATATAACGGCGCGAAATGGACGTACGGTGAGCTGAACGCAAGGGCGAACCGGATCGCGCGCATTCTCATGGACTGCGGCGTCACGGCTGACGAACGTGTCGGCATTTTAACGAAACCGTCCTTGGAAATGGCCGCGGGCGTACTCGGCGTCTTAAAAGCGGGCGCGGCATTTGTGCCGATTGACCCCGACTACCCACAAGAGCGGATCAGCTACATTCTGCAGGACAGCGGCGCCAAGCTGCTTCTCACACAGGAAGCGCTCGACGTGCCGGAAAGCTACAAAGGTGAAACGATCCTGCTTGACGGCGGACGCTCCATTCTGAGCCTGCCGCTTGATGAAAACGATGAAGCGAACCCGCAGACGGAAACAACGGCGGATCATCTCGCTTATATGATTTACACGTCAGGAACGACCGGACAGCCGAAGGGTGTCATGGTCGAACACCATGC
>NZ_JBSJQA010000015.1:0-1323 GCF_053663455.1 Bacillus sp. JK62
CGCGACCTCCTGCGTGACAGGCAGGCATTCTAACCAACTGAACTACCGGACCATTTTTTGGTTGCGGGGGCAGGATTTGAACCTGCGACCTTCGGGTTATGAGCCCGACGAGCTACCGAACTGCTCCACCCCGCGATGATTAAATTAGATATGGCGGAGGAAGAGGGATTCGAACCCCCGCGGGCTTTGACACCCCTGTCGGTTTTCAAGACCGATCCCTTCAGCCAGACTTGGGTATTCCTCCGTATAAGTGGTGGACCTTGTAGGACTCGAACCTACGACCGGACGGTTATGAGCCGTCTGCTCTAACCAACTGAGCTAAAGGTCCAATGGTAGCGGCGGAGGGGATCGAACCCCCGACCTCACGGGTATGAACCGTACGCTCTAGCCAGCTGAGCTACACCGCCAAAAACAATTAAAATCAAGTGGAGCCTAGCGGGATCGAACCGCTGACCTCCTGCGTGCAAAGCAGGCGCTCTCCCAGCTGAGCTAAGGCCCCAAAATGGTCGGGAAGACAGGATTCGAACCTGCGACCCCATGGTCCCAAACCATGTGCTCTACCAAGCTGAGCTACTTCCCGTTTTTCAAAAGTATGTATGGCGCGCCCGAGAGGAGTCGAACCCCTAACCTTTTGATCCGTAGTCAAACGCTCTATCCAATTGAGCTACGGGCGCAACAATAAGTGCCGAGGGCCGGACTTGAACCGGCACGGTAGTCACCTACCGCAGGATTTTAAGTCCTGTGTGTCTGCCAATTCCACCACCCCGGCATGGATGGTATAGTATAGTTGGAGCGGAAGACGGGATTCGAACCCGCGACCCCCACCTTGGCAAGGTGATGTTCTACCACTGAACTACTTCCGCGTTTGGCAATGCGGATGAAGGGACTTGAACCCCCACGTCTGTAAAGACACTAGAGCCTGATTCTAGCGCGTCTGCCAATTCCGCCACATCCGCAAGAAAAACATGGTGAGCCATGAAGGACTCGAACCTTCGACCCTCTGATTAAAAGTCAGATGCTCTACCAACTGAGCTAATGGCTCTTATTACAAGAGACTTATATAGTATAACATATAAAAGTGGTGCCGGCAAGAGGACTTGAACCCCCAACCTACTGATTACAAGTCAGTTGCTCTACCAATTGAGCTACACCGGCCCAATACGCCAACTTATGTATGATAGGAATGGTGGAGGATGACGGGCTCGAACCGCCGACCCTCTGCTTGTAAGGCAGATGCTCTCCCAGCTGAGCTAATCCTCCATATATTACACTTACGTGTAATGGCTTGGCGGCGTCCTACTCTCACAGGGGGAAACCCCCGAC
>NZ_JBSJQA010000016.1:0-1225 GCF_053663455.1 Bacillus sp. JK62
CAGGATCAAACTCTCCGATAAAGTAGTTTGACTGACTACGCACATCGCTGTGCGATTTATTTAAAACTTTGAATTAACAGGTACGTTTTGTCTTGTTTAGTTTTCAAAGATCATTACCGCTTGTTGAAGCAGCTTTATTAGCTTACCACCCAGCTTCTTTTATGTCAACAACTTTTTTAAGTTGTTTCCGAAGCTTTTTGTTGTTGTCTGCTGTCCATCAGCGACGTTTAATAATATACCACGGTGCTTCTCTATAAATCAAGCATTTTTTTAAAAAAAGAGAAAAAAAGAAAACCAGTATATTATCTTTAAAGCTTGAGAATGGTCGGGAAGACAGGATTCGAACCTGCGACCCCATGGTCCCAAACCATGTGCTCTACCAAGCTGAGCTACTTCCCGATTTTTTAAAATATTATGGCGCGCCCGAGAGGAGTCGAACCCCTAACCTTTTGATCCGTAGTCAAACGCTCTATCCAATTGAGCTACAGGCGCAATTAATTTCACAATATCCCGTTGGGATAAAATGGAGCGGAAGACGGGATTCGAACCCGCGACCCCCACCTTGGCAAGGTGGTGTTCTACCACTGAACTACTTCCGCAAGTAAAAATGTAATGCATGGCCAGAATACAGCCTCAGATGGCGGTAAACCGTATTGTTATTTATACTGTTCATTATGACAAAAGTAATTATATCAAGGTTTTGATAAAAGTCAATACCGTTTAACAATTAATTATGTTAATCTCTTTTGCATCATTGAAGAAAGGCTTCATCAGAAGACGCGCTAAATACCTATACCTTAACTGGTACAATCAGCAACAGATTTTTACTGAACTAAACAAAAAATAACAGTTCCATAACATTCGGAAACTGCTTCAGATCAACGTATTTAGATAAGCTTCCAAGCGGGCTCGAACCGCTGACCTCTTCCTTACCATGGAAGTGCTCTACCTGCTGAGCTATGGAAGCAATGGCTCCGCAGGTAGGACTCGAACCTACGACCGATCGGTTAACAGCCGATAGCTCTACCACTGAGCTACTGCGGAATATTATAAGCTTCATAAACAAAAACATGGTAGATAAAATAAAAAGCTTGGCGGCGTCCTACTCTCACAGGGGGAAACCCCCGACTACCATCGGCGCTGAAGAGCTTAACTTCCGTGTTCGGCATGGGAACGGGTGTGACCTCTTCGCTATCGCCACCAAACCATTGAGAGTGTTCTCTCA
>NZ_JBSJQA010000017.1:0-1011 GCF_053663455.1 Bacillus sp. JK62
CTGGGAGAGCATCTGCCTTACAAGCAGAGGGTCGGCGGTTCGAGCCCGTCATCCTCCACCATATTTGCCGGCCTAGCTCAATTGGTAGAGCAACTGACTTGTAATCAGTAGGTTGGGGGTTCAAGTCCTCTGGCCGGCACCATTTTTGGACAAGATAATAACACAAGTCTTTTAAAAAGAGCCATTAGCTCAGTTGGTAGAGCATCTGACTTTTAATCAGAGGGTCGAAGGTTCGAGTCCTTCATGGCTCACCATGTTACGCGGGTGTGGCGGAATTGGCAGACGCGCTAGACTTAGGATCTAGTGTCTTATGACGTGGGGGTTCAAGTCCCTTCACCCGCATTATACAGGATAGTTATCCTGTATGCGGAAGTAGTTCAGTGGTAGAACACCACCTTGCCAAGGTGGGGGTCGCGGGTTCGAATCCCGTCTTCCGCTCCAACTATACCATCCACGCCGGGGTGGTGGAATTGGCAGACACACAGGACTTAAAATCCTGCGGTAGGTGACTACCGTGCCGGTTCAAGTCCGGCCCTCGGCATTCATTATTATGCGCCCGTAGCTCAATTGGATAGAGCGTTTGACTACGGATCAAAAGGTTAGGGGTTCGACTCCTCTCGGGCGCGCCATAATTTTTTGAAAAATCGGGAAGTAGCTCAGCTTGGTAGAGCACATGGTTTGGGACCATGGGGTCGCAGGTTCGAATCCTGTCTTCCCGACCACTTCGGGGCCTTAGCTCAGCTGGGAGAGCGCCTGCTTTGCACGCAGGAGGTCAGCGGTTCGATCCCGCTAGGCTCCACCATTTATAAAAAAATGTTGACTTTGAGAGAAACTTATTATATACTTAAAAAGTTGCTTGAGAAAGTGAACAAAATGATCTTTGAAAACTAAACAAGACAAAACGTACCTGTTAATTCAAAGTTTTAAATAAATCGCACAGCGATGTGCGTAGTCAGTCAAACTACTTTATCGGAGAGTTTGATCCTGGCTCAGGACGAACGCTGGCGGCGT
>NZ_JBSJQA010000018.1:0-835 GCF_053663455.1 Bacillus sp. JK62
AGGAAGTAAGATCCCTGAAAGATGATCAGGTTGATAGGTCTGAGGTGGAAGTGTGGCGACACATGGAGCTGACAGATACTAATCGATCGAGGACTTAACCAATTTGAATGTATGCTTACTGTTATCTAGTTTTGAGAGAATTTTTCAAAAAAACTCTTGCTTTTTCTGAAATACATAGTATAATAATACATGTCACTAAAACGTCTGGTGATGATGGCGAAGAGGTCACACCCGTTCCCATGCCGAACACGGAAGTTAAGCTCTTCAGCGCCGATGGTAGTCGGGGGTTTCCCCCTGTGAGAGTAGGACATCGCCAGGCAGACTTCATTCCGCAGTAGCTCAGTGGTAGAGCTATCGGCTGTTAACCGATCGGTCGTAGGTTCGAATCCTACCTGCGGAGCCATTTATGGAGAGCTGTCCGAGTGGCCGAAGGAGCACGATTGGAAATCGTGTAGGCGGTAACCCCGTCTCAAGGGTTCGAATCCCTTGCTCTCCGCCACTAATTATCAATACATAACAAACGAAAAAATACCAGGGCCCGTTGGTCAAGCGGTTAAGACACCGCCCTTTCACGGCGGTAACACGGGTTCGAATCCCGTACGGGTCACTTATATGATGGAGGATTAGCTCAGCTGGGAGAGCATCTGCCTTACAAGCAGAGGGTCGGCGGTTCGAGCCCGTCATCCTCCACCATTATCATCGCGGGGTGGAGCAGTTCGGTAGCTCGTCGGGCTCATAACCCGAAGGTCGCAGGTTCAAATCCTGCCCCCGCAACCAAAAAATGGTCCGGTAGTTCAGTTGGTTAGAATGCCTGCCTGTCACGCAGGAGGTCGCG
>NZ_JBSJQA010000019.1:0-512 GCF_053663455.1 Bacillus sp. JK62
GAGTGGTGGGTTTCCCCATTCGGAAATCTCCGGATCAAAGCTTGCTTACAGCTCCCCGAAGCATATCGGTGTTCGTCCCGTCCTTCATCGGCTCCTAGTGCCAAGGCATCCACCGTGCGCCCTTTCTAACTTAACCGTTAAAAAGAATCACTACGTGATATCTTGCATTACTAATTGAATGTGAATTACTTCTGTTATCTAGTTTTCAAAGAACAACGCATAGGACATGCTAACAGATGCGTTGCCACAGGAAGTGGCGCATTTAGCAGGTGTTCCTATGTTTTGAAGGAATGATCCTTCAAAACTAAACAAGACAGGGAACGTTCTGTTTATAAGACCCAAGGTCTTATATTCCGTTAAAATCCTTAGAAAGGAGGTGATCCAGCCGCACCTTCCGATACGGCTACCTTGTTACGACTTCACCCCAATCATCTGTCCCACCTTCGGCGGCTGGCTCCATAAAGGTTACCTCACCGACTTCGGGTGTTACAAACTCTCGTGGTGTGACGGGC